>CAZVMN010000010.1:1548-157316 GCA_964629015.1 uncultured Oceanococcus sp.
TCCGCAAACAGCAAAAAGGCCGTAACCGTGGCCTGGCCCAGAATGGCAACGCCGTCTCGTTCGGTGAGTACGGACTCAAAGCTGTTGGTCGTGGTCGAGTGACCGCGCGACAGATTGAGGCAGCCCGTCGTGCCATGACCCGTCACATCAAACGTGGCGGCAAAATCTGGATTCGTATCTTCCCCGACAAGCCGATCAGTAAAAAGCCGATCGAAGTGCGTATGGGTAAAGGTAAGGGCAACGTCGAGTATTGGGTCGCACAGATTCAGCCCGGCAAGATGCTCTATGAAATGGAAGGTGTCGGTGAAGATGTGGCACGCGAGGCGTTTCGCCTGGCTGCGGCAAAACTGCCGATCAAGACTGTATTTGTTAATCGGACGATCCTGTGATGAAGGCCAGTGAACTTCGTGACAAGGGCGCTGAAGATCTCGCCGCTGAGCTGGTTGCTCTGCGCCGCGAGCAGTTCAATCTGCGCCTGCAGCTGGCCACCGGCCAGTCCATGAAAAGCCATCGGGTGCGTGAAGTCCGCCGCGAGATCGCGCGGGTTAAAACCATCCTGAATGAGAAAGGACGTCAGGCATGAGCCAGAGTGAAAAAGGCGCCCCGCGTTTGATGGGCACGGTCACCAGCAACAAGATGGACAAGACCATCACGGTTCTGGTGGAGCATCGTGAAAAACATGCGCTGTACGGCAAGTACATCTCGCGTTCGCACAAGGTGCACGCGCACGACGAGAGCAATGACTGCCAGATCGGCGATCGCGTCACGGTCGTGCAATGCCGTCCGCTGTCCAAGTCCAAAACCTGGAAGCTGGTCGAAGTTGTTGAGCGTGCTGGTCTGGAGTAACGGAAAATGATTCAGACAGAAACTGTATTGCTGGCTGCTGATAACAGCGGCGCGCGTAAAGTCCAGTGCATTAAAGTGCTGGGCGGTTCGCATCGGCGCTACGCCAATGTTGGCGATGTCATCAAGGTGAGCGTCAAAGACGCGATTCCGCGTGGCAAAGTCAAGAAAGGTGAAGTGCACAACGCGGTTGTCGTGCGCACTCGTCATGGCGTGCGTCGTCCAGACGGCTCGCTGATCCGCTTCGACACCAATGCGGCGGTGTTGCTCAGCTCCAAGTTGGAGCCGATCGGCACGCGTATCTTTGGCCCAGTGACCCGCGAGTTGCGTGAGAAGTACATGCGCATCATCTCGCTGGCTCCGGAGGTTTTGTAATGAACCGTATCCGTAAAGGTGATGACGTTGTCATCACAGCCGGTCGTGACAAAGGTCGTCGCGGCACGGTGATCGGCGTGCGTGACGATCAGCGCTTGCTGGTTGAAGGCGTCAACATCGTCAAGAAACACGTCAAACCAAATCCGAATCAGGGTGTGCAGGGCGGCATCGTCCAGCAGGAAGCTCCGATTCATGTGTCCAATGTGATGCTGTACAACCCCAAGACTGAAAAAGCTGACCGCGTCAGCTACAAACAGGTCGATGGCGTTAAGCAGCGTGTTTATCGCTCTACCGGCGACGTGGTCGGGGGCTAATCGATATGTCGAATTTGCAGACTCTTTATCGCGAGAAGCTCGCCGCGGAAGTTCAGCAGCAGCTGGATTGCCCCGTGATGGCAACCCCGCGCATCACTAAAATCACGGTGAACATGGGCTTGGGCGAAGCGGTTGCTGACAAGAAGATCATTGAGCACGCGGTGGCTGATTTGACCAAGATTACCGGTCAGAAGCCGCAGGTGCGCTTGGCTCGTAAGTCGGTCGCTGGTTTCAAGATTCGTGACGGCTGGCCCGTTGGTGCACGCGTGACCTTGCGTCGCGAGCGCATGTACGAGTTCCTGGAGCGTTTGATTGTGATCGCGTTGCCACGTATCCGTGACTTCCGCGGTCTGAACCCGAAATCGTTCGACGGCAACGGTAACTACAGTCTTGGCGTGAGCGAGCAGATCATCTTTCCGGAGATTGATTACGACAAGGTTGATCGCCTGCGCGGTATGGACATTACGATCACCACGTCGGCACGCAACGACGAAGAAGGACGGGCTCTGCTTGATGCGTTCAAGTTCCCGTTCCGCAAGTAAGGCGTAAATATGGCTAAGAAAAGCATGGTGGCGCGCGAAACCAAACGCGCAAAGCTGGCCGCAAAATTTGCGGCGAAACGGGCTGAGATCAAAGCACGGATCAAAGACCCGAATGCAAGTTTTGAAGACCGTTATCAGGCGGTTCAGGAGCTGCAGGCATTGCCGCGCGACTCCGCTCCGGTACGCGGCCAGAATCGTTGCGAACTGACCGGTCGTCCGCACGGGTATTACCGTCGGTTCGGCTTGGGTCGTAACAAGCTGCGTGAACACACCATGCGGGGCGAAGTCCCCGGTCTGAAGAAATCCAGTTGGTAACAACCGGGGATATCGGTAACTAAATTATGAGTATGACTGATCCCATCTCGGACATGTTGACCCGCATCCGCAACGGCCAAGCCGCGCGGTTGAAGGAGGTCGCAATGCCGAGCTCGAAAGTTAAGAAAGCGATTGCACAGGTATTGCTGGACGAAGGCTATATCGGCGCGTTCAACAGCCAGAAAGACGGCGCCAAGGAGACGCTGAGCATTGAGCTCAAGTATTTCCAGGGCAAGCCGGTTATCGACCTGTTGCAGCGTGTGAGCAAGCCGTCGTTGCGTATCTACAAGAGCCGTGATGAGCTGCCGCAGGTCCTGGGTGGCCTGGGCGTGGCGATTGTCTCCACCTCCACCGGCGTGATGGCGGATCGCCAGGCGCGCGCCAATGGCCAGGGCGGTGAAGTCCTGTGCATCGTGGCGTAAGGAGTCGACATGTCACGTATTGCTAAATATCCGATTGAGCTTCCCAAGGGCGTTGAAGTCAAAGTCGACGGCCAGGAAGTTACCGTTAAGGGCAGCAAGGGCCAGATGGCTCTGACCCTGAAAGACGGTATTGAGCTGGCTGTTGAAGGCAGTGTGGTGCGTATCGCCGATGCAAGCATCGAGCGTAACGCGGCCATGTCGGGCACCACCCGCGCACTGCTGGCTAACATGACGCAGGGCGTCAGTGCCGGTTTTGAACGCAAACTGGAATTGGTTGGCGTGGGTTATCGTGCGCAAGCTCAGGGTAAGAACCTGAACTTGACGCTGGGTTTCTCGCATCCTGTGGTTTACGAACTGCCGGAAGGCGTAACTGCCGAAACGCCAAGCCAGACCGAAATCATTCTCAAGGGTTCGGACAAGCAGGTGCTTGGCCAGGCTGCTGCAGAAATTCGTGCTTATCGTCCGCCGGAGCCTTACAAAGGCAAGGGTGTTCGCTACGCCGAAGAGTATGTGCGCCGTAAAGAAGCCAAGAAGAAATAGTCCGCAAAGGATTGAGTCGAAATGGACAAGAAAATTGCTCGTCAGCGCCGCGCTCGCAAGGCACGTGCGAAGATCCACGAGTTGGAAATGCACCGCCTGTGCATTCATCGTACGCCGCAGCATATTTACGCTCAGCTTATCGAGCCGGAAAGCGGCCGTACATTGGCTTCGGCGTCTACATTGCAAAGCGATGTGCGTGACGGTCTAAAGAACACTGGCAATGTCGAAGCAGCCCGTAAGGTGGGTGCTGCGATTGCTGCCAAGGCCAAAGAGCTGGGCGTCGAGTCGGTGGCATTCGACCGTTCCGGTTTCCGTTACCACGGCCGTGTTCAGGCACTGGCAGACGCCGCTCGCGAAGGCGGGCTTCAGTTCTAAGGAATCACAGTTATGGCGAAGACAGACAACGACGCGCAGAGTGATCTGCAGGAGAAGTTGGTCGCGGTCAACCGTGTGGCCAAAGTGGTCAAGGGTGGTCGTATTTTCAGCTTCACCGCGCTGACCGTCGTCGGTGACGGCGCTGGTCGTGTGGGTTATGGCTACGGCAAGGCCCGTGAAGTGCCCGTTGCGATCCAAAAAGCGATGGAAAAAGCCCGTCGCAACATGGTTGACGTGCGTCTTAAAGGCGACACAGTGCAGCACAAGGTGATCGGTCGTCACGGTGCCACTCAGGTGGTTATCCGTCCGGCATCCGAAGGTACCGGTGTGATCGCTGGCGGTGCGATGCGTGCGGTTATGGAAGTGGCTGGCGTGCAGAACGTTTTGGCCAAGTCCTATGGCTCGCGCAACCCGATTAACGTGGTGCGTGCCACGGTCAATGGGCTGACGTCCATCTATGACCCTGAGTACATTGCCGCCAAGCGTGGCAAGAAAGTGGCTGAGTTGCTCGGCGACTCGACCGCAGCCTGAGGATTGGTGTTATGAGCGAAACCCAAACCGTGCGTATCACCCTGGTCAAAAGCTTGAATGGCCGTTTGCAGTCGCACAAAGACTGTGTGCGAGGCCTCGGCTTGCGCCGCATGCACCACAGCGTTGAGCGTGCAGCTACGCCTGAGAATATGGGCATGGTGAACAAAGTTCGTTACCTCCTGAAAGTAGAGGAAGTGTCGGCGTAAGCCGGCATGCTAGAAACGATGCGATTGAATGATCTGAGGTCCTCCAAAGGGGCCAGAAAAACCGCCAAGCGCGTAGGACGTGGTCCCGGCTCCGACATGGGTAAAACCTGTGGTCGTGGTGTCAAGGGTCAGAAGTCCCGTTCCGGTGGTTACCATAAAGTTGGTTTTGAAGGCGGCCAGATGCCGTTGCAACGCCGCTTGCCGAAACGTGGCTTCAACTCCGCGTCACGTGAACTGCGTGATGAGGTGCGGTTGGACGCATTGGCACGCTTCGGCGATGAGGCGGTGACGCTGGAAAGCTTGAAAAAGGCTGGTCTGGTGCGCAACAAGGCGGCCTTGGTCAAGATCATCAAGGCTGGTGAAATCAGTGTGGCTGTCAAAGTCGAAGGTGTACCGGCAACGGCTGGTGCGCGTGCGGCGATTGAAGCTGCTGGCGGCTCGGTTAACTAGGACGTCTGATGGCAAACCAGGGCCCACTCCCAGATTTCGGACGCTTGCAGGAACTGCGTAACCGCATTCTGTTCGTGCTCGGCGCTCTGCTGGTGTATCGGATCGGAACCTTTATTCCGGTGCCGGGGATTGACCCTGTCCAGCTGGAAGCTCTGTTCGAACAGCAACGCGGGACCATTTTGGATCTCGGTGTGATGTTCACCGGCGGTGCACTCGAGCGTTTGTCGTTGTTCGCACTGGGGATCATGCCGTACATTTCGGCGTCGATCATCATGCAGTTGATGAGCGCGGTGATTCCGCAGCTCAAAGAGATGCGCAAAGAGGGTGAAGCGGGTCGTCGACGCATCACCAAGTACACGCGCTACGGGACATTGGCGCTGGCCACCTTCCAAGCGATCGGGGCGACAATCGCGTTGCAGTCAAACGGTATCGCGATCAACCCGGGATTGGGTTTCGTGTTTACCGCGACGGTTTCGCTGGTCACGGGCACGATGTTCTTGATGTGGCTGGGTGAGCAGATCTCCGAGCGTGGTATCGGCAACGGGATTTCGATCATCATCTTCACCAGTATTGTGGCCGGTTTGCCGTCCGCGCTGGGTGGTACCGCTCAACTGGTCAGTGACGGTTCAATCCAGGGTTGGCAGGTGCTGGCGATTCTGGTGGTGGCGCTGCTCGTTACCGCGTTCGTGGTTTTCGTGGAACGTGCACAGCGTCGCATCCCGATTCATCACGCACGCCGTCAGATGGGGCGTCGTGGTTACTCAGCGCAGACGCAGCATTTGCCGCTCAAGTTGAATATGTCGGGTGTTATTCCGCCGATCTTCGCCTCAAGCTTGATTCTGTTCCCGGCGTCGATGGTGCGGTTCTTTGGCGAAGAGGGCGGTGGTCTGGTTCAGACCGTGGCCAACACCTTGTCGCCAGGGCAGCCGCTGTATGTGCTGTTGTATGCGTTGTTGATCGTGTTTTTCTGCTTCTTCTATACCGCGATTGTCTTCGACTCGAAGGAAACCGCAGATAACCTGAAGCGGTCCGGTGCTTTTGTACCGGGTGTACGTCCAGGCCGCCACACGGCGTCTTACATCGATAAGGTGTTGACGCGGTTGACGGTAAGCGGTGCGGCGTACATCACAGCTGTATGTTTGCTGCCGGAATTTTTGATTCTGGAGTGGAATGTACCGTTTTATTTCGGCGGCACGTCGCTGCTGATCATCGTCGTGGTGGTGATGGATTTCATGGCCCAATTGCAGGCACACATGATGTCCCATCAATACGACGGCTTGTTGAAAAAGGCCAATCTGAAAGGATCTGGCAAGGCAGGGGTTCCGCGCTAAAACGCGGCCTGCAGGAGAATACACATGAAAGTTCGTGCTTCAGTCAAAAAGATGTGCCGGAATTGCAAAGTGGTCCGGCGTCAGGGCACGGTGCGCGTGATCTGCAGCACCGACCCCCGTCACAAGCAACGTCAAGGTTGAGTTGAGAGTATGACTCACGTTAAAATGTTCGGTTTGATTTCTCGCGTTTTCGCGGCTCGGAGGGTTTAAGATGGCGCGTATCGCGGGTGTAAACGTACCGGCTAACAAGCACACGATCATTGCGCTGCAATCGATCTATGGTATTGGTCCGACACGTGCGGCCAAGATCTGTGCAGATAGCAATATTGCACCGTCGGCCAAGATCAAAGATCTGACCGACGCAGAACTGGAGGCGCTGCGCTCCGGTGTCGGTCAATACGACGTAGAGGGTGACTTGCGTCGTGAAGTGTCGATGAACATCAAACGATTGATGGACCTGGGCTGCTACCGCGGTCTGCGCCATCGTCGCGGCCTGCCAGTGCGCGGCCAACAGACTCAGACGAATGCTCGTACCCGTAAGGGTCCGCGTCGTCCGATTCGTAAGTGATTCACAGGGTATAAAGAATGGCTCAGCCAAAATCTGCTGCGCGGACCAAAAAACGCGTCAAGAAAAACATCCCTGAAGGGATTGCACATATTCACGCAACCTTCAATAACACCATCATTATGATCACCGATCGTCAGGGTAATGCTCTGGCATGGGCGACCAGCGGTGGTAGTGGGTTTAAAGGTTCGCGCAAAAGTACGCCGTTCGCTGCCCAGGTTGCTGCTGAAAAAGCTGGCACCGTTGCCGCGGAGCATGGAGTGAAGAATCTGGAAGTTCGCGTCAAGGGCCCTGGCCCAGGTCGTGAGTCAGCGGTTCGTTCGCTCAATGCCAACGGTTTTCGTATCACCAATATCACGGATGTGACGCCGATTCCTCACAACGGCTGCCGTCCGCCCAAGCGTCGTCGGGTCTAAGGAAAAATCATGGCGAAGTACACCGGTCCCAAGTGTAAACAGGCGCGTCGCGCCGGTACCGACCTTTTTCTGAAGAGCCGCGGTCGCAGCCTCGAAGGCAAATGCCGTATTGATGCGCCGCCGGGCCAGCACGGTGCTCGTCGCGGTGCGCGTCTGTCCGACTACGGTCTTCAGTTGCGTGAAAAGCAGAAGCTGCGCCAGATGTACGGCGTGCTTGAGCGTCAGTTCCGTAACTATTACAAGAAAGCGGCCAAGCAGAAGGGGGCAACGGGTTCGTTGCTGCTGCAGATGCTTGAGCGTCGTCTTGACAATGTGGTCTACCGCATGGGCTTTGCCGCGACGCGCGCCGAAGCACGCCAGCTGGTCAACCACAAAGCTATTTGCGTAAACGGTCAGACCGTGAACATTCCGTCGTACCAGGTCAATGCTGGTGACGTCGTGTCCGTACGTGAGCGTGCCAAGAACCAGATTCGCATTAAAGATGCGTTGGATGTGGCCACGCAAGTTGGTCTGAAAGACTGGGTAGAAGTCGATGAGAAGAAACTTGAAGGCACCTTCAAGTCGATTCCGGATCGCGACCAGTTCCTGGAAGACATCAACGAAAATCTTGTTGTCGAGCTTTACTCCAAGTAAACGCTGACAATTCCCTGGATGCAGAGCAAGAGGTGAGCGCATGAGTGGCGTTTCCGAACTATTGAAACCCCGCCTGGTTGAAGTCGAAGAACTCGGCCCCAACCGCGCGAAAATCGTGCTGGAACCGCTGGAACGCGGTTTCGGACACACACTGGGCAATGCCCTGCGCCGGATCATGCTGTCGTCGATCCCCGGTGCGGCGATCACCCAGGTGGAAATCGACGGTGTCGTGCATGAGTATTCGACCATCGAAGGTGTGCAGGAAGATGTGTTGGACATCCTGCTCAACCTGAAGAATGTCGCGGTGCGTATGAACGCACGTGAGGAAGCCAAGCTGACGCTGAAGAAATCGGGCGACGGTGCGGTGACAGCTGGTGACATTCAGCTGGATCACGACGTTGAAATCGTCAACCCGGATCTGCACCTGGCCAATTTGACCGGCGGCAGCCTGGATATGACGTTGACCGTGACCCGTGGTCGCGGCTACGTGCCGGCGGCCAGCCGTGCGGGCATGAGCGAAGAAGAAACCGATTTGGTCAGCGGTCTGCGTCTGGATGCTTCTTACAGTCCGGTGCGTCGTGTTAGCTATAGCGTTGATGCCGCTCGCGTTGAGCAGCGCACCAACCTCGACAAGCTGATTCTGGATGTCCACACCAACGGTGGCATTGCGCCGGGTGAAGCAGTGCGTGTTGCTGCTGGCATTTTGCGCGACCAGTTGACGGTGTTCGTTGATCTGGACGAAGAAGCTGCTGCACCGCAGCCGGAAGCGGGTCCCAGCGAGGAAGTCAATCCGGCGCTGATGCGCCCGATCGATGAGCTGGAGCTGACCGTGCGTTCGGCCAATTGCTTGAAAGCGGAAAACATCTACTACGTGGGCGATTTGGTCCAGCGTAGCGAAGTTGAGTTGATGAAAACGCCGAATCTCGGCAAGAAATCGCTCAATGAAATCAAGGATGTCCTGGAACAGCAGGGGCTGAGTCTGGGCATGGAACTGGACAGCTGGACTTCGCCGAGCAGCGAAGCCAAGGCTTGAGGACTAAACGTCATGCGTCATCGTAATTCCGGCCGTCAGCTCGGACGTGAATCGTCGCATCGCAAAGCGATGCTGCAGAACCTGACCAATTCTCTGGTCGAGCACGAACTGATCAAAACCACCCTGCCGCGCGCGAAAGAACTGCGTCGTGTTGCGGAGCCGCTGATCACGCGTGCCCGCGAAGATTCGGTTGCGAATCGTCGGCTGGTGTTCTCGCGTCTGCGTAACAAAGAGGTTGTTGGCAAGTTGTTCAACGAACTGGGGCCGCGTTACAAGGATCGCAACGGTGGCTACCTGCGCGTCCTGAAAGCCGGGTTCCGTCGTGGTGACAATGCGCCGATGGCTTACGTCGAGCTGGTTGACCGCCCTGTTGAGGGTGGTGACGCCGCAGGCGAATAAGCGCGAACGATATTCGTACAAGATTCGAAAGCCCCGACAAGTTCGGGGCTTTTTTTTGCCTGCGTTCAGCGCAAGTAGGCTGCACTGAGTTCAACGAATCGGGCCACCCGTGGTTTTATTGGCAGGCGGGAATTTTTCATTACAATGAGGTGTGCGCCTGACAACCGTAAATGCGGGTCAGTAAAAAAGATTTGGGGAGAGACAATATGCAGATGTCCAACGCGCCGTTGGTGATGCGACAGTGGGGACGTGCGGTGATGGTGGCGGCACTGACGATTGTTCCGCTGGGTTCGGTGCAAGCGGTACAGTTTGAAGTCGACATCGGCGACGGGCTCAGTGGGGTTCTGAACACCTCCGCGACGCTGGGCGCAGCCTGGCGTATGCAAAACCGTGCGACGGATTTGCTGGGCAAGGCCAATTTAATCCCCGACCTGTGCGGTACGCGTTTTGTCAGCGTGCGCGACGAAGAGATCAATTTTCATTCCTGTCAGGGCATTAATCAGAACGATATTCTTCCCGCTCAGGCGCTCTCCGGTATTGCCGACGATATTGGCCAGGGGCCGTTGGACGGGATTGGGCAAGTCGGTCAGTTTTCGCCGAACTTTGATGACGGGAACTGGAACTATGATCGCTATGACATGGTTCAAGCGCCGTTCAAAGTGACGCAGGACTTAAGCCTGACGTACAACGATTACGGTTTTTTCGGGCGTTGGCTGTATTTCTACGATTTCGTCAACAATGATTTTGACGAGTATCACCCCAACCGTTTGCGTCCCGGGGATCCGGCCCTTGAGCCGCCTGCGGTCGCTGGATTGCCAATTTCATCGAATACTTACGGCGGGGCTCCCGGGCCGCACTATTCCAAGCGCTCAGATTCCGCAGTGCTGAAGCAGATCGGCAGCGATTTCCAGCTGTTGGACGCCTATTTTTACGGTTACCTACCGTTTTTTGGCGACCGCGAGCTGAGCCTCAAGGTGGGGCGTCAGAGCATTTCGTGGGGTGAGTCCACCTTGCTGGTGATCAACTCGCTGAATCAGGCGAACCCGGTGGACGCTAACAATCTATTCCGCACCGGTTTCGTGCCCGAGGAGGTGTTTACCCCGGTCGGGATGATATACGCGAGTACCGGCATCACTGACAATCTGTCGATTGAAGCGTATTACCAGTATGAGTGGGAAACGGTTGTGGCTCAGTCGCCGGGCGGCTTCTATTCCAGCGTCGATTCCGGCACGGAAAACGCAGGAGGCAACACCGCGAGCATCAGTTTCGGCGGACCGGCAGAAGACCCTACGCGCATCGGCTCGCCGCTGAACAATCCACTGTCGGCACTGACCGATTCGTCAACTACGATTTTGCGTCGACCTGACAACACGCCGTCGGATAGCGGGCAGTTCGGGATCGCCTTCAAGTACTACGCGTCGGACTTCAACAACGGGACCGACTTCGGCTTTTACTTCATGAACTACCATTCGAAGTTGCCGTATGCCAGCTTCTGGGCGTCGGATTTGTCATGCGCAAGAACGCATCCCAACGATGGCGCCAATGGTGAAGCGACCGGCGCCAATCTCGGCGTCGACGCGGTGAATCTGCCAACGCTGCTATTGACTTGCCCCAACCTGCCTTTGGCTGAGCAGCTGCTGGGCGGGCAGGGGGCACTGATTCCGCTCGATGTTCTCGGTGTGGATGGGTTGGTGCTTGATCCCGTCGGTGGTCTGATTCAGAACCTCAGTGGTACCGTGTTGGGCCCGATCACCGATGTGACGCAGCAGCTTGGATTGCCGTTGGATTTGTCCAATGGCATTCAGTTGCTGGGTACCGGTCCGGTCACCGATGCCGTGCCCTTGGACGAAGTGCAGTTCGGTCTTGAGTACCCGGAAGACCTGCAGCTGTATGGCATGAGCTTCAACACCACGGCTGGTGATTTGTCCTTCCAGGGTGAGATTGCCTATCGACCGAATATGCCGGTGCAGGTGGATCTGGAAGATCTGACCTTCGCTGCGCTGGGGCCGACGCTCACCAGTTGCCATCGCGCGGTGCACCCGGATTATGCCGGTACGCCCTGCAGCGATCCCACCGGTTTGCTTTCGCAGTCGGGCCCCAATACCTTCAACTTGATCCCGCCGACGGGCTCAACAACCGGCAATGGCGGTGATGCGCCTTCCGTTCAACGTTCTTTCCCGTCCTACATCACCAGCTATCGTGGCGTGACGGTCGGGGAGAACGATCCACGTGGTTACATCCGCGGTTGGGAGCACGTGAAGTCGCTGCAATACAACTTGGGTGCGACCTACATTCTTGGTAAAACCGCAAATCCGATTGGTGCGGACCAGGTCATCTTGTTCTTCGAGGTTGGCGCCAATCAGATCCTGAATCCGCCGGAGCGCTGGTTGTATCAGATCGATGCGCCAGGAACGCATCGTCACGCCAGTGCTGGGGTGGTTGATACCGACACCGTGGACCCATCCGATAGCAGCCTTTCTCCGCAGCAGATTCGCCAGGATCACCCAGGCTGTCTGACCGGCATCTGCGTGGCGGGTAGCGATGGTCTGCGTTTCAACCCGCAGCAGGAAACCAACAAATACGCCTCTGATTTCTCCTGGGGTTACCGCATTATCAGCTTGTTGCGCTATGAGTCGATTGCCCCTGGCATCAGCCTGCAGCCGTTCATTATTCTGGCTCACGATGTTGAGGGTATTTCCCCCGGACCCGGTGAGAATTTCATTGAGGGGCGCAAAAACTTCTCGATCAATTTTGAAATTCGTTACAAAAACAACTGGGCGTTCTTCCCGGGCTATACCTGGTGGACCGGGGGTGGGTCGCAGAACTTGTTGCGCGACAGAGATCAGGCTCAGTTCTACGTGCGCTATCAATTTTAGACAATATAATCAATATATTAGGCCCGCTTCGGCGGGCCTTTTTTGTGTTTGAACACGACCAAAGGCCCGGCGCTTGCAAGCGCCGGGCATGCGTACTTCAAAACTTTTATTACTCGCGAGTGTTCTCGTTGCCAGCCTGGCCGGATGCGGCGGCGGTGGTGGTTCCGATGCGATCGGCGACATCGCGCAAGACATGGGCTGGAACGAGATTCCGGTCAAAATTCTCGAGGTCGGCTATTTGGCCGAGCCCGGGATGTTGAACGGTGTCTGTGTTATCGGGATTCAAGCGCCCGGTGATGCGGAGTTGGCGGGCACGATCTGGCCTGAACAAGCGCCAGTATTCAAACACATAGGCGACTCTGTCGCGAAATGCCTTGCTGGCACGGTCCAGACATTGTTCAGTTTGCCGCAATTCTACGGTGTGTATCTCGATCAACTTGTCCGTGTTGACTACGACGCTGATGTTGACGAATGCGGCCAGCAACTGGTTGGTGGTTGTTATCAAGACTGGGCAGATCTGGCGCTGGTACTGCCTGATCGTCTACTCGGATTGGTCGGCCTGGATGCGAGCTATGAGGAGTTGGAATCCGTCGTCGTCGGCCACGAAATTTGGCATATGGTTGCGGGTGACTACCATAGCTGAGTCGCGTTTTCGCGAATTGCAGGTGGTGCCGGCAGAGGGACTCGAACCCCCAACCTACTGTTTACAAAACAGTTGCACTACCAATTGTGCTATGCCGGCAAGGTAAAACTGCAACCCCGAAGGATCGGGGCGCGCATTATAACGGATCGTCAGCTCGCGTAGTGCGTAGGTGCAAGATCAAGCCGTCGAAGATCAAATCATCATCGCGTTGGATGGGAATGTCGAGATAGGGCGCGAGCAAAGCTGCACCTCCGCCGGTGAGCCAGGCAAACTCGCAGCCCAACTGTTGATGTGCCAGCTTGAAGCTGCGCTCGATGAATCCGCAAGCGGTGTGCAGGGCGCCAAGTTGTAAGGCCTGCTCTGTGTTCGCGGCCCAATCCAGGCTCTCGGGCAGTTGATTGTCGGCCTGAGGCAACGCGGTTTGTTGGCGCAGTGCCTGACTGAGCGGCACTGGTCCCGGGGCGATCAGTCCGCCTTGATGGTGGCCGTTGTCATCGCACAAATCCACCGTCGTGGCTGTGCCAATATCGATCACACAGCAGGCTTTTCCACTTTTGGCGTAAGCGGCGGCAAGTGCCAAAAATCGATCGACCCCCAACCGTTCAGGCTGGGTGTAGCTGTTGGTCAGTCCCAGTCCATGGGACGGTGACAGGGGCCAGTCCGACTCAATGGCGGCGTGTGTCAGGGCGTCAAGCAAAGCTTTGCGCAATGTCGGGCGAGCCACGCAGGATACAACCGCTGCTCCCGGGGCCTCTCGCTTGGCCAGTGTAGCGATGAAGTCAGGCCCAAGCTGGCCTTGCTGGTGGGGAGATGTGACAACAGGACTCAGACTTTGGCCATCCCAATCGCGCCACTTCAAGCGTGTGTTGCCCAGGTCAATCAGTAGCATCTAGGTTGGCCCTCAGACTCACGTCGCCCACACTGAACAGCTTTTCGCCGCTGGCGGTCGTCAACCTCAGCCGGCCCCATTCGTCGATACCCTGCGAAACGCCGGTCACGCTGCCTTCGTTGCCTTGAATCTGCACCTCGGCATGGTCATACACATCATGCTCAGAGAACTGATTCAGGCGTGCGCTGATGCGTGAGTTATCCAGGTTCAGGCACTCACCGAGCAGGGTCTTGGCGATGGCAATCGCCAGCGTATTGCGACTCACGCTATGACCTTCCAAAGCAAGACTGGTCCAGTTCTGGTCGATGGCCTCGCCATCACGCATGGCCACATTCAGGCCGAGGCCAACAATCAGGGTGCCGGCGCCGTGCATTTCACCACGCTGCTCGATCAGTAGGCCACCGCATTTCTTGCCGTTGAGATAGAGGTCGTTCGGCCATTTCAGCTGCATAGGAATGCCCAGTGTGTCTAAGTATTCGCACAAGGCCACGCCCAAAACCAAGCCCAAAGCGGGGAGCTTGTCAGGCCATTCATTCAGCGCCACGCGCAAAGAAAGATAAAGATTTTGGCCAAACGGGGAATGCCACTGTCGTCCGCGGCGGCCTCTTCCGGCCGTTTGATGCTCTGCCATGCACAGCATGCGATGGCTGCCGTGTGTGCTCAGCCAATGATTGGTGGAGTCAACGGCGGTCAAAACTCTGACAGCTGCCGAATTTCCGTCAGCCGTCAAGCCCTGCTGAATCGTCTCGCTATTCAGCAGTTCGATGGCGGGTTGCAATTGGTATCCACGACCGCGTTGTGAGGCGATTTGAAGATTCCATTCGCTCAACTTGCGCACCCGTTTGGACACAGCCTCGCGGCTGATACCCAAGGTTTCCGACAGTGCGGCCCCGGAAACCCAATCTCCCCCGGCCAACTGTTTCACAAGCAGGATCTGCGTATCGTCCGAACTCATGCGCGCGGTTTGATCAACATGACTTTTTCAAAGCGGTTTTCCTTGCCTTGAATCAGGCGGTGGAGATTGTCGCGATGTGTCCAGCTCAGCAACACCAACATGCCCATGGCGAAAGCGCCCGGCAGGGACAACAACCCCGCGTTGGAAAAACACGCCACTTTGAGTGTGATCAGACTGGTGGCTGTGAGCACGCTGAGGCTGACGTAGCCGCTCAACACCAGGACCACGACAAAGCCGATCGCTCCCCAAAGCAAGGCGATGGGCAGCAAGGCGATACAGGCCCCCAGGCCACAGGCGACGCCTTTGCCGCCTTTAAAACCGGCCCACGGTGAATAGATGTGACCCAAGACCGCGAGTGCGCCACAGGCCCATGGCAGCCAGGTCGCTGGGGTGGCTGCCAGTTGTGGCAACCAAGCGGCCGCCAGATAGGCTTTGCCGGCATCGATGAGTAGCACCACAAGGCCCATTTTGACGCCGCCACTGCGCAGCGCATTGGTGGCGCCGAGATTGCCGCTGCCGCTGTGGCGCAGATCCAGGCCACGCAAACGCCCGATGATTTGGCCGCCAAGGATGCTTCCAAGCGCCGCAGCCAGGACCAACGCAAGCAGCGTCATCCGATATCCACGTGGTAGTTCAGCGCGGTGTCATCCGGCGAAAAATGACCGCGGTACAGAGCATCGATGCGGTCGGAGTAGCGCTGCAAAATGTGTCGTCGACGTGGTTTGTGAGTGGGCGTGAGCATGTGGTTCTCGGTGGTCCACGGCTCGTCCAACAAGGCCACACGATGAATTTGAGCAAAGCGCGGGTGGTTGTCCAGGTCTTGTTTGAGTCGAGTGAGTAGCGCGGGCAGAAGATCCGGATCACTCTGCGCCATCTCCTGTTCGCGGCAAAACTCTGCGAGCGCGTCCTGATTGGGCACGATCAGCGCGGCGAGGAACGGACGCGCTTCGCCAATCACGATGACTTGTTCAACCAGATCGTCGAGCAGCAGTTCCTGCTCCAGCAGAGCCGGCGCAGCCTTTTCGCCGTTCGACATGACGATCAACTCTTTGATACGGCCAACCACAAACAATCGGTCACTGTGCAGTCGGCTGATTTTGTCGCCGGTGCTGAGCCAGCCATCTGCACTGAGCGCCGCTGCGGTGGCTTCTTCATCATGCCAGTAGCCGAGCATCACGTTGGGCCCGCGAACTTGCAGTTCACCGTTGCTGCCGCGCCGAGTCTCAACACCCGGCAGCGGCATACCGACGCTTTCCGGGTCGTTGTCGTCAGGATGGTTGGTACTGACCACTGGTGAGGCTTCGGTCAGCCCGTAACCCTGCACGATGGGTAAGCCCAGGCCGATGAAGGTTTTGGCGATTTCCGGTGACAGCGGTGCGCCACCGGATACGGCGAGGCGGACACGACCGCCCAGCGCATCAAGCACGCTTTTGCCAAAACGGCGAGCCAGCATTTGACCCAGATGATCCATGGGCGGGCGCGGGCTGCGTTTCTGTTCATACAGAAAATGTCGCCAACCTGCGTCACGCGCCAGATCGAAAAGGACACGGAGTATCCAGGGGCGCTTTTTCACGCGCCGCTGAATCATGGTGTAGAAGCGCTCGAAAACCCGTGGCACAGACACCAGCACGGTCGGGCGCACTTCGCGCAGATCATCGGTCAGGTGTTTGATGTCGCGATTGAAAGCCACCTCCGCACCGGCCAGGATGGCATGGTAGTAGCCGGCGGTCCGCTCAAACATGTGAGCCAGCGGCAGGAAGGACAGCGCAATGTCACCAGCAACCATGGGGATGACTTGGTGACAGGCTTTGACGTTACTGAGGATGTTGCGATGACTCAGCATGACGCCTTTGGGCTGACCTGATGTGCCCGAGGTGTAACAAATCACCGCAAGATCGTCCGGTTGAATCGGATGAGACGTGGTTGGGCCGGTACTTGTCTGGTCCAACCAGGTCGACAAGGCGACAACACGGTCGTCGTCGTTGTAGCCGGTGGCGGGCTTGAGCGCGACCACACGCTTGATGTTGGGCAGGGCGTGATTGGCCCGGATGGCGCTCCACCACAATGGATCTTCCACCACCAACAGGCTGGCTCCGGCATGTTCCAGGGTTGAGCCAGCGCTGCCCGCGGTGTCTTCGCTGAACAAGGCGACCACAACAAGCCCGAGGCTTTGTGCGGCGATGTCCGCGGCGATCCAGTCGGGTCGGTTGCTGGACATGATGCCAATACGGTCACCGGGTGCCAGCTGTTCTTTGCTCAGTGACGCCGCCCACGCATTAACCCGACTGGCCAAGTCGTTCCAGGTATAGCTGTGCCAGCGATTCAGACCGGGCAGATACTGCCGATACGCCGGTTGGCCTGGTGATGCAGCCACCCGAGCATGGAACAGATCAACCAGCGTATGAATCTTGGAGTTGTCGAGCTGTTTGGGTTTGTCGCTCATAGTCGAGACCTGCCGGAATGGCGAATTGTAGCAACTGTCCGGGCGCGGGTTCTGCTAATGTTGTTCAAGGGACTAAGGTGCAGGAGCGAAGATTGAGCGACGACGCGCGCGAGGCCGAATTGCTGGCGGAAATTCAAGCACTACGCGATCAGTTGGCGGCCGAGAAGTTGGCGGCGGAGAGTCAGCGCCAGGAGATGGAGCAATTCGCTTTTGTTGCGTCGCATGATCTCAAGGAACCGCTGCGCATTGTCGCCAATTACCTGGGTCTGCTGCGGCGTCGCTATGGTGCTCAACTTGACGATGCGGCGCACGACTATTTGAGCACGGCCCTGGACGCCACCGTGCGGATGCGCCAGTTGATCGACAATCTGCTCGAGTTCTCGCGGGCCCAGGCCTTGGATGCCGAGGTTCAGAGTTTGCGACCGGCGGTCGACCGGGCGATCCAGAATTTGGCTCAGTTGATCGCGGACAATGATGCGGTTATCGAGGTCGGCCCTTTGCCGCAGGTGCAGATCGACGCCATGCAGATGGCGCGAGTGTTTCAGAATCTGGTGACCAACGCGCTCAGGTACCGTTCACAGCAGCAGCCCCAGGTTCACATCAGTGCCGAGCGGGAAGCCGGTTTTTGGCGCATCCGGGTGCAGGACAATGGCATGGGGATCGCGCCGGAACATCAGCAGCGTATCTTTCAGATGTTCAGTCGCTTGCACGCACGCGATGAAATTGAAGGGACTGGCATAGGCTTGGCCACCTGCCAACGCATCATCGAACGTCATGGTGGCACGATTGAAGTGGAGTCCAGCGTTGGCCAGGGCGCATGTTTCAGCTTCACTTTGCCCGCGACACCGGGAGATTTGGTGACGTGAACACCGTCATGATCAATGTGGACAGCTCAGCGCTGATCTGCGTGATCATTGCACTGGGCATGGGCGTGGCTTTTTTGGTCGCGGACGTGCGCTCGCAAACAACCCGCATGTTGTCGGCCTTCCTGATGAGCATCGGAGCGGCCATTTTTCTCAATGTGACCTACGTGCGGCCGTACCCGACCGATGCCTTGCCGGCGCTGTCTTATCTGGCGCCTTGGGCGACGGCTGTGAGCATCGTGTTTGGGGCCGAGTGGGTGCTGCGAATTCGGCGGATGGTCCCGGCGGGCACCTTGAAAACGCGCTTTGGCGATCTGCAGTTCCGCATGGCACAGGGTTTCGCGCTGGTCTACGCCGCACTGGGCATGGTTTTCAATGATCTGCGGGCAGAGTACTTCCTGGGCGCGTTAGGGCGCACGGGGCTGTTCCCACAGTGGGAGTTCTGGCTGTTCGCCTCGCCCTTTTTGCTCGCCGTGTTGTGCGTCGTTGATGGCACCCTGATCACCTTGAATCGCAAACCGGATCACGCTGAAGTGGTTCGTCTGGGCGGCGTTGCCGTTGCGGCTCCGATGATCGCTGCGGGTCTGCTGCTGCCGCCTCCATGGGCGTCATATAGCTCAGCGCTGGGCTTGATGGTGTTTCTGATTGCGGCGGTTCAGTACCACGTTTTGCAGGGGCAGCGTGGACAGTTCCTGCGACGTTTCCTGTCGCCATCGGTTGCGGAGTTGGTGCGTCGCGATGGTCTGGCCCGGGCCATGCAGCAGCAAAAATTGCCGGTCGCGGCGGTGGCCTGTGATCTGCGTGGATATACCGATTTTGCGTCCAATCGGGATTCCGCCGAAGTCATCGCGGTGCTCCAGGATTTCTATGATCAGGTGGGGATCGAAGCGGCCGCGCACGGCGCCACCATCAAAGACTACGCGGGTGATGGTGTTTTGCTGTTGCTTGGCGCGCCGTTGCCGATGGATGGACATGCGCGACAGGCGGTGCATATGGCGGCCTGTATTCGTCGCCGCTGTGAGCAGCTTTTCGCACAGCGGGGCATTGAGCTTGGAATCGGCGTGGGGGTGGCCAGTGGTTTGGTCAGCGTGGGTGTCATTGGCCAGCAGCGGTTGGAATATGTTGCGGTGGGTCGCTCCGTCAATCTTGCTGCTCGGCTATGCCAGAATGCCGCTTCGGGCGAGATCTTGTGTGACGACGACACATTGGCCCAGGTCGAGGATCGCGGCCGTTTTGTCAGCGGTGAGCGGATGCAGCTGAAAGGCTTTGTTGATCCGGTGCAGACTTGGCTATTGCCTGCATTCTGACTCTCTTTCGAGCATACGCATGACCGACATCAAGATTTTTACCACCGGCGGCACCATCGACAAGGTTTACTTCGACGCCAACAGTGATTTCCAAATTGGTGAGCCCCAGGTCGAACCGATTCTGCGTGACGCCGGTGTCACCGCTCGCTTCGAAGTGCAGTCTGTGCTGCGTAAAGACAGCTTGGAGTTGACTGATGATGACCGTGCGCTGATCTGTCAGCTCGTGCATCAAGACCCGCACCAACGCATATTGATCACCCACGGTACGGACACCATGATCGACACGGCGATGGCTTTGGGTGATTGTGGCGACAAGACCGTGGTGTTGACGGGCGCGATGCAGCCGGCCCGTTTTCGGGTGACCGACGCAACCTTTAACGTCGGATTCGCATTGGGGGTGGCGTTGACGCATCAGCCGGGTGTCTACGTGGCGATGAACGGGCAGGTTTTTGATCCGCGCAACAGCGTGAAAAACCGGGCTGAAGGTCGCTTCGAACAACGCTCATGAGCAAGATGGTTTTGGCACTGCTGCTGATTGGACTGTTTCTGGTCGGCACGTTTGTGACGGCCTATCGTCTGTTGCAGGTTCTGTCGCGGCGCGAGCGTGATATCGATCCTGCCAAACTGCGTCATTGGGATGATGACGACGAGGAAAAATCCGGCTGGTAAGAAAAAACCCCAGCGAGCAGAGCCGGCTGGGGTTTGATCGGAATCAGAGGCTTTACCAGATGCTGCCGGAATCGCCAGCGGTTTTACCGAAGGTGTAGCCGACGCCAACGCTCCACTCGTCGAGATCGAGTTCGTCGTAAGTTTCGTAGCGAGCCAACACCACCCAGTCGCCGAAGTTGTAGCCCAGGCCAACGCCGTACAGGGTTTCTTCGTCGGTGTCGTATTCACGGTACTTGTACTGTGCGTTGACTTCGAGGTTGTCGAAGACAATCGCACGCACCCCGCCGGTCAGGCCATAACCGTCGGTGCGGCCGTTGGTCGGCAAAGCCAGCGCTTTCGACGTGGTTTGACCACCTGCTGCGGCATCACACACCCCAAGCAGGCCAAACAGGCCGCCCAGTGGGCTGTCGCACAGTGCGCTGCCGCCGCCATTGTCGTCGTCACTCGCAGCAGAGCTGGCAACGTCCAGGTCAATCTGTTCCCAGGTCGCAGCGGCATACAGCTGCAGTGTGCGGGCTTCGTTCAGCGCAAAGTTGAAGCCCAGTCCGCCTGAGAAGAATTCCAGGTCAGCGTCGCCGGTGGAATCGTCGAAGGTGCGGGTGGAGTAGTCCACGGTTGCGAACAGGTATTCGGTCAACGCGACATTCAGGTCAATGCCGTAGCCATCGCCACTCAGGCCGTTGGCATCAGAGTCGATATAGCGGGCGTTGAGGCTGTTGAACAATATGGCGTCATCAGCGGCCAAAGCACTGCCACTGACCAGCAATGCCGTGGCGGCCACAGTGTGTTTGAACATGGTCAAATCCGTTTGTGGTGAATGAGGAGATAGGTTTGAAAACTATGCGGCAGCCCTGTGACCTTGGCAATACCAAAGTTGACGTATGGCGCCTTAATTTTCCGCGCTTGGCTGGCGTGGCTGCGGATCGAAACCAAAATAGTCGGCGACGGATTCGCTGGGCAGCAATGCAACGGGCACCCTGCGCGGACCCAGCTCCACACTCAAGCCAGCGGCGGCGGGATCGTCCAGAACCGCAGGCAATTCGTGGTCCGGCACCGCTTGGCCTTGAGTGTCGCGAAACCAGCGTGTGATGCTCAGAAGGTCATTGTCATGGACCAGGGCGGGGCCTCGTGGACTTTGTGCGATCAGGTCGCCTTCAGCGGTCACCCAGAAGTGATCGATATCGTTCAGCGGCGCGCCCGTGTGGTCATGCATGCTCAGAATCTCACTATCGGGGTCGCTGATGCGCGCAATCCACGGCGTCGCCTCCAAGCTCACGTGAACTTTCTGGGGGCCATTTTGGAATGCGTAACCGCCGTTTTCGATTGGGCCGTAGTTGCGATTGATGAACGCAATCAGGTTGGGATTGGTCACAGATTCATTGCGCAGCAGCCAGTGGCCGCGTCGAGTCAGGCTCAACCAGTTGTAGACATCGGGCACGTCGGGCCATTGCTCAAGCGCGCGTTTGACTCTTTCGTCCATGGCACAGATCTGTTGGCAGGCCTTAGATTGTAGACCGTGAGAATTTCTCTGCGCCTTCGTTGGTTTGTTCTGGCCGTTATCGCGCTGCTGGCCTGGCTTTGGCCGCAGTGGCAGTGGAGCGGGCGGGATCAGGGTGAAACGTCGCGCGGATCAGGCGTGGTGAGCGAGAACACCTTGCGCATCGTGTGTGTCGGTGGCGAGAAATTCATGCGCTGCCCCAGCGACTGCGTGGTTGATGAACGGGGGCAGGCGGATTGTCGCTGCCAGGATTTTTACTATCAGCGTGGCGATCAGCCGCTGACTTTCAGCCACAGCCTGTGTCGTTGACTACACTACGCGCTGTGACCTTTGCCACGTGCCTTCATGTCTGAGTATTTCGCGACCTGCCCACGCGGCGCTGAACAGCTATTGGCTGCTGAATTGGCGCGATTGGGTGTGGAGCAGCCGCAACCCACCCGCGGTGGTGTCGCGTTCGCGAGTGAAAATGCGGATGTGGCTTACCGCGTGTGCCTGCATTCTGCGTTGCATCAACGGCTGCTGCTGATTCTGGCCCGATTCGAAGCAAAAACGCCGGATGAACTCTATGCCGGCGTGCAGCGGGTGGACTGGGCTGAGCATGTGGCGGTTGATGGCACCTTACGGATCGATGCCAAATTGCGCGACACCGAGCTGGGCAAACCACATTTTGCGGCGTTGCGTGCCAAAGACGCGATCGTCGATCAATTTCGTGCCCAATTCGACCAGCGCCCTTCAATCAAAATGCGCAGCCCGGATCTGCGCATTGATCTGTTCGTGCACCGCCATGCCGTGCAGTTGGCGACGGATCTGGCCGGGGCCTGGAAGGCGGAGACGCCGCGTGGCGCTGTTGGCGATGGCATTGACGCGGCGTTGGTCCTCGGCTTGGTGACCGAGACACCGCAGCATGTTGTGATTGCTGGTGCGGCGCATGTGGATTTGATCGCGCAAGCGGCCATGCGCGCGGCGCATTGCGCGCCGGGGCTGCTCAAGCATGATTTCGGCTTTACCGGATGGTTGGGGCATGTGCCGGCGCGCTGGCAGCGCTTGCAGGACGAGGCTGTGCAGGCCCGCCTGAACGCGCCGGATGAGCAACATCCGCGCATCCATGTTTACGAGCCGGACTTGCAGCGTTTGGGTCGGGCGCGCCGACATGCCAAAGCCCTGGGAGTGGAAGCGTGGGTTCAGTGGCATGATCAAGGCGCATGGAAGATGACGCCGCCGGCCGAGCGAGGCTTGTTGCTGGTCTGCCCATCGCGCGATGACGGCGCTCAGCAGTCCGCTGTGGAGCATGCAGCGCGATCACGTTTCGATGGCTGGCAGGTCCTGCATCGTAGCGAGTTGGGTGAGACCTCATCACGTGCCTGGCGCGACAAAGCAGCGCAAAGCGTCAAAATCAGCCGCGGCAAGCGCAATATGCAGATTCAGCGATTCGCGCTTGGGCATCACAAAGCCTCGAAACAGCCTGAGACAGTCGCGGCTGTCGAGGTTGTGGCGCACCCGGTGACACAAAAGGTCACCGTCGAACCTGCACCCGACCTGATCAATCGTCTGAGCAAGAACCAAAAGCACTTACGTCGATGGGCTTTGCGCGACGGCGTTGATTGCTACCGTTTGTACGATGCCGATTTGCCCGAATATGCGGCCGCCGTTGATCTTTATCACAGCGATGCTTTGTGGGCGGTGATTCAGGAGTACGCCGCGCCGGCCAAGCTGCCCGATGAGGTCGCCGCATATCGCTTGCAGCAAGTGGTTGATGCTGTGCGTCGAGTACTGGATTTGCCTGACGAGCGGGTGGTCGTGAAGACGCGTCAGCGCCAGCGCGGTCAAGCGCAGTATGAGAAATTCGGTCGTGATGGTGACTTTCATGTGGTGCAGGAAGCCGGGCTGAAGGTGTTGGTGAACTTCACGGATTATCTGGACACCGGCCTGTTCCTGGATCATCGCAGTGTGCGCATGGAGCTGGCGCGACAAGCCAAAGGGCGCCACGTACTCAACCTGTTTGCTTATACCGGTGTGGCGACCTTGCACATGGTTGCCGGTGGGGCGAAATCCAGTACCACGGTGGATATGTCGCGCACGTATCTGTCCTGGGCCAAGCGCAATCTGCTGCTCAACGGGCTGCATCAACCGCAGCACCAGTTTGTGCAGGCGGATTGCCTCACCTGGTTGGCCGAGCAATCGCAGGACCCGGCGAGTAAGCGCTACGGGCTGATCTTCATGGATCCGCCGACTTTCTCACGTTCCAAGCGCATGCAGGACATCCTGGATATTCAGCGCGACCATGTACGGCTGATTCGTCAGGCTGTGGCGTTGCTACGCCCCGGCGGCGAGCTGTTCTTCTCCAACAATTTCCGACGCTTCAAGCTGGATGAGGAGGCCTTGAGTGATTTGCAGATCAGCGACATCACAGCCGCCACCTTGCCCGAGGACTTCAAGCGGCGTCCGCGAATTCACTACTGCTTTCGTATTCGCCGTGCCCAAGAGGGCAAGCCCTAAGCCGAGGTCGTCCACGAGGCGGGATATTCGTTGCGAAAGGAACATTTCTTCGCGGAGCTGCGTGTAATTGGCAGGCGTCTTGCTAGGCGCATTCGAAAAAAAGACTTTGGGGAAAGCCGTGAGAACAATGATTCAACGGGTGGCTGTCGTGGCCGCCATGGCCTTGCTGTGGGTGGGGGGTGTATTCGCTGACGAAAGCAAAATGAGCCAGGAGCTGCTGCAAAGAGCAGCCACGGGTGCGGTCAGTGTAGTGGTGGAAATGCGTGATCAGGCTGATCTCTCGGGGGCCGCCGCAATTCAAGACAAATCCGCCAAAGGCGCGTTTGTGGTCTCACGTCTCAAAGCCCAAGCTGCCGCCTCGCAAGCGCCGGTGCGTGCGTTGCTGGAGACTTTGGGCGTGTCCTATGAGTCGTACTGGTTGGCCAACGTGATGCATCTTGAGGGCGGGGCTGAATTGCTCCGTCAACTCGCGGCGTTGCCGGGTGTGGCGGCGATTCATGCGGTTGCCAAGCCGGATTTCAGCACCGCGCCTGCCCCCATGACGCCCAAAGACGAGGATGAACTGGAGTTCAGCATTGAGCCGGGCCTTGAATTGGTCGGTGCGCCCGCGGTTTGGGATTTGGGCATTCGTGGCCAAGGTGTGGTGGTGGGAGACCATGACATCGGCGTGGAGTGGGAACACCCGGCGCTGAAGCGGCAATATCGTGGCTGGGATGGTTTGAACGCAGACCACAGTTACAACTGGCACAACGCTTTTGGTGCGCTGGACCCGTTTTGCAGCGACCCGGCTGTGCCATGTGATTCGCACGGTCATGGCACGCACACCACCGGCACCATGGTGGGGGATGATGGGGCAGGCATGCGCATTGGTATGGCGCCGGACGCACAGTGGATGGCTTGTCGTTCACTGCTCGATCCGATTGTGGGTGTTGGCACCTTGCCGACCTACCTGGGTTGCATGCAGTGGTTTGTCGCGCCGTACCCGGCGGGTGAGCCCGACATGGCCGACCCGGCCAAAGCACCGGACGTGATCAACAATTCGTGGGGGTGCTTGGAAGGCTGTCCGCCGACGATTCTGCAAGCCGCAAACGAAGCGACGGAAGCGGCTGGGATTGTGCAAGTGGTCTCGGCAGGCAACGATGGACAGGGCGAGGGCATGAGCTGCTACACGCTGCTCTTCCCATTGGCGATTTACGAAAGCAGTTTGACCGTGGGCGCGTCAGATTTTGACGACCAGATGGCCAGCTTCTCGAGTCGCGGCCCGGTGTTGTCGGATCTGTCGTTCCGGACCAAGCCGGATGTGACGGCGCCGGGGGTTGGCGTGTTGTCCGCGACGATTGATGGTGAGTACGCCGCGCTCTCCGGCACCAGCATGGCGGGGCCGCATGTCGCCGGTTTGGTCGCGTTGTTGATTTCCGCCGAACCCGCGCTGCGCGGTCAGGTTGCCCTGATTCGTCAGATCATCGAGACCACCGCGATTCCGTTGCAGACCGATGAGGTTTGCGGTGGCACGGCCGAAGGGGAGAAGAGCAATGTCTTTGGCAGCGGTCGCATTGACGCTTTGGCTGCGGTTTTGGCCGCGCCGGGTATCGTCGAGGATGTGCTCGGGCCGGATACGGATACGGATGATGAGGGCTCGGATGCCAGTGGCCGCGGATCGGTTGATACGCGTGGCGGTGGTGGCGCGGTGGCGCCCTGGTTGTTCAGCCTGTTATTGCTGTCGTTGCGTCGCCGTCGTCGGCTTTAAGAAAAGTCTGGCTCAGCTTGAGGCTGTCCAGGAAACCATCAACCAACTGTTCGGCCTGGGTCTCCAGGTCGAACAGGTCTGGGGCGAACAGCCAGTTCGTCATTAAACCGCGGATCCAGGCATGCAGGGCCAAGGACGCGGTTTTTGTATCCAGCGCGGTCGGCAATTGGCCGCGCCGTACGGCGTTCTCCAGCGTGCGTTGAGTGCGCTTGACGCCGTCGCGGTAATACTGATTCTGGAGCTCGATGATCGGGCCCATGCAGTCAATGAATTCGCAGCGGAGAAACAACACCTCCAGCACACGCTGCTGACGTGGATCATTCACCGTGTGTTCCAACACGGTGATCAACAGCTTGCGCAGTTGACCCAGCGGATCGGGTTCATCCGGATTGGCGGATTCTTCTGCGAGCGCCTGAATGGGCGTATGAATCCGTTCGTGCATTTGATTGAACAAATCCACCTTGTTGCGGAAATGCCCATAGATCGCGCCGCGTGTAACGCCAGCCGCCGCCGCGATGTCGTTTAGCGAGGTGTGTGAGACCCCCTGTTTTCGGAACACGTGCTCAGCCGTGTCGAGAATCAGATTGCGCGTTTCCAGCGCCTCAGCTTTGGTTTTTCTGGCCATTATTAATATGCGGTTTCGCGGCCTGACGCGTCTCTTCGGCGGGGCGCCGAGCTTGCCATGTTTGCGTGTCTGGGGTCACGGGTTAATTTGCTTGTATACATTCATGAATGTATATAAAGTAGCACACCTTACCCCATAGGCATCCGCTCATGTCTCGTTCCCCGATGTCGGGTTGCCGTGATCGGCACTACTTTTCTAAACATGTTTGCGCTTTCGTTGCGGCGTTGGCTGCACTGAGCGTGTTGTCAGGCTGTGCGGAGAACGCCCAGCCTGAAGCTGGCAAAGATGAAACGCTGCAAGTGGGGGTGTTTAAGCTCCGCAGCCAAGCTGTTGAAGTGACCACGGACCTGCCGGGACGGACCACGCCGTATCGCGTGGCCCAAGTGCGTCCGCAGGTGGGCGGCGTGATTGAACAGCGCGCGTTTGATGAAGGCGCTCGGGTTGAGTCCGGTCAGCTGCTCTACCAGTTGGATGACAAGGTCTATCGCGCGCGGGTGGAGCAGGCGGAAGCTGAACTCGACAAAGCCAAGGCGACGGTCAAGTCGGTGGAGTCCAACACCCGGCGTATTCGCGAAGTGGTCGGAAGCGGGGCGGTCAGCGAACAGGAATTTGACGACGCGCGGGCGCGTCTGGCCGAAGCCAAAGCCGATGTGGAGTTGGCCAAAGCACGTTTGGAGGCCGCACGGATCGACTTGCAGTACACACAGATCACGGCCTCTATCGACGGTCGCATCGGGCGCTCCTTCGCTACGGAAGGCGCGTTGGTGACCACCAATCAAGCCGCCGAATTGGCCCAGATCACGCAGCTTGACCCCATTTACGTCGACATTCCGCGGTCCTCGTCCGAGGTGCTGGCTTTGCGCCGGGCGGTATCCGAGGGGCGTTTGCAGCAAGCGGAGTCGGGTAAAACGCCGGTGCGGCTGATTTTGGAAGATGGCTCCGAGTACGCCCACGCGGGTGAGCTGCAGTTCTCCGATGTCACGGTCGATCGCGACACCGGCAGCGTGACGCTGCGCGCGATTTTCCCCAACCCCGATCATCAATTGCTGCCCGGCATGTATGTGCAGGCGCGCGTGACCGAGGGTGTGCAGAAACAAGCCCTGCTGGTGCCGCAGCAGGGCGTGACACGAGACCGCCAAGGCCAGGCCACGGCTTTGCGGGTGAACGCGGACGGTTCGGTTGAGAAACGTGTTTTACGTGCGGATAAGGCGATTGGTCGCTTCTGGTTGATCAGCGATGGATTGACGGCGGGTGACCAAGTCATCGTGAATCAGCTGCAGAAGGTCAGACCCGGCGATCAAGTGATCACAGAGGATGCAGGCATCCAGCCCTACGCGGCTGCTGGCGCCCAGAGTAGCGGCCAAGGTGCCAAACTCAGCGCCGCCAGCGAGGCGCGCAATGGTTAACTTTTTCATCGATAGGCCCATCTTCGCGTGGGTTATCGCCATTGTGATCATGCTGGCCGGCGCTTTGGCACTGCGTTCGCTACCCGTCGAGCGCTTTCCCACGGTTGCGCCGCCCTCAGTGGAAGTTCGTGCACAGTATCCCGGGGCTTCGGCGCAAACACTGACCAACTCGGTGACGCAGGTTATCGAGCAGCAGATGACCGGGGTCGACGGCTTGCTCTATATGGGCTCGAGCAGCGACTCGACCGGCAATGCGCGCATTGCGCTGACCTTCGAGCCGGGCACTGATCCTGACATCGCCCAAGTTCAGGTCCAAAACAAATTGCAGCTGGCCGAACCGCGTCTGCCGCAAGCGGTTCAGGATCAGGGCGTGCAGGTGGTCAAAGCCAACTCCAACTTCCTGATGGTGATGGCGCTGATATCCACCGACGGCCGTTTGAATCGCACTGATCTGGCGGATTTCATCGCGACCGATCTGCAGGACCCGATTGGACGCGTCACCGGCGTTGGCACCACACAGCTGTTCGGGGCGCAATACGCAATGCGTATCTGGCTCAACCCGACCAAGCTGACCCAATACGAGCTGACCGTCGGTGATGTGATATCAGCCATCGAAGTGCAGAATGCTCAGGTCACGGTGGGTCAACTGGGCGGCTTGCCGGCGATCGAAGGTCAGCAACTTAACGCCACCATCACGGCGCAAACGCGTCTGGAGTCGGCTGATCAATTCCGTGACATTCTAATCAAGACCGACAGCGATGGCGCGCGCGTCACCCTGGGTGATATTGCGCGGGTGGAGCTGGGCGCGGAGGACTACAGCATTGAGTCCTACTATGCGGGTCAGCCGTCCTCCGGCATGGGGATCAATCTGGCCCCGGGCGCCAATGCGCTGGACACGGCACTGCGTGTCCGCGAACGCGTGGAGGAGTTGAAAGCCTACTTCCCCGAAGGCGTGGAAGTGCGTTTCCCGTATGACACCACACCGTTTGTGAGCACGGCCATTCATGAGGTTTACAAAACCTTGTTCGAGGCGGTGTTGCTGGTGTTCCTGGTGATGCTGCTGTTCCTGCAGAACCTAAGGGCCACCTTGATTCCAACACTCGCTGTGCCGGTGGTCCTGCTCGGGACCTTCGGGGTGATGGCCATGGCGGGCTTTTCGATCAACATGCTGACCATGTTCGGCATGGTGTTGGCGATTGGTCTGCTGGTTGATGACGCCATCGTGGTGGTGGAAAACGTCGAACGTGTGATGCACGAGGAGGGTTTGCCACCACTGGAAGCCACGCGGCGCTCGATGGGCCAGATTACCGGCGCCTTGATCGGTATCGGTGTGGTGCTCTCGGCGGTGTTCGTGCCGATGGCATTTTTCCCCGGCTCCACCGGCGCGATTTACCGTCAGTTCTCGCTCACCATTGTCACCGCGATGTCGTTGTCGGTGCTGGTGGCGCTGGTGTTCACGCCGGCTTTGTGCGCGACCTTGCTGAAGCCGCCGCAAGAAGAAGACCAGGGCCCGCTGAAACGCTGGCTGGGTTGGTTCAATCGCGGCATGGACAAGGGTACGCGCGGCTATCAGACCTCAGTCAGCCATATCGCAAAGCGCATGGGGCGCTATACCCTGATTTATGTCGCGATCATCGCGGTGCTGGGCGTTTTGTTTCTGCGTCTGCCGACGGCGTTCCTGCCTGAAGAGGATCAGGGACTGTTGTTGACACAGGTGGTATTGCCACAAGGCGCAACCCAGGAGCGCACGCTCAAGACCGTGGGTGAGGTGGGTGATTACTACTCTGGCCTGGATAGCGTTGAGGGTGCGTTCACCATCGCCGGTTTTGGTTTCGCCGGACGTGGGCAGAATGTTGGCCTGGCGTTCGTCAACCTCAAGCCGTGGGAAGAGCGTGATCCCGACACGGAAAGTGCCATGGCCATCCTCGACAGCACCAATGAGCCATTTTCCAAGATCAAAGACGGCATGGCCTTCGCCTTCAATCTGCCGCTGGTTCGAGGTTTGGGCAACGCCACGGGGTTCGATTTGCAGCTGCAAGATCGCGGCGGCATTGGGCATGAAGCGCTGAGTGAAGCGCGCGATACGCTGATCGCCAAAGCCAATGACAGCCCCGTGCTGTCCAAGGTGCGCGCCAACGGCCAGGAAGACACGCCGCAATACCGCATCGACATCGATTATCAGAAGGCGCGTGCGTTGAGTATCCCGCTGGCGGAAATCGGGCAGATGCTGTCGGTGGCCTGGGGCTCACGTTACGTCAACGATTTTCTCGACAATGGCCGCGTCAAACGCGTGTATTTGCAGGGCGATGCACCGTATCGCATGTTGCCCGAGGATTTCAGCCACTGGTATCTGCGTAACAGCCACGGCGATATGGTGCCATTTAGCAGTATCGCCACCGGCCACTGGGACTACGGCTCGCCGCGCCTGGAGCGCTACAACGGTGTGCCCGCGATGCAGATCCTCGGCGAGCCGGCGGAGGGTTACAGCTCGGGCCAGGCCATGGATGAAATGGAAGCGCTGGTTGCGCAGCTGGGGCCGGGTATTGGCTATGAGTGGACCGGTGTCTCGCTGCAACAGCAGCAATCCGGCTCCATGGCGCCCTACCTGTACATGATCTCCATCATCGTGGTGTTTCTGTCGCTGGCGGCGTTGTATGAAAGCTGGACGATCCCGTTCGCGGTGATTCTGGTCGTGCCTTTGGGTGTACTGGGCGCCGTGCTGGCGGCCCTGGCGCGGGATCTGACCAACGATGTGTTTTTCCAGGTTGGCATTCTGACCACCATCGGTCTGGCTGCGAAAAACGCGATTCTAATTGTCGAGTTCGCCCGCGATTTGCAGGAGCAGGGGCGAGATATGTTGTCCGCAGTGTTGGAGGCCGCACGTATTCGTCTGCGCCCCATTCTGATGACCTCGATGGCGTTCACCTTGGGGGTAACCCCGCTGGCGTTGAGCTCCGGCGCCGGTGCCGCGGCCCGTGTGGCCATAGGTTCCGCGGTATTTGGAGGGATGTTGGCTGCGACGTTTCTGGCCATCTTCTTCATTCCCTTGTTTTACCTCCTGGTGACCCGCTGGGCTGGCCGTCGAAACCCCACGACCCAGCCCATCACCGCAGGCAGTTAACCCCACTGTCGCGGTACACTGACATGGGCCGTCCACCCCGGGCGGCCCATGTTTTTCCTGAATTCCCCATGCCCATACTTCCCCCCGGATTCGCCCGTCACCGTTGGACGGGTTTCACGCTGCTGGTGGTGACCTTCGTCCTCGGTTTCTTCCATCGCATTGCGCCGGGCGTTGTTGCGCCCGATTTGATGGCCAGCTTCAGCATTTCAGCGGCGGCGTTGGGCACACTGGCTGCCGTGTACTACTACATCTACACCGTGCTGCAGGTCCCGGCAGGGATTCTGTCTGACACGCTGGGACCGCGTTACACCGTAGGGCTGGCCGGGCTGATTGCGGCGATTGGCTCAGTGATGTTTGGTCTGGCTGAGGACTTCGCAACCGCCACTACGGGACGGATGTTGGTCGGATTGGGTGTGTCTTTCACCTTTGTGGGCTTGATGAAGTTCAACACCTTGTGGTTTCCGGAAAGCCGTTACGGTTTGGTGTCCGGGCTGACGTTGCTCATTGGCAACGCAGGTGCGGTGTTGGCGGCCACGCCTTTGGCTCTGGTGCTGAACTACGCAACCTGGCGTGAAGTTTTCGTTGGCGTCGGGGTTGTGGGCACGGTCCTGGCATTGGCGACCCTGGTGCTGTTGCGCAATCGGCCGCAGGATGCCGGCTACCCGGACATTCAGACCCTGCATGGACTGGTCCCGCACCCGCCAGCTCATCGGCATTGGAGCCGTGAGTTGTATGGCGCCTTGAGCAATCGCCATGTGTGGCCGGCCTTTGTCGTGATGTTCGGTATCGTGGGCACGGCGCTGGCATTTGTGGGCTTGTGGTGTGTGCCGCTGATGCAGGACGTACACGGCATGTCACGCACTGCCGCGGCCAACTGCGCCACAGTGATGTTGATCGGAACGGCGATCGGTTCCTTTTTCGGTGGCACTGTGTCCGATGCGCTGGGCGTGCGCCGCCCCATGGTGGTGATGTGCGCCAGTGGCGTGTTGCTGTGCTGGCTGGGCTTGATATTTTTGCCGTGGGGGCCGGGTTGGTCGATCTGGTTGTTGATGGGCATGCTGGGTTTGTGTGCTGGCGGCAGCACCGTGTCGTACGCCGTGACCAAAGAAGTGGCCCCGCCGTTGTTCGCCGGCATGTCCATTGCTGTTGCCAATACCGGCTTGTTTGCCGGTGCGGCGGTCGCACAGCCGTTGTTCGGCTGGGCTATGGACGTGCTGTGGCAGGGTGAGATCGTGAACCACCTGCGCACCTATGAGTGGATCGATTACCGCCGAGGCCTGTATCTTTCTGCAGGTTTGGCGCTGCTGGGCGTGATGTTCAGCTTGCGTCTCAAAGAAACCTACTGCCGCAACATCAATTGGAAACCTGCCGACCATGGTTGATCAAGCCGAACTTGAACTCTTTCGCGATAACGTCCGCCGCTTCCTGGAAGACGAAGCCCAACCGCACTACGAACAGTGGGAGAAGGATGGCATCGTGCCCAAGGCGTTCTACCACAAAATGGGCGAGAACGGCTTGCTGTGCGTGGATCAACCGGAAGAATACGGCGGCATCGGTGCTCCATTTGAGTTCTCCGTGGTGGTCCTGGAAGAGGTCGCCCGCATGGGCTTCATGGCTTTGGCCAGCAACCTCAGCGTGCATTCGGACATTGCCGCACCGTACATCCTGCACCTGGGAACAGAGGAGCAGAAGCAGTTCTATTTACCGCGCATGGCCAGCGGTGAATGCATTGGCGCCATTGGCATGACCGAGCCGGGCGCCGGCTCGGATCTGCAAGGCATACGTTCACGCGCCGATGTCGACGCCGAGGGCGGTTATCGAATCAACGGCGGCAAAACCTTCATCACCAACGGTCAGAACGCCGGGGTGGTGGTGGCGGCTATCAAAACCGATCCTAGCGCGGGGGCCAAGGGCACCACCTTGTTCTTGCTGGATACCGATCAGGACGGGTTTTCGCGCGGTCGCAATCTGGAAAAGATCGGTCAGCACGCGGCGGATACGTCGGAGCTGTTCTTCAAGGACATGAAAGTCGGCGAGGACAAAGTGCTGGGCCGGCTGGGTGGCGGTTTTGGTCATCTGATCGACGAGTTGCCGCGTGAGCGCCTGGTGTTGGCCGCCATGGCGGTGGCCCACGCTCGCGGCGCATTGGAGCGCACGGTCGCCTACGTGCAGGAACGCAAAGCATTCGGCCAGAGTATCGCCAGCTTCCAGAACACGCGATTTACGCTGGCGCGCCTGAAGTCTGACATCGAAGTGCATCAGGCCTACGTCAACGAATGCTCGGGCAAATATCAGCGCGGTGAAATGGATGTGCCGACCGCCGCGATGATCAAATACGCCACCACCGAACTGGAAGGCCGTGTGGTTGATCAGTGCCTGCAGCTGTTTGGCGGCTACGGCTACATGAGCGAATACCCGATCTCACGCGATTTTGTGGATGCACGCATCCAACGTATCTACGGCGGGACCTCGGAGATCATGCTGGAAGTGATCGCACGCTCGGTGCTGGGGCGCTGATCGGGCCCGCGCGATGCGTCGTTAGCCGCAGTGTTTCAATGCGTGTGCATTGCGCTCCAGGGTGTGGCGCTCGATTGCATCGAAGTCGGCCAGCAGCACATCGGGTGAACGCGGGTTGTGTACAAAGCGCTGGGCCAGGATGCGGCCCCGCGCTTTGATCTCGAATTCGTCGATCACACGGAACTCTTCTTCGGCGAATTCGCGTCCCTGGTCGCTCATGTCCAAAGGCGGCGCACCCTTGAACACACCGCGGATGGTTTCGCCGTCCACCTCGTAGCTGGCATAACCAATCCCGACGAATTCTTTGGCCGACCAGCTTTGTGGTCCGTTGTCGTCGAACAGCCGAATGGACGCACCACCGGTGCCGACCATCATTTGCACGTAGCCCAGCGGATTGGGCAGGCCCAGCATCATAGGCACCGAGCGCTGATAAACGTGATCGTGACCAACCAGCACCACATCCACGCCGTAGCGCAGGAAGATGTTTTCTTCCAGGGCGACGAGTGTGGGATTGGCCGGTGAGCGACCTTCCTGGTCGGTCCAAATGGTGAAATGCTGCATCACCACGATGAAGTCGATCTGCCCGGCGGCACGGCGCAAGGCCGCATTGGCCAAATCCAGCTCGATGTTGGCCAGTTCGGTCGGCAGGGTGCCGTCACCAATCAGCGCGCCAGCTGTGGTCACCAGAAAATGAACACGGTTGTAGTCAAAGCTATAGAAGCTGTTGGGTGGCTCGGCGCCAAACAAAGCACTGGTCAGTGTCGCCGGATGGGTAAAGCGGTTCTTGAAGGTGTCGCCGCCGTAGTCTTTCTGCTCGTGATTGCCGGGCGCGGTCATGGTCACGCGCTGTTCCATGATCGGTGACATCAGTTCAAACCAGTCATCCCAGATCGGTTGATCGCCGTTGGCGTAAGACAGATCGCCGGCGATCAGCAGCAGGTCGTAATCCTCTTTGCTCAATTCCTGGGTGAGCTGTTCGGCGCGGTGATTGACACCCTGATCACCGAAATGAACAAAGCGCCAGCTGTCGCTTGGTGTGGGTTGGACCACTTTGACGGGTGACCAGCCCGCGGCTGATCCCACGCGGTAGCGCAGGGGCAATTCGGGATCGATGTCGAAGCGGGCGCGGTGGGTGAAGGCATCAATACCGGGGGTCGGCTCATGCTCGGCCACAGCTTGCTCGCGCAGCGGCGTGTCCTGAATGTCTTGTGCGCTCATGCCTGGCGCTACGCTGTCAAACTGGACCACCGATTCCGGTGCTTCCAGGCCATCGGTGAACCAGGTCACGGCGCGCGTGCTGTGCGCGTCACCGGGCAGGCTGACATGCAGGCCACGCGGTTGAAAGGGGGCCGCGCTGCGTTGTGCGACGAAACCACGGCCACCATTGCACGCGGGCAGCAAAAGTCCTGCACTGGCGCCAAGGCCGATGCGGTGGAGAAGTTGGCGGCGGGTCAGAGCGGTCGGCGAGGGCATGGCAATTCAGTCCGAAATCAACCCACTAGCCTATGTGGTCTGCATGACAGTGGGATGACATCCACAAGCGTGGCGGGACGGCGCTGAACGTGCTGCAATGCGCTTTGGATTCGGATTGATCAGGAGATCGGCTTTGCCGACGCTACATAAGGACGCCAACGCGTGTGTGGGTGACATCATTGCGCGCGTAGGCAAGACCATTTCCATCGGTATGCCTCTGGGTTTGGGCAAACCGGTTGCACTGATCAATGCGCTGTATGCCCGGGCTTGCGAAGACCCCAGCATTCAGCTGCGAATACTCACCGCGCTGACGCTGGAAAAACCGCGCGGCAGCAGTCCGGTGGAAAAAGCATTCATCGACCCATTTGTGGAGCGCGTCTACGGCGATTGTCCGGATATCGCCTATGCGGCAGATCTGAGCGCCGGGCGATTGCCGCCCAACGTGCAGGTTTACGAGTTCTTCTTTAAACCAGGCAGTCGCATGTCCAATGCGCAGGCCCAGCAGCATTACATCAGCTCCAATTACACCCACGCCGCACGTGATGTGTTTGAGCAGGGCTGCAACGTGGCCGCGCAGATGGTGTGCAAGCGTGAGGTCGATGGCGAGACGCGCTACAGCCTGTCGGCCAATCCTGACACTTCGCCGGAGTTGCTTCGTCTGCTACGAGACAGCGGGCGCAAGTTTGTGGTGGTTGGTGAGGTCAATCAGAACCTGCCCTATATGTACCAGGACGCTGAAGTCTGCGGATCGGAATTTGATCTGGTGCTTGACCACCCCTCCAACACCCGCACGCTGTTTTCCACGCCGAAGTTGTCGGTCAGCACACCGGATTATCTGATCGGTTTGCATGCCTCCAGCCTGATTCGTGACGGCGGAACGCTGCAAATCGGCATTGGTGCTCTGGGCGATGCCATCGTCCATGCGATGTGTCTGCGTCATACCGACAATGCGTGTTACCGCGAGCTATTGGATGCGGCGGGCACCGCTCAGGAACACGCCGGTTTGATTGAGCGGATTGGTGGCCTGAAACCCTTCGACGTCGGTCTGTATGGCGCGACCGAAATGTTTGTCGACGGATTTTGGCATCTCTACCGCGCAGGCATTCTCAAACGTCGGGTGTATGACGATGAGCATCTGCAGCGTCTGCTCAACCGCGGCGACATCACTGAGGAGATTACGCCAGAGCTGCTGGATCTGATGGAAGCCGACGGCGAACGGGTGATTCGCACCCATGAATTTGAAACACTGCAGTATCACGGTGTGTTTCGTGACGATTGTCACTATGAGCTCGGCCATATCATCGCGCCCGACGGTGAACGCATCATGGCCAATCTGGCGATTCCCGAATCGCGCGCCAAGTTGGCCGCGAAATGTCTAGGGTCTCGGCTGCGCAACGGCGTGGTGCTGCACGGTGGCTTTTTCCTCGGGCCACGGGACTTCTACGCTGCACTCCGTGCTATGCCCGAAGCCGAGCGGCGGCTATTTTTCATGACCGGGGTGGACAAGATCAACCAGCTTGATCGGGCTCCAGATTTGTACGCTGCACAGCGGGTCGAGGCGCGTTTCATCAACACCGGCATGTTGGTCACCTTGGGCGGTGCCGTGGCTTCCGATGGGCTGGCCGATGGTCGCGTGGTCTCCGGTGTGGGCGGACAGTACAACTTTGTGGCGATGGCGCATCAACTGGCGAGCGGGCGTTCGATTCTGATGGTTCGGGCGGTGCGGGAGAGTCCAGGCGCACCAGCGACATCCAATGTGGTGTTCAATTATGCGTATTGCACCATCCCGCGGCATTTACGCGACATCGTGATTACCGAATACGGCATTGCCGATTTGCGCTCGCGCAGTGATGCAGAAGTGGCCAAAGCCTTGATCAACATCGCCGATTCCAGGTTTCAGACGCAGCTCTTGGAGCAGGCCCAAAAAGCCGGAAAAATTGAAGCGGGTTATCGCATCCCTGAGCGATTTACCCGCAACACGCCGGCGCATTTGGAGCGGTGTCTGGCGCCATGCCGCCAGCGCGGGGGCTTTTCGGAATACCCGCTGGGTTGCGATTTCACCACGCAAGAACAGGTTTTGGCCCGTGTTTTGCTGGCGGTCAAAGCGCATGCGGCGAGCCTGCCTCGTTGGCGTCTCGCTCTGATCGGTCTGCTGCCGGTGACACTGAGTGATGCGGTCGTGCCCTATCTGGAGCGTTTGAACTTGCGCCATCCACAGGGGCTGCAAGCGCGTGTGGCGCAGCGCCTGGTGGTCCGCGTATTGCGGGAGCAAGGCGAAGCCTGACGGGCGCTCAGCGCTCAGGTGCGTCGTGTTGGCAAGAAATTACGATTGAGCACCGTGTGGTGTTTCGATTTAATGACAACTGGGAACTGCTGAGTAGGTATCACAATGATTTTTCGGGGATTGTTCATCACCCTGACGATTTTCCTGTTCGCCGCCTGTAATGGCGCTGGGCGTGGAGAACCAGGAAGTGGTGTCGGGGGAAGTGGCGAGGGCCGCGTGTTTATCATCGAACCCGGTGAAAACGCCACCCAGGACATGGTCGCGGCCATGGTCCAGGTCAAACCCAAGGACGTGATTGAATTCACCGAAGGCTATTTTGAGCTGTCCACCGGACTGCAGATCTCCAGCACCGAAGACGTGCTGGTGCGTGGCCAGGGCAAGGACAAAACGGTGTTGTCCTTCAAGTTCAGTGGTTCCCAGGAAGGCTTTCTGGCTTCCACCGTGCGCGGGATTACCGTTGAAGATTTGACGGTGCTGGATACCCCGGGCGATGCATTCAAATTGCAGGGTGTGGATCACGGCACTTTGCGTCGCGTACGCGCGCTGTGGTCCAGCGGTCGCAATACCGAAGATGAAGACACCATCACCGCGGACAATTACACCGAGAAGATGAACATCGCGTGTACCGACCCGGCGCGTCACAATCCGGCCAATCCGAATCCGCTGGAAACGGATACCACATCGCCGGACTACACGGTCAGCGTGGCGTCTGGACGCTACGGGATTTACCCGGTGAACTCGCAGAACATCCTGGTTGAATACAGTGAGTCGGTGGGCGCCTCGGATGCCGGTATTTATGTCGGCCAGACGGACAACGCGATCATTCGCAACAGCCGCGCGGCATACAACGTGTTCGGTTTTGAGATCGAGAACGTACGCGGTGGTGAATACGTCGACAACCTGGCCGAGTGCAACACCGGTGGCTTCCTGGTCTACGACCTCGATGGTCTGACCCGCTACGGGCAGCGCACGCGTATGCACCGTAACTTGGCGCGTAACAATAACACCTACAACTTCGCCGAGCCCGGCAGCATTGTCTCCAATGTGCCGCGTGGTGTCGGCATGATCACGCTGGCGTACGACAAGATTGACGTGTTCAACAACACGTTTGAAAACCACGGCACGGCGGGCATCGTGCACACCAGCTACGAGGTGCTTGGTGTGCCGGGTGATCGACGCCTGGATCTGTACAGCGAAGGCGTGCACATCTGGGGCAACACCTTCATCAACAACGGCAATGATCTGCCGCAGCCTGATCTGGCCACGGTGCTTGCCAGTGGTGGCTCACAGGTCACCTCGCTTTTCCCGATGATTGTCGGCTTGAAGAACGCCACGGCCGGCGCCGGCTACCGTGGTGGTCATATCATTTGGGATGGTTATCTGGATCAGCTGAGTGATTGCCCGTATCCGACCGATGGCCAAGGGCAGCCGATCCCGCAGGATGAAGAGGGCAAGCCCATTCAGGGCAACCAGTATCCCAACCCGGATTGCCGCTACAACGCGTATAAGTTTGACGACCAGGGCGAGCGCATCAAACCAACATGGTGGTCATCCTGTATCGATGCGGACAACGATTTTGCTGACGACAGTCTGACCTATTCGAATTTCCACGGTCTGGACGGCCTGGAGTTGCTGCTGGGCTTGGATCTGGGCAACCCGGCCAACCTGGTTGGGGCGCTGATCGACAATGTTGCGAGCTTGCCAAACTTCCCGGCGGATACCGATATGTCCCCGCATGACTGCGTGGCTCAGTACGGTGAGAACCTGCCGCCGCTGGATCCCATCGTGATCCCGCCGTTCGTGCCGTCAGGCGATATCGACCCGGCGCCGGGCGAGGATCTGGTCAAGAAGCTGTGTGAAGCGGTTGTGCCGTCAGGACAGATCAATGCGGCGGCTTATGCCGTCAATTGCCCGACTTTGGATCAATACCATCTGTTCAGCGATGCGGACGATCCCATGAGTCTGCCCAACGGGCGCGGTGTGCCGTTCGTGCTCAACACCAAGTTGTTCTCGGACTTCTCGACCAAGTATCGCGTGGCGTACATCCCGGATGGGCAGCAAGCGCTGTACCGTGATGGGCAGGACAACGCCAACGCAACCATCCTGTTCCCGGTTGGCACGATCCTGGCCAAGACCTTCTCCTTTGCCGACGAAACCGCGGGTACCGAAGTGGCGGCGGAAACGCGTTTGGTGATCAAACGCAAAACCTCGGCGGGGCAGGTGTACTGGGATGGTCTGGAATACATCTGGACCGAAGAAAATGGCCAGCGTGTGGCGCGTCTGGCGCAAGGTGGCGGCAGCGTGGCGGTGAGCTGGGATTACACCGATGTGCACAGCGGTGTGCGCCACACCGGATCAACGGACAGCTACCTGCTGCCGAATGCCAATCAGTGTTTGACCTGTCATGCCAATGACGATGCGGAAACCGGCGCTGCGCCGATTGGGCCCAAGCCGCGCAACCTGAATGTGCGCTATGCCAGCGAGTCGCCGATTGAGCATGGTGTGGACGCGCATCCTGTGACGGGTCAGAACCAATTGATGTATTGGTGCCAGAACGGCTTGATGGGCAATTGTCCGGAGCTGATTCTCAATCCGGTCAACGGCTATGTGACCAGCGTGGAACGCAACCCGATTTTCAACATTCCAGGTGACTCGGGCTTCCCGGCCAACTCGGATGAGGATATCGAGGCGCGCGTGCGTGCGTATCTCGAAGTCAACTGCGCGCACTGCCACAACCCACGTGGTATGGCTCAGAACACCGGCTTCTATATGGACGTGTTCCGTCCGGTCAACGACACCTACGGGATTTGCAAAGGTCCGACGGCGACGGGCAGCGATGGTCGCGGCGGGCATGAGTACGACATTGTGCCCGGCAGTGCAGCGGATTCCATCGTGCCATTCCGGCTGGGCTTCGAGGCCGACAAATTGACCGAGAAGATGCCGCCGCTGGCGCGCAGCGTGGTCGACGAGGAAGCGTTTGCCCTGATTACTGAGTGGATCGATAACGTGGTCGATGACAGCTACCCGAATGCAGATGCTTGCAGCAGCGGTGGTGGAATTTTCGGTCGCTGATCTTCGACAGACTGTTCACAAAAAACCCGCGCCCTACGGCGCGGGTTTTTTTTTAGATACAGCAGCTTGGGCTGCTAGTCCTAATGGCCGAATCGTTGGCGCGGGGAACTCAGTACTATCGATCAGCCTCAATAATTGAGGTATATTCCTTAAATTCGGCCGTCTTGAACGACAAGGACTGATTGTGAGAGCCAGCGCAGAGATCTCGGACAACATCGCGACCAAAACCACGCCCAAAGTCCCCGGGTTGCCGTTGATCGGTAACACGCTGGATATGGCCAAGGATCCCGCCAAGTTTTTCGTCGATTGTTATCGCGCGCATGGTCCGGTGTTCCAGATCAACATCCTGGGCAAGCCTTACAAGGTGATGGGAGGCGCTGAGGCGGCGACCTTCATGGGCACGCGCGAAGGCAAGGAATGCCTGCGCTCCAAGGAATTCTGGCAAGGGCTGGTCAAGGAATTCGACGCACATCTCGCACTGCCGGGGGCTGACGGGGATGATCACAAGGAGATGCGTGAAATTCTGCGTCACGGCTACTCCAAGGAATCGATCAAAGGCCGCTATAACCAATTGCTGGAAATTACTGACGGTTCGATCGAGCGTGATTGGAAACCGGGTAGCAAGGTGCCTGTGGTCCAGGCCTTTCAGTTCATGGTCACCGATCAGTTGGGCACAATTCTCACCGGCAATGCCCCGTTGGAATATGTCGAGGACATTCGCGTCACCATTCTCAATATTTTGAATGTGTTGGTGACGCGGCAGCGCCCGCGGTTCTTGTTGTGGAACCCGGTCTATCGACGCGCGCGTAAGCGGGTGTTTGAACTGGGCGACAAGATGCGTGCCGAGTATCTGGCCAACCCCAACGCACGCAGCGAAGAAAACCGCAATCTGATCGACGACATCATGCAGGCCAACCTCAATGGCTCGCACATCATGCCCGACCACAACTTGCGTCTGCAGTTGGTGGCACCGTATGTCGCCGGCCTGGACACGGTGGCGAACACCACCGCCGCGATCACCTATACGGTGTTGAAGAACCCCGATGTTCTCAAGCGCATTCATGCGGAGGTTGATGCGTTGTTTGCGGACGGTGAGATTGATGAGGCCGGGCTGTTCAAGAAGATTCCGGTGCTGCAGGCGGCGATCATGGAAACCATGCGGCTGTACCCCATCGCGGTGGCGCAGATGCGTTGCGCCAACAAAGACTTTGTCTTTGAGGGGCACCAGTTCCACGAAGGGGAGATGATTTACATCGCCACCTGCGTGCCTCACTTCATGGAAGAGTTCTATCCCGATCCTTACACCTTCAATGTGGATCGCTATGAAAAGCCGCGTGCCGAGCATCGTCAAACCGGTGCGTATTCGCCTTACGGGCGTGGTCCTCATACGTGTTTGGGTAAGTCCCTGGCCGAGGTGCAACTGGCTTTGACCATGGCGCGTCTGTTCTACCGTTTGGATCTGTCGCTGGAAACCCCGGACTACGAACTCAAAACCAAAACCGCGCCGACCCCAGGGCCAGCGATGAGCTATCGGCTCAAAGTCAACGGATTCCGCCACCCATAGATCAGCGGTTGGGTTCGCCGGCCAGCGGCTGTACTGCCGGTTTCCCACCGCGAATTTCAGCGGCACGCGGATTGCACGACCCGCAACGTATTCGTTTATTAACGGAAAGTTGACGGCGGTCAGTGAAAACTGACCATGTGTTAATCCGGGAAGTCCAGATGGAACTGATCAAATCAGCCATGATCATTGCGGCGGCTGCTTTGCTGCTCACCGCTTTGCTGCCGGTCCGCCGACTGCTCACTGAGCTGCCCAAAGGCTCCAGCCGGCGTGGTTGGCATTGGCTGGCCGCTTTGGTTGTGATCATGATCGGATGCTACTCAGCGTACGCCCTTGGACACGGCGCGGGTATCACAATGGCTGACGAACTGATAATTCCGTCGCTGCTGCTGTTTGGCAGTTGGTTTATCTTGATGGTCAGCCAACTGTCTGCCGCCGGTATCCATGATGCGCGACGTTTGGTCCGGTTGGAACGCGAATGCATTACCGATGGCCTGACCGGCATTTACAACCGCCGCTTCTTCGATCACCAGTTGCTGATTGAACATGCCCGCGCCACGCGCAGCGGCAAACCGCTGTCGCTGATATTGCTGGATATCGACCATTTCAAGGCTGTGAATGATGTTCACGGCCATCAGGCGGGTGATCAAGCATTGATCGAAATCGCCGCGTTGATCCAACGTCTGTCGCGTAGCGATGACATCGTGGCGCGTTTCGGTGGAGAGGAACTCGCGGTGATCAGCCCGGGAACGGAGCTGGCGCAGGCCCAGCGACACGCGGAGCGTTTGCGCGCTGCGATCAAAAAACACCTTACGGTGCGCGCCGGCGACAAGCCCTGTCGCATTGGCGTGACAGCGAGTATCGGTGTTGCAACGTTGCGTGGTGGTGAGGTGACTGAGCCCGCCGCCATTTTGCGACGTGCCGACGAGGCGCTGTATGCGGCAAAAGCCAGCGGTCGGGATTGTGTCGTGGTTGAGGGCTCGCAGCCCTCACCACGCGTGGTTCAGCTTAAGGACTGGGTGGCCGGAAAATCGCCCACCCAGGCCGCATAGCACTGTCTTAGATCAGGCCACTCAACTTCAGCAACCAATAAGCCAGAATGACCCATTGACCGGTCAGCATCAGCGCGCGGATGAAGACGAAAACCGGTCCGGTGTTGATCACATGAACCAACGACTGGGCGATTCGAAACCCGAAGTATGTCCAGGCCAGCCCATCAATCAGGTTCAGTTGCCCCAGCAGTGAAGCTGCCAGCACCACCGCCGCATACACGGGCAGATTTTCCAAGCAGTTGAGGTGGGCGTGCTCGAAGCGAGTGGTCCAGGCCGGATTGGTCCAGGTTGCCGCACCGCGGGTCCAGGAATTGGCCGCCGTTTTGCCGGTCAGAACCAGTGCGACGCGATAGTTCACGTACACCGCCACCAGCGCAAAAGTCAGCGCCGTAAAGGCCAGAAGTACAGCGATTGAAGGTGCCATATGAGTGCTCCCGTTTGTTGTGATGGTTATACAGCGACCTGATTGTGCCTGACCGAGCGGTTAATTTGCGAAAGCGGCGATGCCTGTTTGTGCACGACCCAAGATCAGCGCATGGATATCGTGCGTGCCTTCATAGGTGTTCACGGTTTCCAGATTCATCACGTGGCGGATCACATGGTAGTCATCGACGATCCCGTTGCCGCCGTGCATGTCGCGGGCAAGGCGTGCGATATCCAGGGCCTTGCCGCAGGAATTGCGCTTGATCAGCGAGACCAGCTCGGGGGCGCAGGCTTGCGCATCCATCAGCCGCCCGGCCTGCAAGCAACCCTGTAAGCCCAGGGCGATTTCGCTCTGCATGTTGGCCAACTTGAGTTGGATCAACTGGTTGGCGGCTAGGGGGCGGCCGAACTGACGGCGTTGCAGGGTGTAGTCGCGCGCGGCATGCCAGCAGAATTCCGCGGCACCCAGCGCGCCCCAGGCGATTCCATAGCGCGCTTTGTTGAGGCAGCTGAACGGTCCCTTGATGCCGCGTACACCGGGCAGCAGGCGATCCTCACTGATCTCGACATCGCGCATCACCAACTCGCCGGTGATGGACGCACGCAATGAGAACTTGCCCTCGATTTTTGGCGTACTCAGGCCAGCATCGCCGCGTTCCAGGATAAAACCGCGGATCTCGTCATCCAGCTTGGCCCAGACCACCATCACATCCGCCACCGGGGCGTTGGTGATCCACATTTTTGAGCCGTTCAGACGGAAGCCACCGTCGATACGCTGCGCCCGAGTGCGCATGCTGGCCGGGTCAGAGCCGGACTCGGCCTCGGTCAGGCCAAAGCAGCCGATCGACGTGCCGTGCGCCATTGCCGGGAGGTAACGCTGACGCTGCGTCTCGCTGCCGAAAGCCCAGATCGGGTACATGACCAGCGACGATTGCACGCTCATACAGGAGCGGTAGCCGGAATCCACGCGCTCGACTTCACGCGCGATCAGGCCATAGCTCACATGATTGACGCCCGCGCCGCCGTATTCTGCTGGCAAGGTGCTGCCGAGCAGGCCCAGCGCGCCCATCTCCGGGAACAGTGCAGCATCGAAGTGCTCTTCACGAAAGGCCTGCTGGACCCGCGGCATGAGACGGCTTTGGCAATACTCACGTGCGGCATCGCGCAGCTGGCGTTCGTCATCGCTGAGCTGACGATCCAAAAGAAAAGGGTCCTGCCAATCAAAAAGGGTTTTGCTCACTCAGCTCTCCGAAAAAATTTCGCGTTCGGGCCTGACACTTTGGTTTTGCCTGCGTTTCAGTCATCAGGTCCCTACAAACAGAGAGCATGACATGAAGCCAAACATCCTGTTTTTCTTGAGCATTGGTGTGCTTAGCGCCTGCGCCCAGACCAAACCTGGTAGCGGGTCTTCGCCCGATCCCGTTGCCGTGCACGATGAACAACCGGCGGAATACGCCGCGTCCACCGTGGCCGTAAAACCACAGCGTGCGGACAAATTCGAAGTGCGGGTACAAACACGCCAGATGGCTCAGCCTGAGGCTTTCTCGGCGGATGAGGCGATGAGTCTTGGCAAGATCGCCGGTATGCCAGCTGTGCCACCCGCGCAGAGTGTGGCTCACGCAGAAGGCTACGCACCGATTGCCGAGAATCGTTTTCAGCAGGTCAGCTTGTCACCCCTCTCGACCTTTGGTCTGGACGTGGATACGGCGAGCTACAGCAATGTACGGCGGTTTCTTAGCCAAGGTCAGCTGCCGCCAGTGGATGCTGTGCGTATCGAGGAGTTGATCAACTATTTCGACTACCCGGTGTCGGCGAATGCCTCGGCGCATCCTTTGAACATCACAACGGAATCCACCGTGGCCCCATGGAACCCGGCGAATCGCCTGGTCATGGTTGGGGTGCATGCGCGTGATCTGGCGGTGGAGCAAAGGCCAGCGAATCGTTTGGTGTTTCTGCTCGACACATCCGGGTCGATGAACAACCCCAACAAGCTGCCGTTGCTCAAGCGCTCTTTTCAGATTCTGATTGAGCAGCTGGGCCCCCAGGACAGTGTGGCGATCGTGGCCTATGCGGGAAGCGCGGGTGTGGTCCTGTCACCGACCTCCGGTGCGCATAAGGAAGCCATTTACGCGGCCTTGAATCGGCTCAGAGCCGGTGGCAGTACGGCGGGCGCGCAGGGCCTGGAACTGGCCTATCAGCTTGCCGCCAATCAGTTCGTGGCACAGGCCAACAACCGGGTCATCCTGGCGACCGATGGGGATTTCAATGTGGGCCAAAGCAGCGAAGGAGATCTCATCCGGCTGATTGAATCGCGCAGAGACCAGGGCGTGTTCCTGAGTGTTTTGGGGTTTGGCACCGGCAACTACCAGGAAGCGAAAATGCAGCAGCTGTCCAGCCATGGCAACGGCACCCACCACTATATCGACACTGACCGTGAGGCTGAGCGGGTTTTCCGCGACAAGTTGCAAGGCACTCTGTACACGGTCGCCAAGGACGCCAAAATCCAGCTCGAATGGAATCCGCAAACGGTTTCGGCCTATCGCCTGATCGGCTATGAAAACCGTCTGCTCAATGCCGAAGACTTCACCGATGATCGTAAGGACGCGGGGGATGTCGGCGCGGGGCACAGCATTACGGTCCTTTACGAGGTTGTTCTCGCGGACGGGAACGATGAATCCGTAGCTCTGCGCTATCAGAAACTACGCCCGACGACGGCGCATTCCGGCGAACTGGGATTGGTGAAACTGCGCTACAAAGCGCCCCAGGCCAGCAGCAGTCAGGAATTGCGTCAGGTGATCAGCGCATCGCAATCTGCGGGCGACAACATCGCTTGGGCGGCATCGGTGGCGGAGCTGGGTATGTTGCTGCGAGGTTCAGAGCACCGCGCCCAAGCCAGCTATGACGCGGTGCTGCGTCGGGTTGAGGCACGAGCGGGCGAAAACCCCTTGCGTCGCGAATTTGTCGGACTGGTCCGGCAGGCCAAGGTCGCGTCACAATCGCAGTTGGGTTTGAACCAGCCGGGTCGCTTTGTCCCGGACCATTGATGGGCAACGACGACGAGACATGGTTTGACGCATTGGCTGGGCATGACGCGCCAGCCAGTGCGGCAGATGCCAAGATGCAAAGCGCCATCCGCGCCGCTGCGGCCAAGCTTGATGAGGCCGAGCCGGATGTTTTGGCCGAGCGGCGTCTGCTTGCCCGTCTCGAGCGCGAAGGGCTGCTGCAAAAGCCACAACGCTGGCGCGCGCCGCGTTTGGCCCAGGCTGCTGTGATAGTTCTCTGCGTGGGCGTGGTGGTAGAGCTGCTGCGGGTCGATCCCGCAGGCGACGCGCGTCGAGACGCTGAGAAGCTCTCGGCTGATCAAGTCATCGTTGCCGAGGAGGCGGCGCGCCCTCGGAGCGAAGAACAGACCGCTGCAAAGGTTGCCCAGCCACAAGCACGGGCCGCCCCGCAACATGCACCGCTCAAGTCTTCTGCCGCTCAAGAGCTGGCGCCGCCGAACGCTGACCAACAATTGGCCGAATTGGCCGGCGAGGCGCCCAGCGCAGAGCGGCGCGAGTCGTTTGCGGCTGCGCCGATGTCGGACATCGTGGTTCGCGTGGGCGATCCCGCGACGGCCTGGCGCGAGCTGTTGAGCTGGGTTGAGCAACAGCAGGGTTTGGTGGTTTTGTCGCACGAGGAAAGCGCTCGGCGCATCCGTTTGAGCTGCAATGACGCGGCGGCGTGCGAGGGCTTGCAAGCCTGGCTGCGTGAGCAGGAGGCCTCTATCCAGGCACTGCAAATCGGTCAGGTCATAGATGTGCGTCTGGAGCCGCGGCGATGACGCCTGAGGTGAGTGATGACGACCTGATTGTGGCGTTGGCCGATCCCAAGCGGGCGCGCCAGGCCAGCGTTATCCTGCACCGGCGCTACGCGCGGCGGTTCATGGCTTATCTGATGCGCCGCGGCTTGGATCACGCGGCGGCCGAAGATGCGGTTCAGGACGCGTTTGTCCGCGTGCTGCAGCGCGCCTCGGGGTTCGTGGCGCAAGGTCAGGGGCGGGCGTGGCTTTGGACGGTGGCCCGATCGGCGTGGCTGGATGAGCACAGAAAATCGGGTTTGGTCACGGAATCGTTGCAGCCCTGGCATGAGAATGCGACGGGCTATGTGGCCGATGTGGCCGAAACCAGCAGTTATCAGGACTGTGTTCATGGCCAACTGGCGCGTTTTGCGACGGACCATCCGGATGCCGGCCAGGCCATTCTTTGGGCCGCGGTGGATGGTTTGAAAGCACGTCAGATTGGCGAGCTGATTGGGCGCAGCGCCGGGGCTACACGTGAGTTTCTATCGCAGACGCGCAAGCGCCTGCACGAGTATCTGGAACCGTGCTTGGGATTGCACGAGTCGTAAATTTCGGCACGGAGCTTGCAGCGGGTTGGGTCCAGCGTCTAAATTTCCGAGCTATGAGGGGAGTTATTCGAGGATTGTGGGTTGCCGCGTGCCTGTCGGTGACGCCGTTGACGTCAGCCGAGTCGATCCTGATGTACAAGCAGCCGGATGGCACGCGTTTGTACACTGATCAGAAAAAGCGGCCTGATACCGGCTACAAATACCTGGGCCACTACGGTCGAGCGCCTTACCGTGTGTCGTGTGCGGGGTATCGCACCGACATCATGTCGCAGCGGCGTGCCCGTTATCAGCCGTTCATTGATCAGTACGCTCGCGAATTCCAAGTCGACCCGCTGTTGGTTGCTGCGGTGATGCGGGTGGAGTCGTGTCTGGATCGCAATGCGGTGTCACGCGCCGGGGCCAAGGGTTTGATGCAATTGATGCCGGGCACTGCGGTGGAACTGGGCGTTCGAGACATTTTCGATCCGGCAGAAAATATCCGTGGCGGCACCGCCTATCTTGCGCGCATGCTCAAGCGTTTTAACAACAATCATGAACTGGCCCTGGCGGCCTACAACGCCGGCCCGGGGGCGGTCGATCGCTATCGGGGTGTGCCGCCGTACAAGGAAACCCTGGCGTATGTGAAGCGCGTCGCGCGTCAGTATCAGGTCTATGGCGGGCGAATCTAAGCGTTACGACTTAACATCCGCCGCCTGAATCCAAAGAGTCCTGGGTCAGGGCGCTTCGAGCTCAAATGAAATGTTCACTTGGGCCTGAATTTCATTCTCGCCGGTCGCCCCATAACCGCCGCCGGCATCCGCCGAAACGGCTTCCATCGCCATGGCGCGCACCGCATATTTGGGCTGAGGTGCGTAGTTTTGTTGCACGTGGACGGCGATGGGAAGACCCAGTTCGACACCGAGACGATCCGCAACACGCTTTGCGCGCGCTTTGGCATCGTCAATGGCCAGCAGCAGGATTTCGTCTTCGATTTCGCGCGCGTTGGAGACAGTGGGATTGATCTGATCAATCCGCGTGAGCGGTTGTTTGGCCAGGGCCCGCATCACGTCTGGCAATTTGTCGATGGCCAGACGTTCAACCTGAATCTGGCGGCTGGCCAGCATTTCCATGGGCTCGCCGCTGTCCTTGCGCCAGCTGCGTTCCGTGCCTTTGACCACCGGACGCACCTGAGTCTGCAGGGCGCGAATGTTCTTTTTGTCGACAAATCGCGCGAGCGTGATGACCACGCTTTCAGCGTTGCCGCCAGCCTTTTTCATGGCCCCATCAGCGGCGCTGTCGCGTCCTTCCACGCTGATGCTGAGGGTGGCTTGATCCGGCGCCACCAATCGGCTGGCCTGACCTTGTACATTGACTTGGCGACGCGCTTGTTCGTCGGCCATTGCCAAGGTTGATGTCGTGGCCAGGCCGAGAATGAGAAGCCCGGTAAATGCCGTCCGCATACTGTGTTCTCCTTGTGAGTTGGGAGTAGAGACAGCACGCGGGCGGACAAGTTGCCCGACTGGGCAGGTTCTTTAGCGCGGTCGACGCGGTTTGTTGGCGCCACCCGAGCTGTTTTGCGCATTGTGTCCGTTGCCGCCCGCGCCACCGCCGCGCCGCCGCCGACGGCGTTGGCCTGCGGGGGCTGTGCTGTCGGCATTTTTGCGCGCGCCGGGTTGTCCGCTCTGGCCTTTGTTTTTTCCAGCCGCCGGTGCCTGACGACCGCGCCCTGGCTTGGGCGCATCGGCGGGGGTGCTGCGATCTTCGCGGATCAGATAGTCATCAATCTTGAGCACGGGAATGTCGCGACCGAGCAATTTCTCGATGGCTTTGAGCTGCTTCAACTCCTCGCCGCAATACAACGACAAAGCTTCGCCTTCACAACCGGCGCGACCGGTACGGCCAATGCGATGCACATAGTCCTCGGCAACCATGGGCAATTCATAGTTGATGACGTGCGGCAACTCGCTGATGTCGATGCCACGCGCGGCGATATCGGTGGCCACGAGCACGCGAATTTTGCGCGCTTTGAAGCCGGCCAACGCTTGTGTTCGCGCGTTCTGACTCTTGTTGCCGTGGATTGCCGCTGCGCTCAGGCCGTCGCCTTCGAGCTGCTTGCACAGGCGGTTGGCGCCATGTTTGGTGCGCGCGAAAACCAGAACCTGATACCAGTCATTGCGTTCGATCATCCAGGCCAGCAGTTCGCGCTTCTGGTCTTTGGGGACGCGGATTTTCTTTTGCTCGACGGTTTGCGCGGCTGAGTTGCGCGGCGCCACGTCGATTTCCACCGGGTCATGGACGATGCGCTGGGCCAGCTGACGGATCTCCGGCGAAAAGGTCGCCGAGAACATCAGGTTTTGGCGTTTCGGCGGGAGGAGTTTGAGGACCCGCTTGATGTCATGGATGAAGCCCATGTCGAGCATGCGGTCGGCTTCGTCCAGCACCAGGGTGTCGATGTCTTTGAGGCTCAAGTCGCCGCTGCCAGCCAGATCGAGCAGGCGACCAGGGGTTGCCACGATGATGTCGTGACGCTTGCGCAATTTCTGGATTTGTCCATGCGCGCTGACCCCGCCAAAGATCACCACGGCGCGCTGCGGCAGGCCGCTGCCGTAGGTTTCGATTGAAGCGCCGATCTGCGCGGCGAGTTCGCGGGTCGGGGCCAGAATGAGCACCCGGGCGCGCGCGCTGTTGTCTTCGCGACGTGACAGGCGTTCCAGTATGGGTAGGGTGAAGGCTGCGGTTTTGCCGGTGCCGGTTTGGGCTGCAGCGAGTACGTCACGGCCACTCAAAACAGCAGGAATGGCTTGAGCCTGGATGGGTGTCGGTTGGGTATAACCGGCGCGCGCAAGCGCGTCTTGAAGCTGAGAGTTCAGCTCCAGAGATTGGAAATTCATGTTTACTCCTGAAGCCTTCCAGAGCGTCATGCGCCCCGATTCCGGTTCAGGCTTGGTGATTCCGCATTGCGGTAATGGGATGTGGTGCCGATACTGGGTGTTGGGCTGCCTGGGCAGCGATACATTCAGGACATCACCGGAGGATGTCGGGCACAACCGCACCAAGTCTACGCGGAACTGAAAGCTCTGTCATCACTATGGAAAACGCCATGCAACCTGTGATCCACAACGATGCGGTCGTGTTCGGCTTGTTGGCAGCCACGCTGGCGCTGATTTTTTACACCGCGAACAGCAAGTTTGCTCCGTTCAAGAAGTTCTACAGCTGGGTTCCGGCATTGCTGCTGTGCTACTTCATACCCGGTCTCTACAACACGCTGGGCTTGGTTGATGGCAATGTCTCGCAGGTTTACTACGTGGCCTCACGGTATCTGCTGCCCGCGACTTTGGTGTTGCTAACTTTGTCGATCGATTTGCCGGCGATCCGGCGGCTTGGCCCCAAGGCTGTGATCATGTTTTTTGCCGGGACCGCAGGCATCGTCATTGGCGGACCTGTGGCTATCGCGCTGTGGTCGGTGATTGCGCCTGATGTTGTAGATGGTGATGTGTGGCGCGGCATGGGGGCCTTGGCCGGAAGTTGGATCGGTGGCGGCGCCAACATGGCGTCGATGAAGGAAATCTTCGGTGTCGACGGTAACTTGTTCGGCATGATGGTGGCGGTGGATGTGATCGTCGCCAACATCTGGATGGCTGTGCTGCTGTGGATGGCGGCGCGCGCGGATCGGCTCGACAGCGCACGCGGAGCGGATGTGTCCGGATTGCTTGATCTGCGCCGGCGCGTGGAAGCGTTCGAAGCCGAACATAGCCGTGTGACCAGCTTCAACGATCTGATCTACATGCTGGGGATCGCCTTCGGGGTGACCGCCTTGTCGCACGCGCTGGCCGCGCCTCTAGCGGGCTGGTTTGATCAGTTTGCCTGGGCGCAGCGCTTTTCCCTGACCAGTTCATTCTTCTGGTTGATTGTGCTTGCGACCACCATCGGTCTGTGTCTGTCGTTCACCCGCTGGCGTCAATTTGAGGGGGCTGGGGCGTCCAAGATCGGTTCGGTCATGCTCTATATTTTGGTTGCGTCCATTGGTTTGCACATGGACTTGCGCACGATCTTCAGCAACCCGGGTTTGTTTGGGGTGGGTATGACATGGATGGCGGTGCACGCGGCGTTCATTCTGATCACAGCGAAGGTGATCAAAGCGCCCACGTTCTATCTGGCGGTGGGCAGCCAGGCCAACGTCGGTGGGGCAGCCAGCGCACCGGTGGTGGCCAGTGCTTTCCATCCGTCCCTGGCTCCGGTCGGTGTGTTGCTGGCGGTCTTGGGTTACGCCGTCGGCACCTACGCGGCGTGGTTGTGCGCCCAGCTCATGCGTATTGCGGTGGGGCAGTGATGAAGGGCCATTTCGACAACCGTTTCCTGAAGCAACTGCCGGCGGATGCACTCGAAGACAACCGGCCACGGCAGGTTTTTGGTGCGGCGTATTCACGGGTGGCGGCCACCCCGGTGAGCGCACCGCACATGCTGGCGTGGTCATCCGCCATGGGCGAGGTGCTGGGGATAGAAAAGCCGCAGTCGGATGCTGATCCCTGGGTGCAGGCCCTGGCGGGCAATCAGCTTATGCCCGGCATGCAGAGCTATGCCATGTGTTACGGCGGCCATCAGTTTGGCAATTGGGCCGGGCAACTGGGTGACGGCCGTGCTTTGGGTCTGGGGGAATGGGTCGCGCCGGATGGCCGGCACTGGGAAATGCAGCTCAAAGGTGCGGGCACAACGCCCTACTCACGTGGTGCGGATGGCCGTGCCGTGCTGCGCTCCTCGTTGCGCGAATATTTATGCAGCGAAGCGATGCATGCGCTGGGTGTGCCAACCACGCGCGCCTTGTCCCTGCTCACCAGCGGTGATCAGGTTGTGCGCGACATGTTTTATGACGGTCGCCCGCAAGCCGAACCGGGCGCAATCGTGTGTCGAGTTGCACCGTCGTTTTTGCGCTTCGGAACCTTTGAGCTCCCCGCATCGCGCGGCGATACCGAGTTGCTGCAAGCGCTGGTCGATTACACCGTGCGCGCCCACTTCTCGGAGTTTGCCAGCCCGGCTGCGATCGACATCGCGGGTTGGTTTGGTGAGGTCTGCGCGCGCACCGCAAAGTTGATGGTCGAGTGGATGCGGGTGGGTTTCGTGCATGGCGTGATGAACACCGACAACATGTCGATCCATGGCTTGACCATCGATTACGGTCCCTATGGTTGGTTGGAACCTTACGATTTGGACTGGACCCCCAACACCACGGATGCGCAGGGGCGGCGCTATGCGTTTGGGCGTCAGCCGGGCATCGCGCAGTGGAATTTGGCCGCGTTGGGGCAGGCGCTGAACGTGCTGGAAAAGAATACCGAGGCTTTGCAGCAAAGTTTGAATCGCTACGGCGAGGTCTTCCATGAGGAATACGGGCGTTGCTTTGCCGCCAAACTGGGTTTATCCACGCTAACGCATGATGATGCCTTGCTGCTGGATCTGTTCCGTTGCATGGCGCGACAGGAAACCGACTACTGTCTGACCTTTCGTTTGCTTGCCAATCTGCCCTTGCCTGATGGGTCGCAAACCGTGCTCACCGATGCCGAGCTTCAGACCTGTCTTGAGACGTTGTCGCCAGCGTTCTATAGCCCGGCCAGTCAACAGGGCGAGAGCGCTGAGGCGTGGCGTGCGTGGTTTTCGAGTTATGCCCAGCGCCTTGCGCGCGATGGCTTGCCAGGTGATGAGCGCCGCGCGGCAATGAATGCGGTCAATCCCTTGTATGTGCCGCGCAATTATCTCGCTCAGCAGGCCATTGAAGCGGCGACGGCTGGTGATACGGAGCCGCTGCAGAAATTGGCCGCCGTGTTGAGCAATCCGTATGAGGATCAGCCGGGTTGCGAGCAGTTTGCCCAACGCCGGCCGGATTGGGCGCGCGACAAAGCCGGGTGTTCGGCTTTGTCGTGCAGTTCCTGATCAGAGCGGCTTCGGATCGAAGCCGCTCCACACACAGGTGTTACCCGCCTGGCATTTTGGTGGTGCGCAGGTAGGGGAGCTTGATGTCGATGGCGCCGAATTTTTCTTCCGCTGCGGCATTGTCGAGCGACAACGCAACGATCACATCCTGGCCCTGTGCCCAGTTTGCTGGCGTGGCGATCGGCACGCCATAAGTGGCCTGCAGGGCGTCCAGCGCACGCAGTACTTCGGCGAAGTTGCGTCCCACCGACATCGGGTAGGTCATCGACAGCTGTAGCTTCTTATCAGGGCTGAAGATGAAAACCACGCGGACGCTGGCGGAATCTGCCGCGGTGCGACCGTCTGGCAGGTATGCATCTGCTGGCAGCATGTCGAGCGCTTTGGAGACGCTCAGCGATTCATCGGCAATGATCGGGAAATGCGCTGGGGCGCCACCAAACGATTCGATGTCGGCTTTCCACTGTTTGTGTTCATCGACGCCGTCGACGGATAGGCCGATCACCTTGGTGTTGCGCTTTTCCCACTCCGCTGCGAGCTGAGCCACCGCGCTGAATTCCGTAGTGCACACCGGGGTGAAATCTTTGGGGTGGCTGAACAATATGGTCCAGTTATCACCGATAAAGTCGTGCAGCTTGAAATTGCCCTGGTCTGTTTCCAGATCCAGATTGGGGACGATGTCATTGATGCGTAGAGCCATTTTCCTGTCCTTTTGAAAGCGGTTGAGGGGCACCGCGAGCTTGCGTGCTTGAGATCAACATTAAGCGCTGCCGGCCTCTTATGCAAATCAATTATATCTATATTCAATATTGTTTATTTGAATGACGTGTCCTGTCACATAGCCACCCGGCGGTAGATTCTTTTCATCCAGCAAAGGCTTTGTGACCGAAACACGCGCACGCCGTTCCTATCGGCGCACGAAAATTGCACGACTTGCCCGTTCCGTTCCTGGGTGGTGAGACGTTATGGCCGTTGTGCAGGGTGCTCTCGAGGCGAAAAATCTGCCCTCAGCCGCGTCACATCCCGAGGACGTCGGGCTTTATCAACGCTTGGTCGAGAGTGTCAGCGACTACGCCATTTATATGCTCACTTGCGATGGCACCGTCACGAGTTGGAATCTCGGTGCTGAACGCGTCAAGGGTTACCGTGCCGAGGAGATCGTCGGTCGCAATTTTGAGCTCTTTTACACGGCTGAGGATCGTGCGTTAAACAAGCCTCAGCGTACGCTCTCCATCGCGTCCAAGGACGGCCGCTTCGAGGACAAGGCTTGGCGTGTGCGGAAAAACGGGGACCTATTTCGGGCCCATGTCATAGTCGATGCGATCTACGACGACGATGGCGGGCTCACGGGTTTTGCCAAGATCACCCGTGACATCAGCGAAGAGTGGGAGAAAGAACGGCAACTGATAGAGAGCGAACGGCGGTTTCGCATGCTTGTTTCCGGGGTGACCGACTACGCCATCTACATGCTGTCGCTGGATGGTCACATTTCCAGTTGGAATGCCGGCGCGGAGCGCTTCAAAAACTACTCCGAGGAAGAAGTACTGGGGCGTCATTTCTCGATGTTCTATACCCAGGAAGACCGTACCAATGAGAAACCCGACCGCGCACTGAAAACCGCTTTGGAGAGTGGGCGTTTCGAGGATGAGGGTTGGCGTGTGCGCAAGGATGGTCGTGCCTTCTGGGCACACGTCATCATTGACCTCATTCGCGATGAGCAGGGTCGGCCCGCCGGTTTCGCCAAAATTACCCGTGACATGTCGGATCGGCGCGAGGCGGAGTTACGGCTGAAGAATTTGTCGCGCAGCAATCAGGAGCTCGAGCAGTTTGTGCAAATCGCCTCCCACGACTTGCGCGAACCGTTGCGAAAGATTCTGTCCTTCTCGGGGTTGCTTGCCGCGGAGACTCAGGGGCAGCTCAGCGAAGAGGGCAAGCTCTACCTTTCCAGCATTTCGTCAGCGACACAGCGCATGCAGGCGTTGCTCGGCAGCCTGCTCAGCCTCTCACGCGTCACCACACACGGTCAGGCATTTGCCGCTTGCGATCTCAACAGTGTGCTGAGCGACGTGTTGTCGGACCTGGCTTTGCTCATTCAGGAGAAAGGCGCGCGATGTGAGATTCACAACTTACCCACGATTGAGGCAGATGGCGCACAGATGCGCCAGCTGTTTCAGAATTTGATCGGGAATTCCCTGAAATACGCCCGCGATGATGTCGAGCCACGAATCACGGTACGTGAGCTGGCCACCAACCAAGCGAGTATCGCGACCATCGCTGTTTCGGATAACGGTATTGGTTTCGATCCACAATATGTCGACCGCATATTCGGTGTGTTTCAACGCCTGCACACCCGGGATGCCTATGAGGGCGCGGGGATAGGCCTGTCTGTGTGTCAGAGGATTTGTCAGCGTCACAAAGGTGATATCGGAGCCAACGCCAAGCTCGGCGTCGGGGCCAACTTCACCGTGAGCTTGCCGCGTGAACAACGGAAAACGGTCGAATGAATGCCAAGGTGGCCATCGTCGAAGACGATCCGGACGACATCCTGCTGTTCCGTAAAGTGATGTCCGTGTTGGGTCGTGATGACTTGGCGCTCAACATCATGCGCGATGGTGCGCAGTTCATGAGCTGGCTCGATGATCAAACGGTTCCACCACGATTGGTGCTGCTGGATCTCAATTTGCCTCGCATGAGTGGGGGCGAAGTGCTGGAAGCCATGGCGCGACGCTGTTGTGATTGGCCGATTGTCGTGTACTCCACCTCGGAAGACGCTCGCGAACGGGAGCGTTGTCTGGCTTTGGGGGCGCGAGAATTTGTCAGCAAACCCGCGTCGTTTGAAAATCTGGTGGCTGTTTTGGGCGACCTCCTGGAGCGTTACCTTGCGTAAACCGTTAAAGCTGCTTTTGGTTGAAGATGACGCCGAAGATGCGCTGATTTTCAAAGCGCATTTGCCGTCCGGATTTCACTTTGACCGCGCCAGCGATTGTTACGAGGCGCGACGTCTGATGCAGCAGACGCGTCACGATGTCTTGTTCGTCGACTATTACTTGGGTGCGGAAAGCGGTCTGGGATTCATACGCGCCTTACGAGAGTCTGGCAGCAGCGTGGCGATCGTGTTGCTCAGTGGGCTGGATATCGAAGCGCTGGGTGAAAATGCTCTTTTGGCCGGCGCCACAGACTTTCTTGCCAAGGACGAATTGAACGCGGTAAACATTGAGCGCATCGCCCGATGGGCCTTGGTGCGGCAACATGTTCAGACGTTGCAGGAACGCATGGCCAAGTAACGCGGTATATCCGCCAACGAGGAGTATGGATGCCTCCACAGCCTGATGAGACTTTACCCATAGCGGCGCCTTGTCGTGCGGTGGTTTGGTCGGCACCTCTGACTTGGGTGCGTCTGGGCTTTGCCGATGTGCGAAGGGCGCCCCGAGCGAGCTTGTTTTATGGCCTGGTCATGCTCGTGCTGAGTTACGCGATGACTGCCGCCGCTTGGTACTTTGGCAGGGTTGGTATCTATATCGGGGTGATGAGCGGTTTGGTTTTTCTTGGCCCGGTACTGGCCCTGCGCTTGTATGTCATCAGCTACCGGCTAGAGCGCGGTCAGCCGGTTGGTTTCGCCCAGACATTTCGCGACGCGGCGGGCGCTTTTGGAGATGTCATGGTGTTTGCCCTGGTGTTGTTGGTGGTGGCCCTGGTTTGGGCGCGCGCTGCCACCATGGTTCATGTGTTTTTCCCCATTGGTGGCGATGCCGATCTGCTCGGGTGGCTGCGTTTCCTGGGTATCGGCAGCGCCATCGGTGCACTGTTCTGCAGCGTTATTTTCATGGCCAGCGCCTTCTCTTTGCCCATGCTGATGGACAAACGCTGCGACACGGTCACCGCCATCGTTTCCAGCGTGAACGCCGCGTTGCGCAACAAAGCCGCGATGCTGTGCTGGGCCTTGTGTATCCTGGCTTTGATGTTGGTCGGCATGGCCACGGCTTATCTGGCCTTGGTGGTGATTTTGCCCGCTTTGGGGCACGCCGCGTGGCACGGCTACCGGGCCACCCTCGACACGCAAGCATGGCCTGACAGGCTGTCTTGATTCGCCGCTTGCGAATGCGGGCTCCTGGCGTCGGCAGGTTTGCATTGACGCGGCGTGGTTGGCAGTTCCATCATGAGCTGAGGACAATGCGCTTGCGCAGATATCCTGCACGGAAGCCAAGAAAAAATCACAATGGAGGCGGACATGAATCGCGATGGGTCGGAGCGAGGGGGCTGGGTACGCAGTTCCGCGTGTTGGGCGCTTGGAAGTGCAATGCTGCTCGGCAGTGTGGCCTGTGATGGCGGTCGGCAGGATGTGGCGGCCACATCGACAGCGGGTGACACGCCCGCGGGTTCGGCGGAGGGCGCCGGCCCGATTTCCAGTTTATTGACGTCGACGCCAATTCTGAACGGCGGTGGACCAGCTCTACCAGGGTTGAAGGGCCCTCCGTTGCCTTTGAGTGCGTTGGAAGCGTTGCTGTCGCTTACCGCATCGCAGTTGGCCGATATGCTGGAGCCGCGTGTTCTGTTGGACCCCGCGTTACAAGCCGTGCCGCGGGCCCAGTGCGATGAAACATCGCAGCCCCTGAGGTCTGAGGTTCAGGGCCGCGTGACCGCGGAGGCCGTCAATTCGGCGCAGGCCGAACTGGGTTGGACCTGTAACACCACGCTGGTCAGCAACATCAACACGCCTGGCGGTTTTCGGGTGTGGCGCTACACCGACAAACAGGGTCACGACTGCGCGTATTTCGACACCTCGTTTACCGCGCCTGCCAACATTGTCAGTGTCGCAGGTGGGCCGTCGCTGGGCGTGATGGTTTTGGATATGAGTGACCCCGCGCTGCCGCATATGACCACGGTGCTGACCTCATTGGCCATGCTCGCGCCCCATGAAACGTTGAATCTGCATACTGAGCGTGGTTTGTTGGCCGCGACCACTGGCAACGCTCTGACGTTGCCCGGGTCGATGTCGATTTACGATGTCAGCGAAGATTGTCGTTACCCCACGCTACAGTCGCAAATGCCGATTGCATTCGGACATGAAAGCGGCTTCAGTCCTGACGGCAATACGTTCTGGGTGGCTGGTGGTGCCGGTTATATTCTGGCTGTGGATGTTGCCGATCCGCGGCAGCCTGAAGTGCTTTGGCGCGGGGCCTACTACTCGCATGGCCTGGCCGTTTCGGATGATGGCAACACGCTCTATCACACCGATCCAATTAACGGCAGCCTGGGTTTGCTTGATGTCAGTGAAATCCAGCAGCGGGCAGATGATCCTGTCACGCGTGAGATCAGTCGGGTCACCTGGCCGATGATTTCGATTCCTCAGAACACCATCCCGTTCACACAGGATGGAATGCCCTATCTGATCGAGTTCGATGAGTTTGCGTTCCGTTTCAATCCGCCCACCATTGATGATCAAGTGGGTGCGGCGCGGATACTTGATATCCAAGATCCCAGCGATCCGCGCATCGTGTCCAACCTGCGTTTGGAGGTGCACATGCAGGATGAGCATCGTGCCGCAACGGTCGATCCGTCGGCCCTTCCGCCAACCCAGGTGTTTGGTTATTCGATGCATTACTGCGCGATTCCGCGCCGCGAAAACCCCGGTATCGTGGCCTGCTCAGCGATGAACTCCGGTTTGCGCGTGTTTGATATCCGCGACCCCTCGCAACCTCACGAGGTCGCTTATTTTATCGCGCCGCCGCGGGCGGGAAGTCTGGCTGGCCTGCTTCCTGGCAATCTGGCCATGTCGCAGCCGGCCTTTGTACCCGAGCGTCGTGAGATCTGGTACACCGACGCGACTTCCGGGTTCTATGTGGTGCGTGTTTCTGAGGATGCATGGCCACAGGACTGAGAGCGTCGCGCGGCCTCGGCCTGACGCTATCGCTGATCCTGGTGCTGGCATTGGGTTACGTTCTGGCACCGCACTTGTCCGCGGCCTGGAACAGCGGGTCTGCGCGCTTTCCCAGTGATGTGGATATTGGCTTCGCCCAGGATATGTCCGTGCATCATGAACAGGCGGTGTTGATGGCCAGCTTGGCCCGCTCACGCGCAGGCCCGGCGATCCAGGCGATGTCTGATGCGATATTGCTGGGACAGTCACAACAGATCGGCACGATGCGTGGTTGGCTGCAGTTATGGGGCGAGCCACCAGTGGCCAATCATCCGATGATGTGGTCACCTCATCATGATGAGTGGCGCGCTGACAAGCCAAGCCAGCTACAAACCGCCGACGACGGTCTGCCGCTGATGGCGGGAATGGCCTCGGCCTCTGAGTTGACATCGCTGTGGGCGGCGTCAGGCGATGCGTTCGATGTCTTGTTTTTGAAGCTCATGATTCGCCACCACATGGGCGGGGTGGACATGGCGCACCATGCGACCGAGTTCGCGCGCATGCGGCCTGTTCAGGAATTGGCCAAGGTGATGGTGGTGCAGCAAGTACACGAGTTGGCGCAAATGCAGCGTTTGCTCGCTGTTCATGGTGAAAGACCGCTGCCATTCCCGCAATTTGCCATGTGTCGGATTCAAGGCTTGGTGACCACCAGCGGGGAATAAATCCTGCATGTCTTGGGCGTTCCTGACTCGATGCGCGTTGTGTTTTCTGAACGTCACCAGGCCCCGTGGAGTTTGCGGGGCCAGTCCATACTGATCATTGATGAGCTGCCGCAAGTGCGCACGATGCTGCGCGAAATGCTGATGAGCTGCGGAGCCGATAGCATCGAATCATTGAGCGACGCCGAACGCGCGCTGGAATGGATGGCGGCCGAACGACCTGACATCATTTTGTGCGGCTACGATCTGGGCGACGGGAAAGACGGCCAGCAGGTGCTTGAAGAAGCTCGAGAGCGCGACTTAATTCCCTATTCCACGATATTCATTCTGATCTCGGCTGAGAACACACTGCGTCGGGTCATGGGCGTGGTGGAGCACGAGCCGGATACCTACCTGGCCAAACCATTCACCCGCGCCGTGTTGCAGGATCGTTTGCGTCGTCTGCAAAAGAAGAAATCGCATTTTCGGGAAATCGGTCGCGCGGTGGAGAGGCGAGCTTTTTCGCGGGCCTGCCGCCTGTGTGATGACGCCATCGTGCGTTTGCCTCGCTACCGTATTGATCTGCTGCGGCTCAAGGCGGACGCTTTGGCGCGCTTGGGTGATCACGCGGCTGCGGCTGCTGTGTGCCGTGAGGTCCTGGACGAGACAGTGACGCCATGGGCGCAGCTGGGTTTGGCCCAGGCCTTGTTCTATCAGGGGCAGCTCGACGAGGCTGAAACCTTACTGCAAAGCGCTATTCAGGGGCGTGCTCATTTTGTTGCCGCATATGACCTGCTGGCCAAGGTTCAGCGCAAGCGAGGTCACGCGGATCAGGCTGAAGCAACCTTGGCGCAGGCTGTCGCGCTGTCGCCCAAAAGTCCGCGTCGACAACGGGCACTGGCGGAAGCGGCATTGGGCAACGAACATTTGGACATTGCCGAGCAAGCCTACCGACAGGCTATACGCGAAGGTCGCCACTCACAGTTCTCCGGTCCGGAAGATTTTGCCGGCCTGGCTCGCGTGCACCTGCGTGCCGGTGAGCCCGAACTGGCGGGTCGGACGATGGCGCGTATGCAGCGAGAGTATGCTCAGGCGGATCCGTCCATACGTTTGCAGATGGCGGTGATCGAGGCCGATGTGGAGCAGGCGCGCGGCAACAGCAAAGCTCAGGCTGCGGCCGTTGCCCGTGCTGAGCAATTGCTGACAGACCATGGCCAGGCTCTGAGTGCTGAACAGCGCATGATGTTGGCGGAAAGCTGTATGGCTTGCGGGCATACCGATGTGGCATCGGACCTGATTCGTCAGGTCGTGCGCGGACATCATGAAGACGAGGCCATGCTTGAGCGGGCGCGTGTTTTGTTTGAGCAGGCGGATATGGCGGAGGAGGGTGCGCGTTTGATTGATGGCGAACGTGCCGAAGTGATCCGTCTGAACAACGAAGCGGTTTCTTTGTCGCGTCAGGGTGATCTCAAAGCTGCGGTGTCCATGCTGCTGCAGGCGGCCCAGGCGATGCCCGATAACACCGTGATTACGCTCAACGCGGTGCAGGCCATCTTGCAACTGATGCGGCGTGAAGGGGCAAATTGGCGTTTGTTGCGTCAGGCTCAGAGCATGTTGGCCGCGGTGAGTATGCGGGCCAGTGGTCAACCTCGCTATCAGAAGCTGATCCGTTTGGTTCAGAACATGGAAGAGCAGCTCGACACCGCCGCATAAGGGCGCTGTCGAGCGATGTCAAAGATCAGCTTCCCACAGACGCAATGCGTGATCGCGTACGTCGCTGGGCCATGCCGCGATCAGCATCTCAAAGCGCGCTTGATCGTCCTGATACAGGGCGCGGCTGGCGTCCTCAAAGTTCGTCAGATCGCCAGCGATGGCACTGATGAAATGGTAAACACGATCCCGGCGACGCCGCTTCTCGTCGGCGCCGGCGTTCTTGCGCCGCGCCTCGTCAACCAGCTTGCGTAGGGTTACCGATGCGCTGCCAGGCTGCTCGGCAAGCCACTCCCAATGCCGCGGTAACAAGGTGATTTCACGCGAGACAACGCCAAGTTTGGGGCGCCCCCGTCCTCGTTTTCCTGCGCTGTTGTCCTGAGCCGGGTCGTCATGCGATGGCTCAAGTCGACGTGCGATGTCTTCATCAGATCCGCGCAAATCGAAGTCGATTTGACGACCGTTGCGATTGTCAAAGCTCAGGATCTGTACGGTGGTGTTTTCAGCTTGCGCCCGTTTGACGGCCAAAGCGTTGTCCAGGGCGCTGCCTGAAACAAGAAGGTTGTGGTGAATGAAGCTGCTGTGAGTAGCCAGGGGCGTGCTCATGTGAATCTCGATTTGTCATGAGCCTAAATAATACCCGGGTAAAAAATTAATCGCAATAATACCCGGGTTTAATAAGTGACGGTCACGATGATGGTGTCGCTGTAGCTGCCTGCACTGACAATCTGGCTGGGCGGTATATATCCAAACACGTTGCGCACGGCTGACACGGTGGCGCAGCCCAGGCCCAACACGCACAAAGGCACAATGAGCGTTCCCTCGAGGGTTTGGCCGCTGATGCCATCACCCAAGACTGTGGTGTGCACAAAGTTGGTGTAGAGGTTGTAATGCAGATCGTCCGTGCCTTGGGTCATGCTTCGATCATTGATGTCACCGGATCCGCCAGCGTCGAAACTGATGCTGTAGTTGACGGTGTCACCAAGACCAATGAACGCGTTTTCTTGGCAACTGACGGTGACGGTGGATTGGCTGCTGGTGCCAAAAATATACAGGTGATCGTAGTTGCCGAGGTTCAACGGTGTGGCGCTGACCAAACAACTCGCGGCGGCCAAAACGGCGCCGGGCACAGCGAGCCCCGCGAGGCCGAACGCAATGCGTATCAGTGACGGCATGGCACGGCTCCCAGATTGGGTTGAAGTTCGTCGCGCAATTGTGCGCGGTCGATCTTGAATTGGCACTGACCCTTGTCCCAATAGGCGGTGAATTGCTCGTTGTCGTCGCGGAGTTCAACATAGCTATTGCCGTCGGAGCCGACGAAAAAGCGGGCGTTGTCGCGATCACGATAAATCACCGCGCCAGCTGGCACTGTTGAGAAAGGATCGCGCATCAAGCGCAGCTCAATGCCGATGTCGGTGGAGATGGGGATGTCTACCAACACACCGGAAAAGGCGCTGGGTGTGAAGCGGACTCCGGCATCCTCAATCAAGCTGTCAAGTGGCAGGTCGAGGGGATCGACGCGCACTTCGTTGGCTTGGTAGGCGATGAGTTGCGGCATGATGGCTAGACCGCGTTTGTTGGTGCGGGCGACGATGCGATTGTGCACATACACCGGTACATCGGCGTGTTCCTGAACCCGAACCAGGGCATAGCTGCCACCCAGTGGTCGTGCGCTGAATGCATGACCTTCGATCATGCCGATCGCGCCTTGAAGACCCGCTTGCAGGGATTCACCGAAGCGATCCGACTGACCGCGTGCACGCAGCTGCGCCTGGCTGTAGCGCCCGGTGTATTGGCCGACCCAGGTGTCGCCATTGTCTTCATGCAGATTGTGCACTTCGAATTGGTGGCCGAGATCGTGTGGGGTGCGGTATTGGTAACTGGAAAACGTTTGCGTTTGCTCGCCGCTGCGCGTGGATACCGCGACACGCTGGCTGTGATTGGGTGACCAGCTCAAGCCGGCGTAGATCCCTTCATCATCATTGGATTGACTGTCGAAGTTGCGAAACGCACCACCGTAGAAGCTGAAGTGTCCGACAGCGGTGCGAAATGCGCGACTCAGGCGCAGGTTGTGGCGCTCGAATTCGTCGCTGCTGCTGCGTCGCCGGTACAGGGTGTCGACGGCGATCGTCCACAGTCCCAGATTGATCCCCGCGCGGGTCAGTATTTGACGTTGCAGGGGCAACGGGCTGACATCGTCGTGGTCCATATCGGTGGATAGCGCCTGAGCACCGGCGAAAAGGCGGTGCCAGCGCCAGGAAAAGCCAAGGCGCCCAAAGGGAACATGGGCTCCTGAACGGAGTTGTGCGGCGCCGGCGCTGGTGGTCACCGTGACGGGCCAATCAAACGCTTGAAACACATAGCGCAACTCGGCTTGTTTGTGATCTTGGGCCACAACCGCACGTGTTTCGATTGTGGCGAAATCGGTGACCCCGTAGCGCACCAGTGCTTGAGCTTGTGGCTCGCTGTACTCGAAGCTTTCCACGCCGAAATCTTCACGGCGCCAGCCAGCAGACAGGTCGAAGTCCCACAGACCCTGACGCAGAAGTCCGGGGTCCACGTAATAGTTGACCTGCTGCACGACCTGTTCGCCCAGCACGTTGGTGAGCCGCAGTTCCGCGGTTCCGGCTCCGGTCAGTATCGGCGCTTCATTGAGTTCGAAGGGGCCGGGTTCCGCCTGCAGGCGCGAGCGACGTACGCCGTTGATGAACAACTCCACATCTGAGGGCACATCGGCGAGACCCGTGATGACGGGGGTCGCGAAGGTTACCTCTCCAGGGTGGATGGCAAATTCTTTTTTCCACTGCAAGCCAGCCACGCGATAACGCGTGCCAAAGGCATCCGCCGCACTGATGACATCGCCGGCATTGAGTCGCCAAGCGTGCTGCACGATGTCTTTGGTCCAGGTGGTTTCCAGGCGCAGCCAGCTCGGTCCGCTGACTGGGTCATCGCGCCAGCTCAGTCCGTTGAGCACGCTACCAAAGCGTCCGAAAGCGGTGAGATGCAGGAACGCACTGGCGCTGGTGTCGGCGCTGGATTGGTGTGCGGCGAGCAAGTCGTAATTGATGTGAGCGCCGAAACTGCGGGGACGTAGCGGTGGGGTGGACCGATGTGCTCCGAGCGTGAGTTGCTGGCGGGGTAATGCGCTGGCATCGATGCTGACCGCAAGTTGCCCATCGCTGGCATCCCACTGCGCCTCGACACCGCGAATGCTGGTCAGCGCGACGAAGGGGCTGTCATCGAAATAGCGCACCACCTGACTGGCATGGTCAAGCAGGCCCCACTCTCGCAATGTGGCTTCCTCGACCCAGATTATCTCGCGCTCCGGCATGGTCACAATGAGCACGCTCCCGCGTGGCTGACCGTTCAGGCTGGCTTTTGCCCAGGCGTAGTTGGGCATATCCGTGTTGGCGCGCGCGCTGAGCGTCAGACCAAGGAGGGCCAGCGCGACCAGGCGAGCGATTCGACCCATCGCATCATGGCCTTCGCACAAGCGCTTGTTGGTGTTTGCCCGCATGATCCTTGTATACCAGACTGGCTGAGCTGGGATTGACGTCAGCGGGTAGCGGCCAGTGATACTGCGATCCGCTCAGCAAGTAGCCTACCTTTGGTAGCGTCACCGGCCATTGTTTTTTGCCATCAATGAGCGAGGCCTCATGCAGCTGTATGTGCGCGTTTCCGCTATTGATCAGGACCATCTGGCCTCGCTGATGGCGAACATCCAATTTGCCCTTGCAAGCCGTCTGGTTGTGCACAAACGCCGGCAGCAACATGCGCGTGCGAAAGTTGACCGGTGCTGATCGCTGTTGGGTCTTGGGCGCGACTTCCGTGATTTCGATGCGGTAGCTGCTTTCGCAGGCGGCATCCGGGCGCTGCCGTATCCCCACGCGCACCGAGCGCCTCTGGCCGGCTGCAATTTCGCTGATCGGCGGTGTGACCAGGAGGTCGCGACTGGCAACGAGCTTTTCCTCATTGTCTTGCTGTGACCAACGAAGAACTTTGATCTCCACCACCACAGGACGTTCGCCGGCGTTGCTCAGGCGCAGTTCCTGAACACGCACGCCAGGTTTGAAGTTGAGCTTGATCGGCGAGACCTGCAGGCCAAGCGCCAGCGCGCCAGTCGGGGCCAGCAGCAGGCTACATAGCAGGACCGCGCCAACCAACGAGGGGGCGCGGGACAACATTAGTAGGTGAGCGTGACGGTGATGGTGTCAGTGTAACTTCCGGCTTCCACATTCTGGCCCGAGGGGATTTGTCCGTAGACTACAGTAGGAATGTCCAGACCTGTGCCCAGCAGCGACACTTCATCGCCGTCGCCGACCGTACCCCAAGGGATCAGACCCGCGACGTCCTGGGTCAACTGGTAAGCCAAGGTTTCGCTGTTAGGCCCATCCATCACACGACTGCTGACATTCGCTGCGCCGCCAAAATCGAGTGACAAGGTGTAGGGCGTGGCCAGCGTGCAGTTGCTGGTGATGGTTGTGGTTCCCAGCGTGCCGAGCACGGCGTCGTAATTGCCAAAGGCCAAATCGGCGGCCGAGACCGAACACGCTGCGGTGACGGTGGCGGTCACATCGAAGGTGGTGGTTTCGTCTGCAGCGAACACACTCCCCGAGGCCGCCGCAACCAGACCGGCGAGCCACAGCCGAGGCGAATTTATCATTGAGGTCGCTTTCATGGCGGCATCCTTTTGTGGAATTTTCCGCGATCATGGCCTAGCGATTGTCAAAGAAACGTTAACCCCGGCGGTCGGCTGGCCAGAGGTGGCTGTCAACTATCCGGCGCTGGACATCATCCAGCCGCGGGGATCGGAATCACGTCCTTCCTGAATGCCCAGCAGCGCCGTTTTGAAGCGCGCTGCACAGACATCGACATCCTGTAGCTCGGAGATGCGATCACCGTCGGCCAGCACGGCAATCGGATTGACGATGGCGGCGGTACCGCAGGCGAACAACTCGCTACAGCGTCCGCTTTCGATGTCATCCAGCAAGGTGTTCACATCGATCGGCTGCTCCACCGCATCCATGCCCAGATCTTTAGCCAGGGTCAGCAGGGTTGCTCGGGTGATGCCGGGAAGAATGGTCCCGTTCAAAGCGGGTGACCACAGCGCGCCGTCAATGATGGCGCAGATGTTCATGGCCGAAAGTTCTTCAATGGTTCGGCGCTCGACCGGGTCCAGCCACAAAGGTTGGTCGTAACCGCGTTCGACACAACGGCGTGTGGCCTGGATCGAGCTGGCATAGTTGCCACCGGCTTTCACATCGCCGGTACCTCCCACGGCGGCGCGACAGGCTTCACGCTCAACCAGCACCCGAATCGGCTTGGCGAAGTAGGCGGCCGAGGGGCTGCACACAATGGCGAAGCGAAAATTGTCGGAGCCGGCCAGCGGATATTGCGTGTCCATGCCATAGAGCATCGGGCGCAGGTACAGCGATTCGCCGCTGCTGCGTGGGATCAATGGCTTCATCGCCTGCGTGACCGTCTTGACGCCTCTCAGGAACAGCGCCTCGGGCACTTGTGGCATGCACAAACGCTGCGCCGAGCGTGACATGCGTTTGGCATTTTCGTCGGCGCGGAACAGCGCCGGTTCGTCTTGTTCAACCCAGAAGGCTTTGAGGCCTTCAAAGCATTGCTGGGCAAACTGTAGCGATGTGGCTGCGGGATTCAGGGCGATGGGCTCGTAGACCATCAATTCCCCCTGCTGCCAGTGGCCGTCGATGTAATCGGCGACAAACATCACCGGACCGGTGACGCGACCAAATCCAAGCGGCTCGGGAAGCTGAAAGTTGCGGATGGCGGTGGACAGAGAGGAGGGCAAATTCATGGAGTTCTAGTTCTTTTAGCGGTGAGCTTGGTTATGCAGCGCGGCGCGACCACGTTGCGGCTGATCCTCCCTACAGCGGGATCGACCGACAGGGCATCCTGCCCTGGCGGTCGAGACGTGCATCCATGCACGTCCCCTGCGGGTCTGGTCCGCTTTCTGTCGGGCCTCCACTCATGTCGCACCACACTGCAAAACCAAGCGTCGTGGCGTCAAGCTTTGGGACCAAGCTTGACCAGCAGCAGCGGCAGCAGGGTCAGATTGGCGATCAGGGCCAGCAGCATGGCCAGGCCGGTGAACAGCCCGAACAGTACGATGGGCACGAAGTTGGACAAGGCCAGTATCGAAAAGCCCAAAGTCACAATAACCGAGGTCAGATAGATCGCGCGACCGACGCTGCCATGCGTGTTGATCATCGCTTGCCAACGTTCTGCACCGGTGCGGATTTCATCCTGAAAGCGGTGCGTATAGTGAATGGTGTTGTCCACGCCGATGCCGATGGTGATGGCGGCGATGGTGATGGTCATGATGTCCAGTGGGATATTCAGCCAGCCCATCAGGCCCAGAATCATGCTGGCAGCAAACACCGTGGGCAGCACCCCGATCAAGGCCAAACGCAGGGAGCGGAACAGGAACCACAGCATCAGCACGATGGCGCCGAACACCGCAGACAGCGTCAGGATTTGTGACTCGAACAGGCTTTGCAGCACATTGTTGTACAGCACCAACGCGCCGGCGAGATGAATCTGCTCGGGTTTGAGGTCGAACTTTTCGATCAAGTCGCTGTGGATTTTCTTGAGCAGCGCGTCGCGTCGCAGATTCTGGTCGGAATCAATCACGCGGATGGAGAAGCGCAGCTGATTGCCATCCTCTGACATGTACGGATCGAACAGTTGCTTCTTGATCACCGGCGGCAGGCGTCCGTGCATGATCGACAGGGTGAAGTCGTCCGGCGCATCGCCATGGTTGAGCAGGGTGATCAGCTCCATGGTGGTGGCCATGGACAGCACTTTCCCGGTTTCCGGCAGGCTTTCCAGGTAGGCGTGGATGCGTTTGGCATCCTGCAGGGCAAAGCTGTTGTACCAGTAGCTGGATGCGGTGATGCCGACATCATCCTGACCATATTCGTCGGCAAAGTCGTCCGCGAAATCATCGGCAAAATCGTCCGCGAACTCGTCGACGTCCTCGTCGTCCTGTTCGAAGAACGACGCCGGTGCGTCAAGAATCACTTCCAAAGGCGTGGTACCGCCGAGCTTTTTGTCGATGAGGACCATGCCCTCATAGATTTCGGTGGTGTCCTTGAAGTAATCGATAAAGCGGTTTTCGACCCCCAGACGGGAAATCCCCACCACGGCGGCGATGATCAGAAGTCCGTAGATCGCCAGGACCGGGCCGCCGGCTTTGCGGATGCTCAAGGCGAAACCCTGGGTGATGCGCGCACTCACATCGCGGTGGCCGGCGCCATCATCCTTGGGCTTGCTGCCAGCCAACAGCCACGGAAACATCACGAACGTCAGGACAAAGGCCCAGACCACGCTCCACACCATCATCTGACCAAAATCGATGACCGGGCGGATGTCGGCGATGATCAGGGAGCCAAACGACACCATGGTGGTGGCGGCCGTGAAGATCGATGGGGCCAGTTTGCTGCGAATGGTTTCGCGCACCAATTCGGCTGAACTGGCATCGGGTTGCTCGCCCTGAAGCTCGCGGTATCGCACCACCAGATGCACGACCAGCGACAAGGTGATGATCAAGGTCAGTGAGGTGAAATTGGACGACACCACCGTGACCGGCCAATGCATCAAGCCGAGTTGACCCAGCATGACCACACTCACGGCCACGCAGATGGACACCGGAATCACAACCCAGCGCAATTGCCGGAAGGCCACGGCCAGCAGCAGGATCAGGAAACCGCCGACCAGCACGCTGAACAAACGAATGTCGGCGCGAACGAAGTCGATCATGTCCGAGGCAATCATCGGCAAGCCGCCCAGCACAATGCTGGCATCCTGCTGGTGGCGGCTGATCACGTCACGAATCTCAGCGATGGTTTGCTGCTGACGCGCTTGCTGCGCGCCGCTGAGTTGACGGTACTCAGCGGTGACTTTCTCCAACTCGGCTTGCTCGTCGGCGCTCAGCGCGCTGGTGTGCGCCTTTTCGCGTAAATCTTCACGCCGGGTCAGCAAATCACGCGCGTGCTGATCGGTTTTGAGCAAAACCAGCATGCCCGTGGTCTGGCCTTCCGGGTCGGTGAGAAGATTTTTGTACAGTGGGCTGGTGGCGAACTCTTTGCGCGCGAGTTCACGATCGGTGGCCGGATCGAGCAGGGTGCGGGTGCCGTCCTGGACCTCTGACAGCGTCATGCGCGGACTGTTGAGCAGCGGCACGTCAAGCAGGCTGGTCACCGAGCTGACCGGCTCCAGCGCCTGCAGATCGTCGCGCAGGGCCTGAATGCGATTCAACACCTCATCCGAAAACAGATCGCCGTCCGGCGTGTAGGCGACCACCACCGATTCCTGCGCGCCATAGCGTTTGGCGATCTCGCGGTAGTAACGCAGATCCTCATCGTTCTCCAGGATCAGCGAATCCGCCGAGGCGTCCAAACGAAAATCCTGGGCGAACCACACTGCGCCAGCTGCCAGCGCCAACAACAAGGCACCGGTCAGCCAGCGCCATTCCAGGGTGAGGCGGTAATACAGCGCAGCGATGGATTTGAGCATCAGGTTTGCACGGGTGTGGGCGTGTTGGTAACGGTCTCAGCCGCGCGGTCACGGCTGTAATCGCGTCCAATGTACATGTAAGCGGCGGGAACCACGTACAGCGTGAACAGCGTACCGATGGTCATGCCAGCCGCGATGATCAGACCCATGGAGAAGCGCGAGGCCGCGCCGGGGCCATCGGCCATCAGCAGCGGGAACATGGCCACGACCAAAGCGGCGGTGGTCATCAGCACCGGGCGCATACGAATCGAGGCGGCCTCCTCAATGGCCTCACGCTTGGACAGACCTTGTTTTTGCAGTTGGTTGGCGAACTCGACAATCAGGATGCCGTGTTTGGAGATCACGCCAATCAACGTGACCAGCCCAACCTGGGTATAGATATTCAGCGTCATGCCCGGAAAGTTGGACAACTGCATTCCGTTGGTCATGTTGAAGATGTTCAGCACCAGCAGCGCGCCACAGATCGACATCGGTACGGTCACCAGCATGATCAACGGGTCACGGAAGGATTCAAACTGTGCAGCCAGCACCAGATAGATGATGACCAGCGCGAAGCCAAAGGTGGCGAGCAGGGCAGAACCTTCCTGTTTGAACTGGCGCGACGGGCCGGCGTAATCAATCTGGAAGCTGTCCGGCATGACTTCGCTGGCGATTTGTTCCAGCAAGGCCAGCGCTTCACCCTGCGGAACCCCGGGGCGCGGCACACCGATCAGGGTGTTGGAGTTGAGCTGCTGCGCGTGCTCAATGGTGCGTGGGGTGGCGCGCTCGGTGATGTTGACCACGGACGATATCAGGACCATACGACCGTCATTGGTGCGCGTGTAGTAGTAGTTCAGCTGATCCGGATTGAGTCGCGCATAACGTTGCAGCTGCGGAATGATCTTGTACGAACGACCTTCGTAGGCAAAGCGACCGACTTCGCCGGACGCCAGCAGGGCGGACAGGTCAGCAGACAAGCGACGCATATCCACGCCCATTGCGGCCGCCTTGTCGCGATCGACTTCGATGATGGCTTCGGGGCGGTCGATGCGCAGGCGCGGCGCTAGGAAGATGAACTTCTTCGAAGCCATGGCGCGACCGACCACCTCGTTCCCCACTTCATACAGCGTCTGCGGGTCGGCGGTGGATTTGAGCACGAATTCCACCGGATAACCCTGACCCGGCGTCGGCAGTGCCGGCGGCACGATCACAGCGGGGCGAATGCCGGCCACCTTCTCTAACTCAGGCAGCAGCTGGTTGACGATCTGTCCGGTGGTTTCCGAACGATCATCCCAGGGCGGCAGGATCAAGCCCATGAAACCGGTATTGGTGCTGCCGCCTTCATTGGAGGCGAAGGTGAAAATGTGGTCGATGTTGTCCTGCGCCAGCGCGGTTTTCTGCGCTTCGGCGAAGTACTGGTCCAGATATTCGCGCGAGGAATAGCCGTCGGTTTCATTGATTGAGAAGGCAAAACCGATGTCTTCCTCCGGCGCCAGCTCACCCGGCGTCGAAATGAACAGGAAGTAGCACGACGCGAACACAATGGCGCCAAACACGGCGATGACCGATTTGGTGTCCAGCGCCCCGTGCAAGCGCTTCTTGTAAGCCGAACGCCAGCTTTCGAAACGCTGGTCCAGCCACGCCGCAAAACCGCCCTCAGCCGCATCGCCACCGTGAGTTGGGCGCAGAATCTTGGCGCACATCATCGGCGTCAGGGTGAGAGCGACAACCCCGGAGATCAGTACCGCCCCGGCCAGGGTGAAGGCGAATTCGCTGAACAGCTTGCCGGTGATGCCGGAAAGGAAACCGATGGGCGCGAACACCGCCACCAGGGTGATGGTCATGGCGATGACGGGACCGACCAGTTCACGCGCGCCTTTGATCGCGGCGGCATGTGGGTCCATGCCCTCTTCAATGTGGCGATGGATGTTTTCCAGCACGATGATCGCATCGTCCACCACCATGCCGATGGCCAGAACCATGGCCAGCAGGGTCAGCAGATTGATTGAGAAGCCCATCACCAACATGATGAACATGGCGCCAACCAGTGATAGCGGCACGGTGACAGCTGGGATCAGTGAACTGCGCATGGAGCCGAGGAACAGGAAGATCACCGCCACCACAATGAACACAGCTTCGATCAGCGTGGCGCGGACCTCGGCGATGGCATCGCGAATGTACACCGTGCTGTCGTATCCGATCTCACCTTGCAGCCCTTCGGGCAGCGCGCCGACAATGCTCGGCCACAGCGCGTTGACCTCGTTGATCACGTCAAGCACGTTGGCTTCCGGGCGCACATTGATGCCGATGAAGGTGGCCGGTTCGCCATCCCATCCGGCGCCGTAGTCGTAGCTCTCCGAGCCCAGTTCCACACGCGCAACATCGTCCAGGCGAACCACGGAATCGCCTTCGCCGGATACCACCATGTCGCGAAATTCCTGCGCGCTGCGCAAATCCGTGTTGGCGCGCAAACCGATGCGCACATATTGGCCCTTGGACTCGCCAACAGCCGACAACACGTTCTGCTGGCGCACGCGATCGAGCACTTCGGAGGCCGTCAGGTTGTGCGCGACCAGGCGATCGGGTTTCAGCCACAAGCGCATGGCATAGGTGCGGGCGCCGAGAATCTGTGCCTGTTCTACACCACCGATAGCGTCCAGCTGCGGCACCACCACGCGGGTCAGGTAGTCGGTAATCTGGGCTTCATCCAGCACTTGTGAGTAGAACGACATATACAGCGCCGCCGTCCCGCCACCTTCAGCAATCGCAACAACCGCATCTTCCGAGCCTTCCGGCATCTGGTTGCGCAGCGCCGCGACCTTGGCCGAGATTTCGGTCAAGGCTTCGTTGGGGTCTTTGTCGAGCCGCAAATTGGCGGTGATCGTGGCGATGCCCTGGCCGGTGCTGGAGGTGAGGAAATCGATGCCGTCGGCGGTGGCGATTTCACGCTCCAGCGGCGTGGTCACAAAGCCTTCCATCAAGGCCGCGTCAGCGCCCGGATAGGCCACCGATACGGACACCTGAGCATTCTGCAGTTCAGGGAACTCGCGCACCGTGAGTTCCAGCCCGGCACGTATTCCCAGCAACAGGATGACCAGGCTGATGACCGTCGCCAGCACGGGACGGTCGATAAAGATGTCAGTGAATTTCATTGCGCGCGCCTCAGGTGTCCGCGACATCCGGATTGAGTGAGGGCTCGGTCGGCAATGAATTGTCGATAATCACCGGCGCGCCGTTGCGCAGTTTGAGCAGACCGCCCGATGCCACTTCTTCACCTTCTTTGAGGCCATCGACGATCTCGATGAAGTCACCACGGGCTTTGCCGGTGCGGATGAAGCGCTGGTTGACGATCAGCTTGTCGGCATCGTCTTGCGCCGGTTGAATGACATACACCGAGGTGCCGTAGGAGTCATAGCTGATCGCAGTGCGCGGAATCGCAACAACCGAATCGGTGCCGGGGCGCTGGATGGTAACGCGGGCGAACATCCCGGCGCGCAGTTTGCCGTCAGGATTGGCCAGGGTGCCGCGCAAACGGAAATTGCGCGTTGCCGTATCCACACGCGGCTCGATCACGCTGATCTGACCGGGGAAGCTTTCTCCGGGCCAGGCATCCACAGTCACGCTGATTTCGAGCCCTTTCTGAACCAGCGACAACTGAGCCTCGGGCAATGCGAATTCCACTTCCATGGGATCCAGCGTTTGCAGGCTGACCATGGCGGTTCCGGGTGCCAGGAATTCGCCCACATTGATTTGCCGAATGCCAAGGACGCCGTCGAAGGGCGCGCGAATCTGCTTGCGATCCAAGCGGGCTTGCTGTGCATCGGCGGCAGCACGAGCGGCAGCAGCTTTGGCTTTGGTTTGGTCGAATTCGGCCTGAGAAAGCACCTCACGCTTGCTCAGATCTCGTGCGCGGCGCAGATTCACGTCCGCTATATCGGCTTGCGCTCTGAGCTGAGCGAGTTCGGCCTTCTCGGTATCGGTGTCCAGGCTGACCAGCAGTTCGCCTTTTTTGACCATTGCGCCCGAGGTGAAGTGGATGGCCTCAACAATGCCATCGGCCTGGGCGGTGATATCGGTGCCGTTCACTGCATGCAGCGAACCCACCGAGGGCAAGTCCCGTGACCATTCCATGCGCTGCGCTTTGGCGCTCAAAATCGTCACCGCTGGCGTTGGCATGTTGTCGAAGTAGTCGTTCATGGCCTTGGAGCCCATGAATTTCATGCCGAAGATACCGCCGAATACGAGCACGCACGCGCCGATCATGAGCAGCATGCGCTTGGTAACCGTTCGCTTGGAGGTCATGGTTTTCTATCCCTGAAATTTGTTGTTGTCGGCGCGCAAAGGCTGGCAGCCATGGCGGCGCTCGGTGTGCACCTGCACATTATCGACCCAGACCCGCTAAGACACCAGAACGTCGACGAGTTCACGCCGGCTTAGTGCACGCTGTGAAGATGGCGCCGTGATGACAGGCGTTAAGCCTTAGGCCAGCGAGACCACGCTGTTCAGCAGCATGCGCACCAACATGGTTTGCCGGGTGACGCCGGTTTTGCCAAAGATCGAGCGCAAGTGGGTACGTGCAGTGTTGCGTCGCACGTTCAGTTTTTCGGCCGCTTCGTCCAGAGTGTTGCCTTCGGCCAGCAGGATCGCCAGATTGGCTTCCATGCGGGTCAGACCGAACACCCGACGCACCACCTCTTGCGATGGCTGGGCGGGCGAGGTGTCGGGATCACGCAGATACACCACCGCAGCAGGGCGGTGTTTGCTTTCGGAAAATTCGCCGAACGGTATTGAGCGGACCACAATGCCGATCTGGCTGCGACCGGATGGCCGCGTGACCGACATGGCTTCGGCCAAGCCCGGCCCGGATTCCGCCACGCTGCCGCTGATCGCATCGTTGATCAGCCGTTGCAGTTCCTGGTTTTCACTGCGGCTGGCTGCCGCCAGACCTTTGCCGCTGCGGCTCACGCCATCACGGTCAGCCAGGATGCGTTGGGCCTCGTCGTTGAGATGCACGATGCTGCCTTCGTGATTGAAGTAGGCGATGCCCAGCAGCAATCGGTTGACGGCGCCGGAATAAAGCTGCCGCTCACATTCCAGCGTATCCAGCCGGGAGTGCATACGAATGGCACGTTCCATATGCGGGAGCAGCACCCGGCAAACCATTTTGTCGTTGTCGCTAAAGCCATCCTGATCCTGCGCCCGGGTTACGCGTAGGCGACATTCGATGCCGTCTTTGGTGGTGATGTCGGCGCCGAGCAGGTAGCCGATATCCAGCGGTTTGAGGTACTCCTGATACATGGCGCTCTTGCGCCACTGGTCTTTACCCATCAGTTCGTCGGCACTGACCACCTCGCCCGGGGGCAGGCCGACAAAAGGGTCCACGGCAAAGAAGCGTTGCTCGTAGGATTCGGTCGCGCTGTCATCGACCACGCCAGTGTTGATCATCACACCGCTGGATTCTTGCGACGGCGGACGCAGCATCAAGGTGACATGCGCCGCGTTGAGCGTTTCGCGGAGCATCTCCAGGGCGCTTTGCCAGGGAGGCGACTCATTGACGCCGTCGTAGATCGCACCCAGCAGCCGGTCGAGCTGAGCCTGGCCCAGCGGATACTCGGCATCGTTCAGCTCCAACGAATCGAAACTCGAACGTCGGGCTTGGAACGCTTGAGCAGATGCCAGCGTTTGCATGCGATCAGCCGCGCGCTGAGGCGCTAAGTTGGCGTGCGTTGCGGCACGACTGGCGGCGGTGGTTTGTCATCCTCGATGTGTCCCAAGTTTTGGTATTGCCCGGTCGTTGTGTGTCTTGTTGTCATCCGGACGGATGATTCTACCCATGATCTATCGGCGGAAACTAGCCGGATGAGCACAGAACAACAAAAGCGCGCAGCGATGCAGGAGTACATCGATGCGTTTAACCGCAGCGATGCCGAAGCTGTTATCGCCCTGTATGCCGACGATGCCACGGTGGAAGACCCAGTGGGCAGCGAGCCCAAAGTCGGGATCGACGCCATCGCTGAGTTTTACCGCTATTCGGTGGGTTTGGGCGCCAAACTGTCGCTGGTTGCCCCCATCCGCACCTCGCACGCGGATTCCGCAGCCATGGCTTTCGATGTCAAAGTCACTCTGGAACAGGGGCCTTGTCTCATCCGCGTGATCGACGTTATGACCTTCAACGATGCAGGCAAGTTCACCAGTATGCGCGCCTATTGGGGGCCGGGTGACATGGCTTTCGAGACCAGCGACTGATGCAGGCAGCGCGGCACAAGTCCTGCGGCGATATTTCCCTGGCCGTTGAAGCGCCGCTGCGTGTCGATGCTGCCGATGCCGTGGATTGGGACGCGAGCACCGATGTCGTTATCGCGGGTTTTGGTGCAGCCGGCAGCGCCACCGCTTTGACGGCGCGCGAGCACGGTCTGGATGTCACCATCGTTGACCGTTTTGACCTTGGCGGGGCCAGTGCGCGCAGCGGCGGTGTGGTTTACGCCGGGGGCGGAACACGCCAGCAGCAGGAAAGTGGTGTCGCCGATACCCCCGAGGCGATGTTCAATTACTTGAGCCGCGAAGTGGGCGATGCGGTCAGTCCGGAGACGTTGCGTCGGTTCTGCGATGACAGCCGCGGATTGATCGCATGGCTGGAGTCGCTGGGTGTGGGCTTTGATGCCCATGACAACCCGCCAAAAACGTCGTACCCCAAGGACGGCACCTTCCTTTATTACTCGGGCAATGAGGCGATCAGCGGCTTTCGCGAGCATGCGCAGCCGGCGCCACGCGGTCACCGCACCGTGGACAGCGGTTTGTCCGGTCGTCGCTTGTATGGGGTGCTGCGTGCCGCGGTGCTCAAGGCTGGCGTGTCTCTGCGTGCGCCATCCGCCGCACATCGCCTGATACTGGATGCCAATGACCGTGTGGTCGGATTGGAATTGTTGGAGCTGATACCGGGTAGCGTGCCGGAGCGGGCTTTTCGGCGTTGGACGCGCTGGGCCGAAACCATTCACAACTTCGCGCCCGTTGGCGCTGACTTGTGTCGCCGCAAAGCCGCCGCGATCGAGCGCCAGCACGCCCAGGTGGTGCGCATACAAGCCCGCCGTGGCGTGGTTTTGGCCACCGGCGGCTTTGTTTTCAACCGCGAGATGCTGGCGCGCTACTCACCACGGTTTTTGTCCGCCATGCGCTTGGGCACAGCCGGGTGTGATGGCAGCGGTATTCGTTTGGGGTTGAGTGCAGGCGGTGTGGCGGATCGCATGCACAAAGTTTCCGCTTGGCGTTTCATCAATCCGCCCACAGTGTGGCCGCAGGGTGTGGTGGTGGATCAGCGCGGCCAGCGCTTCTGCAACGAAGCGTCTTACGGGGCGCGTTTGGGCGTGGCCATGTGTGAGGAACATCAGGGCCGGGCGTGGTTGATTCTGGACAAGGATCAGCGTCGCCGGGCCTGGCGAGAGGCCTTGACCGGGGGGCTGTGGATTTTCCAGAGCGGACCGGCAATTTTGCTGATGTTGTTTGCCAAGCGGGCGCGCTCTTTGGCGGCTTTGGCGGTCAAGCTGGGCATGTCTGCGCAGGCTTTGCAGGCGACAGTGGATGACTACAATCGGGCGGCACAACAAGGTGCTGGCGATGCGTTGGGCAAGGATGGTCCGGCGCTGAGTGCGATTCGCGAGCCGGGTTTCGCCGCGATCAACATCTCCGCAGACAATCCGGCCTTTCCGTTGCCGGCGATCACCTTGGGTGGGCTTAAGGTCAACGAATCCAGCGGCGTTGTCATCAATGCGCGCGGGCAGGATATTCAGGGTTTGTACGCGGTCGGCCGCAGTGCCGTGGGGATTGCCTCCAACGGCTATGTCAGCGGCCTGTCATTGGCCGATTGCCTGTGGTCAGGGCGACGCGCCGGGCGTGATCTGGCTGGCGCTTAAGCCTCGTCCGAAAACGCCGAACAATCGGTGTCGCTTTGTTGGCACAGTGCGCTGATGCGTTGACGCAGTCTTTTAGCGGTTTCGCTGCGCTGTTCCGAGTCGTCGTCGGCCCAGTCCTGTAATGCATCGTAGAGACGCTGCATGCGCATCCGGGTTCGCTGGTAATAACCATCATTGGACTGCTCGACCCCGTCCAGCAGCTGATTGATCACCGTTTCCAAAGTTTGGACTTGATCCGGGGCCAGCGCGATGAGGTTGAACACGTGCTGCACGCCCCATTGCGTGCGTGTGGCTGGGCCGTTGGCCAGCTGCCAAGCTCGTGCTGACCAGCCCAGCGACAAAGCGGCGTTGTCGCGCGCTTTTTCGATGTCTGCGAGATAGGACATGTAGTAGTAGGGTGCGACCGAGTTCTCCAGTTCAGTGCGCAGCATGGTGACCGCGTCGTCGCTGAGCCCAACCTCATGCAAATACCAGGCGGCGTTGTAGATCAGCGATTGGCGTTCGACTGGCGTTGTCGCAGCCTTGTCAGCCCAGGCCGCGCGTTCCCGCACCAGCGTTTGCAGGGCGTCGTCGTCTTGCGGCAGTTCGCCATCGTCATCGCGTCGCAAATCCATGTGCAGGCGTGTGGCCAGCATGCGGGATTTGAGGGGCAGGCTGGCGTCCTCAAAGCTGCGATCGGCCAACGCCTGCAAGGCCTTGCGGAGCTCAGCTCGGCGCTCCGGCGGCGCGGCGGCGCTCAATGTCACCCCGTAATACTGCAGCTCACTGAGGTTGTCGTGGCTCAGCTGAGGGTTTTGCAGGATGCGCCGCAGGTTTTCGATGTCGGTCGGACTCAGATCGTCGTCCGTGTTGGCAATACCGGAAAGCAGTCGTAGACGGCGACAGGGTGCTGCGCTGGCATCCGGGCAATATGTCGCCAACTTGGCGAGTGTTTCACCTGCTTTGTCTGGGCCGAGCAGGCGTCCATCGTCCGCCTCCCAGGCGGTGTGGGCGAGTAAATTCCACTGCTCATCGCTGACATCGCGCGGTTTCGCCAGCGCGGCGTCGAGCAAGCGACGTAGACCGGTGGTTTGGCTGAGCGCCGAATGCAAAGCTTGCGGGTAGCGTTCCAGCGCCATACCGCTGGTCAGTCGCGTGCGTTCTTCACCTTGCGGACCGAAGACAATCAGCGTGGGGTAACCAATGGCGCCGAAATGTTCACCCCAGCGCTGTGCGCCCTCGCTGTCGCCGTCGAGATAGACAGCGATGTAGGCGCGAGTGGTTTTGATGAATGCGGGATCTTTGAAGACGGTGGAGCGCAACTGATTGCAGGGCGGGCACCACACCGCGCCCCAGTACAGAAACAGCGGCTGATCACGTGCTTTTGCCAGCGCAAAGGCTTCGCTAACGCTGCCATCAAACCAACTGATCTCTGCCGCCGTTTGGCTCTTGGGCGTCGTCGCGGGCTGCATGTTTTCGCCCTGACCACAGGCGGTGAGTAGGAGTGCGAAAACCAATGACAGGGCAGCAGCGGTGTAGCGTTTCATGTGCGGAGTATACGTTGCTGCCTCGTCGCTCTTGTATAAAGAAAAGTGTTTTGCTACATTTCACTTCACTTCCTGCGGGCTACCGGACATGTACAAAGAACGCCGCCGCCAAAATTTACTGCGTTTGATCGACGAACAGGCTGATGGACATCAGGCTGAATTCGCCGCGCGCATTGGAAAATCGCCCTCGTATGTCGGGCAATTGGTGCGTGGCGTGGGTAGTTTTGGTGATCGTGTCGCGCGTCAGATTGAGTCCCAGTGTCGCAAACCACGCGGCTGGCTTGATCAGCAGGATCACGCTGATGCGGTCGTCGCGTTCCCGCGGGCGGAAGGTTTATGCCCCGTACTGTCGTGGGTGGCCGCTGGCAGCTGGCATGGCATGGAGACGCCGGATGGACGAGGCAATGATGCCTCCGAGTGGTTGCCGTGCCCGGTCAGGCATTCTGATGACACCTTTGTTCTGCGGGTCCGTGGTGAGTCCATGTATAACCCGTTGGGTCGTCTTAGCTTCAGTGATGGCGATTTGATCTTCGTCGATCCTCAGCGTCAGGCGGAAAACAAATCCTGTGTGGTGGTTCGCCGAGATCAGGATCAGAGTGCGACGTTCAAGCAATTGATTCAGGAAGGTGAGCCGCCGATGGCGCGGCGTTATCTCAAACCGCTCAATCCAAACTGGCCAGAGCCCATTTTGGAGCTTCAGGAAGATGACAACCTGTGTGGGGTGGTGATCTTCAAAGGTATGGCTTTGTAGACCATGCCGTGTTTTTTTGTCTGGAATATGTAGTAAAACACTTTTCGAGGAAACATCATGAAATTCAAAACGCGTACCCCGATGGCTGTGTTGACTCGCCCATTGACCCGCAACGCCGCAGAATCGACGACGGTCCGCCCGAGTCGTCTGCTGCGTTCCTCGCGCACTCAAGCACAGGCCAGAATCGACAAGCCTCGTGTGTTCTGCGATCCGCGCATGCCGGGTAGCTGGCGTGAGATTGTTCCGGCGAACCTGCTGCCTGAGCAGGCCGCCTGAAGAAGGTTTTGCGCTGACGCGGCTCGCGCGTCAGCGGCTGAGTGACGCCAGCTGAGTGCTGCGCTCACTGCTATAAGTTGCAGCGAGTTGCTCAGCGGAGTGGTAAGCGCCCTGGTTGCGCAAGGCATTCATCATCACGTTGTCGTGCTGATAGACGTCTTTGCGAAGCTGCAGGCTCCCGTCGGGGTCAACCCACGCGGTCCAGTACTGCAGATAAACCGGTACGCGCTTGGTCAGGCGCACATGCCGAGTGTTTCGGGCTTGTGCCATGTCTGACCACGCAGCGTCTGTGTGATCACGAACCAGCGCCTGGGCCAGTGCCATGGGCTCGTCCAAACGCACACAGCCTGAGCTGAACAAACGTTCCCCGCGCTCAAACAATCCGCGGCTCGGGGTGTCATGCAGGTATACCGAGTACTCATTGGGAAAAAGGAACTTCACCTGACCCAAAGCGTTGTCCGGCCCTGGTTGTTGGCGCAGCACGAACGGGAAGTTGTTGCGATTGATGCGACTCCAGTCAACGCTGAGTGGGTCAACTTGCGGCGCATCTTCACTCCATCCCGCGCTCAAGGTATAGCCACGTTCGGTCAGATACTGCGGGTTGCGCTTGATGATCGGCAGTTTGTCGACCACGGCAATACGCTGCGGAACGGTCCAATCCGGATTGAACACAATTTCATTGATTTCACTTTGCGTGGTTGGTGTTGGACGGTCTGGACGGCCAACGATCACCTTCATGCGCAACACGTGCTCTTGTTCGTGGTGATATTCCAACTGCTGGCCTGCAATGTTCACGCGGACATAACTGTCACCGAAATCCGCAGGGGCCTGGCGCCAACGCTCCAGATTGAGGCTGATGGTGTCGATGATGTCATTGCGGCTGCGATTCAGCGCGTCAAGCGTTGAAGGCCCGATGATGCCGTCAGCGTCAAGACCGTTGCGCGCCTGAAAGCGTGCGACAGCATCGGACAGGGCCACGCTGAACTCCTGTTGGTCGCTTTCTCGGACAGCCGGCGCATAGTCACCACTTTCACGCAGACGTTGGCGCAAAGTGGGAATGATCGGATGGTGTTGACCGGGTTTGATCAAGCCGCTGGCCAGCAATGGCGCGGGCGTGTGCTCGTCGGAATCGCTGAGAACCTGATGCAGCGCATGGCTCAACGCCCAGTATTCCGGGTGCTTGGGCAGTAAACCGTCGAATTCACGGCCGGGGTCGTCGGTTGGTTTCAGGCGCAGCAGCAAAGATTGTGCGCGACCGCCCTGATCGTTCCTGCCGGTAGCGCCGCGAGAAAGGTCATTGACCAGCGAAACAAAGGCATCGCTCATCAGCAAGTCGCCGTGGATGCGGCTGGCCAATGTGGTGTCCTGGTGCAGGCCTTTGAGCGCGGCAAAATGGTAATTGGACGGATCCAGTCCATGGCGCGGCAAATCCGCCAGATAGTTGAGCATGCCCTTGGCATTGCTTTGCCAACCATCTTTGCTGGTCCAGATCGGCTGATAGCCGGTGCGGTCATAGGTGCGCACCAGCGTTTGACGGTTGCGCAGGGCGATTCCTGCCGTGCGCGCGGTACCACCGCTGCGCAAAGCCTGAATCTTGAGTTGCATGTGGCTGACGAAGTTGGCTTGCTGACTCTGCTCATTGGCCAATGTCGCCGAGCTCAGCATCAAACTGCTCATGACGAAACCGAACAATGCCGTGCGTGAGACTGCACGAGCGCGAACCAAAATGTGGAAACCCATCATTCTCTCCCTGAGTTGTTGGAGACATGGTTTCCCAGCGAGCGTCAAAAAATTGTCATCACGTAATTCCGCCGACTGGTGATGCAGATGTTTTAATACCCGCCCGATCCAAGACAGCATGCTGTGACCAATACTCCTGACTCGGTGACCAAGTCCACAAATCGGCTCAAGCCTTTGATGCGCTTATGGCCATGGCTATGGCGCTACAAGCGTGTGCTGGCCGGTGCCAGCGTGGCTCTGTTGGTGGCGGCGGGCGCGACATTGTCGTTGCCCGTGGCGTTGCGTTATCTGATCGATGCCGGTTTTTCGTCAGGGCACAGCGAACACATCGACGCGGCTTTTTTGGTCATGTTTGGTGTTGCCGCGTTGATGGCCGTGGCCACGGCCTTGCGCTACTACATGGTCACTTGGATTGGTGAGCGGCTGATCGCGGATCTGCGTGAAGAGGTTTACCAGCACGTGCTCAACATGAGCCCGGTGTTCTTTGAGACCACGCGGACCGGTGAGGTACTGTCGCGTCTGACCACCGATACCACGCTGATCCAGACCGTGATTGGGTCGAGCGTGTCCATCGTGCTGCGCAATCTGCTGCTGTTTTTCGGCGGGTTGCTGATGCTGATGGTGACCAGTCCGTCGCTGACCCTGATGATCCTGTTGCTGATCCCGGTGGTGTTGGTGCCGATCCTGGTTTACGGGCGCCAAGTGCGACGTTTGTCGCGCGCCAGTCAGGATCGGGTGGCCGACACCAGTTCCACAGCCCAGGAAGTTTTGTCTGCGATGACCACGGTGCAGTCGTTTCATCGTGAGACGTTCGAGACGACGCGCTACACCCGCGCTGTGGAAAGCGCGTTTGCCACGGCGGTCCGGCGCATCCGCAGTCGGGCGATCCTCACGTTTCTGGCCATATTGTTGATGTTTGGCGCGATTGTGTTGGTGTTGTGGCTGGGCGCACAGGCGGTGGTGGAAGGGCGTATGAGCCCCGGTGAACTCGGCCAATTTCTGTTGTATGCCTTGTTTACTGGCGGGGCCTTAGCGGCGCTGAGTGAAAGCTGGGGTGAGATTCAGCGCGCGGCGGGTGCCACGGAGCGCCTGATCGAGTTGTTGGATACGCCGTTGGCGTTGCAGGTGCCTGTCGATGTCGAAGCGCTGCCGCAGCCTCTCCGCGGCGACATTCGTTTTGAAGATGTGGAGTTTGCTTACCCGTCGCAGCCGGACCGGCCGGTGCTCAAACACTTCAACCTGCACGTGAAACCGGGTGAGACGGTGGCCTTGGTCGGGCCTTCTGGTGCGGGGAAAAGCACGGTTTTCCAACTGCTGTTGCGGTTCTACGACATCCAGAGCGGTCAGATTCAGCTTGACGGTCAGAACATCGCGGCGTGTGAACCCGGTCAGGTGCGTGAGTGTTTATCGATTGTGCCGCAAGAGCCTGTGTTGTTCGCCGACACCGCATTGGAAAATATTCGCTACGGTCGTTTGAGCGCGACCGACGAGGAGGTCATGCAAGCCGCGCAGCATGCGGCGGCTGACGATTTCATTCGTGCCCAGCCGGATGGCTACGCGTGCTTTCTGGGTGAGCGCGGCGTGCGATTGTCCGGCGGTCAGAAACAGCGCGTCGCAATCGCCCGCGCCGTGCTCAAAAATGCGCCGGTGGTGCTTCTGGACGAGGCCACCAGTGCCTTGGATGCAGAATCCGAGCTTGCCGTTCAACAGGCCCTGGATGAATTGACCCGTCAACGCACCAGCTTGGTGATTGCCCATCGTCTGGCGACCGTGCGCAGTGCCGACCGCATCGTGGTGATGGATCAGGGGCAGGTGGTGGCCAGCGGCACTCACCAGGAATTGCTGGCTCAAGGTGGGTTATATGCGCGCTTGGCCAAGCTGCAGTTTCGTGACGCCTGATCGCGCGCCTCTTATCATCGTTACACCCCATCTCAAGCTCTAGCCGCAATGCAAATCCGCCTGAATCGACTCGCACTTTTACTCATGCTCGCCACTCTAGGTGGTTGTGCTTTGTTTCAGCCCAAGGTCATTCCGCCGTGCAGCGATGCAGCGTACCGTCAGTTCGATTTCTGGTTGGGCGAATGGACGGTGCTGCGTGCCGGTGACGAGAGTGGGGACGAAGCGTTCAGCTCGATCAGTCAGATCATGCAAGGTTGCGCGCTGCAGGAGCGCTACCACACCACTGCGGGCTACAGCGGTGAGAGCCTCAACTGGTACGACCCTGAGCTCATGCAATGGCGCCAAACCTGGGTTGATGTCAGCGGCACCGTGCTGCAGCTTTCCGGCGGCCTGAACGAGCAAGGCCAGATGGTTTTGAGCGGCAACAATCGGCGCGATGAGCGTGATAAGCCGCTGATCGATCGGATTAGCTGGACACCCTACGACGACGGCACAGTGGTCCAGCAATGGGACATCTCGCGCGACAATGGGGTGACGTGGGAACGGATTTTCAGCGGTCTCTACGAACCACGACGTCCCGCCGAACCGGCGCTGCTGGAGCCTCAGCTCCAGCAGCCGGAATCCTGATCAGTTGGGTAGAGGCGGGCAGGCCGCATCCGAGCGAATGGCGCTGACATTCAGCACCTGACCATTGCGGTGCAGGAAGTGTGATTTCTGGCACCGCGCACCCGGTTCACGGCGCACGCATTCGTGTGGATCATCACCGCTGTCGCGTGGCGGGATGTTGCCCAACGGCGCGGCCACGGTGCTGTCGTCAAGACAGCGTGTTTCGGGTTCAACAGCGTCCCAGGGTTCGTCCCAGATGCTTAAAACCGAACCGCTGTAAGCGCCGTTTTCAAAACGTGCGCCTTGCTCTTGGGCCAAATCGTCGAAGCCGAAGTATTCCTCGATGTCCGGATGACGGTCTTGGCCTTCAGGTTGCGATTCCAGTGGGTTGCGATCCAGCATGGCGCGGTCCAACGGGGCGTGCAGCGTGCGCGCCATGACGTCGGCGCTCCACATGGTGACCTGATGATCGGAAAAGCCAACATGCAGCAGAAGTTGGTTATCCGGGCTGCCAGGCAGCGGCGTGTTGTCGCTGTTGGCTGTGTTCATGTGATGGGCGTAGCCATTGTTTTCGGCGCGCTCCCAGAGCATCTCGATCAGAGCCAGAACCAGACTGCGGTCCAGATCATCGGGGTAGGCCGCGTACAGCGGAATTGAGTAAAGATCGAAGTCGACACTGCGACGCAGCAGCGTCGAATAGTTCATGCCGGGTACGCCGAGCACCCCACGATTCACATCGCGTGAAATTGCCACCACCGGTCCGCCCATGATGCCGCCCTGGCTGTTGCCGTCGTAAAACGCTTCGCGGGTGTCGATCAGGCTGTGACCTTGATCGTCCTGGAACGCCTGGTGGCTGGAGAACCCGTCCGGGTGAACCATGGCGCGGGCCAGAAACATCTTGTTGAGCATGCCTTGCTGGGCCGCATCGGTCAGCGTCGGGAAATTGGTGACATCGAGCAGCATGGTCAGGATGTTGGCTAAGTCGCCTTCGGAAAAGCCGAACCAGTCCATGGCGCAGAACATCATGTTGTGCAGCGCACCCATATTGGTGACATGGCTGGAATTGACCTCACTGCGCGAGCCGAGCAGACCGTGCCCGTATACCGACGGACGCATGAGATTATCGGCACTCGCGCTGGCCGGTACGTTGCAGATGAACGGTTTGGTCATGCTGGCCGTGGCGGTGAGTCGATCCGGCAGGCTGTCGCCATAAAGCGGATGGGGGCCGTCACTCGGGCGGTAGAAGAAACGATTGGGCGGCAGGCTCAAGGTGCTGGCGAAACGAATGGCTTCCGCCGGACGGAAAACCAGACATGGCTGGCTCAGCGGTACGATGTCGCGGCAGATATCGTAGAGCGGAGACAGTACGTCGGGCAGCATCTGAAACGTACTGGCCAGATTTTCACGCATCGCTTCCAACGGTGATGGATCAATGGGAATCACATAACTTGGAATCTCAATATGCCCTTCGATGCGGCGGGCGATGCCCTCGCGTGGGTTGTCCGTCACCGTGTCGATGGTGAAGCTGGGGGCAGCACCCATTTGGTAGCCGTCCTCGCCCGGCAGCTTGTCCATGGTTTCGCCGAGCGAGGCAAAAGCGTCGTCACGCAGATGCAACAGGCGGGCGGTCAAGCTTTGCTGGCTGGCGATGGTGAAATCCCAAGCCAGATAGAGCTCTTCGCGGGCGATGTCGTCGGGTAAGGCGGAAAAGACCGCGCTTTCCAATTGGGCGCAACGTGGTGCCGCCTCGGCCCCTTGGTCGCGACATGCAGCGAAGCTGTCGGAAGCCGGGATGTCTTGGCCTTGCGCGTCGCTGAGATGACGCAGCAAAGCGATATAACGAGTGCCTTCCTCGAAATTGCGCGCCGGCCGAATCAACAGGGCCGGCATCGGATCGCGGCCATCCAGATAAGGTATCGGTTGCCCCAGCGCGGTGGAGGGCTGGAAGAAGCCGGCGTTCAGATCGATTTCGGCCCAGATTGGGTGGCGTTCACCGGTGTCGGCATTGATCACGACCACTTTGGCATCCGGCTTGAGGTAGTCACCCAAGCGATCCAGCGAAACGAGGCCGGGAATGGTGCCGTTGTCGTTGGCGGCCAACCCGGGGACGTAGGTGATCAGCATGGTGCCCGGGGAAAAGCCATCATTGCGATTCCACTCTGCGGGCAAAATCGGTTTGCCGATGATGTTGCGCGGCATTTGCAAAGCGTTGAAGTTCAACTGCAGCCCGGTCCCACCAGCGTCCGTGGATTGCACGCTGCCGGCGGCCGCTTCGCGGGTGAAGTGGTTGCTCGGGAACGGCAGCAGGCAGTGAGCCGGGTCGAGTGGCTCACAGCCCAACAAATTGGCCGCGGGCGGCGGCAGTTGCGGCGCGGCCTCGGGCGTTGGCGACGGCGCCTCGGGCGTGGATGTGTCTGCGCTACGGCTGGCGCTGTCGTTGCGTCCGCCCTGGCAGGCGCTGATGAGCAAGCTGGAAGCTGCAAGCAGCAGCACGCAGGCACGCGAAAAGCGTACCGTCGAGAAATACGGCGTCATTTGGGTCTCCTGTCCACACCCGGATATCGTGTGCCGGCGTGATTCGCCGACGCTTAGTTATCCGAACAGCATATCAGGACAGGCGTGACCTACGGTATACGGCTATTTCCAGAAATCGGCGTTGCGAATGCCCAGTTTTTCCGGCTGAAAAACCGGGTCAGCCCCGGTTTTCTTCTGGCTTTCGTAATCCTTGAGCGCGATCAGAGCAGGGCGCTGCAGGATCAGTATGGCCACGATGTTCAACCAGGCCATCAGGCCGACGCCGATATCACCCAAACCCCAGGCCAGGCTGGCGCTGCGCACCGTGCCGTAGGTGACGGCACCGAGTATGCCGAGGCGCAGGGCCAACACCATCCACGGTTTGTGGGTGTGGCGGTTTATGTAGGCGATATTGGTCTCGGCCATGTAGTAGTAGGCCACAATCGTGGTGAAGGCAAAAAACAGCAGTGCCAGGGCGACAAAGGGTGCACCTAAGCCGGGCAATACAGTTTCCATGGCAGCTTGCGTGTAGCCGGGGCCAGCCGTGACGCCGGGCAGGTTTTGCACCAGGGCTGTGCCGCTGGCGTCCAGCACGTTGTACATGCCGGTTGACAGAATCATGAAGGCGGTGGCTGAACACACCAGCAAGGTGTCCACATAGACCGAAAAAGCCTGGACATAACCTTGCTTGGCTGGATGTGAAACCTCAGCGGCCGCGGCTGGGTGTGGGCCGGTGCCCTGGCCGGCTTCATTCGAATAGATACCGCGTTTGACGCCCCACTCCACGGCCAAGCCGAGCACCGCACCGAAGGCCGCGTTGCTGCCGAAAGCCGAACCCAGAATCAGCGAAACCACCCCCGGTAGCTTGTCGATGTTCAAAAACAAAATGGTCAAGGCGATCAGCATGTAGGCCAGCGCCATGAACGGCACGACCAGCTGCGCGAACTGCGCGATGCGATGAACGCCGCCGAAAATGATGAAGCCCAAGGCCACCACGACCATGGCCGCAGAGACTGTCGGCGGAATGCCCCAGGCGGTTTCCAAGCCATTGGCAATGCTGTTGGCCTGCACCCCAGGCAGCAACAAGCCGCAGGCAATGATGGTGGAGATCGCGAAAATCCAGGCATACCAGCGTTGCCCCATCGCTTTTTCGATGTAATAAGCCGGGCCACCGCGGTACAGACCTTTGTCGTCGGTCTCTTTGTAGATTTGCGCCAGGGTGGATTCGACAAACGCCGTGGACGCGCCGAGAAAGGCCACCATCCACATCCAGAACACCGCGCCTGGGCCACCAAAGGTGATGGCTGTGGCGACGCCAGCGATGTTGCCGGTGCCAACGCGGCCAGACAACGACATGGCCAAAGCTTGAAAGGGCGAAACCCCCGCCGCGGAATCCTTGCCATCGCGCATCAGACGAATCATTTCGCCAAAGCCCCGGACCTGCATGAAGCGCGTGCGGATCGAGAAATACAAGCCTGCGCCGAGGCACAAAACGATGAGGGCACGGCTCCAAATGAGGTCGTTGAGCGCGCCGACGATGCTGTCCATGAGATGAGTTCCCTGATCGAGTTATCGAATTATCGTAACGACTAGCAAGAATCGGGGCAGGCTTTGTGAGGCGGGCGGCGCTAAATAGATGTGTTTTGTGTTGGTGGTCGCAAATGTGACAGCTTGACCGGCTCCGCATCCACCACCAACCGCAAGGGGCCGGATGTGGCCAGCGCATCGAACGGCCAACAGGTCACCAGGACCAAGCGACGATCAGCTTCAATCGCGATGTTGTGCTGGCGGGTGTCGGCAACGCGGCGCGAACGCACCACAAACTCGGCGCTTTGCTGTGGTGTTTGCAAGCGCACATTATGCCCAATCGCCAGTTCACGCAGGGCGGAAAAATGGGTATCGCGGTGGCCGGAGATGACACTGGTTCGATCATCCTGGAGTAAGCCGGATTGCGGGTTGTGCCCGGGTGCGAACGCCAGCACGTTGCCGCTGTCACCTTCCAACACGATGTAGCTGCGCTTTAGGTCCACCAGTGTCAGCCGCGCCACCGGCCAATGATCGGCCCAAGGCCAGGGCTTGTGTACACCCCCATCTTCCAGAGTTTTTTGCCAGGCCTGCTCCAGCAGTTGCTGGGCTAGGGCTGCTTTGGCCTGAATCCACAAACCCTGGCCGGCGGTGAGCGCACCGCCGACGATCAGGGCCAAAGCCAACCAGCGGCGACTTTTCATACTTTGCGCCGTCCCATCAGCACGCCGGTGGCGGTGAACATTCCGCCGATAAGCAGCAACCACAGTGATGGGGTTGAGCCTTTTGCCAAGCCGACCTGAGCGCCATTCATGCCGGCCGGCAGGTTGCTCTTCAGGGCATGACTGTCCAGAGCTTCATCCATAGGCCGGACCGGCGTTTTGTCGACCGCGACCAAGCTGGTGAAATCGCTGACCAGGTGATGAGCCAGTGCCAACTCAGTGACTTCTTTGCGCACCTGGTCCTCGGCGAGGCCACGGCGGCCTTGGCGTTGCCAGTCGGTGATTTTTCGGCGCGCCCAAAGCACATCGATCCCGCTTTGTGCGGCGCCTTTGCTGAGGGTGAGCTGGTGCGTCCAGGGGCGGTTGCCCAGGCGTCCGTTCAAGGTTGCGGCGGAGAGTGGTGTATCGAGCTTCATGACCACGCTGATGGGTTCGCCCACATACAGGTCCGGCAGCGGATTGGGCAGCAGGTCTGAGGTGTGTTCGGCCTGCAGTTGCAGGTCGGTCAGGGCCGGGTGATCCAACCGCGTGAACAGGGTCTGCATCGTCGCCTGTACTTCACCATCGTGCGCGATGTAGCTGAAACTGCCGCGGCCAAACTGCGCCGCTTCGGTCATGAAATGAGCGTTGGGGGCCGCACCAATGCCAACGGTAAACAGGCGCGCGTCGCCGAGTTCTTTATGAATCAGACTGAACAGTTCCGCTTCGTTGCCGACCGCGCCATCGGTGATGAACACGATCTGACGCAACCGTTCAACCGCAGGATCGGTAGCTTGACGCAGACCAAGCTTGAGCGCGGGACGCATTTCTGTGCCGCCGTCGGCATCCAATTGTTTGGTCCAGCGACGGGCTAGCTCCAGATGCTGAGCATTCGCCGGTACCGGAGCATTGAACAGCGCCCGCGTGTTGGAGTTGAATTCGATCAGGTTGAAGCGATCACTGGCGCCAAGATGATCAAGCCCGGCGAGCAGTCCGGCGCGCGCTGCACGAATGGGTTCGCCGCCCATTGAGCCGGAGGTGTCGATAATGAAAATGACCTCCCGCGCACGGTCGTGCATGGCCGCGAAATCGGCTTGTGGCGGCATCAGCATCAGCAGCCCATAGCGTCCACTGTCGCTGTCCTGTGTGAAGAACGCGGACTGTAAGCCGCGACCGGCTTGAGGGCGCCACTGCAGGACGAAATCACGATCCGACGGGACGCTGCCCTGGCTTAGGCGCACTTGCGTCACTGCGCCGTCGCGGTGCTGTGAGATCGGGTGGTAAGGACTGACCACCTCGCCAAGTTCGAAGCCGGGTTGCAGCCGCACCGTCAAGCTCACCGGGTTGTGGCTGGCGCGTCCGCTGTCGCTGACGTCTGCAGCGTTGGGCAACTCGCCGGGGAGCAGGCTCCAGCCATCGGAAATCGCGCTGCGGTTTTCGATCGCTTCTTCGCTGGCCGGTTGATAGCGCGGGGTAATGGCCATGGGAAAGCGCAGCGAGAAAGCTTCGTCACGCCACAACAATTCCTGCTGATATTCGATTTCGATGCGAATCTCGCCATGCGGCGGAATGTTGGCCACGGCGGTGGTGAACAGATTGGGCCGTTGTTGTTCCACCAGCGCGGTGCGTTTGCCCTCGCGCTTGGCCGTTTCAAAGGTTTCGCGGGCCTGGGCTTTTTCCTGAATGTCGCCCTCGATGACGCGTTCGCCGATGCGCATGCGCAGGTGATCCACGGCCGCACTTTCCGGCAGCGGAAAGGCGTACAGGGCTTCGGCCCAGGTGTCGGCGGGGTTGACGAAATGCTGAACCAGCACGGTGCGTGCGATCGGGCCTGTGACCTGAATCTGCACATCGCTGCTCAGGCTGGGGACTTCACGGTACCCGGCTGCGCCCTCGTCATTATCAACCCGAAACATCAGCGCGCCGCGGCGTACGTCGGACAAGCGGGTCACGCCGTCATCCAGATTGGCCCGGGCAAGGGTCGGCGAAAAAAACGTGCTGCTGAGTAGCAGCACAGACAAGGTGGTGAGTAGGCGCATGAACGGTCTCCAAACAATGAGGAGTGTTCAGCGTCGGCTTCACACATGGGTTTAGAATGAAGTCTGTGTGAAGTCTACAAAGTGGCCATGTCAGCGCAGCGCATCCTGATTGTTGAGGACGAACCTTCGATTGCCGACAACATCGTGTTTGCGCTCAAGACCGAGGGTTTTGCGCCGCATTGGTGTCGCACCGGCAGCGAAGCCAAAGCGGCCTGGGACGCGCAACAACCGGATTTGGTTGTGCTGGATGTGGGCCTGCCCGACACCAGCGGGTTTGATTTGTGCAAATACTGGCGTCAGCACTCCGACGTGCCGATCATCTTTTTGACCGCGCGCGACAGTGAAATCGACAAGGTCGTCGGGCTGGAAATTGGTGGTGACGACTATGTGGTCAAGCCGTTCAGTCCGCGCGAGCTCACCGCACGTGTGCGGGCCCGCTTGCGTAACCGCCAGCCAACCCCGTCATCATCAGCATCGGCGCTCGTCCTGGATGAGCCGCGCCAATGCGCCAGCCTGGGGGGCGCAGAATTGAACCTCACGCGCTATGAGTTCCGGCTGCTGTCTGTGCTGCATGGCGCGCCCGGGCGGGTGTTTTCGCGTGATCAGTTGTTGGATCTGGTGTGGAGCGACCCGACAGCCGCGTTCGATCGCACCGTGGATACCCATGTGAAGACCCTGCGTCAGAAGTTGCGGGTGGCGGGTGAGCGGGTCAACCCTATCCGCACGCATCGTGGCCTGGGGTATTCGTTTGATCCTGAAGGTTTATAGGGCCTGTTCACAGGTTCTCCTCGCTCGTGTCCATTCGCAATCGCATTCTGGCCATCTTCGTTCTGGCCATCGCACTCGGAAGTTATGCTTTTTTCCACTGGCTGAGTGACGACCTGCGTCCGCGCTACATGGAAGCACAGGAAGATCTGATGGTGGATACCGCGTACCTGTTGGCGCACCAGATCGAAGCCACCGCGCTGACGCGAAAAGACGGGCAGTGGCTCATAGACACCGAAGGTTTGCGTGCGGCCTTTGAATCCCTGCGTGGACAGTACTTCGAGGCGCAGATTTACGGTTTGCTCAAAACCGCCGTGGATTTGCGGGTCTACGTCACCAATGCGGCGGGCATCGTGGTTTTCGACTCCGAACCCGGTCGTGATGAGGGCCGCGATATGTCGGCATGGCGTGATGTGGCGCGCACGCTGGAAGGGCAGTACGGCGCGCGCAGCACGTCCGACGATCCGTTATTCCCCGAAGGCTCGACCATGTATGTGGCTGCGCCGATTCATGGGGCGGGTGACATTGTTGGTGCCGTCAGCGTGGGCAAAACCACGCGAAACGCTGAGCGCTTTGTCGAATCTGCACTGCCGCGATTTTTCACGGCAGCCCTGGGCACGGTTGGCCTGGCGATGTTGCTTTCGCTGGTTCTGTACTGGTGGGTCACACGACCGTTGTATCGGTTGGAGCAATACGCCGAAGACCTGCAGGCCGGGGCTCGGGTGGCGCCGCCAAAGCTGGGCAACAACGAAGTGGGTCGGGTCGGTGATGCGATGGCGCGCTTGCGTCAGGCGCTGGATGGCAAGGCTTATGTTGAAGACTATGTGCAGACGCTGACACACGAACTGAAAAGTCCCACAGCTGCGATTGCCGGGGCCGCCGAATTGCTCAGCGAAGACATTCCCGATGAGGATCGCGCGCGATTTCTCAACAATATTCGGACCGAGGCGGCGCGTCTCAATCGCTTGGTTGAACGCATGCTGGCATTGGCTTCAATCGAGAATCGCGATGCTCTGGAGACCACGCAGCAACTGAATCTGCGCGAATTGCTGGCTGAAGCGCTGGACAGCGTTGCTCCACGTTTACATCAAAAGGACCTGCAACTGCGTCATGTTGGCGAGGGGGCAGCGCAAGTGCATGGCGAGCGCTTTTTGCTGCACCGCGCGCTGGTGAATCTGCTCGACAACGCGATCGATTTTTCACCGGAACACGGTGAGATCACCATCCAGCTGCGCAGCGATGGCGGCGAACTTGAGCTGACGATTTGCGACCAGGGCCCCGGCGTGCCGGATTACGCCGTTGGTCGCGTATTTGAACGTTTTTATTCACTGCCACGCGCCGATGGGCGCAAGGGTACCGGCTTGGGCTTGAGTTTCGTCCAGCAGATCGCAGCCTTGCATGGCGGCAGCATTGTGTTGATGAATCGGGCCGAAGGCGGGGCCTGTGCCCGTCTGTCGCTGCCATCAGCGACAGACGGGTGGCGGCCTAGCGCGACATGATGGCGACGCCGGAAATCCAGGGGTGAACGAACATCACCACGCCGGTGACAACGATGCCAATTACCACCGTTGCAACAACCCGACCAACGCCCGTCGGTTCCGGTTTGATCCGCGCACCGTCACGGCGATTGATGAAAATGGTCTCGGCCACGGCCCAAGCCATGAGTCCCCCGAACAGAATCACTGAACGCGTTTCACCGTTGGAGAGCAAATGCGCGAGTGCCCAGGTTTTGACCGCAACCATCTGCGGGTGGCGGATCACGCGGCGAATGTCGCTGGGAAACTTCGAGGCCACGAACAGAATCAGAGCGATGGGCATCAGGCTCATGGTGGCGTGACGTAGCCCGGCTGGCGGGATATACAGCTGCCCACCGGGGAACTGCTTCCAGCCCATCACGATCAACACCAGCGAGGCGACAATGACCAGCGAGAACAGTCCTCGGTAGGGGCCGGCACCCAGACGGTTCATCAAGTTCTGGCGTAAGCCGGGCACGACCGCCACCGACAGGTGCACCAGCGACCAAAGCAGCAGGCCAAGAATTAATAGCATGTGAATCTCCTCATCGTGTCGCCGAAGTCTGCGATGCGGCGCGTTTCGAATCAATGGCGGCTGTGTGAAGGACGTCACAGCGCCGCTCTGGCTTTGCCCGTGTGCTCTTGCCATTGCTCACAGGGGGGCGCAAAGTTGTGCGCTGAACGGCGAATGGGGTCATCGGCGCGGGGCGGGTGGCCGATATTTGCCGAGATGCTGGGGATCAAGAAATGATGCGAGGAATCCACGCGACGATCGCCGTCTGCGCGGTCGCGCTGTACGCGGGGGGCGTACAAGCTGCGGATGTATTCACTGTAGACGCCGAGATCACAGAGCTCGATGGGCCGGGTTACAACGTCCTTTTCGGTACATCGAATGCCGAAGAGTTGTTTGAGACGTTGGAGCAGGACAATCTGGCTCGTTTGGTTGCGCAGCAGTCGGGTGGCCGTTTCAATGGTGATGAAATCATTGCGGCCGATCTCAATTTCCGCGGCGTTCCCATGACCATCGACTTCACCGAGGTTGGTGCGCCAGAGTTGTTGTTCGCGATTCCAGGAATTGAGTTTAGTCGGGTGTTCGACGAGCAGGATACGCGCGAAGGCAACATTGACGATCTCATTGAGTTTTTGAAGACCAATGAAGACGGCATCGCCTCACAGTTGAGCGCTGAGCTTGCGCGGTCTTCGCCCAGTGATCCGGTCGCGGGGAATCCCGGCAGTATGCAATCACGCATGGTCGATACCGATTTCAAGCAAGCCTTCACGCAGAAGGTTTCGCAGATCTGGGGCTGCGGCATGAGTGCCAGCGCGACCGAGAAAGTCATGCTGGCCAAAGCCGGCTTTGGTTGTGTCACGGATGTCGCGGATTTGAATTTCCGCATGCCAGCCATCGAAGTCGCACAGCTCGGCGGGCCGGCCAGCGATGCGGCCAATATGGGCTTGTACGACGACTACTTCTCACGCATCAATCGCGTGCGCGGCGAAAACAAGCTGACACTGGGTTTGGACTATGCGCAAGTTAGCGCCAAAGCCGGAGGCAGTGGCATCGAGCACGAATCCAGCGTGCTGAGTCTGCCGCTGTCTTACACCGTGGTGTTCAACAACGACCCGCGTAAACGCTTTATTGTGCGGATGCCGATTTCCCTGATCGATACCGAAGGGGCATCGACCTACCAGGTCTCGCTGGGTCTGGCCTACAACCACCCGGTCACCAATGCCTGGAGTCTGACCCCGAGCGTCGGATATTCCGCCGCGGGGTCCGAAGATTTGGCTTCGGCCTCGGCTTTGGCGTCGTTCTCGCTAGCCAGCAGCTACACGGTGAATTTGGGCAGCTGGGCGCTGAATATCGGCAATATGATTGGCAACTACTCGACCCAGAAGATCACGCTGGGTGACTACGAGTCAGACCCGGGAATCTCCAACACCGTGTTCACCAACGGGTTGTTGATTTCCGGCCCCAGTTCATTGCTGGCCAATGATCTGGTAGTGGAGTACTTCGTCACCGACACCCGCTACACCGGCGATGATTTGTTCACCGACAACTCGCAGGAAGTCGGGGTCAACTTCGGCAAGTTGAACACCACGGGTGAGGTTGTCACCAGCTTCATCAAGGGCAGTGTGAGCTACACCATGGCCAGTGGTGACAACGGCAACGAAGCCGACATGCTGCGCTTGTCGTTGATCTTCAAATTTTAAGGGGGCAGATCATGAAAAATATTGTTTTTGCATGCTTGGTGGCCCTGGTCAGCCTGCCAGCGGTGGCCCAGGACATGGCAGGGCGCGCGGTGTTGGTGGTGGGGCAGGCCTTTGCAACCGACGTCAACGGTGCGCAACGCATATTGCGTCGCGGTGATGTGGTGTTTTCCGGGGAAACCATCAGCACCCAGCGGCATAGCTACGTCAATGTGCAGTACACCGACGAAGGGCGCACCCTGATCGGGCCGGATTCGCAACTCAAAATCGAAGCGTACGAGTACCGTCCGCCTGCCGGTGGACCGCGCAATCGCAGCGGCGCGGGTGTCGCGCAAGCCGATGCTGGACGCTCGGTGTTTTCGTTGATCAAAGGCGGTTTTCGTGCGGTGACCGGCCTGATCGGAAAGACACGCCGTGAGAACTATGCGGTACGCACCTCGGTGGCCACGATTGGTATTCGCGGCACGGATGCGGTCTACGTCGACTGTTCTGACGGTCGCTGTGGCGATTTGGGGCCGGGCAGCTCGGATGATCTTTCCAGCGTGATCATTGGGGTTTACGATGGCGGTGTGACCGCAACGAACCTCAACAATGGCCAGACGCTGGACATCGACCCAGGCCAGTTTGTGCAAACCAACGGCACGTCGTTCTTCACCCTGTCCGGCATGCCGGGCATTCTGGTGACGATGCCGATGGAAAATCCACAAACGTGTAACTGATCGTTCGACGAATCTGAACAGGAGCCGGCACTGCCGGCTCTTTTTTTGCGTCTGGATTACGCCGGCAAGGCGAAGGGGCGACCGAAAAAGTAGCCTTGCACGTGCTCCACACTCAATGCGCTGAGTGCATGGATCTGCTCTTCGGTTTCCGCCCCCTCCGCAATGAAGCTGAGTCCGAGATCGCGCGCCAGTCGCGCCATGCCGGCAATGATTTTTCGGCTGCCGTCGTCGCTCAGCATGTCTTCCAGGAACATTTTGTCGATCTTCAGTGCATCAACCGGAAGCCGGTTCAGATAAGCCAGAGAACTGTAGCCCGTGCCGAAATCATCAAGCGCGATTCGACATCCCAGGGATTGCAATTGACTGAGCACGCCCACCACCTGCTCACGGTTTTCCAGGATTTGCGACTCGGTCACTTCCATCTGCAATTGCTGGGCTTTGATTCGATGACGCGCCATGGCTTGCTCAACCACGGTGGGCAATTGCGGGTCCGGGAACTGGCGCGCCGCGAGATTGATGCTCACATAGAAATTGTCGCTGAGGACGCTGTCGTAGCAGCTTGGCAGGCGCGTGCGAGCGAGGCTCGCCTCGTCAATGATCCAGTAGCCGATTTTTTCGATGATCTGCGATTCTTCTGCCACGGAGATAAACAGATCCGGCGCAACCAGTTGTCCGTCTGCGCGGCGCCAGCGCAGCAAAGCTTCGAAGCCAGTCGTGACACGATCCGACAAACGCACGATGGGTTGGTAGTGCAGCACGAACTCACGATTGTCCAGTGCGTCACTCAGAGCATGCTCGGTGCGCATGCGTTGCATGGCCTGCTGCTCATCCTCCAGGTATTCCAGATCTTGGGTGCTGGAGGTGTCGAGGAAGGTCTGGCCTAGGGATTGGCGATACCGCTTCAGCGTGAGTTGCAACAGATGCCGGATCAGCGGATCTGAGCGCGCCATGCGCTCCTTGAGGTGGTCGCGTGTGATGACGGTAAGAACGGTGTCCTCCATGGCCATGGCGGACGCCATACGCGGATCGTGGCTGATGAGCGCCATCTCACCCACGCACTCGCCGGGGCCAAGTTCGGAGAGCAGTTGATATTCTCCGCCAGCATCGCGCAACACAGCGATGCTGCCGCGATCAATCAGGTAGGCAAATTGCCCAGCCTCGCCTTCGCGGAACAACAATTCGTTCGCTGCCAGACTGATCTTCGATGTTGTCACACGCGACCTCCTGTTGAGGGCGATGCCTTCACATAGTGAGGCTAATCGGCTTGGCGCAGGCGTTCGTTGTGAGCGTCGTTGGCGTCAAGTGCGGCGTCAATCTTATCGGCTATCGCATCCCCGGAGTAGCCAATCGCTTCGGTGTTGCGAATGTTATGTGTTTCTTCGCGGCCTTCGCTGTGCATGGGAGCGTCGTCAGCGTTGCCGCCGCATGCGCCCAGGAGCATGCCAGCACTCAGTGCCGCAATGCTGAGGCGAGAAATTGCGCCTGTCATGGTGTGTCTTCCGTGTGATTCCAGAGACTCCATTAAACGTCACCCTGGCGCACGCCGCCAGCCATGCATTTTGCGGCCCGGATCCTGCACGGGTTGCCGCATGAATGAACTGCTCTTCCCCTCCGCTGAAACAGATACCGTGCCGAAGCCTATACCGAGCACCGGTTTTGTTTGCTTCATGCTCGCCGATCAGTGTTACGGCATGGCCGTGAGCCGTGTGCGCGAAGTGCTGCGACCGTGTGAAGTGGCCTGGGTGCCGGGGGCGCCAGGCGCTTGCCTGGGTGTGATCAATCTGCGCGGGCACATCGTTTCGGTTGTCGATTTGCGGCAGATCCTGGGTCTTCAGGCCCATTCTGGTGGCGCGGCCACACGGTTGCTGGTTATCGACTACGGCGATTCGATGCTGGCGCTGAAAGTCGATTGTGTCTTGGAACTGCTCAATATCGCAGACGAGGACATCGAGCCTGCACCCCGAATGAATCAGACCCCGGTCCCCGTAGACGGCGTTGTTACACGGCCTCAAGGGCCCTTGTTCTTGCTCAAGCCGGCCGAACTGGTGCGCCGGTTGGAGGATAAATCTTATGTTTGACCTCGATATGTTGCTGGACTTTGATCGCTACACGGCCGTGGTTTTCGCCGTGGTCAGTGTGCTCGCGGCGGTGCTTGTGGTGCTGCTGCGACGTCAGCGCAGCCTCGACAGCGGCGACGCCAAAGTGCGTGAGCGCATGCAACAGCATCAACAGGCGGAGCTGGCCTTTGCTGGCGCCACCGAGGCCGCGATGAATGATCTCAAATCCAGTGTTGAGGGCCTGGCGACGTGCTTGGCCAATCTGGAATTGCGCATGCGCACCGTCGATCAACGGCAACGAAAATTTGACGACATGGCGGTGCAGTTCAGCCGGCGTCGAGGTTTTGACGAGGCGGTGCAGCTGGTGCGTGACGGAATTCCGGCGACCGATGTGGCGCGTCGCTGCGGTGTGCCTTTGGCAGAAGCCGAGTTGCTGCAGCGTATCCATCAACAAGTCACCGCCCACTGAGTGTTCTTATGAGTCAGTCAACTGTTCAACTGCACGCTGCGCTTGATATTGCGCATGCCAGCAAACTCAAAACGACCTTGGATGCGGCGCTCGAGGGTGGCAAAGAAGTGACCCTGGATGCCGGTGGTGTGAGCCGCGTGGATGCGGCCGGTTTACAGCTGTTGCTCGCCTTCGTTCGCCAATGTGCTGCGGATGGCATCGCGGTGAGCTGGTCGCAAGCGACCGAAACCTTGCGTGATGGCGCTGCTGGTCTAGGACTTGCACAAGCCCTGCAACTTCAATTTCCGAATCAAGAGGCTCAATGATGGCCAGTATCCTCGCCGTTGATGACTCCCCATCCATGCGTCAAATGGTGGCGTTCACCCTCAAGTCTGCGGGGTTTGATGTCACTGAGGCCGAAGACGGCGTGGACGCCTTGAGTAAGGCACGCAGTGGATCGTTCAACCTGGTTCTGGCAGACGTCAACATGCCCAACATGGATGGCATCAGCCTGGTCCGTGAGTTGCGCCAGTTGCCCAATTATCGCTTTACCCCGTTGCTGATTCTGACCACCGAGTCGGGTCAGGACAAAAAGATGGAAGGCAAAGCGGCCGGCGCAACCGGTTGGCTGGTCAAGCCGTTCGATCCCGAACAGCTGATCGCCACGGTTAACCGTGTTCTGAGCTGATCGTCCGGGAGTCGGCAATCATGAGCATCGACATGAAGCAATTCCATCAGGCTTTCTTCGAGGAAAGTTTCGAAGGATTGCAGGCCATGGAAGCGGCTCTGCTGGAACTGGACCCGGATGCGGCCGACGCGGAAACGGTCAATACGATTTTTCGTGCAGCACACTCCATCAAAGGCGGAGCCGGAACTTTCGGCTTTAGTGATATTTCGACGTTTACCCACGACCTGGAAACCCTATTGGACCAGGTTCGCGCTGGGCAACGTGCGCCGGAGCAGGCACTCACAGACCTCGTTCTGCGCAGTGTCGACGTGCTGCGAGAGATGCTCGAGTGCGCGCGTGATGGACGTGATGATGAGGTCGCCAGTGCGGCGGGCGTGCGCGCGGAAATCCAGGCCATGCTTAGCAATGAGGCGACGCCGGTGGCCGCTTCCGAGACGCCGAGCGAAGATCGGGCAGAGCAAGTCTGGAAGATAGTGTTCGCACCGCATCGCGACATCATGCTTACCGGCAATGATCCGCTGCGTATCCTGCGTGAGCTAGCGCGTCTGGGCGAGACCACCATGGAGGTCGACGACAGCGGTTTGCCCAGCTATCCGGATGTCGATCCGGAACAGTGCTATCTGCGCTGGACCATCAGCTTGCGCGGCAATGTCTGCGAAAACGACATTCAAGAGGTTTTTGCCTGGGTTGAGGATGAGTGTGATCTGACCATTGAAACGCAGAGCGTTGCTGTAGCCGCTGCTGTCGAAAGTGATGTGGACGCGCCGGTTGCGGATACTCCTGCCGCAGCGCCGGCCAAAGCAGCGCCGGCATCGCGCCCTGGGCCAGCCAACAAAGATGGCGGTTCAATTCGCGTCGCCACCGAGAAGATCGATCAGTTGATCAATCTGGTCGGTGAGTTGGTCATTACCCAGTCGATGTTGGAGCAGACAGCACGCACGTTGGACCCCGTCTCCAATGAACTGCTTCTGAGCGGCCTGTCCGAACTGGAGCGCAATACCCGGCACCTGCAGGAAGCGGTGATGTCCACGCGCATGCTGCCGGTAGATTTCGTGTTCAGCCGTTTCCCGCGTGTGGTTCGAGATACGGCCACCCGTTTGGGTAAGCAGGTTGTTCTGGAAACATCCGGAGAAGGGGCCGAGCTGGACAAAGGGGTCATCGAGAAAATCGTTGATCCGCTCAATCACATCGTGCGCAACGCCATTGATCACGGCATTGAAATGCCTGACGAGCGTCAAGCAGCGGGTAAGCCGGCACAAGCCAGTATCCGCTTGAGTGCCTGGCATCAGGGCGGCCATATCGCCATTCAGGTCAGCGACGATGGCAAAGGTCTGAATCGCGACAAAATTCTGTCCAAGGCGCGTGATGCAGGCATGTCACTGCCGGACAACATGCCGGACAGCGACGTCTGGCAGCTGATCTTCGCACCGGGCCTGTCCACCGCGGCTGAGGTGACGGATATCTCGGGCCGTGGTGTCGGCATGGACGTGGTGCGTCGGAATATCCAGTCACTGGGTGGCACGGTCGATATCGAATCCCATACCGGTGTTGGCACCAAAGTCACCATTCGTTTACCGCTGACCCTGGCCATTCTGGATGGCATGTCAGTGCGCGTGGGTGAAGAAATCTACATCTTGCCGCTCAACAGCGTGGTCGAGTCCCTGCAGCCGCAACAGGCTGACGTGAAGAGCATGGCCGGCAACGCGCGGCTGATGCACGTACGCGGCGAATTTTTGCCGCTGCTGTCATTGCGTGAGTTGTTCGGCGTTGTCGGGCGAGACCTGCCCTTGGAGCAGGGCATCGTCGTCATTGCCGAGGCTGATGGTCGCCAGGTTGCACTCATCGTGGATGAGCTGGTCGGTCAGCAACAGGTCGTGATCAAGAGCCTTGAACGCAACTATCGCCGGGTTAGCGGCATCTCCGGCGCCACCATTCTGGGTGACGGTCGCGTCGCCCTGATTCTCGATGTGGGCGAAGTCATCCGCAGCCGGCAAATGGCCGCAGCTGCGTAACCCAATCAAAAAGGCATTGCCATGAACGATACCCAAGACCAAACCCCGAGTGTCACGGATGACAAGCTCGCCCAAGGCGAAGGTTTACGCCGCGAGTTTCTCAGTTTCCGCCTCGGCGGCGAGGAATATGGCGTCGACATTCTCAAAGTGCAGGAAATTCGCAGCTACGACAGTGTCACTCGTTTGCCCGAAGCGCCGGCTTACATCAAAGGCGTGATCAACCTGCGCGGCACCATCGTGCCGGTGGTGGACCTGCGTTTGAAACTGAAGCTGGATCAGGCCGACTACGACAAACACACGGTCATGATCATTCTCAACGTGGCGGACAAAGTGATCGGAATGATCGTGGATGGGGTGTCTGATGTGCTCACCCTGGCTGAATCACAAATTCGCCCGCCCCCTGAGTTCAGCGGCGTGCTGGATACCCGCTACATCACCGGTCTCGGCGCCATCGATGACCGCATGCTGATTTTGGTTGATATCGAATGCCTGATGAGCGCTTCCGATATGACCGTTTTAGAAAATGCCGCCTAGGCAGGAGTCCCCCCAATGACAACATCCGAACAATCCTCGTCAGCCATCAACGGCTGGGTCATTCTCCCAACCGCGGCGGCGCTGGCTCTGGCCGTCGGTGGCGGACTTTTTGGCAGTGGACAAATGCCGCTGTCCGGCTTTGTGGCCTGGGCTTTCATGACCATTGCCGCGATCGCCGCCGGCAGCGTCGTGATCTGGCGCCACGCCAAAGAACAGGCTGAGCCTGCGGTCGATCCGCAACATGTGATCGATCTGGAAGGCCAGGTTGCCGCTATCAACCGCTCGCAGGCGGTCATCGAATTCGAACTGGACGGTACGATCCGGCACGCCAACGACAATTTCCTCGCTGCAGTTGGTTACCGGCTGGACGAAATTGTGGGCAAGCATCACCGCATCTTTGTTGATCCGGAAGATGCGGCCAAGCCCGAATACGCCGCATTTTGGCAACGTCTGGGCAAAGGTGAGTTTGATGCCGGCCAGTACCGTCGCTTTGGCAAAGATGGTTCGGAGATCTGGATTCAGGCCAGTTACAACCCGGTCTTCGACGGTGCTGGAAACCCGATCAAAGTGGTCAAATACGCCACCGACATCACGGCGCAGGTGCGTGCCAACGCGGCGGTCGATGATGCGGTCCAGCAGACCAGTGCGGTCGTGGCGGCGGCGCAGTCCGGCGATTTGAGTGCACGTATCGACGCAAGTGGTAAGGAAGGTGCGGTGCAGGCGTTGTGCGATGGCATCAACGAGATGCTTGATGGGATTGCCGACAATCAGCGTCGCGAGCAAGCGGTCGCAGCGGAAAATCTGCGCATCCGCAATGCGCTGGACAATGTCAGTGGCAATGTGATGATCGCGGATGCACAGCGCACCATCATCTACATGAATGGCGCGGTGGAAGAAATGCTGCGACGTAACCAAGATGAGTTGCGCAAGGTTCTGCCGACCTTCAACGTCGAAAATCTGATCGGCAACACCATCGATCAGTTCCATCGCAATCCTGCCCATCAGGCAGGGATGTTGGACCGTCTGCGTGAGACCTACCGCACGCAGATTCAGGTTGGGCCTTTGTACTTCGGTTTGATCGCCAGCCCGATCATCAATGAGGACGGTAGCCATGCCGGCACCGTGGTCGAGTGGATTGATCGCACCGCGGAAGTGGCGGTGGAGCAAGAGATCGGCGCAATCGTGGCCGCCTCAACCCGCGGCGAATTCGACAACCGCGTGAGCTTGGATGGCAAAACGGGGTTCTTCGAGTCCCTGGCCTCGGGCATCAACCAGTTGCTGGATACCTGCCAGACCGGCTTCAACGATGTCATCCGCGTGCTTGCGGCTCTGGCCAAAGGCGACCTGACTGAGCGTATGGATGCCGAGTACAGCGGCACTTTCGCCGAGTTGAAGAGCAACCTGAATCAAACGATTGATTCGCTGGGCGACATGGTGGTTTCGATCAAGAGTGCGTCGGATGACATCAACGCAGCAGCGTCGGATATCTCGGCCGGCAGCGAAGACTTGTCCAGCCGCACCGAGCAACAAGCGGCCAACCTGGAGGAAACCGCTTCCAGCATGGAAGAGTTGACCTCGACCGTGAAGCAGAACGCCGACAACGCCAAGCAGGCCAATCAGCTCGCGATAGGTGCGTCGGATGTCGCCACCAAAGGCGGATCTGTGGTGGGTGACGTGGTCACGCGCATGGCGGAAATCACCGAAGCCTCGAAGAAGATTGAAGACATCATCAGTGTCATCGAGGGGATTGCCTTCCAAACCAATATTCTGGCCTTGAATGCGGCTGTGGAAGCGGCCCGCGCCGGCGAGCAGGGACGTGGCTTCGCCGTGGTCGCCAGCGAGGTGCGCTCACTGGCGCAACGCTCGTCCGGTGCGGCCAAGGAAATCAAGGCGTTGATTTCCAACTCGGTGGAACGCATTGAGGATGGCTCGAAACTGGTCGAGCAGGCCGGTTCAACCATGCAGGAAATTGTCACCGCGGTGAAACGCGTGACCGACATCATGGCTGAGATTTCTGCGGCCTCGCAGGAGCAGTCCAGCGGGATTGAGCAGATCAACCAGACCATTGCCCAGATGGACGATGCGACGCAGCAGAATGCCGCGCTGGTTGAAGAGTCTTCGGCCTCAGCCAAGTCCATGCTCGACCAGGGCAGTGAACTGGCCAGTCAGGTGGCTCGCTTCCGCATCGCCCTGGATGACGACGAGCCCGCCATTGTGGTCAAGGCGCCGGCTAAACCGGCAGCCCGCACGACCGCGCCAAAAGTTCATCCGCAGGTTGTGGAGCGCCAACGCGCGACGCGTGAGGAGAAAGCACCCGCCAGTGTTCCGCTGCCTAAAGCCGCGGACGTTGATGAGCACTGGACTGAGTTCTAAGACCCTCCCGATGTGCGGTCGCAGTAGTGCGACCGCACAACCCTAACAACGGCGCGAACAGCGGATGATAACCCCCGATCAGCAATTGGATCGCAAGACCTTTGAACGGGTCCGTGGCCTGATTTACCAGCGTGCTGGCATCGCCTTGGGCGATAGCAAGCAAGCCATGGTTCAGGGCCGTCTGGCCAAGCGTTTGCGGGCGCTGCGCTTGGAGTCCCTGCCCAGCTATCTGGATCAGTTGGATGGGAATCCAAATTCTGATGAATGGCAGCATTTCACCAACGCGCTGACCACCAATCTGACCTCGTTTTTCCGCGAAGCACATCATTTCGATCACCTCGCTACGGTCCTACGCCAGGCGCGCGGGCAGGACCTTTTTCGCATCTGGTGCAGTGCCAGTTCCACGGGTGAGGAACCCTGGTCGATCGCCATGGTGGTGGATGAGGTCGGCGCACAAGGGCCGCGTCGGGTGGAAATCATCGCCAGTGACATTGACACGCAAGTCCTGCAAACCGCAGCTCAGGGTATCTATCCCATCGAACGCATCGAAGATCTTGCCAAGGCGCGCCGGCAGCGCTTCTTCCTGAAGGGTCAGGGGCCCAATGCCGGGCGTTGCCGCATCCGCCCGGAGTTGCTTAAGAAAGTGCAGTTCCAGCAGGTTAATCTGCTTGCGCCCAAGTGGCCGGTGCGCGCACCTCTGGATGTGGTGTTTTGCCGCAACGTCATGATTTATTTCGATAAAGCCGCGCAGCGCGAGTTGGTTAGACGGTTTGCGGCGCTGCTCAGCCCTGGCGGCCATTTGTATGTGGGTCACTCGGAGAGCCAGTTCCAGAGCGAGGATTTGTTCGCAATGGTTGGGCGAACGACCTATCGGCGATTGTCCCCATGAGCGCGCTGCCGCGGTCTCATGGTTTGCCCAGCGACAGCGAGATGCTCGGTGTTGGTACAGCACATTTTCTGTACCGAGATCGTCACTTTCGTACCGAAGCCATCAAGGTTCTGCCGGGCGAGTATTACGCCACTGCCAGTGACATGATGATCGTGACCTTGCTGGGCTCCTGTGTGGCGGCGTGCATCTATGATCCGCAGCGCCAGATCGGCGGAATGAATCACTTTTTGCTGCCGCAAAACCGCCTGAGCGATGGCTTGGCGGGCGCGCGCTATGGCGTGCACGCGATGGAGCTGCTGATCAACGGATTGTTGGGCCTGGGCGCACGCCGTGACGCCCTGCAAGCCAAAGTGTTTGGCGGCGCAAACGTCGCGCGCAGCATGACGCGCAGCTCGGTTGGCAAGCAGAACGCCGTCTTTGTGCTGGATTTTCTCAAGCGCGAGCATATCCGTGTGGTCGCACAGGATATGGGCGGCGATCGAGCGCGCCGCATTCACTATTTTCCCCACACCGGACAGGTCATGGTGCACACCTTGGCGGTGGCCGAGGCGCCGGAAATTGAACGAGAAGAAAGTGCGCTGGAGCATCAGGCCACTGCAAGCGCCGGTGCTGTGGAGTTGTTCTCATGAGCCGGCGCATTCGTGTGTTGATTGTCGACGATTCCGCCCTGGTGCGGCAGTTGCTCACAGAGCTTTTAAGTCAGGACCCTGAGATTGAGGTCGTCGGCACGGCGCAGGATCCCTTCATCGCGCGCGAGAAGATCAAAGATCTGCATCCGGATGTGTTGACTCTGGATGTCGAGATGCCGCGCATGGACGGACTCAAGTTTTTGGAAAATCTGATGCGGTTGCGGCCGATGCCGGTGGTCATGGTGTCATCCCTGACCCAGAAAGGGGCGAGCACGACGCTCAATGCATTGGAGCTTGGCGCGGTGGATTTCGTCGCCAAACCCACCCTCGGTGTGGCCGAGGGTTTGGCCGCCAGTGCCGCGGATTTGATTGAGAAGGTCAAAATTGCCGCGATCAGCCGACCACGCATTGCTGCCGATACGCCACCGCCGCCGCGGCCATCTTCAGCGAAGCAGATGCGTTACGAGACCACCGACCGTCTGATAGCCATTGGCGCATCCACGGGAGGCACGGAGGCGGTGCGTGAAGTGCTCAGCCAGTTGTCCGCAGACTCGCCTGCGATCGTGATTGCTCAGCACATTCCCGAAGCGTTCAGCGCATCGTTCGCGGAACGACTGAACAAGTGCTCGGCACTGGCTGTGTTTCAGGCCAGCGATGGGCAGGAAATTCGTCCGGGGCACGCCTATGTCGCGCCGGGTGACGATCATCTCGAAGTCGCCCGCAGCGGGGCGCGTTGGTATTGCCGATTGAACAAGGGGCCGCCGGTGAACCGCCATCGGCCCAGCGTCGATGTGCTGTTCCGCTCGGTCGCGGCCAATTGCGGAGCGAACGCCTGCGGTGTGCTGTTGACCGGAATGGGCGAAGACGGCGCGCGCGGACTCAGGACGATGCGCGACGAAGGGGCGTTCACCTTGATTCAGGACGAGGCCAGCAGCGTGGTTTGGGGTATGCCAGGCGCGGCCCACCGCATGGATGCGGCATGCACACAAGCCAGCTTGGGCGAGGTGGCTGGTGTGCTCAGTGAATTTGCCCGTGTGGGCTCAAGACTCAAACAAAACTGCCGATGACAAAGATCATGGAGAACACTGCAATGATCAAAGCCGACTACAAACCTCTGATGATGCCCCTGGCCACCACCCTTGCGGTGTGTGTCAGCGCATTGGCCCCGGTGCACCCCGCGTTGCTATGGATGGTCATGGCCGCAATGGTTGGCTCCTGGGGCTTTTTGCTCTGGTCGGTCGCCGATGGTCACATCAGCATTCAAAGTGGTGCGCGTAAGCCGGTTGATAACAGCGAAGTCGAGCGCTATCGCCAGTTGTTGCGCGATACACAGCACATGGCGGAAGGTGAGATCGCCGCTCTGCGTGGAGAAATGCAACGGGTCCACGATTTGGTGGCCGAGGCGGTGTCGGATATCGGTTCCAGCTTCGATGAGATTCAGCGCCATTCGAATGCCCAAGAGGGCGAGATGCGGCGCATTGTCGAAGCGGGTGATGACAGCGGTGCATTGGACCTGCGTGGATTCGCCTCGCGCGCTGGCGAACTAATGAGTCGCCTGGTTGATGTGCTGGCCCAAGAGAGCAATCACAGCGCGCAGAACGTTGATCGTATCGACGATATGGCAGGCCATCTGGACGCCGTTTTCGAACTCCTTGAGGACGTCAAATCGATCGCCGATCAGACCAATTTGTTGGCGCTCAATGCCGCGATTGAAGCGGCGCGTGCTGGCGACGCTGGTCGCGGTTTCGCGGTCGTGGCGGAAGAGGTCCGCAGCTTGTCAGAGCGTTCCACCAGCTTCAACGACCAGATCCGCAAGCGCGTTCACGACTCACGTGAGGCTATGGCCAAAGTGCGCAATGCGGTCAAAGACATGGCCGCGCGTGACATGGCGGCCAGCGAAGACGCACGCAGCCGGGTCGAAACGCTGGTCGGCCAAGCCGAAGGTATTAACCGCGCTCTGGCAGAGGGCATAGGCCAGGTCTCGGCCTGTGGCGAGCGGATTGCGGCGGCGGTCAATCGCGCTGTGCGCTCTCTACAGTTTGGTGACATCACCACACAGGCGGTGAATGCGGCTTACACCCATCTGGATCGTTTGGCGGACATGGGCGGTGAAGCGCGTTCGTTGCAAAGTGGCATTGGCAGTGTGCAAGGAACCTCAGCCAGCGTTACTGATTTGGCCGAAGCGCGGGCACGCATCGAACCCAAGCACGAAGATTGGAAACGTAAGCCGCATAAACCAGTGGAACAGGTCTCGATGGATTCCGGAGCGGTCGAACTGTTTTAAGCCCGCGACGGCGAAACGCTGCGAAACTCAGCCAAGTTTCCCTATAATCAGGCCATCTGAACCCCGTTCCGGGGTTCTTTTGTTTGCGGAGCAGTTCCATTAGCGATCCCATTCGGGTGCCACGCCCGGAACACACGATTTCGCGCTCGCGCCTCAGCCGCGCCGCGTTGCAGACCCTTTATGGGCTCAAAGACGCTGGCTACCAAGCGCTGCTGGTTGGCGGTGGTGTGCGCGACCTGTTGGTCGGTCTGGACCCCAAAGATTTTGATGTCGCCACCGATGCGCGGCCCGAAGAAGTTCAGGACACGTTCCGGCGTTGTCGCCTGATCGGGCGTCGTTTCCGCTTGGCCCATGTGCGCTTTGGCGGTGAAATTATTGAGGTGGCAACCTTTCGCGCCGCACCGCGCAGTCCCGACGAAGAAGATGTCGACGAGATGGCTGAGGCGGATGCAGCGCTTACCGCTGACGACGACGATGACGACAGCGACGGGGACGAAGCCGCTCACCTGCTTGATGACAGCGGACGCATTCTGCGCGACAACGTTTACGGCTCCATGGAGCAGGACGCATTCCGTCGTGATTTCACCATCAATGCCTTGTATTACGACATTCGCGACTATGCTGTGGTCGATTACGTTGGGGGCATGCAGGATTTGGCCGAGCGCCGTCTGCGGTTGATTGGTGACCCGATCACCCGGTACCGCGAAGACCCGGTGCGCATGCTGCGTGCGGTGCGATTCGCCAGCAAGTTGGATTTCACGATTGATGAATCGGCGGCCAAACCGATTCCTGAGTTGATCGATCTGTTGGCGGATGTGCCTCCAGCGCGGTTGTTCGACGAAGTGCTCAAGCTGTTCTTGTCGGAAAAGGCCGAAGCCAACTTCGACAGCTTGCTGCAATTTGGCCTGTACGGCGTGCTGTTCCCGCAGGTTGCCGCCGCGATAGATGCCGATGACAGCGGGCAGGTCGAAAACCTGATTCGATTGGCCTTGCGCAGCACCGCACAGCGTTTGGCCGAGGGCAAACCGGTTACGCCGGCGTTTGTGTTTGCGGCCATGTTGTGGGCGCCAGCACGGGCCGCCGCTCAGGCCCTGCGAGAGAAAGGTGTGCCGCCATCGCCGGCACTGGCCCAAGGTTCCAGCGACGTGATCGGCGAGCAATGCCGCACGGTGGCGATACCGCGGCGCTTTTCCGGCATGCAGGCGGATATCTGGCATCTGCAATCGCGGTTTGATTTCCGCCGCGGCAAGCGTCCGTTCCGGTTGCTGGAAAACAAACGTTTTCGTGCGGCCTATGACTTTTTGGCGCTGCGTGCGCAGGCCGGCGAGGCCGATCAGGAGCTGGTCGATTGGTGGACTCAGTTTCAGGATGTCAGCCACGAAGAGCGTCAAGCCATGTCCGAAGCTGCCCCCAACGGCCCGGCTGGCGCACGCACCGGGCGTCGTCGTCGGCGACGCAAACGCCGCTGATATGAGTTTACAGATCGCCTGGGTTGGCTTGGGCAGCAATCTGGGCGATTCCGCCACGCTGCTGCGTTCTGCGCTGCGCGCGTTGCATCAGTTGGCGGATACACAGCTTGTCGCGGTTTCGGCGTTTTATCGCAGTCCGGCCCTGACTGCCGATCCGTCTGATCCGCCCCAGCCCGACTACTGCAATGCGGTCGCGGCCATGCGCACAGCGCTTGACGCGACGCCCTTGCTGGAGGCGCTGCTGAGTATCGAACGCGATCATGGGCGGGTGCGTCGCCCTGGAGCCCGTTGGCAGTCGCGTGAGTTGGATCTCGATTTGCTGTGCCTGGGGGATCAAGTGATTGCTCAGCCAGGTTTGAGTGTGCCGCATCCGCAGCTGCAGCAACGCAACTTCGTGCTTGAACCATGGCAGGATATTGCTGCGCGGGCTCAAATTCCGGGGCAGGGCCGGGTGGCTCAGTGCCTTGCGGACCTGTCTGCACCGGCCTTGCCGTTGTGGGCGCGGAGCGTGTGACATCCCGGCGCTGAACATCAGTATGATAGGCGCCCCTTCTGGAGACCCCTATGTATCCCTCCACTTCTGACGACAGCATCCGACCGCTGACCCTGCAGGACTTCGCCAAAATGCGCGAAGAGGGCGAGAAAATCGCCTGCCTGACCGCGTACGACGCCAGTTTCGCCAAGCTGGAGGACACTGCGGGTGTCGAATTGGTGCTGGTGGGCGACTCGCTGGGCATGGTGATTCATGGCCAACCCAGCACGGTGGCGGTGACCATCGACGATATCGTTTACCACACACGTGCCACTGCACATGGCCTGCAACGCGGTTTTCTCGTCGCAGACATGCCGTTTCTGAGCTTCTCTACCACTGACGAGGCGATTTTCAACGCCCGTCGGCTGATGCAGGAAGGCTTTGCCAAGATGGTCAAGCTCGAAGGCGGCGCTGTACAAGCCGAGATCGTGCGTTTTCTGACCGATCGTGGGGTGCCGGTGTGCGGCCATCTGGGGTTGCGTCCGCAGCTCATTCACAAGCTGGGCGGATTCAAGGTTCAGGGTCGCGATGAAGCCGTTGCGGCTGAGATGATTGAGGACGCCCGCGTGCTCGAAGAGGCCGGTGCGGACATGTTGCTCCTGGAATGCGTGCCCAATACGCTGGCCAAGACCATCACCGATGCGGCCGGCGTGCCGGTGATCGGCATTGGCGCCGGCCCGCATGTGGATGGCCAGATTCTGGTCGTGCATGACATTCTCGGTATCAGTCGTGGTCGTCGGCCACGTTTCGTGCACGATTTCCTGGCCGATTCTGGCGATGTGGAAGGCGCCATTCGCCAGTATGTTAAATCCGTAAAATCAGGGGCTTATCCCGATGCCGAGCACACCTTCGGCGGCTAAGGAGCCCACATGCGCCTGATTCATCGCATTGATGAGCTGCGTCCGTGTATTCAGGCTTGGCGTCAAGCGGGTCAGCGCATCAGCTATGTGCCGACCATGGGCAGTCTGCACGCCGGGCATCTGTCACTGGTGGATGCTGCTCGCGAGCGTGGCGATCGCGTGGTGGTAAGTATTTTCGTCAATCCGCTGCAATTTTCGGCGGGCGAGGATCTCGACAAATACCCACGAACCCTGCAGGCCGATTGCGCCAAGCTGGCGACCCGCGGTGTGGACATGGTGTTTGCGCCGGAAGAGGCCGAGGTTTATCCCAACGGCCGTGACAATCTGACTCAAGTGGCCGTTCCTGGGCTGTCGAGTTTGTTGTGTGGCGAATACAGGGCGGGTCATTTTGAGGGAGTGACAACGGTGGTCAGCCTGCTCTTCAACCTGGTGCAGCCGGACTCAGCCGTGTTTGGCCTCAAGGACTATCAGCAGTTGACGATCATCCGGCGCATGGTCCGTGACTTGCATCTACCCATCGACATTGTGGGCATGCCGACTTTGCGCGAGCCGGGCGGTCTGGCCATGAGTTCACGCAACGCGTACTTGAGCGATGCCCAACGCGCGCAGGCCGAGGTGATCTACGCCAGTCTGTGTGAGGCGATTGAAGCGCTGCGCCAAGGGCGGCGGGATTATGCCGCCATTGAGGCGCAGGGGCGTGAACGGATCGACAGTGCCGGATTGCAAACGCAATTTTTCCAGGTGCGTCAGGCCAATCTGGAGGTTCCGGATGACGCAACGCAGCAATTCGTGGTATTGACTGCAGCAAAGCTCGACGGCACACGACTGATCGACAATGTTACTGTTGACCTTGATGCGGCTTGATAGCCCTTGCAAGGGCCGTTAAACTCGCCGGTTCGTTTCGCGCTCAGGCGCTTGGAAATCAGCACAAGTTGCTGAAAACAAAGAATTTTAGAGGTTCGTCATGCAAGTCACCTTGTTGAAAGCCAAACTGCATCGCGCGTGTGTGACCCACGCAGAGCTGGATTACGAAGGCTCCTGCGCGGTTGATGGTGATCTTCTCGACGCGGCCGGCATTCGCGAATACGAGCAGATCCAGATCTACAATCTGGGCAACGGCGAGCGTTTCGAAACCTATGCGATTCGCGCTGAAGCCGGTTCACACATCATCTCGGTCAACGGTGCCGCCGCGCACAAAGCCCGTGTGGGTGATCGTGTGATCATTTGCGCCTACGTCGGTATGAGCAACGCTGAGGCTGAAATTCACAAGCCTAAGCTCGTCTACCTTGACGAAACCAATCACGTGACGCACACGCGCAACACGATTCCGGTTCAGGCCGCCTGATCGGCCCCGGCGCGGCTGCTCGATAGCTGATGTTGCATGTCGGCAATACGCCGACGACGCAGGTTCTGCGTGAGCATGCTGCGCGCTGGGAAAAGCTCCACCTTGCCCAGATCATTGATGGCGAAGCTCAGCTCCGTGCCGAATTAGCCTTGGATGCTGGGCCGTTGCGCCTGGATTTTGCCCGTCAACGGCTGGATGCGGCGGTGATTTCCGACCTCATTGCATTGGCTGAGGTGTGCGAGTTGCCTGCAGCCATGGCCGCCATGTGCCGTGGTGACGAAATCAATCAGAGTGAAGGGCGAGCTGTCCTGCACAGCGCGCTGCGCAGTGCCGAGTGCGGCGATGCGGTGCGTGATCAGGTTGTGGCTGAGCAGCAGCGCATGCGTCAACTGGTCGATGGTGTTTTGGCTGGCGAAATCTGCAATGCCGCAGGTCAGACCTACACCGATGTGATCAACATCGGTATTGGCGGTTCGGATCTGGGGCCGCGGCTGGTGGTCGACGCGCTGGCCGGTTTGGAGCCGTCAGAGGATGGTCTTCGTGCTCATTTTCTGGGCAATCCTGATGCGGCAGATCTGACTGTGCGCTTGCGCGAACTGGATCCGCGGCGCTGCCTGTGTGTCATCGCTTCAAAATCCTTCACCACACTGGAAACTCAACTCGTCGCGGACCATGTGCGGCAATGGCTGACCGCTGGCGGGGGAGATGTTGCCCGTCAATGTGTGGCGGTCACGGCGGCGGTCGATAAAGCGGTGGCATTTGGCATTCCTGCCGAGAAAACCTACGCCATGTGGGACTGGGTGGGAGGGCGCTTTTCCCTGTGGTCCACGGTGGGTTTGTCTGCTGCGCTGGCTTTGGGTTGGTCGCGTTTCGAGCAACTGCTGGCCGGGGCAGCCACCATGGACAAGCACTTTTTCACCACGCCGTTGGATCAAAATTTGCCGGTGATCTGGGGCTTGATTGGCATCTGGAATCGCAACTTCCTGAGTGCGTCGAGTCAGGTGACCGCCGTGTATAGCGAGCGCCTGGGCGAGCTCCCCAACTGGTTGCAGCAGCTGGAAATGGAAAGCAACGGCAAGTCAGTCGGGCGCGACGGCAATCCACTGACGCATGCGACCAGCCCGGTGCAATGGGGTGGTGTTGGCACATCCGTGCAGCACGCCTTCTTCCAGATGCTGCACCAGGGCACTGAAGCGCACCCGGTGGACTTTATTTTGCCGCGTGTCGTACCTGGTGGTGACGCCGCCATGCAGTCTCAATTGCTCGGCAACGCACTGGCTCAATCGGCGGCATTGAGCCATGGCCGTGACGGTCGCGACGGCGGTCATGAAGGCGCCGCTGCGGCCTGGAGGCAGTTTGATGGCAATCGCCCGTCCAGCTTGATCTGGCTGGAGCGGCTTGATGCGTTCAGCTTGGGCGCTTTGCTCGCCGCCTATGAACACCGTTGTTTCGTCCAGGGTTGGCTTTGGGGGCTCAACAGCTTTGACCAGTTCGGTGTCGAGTTGGGCAAAGTGCTGGCGCGCGCGATTGACGCTGCGCTCAATGATCCGGCGAAAGCTTGGCCGGATCCTTTACTCGCACAGCAAGCGCGCAGGTTGGTGAATTCCGACTAGCTTGCGCCTTGTGCGTTGTGCGTTGCGCCGATCGCTTCAAGTGCTTGGCGCAATTGCGGTGCGGCAAAATCCAGGAAACGACGCAATTTCAGCGGCATGTGTCGGCGTGACACGTGGACCAGGTGCACGGGCGCCGGTTGCGGCTCAAAGGCCTCGAGCAAAATCTGCAGGTCACCACGTTTGATGCCCTCCGCGACCTGGTAGTGCAGCAGGCGGGCGACGCCGATGTTGTGTTGCGCGGCTTGAGCTGCGGCCTCCGGTGTGGTGACCGTCAAGCGTGGCTGAATCGACATGTCGATAACGGCGCCTGATGCGGGATCACGATAGCGCCAGGAGGGTGATGGCATTGGGCCATCGACGGTTACGCAAGGGTAGGCATCCAGTTCCCTGGGTGTCTGTGGCACGCCCCGCGCTGCCAGCATAGAGGGATGAGCGCAGGTGAGCTCCCGCATGCTTCCAATCTGAGTGGCGACCATCGAACTGTCGGGGAGCTGGCCGATACGCACGGCCATATCAACATGATCGCAAACCAGATCGACGTTGCGGTCGGTCAGGATCAGACGGATCGTGATGTCCGGGTACGTTGACAAGAAATTGGCCATGATCGGGACCACGTGCACGCGTCCGAACATGACCGGTGCGGTTACGACCAGTTCGCCCTTGGGCTGCAAGAACTCGCCGGCTGCTTCGCGTTCTGCCTCGTCGACTTGTTCCAGTATGCGACGCGCCGCGGCGACATAGGCCTCGCCAGCATCCGTCAGCGTTAGCTTGCGCGTGGTTCGGATCAGCAAACGCGTGCCCAGCTGACTTTCCAGATCCGAGATTTTGCGGCTGAGGGTCGCCAAAGGCACCTTGATGGCGCGACCTGCTGCCGACAGGCTACCGTTTTCGGTCACGGCCACCAGCATGGCCATGGCTTCAAGTCGATCCATTATTATTCCAAAAAATGGAAGGGTTATTTTTAATTTTGCCTAATTATCACAGAATATGGGAGGGCATATGCTGTTTCCAGCCGGCCCACTCGGGGCCGGATTTTGAAAGGAGCATGTTATGGCACGTCTTTCTATCCCCTCCCTTGAGGCGGTACCTGCTGGGTCCAAGCCGACGCTTGAGGTCATCAATAAACAGTTGGGTGTCGTGCCCAACTTGTATCGTTTGATTGGTCAAAGTTCGATCGCATTGGAGGGGTTTTCCCGTTTCCACAGCGAGCTTTCAAAGGCCCTCGATGTCAAGACGCGCGAACGTATTGCGTTGGTTGTCGCTCAGATCAATGGATGCAACTACTGCCTTGCCGCGCACACCTACCTTGGTTTGAATGTCGTGAAGATGAGCCCGGAGGAGATCGCCCTGAACCGACAGGGTGGTTCGGGAGACCACAAAGCGCGGGCAGCCGTGCGCTTTGCTGCTCAGGTCGCTCGTGAGCGCGGTCATGTCAGTCAGGCCGATATTGACGACGTACAAAGCGCTGGCTTCAGTGAGGCCCAGATTGTGGACATCGTGGCTTTGGTGGCGATGAACAGTTTCACGAACTACCTCAACGAAGTCGCCAAGACGGATATCGACTTCCCCGAGGTTCAAGCTGCTGAGGCCGCATGATGCCTGTCGGGTCAGGGCACAAGCCCTGGCCCGCTTGGTTTGAGAGCACACAATGACTTACGGGTTTTTGCAGATCGCGTCGACGCCCAGCGTTGAAGCCGTGCAAGTCAGTCGCGGGGTTGGTCAATTCTGGCGCGAGTTCAAAGGCAATCGGGCGTTTGATCAGTTGTCCGATGACGTGGCGGCGTTCATCAAGGCGCGTGACAGTTTTTACATGGCCACCGTGTCGGAAACCGGTTGGCCGTATGTGCAACACCGTGGCGGCCCTCCCGGATTTCTCAAATGTCTCGACACAAAGACGCTGGCTTTCGCCGATTATCGGGGCAACCGGCAGTACATCAGCGCGGGCAATCTGGCGGCTAACGATCGCGCCTGCTTATTCTTGATGGACTATGCTCAGCGCGCGAGGCTGAAGGTCTATGTGCGTGTTGAAACGCTTGCGCTTGATGATGATCCCGCCTTAACGGACATGTTCTGCGAGGCGTCATACAAGGCCAAGCTGGAACGCATTTTCCGGTTGCATTTGCAGGCTTTTGACTGGAATTGTGGACAGCACATCACGCCGCGTTTTACCGAGCAGGAGGTGGCCGCGCGTATGTATCCCTTGCGTGAGCGTTTGGCGCGACTCGAGGCCGACAACGCAGCCCTGCGCGCGCAGTGTCATGGTGAATCCGACACCGGCTGATCGATGTTTTTTCGGTCATCCAGGAGTTTGTTCAGGGCCCAGCTCACATGCTCGCGCACGATCTCGGAAGGGTGGTCGCGGCGTGCATTTAGAGCCTTGATCACCTCGGTGTTGGCTGGGCCGTTGCCAAGCGCGACGGCGAGATTGCGTAGCCAGCTGATGTAGCCTGCGCGGCGCAGCGGCATGCCCTCGGTACGCTTGAGAAATTCCTCTTCTGTCCAGGCGAACAGGCTGATCAAGTCAGGGTTGTCCAGCTGATGCCGAACCACAAAATCTCGGTCCGTTGTGGCTTGCGCGTGACGATTCCATGGGCACACCAGTTGGCAGTCGTCGCAGCCGAATATGCGGTTGCCAATCGCCGCGCGCATGTCCAGCGGTATGCGGCCTTTGAGTTCGATGGTCAGGTACGAGATGCAGCGTCGTGCATCCAGCCGGCCTTCTGGCAGAATCGCGCCGGTCGGGCAGGCGCGGATGCAGGCCTGACAAGCTCCACAGGCATTGTCCACCGCTGCGGCATCGCTGGGTGGCAGGGCGAGATCGGTGAACAGCTCACCCAGGAAGAAATACGAACCTTGCTGCTTGTCGATCAACAGCGTGTTTTTGCCAATCCAGCCCAGGCTGGCGTCACGGGCCAGGGCTTTTTCCAGCACTGGGGCGCTGTCGGCAAAAGCGCGGAAACCGAACGGGCCGATGCGTTTTTCGAGACGCTGGGCAAGCTGGCGTAAGCGTCCGCGTACGGTCTTGTGATAGTCGCGGCCCAGGGCGTAGCGACTAATGTAAGCCTTGTGCGGTGTGCGCAGGACATCACGCGCGCTGGTGGCTTTCGGCCAGTACGGCATGCGCAGGCTGATCACGCTTATGGTGTTTGGAACCAGTGCTGCGGGCTCGCGACGCAGTGTGGCGTTGCGGGCCAGGTAGTCCATCTCGCCGTGCAGGCCTTCCTGAATCCAGCGCCGCATCAGTTCGTCGTCGCGCTGCAGGTCAGCGCGACTGACCGCCAGCCCCGAAAAACCCAGTTCTGACGCCCACTGCTGGAGATCGCGCAACGTTTGCGTGGGGTCAAGAGCAAGGGGGGAAGTCATTCGAGCGGTTCTACAGCGTACGCGTGTGGAGGATAATGGGCGGATGGATAAGGGCTTGCCACTGTACAGCGCACAGCAGGTGCGCAACCTGGATGCTTGCGTCATTCGCGATTGTGCCATTGACGGCTACACCCTGATGCAGCGGGCCGCCGCCTGCGCGTGGCAAAAGCTGCGTCAGCATTGGCCGCAGGTGCAAACCTTGGGTGTTTTGGTCGGGCCGGGCAACAACGGAGGTGATGCGCTGGAGGTCGCGCGTTTGGCGCGCTTGGATGGCTGTGCCGTCAAGGTTTGGTTGCTGTCCGATCCGGCACGCTTCAAAGGCGAGGCCTTGACCGCGTGGAATGCCTTTGAGGCGGCAGGTCTTGGCGTGCAATCCGGCGCATTGTCTGATGCGGTGCTCGACTGTGATGTGATGGTCGATGGCCTGTTGGGAACTGGTCTGGCGCGTAACGTGGATTCCGCCTATGCCCAGGCCATCGCGGCGCTCAACGCTGCTGATACGCCGGTGCTCGCGCTGGATGTGCCGTCGGGGATCCGTGCAGATAGCGGTGCGGTGCTGGGCGATGCCGTGCGTGCTGATCTCACGGTCAGTTTCATCGGCCGCAAGCAGGGCTTGTTCACAGGCGACGCCCTAGACCATGTTGGGCAGCATGACTTTGCTGATCTTGATGTGCCCGAGCAGGTGTATCGACAGGAAAAACCATCGGCCTATCTGATGCCGGAACACGCACCGTTGTCGTGGCTGCCGACGCGCCGTCGCAACAGCCACAAGGGGCGTCATGGGCATGTGTTGGCGATGGGCGGTGCGCCGGGTTACAGCGGGGCCATCCGTTTGTGCGCTGGCGCGGCGTTGCGCGCCGGTGCCGGGCTGGTCAGCGTGCTGACGCACCCGGCGTGTCGTGCGGAAGTCTGCTCCAGCCGGGCGGAATTGATGGTGCGCGCGGCTGGGGAGAACGATGAGGAGTTCTTAGCGTTGTTCCAGCGAGCGTCGGTATTGGCCGTGGGGCCCGGTCTGGACACCCAGGATTGGGGGCGTGCCCTGCTGGCCCGGGCCATGACCTTTGATGGCCCGGTGGTGCTGGATGCCGACGCGCTGAACCTGATGTCTACACAACAAACCTGGCCCGCGCGCTGCGTGATCACGCCACATCCCGGTGAAGCCGCGCGCTTGCTGGGGTGCAGCACGGCGCAGGTGCAGGCCGATCGCTTTGGTGCGGTGCGGCAGTTGGCTGAGGCTACTGGGGCGGTGACGGTGCTCAAAGGTGCGGGCACTTTGGTTGCTGAACCGCAGGGCGACGTACTGGTATGCGGGCAGGGCAATCCCGGGATGGGCTGTGGCGGCATGGGCGATGTGCTGACGGGCACGATCGCCGCGCTTATTGCACAAGCGCCGGAACTGTCGTTGCTGCAGGTGGTTGGTGCCGCGGTTGTGGCTCATGCGCGGGCGGGTGATCGTGTGGCGGCGCGCATGGGGCAGCGCGGCATGTTGCCCAGTGATGTGGTTGAGGCGCTGCCCGCGGTGTTGAATTCGTGAGCAGCCACGCCTGGTTTCTGGCCGATCCTGCCGCGACCGATCGCTGGGCGCAGGGTTTGGCGGCCGTTCTGCCGTCGGGGTTTTTCTACATTGCGTTGCGTGGCGATCTTGGTGCGGGCAAAACCCACACTGTGCGGGCGTTATTGCGCGCCTTGGGTGAACAGGGTCCTGTCCGCAGTCCGACCTACACCTTGCTGGAAGACTATGTGTTGCCGGTCCGTCGCTTGGTGCACATGGACCTCTATCGTCTGGGTGACCCCGAGGAGTTGGAATATCTCGGACTGCGCGATCTGCTCGGCGAGTCGCTGACGCTGGTGGTGGAGTGGCCACAGCGAGGCGAGGGTGTTTTGCCGCCAGCCGATTTGCTCATCGAGTTGCGCATCGAGCCCGAAGGCGGGCGCACTGCGACGGTGACCGCGCGCAGCGCCGCTGCGACGGCGTTGCTGAAAAATTGGCAGGAGAATTCGTCAGTCTGATCACAAGATTGCGCGAGTTCATTCAGGTTCTACATAAATAGTCATTTATAGATAGCTAATAACAAAAGAAAAATTCTTGCTTTTTGTCGTTGTCTCGCGTTACCTTAATTTCGGGATGTCACCCGCGTTGTGGTTTGCGGGCGGCTGGAGATGAAGTTCCGCAGCACCCGGTGGGGTGAACAGGCGGGGGGAAACGACATGCAACTCAGACTCAAGAGCAGTCTCGCTGTCGCCTTATGGCTGATCAGCGGGGCAGCCGCTGCGGTCTCGATCACAGACGTGCGCATTTGGGATGAACCCGAGCAGACGCGCGTCGTGCTCGATATCTCTGCGGCGGTGAAGCACAGCAGCTTTGCGCTGGACAATCCAAATCGTGCCGTGGTGGATATCCGCGACATCAGCGTCGTGCCGTCGCTCAAACCGGATCATGCCGGCGTGGTCAAGGGCATACGCTTTGGTGAGCGCGGCGAATCGTTGCGCATGGTGTTGGATTTGGACGAGACCTCACAGCCGCGCAGCTACCTGCTCGCGCCGTCGGGGGATTTCGGGTACCGCTTGGTGGTCGAGCTGCCGCATTCGCCGCGGGATACGCGCAAAGTGGTGTCTCTGGCACAAAAGAACATTATCGTTGCGATTGATCCGGGGCACGGTGGGGAAGATCCGGGGGCAATCGGGCCGAGCGGTGTGCGTGAGAAAATCGTCGCGTTGCAGATTGCGCAGCGTCTCAAGCGGTTGATCGACGCCGAGCCCGGTATGCAGGCGATTTTGACCCGCGAAGGGGATTACTTCGTGGCCCTGGGCAAGCGGCGTGAAATCGCTCAGCGTCAGCGCGCTGATCTGTTCGTGTCGATTCACGCGGATGCGTTCCGCGATCGGCGTGTTTACGGCTCGTCGGTCTACATTCTCTCGCAAGGTGGGGCGAGTTCGGAGCACGCGCGTGTACTGGCCAATCGCGAGAACGCTGCTGACTTGGTCGGCGGTATCGAGATTCAGGACAAGGACGACATGCTCGCGTCGGTGTTGTTGGACATTTCCCAGAGCGCGGCCATCGAAGCCAGTTTGGATCTGGGGCACCGCATGCTGGGTCAACTGGGTGGTTTGGGGAAATTGCACAAACGTAGCGTGCAACGCGCCGGTTTTGCCGTGCTCAAAGCGCCAGATATTCCGTCGATTCTGATCGAAACCGCATTCATCTCGAATCCGAATGAGGAAACACGCCTGCGCGACCCCAGGAAGCAGGAAGTGCTGGCCCGCAGCATGCGCGATGGCATCATGAGCTACTTTGAGACCTATCGCCCGCAACGTGTGGTGGCCCAGGCGCAACGCTGACCGCATCTGTGCAGGCGGTTGAAGGGACGCCTCAGTCATTGACTCAAGTTACCCGCGGAATTCGAGCAGAAAGTCGCTAAACTGGTTGTTTTCGACAACGCGTAAACGCGGCCGCTGGGGACGCGGGCTATCCGCGCCAAATCGGCGGGTATCTGAGGTCATGTTGTCGCTCTGGGATCGATCTCAGAGCGCCCAGACTGCGTTTTCGCCTCGCCCCTCCGGAACATCGTTTTGCCCATACAACAGCTGCCATCGCATCTGATCAACCAGATCGCCGCTGGTGAGGTCGTCGAACGTCCGGCCTCTGTCCTCAAGGAATTGCTCGAAAACGCGATTGATTCGGGGGCGCGGCGTATTCACATCGATTTGCTCGCCGGTGGCATGCAGCGGGTCGAGGTGGTGGATGACGGTTGCGGTATTCCCGTGGCGGAAATGCCCTTGGCCCTGACCCGTCATGCCACCTCTAAGATTCGTGAGCTGGATGACCTGGAAGCGCTGGCCAGTCTGGGCTTTCGCGGTGAAGCCTTGCCGAGTATCGCGGCGGTGGCGGATGTGGAGCTGGCGTCGCGGCTTGCCGGTGAGGAGCATGGCTGGTTGTTGTCGCTCAAGCCCGGGCAAGCCATGCCAGAGGCGCGTCCGCAAGCCATGCCGATGGGCACGCGCGTGACTGTCGACAACCTGTTCCATCAAGTGCCCGCACGGCGTCGGTTCCTGCGCACGGAACGCACGGAATTCGGTCATCTGGATACTTTGGCGCGGCGTTTGGCCCTGAGTGTGCCGGACCGGGATGTCCGCCTCAGCCACAACGGGCGAGAACAATGGCATGCGCCAGCGGCACAGGATCAGCATGGTGAGGAGGCGCGTATAGCGCAGTTGGTCGGCGAGGATTTCATCGAACATGCTGTACACATCGATTACGAAGCGCAGGGGATTTCGCTGCATGGCTGGATCGCGCGTCCGGCCTTTTCCCGCGCGCAGGGCGATCTGCAGCATACGTTCATCAATGGTCGTTACATCCGCGACCGCTTGCTGATCAGTGCGTTAAAGGCCGCCTACGCCGATGTGCTGCACTACAGCCGACATCCGGCCTATTTGTTGTTCCTGACCATGGACCCGGCCAGCCTTGACGTCAACGTGCATCCGACCAAACAGGAAGTGCGGTTTCGTGATTCGCGGCGGATCTTCGATACGCTGCGGCGCAGCGTGCAGGAGGCGATCGCTGCGCCGTTGCGAGGATATGCGCCGGCTGCATTTGAACCCCAGTCTGACGACGCGTCAAAGCAGCCCGCAGCCTCGTCCGCTGCCGGTGCGCAGTATCCGCATGAGGTGGCTGGGCCTTCGCGCTGGCAGGTCGCTGAGTCGGGGGTGCGTCTGCACGGTGACAGCGCACGCGCACTGTATGCCGGCGCTGACGTTTCTATGGCGTCACAACCTCAACAGCTGGCCATGGGTGAGAACGAGGGGGTTGATGCGGCGCCGCCACTGGGTTTCGCGCTGGCTCAGATCCACGGGGTCTACATTCTCAGTCAAACGGAGCGCGGCGCCGTTCTGGTGGATATGCACGCGGCCCATGAGCGCATCGTTCTGGAAGATCTGAAAGCCCGTCTGCACGGGCAGCGGCAGCCCAGCCAGCCTCTGCTAGTCCCGCAGACCCTGGAGGTCTCGGTGGCCGCGGCCGATCGTGCCGAGGAGGCCATGCCGATGCTCGAAACCATGGGGCTTGAGCTGCGCCGCGCGTCCGACACACAGTTGGAAATCCGCGCGGTCCCGTCACTGCTCGCCGATTTCGATGTGCAATCGCTGGTTCGCGATCTGGTCAGCGATCTCGGGCACGCTGACGCCGTCGATCTGCACCGTGTGGAATTTGCCATTGATCGTGTGCTCGGCAACATGGCGTGCAAATCGGGCTCCGTCAAAGCCGGGCGTAAGCTGGATCGCGCCGAGATGAACGCTTTGCTGCGCAAAATCGAATCGACGCCGCGATCGGGACAGTGCAATCACGGTCGTCCAACCTGGGTCGAACTCAGTATGGATGCGCTTGACCGTTTGTTTCTTCGCGGCCGATGACATCACGCGCGGTTTTTATTCTGGGGCCCACGGCGAGCGGGAAATCATCGCTGGCGCTGGCATTGGCGGCGCGCTGGCCGATCGAAATCATCACCATGGATTCGGCGCAGATTTACCGTGGAATGGATGTGGGCACGGCCAAGCCTGATGCGCAACAGCAGGCGATATGTCCGCATCATCTGCTTGATATTCGTGATCCGGCAGAACGTTACTCCGCCGCGGAGTTCGCCGCCGATGCGGCCGGTTTGATTGATGACATCAGCGCGCGCGGTGCGGTGCCGGTGGTGGTGGGCGGCACGTTCCTGTACATGCGCGCGCTGCTGGAAGGTCTGCACGACATGCCGCCAGCCGATCATCAGGTGCGTGAAGACATCGAAATCGCCGCAGCAAAGCACGGTTGGCCGGCCTTGCACCGCGAGTTGGCTGAGCGCGATCCGCAGGCGGCGGAACTGATTCATCCCAATGATGCTCAACGAATTCAGCGCGCTTTGGAGCTGGCCCGGGGCAGTGGCGCCAACCGCAGTGCGCTGTGGCAGGCCCCACGGCATCCGATTTGGGCTGGCCGGTCTCTCAAGCTGGCGCTGGTGCCCAGCGAGCGCGCGGCGCTGCGTGAGGACATCGCGGTGCGCTTTAAGCAGATGATGGATCAGGGTTTTCTTGAGGAGGTACGGCTTTTGCGTGCGACAGGTGACCTCAATTTATCGTTGCCGTCCATGCGCAGTGTGGGCTACCGCCAGTTGTGGCAACACCTGGATGGTGAACTTGCGCTGGATGACGCGGTCAATCGAGGCATCATTGCCACACGTCAGTACGCCAAACGTCAGTTAACCTGGTTGCGGCGAGAGCGTCGTTTGGTTGTTCTTCCGTATTCACCGGAGCCGCGCGTTGCCGCCGCGTTGCGCGTCGTAGAAGCATTTCTCGCCCAGCCGGCGACGTGATATTCTTCGCCGCCGCGTGTCAGCACGTGCCATCCGCACTGTCCATCAAGAGACAGACAGGAGTTTTAAATGTCCAAAGGGCAAACCCTACAAGAACCCTTCCTGAACCAGCTCCGCAAGGAACGTATCCCGGTGGCGATTTATCTCGTCAACGGTATCAAGCTGCAAGGTCAGATCGAATCCTTCGACCAATTCGTCGTGTTGCTCAAGAATGCTGTGAGCCAGATGGTTTACAAGCATGCAATTTCCACCATTGTGCCGACGCGTCCTGTGCGTATTGAATCCGATGCGCCGGCTGAAGACGACGCAGCGGAAGCAGCCGCCTAATTGTTCGACCGTCCCGAGGGCGGTAATCGCGCCCTCCTCGTAGCCCTGGAAATGCCGGGCGCTGGCGGTGAGCCGGCGCGCGAAGAATTTCGTCGTCTGGCCGCATCGACAGGGGCTGAGATCGTCGGGTTTGTCGGAGGCAGTCGGCGCTTACCAGATCCGCGGTATTTTGTCGGCGGCGGCAAGGCTGAAGAAATTGCCGAGCAAGTGACCGCGTGCGACGCCGACATTGTGATCTTCAACCACGGTTTAAGCCCCGCTCAGGAGCGCAACCTGGAAGCGGTGGTGAAGGCGCGCGTGCTGGATCGTGCGGGCATGATTCTCGACATCTTTGCGCGCCGAGCGCGCACGCATGAAGGCAAGCTTCAGGTCGAGCTGGCCCAGTTGAACCATTTGGTGACGCGGCTGGTGCGTGGCTGGTCCCACCTGGAGCGGCAAAAAGGCGGGATTGGCCTGCGTGGGCCGGGTGAGTCTCAGCTGGAGATGGACCGGCGCATGATCCACGATCGCATGCGTCAGGTGCGTCGTCGCATCGAACAGGTGCGGCGCAGTCGCGCGCTCAATCGACAGCGGCGCAATCGGCGCGACATACCGCTGGTCTCGCTGGTGGGTTACACCAATGCGGGCAAATCGACCCTGTTTGAGGTGTTGACGGGCAACGAAACTTACGTGGCCGATCAGTTGTTCGCGACGCTGGATACAACTCTGCGGCAGTTGCCTTTGCCGCCTCACGAGGCGGTGATCTTGGCGGACACTGTGGGCTTTGTGCGCGATTTGCCGCACACTTTGGTAACGGCGTTTCGTGCCACACTGGAGGAAACCGCATCGGCCACGTTGCTGCTGCACGTTCAAGACGCATCCGATCCTGAACGGGACGTACAATGCGAGGCGGTTGAGTCGGTGCTCGAAGAGATTGAGGCCGACAGCGTCCCGCGCCTGGACGTATTCAACAAGATCGATTGCCTGGAACATGCCGAACCGCGTCTCGACCGTGATGAACACGGTCGGCCAGTCCGGGTCTGGATTTCCGCGGCCACTGGCGAGGGGCTTGATCTCCTGCGCCAGGCGATCGGCGAACGTTTGTATGCCCAGGTGCGTCATTGGCGAGTGCACCTGCCCGCCGATCAAGGGCGTCTTCGGGCGGAGCTTTTCCGTCTGGAAGCTGTCATTGATGAGGCGTTTGATGATGACGGCAGTGCACAGCTACACATTCGCATGGAAGAAGCGCAATTGGCACGTTTGATTGAACACGCGGGACTCGATCAAACCGTGGCTGAAGCCGTTGCGGATGGAGATATTTCTTAGCCCAGCCGATAATATGCGGCTGACACACGCGACAAATAACTAGGTAGGCGATATGGCCTGGAATGAACCAGGATCCGGCGGTCAGAAAGACCCCTGGGATAATAACGGCGGTCCACCCGACCTGGACGAGCTGCTGAAGAAATTCCGCGGACGTTTCGGTGGCGGTGGAAAACGCGGAAGTGGAGGCGGTTCCGGTGGTCTGCCGAAAGGCATGATCACCATGATTGCAATCATCGCGGGTGTGCTTTGGTTGCTGTCCGGCTTCTACATCGTGCAACCGGCAGAGCGCGGCGTGGTGCTGCAGTTTGGTCAGTACCTCTCGACCGTGGGCGAAGGCCCGCATTGGCGTGTGCCGTGGCCGATACAGACCGTCGAGAAGGTCAATGTCGACGGCATCCGCAACGTCAACGACACGCAAATGATGTTGACCAAGGATGAAAACATCATTGTGGTGGATATGGCGGTGCAGTATCGGGTGAGTTCGGCGGAAGACTTCATTTTCCGCGTGCGCGACCCCGACATGTCCTTGCGTCATGCACTCAAAAGCGCCGTGCGTGAGGTGGTTGGTAAGAGCACCATGGACTTTATTTTGACCGCAGGTCGTGAGGAGGTCGCTCAGCAGACCGAATTGTTGTTGCAGGAAACGCTGGACAGCTATCGCACCGGTCTGATTGTCAATGAAGTCAATATTAAGGACGCACAGCCACCTGAACCTGTTCAGGGCGCGTTTGCTGATGCGATCAAGGCGCGTGAGGATGAGCAGCGTCTGATCAATGAATCGGAAGCCTACGCTAACTCCGTGGTGCCTCAGGCTCGCGGTGAAGCGGTTCGCATGGTGACTCAAGCCAATGCATACCGCACGCGTGTGGTTGAGGAATCCACAGGTGAAGCGAGCCGCTTCGAGCAGTTGCTGACGGAATACCAAAAGGCACCTGAGGTCACGCGGCAGCGTCTCTATCTGGAGACGATGGACCAAGTTCTGAGCAGCACGGACAAGGTTCTGCTTGATGTTGAGCAGTCCAACCCATTGCTGTATCTGCCGGTCGACAAACTTGGTGGCGATGCGCGTGTGAACAGCCTGTCGTCCCAGCCGCACAGCGGTTCGTCAGCAACCACGTTGTCGGGTAGTTCCAACGCAGACAGCAGCAGTCGCGGATCGCGCGCAAGCGCACGTGAAAGAGGGCGTCGCTAATGAGCAATAAAGCATTGATGTGGCTGATTGCCGGTATCGTGGCGATTGGCATTCTGGCGGATTCGGTGTTCATCGTGGATGAGCGCCAGCACGCGATCGTGTTCCAGCTGGGTCAGATGAAGGGCTCGGATCATGAGCCAGGCCTGCACTTGAAAGTGCCGGTGATTCAGAGCGTGCGCTATTTCGATCGGCGTATTTTGCCGTTGGACCGCCCGACGGAACGCTTCTTGACCTCCGAAAAGAAGAACGTTCTGGTCGATTTCTACGTCAAGTGGCGGATCAAGGACGTGGGCCGCTATTACCGTGCAACAGGTGGTATCGAAGCGGTCGCCATGGATCGTCTGGAAGACACCATGAACCGCGGTCTGCGTAACGAGTTCGGTAAGCGTACGCTTCAAGAAGCGGTTTCCGGTGAGCGTCGCGAAATCGTCGAAGCACTTGTTCGCACGGCCTCCTCCAGCGTGGACGAGCTCGGTATAGAGCTCGTCGATGTGCGTGTTAAGCGCATCGATCTGCCGGATACGGTCAGTGATTCTGTCTATGCGCGGATGCGTGCGGAACGTCAGCGTGTCGCTGCTGATCTGCGTGCACGCGGTGCCGAGGCCGCAGAGGGTATTCGTGCGGAAGCTGATCGCGAACGCGAGGTGATTCTGGCCAACGCATACCGTGAAGCGGAAGAAACACGCGGTGAGGGCGATGCCAAGTCGGCAGAAATTTACGCCGCGGCATTCGGTAAGGACGAAGAGTTCTACCGTTTCTACCGCAGTCTTGAGGTGTACCGGAACGCCCTGTCGGGGCAGGGCGATATGCTCGTGCTGGAGCCCGATTCGGAATTGTTCCGCTACTTCAAGCAGGCCAAATAAGGTGAGCGGGGCCGCAGTGCCCCGCTACCGTAAGGGATAAGCCCGATGTGGGATGAGTTAGGACGGGCTTTGGCCCTTGTGCTTGTCATCGAAGGCCTTGGTCCATTTATCGCGCCGGGGCGTTGGCGCCTCACCATGCTGCGCTTGGCGCAACTGAATGAGCGCAGCTTGCGCGCGGTTGGCTTGGTCAGCATTGGCCTGGGTGTTGTGGCACTTCAATTGTTGAAAAACTGATGCAATGGTTACTTCCTGAAGGAGTCGATGAGATTCTGCCGCCGGGCGGCTGGGTTCTCGAAGACATCCGTCGACGCTTGCTGGACGAGTTCCGGCAGCGAGGTTATGAGCTGATTTTGCCGCCTTTGGTCGAGCACGCCGATGCGCTGTTGTCCGGTGTGGGCTCGGATCTGGATCTGCAGACGTTTCGTCTGACCGACCAGCTCAGTGGACGGCAGCTTGCGGTGCGTGCGGATATCACGCCTCAGGCCGCACGTATCGATGCCCGCCATTTGGCGACCAACGGCATTGCGCGCGTGTGTTACCTCGGTACCGTGATGCGCACGCGGCCGGACGTGCCGGGTGGCGCGCGTTGTTACCGTCAGCTGGGTGCGGAGTTGTTTGGCGACAACAGCGTGCAAGCGGACGCGGAAGTCATTGGTGTCATGCTCACTATGCTGCAGCTGTGCGAGTTACAGGATGTGCATCTGGATCTTGGTCATGTCGGCGTGTTTCGCGCTCTGGCCGAACAACTCCAGCTCCACGCAGACGATGAGCAAACGCTGTTTGATCTGCTTCAGCTCAAGGCTGTCGGTGATCTGCAGGCTTGGTGTCAGGCGCAGGGTTTGAGCACAGAGCAGCGTGAGGATTTGATCGCTTTGTGCACGCTGCATGGTGGCCCTGAGGTGTTGCTGCAGGCGCGCGAGCGCTTTGCCCAGCAGCCCAAGGTGATGCAAGCGGTCGATACCCTGGAAACCCTGTGTGATGAGCTGCGGACGCAGGGCTGGGCTCAGCCGATCCACCTGGATTTCGCAGAACTGCATGGTTACCGCTATCACACCGGTGTGATGTTTGCTGCCTATCGTCCAGGGGAAGGGCGAGAATTGGCCCGCGGAGGCCGTTACAACGGCGTTGGCGCCAATTTTGGCGTGGACCGCCCAGCAACCGGCTTCAGTGCCGATCTCAATCGTCTTGTGTCTCTGGGGCACGGACTCAAGGAGTCTTGATCATGGCCAAGAGTGTGGTCGTTATTGGTAGCCAGTGGGGCGATGAAGGCAAGGGCAAGATTGTTGACCTGCTCACCGACAAATGCGCGGCAGTTGTGCGTTTTCAGGGTGGACACAACGCCGGGCACACACTGGTCATCGATGGCAAAAAGACCGTCCTGCATCTGATTCCGTCGGGAATTCTGCGTGACAACGTGCAATGCCTGATCGGCAACGGTGTGGTGCTGTCACCGGAGGCCTTGCTGGAGGAAATGCAGGGGCTGGAAGGGCTGGGTATTCCGGTGCGGGAGCGTCTGCGCATCTCGCCTGCGTGCCCCCTGATTCTGCCGTATCACGTCAAATTGGACCGGGCCCGCGAGCTGGCACGCGGTGAAGCCAAAATCGGCACCACCGGGCGCGGTATCGGGCCGGCTTACGAAGACAAGGTTGCGCGGCGCGCCCTGCGTGTCGACGACCTGTTCCATCGCGAACGTCTGGCTGCCAAGCTTGGCGAGGTGCTGGACTTCCACAACTTTGTGCTGCAGAACTATTTCCGTACGGAGATCGTGGATTTCCAGGAAATTCTTGACCAGTGTCTGGGCTATGCCGAGTGGCTGGCGCCGATGACGGCGGATGTCACCGAGATGCTGCGTGAGATTCAGGACAGCGCCGGCAATGTGCTGTTCGAGGGCGCCCAGGGGGCGCTGTTGGATGTGGATCACGGCACCTACCCATATGTGACGTCGAGCAACACCACCGCCGGTGGTGCGGCGACGGGCACCGGTGTTGGGCCGTTGCGCCTGGATCATGTGCTCGGCATCGTCAAGGCTTACACCACGCGTGTTGGCTCGGGGCCGTTCCCCACCGAGTTGCACGACGAGATGGGCATGCACTTGGCGACCAAAGGTGGTGAGGTTGGGGCGACCACGGGGCGTGCCCGACGCTGTGGCTGGTTCGATGCCGTGACCCTGCGCCGTTCCGTGTTCAACAACAGCATCAGCGGCCTGTGTATCACCAAGCTGGACGTGCTGGATGGCTTACCCAGCATTCGTGTGTGTACCGGCTACACGGTCAACGGCGAACCTACCGACCGCCTGCCTATCGGCGCCGAAGCCCTTGAAGCTGTCGAGCCGATTTACGAAGAGTTGCCGGGCTGGGATGAATCGACCGTCGGTGTGCGCGATTACGATGCGTTGCCGGCCAATGCACGGGCGTATCTGAGTCGTCTGGAAGAACTGCTGCAAACACCTATCGAGATCATTTCGACGGGGCCGGACCGCAGTGACACAATCGTATTGAAGGATGTGTTCGGGGCGGCTTGAGCGACCGAATGTCAGGCATAAAAAAAGCCCGTGGTCAGTGACCACGGGCTCCTGTATGGTGCCGAGAAGAGGACTTGAACCTCCACATGGTTTCCCATACTAGAACCTGAATCTAGCGCGTCTACCAATTCCGCCACCTCGGCAAGGCCGCGAAATACTAAAGATGTAGAAAAATCTGTCAAGCGCTAGAGAACCCAAGAGTGAAAATGACCCACGATCGCGTGTTTCAGCAACTGCGCCAAGCCGGACAGCCCATGAGTTTTCGCGCACTTTGCGATGCTTTGGGCGTAACCGAGAAGCCTCAAAAACGTCAGCTCACCGGTGTTCTTGAAGAGCTCGCCAATGAGGGGCGGGTGTTGGCAAATCGCCACGGTGACTACGGCGTGGTTGAGCAGATGGACCTGCTGCGTGGGGTGGTGCTGGGGCATCGCGACGGCTACGGCTTCCTCAAAACCGATCGTCCGGGCCCAGACTGGTTTTTGCCGCCGCGGCAGATGGCGCGGGTGTTCCCAGGGGATCGCGTGCTCGCCCGTCCGGGAGGTCAAGATCGACGCGGTCGCGAGAAGGCCAGCATCGTGGATGTGCTGGAGCGCAATACGCAGGAGTTGGCCGGTCGCTTGAAGATCGATGCGGGGGTGAGCTGGATGATTCCCGAGAACCCCCAGATCAGTCATCAATTGCTGATCCCGCCTGATCAACTTTCCGGTGCCAAGGATGGCGATATCGTGCGGGTGCGCATCACCCGCCAGCCTGAGCGCGACGCACAGCCCCTGGCCGCAGTCGAGCGGGTGCTCGGAAACGAGCTGGATGTGTCAACGCGTATCGACATCGCGATCACCGATTTTGGCTTGCCGCGCGAGTTTCCGCTGGCAGTGATGCGTGAGGTTGAGAACCTGCCGCGGCCCAGTCTCGACAAAGACGGGCGCGACATGCGCGACATTCCATTCGTCACCATTGATGGCATTGATGCCAAGGACTTTGACGACGCAGTTTTCGCTCGACGCACGCCCAAAGGTTGGCGCCTGTGGGTCGCGATTGCGGATGTGTCGCGCTATGTCAGGCCGGGAACGGCTCTGGATCGCGAAGCGCAGGCCCGCGCCACCTCGGTGTACTTCCCCGGTCGTGTGATCCCAATGTTGCCGCCCGTGTTGTCGGATGATCTGTGCTCGTTGCGTCCGGACGAAGATCGCTACGCTTTGATTGCGGAGCTTGTGATCAGCAACGAAGGACAGCTGCGTTCCAGCCGCTTTTACCCCGGGTTGATTCGCTCGCGTGCACGGTTGATTTACGACGATGTGGCGATCGAACTGGATAAGCCAGACAGCGATCATCCGCACATCAAAACGCTACGCACCTTGTCGGGGTTGTTCGAGACGCTGCATGCGGCACGTCAGGTTCGTGGGGCCTTGGATTTCGAAGGCCGCGAAGTGTTTTTCGACATTGGCGAGGATGGTCATTTGCGCGCCATTCGGCCGGTCACGCGCAACCGGGCGCATCGCCTTATCGAAGAATGCATGATCATGGCCAATGTCGCGGCTGCGCGGTTCTTGCGCAATCGTAAGCTTGAGGCCCTCAATCGCGTTCACCCGTCGCCGCCAGCCGATGCGTTGGATGATTTCCGCAAGTTTCTCTCCGAATGGGGACTCAAACTGGCCGGACGCAACAAGCCCAAACCCAAGCATTATCAGGCCGTGCTTGATGCCGTTGCAGGCAAACCCGAAGCGGTGCTGGTTCAAGGGGCGTTGTTAAGAACGCTAAGCCAGGCGGTTTACTCACCAGACACCGACGGTCATTTCGGCCTTGCGCTGGATGACTACGCGCATTTCACCTCACCGATCCGGCGATATCCTGATCTCAATGTACACCGAACCATCAAATGGGCGTTGAAGGAAGGGGCCGGCGCGGTTGAGCCTGACGATACCGAGACCCTGCAGGTCCTGGGCGTGCACTGTTCGGAGCGCGAGCGCAATGCCGAGCAAGCCGGTTGGAACGTGGTTGAGGCGCTCAAGTGCGAGTACCTTGAAGACCGCGTTGGTGAAACGTTTGAAGGTGAGGTGGTCGGAGTGACCAATTTTGGCTTGTTTGTCGAAATCGACAGCGTGCGGATTTCCGGGCTGGTGCACATATCCAGTCTGGGACGTGACTATTTCCAGCACGAGCCGGAATTTCACCGCTTGCGCGGTGAGCGTAGCGGGCAGATGTTTCGTCTTGGTGATTGTATGAAAGTGCGTTTGACGCGCGTCGACAGTCAGGATCGTAAGATAGACTTTGAACCCTTGGCCCATCGTCCGCTCATAGGCTACAGCCGTGGGATCGGTGCCAAAGGCCGTGACCAACAAGCAAATCAGTGGAGGGAACTATGAACTGGAAAATTCTCGGTGTCGGTGTGTTGAGTTTGAGTCTGGTGGCGTGCGCCGCGGACGATCCCAATCGCCGGGCTAAGACCGGCGCTGCCGTGGGCGCCTTGATCGGTGCTGTGGCCGGCCATCAAGTCGACGGTGACAAAGGGCGCTATATCGGTGCCGTTGTGGGCGCGATTGCCGGCGGCGCTGTGGGCAACTACATGGACAAACAGCAGGCCGAGCTGGAGCGCGAGCTGGCTGCCGAAGCTGCGCGCAAAGAACTGCGGATTACCCGTTTGTCCGGTGATGCGCTGAAAATTGGTGTGGCTTCCGATGCCAGTTTCGGCGTCGACCGCTCGGACCTGACGGCAACCGCGCAGGCGACCTTTGGCAAGATTGCTGAAGTCCTCAAGGACTATGACAAAACGGTGATCCATGTGGTCGGTCACACCGACTCCACGGGGAGTGACAGTCACAACCAGGGGTTGTCGGAGCGTCGTGCCAACTCGGTGCAAAGCTATATCACGCAAAAGGGCGTGCTCTACGACCGCGTGCGTACCGAAGGCCGTGGCGAGCGTGAGCCCATCGCGAGCAACGAAACCAGTGCTGGTCGGGCGCAAAATCGTCGTGTGGATATCGTGATCAAGGCGGTAGTTGAAGGTCAGGAACAACAGGCCTACGCGCCGCCGCCGTATCTTGGCAGCTGATTTTAAGAGCGAGACGCTTTGAGTGAGCAATGGGTGGGCGGATTCCACGCCGTGGAATCACGCCTCAAAACCGCCTCGCTGGCGTGTATTGAACTGGACCGGGCCCGGCATGATCGCCGGGCCCGTCAGTTAGAACAGCAAGCACAGCGTTACGAAGTTCCGGTCCGGCGGGTCGCATCTGCCGTGCTGGATCAGCGTCACGGCGACCTCAAACACCAGGGCGTGAGCGCGCGGCTTGTCGAGACCCTCGACGATGCGCCTCTGCAGCGCTGGCAGGATTGCATAGCCGGGCGCACTGCACCGCTGATCATGGTGCTGGACGAAATTGAAGATCCGCGAAACCTGGGCGCGTGTCTGCGCGTGGCTGACGGCGCGGGTGCCGATTGTGTGGTCATTCCCAAGCGGCGTGCGGCGGGCTTGAATGACGTTGCGCGTAAAACGGCGGCCGGCGCAGCTGAGCATTTGCCTCTGGTCGTCGTGCCCAACCTGTCACGTGCTTTGACGGAGATGCAGCGCGCGGGTTTATTCGTGGTCGGTTTGGCGGATGCCGATGAGCGCAGCTTGTACGGCGAAGACCTGACCGGCCCTTTGGTCCTGGTGGTTGGAAATGAGGGGCGCGGCTTGCGCCAGCTGACCCGTGAACATTGCGATGCGGTGGTGAGTTTGCCAATGGCTGGCAGCGTGTCCAGCCTAAACGTGTCCGTCGCTTGCGGCGTGGCTTTGTACGAGGCGGTGCGTCAACGCTCCGTTTAGTCGCGAGCTGTTGGCAGTCTTCAACGGTGCCCTCTTGTCGTAATGCCCACAGTTCTCTAAAATGCGCGCCCCTGTGTGCCCGCTGTCTGCGTTGCACACATTCCTTGTCCCACCGCTGACCATCTGTGTTTTGACGGGGGACTGTGTCCGGCAATGAGGCTGGACAACAACCGTAAGGACAACAATGCGACACTACGAAATCGTGTTCCTGGTTCATCCGGACCAGAGTGAACAAGTGCCTGCCATGGTCGAACGCTACCGCGGGATCATTGAGGCAGACGGTGGCAAGGTCCATCGTTTTGAAGATTGGGGCCGCCGACAGCTGGCTTACCCGATCCAGAAACTGCACAAAGCCCACTACGCCATGGTCAACGTGGAAACCAGTGCGGCCGTGGTTGAAGAGCTGGTGCAAGGCTTCCGTTTCAATGATGCGATTCTGCGTCATCTGATCATTCGTATGGACGGACCGGTGACCGAAACCTCACCGCTGGCCAAAGAAGAAGACAGCAAGCCGGCCAAGCGCCCGGTTGCGAATGATGATGCCGACGATTCGGACGACGGCGAAGATGACGCCGATGCCGACGTCACCGAAGACGCTAAGGCGTAAGGAGTTAGTTCATGTCACGTTATTTCCGTCGCCGCAAATTCTGCAAATTCACTGCAGAAGGCATCGAGACCATTGATTACAAAGACCTTGCCCTGTTGAAGCAGTTCGTCGCTGAAAACGGCAAGATCGTTCCCAGCCGTATCACCGGCACCAAAGCACGCTACCAGCGCCAGTTGGCGGTTGCGATCCGTCGCGCCCGTTACCTCGCGCTGCTGCCGTACACCGACCGCCACTCATCCTGAGGAGAACAACATGGAAGTGATTCTGCTGGAACGCATCCGCAACCTCGGTGATCTGGGTGACAAGGTCAAGGTGAAGCCGGGCTTCGGCCGCAACTTTCTGATTCCGCATGGCAAAGCACTGCCGGCGAATGAACAGAACATGGCTGTTTTTGAAGCACGCAAAGCTGAACTGATCAAACACGCTCAGGACTCGCTGAACGCGGCCAAGCTGCGTGCTCACGGCTGTGAAGGCGTGGAGCTGACCATCGTTGCAATGGCCTCGGAAGAGGGCAAGTTGTATGGCTCGATCCATGCGGCCCAGATCGCTGAAGCGGCTCAGGAACGCGGTATCGACCTGAATGCCAGCGAGGTCAGCACCGACGATGTGATTCGTCAGGTTGGCGAATACGAAGTCACCCTGAACTTCCACGCCGATGTGCAAACGCGCATCAAAGTGTTGGTCGAGGCACAGAAAGCCGCCTAACACGGCTCCCGGCTGTGATCAGCCCGGGATTTGGTTAAGCTTCAAGGCCGGTCGCGGTGTCCGCGTCCGGCCTTTTTTATTGCCCGTTCCGCCTCATCGTGTCGATTGCTGATGGATAAAGATTTCGAGTCCAGCACCAAGGTGCCGCCACACAGCCTGCTTGCCGAGCAGAGCGTGATTGGCGGGCTTATGCATGATTCCAATGTCTGGGACGATCTGGCCGACCGCCTGATTCCGGAGGACTTTTACCGCCACGAGCATCGGCTGATCTACGAAGCCTTGTCGGAGCTGGCCAAGCGTTACCAACCGTTGGATGCGGTGACGGTGTCCGAGCATCTGGAAGCCAACGGCAAAATCGACGACACCGGCGGTTTGCCCTACCTGGCTGGACTGGTTCAGGACACACCGGGGGCCTCAAATATCCTGGCCTGGGCTGACATCGTGCGGGAGCACTCGATACGGCGTCAGTTGATTCGTGCCGGTGCGGCGATTATCGAGCAGGGCTACGCCAAAGACGGCACAGACACTGGCGATTTGCTCGATCAGGCGGAGCGCGAAGTCTTTCAAATCGCAGAGCGCCGCCGTCATAACGACAAGGTCGGCATCCAAGTGGCGGATCTGGTTGGCACGGCGGTGGAAGAGATCCAACGCCGCAGTGAGGGCTTGGAAACCGCAGGATTGGCGACCGGCCTGCACCGCTTCGATGACCGTACCACCGGCTTGCATCCAGGTGATTTGGTGATTCTGGCGGCGCGTCCTGCTATGGGGAAAACCTCACTGGCGATGAACTGGGTCGAGCACGCGGCGATGATTAAGAAGGTCCCGGCCGCCGTGTTCAGCATGGAAATGCCGGCGTTGCAGTTGGCCCAGCGTTTGATTTCATCGCATGGGCGGATCAATCAGGAATCCTTGCGCAAAGGCCAGCTGAGTCCGGAAGAGTGGGGCCGTATCAATTCGGCGGCGACCACCTTGCGTGAGTCGGTGATCATCATCGATGACACGCCGGCATTGTCGCCGACAGAACTGCGTGCGCGTGCCCGACGGATGAAGCGTGAGCACAACATCGGCCTGATCATGGTCGATTACCTGCAGCTGATGCAGGTCCCCAACTCGCGGGAAAACCGCACCAATGAAATTGCCGAAATCTCGCGTAGCCTGAAGGCCCTGGCCAAAGAGTTGGAGCTGCCGATCATCGCATTGTCACAGTTGAATCGCAGTGTTGAGCAGCGCGACAACAAACGCCCGCGCATGTCAGATTTGCGTGAATCCGGGGGTATCGAGCAGGATGCCGACCTGATCGTATTCATCTATCGTGATGAGTACTACAACCCGGACTCAATTGATAAGGGCGTGTCTGAGGTGATTATCGCCAAGCAACGTAATGGCCCGACCGGGACGATACGTGCGGCATTCCTCGGTCAATACACCCGCTTTGAGAATCTCGCCACCGAGTATATGGACGACGACCTGGAGTAGCGCGGACGCTTACTCCGGGGCGTAAAGCTCGAATTTCATCGCTGTGCCGGCGATTTCCACGGTATCGCCGCTGGTCAGTTTGCGCGCCTGAGCGGAAATCATTTCGCCGTTGACCTTGGGGCGATTGGCGCTGCCTGCCGGGCTGACATGGACCACGTAATACGCATCGGCACGTCGTGTGATCGCGGCGACCTGCACGCCGGGTTTGCCCAAGGTTGTCAAAGCTTTGGTCAGCTTGAGTTCTTTGCCGGCATTGGGGCCGCTATCGACAACGATTTTGCCCATCATGGGGCGGCTCGGTGCTGCCGGTGCAGCGGCCGCCGCAGGTTGCGGTGCTGCCGCCGTTGCGGGGCTGGCCGCGGGTTTGCTGGCTTCTTGCGCAGAGCTGGTCGCTGCGATGATCTCACTGGGCTTCAAGATCATCGTCTTTTCAAAATCATCGTCGTAGTCGGTGACCGCGCCGGTGTATTTCAGACTGTGCCGACCAACCTGAATTACGTCACCATTGGACAACGGGTGTTTTCCGACCTGACGACCATTCACCATGGTGCCGTTGGTACTGTCCAGATCCTCCAGGAAGGAATCGCTCATGATCGTGATGATCACGGCATGACGTCCGCTGACGGCACGATCGTCCTTGAGAACGATGTCATTGTCCGGATGACGGCCGATGGTCACGCGTTCCTTTTCGAGATCAATCTCGCCCAGGTTGCGACCGTCGATGGAAATGGTGAGTTGACTCATGGTTCCCCCTGAAGGCGCTTGCGCAAGCTGTCAAACCAGCTGGGTTTGTGCACAAAGGTGCCGTCGATTCTTGCCAGAATTACTGAAATATTGTCTTTGCCGCCTCGCTCATTGGCGAGCTGGATGAGACGCTCCCCCGCCTGCGGAAGGTTAGCAACATTTTGGGTGAGCGTTAAGCGAATCAGTTCGTCATCGACGAGGTCGGTGAGGCCGTCGGAACACAGCAGCAACACGTCATCGCGTTGCAGGGGTTCTTCCAGCATGTCGATTTCCACAGTGGGCTCGATGCCCAACGCCCGGGTCACGATGTTGCTGTTGACGTTCTTGAGTGCATCTTCGCGGGAATACAAGCCGCGCGCGACCATTTCTTCGACCAAGGAATGGTCGGTGGTGAGCTGTTCCAGTTGATTGTCACGCAGGCGGTACAAACGCGAATCGCCCACATGGGCAATGGACGCCCGATTGTTGAAAAACAGCACCGCCACGGCGGTGGTGCCCATGCCTTCGCATTGCGGTTGGCTGGCCGAGACCTCGTGAATGGCCTGATGAGCCGTGCTCAGCGCATCACGCAACAACAAGGTCGCATTGCACATGCCGCTTTTGTCGTCACGCTGCTCACCGTCAAGCAGGGGCCATTGCCCTGTCATGATGTCTTTGACGGTGGCGACACACATACCGCTGGCAATCTCGCCGGCCTTGTAACCACCCATGCCGTCGGCCAGGATCACCAGACCAATTTTGTCGTCTTCGTCGATCGCGTCTTCGTTGTTCTTGCGCACTTGACCAGGGTCGGTGTGCAGGGATGTTGTGATCTTGCCTTGAAGAGCCATGGGTTTATTTCATAAGAATGCGCAGGTGTCTAGCCAAATCGGCCCCCTGCTTGTAGCGACGCTCACGGTCTTTGGCCAGAGCGTTGCTGATGACTTTATCAATACGTGGGTCCAAACCCTCAACACTGTCTCCGATGGGCGCGTGCGCCTCATTGGCGATTTTGAACATCAGGGTGGCCATGGAATCGCCGGTGAAGGGTAGGCGTCCCGTCAGCATTTGATACAGGGTTACACCGAGCGAGAACAGATCGGAGCGGCCATCGACTTTCTTGCCCGCAAGCTGCTCGGGAGACATGTACGAGGGCGTGCCCAAAACCATGCCGGTTTTGGTTTTGCTCGAATCGGTCAGGCGGGCGATACCAAAGTCCGTGACCTTGACCTGATGCGAGTCAGGTAGCCACATCAGATTGGCGGGTTTGATATCGCGATGAATCACGTTGTTGGAATGGGCGTAGTTCAGCGCATCGGCGGCATCCGCGATCAAGGCCAACACCTCTTTGGGGGGCAAGAGCTTGCCCGGTTTGGTGTGCGCCGTGAGGTCGTAGCCCTTGATGAATTCCATCGCGATGTAGGCCAGATCGTGCTCTTCGCCCGCGTCGTAAATGGTCACGATGTTGGGGTGGGTGAGGCGACCGGCGGTTTCGGCTTCGCGGAAGAAACGGTCTTTGACCTCGTCCAACTCGTCGGCTTCGAATTCCTGCGACAGGGCCATGGTTTTGATCGCCACGGTGCGACCGATCTTGGGATCTTTGCCCAAATAGACCACGCCCATGGCGCCTTTGCCCAGTTCGCGTTCGACTTCGTAGCGCCCCAGCATTGGTTTTTCGATGTCTTCGCCGGACATCATCAAGGTGCCTGCGCCAACGTTGCCGCCGAGCATGACGGTGTCATTCAGCTTGCGTGCGCGCTCCGCGCGCGCTTTGGCATCTTTGAAATCGGCCTTGATGTCGAGCACATACTCATAGGCCGATATGGCTTTGGTGAACTGACGTCTGCGCTCGAAGTCCAGGCCCAGGTTGTAGATCGGCTCGAGGATCTGTTCATCCTTGGGACAGCGACGGAATTTTTCGAACGCCATGTCCAGCTGGCCTTGCCCCTGGAAGGCAATGCCCAGCATACGATTGCTTTCCGCCGATTCCATCTCGGAGCTGGCGCGCAGGGCTTCGGTCACGCGCAGCGATTTGATGGTCATGAATAAATGACCCAGCACAAGCATGAGCGCTGGCGTGGTCAGAGGAATCCACAAGGCGCTGCCGGAAACCAAGCTGATATCCGTGATCAGCAAAGCCAGTACGCCAACCAGTGAAATCAAGGCCGCGATACCGGCGCCCAGTGCAGGAATCCCGAGGCAAATCCACGCCGCCACAGCGAGCAGTGCGATGAAGGTGACCACGCCCGCCCAAGCGGGTTTGGTGTAGAAATCCTCGCTCAGGATGCTGGCCACAGTATGCGCCACCACCTCGGCAGGGGATGTGGAGCCTCCCAAAGGGGTGGGCAAATGGTCACCGATACCGGTTGCTGTGGCGCCGAGAATGACGATCTTGTCGCGGTACTTTTCCGCCGGGATGTTATCTACGAGAACGTCGAAGAAAGAGTCGATGTCAAAGGCGGGCAGGTTATCGCTGTCTTGATAGTAGTGATTGAGCATGCGTAGATCGGGGCTGGTGCCGATACTCAATCCGCCCATGTCCAGTCGGCCAGGCGCAATGCTGACATCCTGGGCTGTGAGATTCAGCGTTTGCATGGCAATCGCCAGCGCCAGCGATGGGTAGTACTCATCGAAATAGCGAATCACCAGGGCTTCGCTGCGCTGGACACCGTCGACGTCGAGCAAGGTGGTCAGATGACCTTGGCTCGCTGCCGGTGCCGCAAGCGCATCAATGGTTGCGAAGATGCGCTGCGCCGGCAGCGCATCGACTTCCTCGGCGTGGGGAATGCGATCACCGGCCAGCGTTTCCGGCACCGGGTCGGGGCGCCCGCGCAGATAACCCGGACTGATCGCGAAGGCCTGGGCAATGCGGCCATTGTCCGTATACGCCTCCGCCAAACGGGCGTCTGCATCGAGCCGCGCAATCGCACCGCGTAAGCCATTTTCGAGATGCTGAAGATCTTGCGGTAGCTTGTTGTAAATCGCGGAGTCGCGGTACTGGCGGGATAGATTGGCCAGCGCGATGGCGCTGGGACCACTGCCTGGACGGCGTTCGGCCTCACTCATCAAGGCTTCAAGCGCGAAGCTTTCGTCACGGACCTGACTGGCGAGGCTGGAATTTTCGAACTGCTGCAGCAGCGATTGCAGTTCGAGCTGGCCCGGATCGGTTTGCGGCTCGAAATAGAAGATCGTATTGCCAATCACCTTGGCGCCGGCCTCGGTGAGCTTGTCGATCATGTCGGCGTGCAAGCTGCGCGGCCATGGCCAGCGCCCGAGGTTTTCAATGCTCTGGTCGTCAATCGCGATAACAGCGACGTCAGCCGAAGGCTTGCGGTCGTTGAGACGAACACCCGTGTCGTAGGTGATCCGCTCCAAAGATCCGGAGCTGCCTGGAAATATGAGATAGGCCAGAACGACGAACAGTGCACAGAAGACCGCGCCCGCAAACCAGTCCTGACTCCACAACTTGCCTTTCGTGGCCACCCCGCCCCCAAGCGCCATTGATGTTTTGCCATAGTATGGCCGATTCGCAATGAGTGGCAATGGCGTTGAGTAAGAGCAAAAAGCAATTCCGCTGCACCGAGTGTGGCACGGTGGCCAGTCAATGGGCTGGGCAGTGCACAACATGTGGAACTTGGAATTCTATGGAAACCGTGAGTGCGCCGGCTGCCGAGTCCGGTGGGCGAGGCGCGCGAGGGTATGCGGGGGAAAACCGTATTCGTATGCTCAAGGATGTCGGTGACGAGTCTGAAGTCCGCATTGACAGTGGCTTTCTTGAGTTGGATCGTGTCCTGGGCGGTGGCATCGTGGCCGGTTCAGTCGTGCTGCTGGGGGGGGATCCGGGTATCGGCAAGTCGACGCTTTTGCTGCAACTGTTGATTCGCATGCAGGCGCGGCAACGCATGGTCTATGTGACCGGTGAGGAGTCCCTGCAGCAAGTGCGTATGCGCGCTCAGCGCTTGGGTGAAAAAGATGCCGCGCTGGGTGTGGTTGCGGAAACCGAAGTGGAGAGCATTCTGGCTTTGCTCGAGCAGGACCCGCCGACATTGCTGGTGATCGATTCCATCCAGACCTTATATACCCGCGAGCTGGGCTCGGCGCCGGGTTCGGTGGCGCAGCTGCGTGAATGTTGTGCTTTGCTGGTGCGCTTCGCCAAGCAACGCAATGTGGCGATCTTTCTGGTCGGCCACGTGACCAAGGAAGGTGTAATTGCCGGGCCGCGCGTGCTGGAGCACATGGTTGATACGGTGCTGTATTTTGAAGCCGACCCAGGTGGGCGCCTGCGCATGATTCGCGCGGCCAAAAATCGCTTTGGGGCGGTCAACGAAATTGGTTTTTTTGCCATGGCCGACAGCGGGCTCAAAGAGGTGCGCAATCCATCGGCGTTGTTTCTGGCACGCGATGCGGAACCCGCGGCGGGCAGCGTGGTTCTGGTCACCCGTGAGGGCAGTCGTTCGGTGCTGGTTGAAGTTCAGGCGTTGGTTGATCGTGGTGGCTCATCGCCGCGGCGCGTGGCAGTCGGTCTGGAGGCCAATCGTTTGGCCATGCTGCTGGCCGTGCTTCATCGACATGCCCAGATCAGCTTGCTTGACCAAGATGTGTTCATCAATGTGGTCGGCGGTCTTCAGGTGCGTGAAACGGCGGCCGATTTGGCGGTGGTGTTTGCGGCGGTGTCCAGTTTTCGGGATCGCGCCTTGCCGGGCGGGTTGGCCGTGTTTGGTGAGTTGGGGCTGTCCGGGGAGTTGCGTCCCGTCAGTGGTGGCGAGGAACGTATTGCGGAGGCCGCCAAGCAGGGCTTTTCGCGGATTATCGTGCCGCAGGCGAACAAGCCACGAAAGTCGCCAAGCAAGACCGAAGTGATCGCGGTACGCAGCTTGTCCGAGGCCTTGGATGCTGCGTTGGCTTAGCGCCGTTTGCTGCGCGCCTTGGTTTTCGGTGGGATCAGCTTGACCTGGTGGATCATGTTGGCCTTGGTGGTCTCAATCTCGATCTGGTAATCGTGCAACTTGAGCTGCGTGCCCGGCTCCGGAATGTCTTCCAACTGCTCCAGGATCAAACCGTTGAGCGTGCGTGCGCTGGAGCTGGGCAGTGACCACTGCATGGCGCGATTCAGACTGCGCACGTTGGTCATGGCGTTGACGGTGTATGAACCATCGCCATTGGGTTTGGCGTGGCGCATGCGTGTAGACGGGTCGGTGGTGAATTCGCCCACAATCTCTTCAAGTATGTCTTCCAGTGTGACCAGACCCTGGATGTCGCCGTATTCATCGACCACGAAACCGATGCGGCGGCGCTGGTTCTGGAAGTTCAACAGCTGTTGGTTCAGGGCGGTGCCTTCCGGAATGAAATACGGTTCTCGCGCTTGCTCCAGCAGGGTCTCTTTGTTGAGTGACTGGCTGGTCAGCAAGCCCAGGATGCGGCGCAGATGGATGATCCCGCGAATGTCATCAATGCTGCCGTCATAAAGCGGGAGCCGCGTATGGTGGCTGGACTGGATTTGCTCCAGGACATCTGCCCAATCACGCGAGATGTCAACGCCGACAATCTCATTGCGCGGCACCATGATGTCCTCGACCGTGGCTTTTTCCAGGTCCAGGATGGACAGCAACATGGTTTGGTGACGACGCGGAATCATGGCGCCGGTTTCCGCTACAACGGTGCGCAGCTCCTCGGTGGACAGACTGTGTTGTGCTGCATGCTCCGGGTCGACCCCCAGCAGCCGCAACAACAGACGCGCGATGGTGCTGACAGCCCAGACCATGGGATACAGCAGTTTGATCAGTGGCACATAGACCCATGAGGCCGGGTAGGCGAGCCGCTCTGGTTCCAGTGCGGCGAGGGTTTTGGGGGTGACTTCAGAGAACAGTAGAATCACCAGCGTCAAAACACCTGTGGCAATGGCGATGCCGGGCTCGCCAAACAAACGCAGGCCAATGATGGTGGCGATGGCGGAGGCCAGGATGTTGACGAAATTGTTGCCGAGCAAAATGATGCCAATCAGGCGATCCTGGCGCTCGAGCAACTTCACGATCCTTTTGGCGCTTTTGTCACCGCTGTTTGCGCGGTGTTGTAGACGATAACGGTTGAGCGCCATCAACGCGGTTTCAGAACCCGAAAAGAACGCGGACATCGCGATCAGCGCCAGCAAAAGGCTTAGCAGAAAGCCTATAGAAAATTCGTCCAAGGTGGACTCACCGCCCCATATCGTCAGAACCTACTAAGGTAGGGGCAAAAGTGTCGCTGTCAAGGTCTCAGATGGGTTCAGGTCCAGGAGCGACCAAGAAACTGCTCCAGCACCAGCTTGGAGCCAAAGTACGCCAGCAGCAGGGTGATGTAGGCACCCATAACCCAGCGAATGGCGGTGCGACCGCGCCAGCCGCGCAGCATGCGCCCGGCGGTGAGTGCTCCGAAAAGGGCGCAGGCAATGATCGAGAGCACCGTCTTGTGCGCCAGATGTTGGGCAAACACGTTGTCAACGAACAGAAAGCCGCTACCGATACTGACGCACAGCAGACCGAAACCGATCAGCACCAGCTTGAAGACCAGGTTTTCCATCACCTGCAACGGTGGCAGGCTGTGGTGGTGTTGGCCTTTGTGCAGGCTGTTGTCGAGCAGCGCATAGCTGACGGTCTGCAGCGCAGCGAGGGTCAACGTGGCATATGCCAGCATCGACACCAGTATGTGCAGCTTCAGCGGCGTCGACAGCGTGACCGGGTTGGCCGCACCTTGAGGCAGTACCCAGGCTAACGGCACGGCCAGCGCCGCGACAGGCCACAGCCAGCGGCCCAGATGCCACAGCGACATACGCAAGCACATCAACAGGTGTAGGGCGCAGCACAGCCATAAAAACAGCGCCAGCGCCTGACCGATACCGAGTCGCCATTGACCTTGCAGCGTATCGCCCATGCCCAGTGATAGGCCCTGCAGCGCGACCGCAGCGGCCAGCGCCAAGACCAAAACCTGATCGCGGGCACTCTTCATTCTGGTGTGGGCGCGCCACGCGCACCACAGGTAGAGCGTTGCAGCCAAAGTGTCGAGCAGGATGAGCATCTGCGTATCTTCGCATGGCTGGTCATTGAGGTGTATGAGGCATTCGGCTTGGGATCGCGTGCACCGGGCAGGTAAACTGTGCGTTTTTGCACCGGCATCCACGATGTTCGAAAGTCTTTCCGAAAACTTACAAGCCACATTTAAAGAGCTGCGTGGCCAGGGTCGTCTGACCGAAGACAACATCAAGGACGCTCTGCGCCAGGTGCGGCGTGCGCTACTCGAGGCGGATGTCGCGCTGGATGTGGTGCGGGATTTCATCGACCGGGTGAAAGAACGCGCCCTGGGTGAGCAGGTGCGCACCAGCCTCACGCCGGGGCAAGAATTCATCGGTATCGTCCGCGAGGAACTGATCACCGAGCTGGGTGGTGCCAGTCAGGGCTTGGAACTGCGTGCTCAGCCGCCTGCCGTTATCCTGATGGCCGGTTTGCAGGGTTCGGGCAAAACCACCAGCACTGGTAAGTTGGCGCGTTACCTGTTGGAGCAGAAGAAGCGCGTTTTGGTCGTCAGTTGTGACGTTTATCGTCCCGCCGCGATCGACCAGCTGAAGACCGTTGCTGAAGCGGTTGAGGCGGATTTTCATCCCTCGTCAGCGCTCCAGAGTCCGGCGCAAATTGCCGATGCCGCGCTCGCGGTGGCGCGCAAAGAACTCTACGACGTGCTGATTGTTGATACCGCCGGCCGGCAGACGGTAGACGAGAAAATGATGCAGGAAATCAAGGGCCTGCATGAATTTCTCAAGCCGGCCGAAACGCTCTTCGTGATCGACAGCATGACCGGTCAGGACGCAGCCAAGACGGCAGCGGCGTTTGGAGAGGCTTTGGCCTTGACCGGCGTGGTGCTGACCAAGGTCGATGGCGATGCGCGTGGTGGTGCGGCGCTGTCCGTGCGTAAGGTCACCGGCAAGCCGATCAAATTCCTTGGCGTGGGCGAAAAGCTCGAAGCGCTGGAGGTGTTCCACCCCGAGCGTCTGGCCTCGCGCATTCTAGGCATGGGTGATGTCCTCAGCCTGATTGAGGATGCGGAAAAGAAGATCGATCGTCAGAAGGCCGAAAAACTTGCCCAGAAATTCAAGAAGGGCAAAGGCTTTGACCTGGAGGACTACCGCGACCAAATGGCCCAGATGCTCAATATGGGCGGCTTGGGTGCGATGTTGGACAAGTTGCCCGGCATGTCGCAGCTTCCGGCACAGGTCAAAAACCAGATCAACGACAAGGAAATCAGCCGAGCGATTGCCATCATCAACTCGATGACCTTGCAGGAGCGCCGTTTCCCCGACGTGATCAAAGCGTCGCGCAAGAAGCGCATTGCCGCCGGTTCGGGCACTCAGGTGCCGGACGTGAACCGTTTGCTCAAGCAGCACATGCAGATGCAGAAAATGATGAAACGTATGCGTAAGGGCGGTATGGCCAACATGATGCGCGGGATGCAAGGCATGCTGCCACCAGGTGGAATGCCACGCCGTTAGGGCGGAAAATCCATCACCGCATACGAAAATCCTTCACATTTGCGCGAAAACAAGTACAATCGCGCCCCTTTTCCCGGATCACCTTTCCCGAAGTCATTATGGTCAAGATCAGACTCGCCCGGGGCGGCGCTAAAAAGAAGCCGTTCTACCACATCGTTGTTGCGGACATCCGTGCACGCCGCGACGGTCGCTCGATTGAACGTCTGGGCTTCTACAATCCGGTTGCGCGTGGCAACAGTGAAGCACTGCGCTTGGACCTGGACCGCGTTGACCACTGGGTCAAGAACGGTGCAGTGATGACCGATCGCGTTGCAGCGATCGTGCGCGGCCAGCGCAAGGCGCAGGGCGCAAGCCCGGCTGCCGAGGCTGCTGCTGCCGAATAAGCCCCGATGTCACGGCGAAAGGACGAAGATGTCGTCCTGGGAACGATCCGTGGCGTGTTCGGAGTGCGCGGCTGGGTAAGGGTGGAGTCCTTCACCGACCCGGCCGAAAACATACTCGACTATGCCCGCTGGCGTGTCTCCACACGCGGCGGGCATCGTGTTTTGTGCCCTCGTGAAGGCCGCTGGCATGGTCCTGGATTGATCGTTCAGTTAGCGACCGAAGACGGTGGCTTGATCGCTGACCGTGATGCGGCGGCTGCGCTTGTGAATGCGCAGATCAGTGTGAGCCGACATGAACTCCCTGAGCTGGATGATGGTGAGGTCTACTGGTCCGATCTGGTCGGTCTGCGCGTTATTGGCCTTGATGATGAGGTGCTCGGGGATGTCGCGGCTGTCCTCGACAACCCGGCTCACCCCATATTGCGGATCGAATCCGACCCGCCCCTTCTGATTCCCTTTGTGCGCGGCCCGATCGTTGAATCGGTGGATCTTGATCTTGGCGAAATCCGTGTGCAGTGGGCATCTGACTATGCGCTTTGATCTGATCACCCTGTTGCCGGAAGCCGTTGCGGCGTTTGCGGCGTTGGGTGTGACGGGGGATGCGCTGCGCGCGTCCAAGGCCGAGCTGGCTGCTTGGAATCCGCGCGATTTTGAGACCAAGGCAAGGCCAGACGACAAGCCCTATGGCGGTGGTGCCGGCATGGTGCTGCAAGCGGAGCCATTGGCATTGGCCATAGAGGCGGCGCGTTCGTCTTCTTCGTCGAAGCGCCCCGTCATTCTACTGTCTCCGCAAGGCGAGACGTTCGATCAGGCGATGGCGCAACAGCTGGCCGGTGGCCAGGGCGCAGTGCTCATCGCGGGGCGTTATGAAGGCATAGATCAACGCCTGATCGACAGTCACGTGGATCTGGAAATTTCGGCCGGTGACTTCGTCCTCAGCGGCGGCGAGTTGCCGGCGCTGATGATTATCGATGCCATTTTGCGTCTCGTTCCAGGCATTCTTGGTGATGACAATTCTGCGCGGGATGAGTCATTTGTTGACGCCCGGCTGGAATATCCGCAATATACGCGGCCCGAAAGCTGGCGCGGCCGGAGTGTTCCGCCTGTGCTGATGTCCGGAAATCACCGAGAAATCCTGCATTGGCGCAGGGTTCAGGCGATCGGTCGCACTTGGGAACGACGCCCGGATTTGCTGGACGAAAGCGCATTTGATGCGCACAACCGCGCCTTGTTGCGCGAATACATCAACGAATTTCTTGCAGGACAGAGCAAAGATGCAACATCTGATTGACGCGGTGGAAGCCGAACAGATGACCCGCGAGGTGCCGCCGTTCGCCCCAGGCGATACGGTGGTGGTGCAGGTCAAGGTGAAGGAAGGCGAGCGCGAGCGTCTGCAGGCGTTTGAGGGTGTCGTGATCGGCAAGCGCAATCGCGGCTTGAACTCGGCTTTTACTGTGCGCAAGATTTCGCACGGTGAAGGCGTTGAGCGTACCTTCCAGACCTACAGTCCTCTGGTTGACAGCATTGAAGTGAAGCGCCGCGGTAAAGTGCGTCGCGCCAAGCTGTACTACCTGCGCGCCCTGCGCGGTAAAGCGGCGCGTATCCGCGAAAAGCTGTAACAACGCTTCAGGCAACATCTCAAAACGCCCGCATTGCGGGCGTTTTTCGTTTATGGGCTTGAAAACGTTCAGGTTCCCCCCACTTAGCCGCGCTTAGGTAGGAGGAAACCATGGCCGAAACCCGAGAATTTCAAGCCGAGGTCAAGCAGCTGCTTCACCTCATGATTCATTCGATGTATTCCAACAAGGAAGTCTTTCTGCGTGAACTGATTTCCAATGCCTCGGACGCGACGGACAAATTGCGCTTTGAAGCGCTGAAAGACGCTTCGCTGCTGGATGGCGATGCGGAGTACAAAGTGGAGATCGAGGTGCGCAAGGATGCGCGCGAGTTGATTATCCGCGACAATGGCATTGGCATGAGCGAGCAGGAGGTGATCGACAACCTCGGCACCATTGCCAACTCAGGGACCCGCAAATATCTCGAAGCGCTCAGCGGTGATGAGAAAAAGGATTCGCAGCTGATCGGTCAGTTTGGCGTCGGGTTCTATTCATCCTTCATCGTTGCGGATCAAGTCACTGTCAACACGCGACGTGCCGGTGCGGCTCAGGGCGTGCAGTGGGTATCGGCGGGCGAGGGCGACTACACCATCGAGCCGTCAGACAAGGCCACGCGTGGCACCGAGATTGTGCTGCGCTTGCGCGAAGGCGAAGACGAGTTCCTGGAGCACACGCGTCTGCGCCATGTGATTCACAAGTATTCCGAACATCTGAGTCTTCCCGTGCGCCTGCAGCGTCCGGCTGATGGTGACGACGAGGGTGGTTATGACACGGTCAATCAGGGCACAGCGCTGTGGGCGCGGCCTAAGGCTGAGGTCAAGGATGAGGAATATCACGATCTGTATCGTCAGCTGTCTTACGATCCTGAGCCGCCGCTGACCTGGTCACACAACAAGGTCGAGGGCAATCTGGAATACAGCTCCTTGCTGTATATCCCAGCCAAGCCGCCCTTCGATCTGTGGGATCGCGACAGTCGGCGCGGTCTCAAGTTGTATGTTCAGCGTGTGTTCATCATGGATGACGCGGAAAAGCTGCTGCCGAGTTATCTGCGTTTCGTGCGAGGCGTGATTGATTCCAATGATCTGCCATTGAATGTGTCGCGTGAGTTGCTGCAATCGCACCGCGTGATCGACAAAATCCGTGCGGCATCCATCAAACGTGTGCTTGGTATGCTCGGTGACCTGGCCAAGAACGATGCGGACAAGTTCGCTCAGTTCTACGAGGCTTTCGGTCCGGTGATCAAGGAAGGAGTGGTTGAAGACCCTGATAACCGGGACAAGATCATCGATCTGCTGCGTTTCCACACCACGCGCAGCGATGGCGGCGAGCGTGTATCTCTGCGTGACTATGTCGAGCGCATGGCCAAAGGCCAGGATGAGATCTACTACGTCACCGCGGAAAACCTCACGACGGCCAAGGCCAGCCCACATCTGGAAGCCTTCGCCAAACGTGATATCGAAGTGCTGCTGCTGACGGATCGCGTCGATGAATGGATGGTCAATGCGCTGCACGAGTTTGATGGTCATGCGCTCAAATCCGTGGTCCGCGGCGATGTGGACCTCGGCAAGCTGATCGAAGACCCGCAAGCGGAAGGTGAGAAGGCGCGCGTAGAAGCTCTTTACAAAGAGGTCATTGAGCGCGTCCAGGGTGTGTTGGGTGAGCGCGTGGACAGCGTGCGGGTGAGCCAGCGGTTGACCGAGTCGCCGTCATGTCTGGTTGTTGCGGACAACGCTATGTCACGGCATCTGGAGCAGCTTTTGCGGCAGGCAGGCGAGGCGGTTCCCGGTAACAAGCCGATACTCGAGATCAATCCGGATCATCCCATGCTCGCGCGGATGCGGGAAACCCTGGATGACGCGGAGTTCTCTGATCTGAGTCACCTGCTCTTTGAGCAGGCGGTGTTGGCCGAAGGTAGCCAGCTCGACGATCCGGCGAGTTTCGTCAAGCGTCTCAATCGCTTGGTGTTCAAGAGCGCCTAATCAATCAATCTGGATAAAAAGCCCGGCTATGACCGGGCTTTTTGTTTTCAGGTACATGCGTGCGTTGCGCGAGGCGGTGTTTGGCGTATCTTTGCGCACGGCGTGCCTCCCGTTCGCTGGGTAAAATAGCTTGTCAGGCCACCGCGCATTGATTAGTCTGACCGCTTACAGCGCCGCGTTGAAATCATTGCGAGGGGAAGGGGCACATGGGGCAGCCATTGAAAGCCTGGATCGGTATTGTTGCGAGTTTGTTTCTGTTCACCGCATGTGGTGGCGATGACGTTTTTACCGGCGACGGCGTTGGCGGTGGTGGTGACAGCACGTTGTCCAGTCTGGTGCTGCTTGCAGGGGCGCCTACGCTCAGCTCAGATGCCTCGGGTGTTGCGGCGGGTATTTCGCTGACCGCGATTGCAAAAGATGCGAACAACAACGTTGTGCCGGGCGAAGTTGTGGTGTTTTCCACCGCAGATTCTGCTGAGATCAATGTCAACAATCCAGCGGTTACCGACGCCAATGGGCGCGCCTCCGCAGTTTTGACGACGGGCGGGGATCAAACCAACCGCACGATCACCGTGAAAGCAACAAGCGGCAGTTTGTCCGCCACCGTATCGGTGGATGTGGTTGGGACTCAGATTGATATTTCTGGCCCATCAGGCACGCAGCTGGGTATTCCGACCGAGTACGTTATTGCGTTGAGTGATGCCGCCGGCAATGGTATCGCCGGGAGAACAGTCGAGGTCACGACTGAGGCGGACAACACATTGTCAGCAACAAGCCTGGAAACGGATGAGTTCGGTCAGGTTGTGGTCCAATTCACTGGCGTGGCCGAGCAGTCGTCCTTGAGTGCTTCTGCCCTGGGCTTGACCAGTACAATTTCTATTGCAGTGTCACCTGACGACTTCACGATCGGTGTCCGTCAGCTGGGCGAGAGTGAATTTATCAGTGCTGGCACCAGCGAGTTCCCAGAGTTAGTCGTTGGCCAGAGTTATGAAATTGTGGCTCTTTGGCAGCGCGCGGATGGTCCTGTTAACCAGGGCACGGTGGGTTTCAGCGCGACTCGTGGGATTATTGCGCAGCCAGCCGAGGATGATGTGGTCGGCGGGGAGGCTGCGGTCGTGTTCAGTTCGACCGAGGCGGGACCTTCGATTATCACAGCGTTCAGTGATGATCTGAGCCGCCCCAGTGCGCGGACGACGATTGAATTTGTCGCGACAAACCCGTCGCGTATTTCTGTGCAGGCCACCCCTACAAATGTGCCGCGTAATCAAAGCAGTGAAATCGTCGCTATTGTGCGCGATGCCGCCAATAACCTAGTCAAGAACGTTACAGTTGATTTCCTGTTATCGGATCAAACCACAGGCACGTTGTCCGCGCCGACTGCCGTCACCAACAGTCAGGGGCTGGCGCGGGTGACTTATACTGCTTCGTCTCAGGCAAGTGCGACGGAAGGCGTTGTTATCACAGCGCAAGTTCGGGGTGTTGCCAACGTTGATGATCAAGTTGAGCTCACTGTAGGCGGAGCAGCTGCCGGTATAGCATTGGGTACAGGGTCCGAGATTCTGGATAAAGACGAATCGACTTACCAGCTGCCATTCACAATCGTTGTAACGGATTCTGCGGGTAACCCTGCGCCGGATGCTGAGGTCAGCCTGACGTTGTTCGCGCCGCGCTACTTCAAAGGCACGTTCACTGATCGGATTGCGTGCGACAGTGAGGATGTGAATCGCAATGACATCCTGGATCAGGGTGAGGACTTCAACACAAGCGGTCGATTGGAGCCTGGTCGTCGCGCGTCCATTCCCTCAACCGTGGCATTGGATGAATCCGGCTCAGGTCAGGTGTTCGTGACCTATGCGAAGACCGAAGGCTTCTTCGTTGAGGTTGAGATTACCGCTACGGCTCGGGTTTCTGGCACTGAGGCGACTGAGAAACGTCGTTTCTTGTTGACCATTGCCCAGGATGATGCGGATAACCTGCCAGGAATCAGCCCGTTTGGCACGGTGCTGGACTGCCAGTCGCCGGATTAGCGAAAAGCAGGCAACAAAAAAGGCGACCCCGGGTCGCCTTTTTTCATGGCCTTAGATCAGTCCTCAAGATGGATCTGGCCATCGCGTAGTGACACGCTTACATGCTGTCCCACTTCGCCACTCAGAATGGCCTGGGCCAATGGATTCTCCAGCTGCGTTTGAATCACGCGTTTGAGAGGGCGCGCACCGTAGACAGGGTCGAAGCCTTGCTCTGCGAGTTGATCGATCACTTCATCTGCGATGTTTAGTTCTATATCGCGTTCCGCAAGGCGTTTCACCACGATGTCGATTTGGCTGCGTGCGATGGCATGGATGTGATTCTTTTCCAGCTTGTGGAATACCACGGCCTCATCGATGCGATTGATGAATTCCGGGCGGAAGTGTTGCGAGACAACCTCCATCACCGCATCACGCATGTCCTCGTAGCTGGTTTCACCGCTGAGATCCTGAATCAGCTGTGAGCCGAGGTTGGAGGTCATCACGATCACGGTATTCTTGAAATCTACCGTGCGGCCCTGGCCATCGGTCAGACGGCCATCATCAAGCACCTGCAGCAGGATATTGAACACATCGCTGTGCGCTTTTTCGACTTCGTCGAGCAGAATGACCGAATACGGCTTGCGGCGGACGGCTTCGGTCAGATAGCCACCCTGTTCGTATCCGACATAGCCCGGCGGGGCGCCGATGAGGCGAGCCACGGAGTGCTTCTCCATGAATTCCGACATATCAATGCGGACCATCGATTCCTCGGTGTCGAACAGGAATTCAGCCAGCGACTTGCACAGTTCGGTCTTGCCCACCCCGGTAGGGCCGAGGAATAGGAAGGAGCCAATCGGACGGTTCGGATCGGATAGACCGGCGCGTGAGCGGCGTATCGCGTTCGCCACCGCAGTTACGGCGGCATCCTGGCCGACCACACGGCTGTGCAGCACGTCTTCCATGCGTAGAAGCTTGTCGCGCTCGCCTTCCAGCAGCTTCGATACCGGTATCCCGGTCCATTTGGCGACAACCTCGGCAATTTCATCGTCTGTTACGCGATTCCGCAGTAGCGTTGGTGCGTGGTTTTCATCGCTTTGTTGCGCTTGGGCGAGGCGTGACTCGAGTTCGGGGATGCGCCCGTACTGAAGTTCAGACATGCGCGATAAATCGCCAGCCCGCTGAGCCTGTTCCAGTTCGACGCGCGCCTGCTCCAGCGCCTCTTTAACACTTTGCGAATCCAGCACATTGGCTTTTTCCGCTTTCCAGACTTCGTCTAGATCGCTGTATTCGCGCTCCAGCCCGGCGATCTCGTCGTGCAGTGCTTGCAGGCGCTCACGCGCACCGCTGTCGGTTTCCTTCTTCAGTGCTTCGGCTTCGATTTTGAGCTGGATCATGCGACGCTCCAGCCTATCCATCGCCTCTGGCTTGGAGTCAATTTCCATGCGGATACGCGATGCCGCCTCATCAACCAAATCGATGGCTTTGTCAGGCAACTGACGGTCCGTGATGTAGCGGTGCGACAGACGGGCGGCGGCGATGATGGCATCGTCGCTGATATCCACGCCGTGGTGGACTTCATAGCGTTCTTTCAGTCCGCGCAGAATCGCCACCGTGTCTTCCACGCTGGGTTCATCCACGACGACTTTCTGGAAGCGTCGTTCAAGCGCAGCATCTTTCTCAATGTATTGGCGGTATTCGTTCAGCGTGGTCGCGCCGACACAGTGCAGCTCACCGCGAGCCAGGGCCGGTTTGAGCATGTTGCCGGCATCCATCGCGCCTTCGGCTTTGCCTGCACCCACCATGGTGTGAATTTCGTCGATGAACAGGATGACGTTGCCTTCCTGCTTGGCCAGATCGCTGAGCACCGCTTTGAGGCGCTCCTCGAATTCGCCACGATATTTCGCGCCGGCGATCAGCGCGCCCATGTCCAGCGAGAGCAATCGCTTGCCTTTCAGGTTTTCAGGCACTTCACCGTTGACGATGCGTTGAGCGAGTCCTTCGGCGATCGCTGTTTTACCGACGCCGGGCTCGCCAATCAGCGCGGGGTTGTTCTTGGTGCGGCGCGACAGCACTTGTATGACGCGGCGAATCTCTTCGTCGCGGCCGATCACGGGGTCCAATGCACCAGCTTCCGCGCGTTGGGTTAAATCCAGCGTGTATTTTTCCAGAGCTTGGCGCTGTCCTTCGGCGTCTGGGTTGTCCACATTCTGGCCGCCACGCATTTGAGTGATCGCCTGTTCCAAAACCTCCGGCGTGATGCCGGCGCGGCGCAAGATCTGGCTGATGGGTTGGTCGGTGCTGGCGGCAGCGAGCAGGAACAATTCGCTGGACACGTATTGGTCGCCGCGCTTCTGAGCCTGCTTGTCAGCCAAGTTGAGCAGCTTCGCGGTGTTGCCAGAAACACTCACTTCGCCGGTGGCCTGGCCAATCGTCGGCAGGCCGTCGAGTTCGGTGTTGAGCTGATCCTGGATCGCACGAACATTCACGCCTATGCGGTTGAGCAAGGGGCGCGTGGTGCCGTGATCCTGATTAAGTAGAGCCAAGAGCACATGGGCGGGTTCGATCTGAGCGTGATCGCGGCCCACGGCGACGCTCTGCGCATCGGCCAGAGCGGTCTGAAATTGGCTGGTGAGTTTGTCCATTCGCATTGATGTATCTCCTGTGGCTGCGTGCCACGTCAATGCATTAGCAAATGGGGGTGAGTGCGCGGCGCTTCAAGATCTCGCTGCGCTGGGTGAAGCCATTCACACGGCGCGCTTGTTCAGCACGCCGGTTGAATCAGGCTCTGTCCAGCTCGTCGAACCAGCTGTCCGTGGCGCTGAGACGCTCCAACTCTTTCTGCTCGCGCATGCGTTCAACGTCACGCCAGCAGCGTCGTGAGCGGTGCGACCGCGCGCTCAACTGAGCGTTGTCCACCTCCGCTTCCGATGTGTTGTCGTCGTCGTCAAAATCCACGAAATCGTCGTCTTCGTCACTCATGAATCATCACTCCAAACCAAGCTCCCAGCTCGCGCGCCGAGCTTGAATTTCGAAGTATCACCAAAATGTGAAAAAAGGGAAGAGTGGAAAAAATGAAGCCGATGGAAGGCTAGTTTTTCACTGTGAGAGGTGGTGTGGTGCTGGGCGAAAAAGCCCCAGTTTTCGGGCTTTTTCGGCTTGATGGCGCGCTGAGATTCTCGCGCGAGCGGTACGTGCATGTGACGCAAGAGTGTTCGGCTGTGTGGAGCCTCGCGCGCGTTTCTTTTTTTTGCGAGGTACGCTGGGTATGATCTTTGACCATGGGGCGGTAGCTCAGCTGGGAGAGCGTCGCGTTCGCAATGCGAAGGTCGGGAGT
>CAZVMN010000011.1:0-141663 GCA_964629015.1 uncultured Oceanococcus sp.
GGCAGCTCGTCGGGCTCATAACCCGAAGGTCGTAGGTTCGAATCCTACCCCCGCTACCAAACATTTGGAGGAATTTTGCGGCCCCAGTCTTGGGGCTTTTTTATTGCTGGAGTACACGGATCAGCTTCAGGTCGTGTCTAAGAGACATGCTCTAAGCGGTTGTTTAGCAAGGTTTATCCTTGTGGCTTGATAGGGCGACAGATGCGCGGTTTGATCGACAATTTAGAGCATATGCTGGGGCCGGCAATCGTCGGGCTTGGCTATGATCTGTTGTGCGTCGAACTTCAAGGCACGGGCGTCGATGCGGTGCTGCGTCTCTACATTGATTCGCCGCAAGGTATCGGTGTGGAAGACTGCGCCAAAGTCAGTCGTGAAGTCAGTGCGTTGCTCGATGTTGATGATCCCATCGACACCGCGTATCGCCTGGAAGTGTCGTCACCAGGACTTGATCGTCCTTTGGTGAAACCCCAGCATTTCGTGGAATTTCTCGGCCAGGAAGCCAAGTTGAAGTTGCGCATCCCGTTTGAAGGACGGCGCAATTTCCGCGGCAAGCTCCTTGAGTGCGATGGTGACATCGTCGCAATCGAGGTTGATCAAGAAAGATTTGATGTGCCATTTGCCGACATCGAGCGAGCCCGCCTCGTTCCGGTGTTTGACTGACATTGTGGAGCCGGATGCATGAGTAAGAACATTTTGCTCGTGGTGGACGCTGTTTCTAACGAGAAAGGCGTTGAGCCCGAGATCATCTTCGGAGCGCTAGAAGCGGCTCTGGCCTCGGCGGCTCGCAAAAAGTATGGCGAGGATTGGGATATCCGCGTGGTCATCGATCGCAAGACCGGTGAGTACGAGAGTTTTCGCCGCTGGACGGTGCTGGCTGATGACGACGAAGAGTTCGAATCGGAAGATCGCCACATCCTCCTGAGCGACGCGAAGGAAAAAGATGCGGAGCTGGAAGTCGGTTCGGTCATCGAAGAGCCGGTCGAATCGGTGGAATATGGCCGTATCTCCGCTCAGGCTGCCAAGCAAGTCATCGTTCAGAAGGTGCGCGAGGCGGAGCGTGCGCAGGTTGTCGAAGCATACGAAGGCCGTTTGGGCGAGTTGCTCTCAGGCATCGTCAAGCGCGTTGAGCGTGGCAATGTCATTCTCGATCTGGGTGGCAACGCCGAAGCGATTATCCCGCGCGAGTGGCAGATTCCGCGTCAGCCGCTGCGTCCGGGCGATCGTATACGCGGTTACTTGAAGGAAGTGCGCCCCGAGGCGCGTGGCCCGCAGTTGTTCCTGTCACGTAGCGCGCCGGAAATGTTGATCGAGTTGTTCAAGCTGGAAGTGCCGGAAATCGGCCAGGGCCTGATCGAACTCAAGGGCGCCGCCCGCGACCCGGGTTCGCGCGCCAAGATTGCGGTGCAGGCCAAAGACAAGCGTATTGATCCGGTCGGCGCTTGCGTGGGTATGCGCGGTTCGCGCGTGCAGAGCGTGTCCAATGAGTTGGCAGGTGAGCGCGTAGACATCGTGTTGTGGGATGAAAATCCGGCTCAGTTCGTGATCAACGCCATGGCGCCGGCCGATGTCGAGTCGATCATCGTCGATGAAGAGTCCGGCAGTATGGATATCGCGGTCGCCGAGGAGAAGCTGGCTCAGGCGATCGGGCGCGGTGGTCAAAACGTGCGTCTGGCGTCCGAGTTGACGGGCTGGACGCTCAACGTGATGACGTCGGACGAAATCAATCAGCGTCAGGAAGAAGAGTCCGGCAAAGTGCTGGAAGTCTTCATGGAACAGCTGGATGTGGATGAAGAGGTCGCTTCGATTCTCGTTCAGGAAGGTTTCACAACGCTGGACGAAGTGGCTTATGTGCCCACCGAAGAGTTGCTGCAGATCGAAGAATTCGACGAAGACATCGTTGAAGAGCTGCGCAACCGTGCACGTGATGCCTTGTTGACCAAGGCGATTGTCAGCGCCGACCGTGGTGGCGCACCGGAACCTTCCGAAGATCTGCTGTCATTGGATGGCATGACGCCGGAGCTGGCCGATGAACTGGCCCGTAACGGCGCGCCGACGCGTGAAGATCTGGCGGAAATGGGTACCGACGAAATCGTTGGCCTGGGCGGTCTGGATGAAGAGCAGGCCGGCAAACTTATTATGGCGGCGCGAGCCCACTGGTTCGCCGAGGCCGAAGACACAGATACGGGAGAGTCATCGTAATGGCGGTAACGACCGTTCGAGAACTCGCAGAACAGACCAAAATGCCGGTCGAACGCCTGCTGGCCCAATTGGGCGATGCTGGCGTTGATGTGGCCGATGCGGATGCACCGATCAGTGCGGATGAAAAGAAGCAATGGTTGGAACACCTGCAGGGCAAGCCGAAAAAAGGCTCGCTGGGTCTGGGTGGCAGTAAGAAAATCTCGCTGAAGCGCAAAGAGCAAACGGAATTGAAGGTCGCCGGCACCCGTGGTGCACGGGCCAAGACCATCAACGTCGAAGTGCGCAAGAAACGCACCATCATGCGTCCGGAAGAACCGGTCGAGGATGTCGTTGAGGCTGCCGAATCGGTGGAAGACGTTGCGGACGTGACGCCTCCCGAGCCGGTGGCTGAAGCTGCGCCTGCACCGGAAGCCAAGGCAGAGCCGGTTGAGCCGACAGTGGCTGAAGACGCGCCAGCTGAAGAGCCGGAGCCGGAAGCTGTCGAGCCGGAACCTCAGCCAGAGCCGGAGATTGAGGCTAAAGCTGAACCCGAGCCAGAGCCTGCTTCGGAGCCTGAACCGGCGCCCGAGCCTGAGGTTGCGGAGTCTGTCACCGAGGAGCCGGTCGCAAAACCGGAACCGGCTAAGGCCGCTGCGGCAGATACGGGTGACCGTGACAGCGCGGAACCTGAGCACCTGCGTACCGAGATCTCCGATTTGCGCCGTCGCGTACTGGAGAATCTGCGGCGTGCCCAGGAGCAGGAAGGCGATCTGGCGCGTTCCCGTGAGGAGCGCGAGAAAGCTGAACGCGAAGCGCGTGAGAAGGAAGCTCGCAAGAAAACCCGGCGCAAGGGCAAGAGCGAACAGCTGCATGTCGCGGAAAACAAACGCGGCAAGCGGCGTAAGAAAGGCGCCGCTGGTGGTCGTGGTTCGGTCAAGGTGGATACCCAGCACGGTTTCGAGCGTCCAACCGCGCCGGTCGTGCGTGATGTGGAAGTTCCGGATTCCATTACCGTGGGTGATCTGGCCCAACGCATGGCGGTCAAAGCGTCTGAGCTCATCAAGATTCTGATGGGCATGGGCATGATGTCCACCATCAATGAAAGTCTGGATCAGGACACCGCACAGTTGGTGGTCGAGGAAATGGGCCACAAGGCCATTCCGGTTGGCGCCAAAGACGAAGAGGAAAACCTGCTCAAGGAAGTCCGTGAAGTTGATGTGGATGCCCTTGACAGCGAATCGCGTCCGCCGGTGGTCACCATCATGGGTCACGTTGACCATGGTAAGACCACCTTGCTTGACTACATCCGCAAAGCCCGCGTTGCTGCGGGGGAAGCCGGCGGCATCACCCAGCACATTGGTGCTTACCAAGTGGAGGCCGAGTCTGGTCTGGTGACCTTCCTGGATACGCCGGGCCACGCCGCGTTTACCTCAATGCGTGCCCGCGGTGCCGCGGTGACGGACATCGTGATTCTGGTCGTTGCGGCGGATGACGGGGTCATGCCGCAGACCGAAGAAGCGGTCCAGCATGCCCGCGCCGGCAATGTGCCGATCGTGGTGGCGATGACCAAGTCAGACAAGGAAAACGCCGACCCGGATCGGGTCAAGACCGAATTGTCGAAACTCGATCTGATTCCCGAAGACTGGGGTGGTGACACACAGTTCATCCCGGTGTCCGGTCTGACCGGTCTGGGCGTTGATGAACTGCTTGAAGCGCTGGTCTTGCAGTCCGAGATTCTCGAACTCAAGGCACCGAAAACGGGGCCGGCCGCAGGCGTGGTCATCGAGTCCAGTCTGGAGCGCGGTCGTGGTCCGGTGGCAACAGTCCTGGTCCGCTCAGGCACCTTGCACAAAGGTGATGTGATCCTGGCGGGGCAGAATTTTGGCCGCGTGCGCGCCATGTTTGACGAAGATGGCAAGCCGGTGAAAGAAGCGGGGCCAAGTTGCCCGGTGCAGGTGCTCGGCTTGAATGGCACGCCGGAGGCGGGTGATGACGCCATCGCCGTGACCGACGAGCGCAAAGCCAAGGAACTTGCGTCGATGCGCGAAGCCAAGGCCCGTGACGCTCGTGCCAAGGCCCGTGATCGCCGTCTGGGTGATTGGGCCAGCAGCATGGGCGACGACAAGCGCGAATTGCCGGTTCTGCTCAAGTGCGACGTGCGCGGTAGTGCCGAAGCCTTGGCGGATGCTTTGGTCAAGATGTCCAACGACGAAGTGGAAATCAAAGTCGTGGCCAACGGTGTGGGCGGTATTTCTGAGTCCGATGTGGATTTGGCGACGGCCTCCAAAGCGATGATCATTGGCTTCAACACCCGTGCGGATGGGGTGGCTCGGCGTAAGGCGCAGGAAGCCGGTCTGGAACTGCGCTACTACAGCGTGATCTACGACGTCATCAATGATGTACGTGATGCCGCGTCCGGGTTGTTGGGTACCGACACGGCAGAGAAGATCGTTGGGGTGGCTGCAGTGCGCAGCGTGTTCCGTTCGTCGGCATTCGGCGCGGTTGCCGGCTGTCTGGTCGAAGAGGGCACGGTGCGTCGTGGTCTGCCGATTCGTGTGCTGCGTGACAACGTGGTGATCTACGAAGGCGAGCTGGAATCACTGCGTCGCCACAAAGATGACGTGCAGAAGGTCGAAGCCGGCACCGAATGCGGTATTGCGGTCAAGAACTACGATGATGTGCGTGAGAACGACCGCATCGAAGTCTTCGAGCGCGTTGAAGTGCAGCGCACCCTGGACGCCACGGACTAAGGCGCGGAGCGCGGTTTGGAATTTTCCCGTACTCACCGCGTCGCCGGCGAGATCCGCAAGGTTCTCGCCGAGCTGATCCAGCAATTGTCCGATCCGCGCATTGGCATGGTCAGCATCACCGATGTTGAGGTGACACGTGATCTCGCCCATGCGCGGGTTTATGTCAGCGTGCTGGAACTCGCCGGTTCGGATACCCAGACCAGCGTGGACGTGCTCAACCGGGCCTCCGGCATGTTGCGTCACGAACTGGGCAAGCAGATTCGCTTCCGGGTGCTGCCCAATTTGCGTTTCATGGCGGACGACACCAGCCGCAATGCGGTGGATATGGAAGCGACCATTCGCGCCGCGCGCGAGCAGGACAAAGCTGCAGCATCGCGCCGCGGCGACGACGAGAGCTGATATGGGGCGGCGCCGCAAGGGTCGCGCAGTTCACGGCATCCTGTTACTCGACAAGCCCACCGGCGGCTCATCCAATCAAGTCTTGCAGCGCGTGCGCTGGTTGTTTGGTGCAGCCAAAGCCGGACACACCGGCAGTTTGGACCCACTGGCCACGGGTATGCTGCCGATCTGTCTGGGTGAGGCGACCAAGCTGTCGGCTCAATTGTTGGACGCGGACAAGACCTACATCGTGCGTATGCAGTTCGGCATCGCCACGGATACCGCTGATGCCGACGGCCAGGAGATACGCCGCGCCGAGTTTGGCCATGTCAGCAGCGCGTTGCTCAACGAGGTTCTTGGCCGATTCCGCGGTGATATTGAGCAGGTGCCGCCGATGTATTCGGCGCTCAAACATGATGGCAAGCGCTTGTACGAACTGGCCCGCCAGGGTGAGGAAGTGGAGCGCAAACCGCGCCCGGTGACCATCCATGCGCTGGAATTGCTGAATTTGGCGGATGATCACGCCGATCTGCGCGTGCATTGTTCCAAGGGAACCTACGTCCGCACGTTGGTCGAGGACATTGCCAAAGCCATGAACACCTGCGCTCATGTGGTCAGTTTGCGTCGTGTGCAGGTTGGTCCGTTCGATCAGGCGATGATTACGCTGGACGAATTGGAGGCTCAGCTGGAGCAGGGCGGTCATGCGGCACTGGATGCCTTGCTGTTGCCGTGCGACACCGCGCTGGCCGGGTGGCCGGAAGTGACCCTGGATGCGAACAGCGTGTTTTACTTTCGCCGTGGCCAAGCGATCCAGATCCGTGGGGCACCAACTGAAGGTTTGGTCGTAGCCTATGGCCCTGAACGCAGTTTGCTCGGATTGGCCCGTATTGACGATGACGGGCGCGTTGCACCCAAACGTTTGCTTGAGTTCAGTCCTCAAGATCACTAAACTACCGAATCTTTTTGGCCCGCATGCCTTTGGCAGGCGGTTTTTTATATCAGGAGTTTTGCCACATGGCTTTGTCGAACGCTCAAAAGAGCGACGTCATCAAAGAATATCAGCGTGCTGGATCTGATACCGGTTCGCCTGAAGTGCAGGTTGCGCTTTTGACCACGCGTATCAATGGTCTGACCGCGCATTTTGAAAGCAACAAGGCGGATCACCATTCGCGCCGCGGTCTGCTGCGTATGGTGAATCAACGTCGCAAGCTGCTTGATTATCTGAAGCGTAAAGACGCTGCAAGGTATCAAGATTTGATTGCTCGGCTCGGTCTGCGCCGTTAAGTGGACCGATCAGCCCCCGCACTTGCGGGGGCTTTGTATTTGTAGGAATGGAAAAGAAGATAGTGATAGTGACACCCGTAAAAAAAGAGTTTCAGTTTGGCGACCAGACGGTCGTATTGGAGACCTCACAGATTGCCCGTCAGGCGTCTGGTGCGGTCAAAGTCAGCATTGGCGACACCGTGGTGCTGGTCACCGCTGTTGCACGCAAGGAAGCCAACCCGGGTCAGGGTTTCTTCCCGCTCACGGTGAACTACCAAGAGCGTTTCTACGCTGGCGGTCGTATTCCCGGGGGCTTCTTCAAGCGTGAAGGCCGCCCGACTGAAAAGGAAACCTTGACCTCGCGACTGATCGATCGTCCGATCCGTCCGCTGTTTCCCAAAGGTTTCCTCAATGAGGTTCAGGTCATCGCCACGGTGATGTCCATCGACCCGCAGATCGATCCGGACATTCCGGCCATGATCGGCGCGTCCGCTGCGCTGGCACTGTCCGGTGCGCCGTTCGCGGGCCCGATTGGTGGTGCGCGCGTGGGCTATTCGGATGGTCAGTATCTGCTCAACCCGACCGCGACGGATCTGAAGACGTCCGCATTGGACCTGGTCGTGGCCGGCACCGCCGACGCCATTTTGATGGTTGAGTCGGAAGCCAGTGAGCTCTCCGAAGAAGTCATGTTGGGTGCTGTGCTGTTCGGTCACGAGCAGATGCAGTCGACCATTGCGGCGATCAATGAGTTGGTCGCCGAAGCCGGTAAGCCGAAGTGGGAATGGAGCGCGCCGGAAGACAACCTTAGCTTGCGCGAGCAGGTCAAAGCTGCTGCCGAAGCGCCGCTGACCGAAGCCTACGGTATTGCCGACAAGCTGGAACGCCAAAACCGCGTGGGCGCAGTGCGCGACCAGTTGGTGGCGCAGTTGTGCGAAGGTGAAGACGGTGCCGCTGAAGGCGACGTCAAGGGTGAGTTTGCGCGGCTGGAGAAATCCATCGTCCGTAACCGTATCCTTGATGGCATGCCGCGTATCGACGGTCGTGACACCCGCACCGTGCGCGGTCTGGATATCCACGTTGGTGTGTTGCCGCGTACTCATGGTTCGGCTCTGTTCACCCGCGGAGAAACCCAGGCGCTGGTCACCACCACGCTGGGCACCGGTCGTGATAGTCAGATCATTGATGCGATTGAAGGAGAGTACAAAGAACCCTTCATGCTGCATTACAACTTCCCGCCGTACAGTGTCGGTGAAGCAGGTTTCATGGGCGGTCCCAAGCGCCGTGAAATCGGCCACGGTCGTCTGGCCAAGCGTGGCGTTGCTGCAGTGATGCCGGATCTGGAAAACGACTTCCCATACGTAGTGCGTGTGGTTTCGGAAATTACCGAATCCAACGGTTCCAGTTCTATGGCCAGCGTGTGCGGTTCTTCGCTGGCACTGATGGACGCTGGCGTGCCGATTAAAGCACCGGTTGCGGGCGTGGCCATGGGCCTGATCAAGGACGACAACCGTTTCGCCGTGTTGACCGACATTCTGGGTGACGAAGATCACCTGGGTGATATGGACTTCAAGGTGGCCGGTACGACCGACGGCGTCACGGCGCTGCAAATGGATATCAAGATCACCGGCATCACCAAGGAGATCATGGAGCAGGCGTTGGCTCAGGCCAACGAAGCTCGCCTGCATATCCTCAAGCAGATGAATGAAGTGATCGCCGAGCCGCGTCAGCAGATGTCCGAATGGGCACCGCGGATCACCACCATCAAGATCAACCCGGATCGTATCCGCGATGTGATTGGTAAGGGTGGGGCAACCATTCGCAGCATCACTGAAGAAACCGGCACCACCATCGACATCGATGATGACGGCACAATCAAGATTGCTGCGGTGGACAAGGCGCAAGCCGATGCTGCGATCAAACGTATCGACGAGCTGACCAAAGATGTGGAAGTTGGCGCGATCTATGATGGCAAGGTTGCCCGTATCATGGACTTCGGCGCGTTCGTGACGATTTTGCCGGGCAAAGATGGCTTGGTTCACATCTCACAGATCTCGCATGACCGAGTGGACAATGTCGCATCGGTGCTGAACGAAGGTCAGGAAGTGCGCGTTAAAGTGTTGGAAGTGGATCGCCAAGGCCGCATTCGCCTGAGCATCAAGGCTCTGGTGGAAGCCGCTGAAGCCGCTGAGGCTTCTGCCGCTCCGGCTGAAGACGAGTAAACCGTCCTCTTTGAAAAAGCCCGCCCGCGTCAGCCGGCGGGCTTTTTTTTGCTAATTCAAACGGTTGCCAGTGAACTCGGCACAGGTACCGTGCCGGAGAGGTGTGAACGGCGGCGATTCCAGACCTTCTCATGCAGATGAAAGGCCAGCGTGTTCACGCAGGGTTCAATCACAGCTACCAAGCCGCCGGTCATGAAGCTGCCGGTCATCAAGTAGACCAGAGAAAAGGCCACAGTGAAGTGCACGATGGCGAAGCTGATAGTCTTGTTCATGCCGTACTCAAATGAGAATCGTTCTCAAAATGATTGCGCAACGAATAGCCTGATGCAATAGAAAGATAGATTTTATTTTTCTATAACGACTGTTGAGTGTGGCTATGGCACGCTAGGCCGCTGGCCGAAAGTCATTCAGTCCGAAGATTTCAGAAAAATCGGGCTGCCAATCGTGGTCAGCGACTGAAAATCCCGGGTTTCCACACGCCAAAATGTACCCAGTGGACCTTGTGGCAGAGCCTGACTGACATCCAGTTCATGGCTGAAGTCATCGTTGGTGATCGGCACCGTTGAGGACAGGCGCCCGTCAACCAGATAACGCAGGGTTTGGCCATTGCCATTGATCACGCGTGTGCGCAGGGTGGCCGTTTCGCTGTTCAGCGTTCCGCCAAACATCACCGTGTTGCCCGCGTCATCGACGGCGCTGAAGTCCAATTGCGGACTGTTGTGCATGCCGCGCGTCTGGATATAGCTGCGGCCTTGCTGGAGTGCGGCGGTGATGTCTTTGCGCGACAGGGATTGCGCGTAAATAACGGTCGCGGACGAGCCGTAGCCGCTGCGCAAACGTTCGCTGGGGTCGTCCTCGACACCTTTGAAATCGGAGCCGCTGACCGCTGCCACGCGATAGCCGCGCAGCATCAGATCGTCCCACAAATTCAGCGCAGGACGCGTGAATGGGTTCTGGATCTGGCCCGGCGCGGGCAATCCCAGATCGCTGGCGTTGGTGATGATCGGCCCGGACACGACTTCGATGGTGTCGACCAAAGACCAATCGATGTCGTCACCCAGTGTGAACTCGCAGCCGCGGCAGAAATTCTCGAACAACGGGCCGGGGAAGGTAGTGGGGTGATTGACTTGGAACAGCGCACCGTCGGCTTTGGTCGCGGCCTGAATATCGGCCAGCCGTATATCTTCGAAACCGTGACGGTACTCCAGCACATTGGGCGTCTCTCCCAGGGCATTGGCGTGGCCGAAGTAGGTGATGATTTCGCGTCCCGGCCAGATCAGCAGATCCGGATTGTCACGTTGAGTCTGGCCCCATTCCTGCCAATGTCGTCCAGTGACATATTCGGTGATCATCAGCACATCCAGCCCGGCCTCGCGGGCTTGGCTGACGAGCTCTGACGGTGACGGGCCGTTGGGGTTGGAATGAAAACCGTGCATGTGGAAATCACCGCGATACCAACCGGCTTGTGGGTTCGCGACATGCTGCGCATCCACCGGGTCAGGCGGTGGCTTGGGAATGGACACCGCATCGCAGTGGATACGACCCTCGACATACCAATCGGCGCCCAAAGGTCCAACGGCGGCGAAGCCCACTTCGATGTGCCAGGTGCCCGCTTCGATGGGGCCGGCCAGATAACCACGATCGGCGCCGCCAGCGGTGATGAATATTGGGGTTTGGCCTTCGTGCAATTTGCCCTGACGGCTGCCAGACCAGCCGCGAAAGCCAGCCGCTTCGCGGTAACCGTCAGCATCCCACGCCCCCAGATCGAGCACGGTTTGGGTCAGCGGCGTTGACACGGGATCGAGCCGATCGGCCCAGCCGTAACCGAATTCGATGCCCGTTGCGCCATCGGGCACATCGACCGGAATCAAGCGGTAGTGCTTTTCATCAGCCGGGCTGACGCTCCCGTTGGCCTGGAAATCGATCGTTCTATTGGGTGCGCATACTGCTGCCTCATTGCTCAGCGCAGGAACACGACCACCTTGGTTGCAGGCATTCAGCCCAGCTGCAAGGAGGACAATAAAAAGCCCGCCGAGGCGGACCGGGCGGGCGTGTGCATCAAGCATCTGTGATCAGTTGCGCAGTGTGCGAATGCGCGTGAGCAGGTCGGTCGGTTGATCCAGGTTGGTGAACAACAGCGCGTAGTTCTGCTGCGTCCACTGACTGAATTCGGCACTGTCTTGCTCGTTCAGCAGCTCGGCCAGCGCGGCCAGACTTTCACCTTCGCCGCGGGCCGCATCGCGACGAATCCAGTCGATCTGCGTCGCGACATAGCGTTGCTGTTCCAGGTGCGCTTGGGTGTTGCCGCCGTCACCTTCCGAGCTGCTGGAGGTGGAGGTGGCGCCGTCGCCGGTGGTGGACGCGAGATCAAAAGGCAGGCTCACGGCGTCGGTAGTGCTGCACGCTACGAGCGCGAGACTGCAGGAGGCAAGGGCGGCGAGGGCAAGCTGTTTCATAGGTTTGGTCTTCATCAAGGTCCCGAAGATTTGAGTCTACACCGCCACGCGAGTCACGGGAATGACAGCCAGGGCGAGTACAATGCGCGCTCTTTTGAAACAACCATGGTCATGCCTCCGATCATCTCCATACAGAATCTGACCAAGACTTACGAATCCGGTTTCAAGGCGCTCAAGGGAGTCAATCTAGAGATTCAGCGTGGCGAGATTTTCGCCTTGCTTGGTCCCAATGGGGCCGGTAAGACCACCTTGATCAGTATTGTCTGCGGCATTGTGACGCCGACCAGTGGAACCGTGCTGGCCGATGGGTTCGACATCATCAGCCAATGGCGTGAGGCGCGCAGCCGTATTGGTCTGGTGCCGCAGGAACTGACCACGGACGCGTTTGAAACGGTTTGGGATACGGTCAGTTTCAGTCGCGGTCTTTTCGGTTGTGCGCCCAACCCCGCGCATGTTGAGAAGGTGCTTCGGCAGCTTTCGTTGTGGGATAAGCGGCGCAATCAGCTCATGACGCTGTCGGGTGGCATGAAGCGCCGCGTGATGATCGCCAAAGCGCTCTCGCATGAGCCGGATATTCTGTTTTTGGATGAGCCCAGTGCAGGCGTTGATGTCGAGCTGCGCCGCGACATGTGGCAGATGGTGCGCGAGCTGCGCGAATCCGGCGTGACCATCATTTTGACCACGCATTACATCGAAGAAGCCGAAGAGATGGCCGATCGCATCGGCATCATCAACCGCGGTGAGCTGGTGCTGGCGGATGAAAAGCATGCCCTGATGCAGCAACTTGGACACAAGCAACTGACCCTGAGTTTGCTGGAGCCGCTGGAGACTGTTCCCGAAGCGCTGACGCCATGGAGTGTGGAGTTGCAGGCCGGTGGGCAGGAACTGGTCTACGCCTTCGATGCGCAGGCCGACCGCAACGAGATCTCGCGTTTACTGCGCAAGATGAACGAGCTGGAGATTGGTTTTCGCGACCTCAACACCCGCGAAAGTTCGCTGGAGGAGATTTTCGTCAATCTGGTCCACCAGCGAGAAGGAGACAAGGCATGAGTTTCAACCATCATGGCGTGTGGGCCATCTACAAATTTGAGATGGCGCGGGCCAAGCGCACCTTGTGGCAGTCCCTGGTTGCCCCGGTGATCACCACCTCCTTGTACTTCGTGGTGTTTGGTGCAGCGATGGGCGGACGCTTGAGCGACGTCGCAGGCGTACCCTATGGCGCGTTTCTGGTGCCCGGCTTGATCATGCTGTCGTTGTTCACCCAGAGCGTGTCCAATGCTTCCTTCGGGATCTATTTTCCCAAGTTCTCCGGCACCATCTACGAAATTCTCTCGGCACCCATCTCTCCATTGGAAGCGGTGATCGCCTATGTCGGTGCGGCGGCCAGCAAGTCAGTGATTCTTGGCCTGGTCATACTCGCCACGGGTGCGTGTTTCGTGCCGATTACGATTCTGCATCCGCTATGGATGATCGGATTCTTGCTTCTCACCGCGATCAGTTTCAGCCTGTTCGGCTTCATTTTGGGTCTCTGGGCGCGCAGTTTTGAAGAACTGCAGTTCGTGCCGCTGCTGATCATCACCCCGCTGACCTTTCTCGGCGGCGTGTTTTACTCGCTCGATATGCTGTCGCCACTGTGGCGCGCTGTGACTCTGTTCAACCCGGTGGTTTACTTGATCAGTGGCTTCCGTTGGAGTTTTTACGGCGTGGCCGATGTCAGCCTGTGGTTGAGCGTGGCCATCTCGCTGGGGTTTTTGGGCATATGCAGCCTGATCCTGTGGCGGATTTTCAAAACTGGCTACCGTCTGAAGGCCTGAGATGAGCGAACGTGAAGAACAGCTGATCGACCGCCTGGAGCGTCTGGCCGACACCGTCGAAGCCTGGATCCGTCCGCAATCCGTGGCTGTGGACTGGTCAGCTTGGGCTTATCGTTGGGTTCGCCGGGGTGCGCAGGGGCAGTTGCAGGCCGTCGCGCATCCGCAATTGCAGGATCTGGATACCCTGCTGGGGATTGAGCGTCAGAAGCAGGAGTTGGAGCGCAACACCCAACAGTTTCTGGCCGGACTGCCGGCTAACAATGCGTTGATGTGGGGCGCGCGCGGTACGGGCAAATCCTCATTGGTGCGTGGCTTGCTCGGGCGCTACGCCGATCAGGGGCTGCGGGTAATTGAGGTCGATCGCAGCGATCTGGTCGATCTGCCCGACATCGTGGCGCCGCTGCATGGTCGCGCCGAAAAGTTCATCGTCTACGCCGATGACCTGTCGTTCGAGGCGGATGATGCGAGTTACAAAGCGCTCAAAGCGACAATCGAAGGGTCGTTGGCCGCACCGCCCTCTAATGTGCTGATTTACGCGACCAGCAACCGCCGCCACTTGCTGCCGGAGTACCAGAGCGAAAATCAGCAGGCGCGTGCCGTTGATGGCGAAATCCATCACGCTGAGGCGGTCGAGGAGAAGATCTCTCTGTCGGAACGTTTCGGCTTGTGGTTGTCGTTCCACCCCTTCAATCAAGACCAGTATCTGGCCATTGTCGAATCCTGCCTGCACAGGCTCAACGCCGGAGCCTTAGACGCGCAGCGACGGGAGGCGGCTTTGCGTTGGGCTTTGATGCGCGGATCACGCAGCGGCCGTGTGGCCTGGCAGTTTGCGCGTGATTGTGCTGGTCAGGCCGGCTTGGCCAGTGGCTAGCCGAGCGGGTTGGGGCTCGACCGCGTCAAGCCCCAATCGACTGTTCGCTTAGAAGGTGTATTCCAGACCCAGACCGAAATTGCGCCCTGGCAGCGGGGCCAGTTGCTTGAGGAAGGACACATGATTGCGTGCCTCTTCGTCGAGCAGGTTGCGTCCACGCAGGTTGATATGCAGTTCACCGGATTCAGTGGGAATGACCCAGCCGAGATCCGCGGAGAGCAGGGTGTAGCCCGCCGTGCGACCTTCCAGCTCGGTGACGCGTGACTGCGGCAGCACGCGGGTCAGACGCGCGCCAAAGCTGAACGCATCCAGGTATCCGTCATAACGCAGTCCGATACGGTCGGCGGGCACACGGGGCAACTTCGCGCCACCATCACGGCTCGCCCGCACGACGTCACCGAACAAGCCAACAGTGTGATTGCGCGTGAGGGCATAGCGAAGATCCAGTTCGCCACCCCAGAAACGTGCATCATCCTGCTGGTATTGCACGATCACTAGGGCGTCTTCCTCATGCTCTTCGTGCTCACTGTCCGCTTCCTCTTCATGATCGTGCTCTTCGTAGCGATCCGCCTCACCGTCGCCGTCTTCGTCGACTTCCCCGCTGAAAATGAAGTCGGAATAGAGCGTGTAAAACACATCGGCGGTCACGCTCAAGCGATCACGTTGCGTATGCCAACCCAGATCCACGTTAATCGCAGCTTCCTTGTCCAGCGCGCCATCGCCACGATCAAAACTGCGGGTGGCCAGGTGTGGGCCGAAGGAATACAACTCCTGCACATCTGGAGCGCGTTCTGACCGGCTAACCCCAAAGCGCAGATGCTGATCAGGCCCCAGCGCCACATGCATGGCCGAGGACAGGCTGAGCAGATTGTAGGCTCCGCGATTGAGGCCGTCGGGATCATGTTCCAGATGCTCGATGCGTGCTCCCACACTCAGACGGTGCGGTCCGAAATGGCGTTCCTCGACTGCGAAAAGACCCGTGCTGTGTGTTTGCACCGGGGGCACCACCGCTTCCTCGCCCAATGCTGAAAAGTCCTGTTGTGTGATTTGAACACCCAGCACGCCGCGCCATCCGGCGCGTTCACGATGGGTCAGTTCCAGGCGCAGCTCGGTCAAGTCATTTTCAAACAGGGTGCCCACTTCTTCATGAGCGTCGGCGTCGTTTTCTTCGTCGTGGTGGCCGGCTTCCAGTTCCTGGTGTTCGTAGGTGCTGTGGACCAGATTGCCCCGCACCCGCTCAAAAATGCCGTCGGACCAATTCCAGCCGCCGCGCAGTTCGTAACGCTGTTGCTGCATATCGATACGAACGTCGTGGCTTTCTTCCTCCGTTTCGGTTTCTGCCTCGTCGGCGTGTTCCTCCTCGCCATGGCTGTGGCCGGGCACGCCATACAACGTGTCGTAAACGCTGACGCCCAGGCCTAGGTAGCCCTGCTCCCGCGTCCACGACAGCCCCGCGCCCAGACTGTGGGTTTGCGCAGCACTGTTGCTGACGCGGCCATGGTCGCCTTCAGCGCCGTGTTCATCGGCATCCGCATGGCCCGGAATTCTGTAGTCCTCGCTGTCTCGTACCAAGCCGTCGAGGTGGAACGCCATACGCCCGTTGCCGCCGCCCAGATGGCCCCAGCCGCTGCGGCTGTCATTCACGCTGTTGCCGCCAACACCGACAGCGCCGTGCAGCTGATCTTCCGGCTCTGTTGGCACCAGGTCGCTGACCAGGTTGATCACACCACCAATCGCTCCAGAGCCGTACATCAAAGAGGCTGGGCCTTTCAGAACTTCGATTTGCCGAGCACGAAACGGCTCGGCTGACACATTGTGATCAGGGCTTAGCGTGGAGGCGTCAGCGACCCGGCTGCCGCCGTCGAGGATGCGCACGCGCGGCCCACCAAGCCCACGGATGACGGGGCGACTGGCTCCGCTGGAAAAGTCGGCGCTGTGCACACCGGGTTGGTCGGCCAGGGTTTCTCCCAGAGTGGCCGCGCGTGAGCGCTCCAGATCCTCGCCGCTGAGCACCGACGTGGGTTGCGTGGCTTCAACGGGATGACGTTGCGCGAAAGGATCAGCGGTGACAGTAATCTCTGGCAGCGCGGTTTCGTCCGCATCAGAGGGTTTGGTTGGGTTTTGTGACCAAGCCAGATTGGGTATCGCGGTGAACGCGAGAGCCCACAGAAAGTGTCGAAACATTGGTCTTCATCCGAAAGTGACAGCAAGACACCGGGCGCACAGTGACCGGTTGTGGAAAAACGCTTTAGCTGTGGATGAAGTGCGCGGGCGGGCCGCGAATGGGTTGTGGATGAGACGCCGATTTCGCGACCGCGAGCAAATTCACGCACGCGCGCGGTGCTTCCGGCTGCAAGAACCAAGTCTGGGCATTCGCCGCGGAGGTCAGAGTCCCGCCATGTTGGCCCAGTTGACAGGCCACACACGAGGTTTCGTTGGGCTGGCTGAGATCGTCGAAGCCGTGCGTGGCATGTACCCAAGCGTGCGCGTGCAGCGCCAGCAAGGCGGCAACAAGCAAAGACCATGACCACGAGCGATTCATGCGCGGAGTTTAGAGCGCTTGCAGGCCACTGCCAATATTTTGCTGGCCTGCATCCGTTGGTGATGCGCCCGCGTAGTTGAAATGGAATCTCGATATTCCAACTCAATTCTCAGAGAAGGGGAAGTCATGAACAGATTGTCTGTTTGGGGGAGAGCTTCGCTGGGCGCTTTTGCCTTGGCGAGTTTTAGCAGTGTGGTATCCGCCACGGATTACGTGGTGACCAGCGCTGGCGATACGATTGCTATGGATGGTGTTGTCACGCTTCGAGAGGCGTTATCAGCGGCCAATACCAACCTGGCGGTTGGTGATGCTGCGCCGGGAAGTGTGGACGGCGACAGCATTGTTTTCAGCGCGGCGGTGTTCGCCAGCGATGCGAGCATCAGCTTGAGCGGCACAGCGTTGCCGATCAGCGATGATGTCACTGTAGACGGCGAGGTTGGTGACGCACGTATCAGTATCTCCGCCAATGATCTCAGTCGCGTGTTCGAGATTGAAACCACGACTGCCGCAGGCGACCTGTTTGCGGTGAATCTGACCAACTTGATCCTCAGCGATGGCTTGAGTTTGACCAGCGGTGGCGCCGTGATGGCCCTGCCGGGCTCAGATGTGAATTTTAGCAATGTGGACATCCACGATTCCGAGGCGCAGGGCTTGCTGGCCACGGAAGGTGGCGGTGCGATCTATGCCGCGGGTGTCATGACCCTGAGCGGCGGTTCGCTGAGCGGAAATACCGCATCGGGTGACGCGGGCAGTGGTGGCGCGATCTTTGTTGCTGAAAATGCCACGCTCAGTGTTGATGGCAGCAGCTTCAGCAATAACAGTTCGTCGCGTGCCGGTGGCGCGATTGAGTCGCGTGCTGGCAGCACCACCAATCTGACCAACGTGACGATGGATAGCAACACCACCGGCGCCGCTCCCGGCAATGGTGGCGGCTTGCACATCACCGGTAATGGTGATGCAACGATTGTTGGCGGCACCTTCAGCGGCAACGTGGCCGCGCGCGAAGGCGGTGCGCTGTGGAACGGCAGTGGCAGCATGAGCGTCACCGATGCCACGATTCAGGACAACAGTGCCAACGGCGTTGAGGCCGACGATGGTGGCGGCGGCATATTCAACAATGGCGGGATACTGATCGTCAGCAACACCAGCTTCAGCGGCAACGAAGCGCTGGGTGCGGCGGGCAGTGGCGGCGCCATTTTGAATGCTGACGGCGGCACGCTGACCGTCAATGGCGGCACCATGAGCGGCAATTCGTCGAGTCGCGCGGGTGGGGCGATTGAGGATGTCTCGGGCGCCGACACCGTCCTCACGCTGACGGGTGTGACCTTGCAAAACAACGCCACAGGGCCGAGTCCGGGCAACGGTGGCGGTCTGCATATCACCGGCCCTGGTCCCGCAGTGCTTTCAGGCTTGACCGTGACCTCGAACACGGCGGCTCGTGAAGGCGGCGGTTTGTGGAATGGCAGCGCCACCATGACGATTGACGGTTCTGACGCCGCGGTACTGATTTCTGGTAACACCGCAAGCGGACCAGCGGCCGATGACGGTGGCGGCGGTGTGTTCAACAACGGCGGCAGCGTTGTGGTGATTGGCGATGTGACCATCAGCAACAATATCGCCGACGGTGCTTCTGGCAGCGGTGGCGGGGTGTTCAGCCTGGGCGGAAGCTTTGCCGCCACAGATACCGTGATCAGCGGCAACCGCGCCAATCGTGCCGGTGGTGGTATCGAAGTCGCCTTGGAGCATGCGCTGACACTGACCAATGTGACGCTCACCAACAACAACGCCGGCGTTGATCCGGCAACAGCGGCGCCGGGCAACGGCGGTGCATTGCACGTCAGCGGCACCGGAACGGCCGATATCATCGGCGGCAGCGTCGTCGGCAACCTTGCCGCAGCTGAAGGTGGCGGTTTGTGGAACCAGGCGGGCACCGTGATGGTTGTCGATAGTGTGATGGTGTCGGGCAACGATGCTCAAGGCACGGACGCCAGCCAAGGCGGTGGCGGCCTGTTCAACAACGGTGGCAGCATGCAGGTGGTGGATTCGATGATTCACCAGAACACCGCGACCACAGGCTCTGGTAGCGGTGGTGGTTTGCTCAATGACGGTGGCAGCGTATCGATCAGCGATTCCATTTTCTCAGCCAATGTGTCGGCTCGCGCTGGTGGTGCAATTGAAGATCGTTCGGCTGATCAGAGCACCACCTTGAGCATTGTGACAAGCACCTTGCGTGATAACACCACGGGCAGCAGCCCCGGCAATGGTGGTGGCTTGCATGTGTCCGGCCCGAACAGTTTGGTGACGGTGGATCGCAGTGCGGTGTCGAACAACCTGGCCAGCAACGAAGGCGGCGGTTTGTGGAACTTCAGCGGTTCGCAAATGGATGTGGTCAATTCCACCATCTCTGGCAACCGTGCGGATGGCAACGGTGGCGGCGGCTTGTTCAACCAGCCCGCGGGTGTGTTGAACGTGACCAATATCACGGTCGCCAACAACACCGCCCCAGCGGGTGCCGGTGGCGGTCTTCTGACCGCTGAGACAGGTTCAACCACAGCGCTGAACAGCCTTTTCGGTGACAACAGCGCGGCGACCGATGACGACGTCAGTGGAGAGCTGAGCGCAGGCGACGACACGCTGATTGAAACCCTGGATGGCGATCTGGGCTTGGCTGCTTTGGCCTCCAATGGTGGGCCCACGCAAACCCACGCGCTGACCGGCAATAGTTTGGCGGTTGGGCGGGCTCTGAGTGCCGTGTGTGCCAATGCTCCGGTAAACGCTATTGATCAGCGTGGAGTGGCGCGGGCGGCAACCTGTGAATCCGGTGCTTATGAAGTGACCAACGGCCCAACAGCCGGCCTGACTCCAGTCACCGTGCCCCCCCAGTCGGTGGTTACCGGGGCGAGCAATGTGGTGGCGCTGGCCTTCCAGATTGCCAACGGCCAGGATGAAGCCATGGCTGTGAATGGGTTCTCCGGCACCATCAGTGGCACCGCGATACCCACCTCGGCCGTCGCCGCTGCGCGGATCTATCTGGACACCAATGGCAATGGGGTTATTGATGCTGGTGAATCGGTGGTCAGCACCAACGTCAACATCACTGCAGGTCAGTTCCAGGCTGCGTTCAATCCGGCTCGGGTTATCGGCGTGGGAGGCAGCGAAAGTTACATCCTCGCGGTCGACATCAGCCCCAACGCTAAGCTGGTGATGACACTGGCAGGGTTGGGACTGCTGCCTTTGCTGTTGGCTTTCCCGGGGGCTGCATTTGGACGCAAACAACGTGCGGTCATCGCTGCCCTGGCTGCGACGCTGCTGCTGGGAGCGTGCTCATCCAACAACCTGGATAGCAGTCAGATCGTGCCACCAACCCCCACGACCCTGAAGTTCCGTCTGACCAGCATTGATGCCACGGGTACCGGTACCGGTCTTCCCGCGCAGTTGCCCAATCAGAGTGCCGTTGGCCCGACGATTACCGTCAACTGATGTAGCCAAGGTCAACCCAAGACTTTCGCTTCAAGGCCCGCTTCGGCGGGCCTTTTTTATTCCACCACGCGAACACGATTGCGCCCGCCGCGCTTGGCTTCGTACAAGGCTGTGTCGGCGCGTTGGTAGGCACTGTCGAGATCATCGTCGGCATGAATTTGCACCGCCCCGCAGGAGACGCTGAGCGGTACTGCGCCGCTGTCGAGTTCGAGTTTGAGTGCACTGACGCCCGCTCTTACCGGATCGAGCCGAGTGAACAGCGTTTGTGTCGTCACGTCTGGGAGCAGCGACAGAAATTCCTCACCGCCGATACGCGCGGTAAACGATTTTTCACCCAGAGATTTGTGGATGTAGCGGGCCACCAGCGTGAGCGCGCGGTCACCGATTTGATGCCCATGCTGGTCGTTGATCGATTTGAAAAGATCGATATCCCACAGGACCAAGCACAAAGGCCGGCCGGCCCGACGACTGCCTTTGAGAAAGATTGGCCCAGCTTGCTGATAGGCGGCCCGATTGGGGATGCCGGTGAGAATGTCTGTGAGCGCACGCTCGCGCTCCTGGCGCATGGCAGTCTCCAACTCGCCGATGCGTTCTTTAAGATGATCGGCGCGTTCACGGTAGGCTGCGGCGAGCTCGCGTTCGCGTTCGCGAAAGGTCATCAAGTGTTGATCAACCCGGGAAATCTGCTGCTCGACTTCCTGTTGCAGCGTGTTGAGATCAGAAGCTTCACGTGAGCGACGGGTCAGGTCGCGGAGTTGATCCTGTATGCGGGCGTTGAGCGTATCGCTGTTGCTCTCGCTGTCGTGGCGGGCTTTGTCCTCGCGGGCCAGGTGGTCGGTGACATCATTCAAGCGTGTGCTGATGCGACGAATCAGAGCGCGCAGGCTGGTCGCCATCTCGTTCATGCGTTGATGGCGCTGCTGAATCAAGTCAGAAAGACGCGTCATCACATGCTGCAATTGAGCATCGTCCGACACATCATGCAACTGGACGCGGATACGCCCCGCACGGGCTTTCTCCTCACCATCAAAGTTGAGCTGGTCGATCAGTTCAATCAGGGCGCGACGTGCGCTGTGCAGGGGGGATGGCGTTTCATCATCTGCACTTGGTGGGGCGGCTTTTGGTGCGGGCGGTGCGTCATCGAGATCTTCGATGGCTTTGCTCAGCCGGAGAATCAGCTCGTCGAGAGCAGACGCTCCGCGTTGATTGCGCAGCGCAACCAAGGTGTCATCAAGCATCTGGTCCAGAATGTGCGATTGCCCCTGGGCAGCCAAGCACAACCGCCCCGATAGCCGGCGCAAGGCATCCTGGGCGTCGCGGCTATCACGCAACTGATTTTCCAGCGTCTCGAGTTCGCTGTAATAGCGCTGACGCCAGATGTTGTCATCATTGCCAGCGGAGTTTTTGCCATCCACAGCCATCGCAAGTTGCCCGTTCCATGGTTATGCGAATATGGCGACTGCGGTGTGAAATTTTTGCCATGTTGTGGCAACGCACCCGGTCTTGATGGTTCTTGATTGTGATTGAAAGGTATCTGCTCGGGTGAGTATTCGTAAGAGCGTGATCGTTGTTGATGCGCTGGTTAAGAGTTACGCCGATTTTCGCGCCATTGATGGCATCAGTTTTGAAGTGATGAGCGGTGAAACGGTGGGGCTGCTGGGGCCCAACGGGGCTGGCAAAACCAGCACAATGCGCGTGCTGGCCGGTTTGTCGCCCTGGGACGAGGGCGCGGTGCACGTGGCTGGGCTTGATGCTGCCACCCAGGGCCGACGTATTCGCCAGATCATGGGCGTCGTGACGCAGCATGATGGACTCGACACCGAAGTCACCGTGCGTCAGAACCTCGAATTGTTCGCCTATCTCGCGGGCGTATCCAAGGCGCGTGCGCGTGAGCGGGCCGATGAGGTTTTGGCCTTTTTCAGCCTTTCAGATCGCGCGACCGATGAGGTTGATGACTTGTCCGGGGGCATGAAGCGCCGGTTGGCGATCGCCAGAGCTTTGATGATCGAACCGCAGGTGATCGTGCTGGACGAGCCCACCACCGGTCTCGATCCGCACAGCCGCGCTCAAGTTTGGGAGAAGCTGGCCCAGCTGAAATCCGATGGCGTGACGGTGTTGATGTCGACGCACTACATGGATGAAGCGGCGATTCTGTGTGACCGCATTGCGATCATGGACCGCGGGCGGATTCTGGCCCTGGCGCCGCCGCATGAGTTGATCGAACAATTCGCCGGCGGTGAGGTGGTAGAGATCCGTTCGGATGGCAACGACCGACAGAGCATTCGCGACGCTTTGAGTGCCGCCGATGTGGGTTGGCGAGAGCTCGGCGCGATGTTTCGCATCCTCGACGCCAATGCGGATTTGTCCGGATTGGAGACATTGTCCGGGATTCGTATCGAACGTCGTCCCGCCAATCTCGAAGATGTATTTTTGCGTTTGACCGGCAAGGAACTTGACGATGAATGAGCCCTGGATTCGCTGGCGCAGTATGGCCGGGGTTTGGCGTCGCCATGCACTTTGCTTGCTGCGAACCTGGAAAGTCGCTTTGACCTGGTTTCTGATCGAGCCGGCGTTTGTGCTGATTGCCATGGGGGCCGGGGTGGGGCGCTTGATCGACGAATTGCCGGGTCATGGCAGCTACGCTGAGTTTGTCACTCCCGGCATGATCGTGGGTATGGCCATGTTTCATGCCTTGTTCGAATGTGCCTGGGGCTGTTTCAACCGTATCCAGCAAAGCACCCTGGAAACCATGCTGACCTCGCCCGCGACCATCACCGAGTTGGCTGCGGGTGAGATTTTGTGGGGCGGGACGCGCGCGGTCATCTCCACACTCGCTGTGGGCAGTTTCGCCCTGATCCTGGGTTGGCTGCCGCTGGCTGCGCTGCCGGGTGTCGCGCTGGTTGCCGCCATCATCGGCCTGCAGTTCGGCGCCATTGGTTTGTGCTTTGCGGCGGCTTCACCCACCTTGTCCACGCTCACCTTGGTGTTCACGGTACTGGCCACGCCGCTGTTTTTCTTCAGTGGCTCGTTCTTCCCGATTGACGTGTTGCCGAGCTGGTTGCAACCACTGGCTTGGTTGGCACCGCTGACACCGGGTGTGCATCTGGCGCGAGGTTTTGCCACGGGCGCGATGGACATGTCGCATGTGTGGTCGACCGCGTACCTGTTCCTGCTGACCGTCGGGTTTTTCCCGGTGGCTGTGAGCTTGCTGCGTCGTCGCCTGGTCAAATGAGCCCAAATGCTTGCCGCTGATCCCGCATTAGGGTATTGTTCGCGCCCTTCGCAGGCGCGTAGCTCAGTTGGTTAGAGCACCACCTTGACATGGTGGGGGTCGGAAGTTCGAGTCTTCTCGCGCCTACCAAATTTTTCGGTAGGTTTTTCAAAAACTTACGGCATTTTGAACTGTTTAGGTCAATTTGGAATGCCCCGGGGCAATGGCTCTGGGGACAAATTGGGGACAGCGGTCTCCATTCATCCCAAACACAAGGTTCAAAATGGCCACATTCACACGCCGCGCGAATGGCCGCTGGCAAGTCAAGATTAGACGTCTTGGCCACCCCTCTTTATCACGCACGTTTTCCGACAAGGCATCTGGCCAGGCTTGGGCTCGCCAAGTTGAAGTCGAGATGGATCGTGGGCGTGTTGTCAGCATCCAGCAATTGCGTAAGATCACCCTTGCCGACGTCCTGGGCCACTACCTCCATACAGCAGTATCCGAAATGTCACCGTCCGGTGCAGTGTATGCGCGCCTGGAGATAGAACGCTTTCTCTCCATGCCCATCTCTGCCCGATCGCTGGATGGCTTGAGACGTCGTGATTTCACTCGCCTGCGTGACAACATGTTGCGTCAACATCGCAATAATGACCCACAGAATAGGCTCATTTCGCCAGCCACTGTTTTGCGGCGGCTGTCCATCCTTCGCTCTGCAATACAGCGGTACATCGACGACGGGGAAATTGAGGGCTGGGAGTCCCCCATAACGGGGATGAAGATGCCTCGCCCATCGGATCAGCGGGAACGCCGCATTGAGCCGGATGAGTTGATTCAACTTGTGGCCGCTTGGCGCATTAAACGCAAAGAGCGGATTGTGCTTCCAAACGGAACAGTCAATTGGAAGCCTCTCGGAAAGCACTCTGCCAGCCAGGGCTGCCGGAACCGATATATTCCCCTCGCTGTCCGGTTGGCCATGGAAACAGGCATGCGACGTGGCGAGATGCTCAAAGTTGAGATAAAAAACATTTATCCTGATCGTGGCTACTTGGTATTGCATCCGGAGACAACAAAGACAGATCGTGGCCATACCCTGTCGCAAGGACGACGCGTACCACTCACGCTCCGCGCTATTGAATTGATCCGACGCATTCAATGCGTAAAAGGTCGAGCCCCAGATGAGCCGTTGCTTTTCCCCATATCGTCCAATGCGTTGAAAAAAGGCTGGCAACGTCTAATTAAACGCGCTGGCCTGGAAGGGCGTGACCTTCGTTATCATGACACGCGTGCAGAAAGTGCTTCCCGGTGCCTTGAAGAAGGACTAAGCACCTTTGAGGCAATGGCCCAAACTGGCCATCGAGACCACCGCAGCTTCCAGAAATATGTTCGGATGCGTTCGGAGCGAATCGCTTTCAAGCGGAACGAACTTGCTCGAAAGTCAAAAGAAGCAAAGCAAAAGTTGACTTCATAATAGATGCATTTAAAATAATCACTTATGGTTGATTATCGACGCAATCAACTATTGTAAGAACATATTGTTGAAAATCTCACTCCCAATTGGCTTTGTGAGATATTTAGCCTTTTAAGGCAGCCGCGTCTGGTGCAATGCCAGAGCATTTTGAATTAGGACATTTTCGGCCGAGTCGTCGCCGTTCCCGCCACAGGCGGCGGGATTTCACGCATTGAGCGTGATAGTTCGAGAGTTCTAATGTTTTCTAAATGTAAAACTGCTGCGGAAGCAGTTCAAACTATCCGTACACTTGCTGCCGGCCGCGTGGTTCTGAACGCCGCTGATCTTGCAGTCTTGCTCGGCACTAGCCGGGATGTCATTTACAATGCTGTTTACGCTGGCGTTTTCCCGATTCGCTCCCAAAAGCTGGGCGGACGTCGCGTTTGGCATATCGATGACGTAATCGCAGCCGTTACGGAGGGTCGCTCATGAGCACTCTTCTGCATGATGATTCTGCGATCGAGCAAAGTACTCCCGAGGAGTTCCTTGAGAATTACCGCCGGAGTCAGGAGCAGTATCGCCAACGCGGATTTACACCGGTTCAGCTTTTTGCCGTGGTTCGCGAATCCAGCAAATATCACTCTCAAAACGAAATCGCTCGAGAACAAGGCTATTTCCCTATCCCGGTCACTATCCAGCCATCTTTGGATAGCTTTGTAGTCAAAGGCGGGCCGGGTGGGCAATACCGTCTTGAAGACGTAGATATCTTCGTCGAGTACGGCGGCGAATGGGTTCAGATTACGTTTGAGAACCCTCGCGGTAATTCACGCCGTGGCACCCGGCAGCTGCGTGGAAAGCGTGTAATGGGAGGTGCTTGAGATGGCGAAAAAAGTGACGCCGTTTCTGAAGCTCGACCAACCTATTTATAAGTCAGTTGAGTTTCAGAATCTGAGCATGGCTGCCGAGCGAGTGCTGTGGCAATTAATTCAGAAGCATAACGGGTATAACAACGGGGCCATTCCAGCAGGCCAGAAAACACTTATGGGACGCCCTGGCCTGAAATCGCCGAAGACGATCGGTAACGCAATTGGTGAGCTTGTAGAGGCGGGATTTATTGTGATTACTCGGAAAGGTCGGGAAAACCGGTGCCGGTGTATCGGTCTTCGCTGGCTGCCACCAGGCATCGCTTTGCCAGACGACCTCCAAGAAGGGTCGTGGCGTCTCTGGCGCCCTGGATTGAGTTTCAAACACGAAAAGTCGCCTGCTCGGCATTATCAGGGCAAGAAATCATGAAGCATGCGCATATGACGCCAGAGATGCGACAGGTGCTCCGAGACAAAGGCGTAAAGGAGCTTTGGCGCTGTTTCCCAGACAGATACCTCAGTAGAGAGGAAAAAGCTGCGATTGATCACAAAGAGCGCAAAGAGCTGTTTCGACGCCACATGCTGAGCCTGTGGGAGTCAGAGAGCAATCGCTAAACCATACGCATGCGTATGCTGATTTTCTACAGTTCCGTTTTGACCTCCCCATGGTTTCCATGGGGAACCGCGAATCAGACGGAACGATTCCCAATCAGTATGCGCATGCATTTTTTCCGGTTCCGATTCGGAACCCTTATATACATATTGGGCGGGTGGTGGGGGCGCATCTCGCGTTCAGCACGAGCAAGCACGATGCTCGAAGGGGAGCGCACCAGAGGGCTCTGAGGCCCACATCAGATTCTCGATTTGCTTGGGGTGGGCCATGCGGCGAACATGTCCAGATTAATGGGCGGTTTGCGTATTTGCGCTGAGCAAATCCGCGTAATAAGAATGAGTTGGGGACCATGCTGAAACTTGAGGAGATCACCAAAGACGCCCAGATCACTGGCCTCGTGCCCGGTGAAGTGGTGCGCATCGTCAGCGCCGAGGAGATCGGCCCCGATGCCCGCACGGTCTATTACAAGACCGCTGCCGGCACGCTGGGAGAACAAACCATCTTCCGCACCGACGAGCACAAGCTGTCGCTGGCTACGGCCGGCCGTGCCTGGGCATTTGATGCGGACCCTGCCGGCTTCAAGCTGGGACTGGAAGCCTACCGCATCAGCCTGGCGCATCTGTTCGATCCGATGATGGCCGTGCACACCTCCAACGTCGAGCCGTTGCCGCACCAGATTTCGGCAGTGTACGAATCCATGCTCCCGCGTCAGCCGCTTCGTTATGTGCTGGCCGACGATCCGGGTGCCGGCAAGACCATCATGGCCGGCCTGCTGGTCCGCGAACTCATCATGCGGGCTGATGCCAAGCGAATTTTGATCGTGTCTCCCGGCTCGCTCACCGAGCAGTGGCAGGACGAGTTGCTGGAAAAATTCGGACTGCATTTCGAGCTGTTCAGCCGTGAGAAGCAGGAGCAATGCCACAGCCGAAACTACTTCAGCGAGCAGGATCGGCTGATCGCGCGCCTCGATCAGCTTGCGCGCAATGAGGAATACCAGGAGCTGCTCAAACAAACCGACTGGGACCTGATCGTCATCGACGAAGCCCACAAGTTGTCGGCAACCTATTTTGGCCAGAAACTCAACAAGACCGGCCGCTTCCGCCTCGGTGAGCTACTCGGCAGCATTACCCGGCATTTCCTTCTGATGACGGCCACGCCGCACAACGGCAAGGAGGAGGATTTCCAGCTCTTCATGTCGCTACTGGATTCCGACCGCTTCTACGGCAAGTTCCGCGAAGGCGCACACAAGGTCGATGTCACCGACATGATGCGGCGCATGGTCAAAGAAGAATTGCTGAAGTTCGACGGCAAGCCGCTCTTTCCCGAGCGCCGGGCCTACACCGTCAACTACCAGCTTTCCGATTTGGAAGTGGCCCTTTACAGCAAGGTCACTGACTACGTTCGCGAAGAGATGAACCGCGCCGACAACCTCGATGGCAAACGCAAAGGCACGGTCGGCTTCGCGCTCACCCAGTTGCAGCGCCGGCTCGCCTCCAGCCCGCAGGCGATCTACAGCTCGCTGATGCGTCGTCGCAAGAAGCTTGAAGCACGCCTCGAAGAAATGAAGCTTCAGGCTCGCAGCGACAGTATCAAAGAGGATCTGGGCGAATACGTCACCAAGCGCAAGCTGGATATTCCAGACAACATCGACGAGGCCAGCGACGAACTCAACGCCGAGGAGTATGAAGCTTACGCCGAGCAGGTGGTCGATCAGGCCACCGCTGCCGAAACCATCCCGGAGCTGGAAGCCGAAATCATCATCCTGCGCGGCCTGGAAGATGACGCGGCCAAAGTCGTGCAGTCGGGCAACGACAGGAAGTGGGAGGAATTCTCCAAGCTGTTGCAAGACACGCCGGAGATGAAGACGACGGATGGTCGGCAACGCAAGATCATCGTCTTCACCGAGCACCGCGACACGCTGAACTATTTGATGACCCGAACGCGCGGCCTGCTAGGCCGCGATGATGCTGTCAGCACCATTCATGGCGGGGTCAACCGGGATGATCGTAGGAAGGTCCAGGAAGAATTCCGCAACAATCCGGACGTGATCGTACTCCTCGCGACCGACGCGGCCGGCGAAGGCGTGAACCTGCAAAACGCCAATCTGATGGTCAACTACGACCTGCCCTGGAACCCGAATCGCATGGAGCAGCGTTTCGGTCGTATCCACCGCATCGGTCAGCGCGAGGTGTGCCATCTTTGGAATCTGGTCGCCTCTGAAACCCGTGAAGGCCAGGTCTTTCAGCGGCTCCTAGAAAAGCTGGATGTGGAACGCGACGCCTTGGGCGGCCGGGTCTTCAACGTGCTGGGCGAGGCTTTCGAGGAAGAATCCCTCAAAGACCTGCTGATCGAAGCCATTCGCTATGGCGAGCGCCCGGAGATCAAGGCGCGCATGGAACAGGTCATCGACAACGCGCTCGATACCAGCCATCTCAAAGACTTGATGGCGCGCAACGCTCTGGTGGAAAACCACATGAGCCTGGAAGACCTTTTCGCCGTGCGCGAGGAGATGGAGAAGGCCGAAGCGCGCAAGCTGCAACCCTTCTTCATCCGCGCCTTCTTCAAGGAAGCCTTCAAATCCGTTGGCGGCGAGCTGCGAGACAGAGAGGGTGGCCGCTATGAAATCCGCCATGTGCCGGCCGACATCATCGAACGCGACCGAGTCATTGGCGAAACCCGCACGCCGGTGCTGAAGAAGTACGAAAGAGTCTGCTTCGAAAAGGATCAGATTCACGTCTACAACAAGCCAATGGCTGATCTCGTGCATCCCGGCCATCCGCTGATGGCGGCCGTGACCGATCTGGTCCTCAACGGCCACCGCAACCTGCTGAAGCAAGGCGCGGTGCTGATCGATCCGAATGATGACGGCCTGGAGCCGCGCGTGATGTTCATGATCGACCACAGCGTGCGTGAGGTGGCCGGAGATAGTCCCCGCGAGGTGTCCCGCCGGCTTCAGTTCGTCGAACTCGACCAGCAGGGCAACACGCAACACGCCGGCTTTGCCCCGCATCTGGATTTGCAACCCATCGACGACCACCAGCGCGGCCTGGTGGCCGATGTACTGAAAGCCGACTGGGTCAGCAACAACCTGGAAGCCAAGGCCCTGGCCCATGCGGTCGCCAAACTGGTGCCCGAACACACCCAGGAGCTGGCCACGCGCCGGCAGAAGCAGGCCGACAAGCAACTCGCCGCCATCCGCGAACGTCTGGTGAAGGAAATCCAGTTCTGGTCCAACCGGGCGATCACCCTGGATGCCCAGGTCAAAGCCGGTAAGCAGCCCAGACTTCAGCCCGAAAATGCCCGCCGTCGCGCCGAAGAACTAAGCGCCCGCCTCAACCAGCGCACCAAAGAACTGGAGGCTATGCGCAATGTGGCCTCTGGTACACCCAACGTCATCGGCGGCGCTCTCATCATCCCGCAAGGCTTGATCGAGCAACGCAGCGGTTCCACACAGTTCACGGTCGACGCCGCTGCCCGTGCACGAGTCGAACGCGTGGCCATGCAGGCCGTCTTCGCTGCCGAGCATGCCCGTGGTCACCGCACCAAGGATGTCTCGGCAGAAAAATGCGGCTGGGACATCACCGCCTTTGTCGACCAGGGCAATGACGCTCTTGCTCTGGAACGCCACATCGAAGTGAAAGGGCGCGCCAAAGGCCAGAGCACCATCACCGTCACCCGCAATGAGATCAGCTAAGGCCTGAACCAGAAGGACAAATTTGTCCTGGCCATCGTCATTGTCGATGGAGAGAGCTACGAAGGGCCGTACTACGTCCGCAATCCCTTCACCCAGGAACCAGATTGGGCCGAGTCCAGCAAAAATCTGGATCTCGCGGCACTGCTGGAACGAGCCGAGAGTGCCTGAGATTCTCCTTGCTGAGGATAACGAAATCAGGCATATTCCATATTCCGGAATTTGGAATACGCCGTGTACCTTCGCGCACAAGACCTTCTCGTCCTCTACAAATATGTCGCTGATCCCGAATCGGCACGCAGCTTCGCAGCAATGGGCGAAAGTCTGCGGATGAGTGCATCTCAGGTGCACCGAAGTGTCGAGCGTTGCGTGGCCTCAGGCTTGGCTTATCAACGCGGCCGTGGGCAGTGGGAGCCTGCACGAGCCAATCTCTACACGTTCGCCGTGCACGGGGTTCGGTTTGCGTTCGCGACGAAGTTGGGTGCCATTCAACGTGGCGTCCCCACGGCCTACGGCATGCCTCCACTATCCGAAGATCTGAATATTGCCGATACCGAAATCCCCGTATGGCCGCATCCCGAGGGAACAGTACGCGGACCCAGCGTAGAGCCATTAGCCAAGTACGTGCCTGAAGCGGCACTACGCGATCCGAAGCTGCACCAGATCCTGGCGCTCCAGGACACGCTGCGCATCGGCAGGGCGCGTGAAAACCGCTTGGCAGCCCATTACCTCGCCAGCGAATTAGGAATAGCTGGTGCGAAGAGTTGACCCTAACCGACAACTGCTCCTTGGCGTGGCGGAGGCCCTTGGCGACCTGCGAGATGAACTGGTTTTTGTCGGCGGTTGTGCGCCCGGAATGCTGCTTACCGATCCAGCAGCCTCTGGCATTCGACCGACACAGGATGTCGATGCTGTGGCCGCGCAAGCCACAACACGTATTGAGTTCCATCGTCTTCAAGAGCGCCTTGCCGAACGCGGATTTGCGCCAGATGCGAGCAGCGACGTGATTTGCCGCTGGCGGCATCGGGAAAGCGGCAACATTTTCGACCTCATGCCTACCGACGAGAGCATCCTGGGCTTTACCAATCGCTGGTATGCCGAAGCCATTCGTACCGCGACAAATCTGGAACTGGCTCAGGGGGTATCAATCAACTTGATCTCAGCGCCGGCCTTCATCGCCACCAAACTGGAAGCCTTTATAGGCAGAGGTCAGCGAGACATTTACAGCCACGACCTCGAAGATATTCTGGTCGTTGTGGATGGCCGGCCGGAGCTGGTCGACGAGATGCGAGTTGCGCTGCCAGAACTCTAAGAAGGAGTATCAGGAGAAGTGACGATTCTGCTGGATCGAATGGAATTTACTAATGCGCTGCCGGGCTTAATTGCCGACGCCAGCAGAAGCGAGATCGTTATTCGACGACTCAAGGGCCTGACGCTATGACGTCTTCATTACAACACTCAACGCTTCGATCGCTGCTGAAGGAATACCGCTGCGCAGACACAGCGATCAAGTACATTCTGGCAACCATCGCGGTGCTTGCGACGGCATTCATATTTTTGGCCGCGAAAACGGCATGCCAAGAGGGAGTTTGGGCCGGTATCAAGGCGCTCTTGCCATTGAGCTATCTGGCATCCGCGTCGCTGCTCGCCTTTGCTGCGAATAGGCAAATCATTCATACGAATATCGTTCGTGAATCTGTCCGCCGAGAGGACGTTGTTCGCGTCACGCATCATTTGCTGGCTGTCGTGACAGATTTAACGAATCGCATCCACTACACCGAACAAAAGCTCTACGACGAAAAAACAGTGCCCGTGATTCTCGCATCGAATGCGACAACCATCAGTGATCGTTTCGAATCCCTATACGACCGGGAACACTTTCAGTATCTGAGCAAAGAATCAACGCAGTTGATTCACGATCTGTCAGGATCAATTTTTGGACTTGTCGCCTTGACACGAGAGATGGCCTCCATGCGTGAGCAGAATCCAGATCCAAGTTACGTGACAAAAAAGATCCTGCCCATGGCTATTACGCTCAAAAACACTGGCGCCTTTGAATCTATCAAGTCGAATCTCAATAATCTCGACAATGAGTTGCGCGCCCTGCGCAGCACCGTCGATTAGAAGAAAGAATGTCCATCAAATCCCCAAAAAAACTCATCGAAGTCGCTCTCCCGCTGGACGACATCAACGTCGCAGCAGCGCGTGAGAAATCCATCCGCCACGGCCACCCCAGCACCCTGCATCTGTGGTGGGCGCGGCGGCCGCTGGCGGCGGCGCGGGCGGTGCTGTTCGCGCAGATGGTCAACGACCCCGGCGGCGAGCGCGGTTACTTTGCCGGCAAGACCAAGGCGCAGGCCGATGCCGAGCGCGAGAAGCTGTTCCAGATCATCCGCGACCTAGTGAAGTGGGAGAACACCAACAACGAGGAAGTGCTGGAACGCGCCCGCGCCGAGATCCGCAAGAGCTGGCGCGAGACCTGCGAGCTGAACAAGGGCAAGCCCGGCTTCGACCCGGACAAGCTGCCCGCCTTCCACGACCCCTTCGCCGGCGGCGGGGCCATCCCGCTGGAAGCTCAGCGCCTGGGGCTGGAAAGCTACGCCAGCGACCTGAACCCCGTGGCGGTGCTCATCAACAAGGCCATGATTGAAATCCCGCCCAAATTCGCCGGCCGCAAGCCCGTGGGGCCGATGCTGCCCGGCGACAAGCAGGGCAAGATGCATGAGGACTGGTCCGGCGCGCGCGGCCTGGCCGAGGACGTGCGCCGCTACGGCCACTGGATGCGCGAGGAAGCCGAGAAGCGCATTGGACACCTCTACCCCAAGGTGAAGGTGACTGCCGAGATGGCCGTGGATCGGCCGGACCTCCAGCCCTACGTGGGCGAGGAACTCACCGTCATCGCATGGTTGTGGGCACGGACGGTCAGAAGCCCCAACCCGCAACTAAACGGATCGGAAATACCTTTAATCAAGTCCTTTTGGCTATACAAAAAGAAGGGCGGCGGTGTTTATGTGGATCCGGTTGTTAGCCCATTGGGAAATTCTTATGAGTTTCACGTTAGGGTTGGCGGCGAGCCGAGAATGGAGAGCACGGTTAACCGGAAAGGGGTGACCTGCGTTCTGTCTGAGTCCCCGGTGCCTTTGTCATATGTGCGGACTGAGGCAAAAGCCGGAAGGATTGGCAGAAGGATGCTGGCTGTTGTCGCAGAGGGCAAAAAGGGACGCGTCTACTTGTCTCCGACCGATGCGCAGGAATCCGCAGCACATACCAAACAAGCAATTGAGACCCCGAACTCAATCACAATCGATCACTGGGCGGGCTGCACGAACTGCGTCGTGTATGGATTCGACGACTTTAATAAGCTGTTCGACCCGAGGCCCATGACAGCGCTGAGCACATTTTCACTGCTACTGAAAAGTATCAATGAAAATGTGCTTGCTGACGGCGGAGATCGCGAATATGCCAAAGCTCTAAAAACCTATCTCGCTTTTGCTATCGATAAGGCAGCGGACTACTGGTCAAACATGTGCTCCTGGCACAACACAAAGCAGCAGATTAGACAAACGTTTGGGCGCCAAGCCATTCCGATGGCATGGGATTACGTCGAGGTAAATCCATTTTCGTCAAGCACGGGAAACTGGATGGCGTGGATCGACTGGATCAACAAATCGTTCGTATCAATGCCTGCCTCTAGTGCAGGAATCGTGTTGCAGGAAGATGCACAGGCAATCAGCGATGCAGTGGCAACAGACAATGTAGTTTCGACCGACCCTCCGTATTATGACAACGTGCCGTATTCGAATCTCTCTGATTTGTTCTATACGTGGCTCCGTTTCAACTTGAAAGAAGAATATCCCACCCTGTTTTCAACTATGTCGGTGCCCAAAGCGCCTGAGCTTGTTGCCAATCAGTTCAGGCATGGTGGTAAAGACAAGGCTTTCGAGTTCTTCATGAATGGAATGGAGAATGCGTTTAAAGGAATGGCTGAGCGTGCTAATCCTACCTATCCGCTAACCATTTATTACGCATTTAAACAAGCGGACATCAAGGATGGAGATGTGGCATCCGCAGGGTGGTCTACTTTTTTAGATTCAATCATTCGGTCAGGCCTGATTATCAACGGGACTTGGCCTATGAGAACAGAGATGGCCACCCGAATGATGGCGTCAGGCAACAATGCTCTTGCTTCAAGCATTGTCATTGTCGCCAGAGTTCGGGATAAAGATGCGGAGACGATTAGCCGTAGGGATTTTCAACGCAAATTGCGTGACGAAATGCCCGAGGCCCTTGAAACAATGATTGGCGGGTCGTCTGGTCAGTCGCCGATTGCCCCAGTGGATCTTGCTCAGGCCGCCATCGGCCCCGGCATGGCTATCTTCAGCAGATTCGCCGACGTGGTCGAAGCAGACGGCTCGCCGATGAGTGTTCACGATGCGTTAATCCTCATTAATCGGGAAATCACCGATTTTCTTACCCCAGACGCGGGCAACTTCGACAACGACACCCTGTTCTGCAATAGCTGGTTCGAGCAATTCGGCTGGAGCCACGGAGATTTTGGGCAGGCAGATGTACTAGCACGCGGCAAAGGAACCAGCGTGGCCGGTGTTGCAGATGCTGGAGTGATTGACTCCGGCAGCGGCAAAGTCCGTCTGCTGCGCTGGGCCGAATACCCCGGCGACTGGGACCCCAAAACCGACACCCGCACCCCCATCTGGGAAGCCGCCCACCACCTCATCCGCGCCCTCAACCAGCAAGGCGAATCCGAAGCCGGGGCACTGCTCGCCCGCATGCCCGAAAAAGGCGAAGCCATCCGCCAGCTCGCCTACCACCTCTACACCCTCTGCGAGCGCAAGAAATGGGCCGACGACGCCCGCGCCTACAACGAACTCATCACCGCCTGGCACGCCATCGTCGCCGCCTCGCATGAGGCAGGGCATCGGGGTGAGCAGGGTGCGCTAGAACTCTGACCATGATCTTGTATAAGTACCAATCCCACGATGTGGGTATGCAAGTCGTAACGAAGGGGAAAGTTGCATTCTCATTCGCCAGAGATTTCAACGATCCGTTTGAGACCGAGGCTGGTTACCCCGTCGAAAAAATGGATCCGATATCGGATTTGTTTAACGGCATTCGATCTTGGGCTGCGCGGGATACATGGGTATGCAACTCCGGGATCCTTTGCCTGACTAGAAGGCCGACAAACCCCCTCATGTGGTCGCACTATGGCGACGAGCATCATGGAATGGTGATTGGGTTTGATGCGAAAACGGCCGATTTTCTCAACGAAGATACGTGCCTGATCCCAGCCGACTTTGGGAGCATGATCTACACACACTCACGCCCGACTGAACCGCTTAGGGCACGGCAGCAAGTCGAGCCTATAGAGGTCGGACAAGAGTACCGCTTTCGTGTCGATCACTTTGACAAATTAAGCCAATTGTTCCTCCAAAAGTCGTCACACTGGTCATATGAAGAAGAAGTACGCGTCGTGAAGTGCATCAACGGTATTTCAGATAGGAAGAACCTGCCAAGCGGGGAGTTCGAGCTGAAGCATGTTGACCGCGAGCCGAAGCCAAAAAAGACCCTCTATTTGTACACATTGCCTGAAAACTCAATCCAAACCCTCATTCTTGGAATGCGGAATCCTCTGCTGAATAATGCCAATTCGCTCAAGGCGTTTTCAGAAGAGATAGCGAAAGATCATCCCGACTGCACGATCTTTGTTTGCGAACCATCCAAAGACACTTGGGATATCCGAACGCGGAGCGTCAGTGACTTCTTGAAGCATAGACTTGTTCCGGAAGATGTCGCTGCACAATTTGATAAGAAGCAGGTTCAGCTCGATGACTAGCAAACCTTGGCGCGAAGTCGCCCAACCACACAAAGACGTCCTCGAAGGCACGTTCAAGCAATCCGAGTTTGCTGCGGATATCACTCAAGTCCATTCCGGCACGGCCACGCCGGAGTACCAGGACGCCGAGAAGTTCTACAGCCGCACCTTCATCACCGAGGGAATGCGCCTGCTGTTGACCAGCGTTGCGGAGCGGCTGTCTGGACGCGGGGGAGACCCGGTCATTCAGCTTCAGACGGCTTTTGGCGGCGGCAAAACTCACACTCTGCTGGCCGTGTATCACCTAGCCAGTCGGTCCTGCCCGACAGAGAAACTGGCCGGCGTACCGCCAATTCTGGATCAGGCCGGAGTGGCTTCATTGCCGCAGGCCAAGGTGGCAGTGCTGGATGGCATCAACCTTTCCGCCAGCCAGACACGTTCCCATGAAGGCACGACGGTCAACACGCTGTGGGGTGAACTGGCTTGGCAGCTCAGAGGTGCCGAAGGCTTCAAGCTGGTGGCCGAGTCTGATCGTGATGGCACCTCGCCCGGCAAGGAAGTGCTGGTCACGCTGCTAAAAGCCGCTGCACCCTGCGTGATATTGATGGACGAACTGGTGGCCTACATTCGTCAGTTCGAGCTGGGCAAGACCTACGCCGGCGGCACCTACGATTCCAACATCACTTTTGTTCAGGCGCTGACCGAAGCACTGAAATCCGTACCGAACGCAATCCTTTTGGCCTCGTTGCCGGAATCGGAGCTGGAAATCGGTGGCGTGGTCGGTCAGCAGGCGCTGGCCGCTCTGGAGAAGTATTTCGGTCGCGTGGAATCGGTATGGAAACCGGTGGCCACGGAAGAAGCCTTCGAGATTGTCCGCCGTCGATTGTTCGACTGCATTGGCAATCCTGCCGACGTGCAGACCACAGCCAAAGCCTTTGGCGAGTTGTACCGCCAGAACGCCAGCAAATTCCCATCGGATGCCCAGGAAGCCCGCTACGAGGAACGCATTCAGCAGTCATATCCCATTCACCCGGAGGTGTTCGACCGGCTATATGAGGACTGGTCCACGCTGGACAAATTCCAGCGCACGCGTGGCGTATTGCAGTACATGGCCATCGTGATCCACCGACTGTGGAATGACGGTGACAAAGACCCGTTGATCCTGCCAGGTTCCTTGCCACTAAACGACGCCAATGTGCGCAACAAGAGCATCCACTACCTGCCGACAGGCTGGGAGCCGGTCATCGAGCGGGAGATTGACGGACCGAAATCGGAAGCTATGGAGGTCGATGGCTTAGATACTCGCTTTGGCAGCATCCAGGCGGCACGTCGTGTTGCACGCACTATCTTTCTTGGAAGTGCCCCGTCTAATGCGGGGCAGGCGGTACGCGGCATCCGGGTTGAACGGATCATGCTCGGCACCGCTCTGCCTGGCCAAGCCGTAGGAACGTATGAAGATGTCATCAAGCGCCTGCGCGACAAGCTGCATTACCTGTACGGCGAGCAGGACAGCTACTGGTTTGATACCCGGCCTAACCTGCGTCGGGAAATGGAAAGCCGCAAGCAGAACCTGAAGGAAACGGATGACGTCATGCCGGTCGTTCGTGACCGGGTTAGCCGGGTGTTCGGCCGTAACCACTTCTTTGCGGGCATCCATGTCTTCACGCCATCCGGCGACATCCCTGACGAATGGGGTTCCGGTCCACGCTTGGTCGTGATGCCACCCTCAGCCGGCTATCGCAGGCAGGACGAAGCGCAGGCGATTGCCGTGGCCACAGAAGTACTGGAGAAACGGGGCGAATCCCCGCGCCTGAAACAGAACCGCCTGATCTTCCTGCTGCCAGACGCCGACGCCGTGCAGCGCCTGCGCGATGCCGCACGCACCTATCTCGCCTGGAAATCCATCGTCGACGACGTGCAGAACCGGCGCATGGATCTGGGCACCTATCAAGCCGACCAGGCTCGCCGTGCCATGGACACCGCCGACGAAGGTCTGAAGCAGATGGTCCGCGAGACCTACCGCTGGCTAATGGCTCCCGGCCAGGACATGCAGAAAGGTCGCATGACGACACGCTGGGAAGTCGTGTCCGTTTCCACGGCCGCTCCCAACCTCATCGAAGCCATCGAGAACAAGCTCGTCGAAGAGGAATGGGTGATCCAAAATTGGTCACCGGTCCACCTCAAACGAGTATTGGAGCAGTGGTACTTCAAGGACGGTGTCGATCATGTCTCCGCTCTTAAGGTTTGGCAGGACAGTTGCCAATACTTGTACCTGCCGCGTCTGGTTAGCTCGAATGTGCTGACGCAGACCATGACAGCGGGCATCAGCTCACGAGATTTCTTTGCGTATGCCGACGAGGCTGCCGATGACGCATACCGAGGGTTTGCCTTCGGTCGGTCCGCCATCGTCAACCTCGACCCGGAGAGTGTCCTGATTAGTTTGGAGGCGGCACAGCGTTATCAGCAGAAGCTGGACGAAGACGCAGCCCGCAAAGAAGCCGAGCGACTGGACACTCCGCCGGACCTACCCGCAACCCCACCGGGTGGAACGCCATCGGTGGTGGTCCCGTCGGTTGATCCCGTACCCGTTCAGTCCGTGCCAAGGCAGTTCTACGGCACAACGAACCTTGATCCCGTGATGGCCGCGATGGACTTTTCCAAAGTCGTTGACGAAGTCGTTCAGCACTTCAGCTCGCAAATGGGCGTGGATGTGACCATCAGTGTGGAAATCAACGCCAAGAGCCGCGACGGGTTCGATCAGTCCGTCCAGCGCACCATCAAGGAAAATTGCGGAGTGCTGAAGTTCACGACAGCGGAATTTGATTGATTAAAGTGTGCCCCGCAATAAGCGGGGCACGAGAATGCGCATGGTCAGACCCGCTGCGCAACGGTCGAAGGAGGCGTCGGCTATGAGCGTGCCGACAGTGTGCTGACCTCACTCCTGTACAGGTTGGTACCAAGCGTTTCGACAGTTCTCCAATGGATGGAACGATGAGCACGGTGAGCAAAGCGATCCTGCGCACAAAGTTGCGAAGCACGAACGCGCGCACCGTCTGCGGCGGGCCTCCGGTTCGCCGCAGGTCAAAATCGCATCGGCGTATTTTGAGTTCGTGCTGTGACCACAGGAACAGCAGACGAACCAAGGCATGATTCCAGCAGCAGAAACAGCATGGGCAGCGGGCCCCATGCTGAGCCCACCGATTGAATTAATTCAGCGGGGCGATTTCTGCTGCGCCCGGAAAGCAGCAGAGAAAATGGGGTGGCGCAGGTATCCGCCCCAAGGCTGCAGCCGGTTTTCTCTGATGCGGTCGTGCCGCAGCCCGTAGCGAAGCGGAGGCCCGCCGCAGGCGGTGCGCGCGGCAAGCCATTCATGGCGCGCAGGCCAAAGGCCGGAGGTCAAATGATTAACGAAGCGAGCATGCTCGTGTAGACAATCATGCGGAATCTCTTGCTGAGCAAGGGATGGAGGCCACGGATGAATTACCAATTTACCCGTGGCGCAGTTGCCAACGCTAACCCAATCGAGAGGCCGATACAGACGAGAAAGGTCGTATGGAAGCTGGTGCTTAAGTTCACGGTACCAAAGAGATGTGACTGAAACGAAAAGGAGATCACATGTCGAACGAACTCTTCGGCGGCCATGCCGGTAAATCAGGTCGCGAACGTGGCCGTGACAAGCTGGTGTTGGCTTTGCAGTACTGTTGGGTCTTTGGGTTGATTGACGCTACTTGTATGGCACGCATTTGGCGTTGTACCTATTTAACAGCAGCAACCAGCATGCGTCGGTTTGTCCATCGCGGCTACTTCCAGGCCGTGGAGCACGGTACCTTGCCCAAACATTTCTACATTCTTACAAATGATGGGGCAGCTGAAGCGGCAGGAGTTATTGACACGCGACTCTTGGAAGCCGGGCCGCCAGCAACTTGCCCTAGCCGAGTCACAAAGCGAAAGCGGCACGACTTACTGAGCTTGCACCTTGCTCTCGAAATGCGCTCAATTCTGGACTACACAGGCCCGGTGCAGATCGAAAGTGATCGAATCCTTCGCCAGCGGGGCTATCGCATTGGTGACAAACGGCATGGCGGCGTACCTGATGTACTGATTACCATTGACGATGGTGGGCAACCATTCACTTTTGCTGGCGAGCTGCAGTTGGAATCTGAATCGTGCTCAGACGTCGAACGGCGCCTCAGTTGGTACGCTGATTCAGATATCGAAGAGGTTGCGGTCGGCAGTGTTTTTCCGGGGGTGTTGGCCAGTTATGGTCGCTTTGAGAGTGTTCAAAAGCATATCTATCGCCCACAGCAAAAACGTTGGGTTGCCCTTGCCGGCGAACAAAACTCGCTCCTTACGCACGATCTTCAGCTGTTAGATCTGTCGAAATTGCGCCCCGACTACTTTCCTGCAACCTCGGCGGTCTCTGTGGGATAGCAAGACTATGCCCAGCCAATGACCCTGGGGACAATGTGGGGACAGAATGGAATGGAAAACCATGTAAAATAGTGGATAAGGATTGAATTCATCGATGGGATTTTTTTCGGTTATTCAATCATTTACCGCTAAAACCGTTGATTGCCCTAGCAGTTTGACACGCCTTGACATGGTGGGGGTCGTTGGTTCGAATCCAATCGCGCCTACCAAAATAATGCGGGTCAGTTCAGCAATGAACTGACCCGTTTTTTGTTCTGGGGCGCTGGCGAGTTGCTGTTCGTCGCGCCTCACGTCGGTGCATCACCAGACGTCGTTGGTCACGCGAATCACGTACAAGCCGCTGTAGCCGTCGGAGTACCAGATCTCCTTGCGTTCAGGCACAAAGGACGGGCTCGACATGGCCCAGTTGCTGGCTTCGAAGATCGGCGTGATGCGTGGGTTTACCGGTGCATTGAAGTAGGCCACTTCCCGCGGATTGTGGGGGTCCCGAATATCAAAGATGCGCAGGCCGGAAACGATCATGCTGCAGGCAGCGATATCAGGGTCCACCCGTGTTGGCACGTTGCAGTAGTGGCCGGCGTAGCCCTGAATGGGCAACTGTGCGCCGGGGTCGTTGGCGATTTCGTCACGATTTTCCGGCTGATGAACTTCCAGGCGCAGATCGGAAATCACCAGCGGCTGTGTTTCGTCGCTGATATCGATGATGCGTCCGGCACCGACGACGGAGCCGTGAAAAGCGACGCTGCCGCCAGCCTGGTTACTGGAGAATTCGTCGATTTCCAGCAGATAAGGCACGCCATCGCGACTGAACGGGATGGCATTTTGCGGAATGGTCTGGTTGTCCCAGGATAGCGATGAAACTTCTCGGACTTGCGGATCGGGCATACGCGCCTGAATCTCGGAGATGTCCAGAATCAGAACGCCATGACCATCGCCAGATGCAAGGTATGCGCGGTTTCCATCGGCACTGATCGAAAGCCCGTGCGATGTGTAATCGCTGGTCCACAACACCCGTGGGAGCAGGGGTTGGGAAATGTCGACGGCGGTCAGCGTTGGGGTCCCGGGCGAGGCCGAAAAGAAGGTCTTGCCGTCAGGCGACATGCCGCTTTCATGGCCCAGGAAACCCACCAACGCGGAAGAGCGTAGCACCGGGTTGCGGCAGTCGTCGGCCAGGTCGTAGACATCGACGATGCCGGGGTAGAACGCCGGATTGCCCAGCACAGCAGCCAGCACGCCGCCTTCTTGTGAGACCACCAAGGATTCGTGTGGCGACAGCATGGCGGGAGTGACCAAACGCGCGGTCAGGACGGGATTGGTCGGGGCGCTCATATCGAGCACATTGACGCCAGCATTCGCATCCAGTGCGTTGGTCGGATAGAGCAGGGTGGTGTCGTAGTAGGCGCATTCGCGACCTTGTTTGTCGACGTAGCGCTCAACCTTGAAGCCGCCCACGGTGCCAATGGCATTGGGTGCGGTGTAGGAGCCAACCAGCTCGGTATTGCAGGTGTAGCCTTCGGCAGCACGGCCACTGTCGTGTTCTTCACGGCTGACGCGGCCTTGCATCCCGGTTTCCGGGTTCGAGCCGGGGCCGCAAACGGCTTTGGGTGTGGCGTGTCCCAGTTCATTTGGTGTGCTCAGGTCTCGGCCACCGTTGCTGTTGCAGGCCGTTATCAGCGTGCAAGCGAGCACAACCAAGCCCGTTGTTTTGTGAGCTCTGCTCATTTTTAGTCTCCTACTTTTGCGCTACATGATACGCCGAGTAGGGTGAACGAGAACTCAGGGTGCGGATTGATGTTGCGCGACCGCGGCGATGGTGCGCTGAATCCGATGCATTTCCTGCGTCTGCTCCAGCAGTATCGCCGCGGCACGATCGCGGACCACCTTGTTCTTTGCGTGTTGCGAGGCGAAACGCGCCATCGGTATGCCGCCATCGTGATGAGCGAGCATCAGTTTGAGGAAATGCTTGTCGCGTTCCACTCCCTCCAGCTTACGGATGAGTTCCAGATCCGCGAGTGTGGCGAGGCCTGGCATACCATCGGGCGAGCGCTCGCACTCTATTAAATACTGTTTGAGTTCAGGTCCTGGTGGCTGATCGCTGGCGAGCATCCAGGTCATGCTGTTGGAAGGTGGTTTCAACGGTTGGCGCCACACGCGCAACCAGCCTTGCATTTCGCCCAATTCCATCAGTTGCGCGTAGGCAATGTTTTGCGCCAGCGGCCGCAACGGCGTGGGGCGACCGTCCAGCATCAACTGCGCCATGGCGATGGCCTGCTGGTGATGGATGCTCATGAATTGGGCGAAGCCCACATCGATGGGATGTGGCCGAGCCTCGGCTGGCTTTGCAGTGGTGTGCCATTGCAAGCCGCTCCAGCCAAGCCCGAACGCTCCTACAATGGCGACGGCGAAAACGACACAGACGAGGACGCGTTTGATCAAAGTGTTTTGGACCACCCTAAGATTCCGCGTTGATTGCCTCAAGACCTTCACGAAAAGGAGTGATGGCAAAGTCACTGAAACGTTGTTTGAACTTGCTCGAATCAAAAATGTTGTCGACCTGGTAACGCGGAAGAAGCTCCAAAGCATCGCGGATGGTCGGACTGAACAGCCCGGCGAGCTGAAGCTGCCAGCGCGCGAGCACACGGTAGCGGGGTTGCACGCCGAATACCTCAGCGGCCAGCTTTATGAATTGCCGGTAGGTCAGTCGCGCATCGTCGCAGGGCAGGTGCCAGGTCTGGCCATAGGCATCCGGAGTATTGCCGAGCAGCGCCATGGCGCGACTGGCATCCGGCGTGAAGATAAGTGTGCGCAGTGTGTCGTCGCGTAGAAAGACTTTGGCGGGCTTGCCGGCTTTGAGCGGCTCGATGACCGTGGCGTTGGTGATGCTCTGGGTCAGGCCAGGGCCGTAGAACTCGGGCGCACGGCAGATCATGGCCTCAACACGTCCTTGCGCCATCGCATCCAGCAGCATTTGCGTGATTTGGCCACGAATACGGCCTTTTTCACCGTGGGGGGCGAAGGCCGTGCTTTCGGTTTGCGGCGCCGCCGTTTGTGGGTACATATAGGTGTTGTCGAAGTACACCAACTTGGCGCCATGAGTGGCGCAAGCGTCGATCACGTTGGCCATCATGAGCGGCCATTGGGCTACCCACAGCTTGGTATCCATAGGCAGCCCGGCGGTGAAGTAAGCGATCTGCGAGCCTGCAACCGCCTGCTGTGTTTGAACGCTGTCCAATAGATCTGCGCGAACGAGCTGATCAGTGGCGTTGACCGCCTTGGGATTGCGGCTGACCAGTCGGATATCGCTGGTGTAATCGCGTTTGAGGCAAAGCGCCAGCTCCCGCCCGATTTGTCCGCTTGCGCCCAATATGGTTTGCATGAGTTTGCTTCCTTGGCGTGTTGATGATTGAAACGTACGGTTGAATAAAACGTTCAGGTCAAGCGCCATTGGCGCGGTGATCGTTATTCGCTCGCATAGTGCTGATTCAGATAATTGGTGACCAGTTGCAACTTCTCCATCGGCGTGTTGGCTTCCAGCAGGCGTTGTTTGGCCGCGGTCGATTGGAAGGTGGCTTCGGCCAGACGATGAGCGCACCAGGCGGTTTGGTCGGGGCGGTAGGGTTTTAGAAACGGAGTATCACCGAGCTGATCAAGAATGCTGTTCCACACGGATTTCAAACTCTGGAAATCGGTCGGAAGCTCGATGTCAGCGGCCTGATCCAGCCAATGCACACTGGCGGTTCTCAGGCCGTCCTCAGCAATCGCGCTGTCGATAATCTGAAAAGGTTGTTGCCCTCGACAGACCAAACGAAACAGACCCGGTGACGGCACATCGCATTGTTCAATGCGGGCGCTACAACCAATACGGTGGGGGACTGCGGCCTGCCCGGTTTCGCGACCGTCGAGAATGAGGCATACACCAAAATCGCTGGACTCGCGCAGACACTTGCGAACCATATCGACATAACGCGCTTCGAAGATCCGCAAATCGAGCCGACCGTCCGGAAACAATACGGTTTGCAGCGGGAAGATCGGGAAATCAACGACAGTCTTCATTTGTCGGGGTGTCCAGCAGTCGGTGAAAGCAAGAGAAATTGCCCGCATGTCTAAGCGGTGCTTGTGCTGCAGTTGAACCTAAAAAAATGTCATAATGGTCGGGTTTTTTCTTAAGTTCTGCGGACGCCACGTGCCGCCCCAACTCAGAAGTGCCTCAGCTCATGACAGACCTTAGCAAATACCGAAATATCGGTATTTTCGCCCACGTAGACGCGGGTAAAACCACCAGCACCGAACGCATCCTCAGCCTGACCGGCAAGATTCACAAAACCGGTGAAGTGCACGATGGTGAAGCCACCACCGACTTCATGGACCAGGAGCGTGAGCGCGGCATCACCATTCAGTCCGCAGCAACCAGCTGTGAATGGAATGGCCATCGCCTCAACATCATTGATACCCCGGGGCACGTGGACTTCACGATTGAGGTCTATCGTTCACTCAAAGTTCTGGACGGTGGTGTTGGGGTGTTTTGTGGTTCCGGCGGTGTTGAGCCGCAGTCGGAAACCAACTGGCGCTACGCCAACGAATCCGAAGTCGCTCGAATCATTTTCGTCAACAAGCTGGATCGCATGGGCGCGGATTTCATGCGCGTGGTCAAGCAGATCGAAACCGTGCTGGGTGCCAATCCGCTGGTGATGGTGCTGCCGATCGGCCGTGAAGATGAGTTCAAGGGCGTTGTTGACCTGCTGACCCGCAAAGCCTGGGTCTGGGATGCATCGGGTGATCCGCTCAAGTACAGCATCGAAGACGTACCGGCGGATATGGCGGACGATGTTGAAGAGTGGCGCGAGAAGCTGATCGAGATGGCCGTTGAGCAGGACGACGACCTGTTGGAAGCTTACCTGGAAGGTAACGAGCCCAGCGTCGAAGACATCAAAAAGTGCATCCGCAAAGGCACCAACACGATGGACTTCTTCCCGACCTACTGTGGCTCCGCGTTCAAGAACAAGGGCATGCAGTTGATGCTGGATGCTGTGGTGGACTTTCTGCCCAGCCCCACGGAAGTTGCTCCGCAGCCGGAAGTGGACCTGGAAGGTAACGAAACCGGCGAATTCGCCATCGTTGATCCCGATCGCCCCTTGCGCGCCTTGGCGTTCAAGATCATGGACGACCGCTTCGGTGCTCTGACCTTCGTGCGCATCTACTCGGGTCGCATCGAGAAGGGCATGACGGTATTGAACACGTTTACCGGTAAGACTGAGCGTATTGGTCGTATCGTGGAAATGCATGCCAACGACCGCATCGAGCATGACAGCGCGCAGGCCGGTGACATCGTCGCTGTGCTGGGTATGAAAAACACCCAGACGGGTCACACTCTGTGTGATCCGAAAAATCCCGCAACCCTGGAGCCGATGGTGTTCCCGGCGGCGGTGATTTCCATGGCGATCGCGCCGAAAGACAAAGCGGGTGCTGAAAAGCTGGCTTTGGCTCTGGGCAAGATGGTGCAGGAAGATCCGTCCTTCTACGTCAGTTCCGACGAAGATTCCGGCGAAACGATCCTGGGCGGTATGGGCGAGCTTCACCTTGATGTGAAGATCGACATTCTGCGTCGTACTCATAAGGTCGAAGTGATTGTTGGTAAGCCGCAGGTGGCCTATCGCGAAACCATCACTCAGGCGGTCGAAGACTCCTACACCCACAAGAAGCAGTCGGGTGGTTCGGGTCAGTTCGGTAAGATCGACTACCGCATTGAGCCGGGCGAGCCGGGCTCTGGCTTTGTATTCGAGTCCGACGTAACCGGCGGTAACGTGCCGCGCGAATTCTGGCCGGCGGTCGAGAAGGGCTTCAAGATGATGATGGATGAAGGCGTGCTTGCCGGATTCCCGCTCATGGACTTCAAGGTCACCCTGCTGGACGGTGGTTTCCACGCGGTGGACTCCTCTGCGATCGCGTTCGAAATCGCAGCCAAGAGCGCCTACCGTCAGACCATTCCGAAGTGCGGTCCGCAGTTGATCGAGCCGATCATGAAAGTGGACGTGTTCACCCCGGAAGATCATGTGGGTGATTGCATCGGTGACTTGAACCGTCGTCGCGGCATGATCAAATCGCAGGAAGCGGGCGCCACCGGTGTGCGCATCAAAGCAGACGTGCCTTTGTCCGAAATGTTCGGTTACATCGGTGATCTGCGCACGATGACCTCGGGTCGTGGCCAGTTCTCCATGGAGTTCTCACACTACCTGCCGTGTCCGAAGAATGTGGCTGACGTCGTGATCGAAGAGACCAAGGCGCGCAAGGCCGAGAAGGGCTAAGTTTCCGCTCTTCCGTTCTGACGGAAATCGCTTGCAAGGCCCCGCCTCATTGAGGTGGGGCCTTTTTGTTTGTGGTTTTTATGGCGTGAAGAATCGCCATTTGACGCCGGCACTGAGTTGGCGGCCCGGCAAGGGTGCCGTGTCTTTTAGAACCGAAAGGTGGTTCTGTGCGTACACATCCAACAGGTTTTCGCCCTTCAGCCAAAGGTCGACACGCTGATCATCCCAGCGCCAACTGCGCTCAAGGTAGACAGCCAACCAATTGTATCCGGCGGTTGGCCGCTCGTTGGGAGCTAGGTGTTGGGCTTTGAAAACCCTCTTCAGGCGCAGCGAAGCTGTCCACAGAGTTGATTGATAGCGCACGCCCAACTCTGCGTTGGCCGGTGCGGTGCGCGGCAGATGTTGTCCACCCGATTGCTCGGCATGCAGGATGTCCGCTTGGGCCCAAAGCAACCAAGGTCGTGTGTCTGCGGATGCCGGGCGCAGTTCATAACGCACAGACCCGCCGAGGAAACGCGCATCGGTTTGCCGGGTAAACCAGACTTCGCTCAAGTGGAAGGGGTCGGTGAGTTCTGCACCGTCAGCGTCGTAGCCTTGATTCTGAAATATGTAGTCGTCAAACAGGTAATAAAAACCGGAGAGCTGCCAAAGCTGTGCTTGGCTTTCCCAGGTGAAATCCAGATCGACATTCACGCTGCGCTCTTTTTTGAGCTCGGAGTTTCCGAAGATGTAGCTGTCCGTGGCATGGTGAAAGCCATTCCAGTACAGCTCGTCCACACTGGGCAAACGTTGCAGTGTGCTGAGGCTGGTCTCCCAGCCAAAGGCACTGCCGTCGGCTTCCTTGCGCAGGCCGACGGACGCACTCCAGGCGGTTTCGTTGCGGGTGTTGTAATGCTGCGGGTCAAGTTCTTCGGGGTAGACCCATTGTTCCTGGATGTTGTCCGGGTCGGGGTCGAGCTTGCGCCATTGGGTGTGCAAACCAAGACTTACGGTGTACGGCAAGTCGAGGCTGCGTTCCGCAACATGAGACAGCTGCACCAAGCGTGTTTGTGTGTCTGGCATGGGGTGGCCATGACTGTAGGGGAGTCCGGTGTTGTCAACATACTCGAGCACGGATTCGCCCAAGGGCGCTTCGGTGCGCGCAGCGTCGCTAAAGCTGTCACAGGCGCCATGCTCATGGCACACACGCAGCTCGCTTTGTGTCGCACTGAGTCGCGTATCGCCGGACCACGCGGCGGTCACCCAAGCCCAGCGGAGAGTGCCTTGGTCCTGCTTCTGCCCAAACAGACCGTCTTTGCGCCCCCCTTCGGTTTCGTCATGGAGATAATCGCTGTGATTCAAGTCAACGCTCATGCTGTCCAACCATTGCGGCTTGGCGTCGTAGCGAAAACGTAAGCTGTAGTCGTCGCGTTGCATGTCGATGCGGGTGGCTTCCGGCGTGTCGTTGGGAATGCCGTAATCTTTGCGTAGCCGAGTCGTGCCCAGTAGCCACTCGCTCCGCGGACCCGGGCGCCAACCGACTGCAAGCTGCGCTTGTTGCGTGCTCAGATCCGAATCGCGAATTTCGCGTCCGTCTCCGGCCTCATAGGGATCAGCGTCCTGATGCAGTGCGCCGGCATGCAGTGCCCAGTCATCATCTGACCACGTCACGCGGCCATCAACGGCATGGCTGTAGGGCGTGGGGCGCAGGTCAGTGTCGATCTGGCTGCGTAGGCCTGAGTCCAGAAACGGGTTGTCGAGCACGTCGCGAATTCGCACGACGCCCCCAGCCTGCGCGGCATAAAGCAAGGAAGCGGGGCCCTTGAGCAATTCAATTCGCTCGGAAGCCCGCGGTGCGACCGCCACGGCGTGGTCCTGACTCATCGCGGACAAGTCGGAGACTTCGTTGTCGTTGTGCAGAATCTTGATGCGGTATCCGCTCATCCCACGCACGACAGGCCGGCCCACCGCTTCACCATAGCTGGCCGAATCGACATTCGGCATGTTGTCCAGATAGCCGCCCAACGTGGCGTTCTTGGCATCTTTGCCAAGCTCAGAGGTGTCTTTGCTATGCGGGTCTTCGGTCTCCGGCTGAATGACAACGATGGGGTCCAGTTCGGTTTGCGCACAGACCGTTGCTGGCAGCCACGTGCAGGTGGCTGCCAGCCAAAAAAGTTGACGTATGTTCATCATCGCTCCGATCACTCCGGAGGCTTACAGCTTCCGGAGTGATCTTTCACGGCTCACTCGTGGTCGTGATCGTGTTCGCTACCCGCACCCAAAACGGCGATCAAATCGGCGCGAACGCCCTGCGGCAGCAGTTCGGATACCGCCCAGGTGGCGTGCTGATGGAAATCACTCCCGTGTGAGTCAACCAGATACAGCAGCTGGGTTTCCGGCACGAAAACCAAGATGCCGTCATCACTCGCTCGGGCGACAGTTGTGCGGTTGCAGTCCAGGATGCTTGTGACGTCGTCAAGTTTGACGAAACCTTGAGCCTGTTCCAGTCCATTTTCTTCTTCATGGAAGATATAGACGCGACCGGAATCGGTGAGCGCAAAATGGGCCAGTTCGCCATGTTCATGCTCCTCTTCCGCTTTGGCTTCGTGCTCATGCTCGAGCGCAAGGTGAGGATCAACAAAGGCGCGGCACAATTGTTGGCCGGCGGGCAGGGCTTCGGCCACTTCGTCGAAGAGCGCCTCTTGCTCCGCCACGAACGCATTGAGCCGGGTGAACGCAGCTTCGACAGCGCTGCCTGGCTCCGGGTTGTTAAATTCCTCGGCGGTGTGTGCGGCGAGGTCGGTGCCGTGAAAGTGCACCAGCTTGCTGAAGGCATCGGCGTCGATGGCATCGCCCGCCATGTATTCCGGAAGCATAAGCAGGTACTTCATATCCAGATGATCTTCACCATCGGACTCGTAGGCATCGGGCCAATGCAGGAAATGACCAATGGTTGAGGTATCGGTGATTTGCAGGTTTTGCACACCGCTGTCCTGGCTGCTTGCTGCCGCCTCGTTGATATCGGTCAGCATCAGATTTGTGCTGTCGTAGCCGTAAAACGCACCTGTACTGGCGTTGAGCAGGCTCAAATGCAATTCCTCGGGCATGCCCAAGTCTATGATTGAGGAATCACCGTCCGCGGAGTTGCTGGAATCATCGCATCCGCTGATCAGGGCGGCTTGAGCAGCCAGAACGGAGGAAATAAGAATTTTGCTGGTGTTATTCATGGTCAAACTCGTAATGACCAACAAGCTGGCGACCTTGCGCGTGCGGGCAGATTTGCCGACGCGCAGTTTGCTCGCAGTTGTTGGGAAAACTCGGAAACATCGAAGCGGCGATCAGCCGCGTTCCGGCAACGACAGTGCGTTGCTCAGGTCGGCGCGATGGACCGCTTTGGGATTACGACAGTGTTTGAAACCAGAATGAGGGTGGCCCGCGCGCCTGAAACGCGCGGAGCGCCGGTTTGCTGATCTGCGATGTGAGAGCCGCGATGCGGTTATCGTCAGGTAGAGCGAGCGCGATGTTTGCACTGGGTTGCGTCAGCAGCGAAGGCTGCTTTTCCACGCCGTGAAAAACACCGCAAAGTTCGCTGGGTGCATGGAAGGCGTGGACTTCAGCGTGCAACAAGCTCGCTGTCTGAGCCACAAATGAGAGAACAAGCAGAGCCGTCGCAGCAAAGATTTGCTGCGATGTCGACCGGAAAAAGGGCATGCGTGTTCGGCTCATTACACCATCAGAATAGGTACGCCCCGGTGCTTGTGCAAGCCTTTGAGCACCTCACGGTGAAATTACTGAGCTTCGTTTTCCGCTGGCAGAGGTGGGTTCAGGCCGACCAGCGTCAGCGTTGCGATCGCGCCAATGAGCAGGCCTTGCCAGGGTTCAAACAGCGCCAGGGCCATGCCGGTCAGCAAGACCACGCCACGTTCGGTGGCATCGCGCGGGATGGCCATGGCGACGTAGGCACAGGCAAAGCCCGTGAGCACCAGTGTTAGTGACAGCGCAATACCCATGAGCGGCTTCAGTCCCGTGAGCATCGGGAGCAGGAAGAACATGAACGGCAAACACATCACGTAGTAGCTGCCGAGCCCGGAAAACAGATGGTCCATAGACGCAGCTCCGCGCTTCCAGCGCTGTACCACGATCACATGCACGCCCGTCCACATGCTGCCCTGGGTGGGGAAGAACGGCGCGGTAAAGGCCATCAATGCATTGCGGATACCAACCGACAGATGCGAACGATTGGGGTTGATGTCGGGCGGGTCGTCCGGACGATTGCCCGCCGCCTGACGCAGAACTTCATTCCCGGTCACCAGGTCGCCGAACAAAATGATGTAGGCAACCAGCGCCAGCGGCAGGCATTTGAGCATCAGCGCGGAGTCGGGCCAGCCGATCGACCACGGTGAGGCAATGGCCCAAACCTCGCCTACGGGGGGAAGTAGAAAGCCCCATTGGATGTCGTAGTCGATTTCGCCGACCAAGGGACCGACGATGGCTGCGAGCAGGAATCCCGGAAGAAGGCCCAGTGCGGCCAGCAGGCCAACGGCTTTGTTGGTTTCCCGAAGACGTTGCAGAGGCAGCGAGAAGGCGAGTAGCAAACACACCGCACAGGCTAAGGTGGTGCTGATCGGTTGGGCCAAAAGGTATTTGTCGGCGTCATCAAGAAACACGCGTTTCAAGGCAGCAATCGCGGCGCCCAGGATAATGCCGCCCTTGAGTGCCGGCGGTAGCCATCGCATGAAGCGGCTGCCCATGCCGGTGATGCCCAGGATGACGACGATCAGGGCGAAGTCCAGTGATAGCGCGGTCATCGCTTGAAAGCGCTCCGTTGGACTTTCAAAGCCGCCGATCACGAAGGTCAAAACCAGCGGTAAGGCCGGCGTGATCCATCCGGGGGCGTAGGGCTCGCCGAACACGAACACTGCCGACGAAATCAGAATCGAGTGGATAAACGAGGCCGCGACAGCTTGTTCAAACGTGAGCCCGAAATAACCCATCATCACCGGCACCAGAGCCAAGCCGGTGGCTGCCGCCACCATGGTGCCTTGCAGGCCCTCGGACCAGTACCAGCGAGCATGGATAAAGGGGATGCGCAGGGTAAACGGTCCCCAGCGCAAGCCGCCGCGTTTCGCCGCGGTGTTGCTGTCGTTCATGTTGTCTCCCGGAAAATGGCCGCGATGAGCGGCGTCGGTTGCCGCCTGATTTTTGTATAGCGTGCAACTGCGCGAAGGTTTTACGTGAGATTGGCGCGCAGGGCAATCCTGGGGCTCAACACGGCGCGTGCAAAAGCGGATAATGGCCGGTTGATCCCCCTAGCGGTATTGTCGCGATGCCTATCCTGTCCGAACTGATGTACTGGCTAAGTCAGGCTGCCGTGGCCAGTTTGGCGGCCGCTGCGGTGATTGAAGCCGGGCGCAAGCGCTACGATCTGTTCGGCATGCTCGTTGTCGCCGTGACTGCGGCGTTGGGTGGTGGTTCTCTGCGCGATATGTTGCTCGATCGACCGGTGTTCTGGGTGAGCGATCAGACCTATCTGCTGACTGCGCTAGGCGCGGCCTTGCTGGCGTTTTTCGTTGTCCGGCGGTGGCGTTTGCCGATGCGTTTTTTCCTGGTTTGGGACGCTCTGGGCCTGGCTTTGTTTACCGTGGTGGGTACACGCGTGGCGCTCAATATGGAGGCGGCGTGGCTGGTGGCGTCCTTCCTCGGCGTTGTGACCGGCGTGATGGGCGGCATACTTCGCGACATTTTGTGCAACGAAGAACCCTTGGTGTTTCAGGGTCCGCTGTATGCCACCGCCGCGTGGGCCGGTGCCCTGGTTTATATCGTGTTGATTGAGCAGGGGCTGGTTGGTGTGGTGCCGGCCTTGGTGGCCGGCAGCCTGATTCTGCTATTGCGTTGGGCCGCGCTGCGCTGGGCTTGGCGTTTGCCGGCCTATCGAGACGCGCAACGCCACGACTGAGGGCCGCTTAGCGATGCAAATCGCCTGCGCGCTCGGGTTGATACACAATCTCGTCGATGGTCACGCTCAACGTGCGGCCATCGGGGCTTGGCCATTCGATGCTCTCGCCCTCGGCCAGGCCGAGCAAGGCACTGCCAATGGGGGCGAGAATCGACAGGGTCTCGCCAGTGTTATCGACCTTGTCGGGGTAGACCAGGGTGTAACAAAAGGTCGTGCCGGTGGCGTCGGCTTTAAAGCGCACTTTGGAGTTCATGGTGACCACATTCGGCGGGATCTGCTCAGGCGCTACGATGTCGGCACGTTCCAACTCGGCCAGCAGATCTTCTCGACCCGGCAGTGCTTTTGCGTGGGTGCCATACAGCACAGCCTCCAAGCGATCTGCGTCGAGACTGGATATGACGATGTTGGGTCTTGCTGCCATGTGTAATTCTCCTGGAGTGTCCGCCTAGGACACCAAAAGTCAGAACCCCGTTTGGGCGGTGAATGGAGTGCGACACTACCCGAACCCAAGTCCGAAAAGTAGATGTCCGAGTGAAGTACAAGGAATATGCCGAGGATATCGCGCGCTTGATCACCAGCGGTGAACTCAAGCCGGGTCAAAGACTGCCCTCGGTGCGCGAATTGGGCGCTCAACGTGGCTTGAGTCCGGTTACCGTGCTCAAGGCTTACCACCGGCTGGAAGCGCGAGGATTGATCGTCGCGCGACCGCGATCCGGCTTTTTTGTTGCGCAGCGCGCGACCCAATTGCTGATGCCGCCCCGTTCCGCGCCGGTTACGCGGGCCACACCGGTGCGCAAAAGCGATTTTATCTACGAAATCCTGCATGCCTCAAAGAGGCCGGAGGTGGTGCCGTTGGGCTCGGCTTTCCCCAGCCCGGAGCTGTTTCCTCATGCGCGTCTGGCCCGCTCGGTGAGCCGGGCCATGAAGCGCATGGACCCTTGGCGTGCGGTGACGGATCTGACGCCCGGCAGCGCTGAGCTCCGCCAGCACATCGCCTTGCGCTATCAAATTGCCGGTGTCGCGATCGACGCGGACGAATTGGTGATTACCGATGGCGCCATGGAAGGGCTGAATTTGTGCCTTCAAGCGGTGACCCAGCCGGGCGATACGGTGATCATTGAATCGCCGACGTTTTACGCGGCTCTTCAGGCCATTCAACGTTTGGGCTTGCGTGCGTTTGAAGTGGCGACGGATCCCGTGCACGGCATGGATCTTGTGGCTTTGGAACGGGTGTTACAACGTCAGCGTCCGGCGGCTTGCTGGCTGATGACCAGCTTTCAGAATCCCACCGGCGCGAGCATGTCGGATGAGCGCAAAGCGCAGTTGGTCCAGCTGCTGGCGGCACATGACGTACCGTTGATTGAGGATGATGCCTACGGCGAAATTCATTTCGCAGGACGGCGCCCGTTACCGGCCAAGGCATTTGATAAGACGGGCGGGGTTTTGCACTGTGGCACGTTCTCCAAATGCCTGGCGCCGGGTTACCGCGTGGGCTGGGCGGCGCCGGGCCGCTTTGCGCAAAGGGTCCAGCGCCTTAAGCTTGGTGCGACGCTGAGCACCTCATTGCCCGCCCAACTGGCTTTGCAGGATTATCTGGCGGAAGCCGACTATGACCGCCATCTGCGCGCTTTCCGTGCGACGCTGCAAGAGGGACGTGATGCTTTGTTGGAAGCGGTGCGGGCGTTTTTCCCCGAGGGCACAAAAGTCACGCGACCTGAGGGCGGTTATTTTGCTTGGCTGGAACTGCCCAGCAGCATCGACACCCTGGAATTGCACCGGCGCGCTTTGCAACATGACATCAGCGTGGCGCCCGGCGCGATTTTCTGCGCCCGCGAGGATTTCTCCCATGCTGTGCGCCTGAATTACGGGCACCCGGAGAACCGCCGCGTGAATGGGGCTCTCAAACGGCTGGGGCAAATCGCCGCCGAACTGACTCAGCCCGCGTAACGTAAGGCCAACTGGACCGCGCTCCAGAATGCCACGACGACCAACGCGGTCATGACGAGGCCGATGATCAGATAGTGCCAGGGGTTGCCGTGGGTGAAATCACGCCGGCGTTGCCGCGAACTCTGTACGCCGAAAAATGCGGCGGCGACGCTACGCGTGACTTCCCACAAGGTTGGGCGGGACGATGGCGGCTGTTTGCTCATTCTCTGCAGACTGACAAATGAGCGATCAGGGTGATGCTTGGGCGTGCCTTGGTGAAGACTCAGCTTGCCCGCGAAAACCTGTCACAGTTGGGCATCTGTTACACAAAAATGAACCAAGACTGATGGCACCCGTGTCGCAGCAACTGCGGCATGCTCATGCTCAGCGTTTTCATTCAAAGGTGATGGTGTGCGAAGCCCGGTTTTTGCTGGCGTGCTGGTCGTGATGATGGCGATGGTGGTCACGCCGGCTTTGGCGTTGGAGCGTATGCAAGAGCGCGTTGCGGCTTGCGCCGCTTGTCACGGCGATCAAGGTCGCTCGCAGCACGAGGGCTACTCCCCATCCATAGCCGGTAAACCGGCGCAGTATCTTTTCAATCAACTGCGCCATTTTCGCGATGGGCGTCGCGAGCATCGCGTCATGGCATCGCTGTTGCGGAATCTGAGTGATGACTACCTGCAGGAGATGGCCGCCTACTACGCGGCGCAGGTACCGCGGGTGGCCCCGGCCGGCGCGTCGTTGTCAGCGCAGCACATGGCAGTCGCTGGAACACTGGTTGAGCAGGGCGATCCGTCTGCCCAGTTGCCGGCCTGCACGGATTGCCATGGGCAGGCGCTGCATGGGGCTTTGCCGGCCGTGCCGGGGCTGACCGGACTGGATGCGGAGTACATCGCAGCGCAGTTGGGCGCGTGGCGCGAAGGAGTGCGTAGCGCGGGGGAAACCGATTGCATGGCTGAGATCGCGCAACGGCTGAGCCCTGAACAGATCACTCTGGTTTCAGGGTGGCTTGCCGCGCAACCCGCGTCCGCAACGGATCAGCCTGAAGCTGCAACGCCAGAGACCATGCCGCTGTCGTGCTTCGCTCGCGAAGCGCCGCCGGAACGACCACAGCCACGCGACAAGCAACGCTACACCCAGGGCGAATATCTGGTGCGCGCGGGCAATTGTCTGGGCTGTCACACGGCACGTGGTGGCCAGCCTTTGGCGGGAGGGCGGGCGATCGAGACGCCTTTCGGCGCGGTTTACAGCAGCAATATCACACCAGATCCCGAAACCGGTTTGGGCCAATGGAGTGCGGATGATTTCTGGCGTGCTTTGCACGATGGCGTATCCGCCGATGGGCGTTTGTTGTACCCGGCGTTTCCGTACACCCATTACAGCCTGATCACGCGGGAGGACAGCGATGCGATGTGGGCGTATTTGCGTGCTCAGATTGCGGTGAATCAAGCACCGAAAGCTCATGAGCTGCGTTTCCCTTTCAACACCCAACTGGCGTTGCGCGTGTGGCGCTGGATGTTTTTTAAGGCACAGTCATTTCGTGAGGACCCTCAGCGTGATGCACAGTGGAATCGCGGGCGTTATCTGGTGGAAGGCCTGGGGCATTGCAGCGCCTGCCATGGGGGGCGCAACCTGATGGGCGCCGTGCAGCCAACCCGCGCATTCGCCGGCAGTTTGCTGCCTGATCGTGCGTGGTTTGCACCACCATTGGCCAAACCGCGGGATGTGCAGGCGCGAGAAGAGATGCATGCATTGCTTAAACACGGCATTTCCGCACAGCGTGTGACCAGTGGGCCTATGGCTGAGGTTGTGCGCGACAGCCTGCAATATCTGAACGATGCGGATATCCAAGCCATGGTGGCGTACATCGACAGCCGGTCCGAAGTGGCGCCCACACAGGTCAGCTCGCTCACGGTCAGCGAAGCCTTGAAAACACGCCAAATGGCGCGTGGCGCGCAGGTCTACGAGGAGCACTGTGCGAGTTGTCACGGCGACAGTGGGCAGGGCGAAGACTTTGTTTTTCCGGCGCTTCAGGGCAATGACGCGGTGCTGGCCGCCTCGCCAGCCAACATGATCCGCACACTCAAGTTCGGTGGCTACCCGCCCAGCACGCAAGCTTATCCGTATCCCTACGGCATGCCGCCTTATGCCCACCAGCTCAGTGCTGAGGACATGGCTGCGGTGCTGACGTATGTCCGCAACGCGTGGGGCAGTGCGGCAAGTGCAGTCTCACCGGTGGAGGTCTCGCGCTAGGGCGCTCGACTGCGGAGAGAACTGGCCAGGAAATTGCTTGGGACAGCGCTTCCTAAGCATTGTACTGTTATGAATAGTTCTCCCGAGCCGCGTATCAAACCGGCACCGCACACCTGGCTGGATGACATCCAGGGCTTCATTCTGGGGACCAATCTGGTTGCTCTAGGTATCGTGTTGCTGCAAACCAACGGGCAGATGACCGGCGGCACGGCGGGATTGTCGTTTTTGCTGCATTACCTGACCGGCTGGAGCATCGGCGCGATGTTTTTTGTCGCCAATGTGCCGTTCTTTGTCCTTGCCATATGGCGAATGGGCTGGTTGTTTGCGGTCAAATCCACAATCGCGGTTTTGCTGATCAGCCTGCACATTCACTTCATGCCGATGTTGCTGCACATCGAGTCCATCGCGCCGGCGTACTCGGCCATCGGCGGCGGGCTGCTGATCGGGATGGGAGCGTTGGCTTTTGTGCGCCATGGGGCCAGCGTGGGTGGGGTGAATATCCTGTCGGTATACATGCAGGAGCGACACAAAATCAGCGCCGGCAAGGTCCAGATCGTCATTGATATGTCGATTCTGATCGCGTCACTGTTCGTGTTGGCGCCGGATCGGCTGGGCTATTCGGTGCTCGGTGCTGTGGTCGCCGGGACGGTGCTGGCGATGAATCACAAACCCGGACGCTACATGGGCTTGTAACGCTAGGCGTCCTTGGCGGGGACTTCATCCTGCGCACGGCTTTGCTGTTCTTCGGCAAGCAGCGTGTTGAGTTCCTGCTCCAGCGCACGCCGCTCCGCTGAGTCTTTTTTGTCTTCGGGCATGTGGCTGAGGCTCTGCTTGATCTCATCGATGCGTTTGCGCCGTTGAGTGTCCTGGCTGGCTTGTTCCGCTTTGTCGAAAACCATCTCCTCGACTTTGGGCTGCGCCTCCTCGTCGTCGGTCACCAAGGTGCTGCGATATGGTCGCGGAATCGCTTTTTGGTTGTCGGTCTGCGGCCTTTGATTCATGAAGGTGGGGGAGACGATCTCCACACCGGCATCATGCAGAGTGTCGAGCATGCAGGCCCGCAAACGCGAGCGCGCCGTGATCAGGCTGCCGACATCATCCAGGCGTCCGGCGATGCGGTACACCACCGAAAAATCGCCCAGATCGAGAATCTGGACAAAAGGATCGCTCAATTCCGATTCAGTAGCGGCTTGCTTAAGCAGTTGCTCGATCTGCTTGCGATGCACGTCGTAGCCGAGCGATACCGTCGCGGAAATGATGGTGCCGGTATCGTGCACCACGGTCACCGGATTGGTGATCAGGTGCACGTTGGGCAGGGTCATCAAATCGCGATCTTCGGTCTGCATTTCGGTGTGAAACAGCCCGCGCTCGGAGACCCGACCGAAATGTTCACCGACGCGGATGAAATCACCCGGACGGAAGCTGTTGACGATACGCAGCAGCAGGCCGGCCATCATGTTGGCGACCAACGTGGTCGACGACAGCGCGATCAAAGCGGTGATCACCAAACCCACCAGGCTGAGAACCTGGCCACGTGTGGTGTCGGACACCGGCAGGGCCAGGATCAGTAGCAGCAGTCCCAGGGCCCAGGCACCCAGAACCATCAGCTGGCGCGGCAAGTGAGCCTCGGGATCGGCGGGCTGGTGGCGGTGCATCCACAGATGCAGGGCACCCAACAGCAGGGTGATGACCCCGAGATTGATCAGCAACGGCAGGAAATCTCCCAACCACTGCGGCACATTCATAGCAGCTCCCCGTGACGATTTTGGCGGGGCTCCTCGGACCCGCTCATGCCAACTAGCATGGCGCGCCGATCAACTGGGGTCCAGTTCCAGCGTCAATTCACGAATATGTTTGATTTCATCGCGCTTGGCGGCGGCGCGTTCGAACTCCAGATTCTGCGCCGCATCGTGCATCTCTTGCTCCAGCGCTTTGAGGTGCTTGGCCAGCTTTTGCGGTGTCATCCGGCGATAGTCGGGTGTATCGTCGGCGACCCGGGCGTTGGTTTGTGTGCGCATGTCTTCGTAGCCAGCGTGCATCACATCCATAACCGCTTTGCGGATGCCCTGTGGCGTGATGCCGTGCGTTTGGTTGTGCTCAATCTGCTTGTTGCGACGACGTTCGGTTTCGTCCAATGCGCGGCGCATCGAACCGGTGATTTCGTCCGCGTAGAGAATCGCCTTGCCTTTGAGGTTGCGTGCGGCACGACCGATGGTCTGAATCAGCGAGCGGTCCGAGCGCAGGAATCCCTCTTTGTCCGCATCCAGAATGGCAACCAATGAAACCTCAGGAATATCAAGGCCTTCGCGAAGCAAGTTAATGCCAATCAGAACATCAAAAGTGCCGATGCGCAGATCACGGATGATCTCCGCACGCTCGACCGTGTCGACGTCCGAATGCAGATAGCGCACCCGTACGCCGTTGTCGTGTAGGTATTCGGTCAGATCTTCCGCCATGCGCTTGGTCAGCGTCGTGACCAGCACGCGTTCTTTGAGTTGGCTGCGTTCGCGGATTTCGCCCAACAGGTCATCAACCTGATGGCCGACCGGGCGTATTTCGACCACGGGATCAACCAATCCGGTCGGGCGCACGACCTGTTCCACCACCGCACCAGCATGGTTGGCCTCATACGGCCCGGGTGTGGCGGAAACAAACAGGGTTTGCGGGGCCAGGCGTTCGAATTCCTCGAATTTCAGGGGCCGGTTATCCAGCGCGGAAGGCAAGCGGAAGCCGTATTGCACCAGGGTTTCCTTGCGCGAACGGTCACCCTTGTACATGGCTCCGAGCTGCGGCACGGTGACGTGGGATTCGTCGATCACCAGCAGTGCATCGGCCGGCAGATAGTCGAAAAGACACGGCGGCGGTTCGCCCGACGCGCGCCCCGACAGATAGCGCGAATAGTTTTCGATGCCGTTGCAGTAGCCGAGTTCCTGAATCATCTCCAGATCAAACAAGGTGCGCTGTTCCAGGCGTTGCGCTTCCAGCAGCTTGCCGTCATTGCGGAACTGTTCCAGGCGGTCGCGCAGCTCGTCTTTGATCGCATCGATCATGTCGAGCTGACGCTGGCGTGATGTTACATAGTGCGTCTTGGGGAAAATGGTGTAGCGCGGGACTTTCTGGTTGATCTGGCCGGTCAACGGATCGAACAGGGTGATGCCTTCGATTTCGTCATCGAATAACTCCAGACGCACCGCTTCAGCATCCGATTCGGCCGGGAAAATGTCGATCACATCGCCGCGCACGCGAAAGCTGCCGCGGGAAAAGGCCATGTCGTTGCGGGTGTATTGCAGGTCGGCGAGCTGGCGTAGCAGATCGCGCTGGTTGAGACGGTCGCCTTTGACGAAGTGCATGACCATTTGGAAATAGCTTTCCGGATCGCCCAGGCCATAGATGGCCGACACCGATGCGACGATGATGGTGTCACGCCGCGACATGATCGCTTTGGTCGCGGACAAGCGCATCTGCTCGATGTGCTCGTTGATCGAAGAATCCTTTTCTATGTAGGTGTCGGATGACGGTACATAGGCTTCGGGCTGGTAGTAGTCGTAGTAGGACACGAAATACTCCACCGCGTTATTGGGAAAGAATTCGCGGAACTCGCCGTAGAGTTGTCCTGCCAGGGTCTTGTTCGGTGCCAGCACCAAGGTCGGGCGCTGTTCCCGTGCGATCACGTTGGCGATGGAAAAGGTCTTGCCGGAGCCCGTTACGCCCAGCAGCGTCTGATGGCTGAGGCCGTCATGCAAGCCTTCACACATGGCTTCGATGGCTTTCGGCTGGTCACCCGCTGGGGCCCAGTCGGCAGCCAGTTCGAAGGGGTTGTCGAGTGGAGTTAGTGGCATGATTTCCGTATGATTTCGGGTTCCGTTTTCCTGAATGAGCAGCCCGTGAGCAGCGTTCTTTCCCAGCGCGTTCAGCGCATCAAACCTTCACCAACTCTCGCCGTCACCGCCCGCGCCGCTGAATTGCGCGCAGCAGGTCATGATGTCATTGGTCTGGGCGCCGGTGAGCCCGATTTCGACACGCCGGAGCACATCAAACTGGCCGCCATTGAGGCCATCAAAAAAGGAAAGACCAAGTATACGCCGGTGGGTGGTACCCCCGAGCTCAAGCAGGCGGTCATCGACAAGTTCAAGCGTGACAATGGCCTGGAGTACAGCGCGGAACAAATTCTGGTGTCCTGCGGCGGCAAGCAAAGCTTCTTCAACCTCGCGCTGGCCATGCTCAATGCCGGCGACGAGGTGATCATTCCAGCGCCGTATTGGGTGTCCTACCCGGACATGGTGCTGGTTGCCAACGGCACGCCCGTGGTGCTGGAAACCAGCACCGCAACCGATCTGAAGATCACCGCGCAACAGCTGGAAGCGGCGATTACGCCCAAGACCAAGCTGCTGGTCCTGAACAGTCCGTCCAATCCCAGCGGCAAGGCCTACACCAAGGCTGAGTTCGCCGCGTTGGCCGAGGTGCTGCGTAAGCATCCACAGATCTACATCGCCACGGATGATATGTATGAACACATCCTGTGGACCGATGAAGGCTTCAACAACATCGTGACCGTGGCTCCGGATCTGTACGACCGCACCTTCGTGCTCAACGGCGTGTCCAAGGCGTACTCGATGACTGGCTGGCGTATCGGTTATGCGGCCGGTCCGGCTGATGTGATGAAAGCGATGAGCAAGATTCAGTCGCAAAGCACGTCCAACCCGGCCTCGATTTCGCAGGCCGCCGCAGTGGCCGCGCTGAATGGTGATCAGAGCTGCGTGGCCGAGATGGTTGTGGCCTTCAAGCAGCGTCACGACTATGTGGTGGAGGCGCTGAACGCGCTGCCCGGCGTGAGCTGTCTGCCGTCGGATGGCACGTTCTACGCGTTCCCGGATTTCTCCGGCGTGATTGCGGCGCTTGACGGTGTCGACAATGACATCCAGCTCGGTGAGTACCTGCTGGAAAAGGCCGGTGTTGCGCTGGTGCCGGGTTCGGCCTTTGGTACGCCGGGTCATATGCGCCTGTCCTATGCCACCGGAATGGACACGCTCAAGGCCGCCATCGAGCGAATTTCCAAAGCGATTTGATAAAGTTGCAATACGGGGTTGTTGCCGCGAGGCGACATCCCTATAATGCCGCGCTCTACAGCGTTCCCGAGTAGCTCAGTCGGTAGAGCAAGTGACTGTTAATCACTGGGTCGGCGGTTCGAGCCCGTCCTCGGGAGCCATATCAGAAGTACAAAAAAGCCCGCTTCGTGCGGGCTTTTTTGTGCCTGTGTGACCGGGTTTGGCTATTCTTCCATGAGAAACGTGGCGCAAATCAAAAGGCGGCAGCTGTGGACGAATATTTCTTTCACGAGGGGTGCTTCATCACGGAGTGGTGGAACCATGACGAGGACGATCAAGCATCGATTGCGCGCGCCCGCGTTGAGCCGGGGCAGATCACACGCTGGCATCGGCTAAGGGGCATTGCCGAACGTTATGTGATCCTTCAGGGCGAGGGCCGGGTCGAGCTTGAGGGACAGGGTGAACGCCTCGTGCGGCCAAGTGATGTGGTGCTGATCCCTGCGGGCGTGGCTCAGCGCATTCGTAATGAAGGCGACGCCGACTTGGTCTTCTTGGCCGTTTGTACGCCGCGATTCGTTGCATCGGCCTATGTTGATGTGGATGATGCGGGGGCGCTGATCAAAGCGAACCCGTGAGCAAAAGATGACCAAACACACGACGACCCTGTCTCTGCCGGAGCGTGAGCTACAGCTCGAAATTCACGCGCCGGCGACCGGCAAACCCGCGCCGGGTATTTTGTATCTGCACGAAATCTTCGGTTTGCTGGATGTGTATCGCAAAGATGCCGAGGAACTGGCTGCACGTGGCTATCTGGTCTACCTGCCAGATATGTTCAGTGGTGGTGCGGCACGTTATTGCGTGCGTGCCATGGTCAGCGCAGCCGGGCGACGCAATGAAGCCACGAGCGGTCCCAATCGCGAGGTCGGGGCGATTCTCGACGCGCTCAAGGCCGACCCGCGCTGCAATGGCAAGCTGGGGATGATCGGTATGTGTCTGACCGGTGGTTTTGTGATTCAGTCCGCGATGCGCCCCGACATGCTGGCCCCGGTGGTCTACCACCATTCGCTGGGTATGGAGGGCGCGGGTGTGCCACGCGAAGAGGAGGCGGGTCTGGACAGGATTCAGCGTTTACAGGGGCATTGGAGTCGGGTTGATCCGTTTTGTCCGGCGGCTCGGCGAGATCGCTTGATCCGCAAGCTGGGCGACCGGGTCGACGCCCACATTTACAACATTCCCCACGGTTTTCGTTCCGGCAGCCGCATGAGCAAAGCGTCCAAACTGGCGTGGGAGCGCACCCTGGGTTTCTTTGATCAACACCTGGCTTAGAGGTCAGGCCGGCATTTGCGAGGCGACATAGGCTTCCGCCATGGCAACCAATCCATCGATCAGGGCATCATCGTTGATGTGAGCCGGTGGGTATTCAGTGTGACGGACCAGGTTGAATGCGCAGGCGTTGAGCAGGATGTAGCTGACTTTTGGAAAATCACGAATCCGTGCGAAATCCGGATTGTGACTCAGATACTGCATGGCCAGCTCTGTCAGCGGGCGTTCGATTTCGCGGGTCAACTCGAGCCCTCGACGCATAAGATGTCGAACCAAGGTGGACCAGCGTCCGCCATCACGCGTCAGGGCGGTGTGGTACAGCGCGGCAATGCTGCGCACGGCTGAGCCTATGTCCTCTCGAACAATCTGCGGCGTGGCCTGCCGCAAATCTCGAATCAGTTCGCTGACGAAGCGATTTTCCAGCGCTTCGACAATCTCGTGTTTGTCCGCGTAATAGTGGTAGAGCGTGCCGACACTGATCCCTGCATGGTCGGCAATACGCCTTGTCGTGACGCCATCTAGCCCATGTTCACCAAGACATGCCAGTGCGGCATCCTCAATCTCACGCACGCGTTGTAGTGCACGCTGCTGCTGTGGTGTTTTGCGCATAGAAATCGAATTGTAATCGAACAATTATTCGATTTAGTGTAAGACAAACACGATACGAGTGCGCTATGAACACCATCACACCCCCAGCTTCCCCTTTCCCGCGGCGGCACTGTGCGGACCCGCAGGCCTGGACGGCCATGATCCGTCCACTGCGTTTGTTCAATCCACGCCGCAGCTTCCCGGATCGGGCGCTCTGTGATGCCTATGGACATGGCCTCATGCGTGGTGATGAGCCAATGGATCGTTTGCTCGACTGGATGAACGAAGGTGGGCTGGCCACAACCCGTCCGCTTTTCGTGCAGGCCCTGGAGCACGGCATAGATAGCTTGAGCAACCCTCCACAGCCGCTGCGTGCATTCTTTACCGTGATTGATCGGCAGCCGACGTGGTTGGACGAGCGACGCATGCAGCGTGGCGCCGAGGCCTACGCGATGATGGGGGGCGACGTGTTCTTCAGCGCGCGTGATTTCATACTCATGGGCGGTTATCTGTCGTCCTCGATCAACGAGGTGCTGTACCGCGCCGGCGGCCTGAAGATGGGCGCCAATCGGCGAATTGCGGAAACCACGGACTGGTATCTGAAGTCGATGACACCGGGTGCAATGTCGCGCTTCGGGGACGGCTTCAAAGCGACGGTCCATGTGCGCTTTGTGCATGCCCTGATCCGCCGGCGCATTCAGGCGCAATCGGACTGGGCCAGCGAGGTGCACGGTTTGCCCTGCAATCAGACCGATATGGTGGCGACCTACCTGGGCGGTTCCTGGGGTGCGATTCTGGGTGCATTGCTGCTAGGTCGTTTGAGCGTGAGCTATGCGGATGTGTGCGACATGCTGCATCTTTTCCGTTACAACCACTGGCTGATGGGGGTTGAGGATGACTTCCTCAGCGATGACCCGCGCGAGATGGCCCATCGCTTGGCCAATCTGGTGTGGACGCAACCAGGGCCCAGTGACGTCTGTCGACAGATGGCTGAAGCGCTGGCGCAGCAACCTATGGAGATTGATTTTGCAAGCTTCACGGCATGGCGACGACGTTGGAGACGGCATACCCATTTGAGTCGTAATCGTTATTTTCTGGGGCGTCAGGGCATGCAGCGTCTGGGCTTGTCGCCGTCAGTTTTGCCCTGGTATCCCATGTTGACCAGTGGGCCCAAGGCGGCATATTGGCTGGTTCAGCGCTTTCTACGCCGGTCTCAGGCGCGTGGAGCTCTCGTGCGCCGGGGGCGGGCCGAGCAGGAGCGTTTGCTCGATGAGGTGTATGGCGATCAGGCGCGGCACATCTCGCCGCAAAATGCCGGTCACGCGCTCGGGCGGCAATCCGCGAGTTAGGGGCGCGCTGTGGTGGCGCGGTATGCTGAGGTCTGGGTCTCGGTTCAGGGAATTCAGCATGCCAGCACGTGCGCTGCAGGCAGATATCACCACGTTGCATGTGGACGCTATCGTCAATGCGGCCAACACCAGTTTGTTGGGCGGTGGCGGCGTCGATGGCGCGATCCACAGGGCTGCAGGGCCTGAGTTGCTCGCCGCATGCCGCCCTTTGGGGGGATGCGATGTGGGACAAGCCAAGATCACCTCAGGTTATGGTCTGCCTGCGCGCTATGTGATTCACACGGTAGGCCCGGTTTGGCATGGTGGTGATCATGGAGAGCCGGCGTTGCTGGCGTCTTGTTATCGCGAGTGCTTGAACTTGGCCTATGGCCACGACCTACGCAGTATCGCGTTTCCATCAATCAGCACGGGCGTGTTTGGTTATCCCAAGGACTTGGCGGCGCGCATTGCGGTAGCAACAGTCGGCGATACTCTTGAGGCGACGGCTAGGCCGCTGTCGGTCACATTCTGTTGCTTCTCTTCGCAGGATTTGGGGATTTATCAGGATGTGCTCAAGGAGCGAGGGATATGACGACGCAGATCGAGGGCAGTTACAACTTCCGCCGCATCTCCGATCGACTCACGAGTTCCGGCGTGCTCGGCGAGGAGCGCTTGGCGGCGCTTGCGGAGCAGGGCTTTACTGCCGTGATCAATCTGCTGCCAGACAGTAGCCAGCAGGCAGTGCCCTCGGAGGCGGAGCTGGTTGGCGCTCAGGGATTGTCGTACATACACATCCCGGTCGATTTTGTGCGTCCCTCAGTAGAGGACTATCGGGCCTTCTGTTCGCATATGGATCGCCTCTCGCAAGCCAAATTGCATATGCACTGTGCTGCCAACTACCGCGTCAGTGCGTTCTACGCCTGCTATGCACTGCAGAGCGGATTTTGGGATGCCGATCAGGCCATGAACTTCGTTCACGATGTGTGGCAGCCTGCGGATTATCCGGGCTGGCCGGAATGGTTTGAGGCCGTAGGGTTCAGGGGGGCGAGATGAGAATTCTGTGGGTTTTGATCACGCATGGCTTGATGCTGGCATGTGGGTTTGCTGCCGGCATATACGCCTTGCCGATACTGACCGCGCCACAAGCGCCATCCGCCGAACTTATGCAGGCCCACAGTCGTGGTGCCGTGTATGCGGGGGTTTTTCGCCGCGAACTCATGGGCAGTGATGTGTTGCATTGGGGCGAGGGCAAAGTGACCCTCGCACCGGACAGCATTGCCCTGGAGGGGCGCTTGGCGCCTGGGCCGGATTACAAGTTGTATCTGAGCCCGGTGTTTGTCGAAAGCGCTTCTGCGTTTGAGTTGGTGAAAGAACGTGCGGTCAGGGTGGGGGATGTTGCCACCTTCAACAATTTTCTGGTCGAGGTGCCGGATAGCATCGATATCGACGACTACACCACGGTGGTGATCTGGTGTGAAGCTTTCGGCCGATTTATCAGTGCCGCGCGATACCGCTGACGCCGCGTTAGGGCGTTGTTAAATACACTTGGGATTTGATCCGCATGAATTCTTCCGACAAACGATACACGGCGCAATGTGGCTGCGGTCATGTGCGCTATAGCGTCAGTGAGGCGCCACTGCTGCGTGCACATTGTCATTGCACGATCTGCCAGGAATTTAATCGCGCGGCATACGGCGACATCGCCCTGTATCGGGCGCGCGATGTCATTCTGCCGGCCGAGGGCACGGTTACGTTCAAAGCGTGGCGGCCACCTCCGGCGGTGCAACGCGGTCGCTGCGCGGCCTGCGATCAACCTGCTGTTGAGGTGCTGAGCATGCCGTTGTTGCCGAAAATGATCATCGTGCCGGCCCAGACCCTGTCCGAAACGGTGGAGCTTCCGCCACCGAGTCTGCACGTTTTCTACCACAGCCGCGTTGCCGACATTGATGATGATGTGCCGAAGTACAGCGGCTACTGGGGCAGTCAGCTGGCATTTGGGCGCCACCTGATCAAGGGCATGATGGCACGACCATGACAATACAAAACCAAACCGATCTGGACGGTATTCTGCGGACCGGGCGGATTGTTTCCAGCGTACTCAAGCGCATGCTTGAGCACATTGAGCCGGGTATGACTACAGCCGAACTGGACGACTTTGGTCGCGAGCTGCTGGAGCAACAGGGCGCACAGTCCGCGCCGCAAGCAATGTACGATTTTCCCGGTGCCACCTGCATCAGTATCAATGAACAGGCTGCACACGGCATCCCCGGTGAGCGGGTGATTCAGCCCAATGATGTGGTCAACGTGGACGTGTCTGCGGTCTTTGATGGCTACTATGCCGACACTGGCGGGACCACGGTGGTGCCGCCCGGGTCGGCGTTGAAACGACGTCTGTGTCATGCCACCCAAAGCGCGCTGGCGGCAGCGCTCAACGAAGTGCGCGACGGCGTTCCTATTAACCGCATCGGTCGTGCTGTGCAGAAGGTTGCCCGTCAGCACAACTTTCGCATCATCCGCAATCTGGCCGGCCATGGGGTCGGGCGGTCTTTGCATGAAGAGCCCGAGAGCATTGCGGGTTTTTATGACCCGCGTGATCTGCGTATTTTGCGAGAAGGGCAAGTGCTGGCGATCGAACCGTTTCTGTCGATGCGCAGCACCTGGGTCGAAGAAAGTGAGGACGGTTGGACGTTGGTCGGAGAGCCCGGCAACCTATCCGCCCAATTCGAACATACCGTGATCGTAACGCGCGGTAAGCCGATCATAGCGACACGGCATTAGACAATAGGGTCGTCGCTAAAAACGCTCTGCGGAGTGAATTGAAGCTATGGCCTTGCCCCACAGAAAAGCCCGGCGAACCGGGCTTTTTGATGCGGGGTTATTAGGCGTCAGGCCGCGTTGGCCAGTTTGCCCTCAGCTTTGCGTTGCGCCTTATCCAGCGCGGCCAGGCGACGCAGGTGATGGGTGCGATCACCGAACAGGCTGCCAAATGCGGTCAGTCGACGGAAATAGTGACCGATATCCAGCTCTTCCGTGACCCCGATGCCACCGTGCAGTTGTACGGCCTGCTGCGCCACGTATTTGCTGGCTTTGTGCAGGTAGGCCTTGCACGCCGCGACAGCTTTCTGACGGGTCACGCGGTCGCTGTCGGACAAGCGCAGCATCAGCATCAGAATCATCGACTGGCTCTGCTGGACTTCGATGAACATATCGACCATGCGGTGCTGCAGCACCTGGAAGGCGCCCAGCGGCATGCCAAACTGCTTGCGGGTTTTGCTGTATTCCGCGGTTTTGGTCAGCAATGCCTGCATGGCGCCGTAAGCATCGGCGCAGGTGTAAGCCGTGGCCAAGTCGATGACGTCTTCGACAACCTCCGCGGCTTCACCACCCAGGCGTTGTGCGCTGACGTTGGTCAGGGTCAGTTCGCCGGCAACGCCACCACCGAGGACTTTGTTGGCGGTGAGTTCTACGCCGCTGGCATTGGCGTCGATCAGGAACACGCCCAAACCGTTGGCCGCGTCGGTGTCGCCCTGGGTGCGTGCCACGACCAGGAACTGGGAGGCATTGGGCGCGTTCAGAACCATGGACTTGTGCCCATTCAGGGTCCAATTGTCACCATCCTGACGCGCACTGGTTTCACACCACAGCGGTTGATAGCGACCCGCCAGTTCGGCGTGGGCCAGGCTGATCTGGCGCGAGCCATCCATCAGGCCCGGCAGTAGCGCGGCTTTCTGTGCCTCATCGCCGAGCTTCGCAATGGTTTGGCCGGCCAGCACCACATTGGCCATGTACGGTTCCACACACAGCCCGCGGCCCATCTCCTCAGCCAGCAGCAGCAATTCGATGTGACCGTAACCCAGGCCGCCATCGCTGTCAGAAAAGGGCAAACCTTGCCATTGCAGTTCGCCCATCTGAGCCCAGGTGTCGGCACTGTAACCCTGATCGGTTTCGATGATCTTGCGGTAGTCCTCGAAGCCGTAGGCATCCTGCAAAAAACGCTGAAAGCTGTCTTTGAGCAGGGTTTGTTCTTCGGTAAAGGAAAAGTCCATGTGTCTGCTCCTTACAGGCCCAGGGCGAATTTCGCCAGGACGTTCTTCTGGATTTCGTTGGTACCGCCATAGATGGTCGATGCACGGCCAATGTTGTACGCCGCAGTGGCTTGGGCATAGGCGGCTTCACCAATCGCATCGGCCTGCCACGGCAGGCTGGCGTAGGCACCCATTTCGACCTTGTATTCAGCCAGGGCTTGCTGCAATTCCGTGCCTTTGATCTTGAGGCCGGAGCTTTCAGGGCCAGGTGGTTTGCCGCTTTCTGCTCGTTCCAGCGCACGCAGATTGGTGAATTCCAGGGCCAGAAGATCGACCTCCAGCGCGGCGATGTCTTCGTCCACCTTGGGGTCATTGCTCAGATTGGGGTCGGCATCGCGCAGATCTTTGAGTTCGGCAATCTGCGCCTGACACAGCGGCACGCCAGCAATGGTGGTGCGTTCATGGCCGAGCAGGAATTTGGCGATGGTCCAGCCTTTGCCTTCCTCGCCCACCAGATTTTTGGCGGGTACGCGGACATCTTTGAAAAACACCTCATTGAGGTGGTGGGCACCGTCGATACTGCGAATTTCTCGCACTTCGATGCCCGGTGATTTCATGTCGATCAACAGGAAGGAGATGCCTTCCTGCTTGCGTCCACTGGCATCGGTGCGCACCAGGCAGAAGATCCAGTCGGCAATGTGTGCGCTGGTGGTCCAGATTTTCTGACCGTTGACGATGTACTCATCGCCCTCACGCTCGGCGCGGGTTTTCAGCGACGCCAGATCCGAGCCAGAGCCCGGTTCCGAGTAGCCCTGGCACCACAGGCGTGTGGCATTGACGATGTGCGGCAGATGCTCCGCTTTTTGCTCGTCATTGCCGAACGCCATGATCACCGGGCCGCACATGCTGACACCGAAAGGGTTAACCCCCGGAACATTGGCCAGTGCGCATTCGGTATCCCAGATGTAGCGTTGGGTCGCGGTCCAACCGGTGCCGCCGTATTGTTTCGGCCAGCCGGTTGCCAGCCAGCCTTTGCTCGCCAGGGTTTGCTCCCAGGCCAGCGTTTGCTCGCGTGAATGTGTAAGAGAAGGCGGGAAGTCCGGTTTGTTGGCGCGCAGCCATTCGCGGACTTCCTGCTGAAATGCTTTTTCTTCGGCGCTGAATTCCAGATTCATGGGCCGGACTCCTGCTGGTTATGACGCGGTGAATGAAGCCCGCGATGTTATCGACTGGTAACATAGGCCGCAAGCATGGTGGTGGCAGACGAGGTGGATTGAGTCGGCTGGCCGTGTCAGCGTGTCCGGGGGAGGCTTGTCAGGCGACAAAATGATCGCTCTGAAGCGGGCTATAAATATCTTTATTAAATCAATAAAAACAAAGTGATAAGAAACATATTTCATGTCATTGCGTGTTTATTCGCGTGTGTTCGGCTGCGCTTGAATCGCACGCTACAATGCGCGCCTGTGTGTGTGCGAGAGAGAGTCATGAGAAAAATCATAGTGTTGATTACCGCTGCCGTGGCGGTTGTCCTCACCGGCTGCAATGTCAACGGTGGGCGTAGTGACCAGGGTGTCCGCGAGGGCGATCAAAACGTGCAGATGCGCGTGTCCAATTTGCTGCCGCCCGGGCAATCGGGACATTTCTCGGTTGATGGACAGGTTGTTGGCACCTTGTCCGGCAATCCGGCTGATTTTGGCGAGCACGTCGATGATCAGCGCTTGATGTACTGGAACTCCGAATTCAAAGACGGCCGATTCCAGAATATCCAAGGTCGAGAACCGGATTACGAACCGCGCGACGGTGTGCGCATTTATCTCGACGAGTTTGGTGTGCCCGCGGTCCACGCGGAATCGGTCGAAGATGCCTGGTTTGGCGCAGGCTACATCATGGCGGTGCAGCGCTTGTTCCTGATGGATGGGGTGCGTCGTCAGGCCAGAGGCACGTTGGCCGAACTCAGTGGTGTGGCCGCTGTGCCGGACGATGTCCAGGCGCGCACCCTGACCTACACCGAAGAGGAATATCAGGCCATGTTTGATGGTCTGTCTGACTTCGCGCAACAGGCGGCGATAGGCTATCGCGACGGTGTGAATCAGCGCATCGGCGAGGTCACCCTGAACCTGCTTCAGTTGCCCGCGGAGTACGTGTTACTCACCACTCTGCCGCAGGAATTCAGTGTCAGCGACATCATTGCTGCCGGCGTGCTGATGACCCGTGAAGTGGCATCCGACGGCAGCTATGAAATGAAAACCGTAGCGGCTCTCAAGGCGCTGCAGGACATGCACGGTAAAACCATGGGCCGCGACATCCTGCAGGATGTGCTGTGGATTGATGACCCCAAAGCTGCGGTGACCATTCCCGCCAGCGAGGGCACGTTCACCAATATGGGTACGCCGCCTGAACAACGTGAAGCGGCATTCCAGGCGCTGGCGGATTTCGCCGAAACCTTGCCCGACGAGCTGGCCGAAGGCATGGGCACCGGGGATTATCCGGAGCCGGACGGTTTGCCGATTCTCAAGCAGGGCATACCCAATCCGGCAGCGGAAGCCGCACGCAACGTCATCGAGTACCTGCGCAATCTGCATGGTGGCTCGTACATGGCGATTGTGACCCAGGACAAATCCGCCAACGGCATGCCGCTGCTGATCAATGGTCCGCAGTTGGGTTACGGCTATCCGAGCTTGCTGGTTGAGCTGGAAGTGCACGGTGGCGGCATTCATGCACGTGGCGCGACTGTGCCAGGGCTTCCAGTGATCGGTATTGGTTACAACGAGAAAGTGGCCTGGGGCGTCACCACCGGTTACTCAAAAACCATAGACAGTTTCATTGAAGACACGTCAGTGGGCGATAGCCCGAACCAGTATCTCCATAACGGTGAAGTCAAAACCATGGACTGCCGCGAGGAAACCGTGCGTTATCGCGAGGCGCCACAGGGCGTTCCGCTACTGCCTGCGTTGTTTTCCGAAACGGTCGAGGTTTGTCGCACGGTGCATGGCCCGGTGGTCGCTCGCAGCGATGACGGCAACAGCGCACGCAGCGTGCAGTACGCCATGTGGAAGCGCGAGGTTGAAACCATTGAAGGCATTATCGGTTGGCAGAAGGCCGCCAACTACAACGACTTCAAAGCGGCGATGGCCAAGGTCACCTGGAATGAAAACACCATGATGATCGATTCGGCCGGTAACGCCGCGTATTTCCATCCCGGCCTGCATCCCCGACGGGCGCCGGGCACCGATCTGCGCTTCCCCAACCGTGGGACTGGCGAGCACGATCATCTGGGCTTCCTGAGCTTTGCTGAGACGCCGCAGGTGTTGAACCCGGCACAAGGCTATGTGACCAACTGGAACAACAAACCTGCGATCGGCTGGGGAGAGAATGTCGGTGGTGATGCGTCAACCCGACCGGCCGGGCCGATCCAGCGCAACCTGAATTGGGAGCGTCAGCTCGCCGCGGCCGACAAGATCAGTTTTGATGACCTGATCGCCATGGACAAGTTATCGGGGCGCCTGGATGTGCGGGCCGCACCCTGGTTGCCGCTGATTGAAAGCGCGTATCAGGCCGGCGTCCTGGAACCCGCCGAAGCCGCTTTGGCGGAATTGCTACTGGCCTGGGATCAGCTGCATTACAACCCAGCTATCGATATCGAAGACGAAGAAGCGCGTGACCGGCCCGCCGAAACCATCTTTGATGTGTTCGTGGATGCGGTGCGTGAAATGATGTTGCAGGACCTCTTGCCTGAAGCGTTTTATCGTCACATGTCGATTGTCGGCAGCCATGAGTACGATGCGTCACCGTTGGACAATCTGGTCCTCAAAGCGCTGAATCCATCGATTTCAGGCATTCCGCTGCGTGTTGACTACCTTCAGGGCAAAAGCGTGAACCAGTGGGTACAGGATGGTTTGGCGGAAGCGCGTGCGCGTCTTGAGGCGGAGTACGCGTCAACCGATCCGGATGATTTCCGCCGGATTCATCACCGCGACAGTGTGTGCTCGCTGTCCGGTATCGTCGGTCCATGCATCACCATGCCGCATCAGGATCGTGGCAGCTGGAACGAAATCATCGGCTTCGATCCGATCGACTGAGCGATACGGCTACGTGGTGTGCCGGGCGAATCCCGGTACACCTTTTCCCTCAGAGTCCGAAGAAGGGCTGCAACAAGCGCGGAATCAAGCCTTTGTAGCGGATCTGCGCATCCATGCCGGCGAGGCACAAACAGCCAAAGTCGCCGGCCTTGGGTTGATGTTCGGTGTCACCGTCCAGATCGGCCACATCGCCTGGCGCAAACTCGCCCACACAATCGGTGTAGTCACCTTTCAGAATCAGTGTGAGTTCGTTGCCTCGGTGGGTGTGCACAGGCACGACGTGGTTGGGGGCGATGTCCAGCATCACGGCGTTACCCTCACCACACTCTAGCGTCAGAAGCCGCACGCCAGGACCTGCGCTGCGCCACGCCAGTTGCGTGAGGTCGTCTGTTCCCAGCAGTCGACGCAGTTTTTCTGGCATGGCGGCACCGCCGGAAGAGGTGCTTTTTGTCTCCGCCGCTGGCGGTTGATGCTGTATTTCGGCGTCCAACAGGTCGAGAACCTGCGTCCTTGCCCGGCTCGACAAAGCCAGCGGCTCAACATCGTCGATCAACGTGCCGCCGACATTCTCGGCTTTGGCGACGGTCTGACGGCATTGCGCACAGAACTCCAGGTGGCAACCCACGACAAGTGCCATGGCGGCGGGAAGTGAGCCCGCGGCGTAGGCGGTGAGGGTGGCGCTTTCAGGGTGGTGCTTGATGTGACTCATTGAACTTCATCGTCAAAATGCTTGCGCAATGTGCGCAATGCGGTACGGATGCGGGTCTTGACGGACCCCAGCGGTTGACCGGTTTCGGCGGCGATTTCGCTGTGACTCTTGCCTTCAAAATACGATTTATAGATCACTTCGGATTGCAGCTCGGGCAAGGTGGCGATGGATTTTCGCAAGGTTGCCGCTTCGGACGCTTGATAGGCGGTGTCGTCGATCGCCATCTCAATCGGCTCGTGTTCCAGGTCGTAACCGATGCTGCGCTCTTTGCGCAGATGATCGATCATCAGGTTTCGAGCCACGCGGAACAGCCAGGTTGAGACGGCGGCTTTCGAGGGGTCGTACAGCTTCGCCTTGCGCCACAGCGTGAGCAGCGCCTCCTGGCTCAATTCTTCCGCCGTTTCCGGCTGAGCACCCTGCTTGCGCAGATAGCTGTTGATACGCGGAGCAAAGTGATCAAACAGTTGGATGAAACTGTCACGACAGCCGCACTCGGCAACGCGCACAACACAATCGGCCCACTCGGGCTGGTCGGAAACCTCCGCCAAGCTCACCATCTCCCTCACATCCCGTGCTTTGTGCACGGGGCGATCATAGAGGGTCTGTCGCTGTTGCAACAAGCGCTGTGTACGCGGTTCGAAGTACAGCACCGCGGCGGTCATCGATTGTGTCCTTGGGCTTTTTGGGACGAAATGCAGCAATGTTGTGTCCAGGTGGTCGCGCTGTCTGGGGATGTCGTTGCGGGTTTTACGCAACACCCATAGCTTTGGATTGGGTGTGAGGCCCAAGAGGCCCGGCTTGTGCTCACGTCGGCCAATCCACCATGTCTACGGCGTCAGTCCATTCGCCCCAATTCTCGTTGGGCGCCCAGCGTTGTACGTATTCGCCGTCTGGATCGTAGCGTTGGGCTTGCTCGCGCAGCTTGAAGTGGCGCCCACCGCGTGGGTCGGTGCCCACACCCGCGATGTATTGCCAATTGCCCCAGTTCACTGCCACGTCGTAGTCGATCAGCTCCTGCTCAAAAAACGCCGCGCCGTAGCGCCAGTCGACCGCGAGTTCGTTGATCAGACAGCTGGCGACCAGTTGGCGGCCCCGATTCGACAGATAACCGGTGGTGCGAAGTTCACGAATACAGGCATTGACGATGGGATAGGGCGTGTCGCCTTCACACCAAGCTTTGAGGCGTTGTGGGTAGTAGCTTGTCAGCGGGGCGCGGCGATTTATGCCTTGAAAATGGAACAGGCGTGGGCCGCTGCGTAAGGCGTGCCATTGAAAGAATTCACGCCAGAACAGTTCATAGCGCAGTTTTTCGACGGATTCCTGCGCAGCGCTCGCGCCCTCGACGTGATCGAGATCGCGCATGATCTGCAACGGTGATAGGCAACCCTGGGCCAGCCACGCAGACAGCTTGCTGGAATGATCCCATCCGGAGAAATCGTTGCGGGTGCGGGCGTAATGATGCACAGCCTGATTCACGTGGATGTAGCTGTGCAGGTGCTCCTGGCCGGCGTCCGCACCACCGCGCCAGCGTCCGACCGACTGCGGATTGCGCGGCAGCCCATCATCCAGCGGCAACCACCGCGATTGAGGCAGTTCGCTTGGTGTCACTGCGAGTGGTCGAAAAGCCTGTTCGCTCATGGCGCGAAAAAATGGCGTGAATGGGCCTTTCAGGACGTCGCCTGCAACACGGTCAACGGTCTCGGCGTCGAACAGCGTGCTGCCGGGGGCAGTCATGACGCGCATGTCGGGTAAGGATGCTTGGACCGCCGCCAATTGCTGGCACTCCCGGTAACCGTGCCAATCGCTGGCGCCCAGCGCTCCGATGTTGCCCTCGTGACACAGTCGCGTCACCACGTCGACAGGATCGCCCAGAAAGACCAGCAGACGCTGGCCCCGCGCTTGCAGCTGCGCGCTTAGTGCATGTAACGATGCGGCGATAAACGCCCAGCGTTTCTCGCCCAGCGAAGCAAAGCCATAGCGATTGCGCTCGAAATCGCGCTCATCCACGACGTAGACGCAGACCAGCTCATCGACCTGTTCCGCCGTCGCGACCAGGGCAGGGTTGTCTGCAAGACGCAGATCGTTGCGAAACCAGAAAAGTCCACGGTGTGCCATGCGCGTAGGAACCGAAATGCATTCGTTTGTTCCTACGCTTTTCCGCCACGCGTGGATTTTTAGGCGGCTTTTAACCGGTCAGTGCAGACCACTTCATTTTGATCAGCAAGATCACAAAATTCCATGCCGCTTTCAGGTCATCCCAAGCGCTCGGCTGATGTCGGGCTTGTTGGCGGATGTAGTGCTGTAAAGCGCTGAGATCTTTCTCGGAGTACTCGGGAAACACCGGCATACCGCGCGCAAGTAGCGCGCCATCACGCACGATGGCGGTGAAGGCGGGGGTCGACAACGGGATTGCGGATGCGCGCAAATCCGGCGCATAACCGCCGGCGACCACACCCGATCCATGACAGATTGTGCAGTTCTTGAAGTACAACGCTTTGCCGCGCTCCGCTTGGGCGGGGTCGACGACAAAGTCCGCGTCGTCAATCGCTTGTGGTTGCGATGGCGCAGGCGAGGGCGGCAGCGTTGCATCGGCATCAAGCGCATAGACCAGCAGGCGACGTGGGTGTTGTCGCCCGACCCATCCATGTTGTGCGGTGAGCGAGCCCATGAGCATCTGGCTGCCGCCCCAGCCGGCGAGCACAGCCACATATTGTTGACCATCAACACTGAATGTCATAGGTGGCGCCTGGGTGCCCACGCCCATGTTATGCGCCCAGAGTTCCTCTCCGGTGTCCGCATCCTGAGCGACAAAGCGCCCATCCGCCCGGCCTTGGAAAATCAGACCGCCGCGGGTGCTGATCACGCCGCCGTTGCTGAACCCGGGGGTCTCTGTTTCCCAGACTTTGGTTTGCGTGCGCGGATTCCAGGCCAGCACCGCGCTGCGACCTGCCGTGGTGGGGATGTCATCGAAAAAGCCTTTCAAGCCCATGGGATCTTCGGCGCTCATCTTCCAGCGTCGTGGATCGCGTCCTTCGTCGTTGTAGTAGCCGGCCATTTCCCGCGTCGGGATGTACATCAGGCCGGTATCCGGGGAGTAGGCCATGGGATGCCAGTTGTGCATGCCGGCGGAACCCGGCCAGATCAGGGCTTCGCCGTTCTCGTAGCGCGCGCCGGGCACTTCCACCGGGCGGCCAGTTTGCAAATCGACACGTTCGGCCCAGGTCACCTTACCGAGCTTTTCGGCTGAGATCAGAGCACCGTCTTCGCGGTCGATGACGTAGAAGAATCCGTTTTTCGGCGCATGCATCAAGACTTTGCGGGGCTTGCCGTTGATGTCCAGATCAGCCAGCACCATGTCCATGGTGGAGTTGAAATCCCAGCTTTCGCCCGGTGTGGTCTGGTAGTGCCAGACGTACTCGCCAGTGTCGGCGTCCAGGGCCACCACCGAGCACAGAAACAGGTTGTCGCCGCCATCCGGGGAGCGCAGTTTGTGATTCCAGGGTGAGCCGTTTCCGGTGCCGAGGTAGATGCGGTTGTAGTGCGGGTCGTAGGTCATGGCATTCCACACCGTGCCGCCGCCTCCGGAATGCCACCACTCGCCGGTCCAGGTCTTGGCCGCCATCTCCATGGCTTTGTTCTCGAAGCCGTCGGCGGGATTTCCGGGGACCACATGCCAGCGCCAGCGTTGCTGCCCTGTTGCGGTGTCGTAGGCCGTCACATAGCCGCGCACGTAGCCGAAATCAGCGCCGCCGTGTCCGATGATCACGGTGTCATTGAACACTCTGGGCGCGCCGGTGATATAGCGGTTATCGCCCGGTTTCGTGGTGAGAACGGACCAGCTCAGTTCGCCGGTTTTGGCATCCAGTGCGATGAGTCGTCCATCCTGCACGCCGACATAGACGCGGCCTTTCCAATAGGCCAACCCTCGGATGCCCCAGGCCATGCGCATTTTGATCGGATCGACTTGTGGGTTGTAGCGCCACAGACGCTCGCCGCTTCGCGCATCAATGGCATGCACTTCGCTGTAGCCCACCGCGATGTAGATCACTCCATCCACCGCCAGCGGCTGGGACGACACGCTCCACACTTTGTCGAGCTCATAGGTCCAGGCGAGGCCCAGTCGCGCCACATTGTCGCGATTGATCTGATCGAGGGGGCTAAAACGCTGCTCATCAAAGGTGCGCCCCCAGGCGGCCCAGTCGCGGCCGTCCGGCGCATGGCGCAGGGCCTGATTATCGATAGTCGCGTGCGCGGCGGTGCCCACCACAAGCTGGATAACAACAAAACAGTGCAACAAATGACGCATGCGTGAGCTTCCCAATGACGGCGATCAGCCCTACACCTTATGCCGCTGCGCGCGGTGCAACACCACACGTCCGGACGATGCTTGAAGGGCTCCGCACTGGCGCATAACTATTCCTGCCAGCGGTTCGATCTGGCAGAGTCGGCGCAAACAAAAACCAAACATTGTTTCCGGAGACAGACGATGCATATCGCCCAAATCATCATGCGTGCCGAGCAGCAACGCGGCACTTGCGTTGCCACGCAGGAGCAAGGACAAACCCGAACCTGGGCTGAGGTCGCCCAGCGCGTGAGGAAAACCGCGGGTGGGCTCACCGCTTTGGGCTTGGCGACGAATGATCAGATCGCCATCCTGAGTTTGAACAGCGCCCAGTACTTCGAAGCGTTGTTTGCGATCCCCATGATGGGCGCACGTGTGGTGCCCTTGAACATCCGTTGGGCGCTGCCGGAGATCGAGTATTCGCTGCGTGATTCGGGCAGCTCGGCTTTGTTTTTCGATCACACGTTTGCCCCGCTGGTCGCCCAGTTACGCGATCGCCTGGGCGACCTCAAACATTATATTTTCATGGGCGCGGCTGCCGATTGTCCGGATTGGGCCTTGCGTCAGGAGGATGTTGTGCAACAGGGCAATCCGCTGGACAACTTCTGCTTCAGTGATCAGCAACTGGCGGGTATTTTTTACACCGGCGGCACAACCGGTTTTCCCAAGGGCGTGATGCTGACCCACACCGCCTTGTTCACCAGTGCCTTGAGTTTGGTGGCCGCCAGCGACGCGAATGAAGAATCGAGCTATCTGCACGCGGCTCCAATGTTTCACATGGCGGATCTGGCTGCTTGTTACATGTTCACCGCTTTGGGTGCGCGGCAAGTTTTCATTCCGGCCTTTGATCCGATCGCGGTGATGCAGGCGATTGACGAGGCCAGCATCACCGACGTGCTGCTGGTGCCGGCCATGATTCAGATGGTTTTTGATCATCCAGCGTTCGACGCCAGCAAGCTCAGCAGCTTGCGCCGCGTGCTGTATGGCGCCTCACCCATGCCCGAGGGTTTGCTGCGGCGTGTGATGGCAGCTTTGCCAGATGTTCAACTGATGCAGGCTTATGGGCAGACCGAACTGGCTCCGGTGGCGACCATTCTGCCCGCAGCCGCCCATGTCACCGATGGTGAAGGTGCACGTCTTTTGCGTGCTGCAGGTCGCAGCAGCTACACCATGTTGCTCAAAATCGTGGACGAAAACGATCGGGTTTTGCCGGTTGGTGAAATCGGTGAGGTCTGCGCCTGTGGCCCCAACTGCATGTTGGGGTATTGGAACAAGCCGGAGCAAACCGCGGATACGCTCAAGGCCGGGTGGGTTCATACCGGTGACGCCGGCTACCTCGATGAGCAGGGTTATTTGTTCCTGGTGGATCGCGTCAAAGACATGATTGTTTCGGGCGGAGAGAACGTCTACTCGGCCGAGGTTGAGAGCGTCGTGTCGACCCACCCGGCGGTGGCGCAAGTGGCGGTTGTGGGGATCCCCGACGACAACTGGGGCGAGGCTGTGCATGCCATTGTGATCCCGCACGCTGATGCTCAAGTGTCAGCGGACGACATCATCGCGCATTGCAAAACACAGATCGCCGGCTACAAGTGCCCCAAGAGTGTGGCGTTTCGCGATGAGCCGTTTCCTTTATCTGGGGCGGGCAAAATCCTGAAGCGGGAACTGCGCGCAGTTTACTGGGAAGGGCGTGAGCGTCAGGTCAACTAGGGCATCGCTCAGCGTGATGCGGCAGGTCTGTGTTTCAACAACTGAATTTCCCGCCGGATCACGGTACATTGATTGTACCGAGGGGAGTGAGACACCACGATAATGACAAACAGACACACTGTGGCATGGCCACTGTGCGCGGCAGCTTTGCTGCTGATGGGGGGATGCGGCGGTGCCGGGACCTCAGAACCCGTTAAAACACCGGAGCCTGTGGTCAAGGCCAGCGAAGCGACCATGACGCTGTACAACCGCAGTTGCATCAGTTGTCACGCCAGTGGTGCCGCTGGGGCCCCGCGTACCGGAGACACAACTGCCTGGGCAGCGCGTATTGATCAGGGGCGCGACATGCTACTGAAACGGACCAAATCCGGCTGGATCGGAATGCCTCCCATGGGCATGTGTACCGATTGCACCGATGAGCAATTCATCAACCTGATTGAATACATGGCGCAAACCGAGATCACCAAGCCCTGATCCAGGGCGCGGTGAGTGCCGTTTTACAGTCCGCGATCGCGGCGCAAGTCATCCAACGATGGATAGCTGGGGATGACTTGGTCGATGCGCAGGAAGCTGAGCATGTCGGCCGGTTGTCCTTTGGCACCGACAAAGCAGACCGTTGTTTCGTTGGCTTTGAGCTGTTTGTGTATGGAAACCAGGGCACCGATACCGGTCGAATCGACAAAGCTCACGCCGGCCAGATCAATCGCCGCACAGCCGCTTTCATGCGCCGCCATGCGACCGCTGATCTCGGTCAATCGAGGTGCGGCATTCGCATCCAGTGGGCCCTGCGGGGCGATCACAAACACCCCATCGACCGTTTCGGAATGAATCTCCATACCTTGATATCTCGTTGTTATTGGACGCGTGACAGGCGCCGGTTAATTTGTCGAGTCAACCACAGAGGCGCCATTTTGACGGCCTGATACAGCGCTTTGGTGGAGGCGCCGACAGTCCAGTGCACTTTAGGAATTGCGCCACGATACGCCACCGCCTCGGCGACAGTCTTGGCCACATCATCCGGTGTCAGCTTGACGCCCATATTCTTGACGCTCTGGGCTTTGTCCAGATTATCGATCATGGCGGTGTGAACAAAAAGTGGCCAAATGTCGACAACGCGTATGTCGTACTTCGACCATTCGAGATCCAGCGCCTCGGTCAGGCCGCGGACGAAGAACTTGCTCGACGAGTAGGTCGCGAGTTCTGCCTGTCCATACATCGCCGAAGCCGAAGTCATATTGATCAGACAAGCCTCGGGTGTTGCCCGAAGATAGGGGAAGGCCAGATGGCAACCATTCATCACGCCTTTGATGTTGACGTCGACAATGCGGTGTTGGGTCGCAAGGTCGATGTCCTGAAACTCACCGGAGCTCAATATGCCAGCGTTATTCAGCAGTGCATGGAGCTGCCCGCCGGTGGTTTCGCAGAACGCGCTCAGGGCGTTCTTCCATTCGACCGGATCGGTCACATCCAGGCGCCCCCAGGTAACGCGTTCATTGCCCAATTCCTGCGCCAGGCTTTGACAACCCGCTTTGTCGATATCGTAAAGGCCGACATGCCAACCTTGGCTGTGGAAGAGCTGGGCGCAGGCTTTGCCGATGCCAGCGGCAGCGCCAGTGATGAAAATGCTTCGGTGGGACAAACTCATGATCCGGTCGGAGTGAAACGGGTGCCAAGTGTGCATGATCCTCGCCCTCTGCGGCGAGCGCTTGTGCATCTGATCGTCGGTTTGGGGAGTAATACCTGATGCGCATTTAAGACATGACGTGTGAGTTTTGCAGCCGACCCACGGTCTGCTGCTTTAGAGAATCATTTTCTCGGTATATTCGTCCCACTCGGGACACATTTGATCGCAAGGAGTAACAGCATGTTGAAGAAGGAATTGGGGAAGTCCATCGTATTGACGTCGGGTTCTGCTTTGGCATTGTCAATGGCGCTTTCCGGTGCCGTGCACGCCGAATCCAATCCATTTCAGGTTGCCGATCTGGGCAGTGGATATATGCAGTTGGCCGAAGCCAAATGTGGTGAAGGCAAATGCGGCGGCAGCAAAGCCAGCGAAGCCAAGTGCGGTGAAGCGAAATGTGGCGAAGCGAAGTGTGGCGAAGCCAAATGCGGTGAAGCCAAGTGCGGTGAGGCGAAGTGTGGTGAAGCCAAAGCCGGCGAAGCCAAGTGCGGCGAAGGCAAATGTGGCGAGGGCAAGTGCGGCAGCAACAAGTCCAGGATGGACCGCATGATTGGCAAATAAGCGCCTAACGATGTCATCACACCTTGCTCACGCGGGGCTGGGGCTGCGGCGGGATTTCCTGCCGCAGTTCCTCGACGATCCGCCTGACACCATTGATTTCATAGAAGTCGCACCCGAGAACTGGATTGGTCTTGGTGGGCGGCTCGGTCGGCAGTTTTCGCAGGCCGCCGAGAAGCGCCCCTTGTATTGCCATGGCTTGTCGTTGGATTTGGGTGGCCCTCGGCCCTTGGATCGGGATTTTCTCGATCAACTCAAAGCCTTTCTCGATCAGCATCAGGTGGTGACGTATTCAGAGCACCTCAGCGCCTGTGGCGATCACGGTCATCTTTATGATTTGATGCCCATTCCGTTCACCGACGAAGCTGTGCGCTATGTGGCGAGACGCATACGTGCGGTGCAGGAGCATTTGCAGCGGCCGCTGGCGGTGGAGAACGTGTCCTACTACGCCGCGCCAGGCGCTTGCATGAGCGAGTTGGAGTTCGTCAATGCGGTGCTCCAGGAGGCCGATTGCCTGCTGCTCCTGGACGTGAACAACATTGTCGTGAACAGCATCAATCATGGTTATGATGCGACCGATTTTCTGCACGGTTTACCGGCCGAGCGGGTGGCGTACATCCACGTCGCCGGACACGATTGCGAAGCGGAAGATCTGCGTGTCGATACCCACGGCGCGGATGTGATCCCCGAAGTGTGGCGTTTGCTCGACGCAGCCTATAAGCACGTTGGGCTGATGCCTACGCTGCTGGAGCGAGATTTCAACATCCCGTCGCTGAGCACATTGCTTGGCGAGGTCGAACAGATTCATCAGATTCAGCAACGCCATATCCAGGCGCATGAGCGGGCTCATGGCTGAGTTTGCATTTCAGGATGTTCAGGCGCGGTTCGCAGCGCATATCCGTGATCCTGAGATGAACGCGGCGCCGGATGACATTGAAGACCGCCGCATGGCGATATATCGACGTCTGTTCTACAACAACATCGACAACTTCTTAAGCCAGGCCTTTCCGGTTCTGCGTCGGTTGTATGCCGACGAGGATTGGGCTGGCTTGGTACGTGGCTTCTACGCCCAGCATGTTTGTGAACGCCCGCAGTTTTACCAGGTGGCTGAAGAGTTTCTGGACTATCTGCAAAACGGCCACGCGATGCGCCCGGTGGACCCTGCATTTCTGCTTGAACTGGCGCACTACGAGTGGGTCGAGTTGGTTTTGGCGATAGACGCCACGCCTATGCCCGACGGTTTTGATCCGAATGCGGATCCGATGAGCCAGGTCTGTGTTTGTACGCCGTGGCTGCGTGTGTTGACCTACACGTTCCCGGTCCATCTCATTGGCCCTGAATTTCAGCCCGAGCAAGCCCCTGCGGAGCCGACATGCTTGCTGGTCTTTCGTCAGCGCGATGAGCGTGTTGGGTTTCTCGAGCTCAATCTCATCACCGCGCGTTTTGTCGAACTGTTGGCGAGCACACCGCAAAGCGGTGAGCAGGCGCTAGCCCAAGTGGCACAGGAGGCCGGCTTGTCGATCGACCAGATTGCCGGTTTTGCGCGCGCACTGCTGGATGATTTGCACCGGCGCGGCGTGGTGCTCGGGGCGCGACCTTCGGCCGATTGACGCGCTGTCACGGCTTGGGTGAGAGCTGAATCAACTTGCTGTTAGAACCATTGGTCAGCAGGTAAATCAGGCCATCGGGGCCGACTCGCACATCGCGGATTCGCGCCTCTTCGCCGGCGATGTAACGGTGTTCGTCAACGACACGGCCATCCTCAATGTCGAGCCGAACCAGGCGACGGTGCTTGAGCGTGCCGATCAGCACATCGCCCTGCCAGTCGGGAAAAGCGTCGCCGTTGTAGAAAGCCATGCCGGACGGTGCAACGGACGGTACCCAATAGTGCAGGGGCGGTTCGATGCCGGGCTTTTCGGTGCCTTCACCAATGGAAAAGCCGGTGCCGTATTCCTTGCCGTAGGTGATGATCGGCCAGCCGTAATTGCGCCCCGCAGTGATCGGGTTCAGCTCGTCACCCCCTTGCGGTCCATGTTCGTGGGTCCAGACCTTGCCACTGTCCGGGTGTATCGCCATGCCCTGGATATTGCGATGTCCGATGCTGAAGACGGCGGGATGAGCATCGTTGTCGGCGACAAAGGGATTGTCGCTGGGGATACCGCCATCCAGCGTCAGACGGAGCACGCTGCCCGCCGGGTCGCTGATGCTCTGCGCGCGCTGGCGGTCACCGCGATCGCCAATGCTGAAGTACACATGCCCCGTGTTGTCGAAGGCGATGCGTGAGCCAAAGTGACGACCCGCGCCGGTTTTGTTGGGCAGGCTGAACAGTGTTTGCCAATCGCTGAGCCGTGCCGTATCCCCTTCCACAACGAAACGACCTCGGCCCAATGCCGTGCCGTAGGCTCGGTCTGCGCCTTCATTGAATGTGAGATAAACCCAATTCTGCGCTGGGTCACTTGCGAATCGCGGATGCAGTGCCACGTCGAGCAAACCGCCCTGGCCGGTCACGGCGACAGTCGGCACACCTAGAACGTTGAGTCGCTGACCATCTTTGATGTAAAGCAGATCGCCGCCTTTTTCGGTGATCAACCAGGCCTTGTTGGGCATAAAGGCCAAGCCCCAGGGTTGATCCAGGCCTTCGATCAGGGTTTTCGCCTGAAACGGGCTTGGCTCGGTCGCCACGGTGGGTTCGCTGCGACAGGCGCTTGCCAAGGCCAGCAGGCTGAGGATGCCGATCAATCCGATACGGCGACGGAATGAAAAACGGGGCATCTTTTGGGCTCCGGTGGTGGGCGAGGGTGCTACGTTCTACGTTGCGACCGCGAGTATGGTTCTCGGTTCAGCCGCCTCGACGCGGTTCACGCCAGTTGGCGTGCATTGACCAAAAGGCCACGCTGCGCCGATAGGCCTCACGATCCAGGTCAACGCCTGAGCCGCCTTCCTCAACCCCCAACGCATTGCGCATCATGGTGATCGGTGCCAAAGGCGTTTCTTTCGGTTCCGCGGTTGCCAGGCAGCCAACCACCCCCCAATCGGCGTCGATGGGATCCCCTTCTTTGTGCAACTGCGCGCGGTCGTAAACGATCACCAAAAGGTAGTTGGCGCGCGGTGGTTCAACGCCTTCAAACCAGCGGTTGAGCACGGCCAATTCGTCGTCATTGCGCGCCTCGTAAGCCGAGCGCAGCAGATGTCGGTTGTCGTCCGTGATGGGGACGGCAGCAACCCGGGTGCTGGTCCAGTTTTCGTGCACATGCAATTTGCAAAACGGGGCATAGCCATCCAGCACTTGCAGCGGCGGGTTGGCATTGATGTGGTGCTCAAAACTGCTCGCGTCGCAGCCGGTAATGGCGTTGCGTCGACCGTCTTTGGGGAACAGGCGGCGTCGTGCGAAGCGGGTCAGGGTGATGCTCATGGAGACTCCAGATCGATGCGTGGTGGTGCGGCCGGGCAGTGCACAAGCCGCTGAAACGACCCATGCATGGTAACCAAGGATGCGCCATACATAATGTTCAGTATTGACTGAACGATATGAAACCTGCAGGATGCGCGCCATCATGAGCATCTCATCATCCTCTTTGCCACCCGCGGCCAAGGCTGCCGCCGAAGACTTCATCGAAAGCATGGGCTTGGCCGCCGAGGCGGACGGCTTGCCGCGTATTGCCGGACGCATGTGGGGACTGTTCGTGATCGAAGGAGGGCCTTGCAGCTTTGCTGAGTTGGCCGGGCGGCTGCAGGTGTCGCGCGGCAGCATCAGCACCAACGCCAGGCTGCTGCGTGACCTCGGGATCCTGGAGCGCGTCAGTCGCCCCGGTGATCGCCAGGATTACTATCGGCTGGCAGAGAAACCCTACGATGCTTTGCTGCATGGTTACGTCGATCGCATGCGCGTGAAGCAGCGTAACGCGGAGCGTGCAATCCGCGATTTGCCTGCGGATTTACCCGGTGCGAGACAGCGTCTGGACAGCATGCAACGTTTTCATCAATCCGCGGTGGAAGCCACCGAAGCCTTGATCAACAAGCTGCGGGATCAGGCAGAACCTCATCAACAGGACGATCAATGATATCCAGACATCCCGGATGGATAGCCGGCGGTATTTTGCTGCTGGTCTGTGTTTGGCTTTTCTCTGGCGCTTTCGGCAACGAGGACGTTGAATCGGCGCAGACGGCTGTGAGCGGCCAGGAAGAAGCCCCCAAACTGCGTGTGCGGGTCATTGAGTCCGATGCGGCAGACCGTGTTCGTGAGGCGCGCGTGAGCGCGCGCACAGCACCTCTGCGGGCAGTTGATCTGCGTGCGGAGACGGCCGGTCGGATCACCGCAATCTCGGTGGAACGTGGACAGCGCGTGAAGCAAGGTGATGTGCTGTTTGAGTTGGAAACCGGTGACCGCGCGGCAAGGGTCACGCGTGCCGAGGCTTTGGTCGAAGAGCGTAAGCTGCAGTACCAGGCGGCGCAGCGCTTGGCGCGGCAGAACTTGCAAAGCCCGGTCGACGTTGCGGCGGCGAAATCCAATTTTTCGCTAGCCCAGGCCGAGTTGCTGCAAGCCCAGGAAACCCTGCGTAACACCCGCATTCGCGCCCCATTCGACGGCATGCTCGACAGCCGCCAGGTCGAGCAAGGCGATTATCTCAGCGTGGGTGATCCGATCGGTCGTTTCATCCAGATAGAACCGTTTTTGGTGCATGCCCAAGTCTCCGAGGATGTGGTGGTGTTTCTGGAAATCGGGCAGAGCGCGCGCACCCGCTTGCCGGATGGCAGCGAGGTTGAGGGCATTTTGCGCCATGTTGCACGTGAAGCGGACGCCAATACCCGCATGTTCCCTGTGGAAATGCTGGTTCCAGCGCATGACAAGGCAGTCATTGCTGGTGGTTCCGCGGTCCTGATGCTGCCGCTGGAAACGGTGCGCGTTCACATTGTCGAGCCGGCCTCACTGGCTCTGGACGATGACGAGCACTTTGGTGTTAAGAGCGTGGATGACAGTGGCCGCGTGCAGTTCCACCGAGCCACCATTGAGCAAGCCGGCAACGATGAGATTTGGCTCAGTGATCTGCCCGAGCATCTGCGCATCATCACGGTTGGGCAAGGGTTTGTCAGCGCGGGTGAGGACGTCGAGGCGGTGGTCGTCTCCGACGCATCCTAAGGGGCCGACATGAATCAGATTCTGGCTGCGGCGTTCAGTCGCCCGCGCACCCTGTTCGTCGGGCTGCTGAGTATCCTGATTGCCGGCACGGTGAGTTATCTCAGTATTCCGAAAGAGGCGGAGCCGGATGTCAGTTTCCCGACCGTTTATGTGTCGATGGTGCATCAGGGCATCACTCCGGAAGACTCCGTGCGTTTGCTCATCAAGCCGATGGAGCAAGAGCTGCGGTCGCTTGAAGGCCTGAAAGAGATGCGCTCCACGGCAGCGGAGGGTTACGGCACCATCAAACTGGAGTTTGAGGCCGGTACCAACGTCGATGACGCCATGGACGACGTGCGGGTCAAGGTCGATTTGGCGCGCCCAGAGCTTCCCGCAGAGACTGAAGAGCCGACCATTCAGGAGGTCAATATCGCGCTGCTGCCGATGATGGTGGTCAACCTCTATGGCGATGTCGACGAACGCACCCTGGTGACCATCGCCAACGACCTCAAAGATCGCCTGGAGGCGTTGGCTGAAGTGCTCGAAGCCGAGGTGGTTGGTGATCGCGAGGAGATGGTGGAAATCATCATCGATCCGGTGCGCTTGGATACCTACCAGCTGGTGGTCGAGAACGTTATCGGCGCGGTCGATCGCAACAACCAGCTGGTCGCCGCCGGCGCGCTAACCAGCGGCAGCGGGCGCTTCACCTTGAAAGTGCCCGGCATCATCGACGACGTCGACAAACTGCTCAGCCTGGTTCTGCGTGAGGCGGATGGCGAGGTGGTGCGTTTGAGTGACGTGGCGACAGTACGGCGGACCTGGATGGATCGCGAAAGCTACGCCCGGCTCAACGGCAAACGCACCATCGCACTGGAAGTGTCCAAACGTGTCGGCACCAACATCATCGAAACCAGCGCCAAGGTGCGCGAACTGGTTGAACAGACACGCAAAGCCTGGCCCAAAGCGGTCGAGGTCAATTACTCGCAAGACAAATCGGTCGAAACCCAGCGCAACTTGGATGATCTGCAGAACAACGTGCTGTCCGGCGTTTTGCTGGTCATGATTGTGGTTGTGGCCTTTCTCGGGCTACGTGCCGGCACCCTGGTGGGGATTTCGATTCCGGGCTCGTTTCTGCTCGGTATTCTGATCATTGGCAGCATGGGCGTCACCATCAATATGGTGGTGTTGTTCGGTTTGATTTTGGCGCTGGGGCTGTTGGTTGACAGCACCATCATTGTGGTCGAGCTGGCGGATCGCTATCTCACCGAGGGCCAATCGCGCGGCATGGCTTACCTGCATGCGGCGCAACGTATGGCCTGGCCTGTCATCGCCTCTACCGCGACCACACTCGCCGCTTTCGTGCCGCTGTTGGTGTGGCCGGGTGTCATCGGTGAGTTCATGAGCTATCTGCCGCTGACGCTGATTTGCGTGCTCGGTTCGTCGTTGTTCATGGCCTTGTTGTTTATCCCCAATTTGGGCGCCGTCATCGGCGGGGCGTCGCAAACGGGCCGTCAGGTCGGCTGGCAACCCGGGCAGCCGCTGAGTGGCTGGACAGGGCGTTATGTGGCGCTGGTGCAGCGCCTGTTGCCGCATTCCGGCAAAGTGTTGATCGCCGCGTTCGCGGCGCTGATCGGTACCTTCATGCTCTACGGCAAATTGGGCAAAGGGGTGGAGTTTTTCCCCGATGTGGACATGGACAATGCCGTGGTCAAAGTGCATGCCCGTGGACCGTTGTCGCTGGATGAGATCGATCGTCTGGTCAGCGAAGTGGAGGCCAGCGTTCAGGGTATCGACGGGGTGGATTCGATCTATGCGCGTTCGGGGCTGAAGTTCACCCGTGGTGACAACACCGAAGACACCGTCGGCATCATTCAGCTCGGTTTTGAGTCCTGGGATCAGCGGCCCTCATCAGCCGAGCTGATCAAAGCCGTGCGCGCGCGTGTGGGTGAGCCTGCGGGTCTGGGCGTTGAGGTGATCATGCCCGAAGCCGGGCCATCCGAAGGAAAGCCGGTGCGTATCGAGCTTTATGGTCCATCGCTGGATGAGTTGGCCAAGGCGGTGCGCTGGTTACGCCAGGGCATGCGGGAAGTCGGCGGTTTCGTTGACGTCAGCGACACCTTGCCGCATCCCAATCTGGAATGGCGTATCGACATCGACCGGACCGAGGCGGCCCGTTTCGGCACAGACATTGCGACGGTGGGACAGGTGCTGCAGCTGGTGACTCAGGGAATCAAGGTGGGTGAGTACCGCGCCCCGGACGCGCGCGAGGAAATGGACATCCGGGTGCGCTTCCCCGAGCCGATGCGAGACCTGGATACCTTGGACCGTCTGCATGTGACGACTCAGCATGGTTTGGTCCCGGTGACCAACTTCATGCACCGCGAAGCGGCGCTGAAGGTCGCCAACATCAACCGGATTGACGGCCATCGCGCGATTGCGGTGGAGTCTTATGTTGATGACGGCCTGGTCGTGGCCAATCAGTTGCGGAAACTTGGGCAGTGGGTTGATGCGAACTACGCCGATGCGCATCTGCATCCGGCCTTACGTGTCGCGTTCAAGGGTGAAGACGAAGAAATTCGTGAGGCCGAGGCCTTTCTGTCCAAAGCCTTCATGGTCGCTTTGGCTTTGATCGCGATCATTCTCTTGACGCAGTTCAACAGCTTCTACCAATCGTGGTTGATCCTGACCGCCGTGATGTTTTCAACCATCGGCGTGCTGATTGGCTTGATGGTGACGGGGCAGACTTTCGGCGTGGTGATGTCGGGCATCGGTCTGATTTCTCTGGCCGGGATCGTGGTGAACAACAATATCGTTTTGATCGACACTTACAACCAGCATCGGGCCGCAGGCATGGATGTGACCGACGCGGTGCTGACGACGGGGGCTGAACGTTTGCGCCCGGTCTTGTTGACCACAGTGACCACGGTGCTCGGATTGCTGCCGATGGTGTTAAAGATGAACATCAATCTGTTTGAGCGTGAGATCACATTCGGCGCACCGTCGACTCAGTACTGGCAGCAGTTGGCATCATCCATCGTTGGCGGGCTCATTTTCGCGACAGTGTTGACCTTGGTTTTGACCCCTTGCCTGCTGGTCCTGGGTGAGCGTTTGTATCGCAAGCTCGGGCGAACCAACACGGTGCATACACATGCCGCGGTCGAGGGGTAAGGCCGCTAGGAGCTGATCGCATGCGTCGCGGCAATCACCGCGGCGTAGCGTGCGCCTTTGCCCAGTGTAACCAGGGGTAAGAACACCCACATGCGGACTTTCATAATGCCGGCGACCACGGTCAGGGCATCGCCTCCGACCGGGGCCCAGGAGAACAACAAGGTCCACGTGCCGTAACGCTGGAACCAGTGTTGAGCGCGGTCCAGGGTCTTCTGGCGTGCGGGAAACCAGCGCCGCCCCACATAGTGGGTCAAATGCCAGCCGATGCCCCAGTTGACCACGGCGCCCAGCGTGTTGCCGGCTGTGGCGAACAGCCACAACAAGGTCGGGTCGAGGCCCCGTTGCAGTTGCGCCACCAGCAACACTTCGGAATAGAACGGCAGCAGGGTCGCCGCGCCGAAAGCGGTGACAAACAACAGCAGATAAGCGCTCACGACCGCGCAGCCTCGCTCAGAGCCTGGAACAGCGCGCGCTGCTCGCGGCGCAGTGGGAGATACTCCGGATGCCATTGGACGCCGAGCAGAAAGCGTTGGCCGGGGTGTTCCACGGCCTGCACGATGTCATCCAGATCGCGGCCGACGACACGCAATCCATCGCCCAGCTCCGCAATCGCTTGATGGTGCAGGCTGTTGATGCGCGTGCTTTGGCAACCAAGAATACTGGCCAGCCGGCTGTGCGCATCCACCTTCAGCGTTTTGCGGGCGAACGGTGTGCGCCGGTTGGACGTCTTGATACGGATGCGGCGCAAATCGGAGTGCAGGGAGCCGCCCAGAACCACGTTGATGAGCTGCGCGCCGCGACAAATGCCGAGTATGGGGATGTCGCGATCCAGCACGTGTTTAATCGCGTCGATTTCGAAAGCATCGCGTTCGGCGTCCATGGGCGCCGTGTCCGGTGCATCTGGCAGATACAAGCCGGGGTCGATGTCATCGCCACCGCTGATGATGACGCCGTCGAGCTGCCTGAGTGGTTTTTGCCGCGATGGGGTCAAGCGCAGCGCCTGCGCGCCAGCTCGGTGCAAGCCCCAGCGGATGAACCACCAGGCCAGGGGAAAGCGGGTGTCGGGTCCAGTGACCCCGATCAGTGGACGTGTTTTCAAAGTAACTCGGGTAACAGATGCATGGCGCAACGTTTGGGCCAATCTTCAAACAGGCCGCCGGTGATTCCGCTGGTGTGCTCGTTCCAGGCCTTGATCAGGGCCTCCAATCGTTGTGGATCAGCGGCCAGCGCTTCGACCTGTAACCAATCCCGCCAGGCACGGATCAAGCCCCAGTCCGGTTCGTCAATCTGACAGTTGGGTAGCCGGTAGTGGAATGTCGGCCGTGCTTTGATGCGGTCGTCGTCGATGACAGCCACCACGCGTTGCTCGTCGAGATGACGGAACAGCGGCAACATGTCCAAAGCCCGATTGCGGGTGGGATTGTGTTCCAGGTAGTCGTCAATCAGCTGATTCAAGTCAGGTGCGTAGTCGGGATCCAGCAGGAGTTTTGTGTAGGCCTTGGGGAAGGGATCGATGTACGGCGTGATCCGCCGACTCAAATCTACCTCGCTGCGTTTCACCAGCCATTCAAACACGGCCAGAAAAGCCCGCAGGAAGGCCAAAATGGTGTCGCATTCCAAATCCGGCAGCTCCGGGTTCAGATGCAAGCCGAAGGCGTACAACGGCGCTTGTCGCGTCCCTCGCGCACCGGCTTCGCGCAGGCGCTGGATGACCGTGTCCATGCGCCAGACTTCATGCAGTGGTATCGGCGGGCTGACAACCTCGAACGGCACCACTTGTTCGGCGATCAAGGAAATCACGCTCTCGGCGAGGTTCTCCAGATCATCGACTTCGGCATCCGGGTCTTGCTCGCGCCCGAGTTTTTTCATGTAGGCCGAATCCAGCTCGATGCCAAAATCGCCGCGAAAATCACCCATGCGCGCGTCGCGCAGAAAGTACTCGTACTTGGACTCCTGATCGACCTCTCCGCCCAGAACATCCTGGATGATGCTGGCGATACGGGTCATGCCCAGGCCAGAGAATTCGATCTCTATGCCCATGCGACGTGTGTGGCCTTCAGCCGTGTCGATGCGGGGTGGCTGCGGCCACAGGCTGGCGCGGTAGCGCGCACGATCGAAATCAGACATCAGGGTTCTCCCAGGATGTGCGCCAATGGCGCGAGGCGGTTGGAGTGGCGGCACACCACCTGGAGCAGGGTGAGCAATGGCACGGCGAGCAGGACGCCAGGGGCACCCCAGATCCAGCCCCAGAAAAAGATCCAGACGAAAACCACAATCGGGTCCAGGCTAAGCCGATAGCCGTGGACCAGAGGATCGATGATCTGACCGACAAAAGAGGTGAAGAGCAGATAGCCCAGAGGAGCGGCTAGCATCATCCACACCGTGTCGTAGCTGACCATGCCAACCACGGCGAGCATGGCCACGGTGATGGATACCCCAAGGTAGGGCACGAAGCGCAACACGGCAGCCATGGTCCCCCACAACGCAGGGTCGGGGAAATCCAGAAGCCACAAGGCCAGTGTCACGAGCAGACCCAGTGTGGTGTTGACCATCGCGATAGTGGCCAGATAACGCGACATCTGCACTTGAGCATCGCGCGCGACGCGCAAGGCGCGCACCCGATCTTTTTCATGTTTAAGCGTGTCGGCGCAGCGTGTCACCAGCTGATCACCTGCGCTCAGCAGAAAGAACAGCAGGATGATGCTGAGTCCGCCGAACACGGCGAAATTTCGCATGCCAATCCACAACTCGGTGCGCCAACCGGGTTCGGCGATGATCACTTTCTGACCACCGTTGTCGCCGTTGTCCACCGCGATTTCGCGGGTCAGCGCGTCGATCGATTTGCCGGCCTCATCCATGCTGCTCACTTCGTTTTCCATGTTGGCCAGCTCGCGCATCAGGATGTCGCTGGCTTCGGGCACACGCTGCAGCCATTCCAGCGCTGATGAGGACAAGGCGGCAACGCCGGCCGCGGCAACGCCCAGCATGCCGGCGATCAGCAGCAGCGAACTCACCGGGCGCGGGATGCGCCAGCGCTGCATACGCGTCACCAGTGGAGTCAGCAGCAGGGCAAAGATCACCGCCAGGGTCAACGGCAGGAGCATCTCTCGGGCCAGATGCAGGGTGTACGCGGCTGCTAGCAGAGTCAGAAAATACAGGGCCGCGCGCGGCAGTGCGGCGCGGCTTGAGGCTTCAGACACGAACGATCAGCCGGAGCTGTCGCGAGGGCCGGCGAACCACCAAATGATCAGACCAAGTACCGGTAGCAGCAGGATCACAACGATCCACACGAGTTTGTTCAGCGTGGGAATTCTGGATTGAACGATATTCAATATCGCCCAGATATCCGCGATCAAAATCAGCAGCCCAAAGAATCCGGAAATTTCGATATTCATCAATTGTTTCCCGTGGTTTTGCATTCAGCATAACAAGCTCTCAAGGGTCTGACGAAATTTACCGCTCGCGTTGTACCGATTGGTAATGGCGCCATCCCATGCGTAGGGTAGTAAAGGGATATAACTACGGGAGCAAAGATGAAAAATCTCACCTTGATCTCCACGTTGGGGGTGGTGATCGGTGTTTGGGGGGCTGTTGCGCATGCCAGTGACAACCTCTCGGCCGGTGTATGGATGAACTACGAATATCAGTTCGACAATCCATCCTCCGTGCATGAGGAAACGCGTGGCGATATCGAAAACGAAGCCCTGATTCTCTATGCCGATGGGCAGGCGGACGATGGCGATGGGCGCTGGCTGTACTCGGCTGAACTGCGTATCGGTCCGGGCTCGTTTACCGATCCGGCAAACAACTCCACCGGCGACTACTTTTCCCTGCACAAAGCCTGGGTCGGCTGGCGCTTCGGTGAAAACGGGGTTTTGAGAGTGGGCAAATCGCAAGTGCCATTTGCCTGGAAAACCGTGAATTTCTGGCCCGGCGATATTCTTCAGGCCGGCTACGGCGATCAGATGGACGTGGGGGTGAAATTCACCAATCAGGCCGGTGCATGGACGTACGACATGGCCTATTACCACGCGGATGACTGGGGCACGACCAGTACAGATACCGTGGATGACAACGGTCACTGGGGCAGTTCGACAACCTACCGCAAGGTGCAGACCGCGGTGGGCAACGTGGAGTACGAATTCACGCCGGGGCAGCGCATCGCGCTGTCAGCTCAGGCGGGTCGACTCCAGGATCTGACCGCAGGTGAGGGCGACGTTGACGGCAGCCACAATGCATTGGCGCTGTGGTACCACGGCGAGTTTGGCAACTTCTACTCCAAACTTGAATACGTGATGATGGAACGTGAGTTGCCAGACAATCATCTGGCCGGAGCAACTATCGAAAACAGTCGTATCGCCGCGGAATTTGGTTATCGCATGGGGCCATGGTTCTTCTACTTTGATACCAGCATGGCCGATCCCGATACGACCGGCTCGACCGCGGACACCGTGATGGCTCACGCGCCTGGGTTCAGCTACGACTATGGTCCGGGCTGGATTTACGTTGAGTACCTGACCCAGGACGGTTTTGTTGACCGCAACGGTCAAGTTGGCGAGGGCGATTTCGACGCGTTGTATCTCTCGCTCGATTTTTATCTGTAACCCGGGGGCAGCATGACTGATCAAGCGAATACGACATTCGAGACCGATTTCGAAGCCGGGCAGGACAACGTCCAGGTTTTGGGCTTGGACCTGCACAATCCGGTGTTTTTCATGAGTTCCTTGCTGGTGCTGGTGTTCGTCATCGGCACCATCATGTTCCCAGCACCTGCGTTGGAGATGCTCAGCGGCGCGAAAAACTTCGCCATCAACAACTTTGATTGGTTGTTCATGATGGGGGGCAATGTGTTCGTGCTGTTTTGCTTGGCGATGATTGTTTTGCCGATGGGCAAAATCCGCCTGGGTGGCGACGACGCGGTGCCCGAATTCTCACGCCCATCCTGGTTCGCGATGCTTTTCGCGGCGGGTATGGGGATTGGCTTGATGTTCTGGAGTGTGGCCGAACCGGTGGCTTATTTCACCGGTTGGTATGGCACGCCTTTGAACGTTGAGGCCAACAGCCCAGAAGCCATGAGGTTGGCGATGGGCGCGACCATGTACCACTGGGGTTTTCACCCCTGGGCGATCTACGGTGTGGTGGCCTTGGCGCTGGCGTATTTTGCATTCAACCACGATATGCCGCTGACCATCCGCTCGGCGTTTTACCCGCTGCTGGGTGAGCGTTGCTGGGGTTGGGCTGGGCACATCATCGACACCTTGGCGGTGTTGGCGACTATCTTTGGTCTTGCAACGTCGCTCGGCTTGGGCGCTCAGCAAGCAGCCAGCGGCTTGAGCTTCTTGTTTGATATGTCGCCTGGGTTGAACACTCAGATCGGGATTATTGTCGGTGTTACGGCGGTGGCGTTGGTATCCGTGCTGCGCGGCATCGACGGTGGGGTCAAGCTGCTCAGCAACATCAATATGGGGCTGGCTTTGCTGCTGCTGGTCTTTGTGATCGTTGCTGGTGCCGGTTTGGGGATTTTTGCCCAAGTGTTCTCAACCACGGGTGATTACTTGAGCAACCTGCTGCCGCTCAGTGCGTGGTCCGGTCGGGAAGATGAGACCTTTCTGCACGGTTGGACCGTGTTCTACTGGGCATGGTGGGTCTCATGGTCACCGTTTGTGGGCATGTTCATCGCGCGTATTTCCAAGGGCCGTACGATTCGGGAATTCATGATCGCGGTCCTGCTGGTGCCGACAGCCGTCACCATTATCTGGATGTCGGCCTTTGGCGGTGCCGCGTTGGAGCAGGTGCAGGGCGGTGTCGGCGCGCTGGCAGGCGGCATCAGTGAGGTTTCGCTGTCGTTGTTCCAGATGCTGGAGAATCTGCCATGGGCCGGGATCACCTCTTTGATGGCGATCCTGCTGGTGCTGGTGTTTTTCGTCACGTCCTCAGACTCCGGCTCGCTGGTCATTGACAGCATCACCGCTGGTGGCAAGGTTGATTCACCGGTCGCGCAGCGCGTGTTCTGGGCAGTGATGGAAGGTATGATCGCTGGCGCCTTGCTTTATGGTGGTGGTAAGAAAGCGCTGGATGCGTTGCAAGCCGGGGCGATTTCGACTGGGCTCCCGTTCACAGTATTGCTACTGGTGATGTGTGTGAGCTTGTACCGCGGCTTGCGTCTGGATATGCGACAGCGGCTGGCCAACAGCGCATCGTAAACTGACGTCAGATTGATATAGGGATAAGTCCATGAGAACCGCCGCACTGCTGCTCGGAATGAGCGTTTTCCTGCCCGTCTGTGCTGTCAGTGCGGCGGACAATGCCGAATTGCGCGCCGCGATCAATGGTGAGCACCGCACCGCGTCCTACCGTGCGCGTGATGATGCGCGTCATCCGTACCAGACGCTGGAGTTTTTCGGCATCACGCCGGATATGACGGTGGTGGAATTGTGGCCAGGTGGGGGGTGGTACACCGAGATCCTCGCGCCGTATTTGAGCAATAACGGTTTGCTGTATGCCGCGCATTTTGATCCGCAGACGGAGGTTGACTATTTCCGACGGTCCTACGCGCGCTTCGCTGACAAATTGGCGGCCGACCCGTCTATCTATTCGGAAGTTCAGGTCACCGTGTTCGACCCGCCGCACAAGCTGGATATCGCACCGCCAGGCAGTGCGGATGCGGTACTGACCTTCCGCAATGTGCACAACTGGTACATGCGCGGTGGCGGAGAAGACAAGTTGACCGCAGCGTTCCGCGCCATGTACACGGCACTCAAGCCCGGCGGCATCCTGGGCGTTGTCGATCATCGTTTGCCCGAAGAACGCCCATTCTCGGATCAGGACGCCAGCGGTTATATGCGCACGGATTTGGTGATCGATGTGGCGCGTGATGTCGGCTTTGTATTGGTGGATGGCTCGGAGATCAATGCCAACCCTGCCGATACTGCGGATCATCCAAAAGGCGTGTGGACTCTGCCGCCCTCGCTGCGCCTGGGTGAAGAAAAGGCGGATTACTACCTGACCATCGGTGAGAGCGACCGCATGACCCTGAAGTTCGTCAAACCCCCTGAGGTATTGCCGTAGCGCGATAAATCGCCATCTCCCGGTCGTGGCGCTGCGCGTCCGGGTCTTCGCTGTGGGGAACCTGACTGATCTGCTCGATGTAGCTGTCCGGCAGCGCGTTTTCGCGTGCGCCGAAGATCACATGGTGTTTGTACCAGCGCCACGGTAGGACATCGTGATGGCGCTCCCGGGCTAGATAAATTTCTCCGCAGACCAGATCATCATCGCTGTGCAGCCAGACGCTGGCGCGTCGGTAGCCAGGGCCTTCGAAACCATCCAGCACGTGAATTTCTTCAGCCGGGATGTCCCACAGAACACCGATGACGAGATCCTCGGCTTGTCCGGTCGGGCTGGCATCACATTTGCCGGAGCCGTCGTGTTCGCAGCGTTGCTCGAAAGTCAGGCGATGGCCGGGCAGGTGGGCCAGGCCCAGATTGCGGATGTCACGGATGCGCGCACCCAGGCGTGCAGCCGCCATGTTGGAGCCGTAGGCAAAGTAGATAAGTCGTGACACGGAGATACAAAAAAGCGGATGTGACATCAATGTGCCACATCCGCTGTTGTGCGTGGTCAGGCTTTACACCTTAAGCGCTGAGATTATGCGGCCAGTGGCAGTTCCACCTTGTCGTCACGCGCATCGCCGTTCGGCGTGTTGCGGTTGGGTTTTCCGCGTCCCGGCAGTGACAGGCGCGCAATGCGCTTCCAGGTTGAGGCGGTCTGGCGCCAGAACGAACCGGTGTTGTAGGGCAGGCCGAATTCTTCGCAGATCGCACGCACCTTGGGCGAGATCTCCGCGTAGCGATGGGCCGGCAGGTCCGGGAACAAATGATGTTCGATCTGGAAGCTCAGGTTGCCGCTCATGATGTGCATCAGTCGGCCACCACTGAAGTTGGCTGAGCCCAGCAACTGGCGGACGTACCACTGGCCACGGGTTTCGTTGTCGATAACCGATTCGGGAAACTGCTCGACCTCTTCTGGGAAGTGACCGTTGAAAATCACGGCGCAGGCCCACACGTTGCGTGTCAGGTTGGCGACGGCGTTGCCGACGAACACCAGCGGCGCCATTGGACCCGCCAAAAGCGGGAACAACAGGTAGTCCTTGGCCAACTGTTTGCGCATCTTCTTCCACACCGGCTTGAACTCTTCGCGCAGCTGCTTTCCACTCTTGGTCTTGTAGACCAGCACCTCTTCCAGCTTGAGGTTTTGTACCGCGACGAAATGTTGGAAGAAGCTGTGCAGCAGCACGGTCAGCGGCAGGTTGGCCAGAAAACGCGGCTCCCACGGCTGATCGTCCGACATGCGCAACAGGCCGTAGCCGATGTCATGGTCACGGTTGATCACGTTTGTGTAGGTGTGATGTTCGTGGTTGTGGGTGGCTTTCCAGTTTTTCGCCGTGTCAGCGGTATCCCAGTCGAACTCACGCGAGTTGAGTGCGGGATCGTTCATGAAATCGTACTGGCCGTGCATCACGTTGTGGCCAATTTCCATGTTGTCGAGAATTTTCGACGCAGACAGCGCGGCCACCGCCAGCGGCCAGGTCGGCGGCAACATCATCATGATGCGCCCACCGATCTCCAGCTGACGTTGACGCTTCACCAGGGTACGGATGTAGTTCTCATCGCGTTCACCCAGGTCGGCCAGCACCTCGCTGCGGATGGCATCGAAACGGCGGCCGATGTCTTCAAACTGCTCGTCGCTTAGGTTTCTGAATACGCTCATCGTAAGCTCCTTAAGGGTTTTGATCAGATGTCCAGCGTGACGCTGCCTTCGGGCACGCTCACGCAGATCTGGATGTCTTGTTCGCCGTCTTCGCCCAGCTGGCCGGTGCGCAAATCGCGTACCCGGCCGCTGGTTTTGCGGCATGTGCAGGCGTAGCACACGCCCATGCGGCAGCCGTGTTCCGGACGAAGACCGGCTGCCTCTGCCTGTTCCAGCAGGTTCTGGCCAGAGTTGGCAGCCAAACGTTCGCTGCGGGCAAAGCGCACATCGCCTTCTGCGTTCTCACTCGGCAGCGGTGCGCTGGCCAGGGTGAAACGTTCCACGTGCAACTTTTCGCTGAGCTGCTGGCCGGCGTAAACCGTTTCGACCGCTTGCATCAGCCCCGGGGGGCCGCACAGGAAAGTCTCTGCCTCGGCGAAGTCGGGAATCGCCCGTGTCAGCTGTTCTTCACTGAACAGGCCTTGCAACTCACCGTTGTCATCGTGGGCGTAGCAACGCAGCACCGTCAGGTTGGGGTGCGCGTGTGACAGCGCGTCGAGCTCATCCGAGTAAAGCTGGTCTTGCTGACGGTTGTTGTAGTGCAGGAAGGTGATCGGGCCGGCATGCTCTTCATCGCACAGGGTGCGCAACATCGACATGACGGGTGTAATGCCGCTGCCGCCGCTGATCAGCACGATGCGCTGCGGGCGCGTCTCGGGCAGGGCGAATTCGCCTTCAGCCTGAGACAAAGTCACGACGTGACCCACGTCGAGTTGGTCACGCATGTAGCGGGTGACGAAAGCCTCGGCCGGTAGCTTGGCCGTGAGCTCGATCAGGCCATTTTGCGTGTGCGCTGATTGAACCGGAGAAAAGCAACGCGTGCGGCGGCTGCCGTCAACGCTGACGGTGAAGCGCACGTACTGCCCAGGCTTGAAGCCCTGCCAGTTGCTGTTCGGGCGCAGCTGCAGGGTGACCGTGTCAGGGGTTTGTGAACATTTCGCAACCACGGTGGCGCGAACTTCGTTCAGCGACCATGCCGGATTGATGTACTCGAGGTAGCGATCAACCCCATGCGGAAACGCCAGAGTCTCGGCAATCCTCGACTTCAAGGCATTTTTCACGCCTTGGCGCAGACTGCGCGACAAACTGTTGTGTGTGTTTGTGGTGCCACTCATGAGAATCTATCCATTAGTGAACGAATGTGCACATGATGGGGGTGCAACAATCAATTGTCAACAAACGTACACAAATAGAATGTAAGGTTCAGATAACACTAAGAATCTTTGTGTTTACATCAAGCATTCCTGCGAGATGTGTGAGCAAACGTTGAGTTTGTTGTGCAGGATTCGGAAGCGGGTGGGGGAATAGCCTAAAATGGCCTTCTGTTTCTCGGTGACCGTCATGTCCTCCGTTGCTGCATCTGTGCCGTCCAACTTGCCGCGCCAGCGCCTTTACGACTACCCCAAGTACTGGGCCGAGTGTTATGGCAAAGCACCGTTTCTGCCCACCAGCCGTGCCGAAATGGACGAATTGGGTTGGGATTCCTGCGATGTGGTGATCGTCACCGGCGATGCCTACGTGGATCACCCATCGTTTGGTATGGCCATCATCGGGCGGCTGCTGGAGGATCAGGGCTTTCGCGTGGGCATCATTGCTCAACCGGACTGGAACACGCCGCAGGACGTATTGCGCTTGGGCGAACCCAATCTGTGTTTCGGCGTGGCCGCCGGCAACATGGACTCGATGATCAATCGCTACACCGCCGATCGCAAACCGCGCTCGGATGACGCCTACACACCCGGTGGGCAGGCCGGTGCACGACCCGATCGTTGCAGCATCATTTACACCCAGCAGTGCCGTGCCATGGCGCCGCATACGCCGATCATCCTGGGCGGGATCGAAGCGTCATTGCGACGCATTGCGCACTACGATTACTGGCAGGACAAAGTGCGCCGCTCGATCCTGGCCGATGCTCCCGCCGACATCCTGCTTTATGGCAACGCTGAACGGGCGGTGGTCGAGGTGGTGCAGCGGCTGGCCCGTGGTGATGACATCGGCTCAATCACCGATGTGCGCGGTACGGCGTTTTGGCGCCAGGACACGCCGCCAGATGTGATGGAAATCGACTCCACCCGTATCGACCGGCCAGGACGCATCGACCGCATCGTCAATCCGTACATCAACACCCAGGAGATGGATGATTGCGAGCTGGAGCGTCGCAATCAGCAGCAGCTTGATCCAACAGCAGAAAAGCCGCTGCGATTCATGCCGCATCCCCAGCGTGATCGTGATCGTACGGTGATTCGTCTTCCGGCTTTTGAGAAGGTGCGCAACGACAAAGCCTTGTACGCCCATGCCAATCGTGTGCTGCATCTGGAAACCAACCCGGGCAATGCGCGGGCGCTGGTTCAGCGTCATGCGCACCGCGATCTGTGGCTGAATCCGCCGGCCCAGCCGCTGTCCACCGAAGAGATGGACTACGTGTTTGGCCAGCCTTTCGCGCGAGTCCCGCACCCTATTTATAAGGACCAACGGATTCCGGCGTACGAGATGATCCGTTTTTCGGTCAACATCATGCGCGGCTGTTTTGGTGGTTGTACCTTCTGTTCGATTACCGAACATGAAGGCCGCATCATCCAGAATCGCTCACAGGAATCGATTCTCAATGAGGTGGCCGAGATTCGCGACAAGGTGCCAGGCTTTACCGGCGTCATTTCCGATCTCGGCGGGCCAACGGCCAATATGTACCGCATCGCCTGCAAAGATCCCAAGATCGAAGCGGCTTGCCGCCGGCCCTCGTGTGTCTACCCCGGCATCTGCGAAAACCTCAACACCGATCACTCTGCACTGACCCAGCTTTACCGCGAGACACGCAAGATGCCCGGCGTGAAAAAGGTGCTGATTGCATCGGGTTTGCGCTATGACTTGGCGGTGAAAGATCCGGAGTACGTCAAAGAACTGGTGACGCATCATGTCGGCGGCTATCTGAAGATTGCACCGGAGCACACCGAAAACGCGCCGTTGTCCAAAATGATGAAACCGGGCATCGGCACGTATGATGAATTCAAAGCCCTGTTCGAGAAGTTCACGGCTGAAGCTGGCAAAGAGCAATACCTGATCCCGTACTTCATCGCCGCGCATCCCGGCACCACCGATGAAGACATGCTCAATCTGGCCTTGTGGTTGAAGAAATACGGTTTTCGCGCCGATCAAGTGCAGGCTTTCTATCCGTCGCCCATGGCCACCGCCACAGCCATGTATCACACGGAAAAGAACCCGCTGCGTAAGGTCAGTTACAAGAGTGAAGCTGTGAGTACCCCGAAGAGCGCCGAACAGCGAAAACTCCACAAAGCGTTTTTGCGTTATCACGACCCGGCCAACTGGGATCTGCTCCACGCTACGCTATTGCGGATGGGGCGGGGCGATTTGATCGGCGACAAAGCACACTGCCTGATCCCGGCGAGTAAACCCGATAGCAAAACCTATCAGGCGCCGCGGCGTAAGAATTCCGTCCAAGCCGAGCGCAAGCGCAGGGGCAAGTCGATGCTGACCCAACACACCGGGCTACCGCCACGCGATGATGGGAGTGGGGCGAGGAAAAAAGGGCGCAAGAGACGGCGTTGACGGATTCGCACATCACCTGCCGTTTGCGCTGCAGATGTTTTTTGCGGTTTCAAACGATTATTTGCAGGTTCATCAGCCACCAGCGCTTGACACTTGGATGATTAGGCCTCACACTTCCTGCCAGTTATTGCGACAAGCGCCGTTTCAGCTTGGTCCGCCAGCCCACCTTCGGTGGCGCCTCGTACCTCCTCGATACATTCTTGATTGCATGCTCCCGTCCCGGGGCAGATCGCCCCGTGTCTTTCACCGTTATCCACTCAAGGATTATCAAACATGAGTCAAACATCAACTGGAACCGTCAAGTGGTTCAATGAAGCCAAAGGCTTCGGTTTCATCACGCCGAAAGACGGTGGTGATGACCTGTTCGCCCACTTCAAAGAAATCCAAGGCGATGGTTTCAAAACGCTGACCGAAAATCAGACTGTTGAATATGTAGCTACCCGCGGCCCCAAAGGCATGCAGGCTACGCAGATTCGCCCAGTCTGATTTCGCTTGGTCTCGATGCATGGATTTTCTGTGCATCGAGACCTGCATTTCCCCATCACGCTAACAGCCAGCGAGAGCACACATCGCCAAGACAAACTACAATTTTGAAAAGCGGCAGCGAGAAATCAAGAAACGCAAAAAGCAGGATGCGAAGCTTGAGAAAAAACGGGATCGCCAATCTGCGGCCCGTGAACAAGAATCAGAGTGATATAGATTGAACCGGCCCACGGTTCTTTGACCCATCACCAAAACTATGTCGACGCCCAGCGAACCCTTCAAGATCATCGCGCTGAAAGCGCACGCGGCGCCGACCATGGGTCAAGGCAGCGATTGGCATCACTATGTTATCGCCCAAGGCGATAATCGGATTGAAGGGTATCGGCGCGGCCAGACCAAGGCCGTCACCAAAGCCATCGAGCAGATGGTGGATCAAATGAACGAGCGACGTTCCGGCCAATATGCAGCCCCTCGAGGCAAGCCTGGCCCCAAACCGTCTGCCAAAGACGGTAAATCTAACGCATGAACAACCCCTCAGAGCATGACAATCTGGCCGTGTTTTGCGATTTTGAAAACATCGCACTAGGCGCTCAGGAGGTCCATCTCACCGCCTTTGATATCACCAAGGTTCTGGAGCGACTGCTGCTCAAAGGTTCCATTGTGGTGAAGAAAGCTTATTGCGACTGGCAACGTTATGCCGAGTTCAAACGCACCATGCACGAGGCCGCGTTTGAGCTGATTGACATTCCCCATGTTCGCCAATCCGGAAAGAATTCAGCTGACATTCGCTTGGTCGTCGATGCGCTGGATCTTTGCTATACCAAATCCCACGTGAGTCATTTCGTGATTGTTTCTGGCGATTCGGATTTTTCACCGCTGGTCAGCAAGCTTCGCGAGAACAACAAAACCGTCATCGGTGTGGGCGTGCGCAATTCCACATCCGATTTGCTCACTGCCAACTGCGACGAATTCATCTTCTACGATGATCTGGTGGCCTCGGAAACCAAGCGTCGACGTCGTGGCGGCAAGCGCAAAGCACAAGGTGATGATCCGCGACAGGAATTGTTCGACCTGGTGCTGGAAACTTTTGAGGCCGTCGCCGCGGAACGCGATGATGGCGACAAGATTTGGGGCTCCATGATCAAGCAGGCGCTCAAGCGCCGTCGTCCCGGCTTCAGCGAATCCAGCTACGCATTCGGCTCCTTTAGCGAAGTCTTGCAGGCGATGCGCGAGGCCAAACTTCTCGAACTTACCCGTGATGAACGCTCTGGCGGTTTTTTGGTGACCGCCGTGAGCTCGACTTGAGCCGCGCTGCGACGTATCCAGTAGCGCAGTCATGACACTGCGCATTCGCTATCAAACCTTAGAATTTCCACGGCTCGATCTGCACATACGAAGCCTGTGGGACAAGCAACAATTCGAAGACCTTGATGAGGTCGCCGAAAAATTCGGGGTCTCACCGTCGAGCTGGGCTTTTTCCGGCGTGATCTGGCCGTCCGGACAGTTGCTGGCCCACATCATGAGTGACTTTCCTTTGTCCGGGAAACGGATTTTGGAAGTCGGTTGCGGTCTGGGCTTGGCCAGCTTGGTGCTGAGTGGGCGTCACGCCGACATTACCGCGTCAGATCACAATCCGGTGGTTGCGGATTTCCTCACTGAAAACACTCGGCTGAATGCCTCCAAGAGCATTCCTTTTGTGCGGGTGGACTGGGCGGATCTTGACCACACCCTGGGTAAATTTGATCTCATTATCGGCAGCGATGTCCTGTACGAGCCGGATCACGCGGAGCTGCTTGCGGGCTTTATCCATCGGCACAGTCTGGCCAACAGCGAAATCGTTCTGATCGATGCCGGACGCGGTTTCCACAGACCCTTTGTGCGGGCCCTGGAAACCTATGGCTTTTTTGGCCAGGCCCAGCGGCCAACCAACACCTCATACCTGAGCAAGCCTTTCAAAGGCTATGTCTTGCGCTACCGGCGCGAGAATGTCACCGCGGAGTAATGCCATGTTCGATATCAAGCAGCTGCACATTTGTGGACTGGATGAAATGCGTCCCCCACGGATACGCAAGGAGCCCTATATCGATCTGTATTTCAAATTGTCGGAAAAAGCCCCAGCTCAGTGGTGTGAAATCTTCAACGACGCCACGAAAAGTGGCGAATTCTCGGTCAAAATCGATCCGAAAGTCGGTTTGTTCATCGACACCTGGGTGCGCAAACCTGAAGAGATTCCCTTGGCATTGCAGCGTATCCAGCAGGGTGTAGCCATGTCTATCGATTTGTATTTGCAGCAGATCCGAGATGCTCAGCAAGCCGAGCGGGACCGGGCCGTTACCCCCGAAGACATTGGCGAGCAAGGAAAGCTCAACCGAATCCTTGCTCAGCTGGATTTCGCGATCCCGTCATCTGAATAGCTGAGCTTCAGGCCAGTTGTGTATCCAGCTCGCCACATTGCCAGCAAGCGCTGAAGATCGCTTCATTGTCCGCGCCGCAATGCTTACACACCCAATTCGGTGCGTTGGCATAAGGTGATTCGCTTTCAAACTCCGTGATTAAGGCTTGGGCAAACGGCAGTTGATGGCGATCCAGGACACAAAGCGTTGGCCAGGTTTCATTGGGCGGCAATTCGCCCGCGCCTGAGGATAGGAATTCGTTGCGAATGACGCAGCGTATGCCTTTGTCCTGCAGCACGTCCCTGAGCCACGCAACGGTGGGTAGGGCCGGGGCGGAGTAGACCGGGATCATTGCGCGGCGAGATAGGCGCGGGCCGGTTCGATCAGCTCGAGCAGATGGGGATGGCGCTGGAAACGAGGTTGGTAGCCGAGCACGCGCTGGGCTTTGTCGATACGAAAGCTTGAGCTTTCCACCAAGTTGCGCAGTGCGCGCACGGTGATGATGGGCTCTGGCGCACCGAGCAGGTGAGCGATTTCTGAGCCATGTGCGACCAAGCGCATCACGCCAACAGGCACGCGCCGGGTCGGGAAGGTGTAACCCAATCCTTCGGCCAATGGTCGAAACCACTCCATGGGATTGACCCGCTCGTTGTCCATGATGAAGAACGCTTGGCCGCCGGTTTCTGAGGGATTTGCAGCGAGCGCGGCCGCGGCCAGCAGTTGGCCATCGACAAGGTTTTCGACATGCGTGTTGTCCATCACCGCTCGGCCATCGCCAATTAAAGCGGACAAGCGCCCGGCGGCGACTTGGTCGAGGAAGCTGCGCAGCATCACGCAGCGCAGATCGGGACCCCACAAGCCACCAGGACGCGTGGCACAGACTCGCATGCCTGCAGGATCATCCGCAGCCAGGGCAAGCTTTTCAGCGGCAATCTTGGTGGTGGAGTAGAGGTCGCGTGTGCGGGTTGCGTAGGGCTGCGTTTCGTCTTTCTCGTCGAGCACACGATCCATGATCACGTTGCCGCTGCTGGTGTGGACGAAACGTGAGACGCCGCAGGCCTGTGCGGCGCTCAGTAGCGTTGCAGTGCCGGTGACATTGACCTTGTGGACCAAACGGCGTTGGGCCGGGCGCGCGTAGCTGAGCAGGCTGATCAACGCGGCTGTGTGGAAGACGGTATCAACGCCTTCAAGCGCGGTGCGCAGCGCATCACCATCGCACAAATCGGCCTGAATGCATTGCACATCCGCGTCATGGTCATGAGACAGGATGTCGAGACTGCGGACTTCGCAGCCATGGCTGCGCAGACGCCGAACAATGGCTGAGCCGGCGTACCCGGCACCGCCGGTGACCAAGCAAACCGGGCCAAGTTGCGCAGCTGTGAAATGAGGCGCTGAGATCATGGTATGAGATTCATTAAGGTCCAGCGATTGGCCGCGTTTTCAGCGCGGGACATCAGCTCGGTGGCATCGTGTGGCAGCAAGTAACCAGAATCGATGAGCTTGTCGGAGGCGGCTTGCATCTGCGCAAGATAGTCTGTGTGGCTTGGATAGCGCTGGCGTAGCTCTAGATCGGTTAAGGGCACCGTGATACCCCCGAGGCGGCAGAGATCGGAGTGATAGCGCGCGACCGGCACATCAATGGGTGGGTACCGCAGTCCGCCGCGGGCATTGCCGAGTTCGTCACGGGCCAATGTTCCGTCATCGTCGAATTCATAGCGTGGCGGCTGTGGCGCTGGCACGCCGGTTTCGATCCAGATTTTCATGTGATGGATCGCCGCCGCGAGCGCATAACGCATCGGAAAGGCCGTGCCGGCCACCACGCATACAGCCAGACCTGGGTCAGGTTGCTCGCCGTAATTGCCTGCGCTTTCGTGCAATTGGTCATCCGCCATCATGGGTTGTGGCGGCAACATCAGGCCCACGCGGCGCAGTTGCCCGAGGACCTGGTGATAACCCACCCACAAATTCTGGTGTGCGGCGCCTGCCACTTCCCACAGGGCGTAGTTGTCGCGGGCACTGGGTTCTTCGGGCTCTGCTTCGGCATCACTGAGCAACTGGATCACCGGCACTGGTGGGCGGGTGCCGAAATCCTTGCCAGAACCGATGTCAGAATGGATCAGAAAGCCGTCGATGACATTGGCGCTGGGTTGAACCTCATTCACGTAGGTATGCAATCGTTGCGCCGATTGTGATTGGCCCATGGCGATGATGGACGTCACCGGCAGGCCGTCCATGGGATCAGCGCCGTTGACTTTGAGAAAGCCTTGGGCGATCTGACTGAAGATATCGAAGGCGTAGTCGTCGCCGGGATGATCGATGTCGGCGTATCGGACCGGGTCCCAGATTTTCGGCGTCAGTGGGATACAGCACAGCCCGGCCGCTTGCGCGCTGACGTGGACATACGCGTAGCCTTCACGCAAAAAGTAGCGATGGCCTTCCAATGTGCCGACGGCGTTCTCGAATTGCGCCGAAACGTTGACCCAGTCCAGAACCACGGTCCCATTGAAGGTGCTGGCTTCGCGCGGACGGCGCACGATGACGCGGGTGGTGAAGTCGGCTGGTGCGGCGCCGCTGTGCGAGCGAGCTGTGCCGCTGACGAAGAACTCCTCTTCGACGTAGCCGAGCTCGCCAATGTCGTACCAACTGTCCCACATGGCGTGGCCCTGCAGGCCGGCGTTGCCTATCGGTCCCTGGAACGTGGCGCTGGGAATGGGGATGCTATCGCGTGGCGGTGCGCTGCGATTGGCGCCCTGGCACGCACTCAGCAGTACAACCAGCGTGATGCTGGCGGCAAAAAGACGGAGCATACAAGGCCCTCTTATCTAAGGGCCTCATCTTAGACAGTGCGTGGTGCCGGGAATCGTCCAGCCGGACGAGCAACTCAGGCGGAGGTCTTGAACAGGCTGATAAATTCGCCGTATCCCTCGGCTTCCAGCTCGGTCACCGGGACAAAGCGCAGCGCCGCCGAATTGATGCAGTAGCGCAGACCACCGGGCCCTGGGCCGTCCGGAAACACGTGGCCCAGATGCGAGTCAGCCTCGGCTGAGCGCACTTCGGTGCGGATCATGCCATGGCTGCGGTCGGTGATTTCCGTGATCTGTTCACCACGCAGAGGTTTGACGAAGCTGGGCCAGCCACTGCCGGAATCAAATTTGTGCACCGAGGCGAACAGCGGTTCACCACTTACCACATCGACGTAGATTCCCGGTTCCTTGTGATCCCAGAATTCATTGTTGAAGGGCGGCTCTGTGCCGCACTGCTGAGTGATCTGATACTGCAGTGGGCTGAGTGATTTGAGGCGGTCGTTCTTGTCCAAGGTCACTGTCTCCTGAAGGCTTCAGTGTATCCGCTCATCACGCACGGCGGTTGCTGATCCAAAGGCTTTGGTAGGGGGCCAGGGTCACACTGTCAGTCAGCGAATCGTAGGTCTCACCAGAGATCAGATCAAACCAATCATGTTGCAACATCAGGTTGAGTTCGGTCAGCGGAATTTTCTGCGGCTGATCGGTGATGTTGTTGAGGACGAAAATGTTCTGGGTGCGGTCGAGGCTGTGGCGGCGGAACCCGAAAATCGCATCGCTCAGGTGCAAGGTGAACTGCAGCGCATTGGGATGAAAGGCGGGTTGCTGCTTGCGCAGACGGATCAAGGCTTTGAGGCGCTCAAAAACCTGATGATGTTCGCTGTTGGGATCGGCCAGCGCGCTTTCCAGTTCACTCGCATCCCACTGATGGCGATTGATCGCACGAGCATGGCCGGTCGCGGTGACGCGTGGCAAATCGTTGTGTGTGCCAATCAAGCTGTGGATGTACAGCGCCGGAATGCCTTCCAGGGCCAGCATGATCGCGTGGGCGCAGATAAAGCGCTCGATGTTGTAGTCGTCTTTGCCTTTGTGTGTGCCCTGTAGCGCATCGAACAGGGCGATGTTCAGTTCGTACGGCTTGCGTGCGCCGTGCTCCAGCGCGCGCCACGAGACCTGTCCGCCAAAAGCTTCTGCTGTACTGACCAGCGCTTCGATTTCGCCGTCATCCAGCAAGCCTTCGGCCGGGCGCAGACCAATGCCGTCATGCGAGGCCAGGAAATTGAAGTAGGTGGTGCCGAACTGAGCGGGCGGCATGCTCATCAGCCAATTCTTCAGGTAGTGACAATTTCCGCTCCACAGGCTGTGCAGCAACAGCGGTGGCAACGAGAAGTTGTACACCATATGCGCTTCGTTGGAGTTGCCGAAGTACGACAGGTTCTCGCGGTTGGGGATGTTGGTTTCGGTGATCAGAATGGCGTTGGTATCGACATGTTCGATCAAGGTGCGCAGCAGGCGCACAATTTCGTGCGTCTGCGGCAGATTGAGCGAAGGACTGCCTTCTTCCTTCCACAAGAACGCCACAGCATCAAGACGAAACACGCGGATGCCACAGTCCAAGTAGAACCGCAGGATGCGCACAAATTCGACCAGCACGGCCGGGTTGGCGAAGTTGAGATCGATTTGGTCGTGGCTGAAGGTGCACCACACATTGACGATGCCTCGATCCTCAGTCTCGGTCGGGCGCAGCAGTGGACTGGTGCGCGGGCGCACCACCCGGCGCAGATCAGCGCCTTCATCCATCACCACAAAGTAGTCGCGGCCTGGCGGCTGATTCTTGATGAAGTTCTTGAACCACGCGTGCTCGCTGGAACAATGATTGATCACCACATCCGACATCACCCGACGATCGCTGGCCAGACGCTGGATATCATCCCAGCCTCCCAGCTCTTTGCGCACCGACAGATAATCACTGACCGCGAAACCGTCGTCTGAGGTGTAAGGGAAGAACGGCAACACATGGACGCCGGTCAGTTCCTCGTTCAGATGGTTGTTGAGGAATTTGCGCAGCGTGACCAGATCCTTTTGCGCCGGATCTTGGATCGAATCCCCATAGGTGATGAGCCAGACATCGGACTCATCCCAGGGATTGTTGAACTGTGCGGGTAGGGGCGGCGACGTCGTCAGGCCCATGACATCAAGCAGTTCCAGCGCGAGAGGATTGAGATCGACCTGCGGGTAAACCACTTTCAGATGGGTGGTGACCCGAGCCAGCAATTCGCGGTTGTGTGTATCCATCAGGTGTACTGTGCGTGGTCCTCATCCACCGCCTGCCGGATGTCCGGCAGGATGCCGTCGATCGCACTGACCACACGATTCCAGCTGGGGATGAAAGGCGTTTCCATGGGATTGTCGAGAAAATGCTTGCCCGCCCGAACGATGTTTTGGGCGAACATCTCGACGGCTTTCTCCTCCGCATGGATGTCGACTCTCAGGCCGTTCATCGTGGCGTCGTTGGCGTAGGTTTCGATGAAGTCCAGGGCGATGCGGAAATAGGTCGCCTTGATCGAGCGGAAATGTTCGTTGGTGAAGACCACGCCGGTGGTTGCGAGTTTGCGATACAGCGCTTTGATGATGTCGACGGACATCTTTGACAGGCCCTGCGTTGCATCTTGCGGCGACAACTGCTGATGCTTGTGATCGTAAACATCGGCGATGTCCGCCTGGCAGATGCGATTGGTTGAGTAGTTGCGATACATCTCGGACAGCACACCGATTTCCAGTCCCCAGTCGCTAGGGATACGCAAATCTGTGACCACATCCAGGCGCATGGAGAATTCACCGGCCAAGGCGTAGCGGAAGCTGTCCATGTACTCCAGGTAGTCCAGCGGTCCGAAGACGGTTTTGAGCGTGCGCAAAAGGGGCGTGACCAGCAGGCGACAGACGCGGCCATTCAGCGCGCCATTGGCAATGCGCGAGTAGTAGCCTTTGCAGAACTGATAATTGAAGGCCGGGTGAGCAACGGGATAGAGCAGCCGGGCGGGCAAGGCGCGGTCGTAGGTGACGATGTCGCAGTCGTGCAGGCCAACGGCACCGCCGGTGCCCGTGGACAGCAAATAGCCCATCGAATACCAAACGTTGCAACCTTTGCCCAATTCCTTGGGCGCGAGGCTTTCGGCCATCAAGCGTTGGTTGATGGCTTGCATACGCGGGCCGTCATTCCAGATCACTCGATGCTGTTGCGGTAGCGCGGAAAAGAAATCCCGCGCGGCGCGATATTGTGCTTCGTCGGCACGGTCCAAGCCGATGATGATTTGATGCAGATATGGCAGCTCGCGCAGTGTTTCCAGGATCGGCCCCATGGCCGGACCTTCGAGCTCGGAATACAGACACGGCAAAACCAGTGTCAGAGGACGTGTCTTGTTAAAGCGGCAAAGCTCTTCCTCCAGTTGATGCACCGGTCGGTCCACCAGATTGTGCATCGTGGTGATGATCCCGCCCTGGTAGAAATCACTCATGTGTTAATAAACCCTTGTCGAGAATTGTGGTCATGGCTTCGGCCCAGCCGGCCGGCCCGTATTCTTGTGTGTGTATGAGCAGACGCGGTGTTGCCGTCAGCTTGGGAAAATCATGTGCGGGTGAACGCACCAAAACGCCGATATCAGCCGCTTCGATCATCGCCACGTCGTTCTCGCCGTCGCCCAGCGCCACGGTGACCTTGGGATGTTCGATGGCGCATAACTGGCGTAGCGCACTGGCTTTGTCGTGTTGGCCTTGAACATGCCAGAAACGACCGCCACGCAAGAGTTGCAAACCGCAATCTTTAAGCGCTTCTCGGAATCTGGTGATGGTCGCCTCATCGTCCAACCACTTCAACGGTTCGGACCAGCAGCGTTGGCTGGCGCGCTCCGCGTTTTCGGGGCTCAGGCCGGTCCATTCCACGATCTGCTGCGTTGAGGCATCAGAAAAGCCACTGAACTTGAAGCCGTGCTCGCGACGAAGGTCACGCAGCGTGTTGAGCAACTCATCTCTCGGCATGCCCAGGCTCGCCAGGACCGAACCATCGTGGGCATGAATGGCGGCGCCATTCTCCACAATGTATGCACCATGCAGGTGCAGCTTTTGATGCCACAGGGCGGTTTCACGCGCCGTTTTGCTGGTGTTCAGGATGACGCCATGACCATCATCTTGGACACGCTGCAGGGCAGGTCGCGCTGCAGCAGTGTCATACGTGTCGTGATCCAGCAGGGTGCCGTCCAGATCGCTGAAAACCAGCGCGCTCAAGGGCGAATCTCTTGGGCAACCACCTGGTGCGCCTCATCAATGCTACGAACCACGTTCGCACGCAATGGCAAGCTGTCCAGCGCATGCTCGGTGAGGCGTTGGTAGTGCTGGATGAATCGTTGCAGCTGCGATTCATTCATCAGACGGTTGTTGCCGGAGGTGCTCGCGGCGGCAGTTTCCGCCTCTTGCTGGCGTCTCCAGTTCAGTACAGCCGACCATCCCGGAATCTTCAGATAGAGCAGGGCGTCGAGTTGCCCAAACAATTTCGGATAGTGCTCGCTGAGTTGCTGGTTGACCCAGCGGCGCCAGCGGCCATCGGCGTCTTCATTGCGCTCCAGTTCGTTGACGGCGGTGTGAAGCGCATCAGGTTCTTGCGCGCCCACGCCCACGCACCAGCCCTCGAAAATTAGCAGGTCCAGAGGCCCTTGCTGGGTGTCCCAGGCACTTGTTGGATGACGATCATCCTGCGCTTTGTCGAAGCGTGGTAGCTGCAAACTGTCTCCCGAGCCGAGTCGCCTTGCGGCTTCGATGACCTCGCAACCCATGTCGACATCATGGGTGCCAGGTACGCCGCGTGTTGCTAGCAAAGGATGCACCGATCGTGCCAACTGTTGGCGCTGCGCATGTGTGAGATACAGGTCATCAAGCGACAACGTTGCGCAGCGCAGGCCGCGGGCTTGAAGCGCGAGAATCAGCTTGCGAGCAAGCGTCGACTTGCCGGACCCCTGTGATCCACAAACCCCCAGAACAAAGCAGCCTGGGTGGTTCTCAATGCGCAACTGCAACCAATCGAGCAGGGCGGCGTCATAGTCTTCGGGCAATTCGAGCATGCTTTACTCTAACCTCAGGTCCGCTTGGCGTCGCCCTGCGCGGATGCAAATGACCCAGATGTTCAAGATAAAGTCATCGCAGCGCCACAGACCACGCGTTATCATCGGGACACTATTTTTTACCACGAGACAATGACATGCGGATCGGTGTGAAGACGAGCATCGTGATTTTGGCCGGCGCTTTGATGGTGGGCTGTGGAAGCTCCGACAACGAAGCAGGCCCTTCGATCAATGATGCGCGCGCGCCAGCACCGCTGGATTCCGCCAGCGACGTGGCCATCGCGGCGAGTTACATCAACGTGGTTTCGGTCATCAACAGCGGCGTGGCCGATCTGGGTGATTTCAATCCGCTGATTGCTCGCAAGCTCTACATAGCGGGCAGCAAACTCCGCGTGGAAGACAGCTGCGACGCCAACAATGGCAGTTTTGTTTATGACGATACGACCGCCGACGAAACCGTGCGCATCGAATTTCGTGGCTGTCGCCTGGATGGCGCCGTGCTTGATGGCACGCTGACGTTGCAATGTTTGGCCGGCAGTTTCGATGACGAATCCTGCGTGAACGAGCGTGTGACCTTTGGCGCGAACGGGGGCGAAGTCAGCGTTGTGGAGGCCGGAGAAAGCTTTCGCATCAAAGGCATCTGGGAGTTCAGCGAGGTTGGCGGTTTCGAGACAATTTCGCAGACCCTGGAAGCGCGCCTTGAGAGCGGCGAGGATATGCGCGCTGCCTACGTCGCTGACGGTTTCGAAATGGACATCGACTATTCGGGCGGTGGTGATCCGGTCATTTTCGTCAATGGCGAATTGGGTTTGGCTGCCGAGGGTGCCGATTTCGACTGTGGTTTGGGCGGCACGGTGACCTACAACACGTTGACCCAGATTGGCTTGAATGAAAACGGCGAACCCACCAGTGGCCGTGTGCGTTTGAACAACGCGGAAAGTCAGGTCGCCATCATCGAGTTTCAGCAAAACGGTGATCTCAGCGTCACTGTGAATGGCGGCACCAGCACCGTTACACGCGCACAGTACGCCAGTCTATGCGCAGTGAGCGGTTAGGAGCTCGGTATGGCAAGCGTCTCCGGCAAACGCATATTGATCACGGGCGCGTCCAGTGGGATCGGTCGCGCGGCCGCCGTTCAGCTTGCGGCGCAAGGTGCTGAGCTGATTCTTGCAGCTCGTCGGGAAGACGAGTTGCAAGCGCTCGCCGATGAGATCCATGCCGATGGCGGCAAAGCCTCGATTTATCCGGTCGATTTGTCGGACTTCGAGGCGCTGGATGCCTTTGCTGAACAGGTGTTGTCGGATTTTGGTGCCATCGATGTGCTGGTCAACAATGCGGGGCGCTCAATTCGCCGCCCGATCACCGAATCGCTTGATCGTTTTCATGATTTTGAGCGCTGCATGCAGATCAACTATTTTTCTGCGGTGCGTTTGACCTTGAAATTGCTGCCGGCGATGCTCGCCCAGCGCGATGGGCACGTGATCAATGTGCTGACCTGGGGCACGCTGCTGCCGGCGCCGCGCTTTGCGGCATACGTGGGAAGCAAGATGGCATTGGATGGTTTTTCGCAAAGTCTCGCTTCGGAGTTGCCATCCAAGGGAATTGCGGTGACGACGGTGCATTACCCGATTGTGCGAACCCCGATGATTGCGCCGACCAAGGCCTACGACAAATTGCCTGGCATGAGTGCCGAGCAGGCCGGTGCGTGGATTGTGAAAGCGGTCAAAAAACGGCCTTCACGGATTGCCCCGGGTTTTGCCCTGGCGGCAGGTCTCAACTCCTACATTTTCCCCAAGCTGGCCCAGCGTCTTGCTGGGAAACTACCGGTTTAAGTTATGTTGGATTCTGTGACCTGCGTTTTGAAACTGTCAGAGGCCTGGATGGCCGATGACAAGCGATACATGGATGTACTCGAGCGGGTTTCAAAACGCAGGTCACAGAACTCTCCGGTCAGTATTGAAATTTGCTCCGTCGGCCCCATTTCGACGCCAGTTTGAATCCAGGACATCCTGATGCCGATCTACGAATACCGTTGCACCGCATGCGAACATGAGCTTGAGGCTCTTCAGAAAATCAGCGACGCCCCATTGACTCATTGCCCGGCGTGCAACACAGAAAGCTTGGTGAAAAAAGTCTCTGCAGCGGCGTTTCGCCTCAAAGGTGGCGGTTGGTACGAGACCGATTTCAAAAAGGACGGTAAACGCAACCTGGCTGGGGACGCGGGCAAGCCGTCGACCAGTTCCTCGGATGCGTCCAGCGCTGCGAAACCCTCACCCAAGGCGAGCGACGCCGCGTGAAATTCACCGGTCTGATGCGCCGCTGGCTCATCGCCGGATTGCTGGTGTGGTTGCCTTTGGTAGCCACACTGCTGGTGCTTCGACTGGTAGTTGAACTCCTCGACAAGACGCTGGTTCTGTTGCCCGCGGCTTGGCGCCCGGAGGCGATGTTCGGCGCTGATATACCCGGGCTGGGTATCGTGCTCAGTTTGATCATCGTGCTGGGTACCGGTGCAACGGTGGCCAATATCATCGGGCGCCGCGTGATCGAGGTCAGCGAAGCGGCGCTGGAACGGATTCCCTTGGTGCGCTCGGTCTATGGCGGGGTCAAGAAGCTGACCGGCGCGGTGATGTCGGGCGACAGCCAAACCTTCCGCAAAGTGCTGCTGGTGGAATATCCGCGGCGCGACTGCTGGACCTTGGCCTTTCAGACCGCTGATCCGGCCCGCTCGGTGAGCGAGAAGGCGGGCGACGTGGTCACGGTGTATGTGCCGACCACGCCCAACCCCACCTCGGGCTTCGTGGTTTTTCTGCCGCGCAGCGATGTGCAGGAGCTCGATATGTCGATCGAAGATGCGCTGCAGTTGATTATGACCCTTGGCGTAGTCACGCCAGAGAAGGCCGCGCTTGAGGCGCGGGCGGCGAAACCGTAAGCTACCGCGCTTTTTGGCGCAGCATTCCTACATGTATAGAACACATTACTGTGGCGCGGTTACCGCGGAGCAGATTGACCAGGAAATCACCGTTTCAGGTTGGGTCCACCGGCGGCGCGATCACGGCGGTGTGATCTTTGCTGACCTGCGCGATCACAGCGGCTTGTTGCAGGTGGTTTTCGATCCGGATGAGCCGGCGCTTTTTGCGGATGCTGAGCGTTTGCGTTCGGAGTTCTGTATCAAAGTCCGGGCGCGTGTGCGCCGCCGTCCGGCAGGCACCGAAAACGTCGATCTGAGCACGGGTGAGGTTGAGGTTTACGCGCTGTCGATGGACATCCTCAGCCGTTCTGAGCCGGTGCCGTTCCAGCTTGACGAAGATGAGGCCGGTGAAGAGACCCGGCTGCGTTATCGCTTCCTAGATCTGCGCCGCCCGGTGATGCAGCAGCGCATGCGTTTGCGCGCCAAAGTGATCGGCTATTTGCGCCGTCACCTGGAAGACCGTGGTTTCCTGGAAGTCGAAACGCCGGTGCTGACCCGCGCGACGCCCGAAGGTGCGCGCGATTATCTGGTGCCGAGTCGGACCCACCAGGGTGAGTTTTTCGCCTTGCCGCAGTCGCCACAGCTGTTCAAACAGCTGCTGATGATGGGCGGTTGCGATCTCTACTATCAGGTTGCCCGCTGCTTCCGTGACGAGGACTTGCGTGCTGATCGTCAGCCGGAATTCACCCAGCTCGACATCGAGACCTCGTTCCTGAGCGAGGAAGACATCAAGCAGCGCATGGAAAGCATGATTCGCGAACTGTTCGCCGATGTCATGGATGTGCAACTGCCGAGCCCGTTCCCGCGGATGTCGTACGCGGAAGCCATGCAGCGCTTCGGCTCGGACAAGCCGGATCTGCGCAACCCGCTGGAATTGGTCGAAGTGGCAGATTTGATGCAGGGCGTGGAATTCAAGGTGTTCGCTGGTCCTGCTGCCGACCCGGACGGTCGTGTAGCGGTGATGCGTGTGCCACAAGGTGGTCGCCTGACCCGCAAGGAGATCGACGACTACACCAAGTTTGTGGGGCGTTACGGCGCCAAAGGTTTGGCCTATATCAAGGTCAATGCCCTGGCGGACGGCCTGGAAGGTTTGCAATCACCGATTCTGAAGTTCCTGCCGGAAGCCACGGTGAAAGGCATATTGGAGCGGACTGGTGCTGAAGACGGCGATTTGCTGTTCTTCGGTGCGGACAAAGCCAGCGTGGTGAATGGCGCGCTCGGCGCTTTGCGCCTGGAAGTGGGCAAGGACATGGGTTTGACCGCGGACGGCTGGATGCCGTTGTGGGTCGAAGACTGGCCGATGTTTGAATGGGACGCCGACGCCAAACGTTGGCAGGCGCTGCACCACCCGTTCACCGCGCCGTCCAACCCGCAGCCGGACGCGTTGCGGAACGATCCTGGTAGCGCCATGTCCCAAGCCTATGACATGGTGTTGAACGGCAACGAAATTGGTGGTGGCTCAGTGCGTATTCACACGGCAGATATGCAACAGGCCGTGTTTGACGTGCTGGGCATCAGCAACGAGGAGGCGCAGGAGAAATTCGGCTTCCTGCTGAACGCGCTGAAGTATGGGTGTCCGCCGCACGGCGGTATCGCTTTCGGCCTGGATCGCCTGGTCATGTTGATGTGCGGAGCGGAATCCATCCGTGACGTCATCGCATTTCCCAAAACCCAGTCCGCAAGCTGCCCACTTACCGACGCTCCAGGTCTGGCCAGTGACGCGCAATTGCGTGAACTGGGCATTCGCCTGCGGGCCAAAGCGAAGACTGATGAAAGCAACAGCTAAGCACCTGATTCTGTCCGCCGGCCTCGCGTCGGCGGTGCTCTTTTCCGCCTGCAGCAGCATAGGCGATGGCAACGGGCCGACCAGCCTGGAGCTTTTCGTCGGTGGCGATTCGGAAAGTGGCGAAATGTTCCGTTGTCAGATCAACACGCCCAGCGCGATTCTGACTTTTGACAACGGCACGGCCGCGAACTTCGCCAGTCGCGCTACCTGGACCTCCAGCGATCCGTCGGTGCTCGCTGTCAGCGACGGTGATTTCCCCGCGCCGGACGGTCAATTCTTCATCAACGGTGTCGCTTTGCCGATCGCGCCGGGGACGGCCACCTTGACCGTCAACTACCTCGATTTCGAGGATTCGATCGACGTCACGGTGAGTGAGGTTGACCTCAGTGTGACACCGAAGAATCAGACCTTGATTCAGGGTCAGAGCGTGTTCATGAGCGCCACGGGCATTCTGAATGGACAAACCGCTCAGCTGGCAGCGGACTTTTCCAGTCTGGGGCAGTGGAGCGTGGTCGGTGCAGAAGACGACAGCTCGGCCAGTACTATTGACAGCGCCAACGGTCTGCTCACCGCGCGCGATGATGCAGAAGGTGTCGACCAGATTGAGTTCCGCATCGACTTTTGCGACACCACGGTTGGTGCTGAAGTCAGTGTCCTGAATCAAACTTTGCAAACCATCGAACTGGTCCGCGCCGACGATCTTGACACGCCTTTGAACGAGGTCGCGGTGCCGCCGGACGCCAGTGTGGCTCTGCGAGCCATCGGTCATTTCAGCGGTGGCTTCACCCAGGATATGACCAGCCGCGTGCTGTTCAGCGTTGACGACGAAGATGTCGGGTTTGCCGGCTTGCGAGGTACGGGCGTCATCACCTCACTGGTCGAGGCTGGCGGCAGCAGCGCGCTGGTGTCAGCAACCTTTGACCCGGATAGTGAGGTTGAGGGCGACGAAACTGTGACACCCGCGATCACGCTGAATGTTTTGGACGTGACACTGGATCCGCAGTCGCTGGACATTCAACCCAAAGATGCCCTGATGCTGCAGGGCTCGACCTTGGCTTACAGCGTGACCGGTCAATTCAGCGGCCCCGATGGTGATGTCACCTGGGATCTCACGCGCGATGTGGTTTGGGCATCCGACGAGCCCGAATTGGCGGCTGTTCTCAACACCAACGGTTCGCGTGGCGCGGCGCTCAGCTCGACCACGCAGACCGGTGTGGTTGAAGTGTCAGCCCTGCGTGTGGGGGGGGACGGGCCGGAAGACGCCCCGCTGACCACCTTGATCGTGGGCAGCGAAGAGCAGGCCGAAGAGGGCGAAGAGATTGAAGTGGCCGAGGTTTATGCCATCAATGTCGAGATTGCTGAGGGCGAGCCGGTGTCCGGGCAGACCACTGAGCTGCGCGCAATTGCCGATATCGGTATTGGCGAAGCGCAAGCCACCCAGGACATCACCACGCTGGTGGTCTGGAGCTCATCCGATCCATCGGTTGCCTATGTTGGCAATCAGTCCGGCGGACGGGGTGTCGTCAGCATCTTGTCTGACGCGATGGACCAGAATGTCACGATCACAGCGCGCTACTTCAACGAAGCCAAACAGGAACGTGATGTGATCGGCACCATAGAGTTGCTGGTCAATCCCAGCCCCGAGGAGGAGCCCGCCGAGTAAGCGCGAGTGCGCTGCACGGTGTTTTGGGCGAAAATAGACAGCCGAGCTATCGGCCCCCAAGAGGTGACGCTATGACTGCATCACTTGCCATTCAGGATTTTGACGCGCTTGACGATGCCAGCTGCGAAGGTCGCATTGTTGCGGCCAAAGCTGCGCTGGGCGAGCGTCTGGCCATTCTCGGTCACCACTATCAGCGTGATGAGGTTTTCAAACACGCGGATTACTCCGGTGACTCGCTCAAGCTGTCGCGCGAAGCGGCGGAGTCCGACGCGGACTTCATCGTGTTCTGCGGCGTGCATTTCATGGCGGAAGTTGCGGACATTCTGACCCGTCCGGAGCAGAGCGTGATCCTGCCCGATATGGCGGCCGGTTGTTCGATGGCGGACATGGCCAATCTGGTCAATGTTGAACGGGCTTGGCGTGAGCTGTCCGAGGTGCTGGACCCGGATGAGTTGGTCACCCCGGTAACCTACATCAACTCGGCAGCTGATCTGAAGGCCTTCTGTGGCCGACACGGCGGCGTGGTGTGCACGTCCACGAATGCGCGCGGCATCCTCGATTGGGCGTTCAATCAGCGCGAGAAAGTGCTGTTTTTCCCCGACCAACATCTGGGCCGCAACACCGGCTTCGGCATGGGCATCCCGCTTGAACAGATGGTCGTGTGGGACTTTGACAAGCCGCAGGGCGGTCTCTCCGTCGAGCAGATCAAAGCGGCCAAGATCATTTTGTGGAAAGGGTTCTGCTCGGTCCATCAGATGTTCAAGCCGGAACACATCGACCGCTTCCGTGAGCGCGAACCGAACGGCAAAGTGATTTCGCATCCGGAAAACAGTTTTGAGGTGTGTCAGAAATCCGATGTGGTGGGTTCCACTGAAGCCATCCTGAAGACTGTGCGCGCGTCCGAGCCGGGCACCACATGGTTGGTTGGCACCGAGCTCAATCTGGTCAACCGACTGCATCACGAAATGAAGCCCAAAGGCGTCAACGTTCAGTTCATGTCACCGGTGGTGTGCATGTGCTCGACGATGTTCCGCACCGATCCACAACATCTGGCCTGGACCTTGGAAAATCTGGTCGCGGGTCAAGTGGTCAACCAGATTCGTGTTCCTGCCGAAATTGCCGAACCAGCACGTTTGGCGTTGGAACGCATGCTGCAAATTACCTAATAGAGAGATTGATCGCCCGTGTACGTGAATTTCCCGACGTTGTCCGAAGCCGATCCGGAACTGTTTGCCACCATTGATGCCGAGGCCAAGCGCCAGGAGCAGCACATTGAGCTGATTGCGTCGGAGAACTACGCCTCGCCGGCCGTGATGGAGGCCCAGGGCACGGTGCTGACCAACAAGTACGCGGAAGGCTTGCCGGGGCGTCGTTATTACGGTGGTTGTGAGTTTGTTGACCAGAGCGAAGAGTTGGCTCGCGAGCGCGCCAAGAAGCTGTTCGGCGCCAAGTTTGCCAACGTCCAGCCGCATTCCGGCGCACAGGCCAATGCGGCTGTGTTCCTGGCGTTGCTACAGCCGGGGGACAAGTTTCTCGGGTTTTCGTTGGCCCACGGTGGCCACTTGACCCACGGTTCGCCGGTCAACTTCTCCGGCAAGCTGTATCAGCCCATCGCGTATGAGTTGAACGCCGAAACCGGCGAGATCGACTACGAAGCCCTGGAAGAGGCCGCCCGTCGCGAGAAACCCAAGATGATTTTGGGTGGATTTTCCGCCTATTCACGCCACGTGGATTGGGCGCGCATGCGTCGTCTTGCAGATGAGATCGGGGCTTGGTTCATGGTCGACATGGCTCATGTTGCCGGTTTGGTCGCCACCGGGGCGTACCCCAGTCCGTTGCCGTATGCCCACGTCGTGACCACCACCACGCACAAAACCTTGCGCGGTCCGCGTGGCGGTTTGATTCTGTCCGCTGAGGACAATGAAGATCTGCACAAAAAGCTGAACTCGGCGGTGTTCCCGGGGCAACAGGGCGGTCCGCTGATGCATGTGATTGCTGCTAAGGCGGTGGCTTTTGGTGAAGCGCTGAAGCCGGAATTTGCCGAGTACCAGCAGCAGGTGCTCAAGAATGCCAAGGCTATGGCCGAGGTGATGATCGAGCGTGGCTACAAAGTGGTTTCCGGTGGCACCGATGATCACTTGTTCCTGGTCGATCTGATCGGTCGCGAAGTGACCGGAAAGGACGCCGAAGAAACCCTGGGTCGTGCTCACATCACGCTGAATAAGAACGCCGTACCCAATGATCCGCGTTCGCCGTTTGTGACCAGCGGACTGCGCATTGGTTCGCCAGCAGGCACCACGCGCGGCTTCAAGGAAGCGGAAATGGTTCAGATCGCGGGCTGGATTTGCGACATTCTGGACGCGCTGCAGTCGGGCGATGCCGAAGCCACGGTCGACCGTGTGCGGGCTCAGGTGGCTGAGCTGTGCGCACGTTTCCCGGTTTACGGCTAGCGCTGGCCGCGCTTCGCTCCAGGTTGCCGCGTCTTGCAGTGTCCTTTTTGCAACGAGCCGGATACTCGCGTCGTTGACTCACGCCTGGCGGCAGAGGGCTATCAGGTCCGTCGTCGCCGTGAATGTGGCAAATGCGGAGAGCGTTTCACGACGTTCGAGAGCGCTGAACTGGTCATGCCGCTAATCCGCAAACGCGGCGGTGTGGTGCAACCTTTCGATGAGCAGAAACTGCGCCGCGGTATCAATCATGCGGTGGCCAAAACGCGTATCTCGGCGGATCAGGTCGAGGCGGCGGTCACCCACGTGATGCACAAGCTGCGCACCACCGGTGAACGCGAAGTTGAAGCGAGTCAGGTGGGTGACTGGGTTATGCAGGAATTGCAGGATCTGGATCATGTCGCCTATGTGCGCTTTGCCGCGGTGTACAAGAACTTCAAGGATGTCGAAGAGTTTCGCCGTGAAATCGCGAATCTTGAAGTTGAACCCGGGCCGGAATTGCGCCGCCGTCAGCTCAGCCTGATCGACCTCGAATCGGGCAAGAAATGATGCTGCGTGACGGCCAGTTTCTGGCGCGCGCGATCCGTCTGGCCAGCCGGGGACGTTTGAGTTGTGCTCCCAACCCCCAGGTGGGTTGCGTCATCGTGCGCGGTGATGTGATCGTGGGAGAGGGTTGGCACCAACGTGCCGGGCAGGCGCATGCTGAGGTCAATGCCTTGGCCATGGCCGGCGAGCGTGCGCGCGGGGCGACCGCCTACGTCAGCCTGGAGCCCTGCAATCACCAAGGCCGCACTGGGCCCTGCAGCCGGGCCTTGATCAAGGCGGGTATCAAACGTGTGGTGTTTGCGGCCCCGGATGTCAGTGGCTCCGCCGGCGGTGCGCAGGCACTGCGTGAAGCGGGCATTGAGACCAGCGGCGGGCTGCTGCAAGCCGAAGCTGAGGCGCTCAACCCCGGGTTCCACCGGCGCATGCAGGGCGGCCGGCCTTGGCTGCGCATGAAATTGGCGATGAGTTTGGACGGGCGCAGCGCGCTGCCCGATGGGCGCAGTCAGTGGATTACGGGCGAGCAGGCACGCTTGGATGGACACCGCTGGCGGGCGCGGTCCTGCGCCATGATGACCGGTATTGGTACGGTACTGGCAGACGACCCACAAATGACCGCGCGATTGCCTGGCGAGACCTTGCAGCAACCCCTGCGGGTGGTTCTCGATGCCCACAGGCGCACGCCAGCGCAGGCGCGACTCCGCGCCGACAGGCACTACCTCATTCTTCACGATGGACAAGAGCCCACTGCCCACGGACAGGCGATCGCCAGTCAAGATGGCGCGCTGGATTTGACTGCGGCGGTGGATGCCTTGGCCGATCGCGGGTGCAATGAGCTGTTGGTCGAGGCCGGGCCGACGCTGTCCGCGGCATTTTTGCGCGCCGGGCTGGTTGACGAGGTGATTATTTATGCGGCACCAGCACTGCTCGGACAAGGTTTGCCCGCGGCGGAACTGGGTGTTCTCGATGATCTGGACGCGCGCATTCGTCTGGAATGGCTGGATTCTCGGCGCATCGGCGGCGACTTGCGTATCATCGCGCGTCCGCAAACGCTTATCTGAATCATGTTCACAGGAATCATCACCGGTTTGGGCCGGCTCGTTGACCGTGTTGATCACGGTGGCGACATGCGTTTTTTGATCGAAACCGGCAGCATGCCGCTGGACAAGCCCGAATTGGGCGAAAGCATCGCCGTCAATGGGGTGTGTTTGACCGCACAGATGTGGGACAAAAATGCCTTTTGGGCCGACGTCTCGGCGGAAACGTTGCGTCTGACCACGTTGGATGATTTACGTCTGGAGCAGAGCGTCAATCTGGAGCGTGCGCTGGCTGCCAGTGACCGGCTTGGTGGTCATCTGGTCAGTGGTCATGTGGATGGCATAGCCCAGGTGCGCGCTTGTCGCGATGAAGTGCGTAGCCGACAATTTGAACTCGGAGCGCCTGCCGATCTGGCGCGCTATATCGCCCGCAAGGGCTCGGTCACACTCGATGGCGTGAGTCTGACCGTCAACGATGTCCGCGACAACACTTTCACGGTCAACATCGTGCCGCATACTCAGGAGATGACCACCATCTCGCGCTGGGATGTCGGGCACCGTGTGAATCTGGAAGTGGATGTGGTGGCACGTTATCTCGAACGCCTGCTGAGCGCGCGCGACGACGCCCGCTAAGGATTGCAAAGCATGGATAAGATCGAAGACATTATCGAAGACATGCGCCATGGGCGCATGGTCATTCTGATGGATGATGAAGACCGCGAAAACGAAGGCGATATCGTGATGGCTGCCGAATTCGTGCAGCCGGAAGACATCAACTTCATGGCCCGTTACGCACGTGGTCTGATTTGCCTCACCTTGACCCGTGATCGTTGCCGCCAACTGCGGTTGCCGTTGATGGTCAACGACAATGCGGCCGCTCACGGCACCAATTTCACCGTGTCGATCGAAGCGGCAGAAGGTGTCACCACCGGCATTTCTGCGCATGATCGCGCGCGTACGGTGCGCGTTGCCGTTGAGCCGCAAGCGCGTCCGGAGGATGTGGTTCAACCCGGGCATATTTTCCCGTTGATGGCAGAGCCGGGTGGCGTGCTGGCCCGCGCGGGGCATACCGAGGCGGGCTGTGACCTGGCTCGTCTGGCAGGCTGTCAGGAAGCCGCTGCGGTGATCGTTGAGGTGCTCAACGAAGATGGCTCGATGGCGCGTCGCCCAGATCTGGAAAAGTTCGCCGCCGAACATGGCCTGAAACTCGGCACCATTGCTGATCTCATCCGCTATCGTCTGCAGAACGAGCATTCAGTGGAACGGGTGTGCGAATCGGTGGTGAATACCCGCCATGGGCCATTCAAACTGGTGGCTTACGAAGATTCGGTCGACAACACCGTGCATATGGCCTTGGTCAAAGGGGATATCGATCCCGAGCGGCCCACACTGGTTCGTGTGCATCTGCGCAACACGCTGTCTGACGTGCTGGGGATTCAGCATGAAGATTTCGGCTGGCCGCTGGATAACGCCTTAAAAACCGTCGCGGAAGCGGGCGAGGGCGTGGTCGTAGTCCTGCGCAAATGGGAAACGCCACAAGCGCTGGTCAAGAACATCATGCATTTGTCCGCGGCCGAGCCGGTCACCGATGAAGAAGAAGTGGCCGATCTGCGAACTTACGGGATCGGCGCGCAGATTCTGATGGATCTCAACGTGCGCAAGATGCGGGTGTTGTCGGCACCCAAGCGCATGCATGCGATTTCCGGGTTCGACCTGGAAGTGGCCGAATACGTCCAGACCGACTGAGAAAAAACACCATGAACAAAATTGCGGCACGCGCCGACAGTTTTTCCAGCGATCGTTTTGCCATCGTCAGCACGCAGTGGAATCCGGTGATCGTCGATTCACTGGTTGATGCGGCACAACGCACGCTGACCGAGCGCGGCGTTCCGGCGGACAACATTGACCAATATGTGGTGCCCGGCGCGTTTGAGATTCCGCTGATGGCAGGGCGTCTGGCCGAAAGTGAACGCTACAGCGGCATCATTGCGCTGGGCGCAGTGATCAAAGGCGACACCGCGCATTTTGAGTATGTGGCTGGCGAATGTGCTCGTGGCATTGCCGATGTCGCGCTCAACTACGGTTTGCCGGTGGGCTTTGGTGTGCTCGCCACCTACGATCTGCAGCAGGCGCTGGACCGCGCTGGGCCGAACGAAGAGAACAAGGGCGTGGAAGCCGCCGCCGCGGTGCTGGATACGCTGAACATTCTGCGCGCGGTGGATGGATGAATGAGAGCAAGCGCCTTGAGGGGCGTCGCGGCGCGCGCTACGGCGCGGTGCAGGCCGTTTACCGTTGGTTGATGAATCAGGTTGGAGTGCAGCAGATCTGGAAAGAAGTCAGCGAGTGGGACCACCTCAAGCACGCCAACAAGGCCATGCTGGAAGCTTTGGTTTTTGGCACGATCGAAGCTGCACCACGCCTGAATGATCAGATCGCGATGCATGTGGATCGTGTGCTGGAACAGCTCGATCCCATGGAGCATGCGGTGTTGCTGGTCGGCGCCTATGAATTGGCGGAGTCGCCGGAATTGTCCAGGGGCATCGTGATCAACGAAGCGGTTGAACTGTCCAAACTGTTTGGCGCTGATCAGGCTCACAAGTACGTCAACGGCGTACTCGACAAGCTCTCACGCGAGCTGCGTCCGCACGAAGTCTGATTCGTCCTGGTGACTGAATTCGAGCTGATCCGGCAGTACTTTCAGCGCGATGTGTTGCCGTCTTGGTGCGCTCTGGGGGTGGGGGATGATGCCGCGCTTATTCGCCCGCCGCTGGGACGTGAACTGGTGTTGTGCACCGACACCTTGATTGCAGGGCGACATTTCCCACGAGACACGCTGCCCGCGGATATCGGCTGGAAGGCGCTGGCAGTCAACCTTAGCGACTTGGCTGCGATGGGCGCGCAACCATTGGGCTTTCTGCTCAATCTCACTCTACCGGACAATGACGAGGCGTTTGTTGGGGCCTTGGCTGAGGGGCTATTCGAGCTGGCCAGTCTGCATGAGGTCGCACTGATTGGTGGTGACACCACGCGTGGCCCCTTGAGCCTGACTATTACCGCCTTTGGCCACGTTGCTCCCGGGGCTGCGCTGCGGCGCGCCGCGGCGCAGCCGGGTGATGTGATTGTGATCGCCGGCGAACTGGGGGGCGCAGCGCTGGCCTTGCAGCGAGGTGATAGCGCCGTTGCGGATTTGCGTCGCTATCTGGATCGACCCCAGCCTCAGATCGCGTCCGGTATGGCGTTGGCCGGTGTCGCCCATGCGGCGATTGATGTGTCCGACGGTTTCGCGGCAGATCTTGGTCATATCCTTCAGGCCAGCGATTGTGGTGCTCAGATCGATTTTGATGCCTTGCCAATACCCGACGCTGTGCGCGCTCTGCCGCACGATGATGCGTTGCGCCTGGCTCTGCATGGTGGTGACGACTATGCGCTGGTGGCGACCGTTCCTGAGCCGGCCTGGCAAACCATGGAACAGCAACATCCTCATCTGCAGGCCATCGGGCGCATACAGCAGGGCAGCGGACTTGTCGGGCGCGACCGGCACGGTAAGCTGAACACCATCGCACTTAACGGCTACAGCCACTTCTGAGCATGAATCCAAGTCCCCGACAGGTATTTTCCGACCCCATATTGTGGCTGGGTTTTGGTTTTGGCAGCGGTTTGTCGCCCAAAGCGCCGGGCACCGCCGGCACGCTGGTCGCGCTGCCGCTGGTGTGGCTGAGTTTGGCCTGGTTGGGTTCGTGGCCTTACGTGGCGGTCACGCTGATGGTTGCCCTGGTCGGCATTCCGATCTGCGGGGAAGCCTCGCGGCGTCTTGGCGTGCACGACCATGGCGGCATCGTGTGGGATGAATTCGCGGGGCTATACGTCACCGCATTGCCGCTGGCGTTGTGGCCGGTGAGTTACCCACTGTCACCGCTGATGCTGGCCATCGCCTTCGTGTGGTTTCGGGTGTTTGATGTGATCAAGCCCTGGCCAATCCGCTGGCTCGACCGTCATGTGCATGGCGGCTTGGGCATCATGCTGGATGACCTGCTCGCTGGCGTGTTCGCCGCGCTGGCTTTGATGGGGACGGTTGCGCTTCTACCTTGACCGCCTAGTCGCGTATAACAAATTACCGCGGATAAAGCCCACGGCAATTTGTAGTCGTCGAAGCCCTAGTGACAGCCCCAGAAGACAGAGCAAAAGATCCAGCGAGCCGCTGCCGTTATCACCGCCTGCGCCCGTAGGAGACGGCGTCGCTGACACTTGCGGTGTTTGCGTCGGGGTCGGCGTTGGATTGGCCGTTGGCGAGGCAGAAGGCGTTGGGCTTGGGCTGGGCGACGGCGTTATTGGTGTGGAGTCGAACTCGAACGCACCGATATCGCAGCTTTCACCAAATTCACCGGCAAAATTTCTTGGTGCATTTCGTTGGTCTCGATTGTTAACGGTATCAGAATCACCACAAATTTCGTTGTCAGCAGCATCAATTGCCGCGCTATTGGCGAGCAAAGCAATGGTATTGGTGGCACCACCGTTGTCAGCGTCTTCATCAGCTAGTCCCGGCGGTGTTGGCGCGCCGGTTAAGAAGGCCTCTCCAGAACCCACGAATTCGATACATGATCCGTCCGAATCGAGATTGATGCCCTCAGCTGAGATCTCGGGAATCATGGAGAATTCTTGGCCTGCTGTTCCGCAATTCGCGTCACCACCTATTGGCTCCGCAATGCGAAGGCCGTCGTAGTCGCTCACTAAGGCATCTGCAATTATGGAATTAACCAATGTCACGAGCCCCCCATCTGCTCCTACGTTGACGCCGCGTATCAGAGCGTTGCCTTCGTTGGGGTTACGACCGAACTGAAAGCTTTTATTGCGAGCGACTGTTGAGTTAATCAAAGTCACCGACGGCTTTGGATTGGCAGCTTTCGTTGCGTCGTAGCTGACAACCCCGGCTGTGCCAAAATCCGCAGCCCCCTCGTGCCACGCCGTGTTGGCGGCGATCGTTGAATTTACGATAACCATCTCTCCGCCGACAGCGGGCTCACCATCAGACGATGGCCAAGTTGTGATTGCGATCGCCCCTCGGCGAGTCGCGTTTCGAACAATCGTACTGTTATTCAGGGCGACACTTGCGCCGAAACTGGCAATTACATGTTCAAACGGGGTGTAAGGATCCTCAGTTGTGCTGTGGCCCTCGATTGTTGAGTTTTCCACCTTAACGCTGACGAGCGGTCCAGACGCATAAAGGGCGCCGTTTCCTTCGACTAACGAGGAGCCAATAAGCTGCAGGTCCACAGCATGGTCGTGTCGCGACTCAACCCAGAGAGAACCAGAGCCCCCCTGATTCGCGATGTTGTAGTAGAAATCTGTGTCTGCAATCAAGGCATTGGAAACGCTGTCTTGTGAATCCGCGATCGCGATGGCGCCGCCCATGCCCGCTCTGTTGGGGCCGTAAGGATTTGGTGGCGTCTTGTCCGGGGGCTCGACGCAGTTGGTGTAATCCGTTGAGTCAAAAACACCTAGCTGAGAGTTGCGAACCGTCAGATCGCCTTCGCTAAATATCGCGCCGCCCATTCCGGTGGCTACATTCCCGCTGAATGTCACATTGTCGAGAACCAACGTGCCCCGATTATAGATTGCACCGCCATGATCTCCGGCGGACTCAACCAAATTTTTGCGATCGTCTGCTCTGAACCATTGAATGTGTAAATTTTGAATGGAAGCAGCTACATTGGCCTCGATCATAAAGAGGCGATGAATCGTTGTAATGGTGCACTGTGGTTGATCTGCCGCTCGAAGTACGACCTGGTTGCCGCTTCCGGCGAGGTTGCTTCCATCGATCGCCACGTTTTCCCCGATGTCAAACGCCTGATCAATTTCGATAACTTCATCGTTTTGATCACAAGCGAAGTTAATTGTGCCGTCAAAATTAGGCCCGCCCGGTAAAACCGATTTCAGAGCACTAAGATTACAAGGAGAAGACACAGTCGCCGCGAATACAGTTGATCCGCATGCCCAAAACGACACCAGAAAACAAATAAAAAATATGATTCGCATTGCGGTTAAATCCCACAGGTTTAAAACGTGAAGCGCGAAGTTTGAAAACGCGCTCTGATCGGGTTTGCAGGTCTGTCGGCTGCCGTTAACGGTTGAGAGCAAGCCTCACATGGAGGTATGCGAAGGGTCAAGTGTCACCTGCAACATATTGTTATGTTGCAATCTTTCCCGGAGTTGAGCCCCAACATCGGGTAAAGTAGCGCCCCTTTTCCGCCCGCTTTTTTCTCTCATGCTGCGCATTCACAACAGTCTTACCGGTCGCAAAGACGCGTTCACTCCCCGTATTCCAGGTCAGGTTGGTCTGTATGTCTGCGGCGTGACGGTGTATGACTATTGCCATCTTGGCCATGCGCGTTTTTTGCTGGTGTTTGATTCGGTGGTGCGTCATCTGGAAGCCAGCGGCTTGCGCGTGAACTACGTGCGTAACATCACCGATGTGGATGACAAGATCATCGTGCGGGCCAAAGAGAATGGGGAAGCAACCGAGCAACTGACTGGGCGGTTCATCGACGAATTTCATGCGGACTGTGATGTGCTGGGCCTGCGTCCGGCGGATCAGGAGCCGCGTGCGACGGTGCACATGCCTCAGATCATTCGCATGGTGGAGCGATTGATCGAAAATGGCCATGCCTATGCAGCCAGCAATGGCGATGTGTATTTTTCGGTAAGCAGCTTTGACAACTACGGTGCATTGTCGGGCAAGCGACTGGATGAACTGCGCATCGGAGCACGCATTGCACCTGGCGAAGCCAAACGCGACGCTCTGGATTTCGTGCTGTGGAAAGCAGCCAAGCCGGGTGAGCCGGCCTGGGATTCACCGTGGGGCGGTGGTCGTCCGGGTTGGCATATTGAATGCTCCGCCATGTCCACCCATTGCCTGGGGGATGAGTTCGATATCCATGGTGGCGGGATGGATTTGAAATTCCCGCATCATGAGAATGAGATTGCTCAGTCGGTGTGCGCAACGGGCGCAAGCTTTGCCGGCACCTGGATGCACAACGGCTTTGTCCAGGTCGGCTCGGAAAAGATGAGCAAATCGCTGGGCAATTTCAGCACCATCCGTGATCTGCTCGCGGATTACAGCGGCGAGACGATTCGTCACTTTATCCTCGGTACGCATTATCGCAGCCCCTTGGTCTACACCCGCGAGGCGTTGGATGTTGCTCAACAAGGGCTGCAGCGCTGGTATGCGGTGCTTGATGCGGTCGTTCCAGCACAACACTTTGAAGCGAGCGATTACAGCGCTCGTTTTGTGACCGCGATGGATGACGATTTCAACACGCCGCAGGCTTATGCCGTGCTGCATGAGATGGTCAAAGCGATTAACACCCGCAAAGCTGACGATGCCGACGGTGCAGCGCAGCTCGCGGCCGAATTCAAAGCTTTGGCTGGGCGACTGGGGCTGCTTCAGGATGAGCCGTCACGTGTGCTCAAGGCGGGTGTGGCTTTGAGTGAGGCGGAGATTGACGCCAAGATTGCCGCCAGAACGCAAGCCAAAGCGGACAAAAACTACGCTTTGGCGGACCAGATTCGTGACGAGTTGAGCGCCGCGGGCATCCAACTGGAAGACAGCGCAGCTGGCACCACCTGGCGTCGCGCCTGAACTATCGCTCAGGCCTGCCGTGCGCGGTAGGCTTCGAGCGTGTTATGCATCAGCATGGCGATGGTCATCGGGCCAACGCCGCCGGGGACAGGAGTAATCCAGGCGGCGCGCTGGGCCGCTGCATCGAATTCGACGTCGCCCACTAAGCGCCCATCGTCGCGGCGGTTGATGCCCACGTCGATGACCACAGCGCCTTCGGCAATCCAGTCGCCGCGGATAAACTCGGGTTTGCCAATGCCGGCGACAACGATGTCAGCGCGCGCAACTTCAGCGGCGAGATCCTGGGTTTTGCTGTTGCAAATGGTGACGGTGGCATTGGCCAGCAGCAACTCCATCGCCATAGGGCGACCCACGATATTCGAAGCCCCCACCACCACGGCGCGCTTACCCGCCACCGGCATTTGAGTGCGCTCCAACATCTTGATCACGCCATACGGCGTGCAAGGGCGCAGGCCCGGGCGGCGCTGTAGCAAACGGCCGATGTTGGACGGGTGGAATCCATCCACGTCTTTGCCTGGATCGATACGATCCAGTATGCGCTCCGCATCAATGTGAGCCGGCAAGGGCAGTTGGACCAAAATGCCATCAACATCATCCGCCGCATTGAGCGTGTCGACCAATTCGATCAGATCCGCTTCTGCGGTTGTGACGTCCAGATGATGGGGTAAAGAGCGGATGCCAATTTCGGCACAGGCGCGCTCTTTGTTGCGCACGTAAACCTGGGATGCTGGGTCTTCGCCGACCAAAACCACCGCCAAACACGGTGCGCGTTGCCCTTGTGTTGCGAGGTCTGCGATCTGTGTTTTGAGATCGGCGCGGATGTCCGCGGAAATGGCTTTACCGTCGAGAATCTGGGCGGTCATGGCGTGCGGCATCATGGCAACAAAAAAGAAATGGTCGGGGCGGAGGGATTCGAACCCCCGACCCTCTGCTCCCAAAGCAGATGCGCTACCAGGCTGCGCTACGCCCCGACGGCCGCGAATGGTACGCCGAACCGGTGGCAGGCGGCAATTTTTATCCGCGTACGCGCAGCGGACTGCGGTTGCCCTGGTAGTGATGGCCCCAGTAAGCCCAGGCTTCGCCGGCCAGAAACGGGCGGGTTTGCGCGTTCGGCAACCAATGAGTATGGGCATTGACCGCGCGGGTCAGAAAGTCAAACCACAACAGATGCTGGCGCAGGATGCGCCGTTTGCGGTGCGGCACGATGGGGTTGAAAAGCCCCAATCGGCTGAACAGCTGGCGTGGGTTCTTCTTGACCCAAAGCCACGAACCCATCTCCAAGGTCAGGGGCAGGAAGGTGCGCTCTGGTGTTTGCAAGCTTTCCATATACAAGGCATCCCAGAGATCACCATGGGTCATGTAGTGGCGGCACTGGGGCTCAATGCGGTAGGTCTCATGGTTCGGATAGGTGCGCCGAAAGAGTTTGCGCAGCGCATAAATTTCAGCCAGATGTGGAATCGGCGTGCGGCTGTGCGCGTACGGAAACCAGATGTAGTTGCGAATTCCGAAACCAGAATGGCAATCCAAAGCGACACTGAAGGGTGAATGCATCAGCCTTTCGCGAACGGTGTCCATAACAGCCCGGTTTTCAGGAGCCAACTCGCCCCGGCGGCCGCGATACCAGGGCAGATAGCGGGTGATACGTTGGCCGCCGAGCAGCCAGTGAGCGTTTGGGCTGTCGACGGCGGCGTTACGCATCAGGTCGATGCCGGCACCGGTGGCCCGCCGGTTTCTGGCCATGCCTGTGGGATTAATGAGCGGCATGAAGACCAAGCGTATCGATTGGAGCAGATGCTGTAGCCCCTCATCCCAATGCGCGGCTTCGAGCACGCTGTGCAAGAACGCCAGCACCACATCGCTGCCGATTCTCTCGTTGCCGTGGATGCCGCCAAAGAATCCCACCGCCGGGGCTTGCGGATCCTGGCTGCCCAACTCAAGCACGTGGACGGCATAGCCTTCCCCTGGGCCGACAATCACCGGGACCGAGGTTCTGAGTACAGAGCTACCCAGCGCCGCCTGATGGCGCGCGATCAGCGTCTCCAGGGTCCTGAGTTCATTGATGACGGTCATCGTGATGGATGTGTGACGAGCAAAGGGTCAAGCCTAGCGCGTCTTTGCAACATTTCGATGACGCCTTGTTAATCCAGCGTTTGCGGGTGTCATGGGTTTGTCACATCGCTCCGATAATGTGCCGCGCCTTGAGTGGGAGTGACGTTGCTCACCCCCGATTTCCAAATTTGGGTTGAGCCTGCAATCAGTGGGCTCGGGTATCAAAGCGCAAGGTATGAGATTGAATTTTCGGTTCCTGATGTTGGTAACGGGCCTCGCCCTGGGGCAGGCTGCGACAGCGCAGGAGCTTCTGGTTCACACCTTTTTGGAAAGCCGGCCGTTTCAGGGGCTGGATATGGAACTGGATGGGCAGCGTGTTGGCAAAACAGGCTCTCAAGGACAGCTCAGCGCGCCTTTGGATGCCGGATCTCATACCCTGCGTGCGCTGCGCAATGCGGCGGAACTTGCAGCGTACGAATTTATCGTCGCCGAAGACGAGAGTGCTGAAATCAGCCTGACCTTTACGGATTTTCAGACCGAACCCGCCATTACCATCGCAACCTTTGACAGTGCGGAACCCGGCGGGCCCAGTGGTCGTATCGTCGGACAGGTTCTGGACATTGATGACCGCCCCATTGCTGATGCCGTGATCTCGGCGCCGCAAGCCGATGTTCAGGTCCGTTCCAAGCCGGACGGCAGTTACTCATTGGAATTGCCGCGCGGGGTTCACAGTCTGGAAATCAGCCACCCTGATTTCAACACGGTGAGCAAGAACGATTTGCGCGTGGTGGCGAATATCGGAATCGCCGCCAACATCATGATGCTGCGACCAATGTCCGCATCCGATGACGCCGGCGCGGACATGGACTTTTCGGATGTCGAGGAAGTCATGGTTATGGGCGCCTACAAGCCCGGCGAAGATACCGCAGACCTGGAGAAATTTTCCGTCGCCATCACCGATGCGATCAGCATCGATGACCTGCTGCGTTTTGGCGATTCGGATGTCGCCGCTGCGCTCAAGCGTATCGTTGGCGTCGCGGTGACAGGCGGCAAATATGCCAATGTGCGTGGGCTTGACGGCCGCTACATTTCAAGCACGCTCAACGGCAGTTTGATGCCCAGCACCGATCCGTTCCGTCGTGACGTGCAGTTGGACCTGTTCCCGGCCGAAATCCTCGGTGGCATCGAAATCCAGAAAAGCTTCACCGCGGATCTGCCGGGCGACACCACCGGCGGCATCATTCGCATGACCTCACGTGAGCTGCCCGACGAAAACGAGTTTGGTCTGTCGATATCCCTTGGCTACGTCGACGGCGCAACCAGTGAGGATCTGCTGACTTACGAAGGCAGCGATGCCGATATGTTCGGCTTCGACGATGGTCTGCGTGAGCTGCCGGGTGGCATTCGCGCCAACCTGTCCAACGGCAATTTCCGGTTCAGCATCTGTCAGTTTGACGGCCAGTCGAACTGCATCGCACAACAAGAAGGTGCCGCGCTCGCCGCACAGCTGCCCAATATTTACAACACCACGCGCGAATCGGCAGGGCCTGACGTCGGTCTGGCGGCAAAGCTGGGTCGCCGCTATGAGTACGAAACCGGCGATTTTGCCTTCTATTCCTCGCTGACCTACGACCAGGGCCACGCCTCACGTCAGGACGCACGCTTCAACGACACCGACTCGGTGGGGACATACGACTGGGACAGTTTCGCGGTCAGTCTCAATGCGTACTTGGTCGCCGGATGGGTGTCCGATAGCGGCTGGGATGTGCTGAGTAAGACCATCATCCTGCGCGACTCCGAAGACCGTGCCACCTACGAAGTCGGCTTCAACAAGAAGGACGAGGTCGATGAAACCCTGACCGTGCTGGAGTGGGTGGAGCGTCAGTTCCTCGGCCAGCAGGTGGACGGCAGCATCAGCCTGTTTGGCAATCACGAATTGCGGCTGCGCGCCGGGCTGAGCCAGACCAATCGTCTGTCACCGGATCGGCGTGAATATCAGTACCGCAACAACGTGTTCATCGCCTCCACGCTGGAGCGCAGCTATTCGGATCTGACCGAGGATGGTCTTGATGTGGGTCTCGACTATGAGATGCCGCTGCAGATCAATGATTGGTTGTTCACCAATCTCAAGTTCGGTGTGCTCAGCAACACCCGCGATCGCGATAACGAGCTCATTCGTCTGGGTGTGTTGACTCGTTCCGGCAACAACCTGGATCCGTCACTCGATCTGGAAACGCTGTTGGTCGCGGAAAACTTTGAAAACGACCTGTACCGGCTCAACACCAACAAGACCACTGACACCGACAGCTACGCAGCCAGCCAGGACACCACGGCGCTGTATCTCTCGGCCGAGACCGATCTGGGCAGCGATTTGACGGTTGTGACCGGTGTGCGGCTAGAGGATTACAGCATTGATCTGAACTATCCGAATGCTTCGGGTGACACGGTCTCTGCAGATTCGGATCGCGATTCCAGCGAGACGCTGCCCAGCCTGTCGGTGATTTACCGCTTGAGCGATGCGCTGCAGTTGCGCGGCGGTTTCGCGCGCACGGTGTCGCGACCCAACATTACCGAATTGGCGGCCTCGCGATTCTTCGATCAGGAAGGTCGTCAGTACATCGGCTGCCCCAATTGCAGCGATTCCGACATCAGCAACTTTGATCTGCGCGGCGAGTACTACTTTGGTGATCAGGACAGTGTCTCGATGGCTCTGTTCTACAAGGACATCAGCGATCCGCTGGAGCGCGCGGTGTCGGATGGCTCCGGTTCTGCGGTCTCAGCACTGACCTTCCGCAATAGCGAGTCCGCCACCGTTCAGGGTATCGAGCTGGATGGCAGCACGCGGATTGTGGATGGCATTGATCACGTGATTGATCTGAGCGGCAACATCGCCGTCATCGAGTCGGAGATCAGTTTGGATGCTGATGGCCAACGCCTGGAAGGGCGCGACAGCCGTGAACTTCAAGGTCAGTCGCCGTTTCTGGCCAATCTGCAGGTGGCCTACGACAACTATGCGTGGGATGCCAAGCTGACCTTCGTGGCCAATTACTTCGGCGACCGGATCGACGCAGTCGCACGCGCCCCTCAAGAGCCGATCAAGGAAAGCGGGCGCCTGGACATCAACGTGACCGCGGAAAAGACCCTGCGCAACGGTTCCAAATTCAGCCTCAAGCTTAAAAACCTGCTCGATGAGCCCATCGAGCGCACACAGGGCGGGCGAGTTATCGAGACCTACAAGAAAGGCCTGAGCCTCTCTTTGGGTTACTCGCTGAGCTTCTGATTATTTCACCTGACGTTCCAATGGAGAGGAAATATCCCATGACGATTCAGAAAACTGGCCTGGCAGTATTAGGCCTGACCGCAGCTGCGATGGTTGGTTGTGGCGGCGGCGGCGGCGGGGGCAGCTCCGATCCGAACCCGACCCCGACACCCACCGCAACGCCGGGCGCCGGCGATTCCGTGTGTCAGGAAAGCTTTGTCAGCTGCAGCGGCACCAATGCCACGCTGTCGGGCACTATCGACAAAGACTTCACGCTGAGCTCGGACTTCAACTGGTTCCTCGACGGGTTCGTGCAGGTTGGCAACGGCAACGTTGAAATCACCAGCAACCAGCAGATGACCGAGATTCGCAACAATGGGGTCGATCTCACCATCCCGGCTGGCACGCATGTCAAAGCACTGGAAACCGGTGTCTTGATCGTGACCCGCGGCAATCGCCTGATCGCCAACGGCACCGCAGCCAACCCGATCACGTTCAGCAGCGTGGACGACGGTTTCGACGGTTTGGGTGAATGGGGTGGTGTTGTCGTTCAAGGCTTTGCGCCGCAGTTCGGCGCAGGTGGCACAGGCAACTGCTTCGGCGCGAACAACTACTGCAATGTCGCCGGTGAAGGCGGCTCTGACGTCGCATTCTACGGCGGTAAAGTTCCAGCCGACGACAGCGGGATCATTCGTTACGTGCGTATTGCCGAGGGTGGCCTCGTGGCCGGCCCCAACAACGAAGTCAACGGTCTAACCTTGCAGGGTGTGGGTCATGCCACGACCATCGAATACGTTCAGGTCCATAACAACCTGGATGACGGTGTGGAATGGTTCGGCGGCACGGTCAACGCCAAGTACCTGGTGCTGACTGGCAACGACGATGACGACATCGACTATGACGAAGGCTACAAGGGCAACGTCCAGTTCGCCATCGTCAAGAAGAGCGCCAACGATGCACCGCAGGGCAGCAATGACCCGCGCGGCATCGAAGCCAACAGCTCGGATGAAGACTTTGTGCCGCAAACCACCGCCAGCCTGGCCAACATCCTGCTGATTGGTAATACCGTCAGCGCGAATGAGCCGGGTATGCGTCTGCGTGGTGCGCTGACGACCTCCATCTACAACACCGCTCTGGTGGGTTGGGACAAGGGCTGCATCCGCATTGACGACGCCGATACCAATGGTGACGACGTTGCAGATCAGTTTTCCAACGTGTCGCTGGAAAACGTCTTCGGCGACTGTGCTGGTGGTTTCTATACACATGAAGATGCCGACAACACCGCGGGCGGCGTGGGCAGCCAGACCATCAGCCTGGACGATGCCTATGCCATCAATGAAGGCTTCGCCAAGCTTGCGGGTGCCACCAATATCGTGGCTGTCGACAATGGTTCGGGCTTTGCCTTCGAAACCACCGACTACGTGGGTGCGGTAGAGCCAGGCACGTCCATGGGTGATGCCTGGTGGGCTGGTTGGACCATCCCGGGCTCGCTCAGCGATGCGGAAGAAGCACCGGCTTCAGCCAGCTTCGTGAGCTGCAACGACAACACCATGATCTGCGAAGTGACCGGCACCATCGACGAGGACTACACCTTCGTCGCGGGTTACACCTGGGTTCTGAATGGTCTGGTCAAGGTTGGCGACGGCAATGTCGAGATCAACAGCGAAAGCCAAGCTGACCAGATCAAGGCCGATGGCGTCACCCTGACGATCCGTCCGGGCGTGGATGTCAAAGGCACCGAAACCGGCGTACTGGTGGTAACCCGTGGTTCCAAACTGATTGCCAACGGTTCCGCTTCGGCTCCGATCACTTTCTCCAGCCTGGACGAAAATTTCGACGGCCTGGGCGAATGGGGTGGCGTCGTGATGCAGGGCTTTGCCCCGCAGTTTGGCGCGGGTAACACCGGCAACTGCCACGGCGCCAACAGCTACTGCAACGTGGCTGGTGAAGGCGGTGGCGGTGTGGCCTTCTACGGCGGTGACGATCCGGCCGACAACAGCGGTTCATTGCGTTACGTGCGTATTGCTGAAGGCGGTCTGGTCGCGGGTCCGAACAACGAAGTCAACGGTTTGACCCTGCAGGGCGTGGGCTACATGACCTCGCTGGACTACATCCAGGTGCACAACAATCTGGATGACGGTGTCGAATGGTTCGGTGGCACGGTGAACGCCAAGCACTTGGTTCTGACCGGCAATGACGATGACGACATCGATTTCGATGAAGGCTACAAAGGCAACATCCAGTACGCCATCGTGATCAAGAGCGATAACGCCACGCCGCAGGGCAGCAATGACCCACGCGGTATTGAGGCGAACAGCTCGGATGAAGATTACGTGCCGCAGACCCAGGCCACACTGGCCAATATCCTGTTGGTTGGCAACACCGTCAGCGCCAACGAGCCGGGCATGCGCCTGCGCGGTGCTCTGACTGTGTCGATCTTCAACACCGCCCTGACCGGGTGGGACGAAGGCTGCATCCGTATTGATGATGCAGACACCAATGGCGATGACACCGACGATGCGTTCTCCGACGTGACCCTGGTCAACATCCTCGGTAACTGCAGCGGTGGCCTGTACACGCATCGCGCTGCAGACACTGAAACCAACTATGCCTCGGTCGGTGTCAGCCTGAATCAGGCCTTAGTGGTTGCCAACAACCAGGCTCAATTGGTGAGCGCACCGACGATTACCGCAGTTTCGAACGGTTCCGGTTTCACGTTTGATGCGACCGATTACATCGGCGCAGTTGAGCCGGGAACCAACGTAGCCGATGCCTGGTGGAACGGCTGGACGATCCCGAACTCGGTGTCGGTCGACTAAGACGAGATGGGCTCTCAACAAGCCCTTTGAACTGAGAAGCGGCGGCCGCATGAGGTCGCCGCTTCTTCCGATTGCAATGAATACTTTTGAGGATGGACTGATGGCGAAGCGCTTCAGCAGACATCAAAAATCATCTCTGCTTCTGGCTATAGGCCTGTGCGCGTCCACGTCGGTTATGGCCGCAGCCCCGCTGGACAAGGTGGTGGACGAGGGCATGACCAAGGCGGACTCCGCGCGCGAATCGCAAGCGCGTATCGATGCCATGGTCGATTCCCAGCAAGCCAAACTGATTACCTACCGGGCCCTGCTCAAGCAGATTGAAGGTCTGGAACATTACAACCAGCAGCTACAAACCCAGATTCAGGGTCAGGAAGCGCTGATCGAACGTTTTGACGGGTCCATCGCCCAGGTCGCCAAGATCGAACGGCAGATGCTGCCGCTGGTGACGCGCATGGCGGAAAGTCTTGAGGCTTACGTCAATTTGGACCTTCCGTTTCATGAAGTGGAGCGCCGCGAACGGCTGGCGTTCATTGATGAAACCATCAGCAAGGCGGATATCAATGTCGCCGAAAAATTCCGCCAGGTCCTTGAGGCCTACCAGGTGGAAAACGAATACGGGCGCAAGATCGACGCCTATCAAGACATCATCGACATCGATGGTCGTCCACAGGAAGTTGATGTATTGCGGTTCGGGCGCATCGCAATGGTTGCGCAAACCAAAGACACCACCACCACAGCGGCCTGGAATCATCAGGACCAGCGTTGGGATGTGATTGACGCGGGCACCTACCGCAACAGTGTGCGCAATGGCATTCGTATGGCTCGCAAGCAGGCGTCTATCGACATGGTGACTCTGCCGATTCCGGCGCCGGAGGTGGCGAAATGAAGGCATTCAAAACGGTTATTGCCGCTGCGGTCGCGCTGACTGCGGTGTCTTTCTCTGCACCGCTGGCGGCTCAGGGTCAGGATTCTCTGGCCATGGACAAACTGCTGCAGGAGGTTCGTCAGGGCCGGCTGCGTGATGCGCAGGAAAACCGCAAACGTGAAGAGGCATTCAAGCAAGATGCGGCGCGCCAGGACGCTCTGATCGCCGAGGCCCAGGCCAAAATTGCGGCACTGGAATCACGCAGCGCCACGCTCGAAGAGCAGTTCAATGCCAATGAGCTGGCGGTTGAGGAAAAGCGTGCGCAGCGTGATGAGCGCCTTGGTTCGCTGAAAGAGTTGTTTGGTCATCTGACCGGCACGGCCGGTGATTTGCGTGCGCGTTTTGCGCAATCGATCACCTCCGCACAGTTCAAGGACCGCAGTGCGTTCATCACCGCCTTCATCAAGAAGATGAATGACGATACCGAACTGCCGACCATCGAGGAGATCGAGCGGCTGTGGTTCGAACTGCACCGCGAGCTGACCGAGTCCGGTCGCGTGGTCACATTCACCACCCCGGTGGGTACCGAGGCCAGCCGCGAGGTCGTGCGGGTCGGTTTGTTCAATCTGGTGTCGGAAGGCGACTATCTGAGCTATGACGGTGACACCGATGCGGTATCCGTGCTGCCGCGTCAGCCGGATGACTACACCTCAGGCGCAGCCAAGTTGCAGCAGGCCGAGAGCGGTTACACCGCGCTGGGCGTTGATCCGACCGGCGCTGCCGGTGGTGGCTACCTGCGTGCGCTGATCAACAATCCGACCCTGGCCGAGCGTTGGCATCAGGGCAAGCTGGTCGGTTATGTGATCACCGTGGTCGGCGTGTTTGGTCTGATCGTTGCGATCTGGCGCTTCGTGGCGCTGGGCGCGGTGATGGCCAAGGTCAACCGCCAGCGTAAATCGACGAAGGCCAGCGACGACAACCCACTGGGCCGCGTGCTGCTGGCAGGCGAGCAACACGCCACTGACGATGTTGAGACCCTGGAAGTCAAACTCGGGGAAGCCATCATCAAGGAGCGTCCGGCTATCCAGCGCGGGCTGCCGCTGATCAAGATCATTGCCATGGTTGCGCCGCTGATGGGGCTGCTGGGTACGGTGACCGGGATGATCATCGTGTTCCAGGCCATCACCATCTACGGTGCCGGCGATCCCAAAGCCATGGCCGGTGGTATTTCCAGTGCGCTGGTTACCACGGTGCTGGGTTTGATCGTGGCCATTCCCATGCTGCTTTGCCACACCTTGCTGCACAGCCG
>CAZVMN010000012.1:0-97112 GCA_964629015.1 uncultured Oceanococcus sp.
AAAACCCGGTCAACCCATTGGAAGGCTTGGTGGGTGATGATGCCGAACTGGCTTTGCGACTGGCCATCGTGCTGCAGGCCAGCTGCAACAGCGGTGCGGCGACGTGCTCGGAGCGGGCACGCGACTGGCCGGTTGAGCTGACCCTGTATGTGGTCGATAGCCAGGACAGCGTCCAAGCACAGGCGGCGATGGGCACCTACGCCTATTTTGGCGCGGACGTGCTGCACGCCGATGATTCCTTGAGTGATGCACCACAAATTCTGGTCAGTCTGGCGGATCAGCCTCTGCAAAATCTGTTGGATTTGGCCCGCGCCAATACCGGCTACCGTTTGCGTTTGCAGGTCGAAGGTCAATTCCTCGACGCGCCGATTCTGGCCCAGTTGCCTTTGTTGGTGCCGCTGGAGGATGAGGTGCAGTTCGGCGATCTGCGTTTGCCTTTGCTGCCCGGAAACATTGTCCTGAACGATGCGCCGGGCGCGCGGTGCCCCAGCGGTGATGTGCTGCTTGATGGCCGCTATCTGACTTACCAGCCGGGTTTCGACGATGCCGCGCTGCGCGCCTTGGGTAGCAATCCGCAAGCCGCGGATGCGCCCTATGTATTGGAAGGGGAAATCTGTGTTTCGCTGACCCCAAATGGCGGGCGCTCCGCGATTACTGCAACAGACGCCGACATCGACTTGGCGGAATCACTCTGGCCATTGCCCGAGGGACACGGCACTGAGTTGCCACAACTGCCGGGTGTGCTGTTACCGGTGCTGTATGTGGGGAATGCGAGCACGCCGCTGACGCTGATGACCGAGTGGCTGCCATTTGGTTTCCGCATCGATGGTGGGCAACTGACGGAAAACGGCGCTCAGCTCAGCGTCAATGGTCTGCGCTTTTTGCAGCATCGCGCGATGTCGAGTCAGGACCCGCGCCATGACCTGAGTCTTCTGGCCAGCAACGATGTGTTCTATCGGGGCAGTATCAGCACCAGCCTCAAGCTTACGCCGCAAGGTTTGGATGGCACTCTGGCTTTCCCGGCGGGCTCTGGGCGCATCAGCGTGCCCACAGGGCAAGTCAGCTGGGATGGGTTTAGCGTCGATCTGCGCGAAACCCGGTTTTACGAGTGGGATAGCCCGATCCTGACGTACCGCTTCGATCAAAGCGCCGATTGTCGCGACGCTGGCTGTTTGGCGGGCAGTGCTTTGCCCTACGAGGTTCGTGGTCAGCCGATCCGCGATGAAAACGGTTTCGCGGTCGGTGATGTTGTTGTGCAGACGGCCCAGCAACCGGCTTTCGGGCGCAAAGGTGTAGGGCGTTACGCGTTTGCACGGCCGGATGATTTGATGGCCGGTGACAGCGCCAAGCTGGCATTGGCGGGTTATCGGTTCGATGCGCAGTATGATGTCGTGAGCACGCTCAGTGCGCATTTGAACTTTGGCGGCAACGGCGTGGAGATTCATCCGGTCGGCAGCGAGGCCTATCGCCTCGGCAACTATGCGCCCATCGGTTTGAGCGTGGGGCCGCAGATTTACTCAGACGCGACGGGCGTACCGCAGCTTGGTAGCGGACGAAGTCTGGCTGGCAAGCCTTTGCGTGTGGATTCCGGTGGGGATGTCAGCAATCTGAGCGCCAGTGTGGCGACCAAGTACGTGTTGCGCCCTGGTGGGTTCACCGGCGTTTTCAACGCCAATCTGGGCGGTGCAGGGCAAACCATGCGCTTGTCCGGCTATGACATGGATATGTCGCGCTTTGCCATTCGCGCGGTCGACAATCAGGTTGACGACATCACCTGGCTGGACGGTGGTTTTGATCTGGCGGGTGATGCCCAGATCTCGGACATACTGTTTGCCGGGTTGCAGATTGACTGTGCGGCCAATCTTGGCCAAGGGCGTCTGGTCTTTGAGCTGTGCGATCAAAGCGACGATAACGGCAACGGCGTGGTTGACGAGAACTGTCCGACAGCCCTGGGCAGTTGGCAGATGCCCAGCGTCATCGGCAGTCTGAAATTTACCGATGCCAGCGGCGCGTCGGCGGCTCAGTGTGGCGACGATGCCTTGTTCGCCACGCTCAGTCAGAGTGTGCATCCGCTGGCTCTGGACCGTCCCATCGCTATGCAGATCGGATGGTCACCGGAGGGCTATGTGCGCTTTCAGCAAAGCCGTGGCCTGGGTGAATTTGAACTGGATGCCACGCAAGACAAGGCCGGCTTTGCCACGCAGGTTTCCAAAGCGCGACTGAACTGCGTGGATGGCAACGCCAACGACAGCCTGCTGACCTGCACCGATTACTCAGCGGGGCAGGAGGCTGCGTTCGCCTGGATGGACGGCGAGTCTTTGGTGGGGCTGCCGTTCTGGAATGCCGTCGAGACGGACTACCGCTTGTTCAACACTTTGAATTTCGGTCTCACGCCGGACGGCTATGTGGCCGCACCATCCGCGTTGCTGCCGCGCGGTGAGTTGGATGATCAGAATCTGGCACGCAACAACCAGGCGCTGATGGCTGGGCTGGCTGACAACAGTGCGCTGCAGTTCGACGTGAGTTACAGCTGGGGCAATACCGGTTTTGGGTTCCGCTTGCCCGCGTATTTCGCGCCGATGGGGCTGGACGGTCGGGAGTTGTCGAGCTTTATTGGGGTGCGCAAGTCGATCGATTTGCTGGTGCTTGAAGCGGGTGCCGGTATCAACTTCATTGAATCGGATCGGACCAAATTCAGTTTCGGCGCCAGCGCGGATATCCAGGCCCTTCAGGAGCTGCAGATTCAGATGGATCTGGGCAACCCGGACTCACTGGCCAAAGTGGATGCGTTGCTGATCAAGTCGCGGGTGGTCAAAGGGCCGGTGTTGGAGCCGCTGTTCAGCGACATCCAAGACAAGCTCAATGTGGTCAACCGCTTCGCCGGTCGCGGGCTGGACACGCTGATTGAGGAAGGTCTGACGCGGTCCTTGGAAGAAGGTGGTGAGGCTATCGGCGCGCTGTCGCCGTATCGCGAAGATCCGCTGGTCACCTTGTCCAAGGGTTTGGCCGAGCTCCACAGTGCGCCGGATCAGGTCATCGGTCTGTTGCGCAGTGAGATTCTCCAGCCGACCTTTGCGTTGTTGGATCAGGCCGAGCAGAGCGTGCGCGAGCCGGGCTTGCGGTTGCTCAGCGAAGTTGAAAACTGGCAGTTGGACCCGTCGCCGCTGCCCCAGGTGCCGACCGAGGTCCGCACCGCGCTGACGCAACTGTCGGCGGCCAGTGGGCAATTGCACAGTGGCTTGGATCAGGTTGCCGGTCGGATTGGCGATGAGGTGTCACGCGCCAAGTCAGTTGTCGCCCAGGGGCAGGACGCGGTGGCCAAGATCGACTATAGCCTGGCGGAAATTGATAGCTTGCTGCGACAGGCCAGTCAGGTGATCAGCACGGTTTGCGGCGGTAGCCTCACGGGTGAGGCGAGCGGTTATGTGGCCCAGTTGTTTGCCTCGCTGGATGTGATGCGCACCGTTCTCAATCTGGCCAAGGGCAGCGATCTTCTGGTGCCGATCATCCAGTTGGCCGCACAGGATGAGACGCTGGCTCAAGCTCTACAGGATGGACAGCAGGCGGTCTCGCGCAATGCGCAGGATTTGCTCGAACGTTTGGGCGAAGTCGAGGAGCGCCTCAAGACCTCGGTGTGCTCCAGCCAAGTGGCGGACATGATGACCGAAGCCGACGACCTGCTGAGTCAGATCGACACCGAGGTCCAGCGCGTCAGCGCTGTGTTGAACACAGCCAGCAGCCAGCTTGATCAGCTCAGTGCTTTGACGACCACGGTGCGTGATCAGGTTGTGGCGCCGCTTAATACCTTCAATCAAACTCTGGCGCGGGCTGAAGACATGCTGGATCAAATTGATCAGCAAGTTGCCAACCCGCCCGACGCGGCCGATGTCAAAGCGTTGCTGGATGATTACATCACCGGATCGGCCTTGTTTGCCAGCGGCTTGGGTGTTGTCCACCCGATGGTCAACACGGTCATCGCCGATCCGCGTGATCCCAGCCAGGTCGACATTCTCGACTTCCTCAGTGCGCAGATCACGCAGCGTGTGGAAAGCGAGTTCGATCAGGTTGAGCGCACCATTCGCACCCAGCTGGCCGGCGTGCTGCCTGGCGCCAGTTACAGTCCGGAGGAGCTGCGTCGCATGCTGGTGATGGCGCTGATGGACGCCCCGCCGGTGCGCAATCTGCGCACCGAGGCGGACAAGCAAATGGCAGAGCTGCGCTACAAGCTCAACTCGCTGGTGCTCGACGTGACCGACCAGGTGAACATGGCGGTGAAAGGTGCCGTGGCCAAAGTCGAGGGCGAGATCAACGATCTGCTGGCGGATGCCACCGCACCGCTCAAAGCCATTCCCTTGCAGTCGGCCAGCATGGATGGCTTTGCGGTGATTGCGGGTGACGAGCTGGAGCGCGCGCATCTGGGCGCCCAGTGGACCATGGGTGCCGATGCTGAAGGCCAGGACCCCAAGACCTTTGGTGCGGCGCTCGATGCGGTGAGCTGGTCAGCCAGCAACAAGACCGGTGGATGCAGCATTCCGGAAGGCCAGAGTCGTCTGGATGTGACTTTGTCTGCATTCAATTTGCCGGCTCGTTTTGGCAGTTCCGACATCACCATGAAGAAGATCTACATGGGCTTTACGCTGGATCAAAGCGGCAACAGCGGAATCGTGCCCAAAGGCGTGTTCGGCGGGCTGCAAACCCAGGGCGAGATCGCCTTCACCGAATTCAAGATTTTTGATCCGGCATTCGCCGCTGGCGTCGGTGATCGCGAAACCTATGTGGGCGCGGCGGCAGGTGCGGTGTTCAGCGCCATTGCGGTCGAGGCAGCATTCCTGGCCGGGCGCACCTGCAACCAGGACATTCTGCTGGAGCTGGATCCGAATGTAGCGCAGTTCATACCGATCCCCGACAGCGGTTTCTTCGGTGCTTACATTCGCGGCTCCGCCAGTATTCCGGTGTGGACCAACGGTTGCCCGCTGACCATCGGTGTGGCGGCGGACGCCGGCGCATGGGTGCTGGCTGGCCCACCATTGACGGTGGGCGGGTTGGTCGGCGGTGGCGCCTACGGCAAGGTCGGCTGCGTCGGCGCCATTCGCGGCCAGATTCGAGCCTTGGGAACAGTCAACACCGACGGCGATTTCGTGTTTGCCGGTGAAGGCTTTGGCGCGGCTGGTCTAGGTCTGTGTGAACCGGCCGGCTGGACCTCGGTGGAGCGCAGTCGCGCTGACAGCTTCTGCGGCACCGCCGATGCGCGCATAGCCGCCAGTTTCGATGGCAGCTGGAAGCTGCTCGACATGTCCATCAGCGCTTTGCACTAAGGGATGTGCGCCATGATTATTCGTAATGTCTCCGTCACCCTGCGTGCCCTGTGTTTTGCGGTGATGGGCTTGCCTTTGATGGCGTCAGCTCAGCAAGCGCTTTACTTTGTGGGCAAAGCCGCGCCGCTGGGCTCGATGTCCAGCGAGGGCCAACAGCAGCGCGTGGTGTATCTGCGCTGGGATGTGCTGGAAGGCGAATTGCCGGACGACTTGTCGGAGTTCGTGATTCTGCGTGACGGTGAGGAGTTGGCCCGACTGCCCGCGCATGCGGTCATGTCTTCCAGTCAGATCAAAGCGCTGTATGCCGGTGTTGCCCAGCAGCGCCGCTATCTGGAATCGCTGACGCAGCTCAAACGTCTGGCCTTGAACGATCCCGATGTGGCGATGTTCGAGTCCAGCCAATTCTTTGAAGCCCTGCATCAGCGCTTGGTGTCTTCGCGCGCGTCGGATCGCCTGTTCCAGGCGCTGGCGTCGCGCATGGATATCAACATCGCACGGGCGCGCAACCGCGCGTTTATCGATACCACCGCGACGGCGGATCATGTCTACGAGCTGCTTGCTCAGCACAGTGGTGGCGAAACCGTGCGGGCCGGGCAGGTCACCGTCAATCTGGCCGAATCCACGCGCAATCTCGCGGTGGATGACTTTGGCCAGGTGGCCCAGGGTGTTTGTGATGAGCTGGAAACGGGCAAAGACCACTACACCGTGGCGCTCACTTGGAAAACGCCAGGAGGAGATAACCAGGCCGACCGCTTGGCCAATCAAATCAGCGTGTCCGGCTATGACCTGTACCGCAGCAACGCCAATGTCACTCAGCTGACTGCTCGCGATTTGGCCAGCGAAGCCCGCGGGTTGAGTCACAACAGTGTGGGGCGATTGGATTTTCCAGACCTGCAGCAAGTCAATGACACGCCAATCACCAGTGAGGGCGCGCAAGACGGCGAACCGGTGTTTCTGGAAACCCACGACCAACTCCTCGCTGCCGGTTTGCGGCCGGGTGATACGCGCGCCTACTACCTGGTAGCGCGCGACTTTACCGGTCAGTACGGCGCTACGCGGGCCGCGCTGGTGACCGTGCCGGATATGAGCCGCCCACCAGCACCCTGGGATGTGCGGACCTATGCCGATGCGGGGCTCGATGATCCTGAGATGGAGCTGTGGTGGGAGCACATCACCCCGCAGGGCTACATTGATGAATTCCTCTCGGGGCGGGCCATTTGCAACCGTGAAGAGATCGAACAGAGCGGGCGCGTGGAATCGGTCGGTCTGAAGGAAAACTGCGACACCGGTGTGCGCCGCGCGGTGCGCGCCAATGTCAGCGCATACAAGGTCTATCGCTTCGAAACCTTCGCCCAGGCGAGTGCGTTTCAGGATGCAGATGGTGATGGCGTGAGCGACCGTGTTGAGCGCGCAGCCATTGCTGCGAACCAGCTGGCAAGCGGAGCGCAGTGCAACGCCAATCAGGTGCCAGCGTCCGCGGCCTCAGCGCTGGCCAGCGACGTCAAGATCACCTGGGATAACTTGCAGACCGGCGATCCGGTGGTGCGTTTTCGTGACGAGATTCCGGCGGATGAACCCGGCACGGTGTTTTGGTATCGCATCGCCAGCATGACCGCGGATGGCCGTTTGAGTCAGCTGTCCGCGCCGGTGCGAGCGATCTTCCCCGATCGCAGCACGCCGGATGTGCCCGTGCACGCTTCGTCCACCAGCAACGGCGATGACAACTGCGAGTGCGATATCGCGGTGATCAACGAAGACAAGCCGTGGGCCTTTGAAGACCGCATCGGTCGTACCGATCTCATTGATGTTCAGTGCGGTGGGGCCGGTTTTGGCACTACGGTTCAGCGTGACATGAACGACGAGAAAAGCGCCGTTTGTCTCAGCGATGTGGTGCGTGAGCAGTGCGGCGGACCGGGAATGATTGACCTGCGTTACCAACTGCAACCACCGGGCAAGGGTGAGCCGGCCCAGACCTGTACCGTCAGCCTCCCGGATGAGATTGGCTTCTGCACCAAGGGTGAGGTGGCGCTGGTCAAGCGTAACTGTGATGGCGTCCCCGTTGAGCCCGGCGCACGCAGCGAAGGCCCGATTCGTCATCGACTCAATTTCCCAGCCGGTTCCTGTGGCACCTTGGAAGCACGTTTGGGTGGTCAGCGCTTCAAATTGGCCAGTTCCTGTGGAAGTGCGTCGCCGGGGGAATTGGAGTACGAGCAGATCGCCGGCACCTTGTGTTTGTCGGCCTACAGTCAGGACGAGAACAACAACCAATCGCCCTCGTTGCAAATGGGTTGCTTCCATGTGGCTGGTGCGGAGTCGTTGACCCCGCCCGGGGAGCCGCAGCCGGTGTCGCTGGAGTTTTTGAGTGACAAGGCCACGGTGAAATGGCGTTTGCCGGCAGAGCCCATCGCCGTAACCATGATTAAATTGAGCCGCGCGGGCGCCCAGCCTGAGGTGCTGAACCAGGGTGTGGCGCAACCAGGCACCGACCCGGAGGCCGTGCTGCGTCACGATCTGGTGGTGCCGGACAGTCTGTTTGCCGGGGAAGAATGGTGCGTGCGTTTGCGCGCGATTGGCCCCACGGTTCAGGGCGAAGCCGCGGTTCAGTCGGATTGGACGGCGCCGCTTTGCACGTACCGCGATACCACGGCCGGCCCGCCGCAATATCTGCCCTGGCCCGATGTGCCGCAGGCCCCCCAAGGGGATGCGCTCAGCGTTTTGAGCGGTTTGGACATCGGAGCGCTGAATCTGGAGGACCAGGTGATTCTGGCGCTGCCTTTGGCCGAGATCGACGCGCTGGCCAATGAATGCACGGACTATCGGACTGATGCCGAAGGTGGCGGGAAAACCCCACCCGGCTTGCGCGAACCGGTGTGCACCCAATACGGACTGCTGCGTGCCGACAATGCGCTCAGCGACGTTTTGAGCTTCGTGGTCTATCGCCAAGCACGCAATGACGCCGGTGAGATCAGCGATTGGCAGCAGGTCTCACCCACCATCGATCGATTGCACTGGGATAGCCAGCCGACCAACCCCACAACCTGGAAGCTGGCCGATCCGTACATCGGCTTGGTGCCGTTGGACCCGGCGTCGGACCAGTGGCAGTTCGTGTACGTCGATCGCTATCCGCGCATGGCAGGACGCGATTACCGCTACCAGATCGTTTACTTCACCTCGGACCAGCGTGTCCGCCAATGGCGCGGGAGTCCTTGGTTTGTTCAGGCCAACTCCAACACCGGGGGTGACCAATGAAGCCGCAAAAATGGGCCGTTGGCGTCCTTGGTGTTGCCGTGCTCAGCGTCAGCACCGCCCAGTCGCCGTTGTTCGAAGGGGGCAATCCGGAAGCCTGGGTTTTTGATGTCGAGAACCCTGGTTTGCAGTCCATCGACACCGGTCAATGGCTGGAAACCTTTGAGGCCAGTGGCATCAGTCTGATCGGAAAGCAGCAGGCGCTGATCAACAATCTGGCAGACAGCCGGCCACCGATGCAGCCGCAGCAGCCGGCGGTGTCCCTGGCGGGTTTGAGTCAGGCCAGCAACAGTCAGCAGAACCCGCAGAACAATCAGGTGCTGCGAGTGTGGCCGGATAGCGGGGTTTACGATCGCACGATTCGCCTCGAAGTCGGCGTTGTGGGCGATTTGCTGGCCAGCCAAACCTCACTCACATTGAACGTGCAGCTGGACGCACAACCTTTTCGCAGCGTGGTCTTGTGTGGCACCCAGAGTCCGCCGGGATGCGTGCCTGCGCAGGCCGTGCGTGACGGTTACCGTGGCTTGATCGATCATGTGATTGAGCCCGGCGCCCACACGCTCTCAGTGGAATTGCGTAACGCAGCCAATCAGCAGCTGGCCGCAGCGAGCAAGCTGTATCAGTTGGATGTGGCCGATGCCAAGGGGCGGCTGCGAGACAGCGACGGCGATGGCATTCCGGATTTGATCGAACGCGAGTTGGGCTTGGATCCGCTCAGCGGTGATCGTGATGTTGATCGCGATGGCGACGGGTGGACGGACTTTGATGAGTGGCTGCGCGGTGCCGATGCCGATCAGCGCAATGATCCAAATTGGGTGCCGGTCGACACGGATGGTGACGGTTGGTCGGATTGGGATGAAGACCTGCGCGGCACGCGTGCGGATGACCCGGACCCGCAACTCACGCCGCGCGCGGGTGAGAACACTCAGACCCTCCCGAATTCAACGGAACTCGCTCCCAGTGAAAGTTATCTGCGTCGCGCCCAGCGCTTCCGCGAATTCCCCCTGGCGCGGCGCTTGTATGAAGTTGAGTACATCAGCGACGTGGCCGCCCTCACGCCGCGCCCGGGTTTCAATGGCGAGTGGCAAGCGGCCAGCGCGCAGACGCTGGGTGGCTACAAAGCTTGGCGACAAGCGGATTTGGTCGATGAGGCGCTGCTCAGCGAATCCGCCTTGACGAGCGCTGATCTGGCCGCGTCCCGTTTGGCCTCGCAGGCCGCTCAGGATCTGGCGGCGGGGCGCTACCCGTCCGCGCGTATGCCCGCATCGGAAGGCTTGATGCTCGATGTGGCGCTGCGTCAGGCTGATGACACGCTGCTGATGCACAAACACTATCTGCCGGCCGTGGTGGATGCCGACTTGCCACGTTTTTTAGCCACTGATCCGCAGTGGGTGGATGGCGAAACCTTCCGTAAAGCCTATATCCGTTGGTTGGAGGAGAGTCTGGTTCAGACCTGGGATGGACCGCTGAATTGGCAGGGTACGCGCACCGCCTTGGCGCTGGAGTTGATCCTGTCCGATGAAGCCCGACTCAACGCCGCAGCGGCACCGGTGGTGTTTAACGACCGCGTCGATCCGGTGGCCCGTTTGTGGCTTGCCGATTTCCTCAAAACCCTGGATCGCGTCGGCCCTCAAGGTGGGCTCAATGCCTTGGTCGCTCGCCTCGACAGCGTGTTGTCGGGCGCTGGTATTTTGCGCGATGTCGCGGCATTTATTGATGAGCAACTCGCCGCTGATCAGATGCCCGCTGGCGTGATCAGTGATGTGTACATGGCCGAGCGCTTCGTCAGCAGCTTCACGCTGGATGACCAAGATTGTTTTGTCTCGGCTGAATTCCTCGACCTGATTCAGCAAAGTCCCTCGGCGTGGCAGCAGTTCAGCAGCCGTTGCCCGATCTACGCCACCGAAGTCGATGCACTGGTCGCGGCGGATGAGGACCGTGCGCGCCGCTACGCATTGCGTGGGCTGTTGCTGCTTGAACCGTCGGACTATGCCAATGATCAGAGTTTGTTGGACCCGGATGCGGACAGTGACAGCGATGGGCGCCGCAACGATCAGGAAGTCCGCGCGGTTGTCTTGGGGCAAACCAGCCAGCCGGATCGCATGGACAGCGATGAGGATGGCAACCCGGATTCCAGCGATTTGTGCCCGCGTGATCTGACCGACGCCTGTTTGGGACTACCGTCCGAACCGTTGCTGCTGTCCGACCTGGAACCGTTGGCCGAAGAGGGTGACGGCGCCGTTGCCGTGGTGGCCTTGCATCTGGATCGTGCGGTGAGTTTTGAAGTGACCGGGCATTTCAGTGCACAGTCCATCGAAGACGACAGCGCGACACCCGACGTGGACTATCGCGTGGTCACCGGCAGTTTCAGTATTGCACCCGGGCAGCAGGTTGCCGTGGTCACCATTCCGGTGATTCTGGATGATCAAGAGGAGGGGATCGAAACCTTCTCCCTGCTGTTGAGTGACATCGCCGGCGCACGCAGCACGATTGTTGATGACCGCGTCATCGTGAGCATCGCTGACCCGGATTTGGGAGGGCCGCCGGCTGATGCGCCGACGGCTGTTGCGACGGCTCCGCTGGCGGTATACGAAAACGCACAGGTTGCTCTGGATGGACAGGCCAGTCTCGACCCGCTTGCTCAGGGGCTGAGCTATCAGTGGACACAGTTGTCCGGCCCCACAATCAGCTTGAGCCAAGCCAATTCAGCGCTGGCGACCTTTGTCGCGCCGACAGTCAGTGGCGAGCAAACGGTGGTTGTGCAGTTGACCGTGACGGATGCTGAAAACCGCAGTGCCAGCGACAGCGCGAGCATTACGGTGCGACCGGTGGACGATCCTCCCGAAGTTTTGGGCACGGCACGGTTTACCGTGGACCGTACTGCGACACTGAGTGTTCAGACCGCCGAGCTGACAGCCTACGTCAACGATCCGGAGGGCGGCGCACTGAGCTTGGAGCAATTCCTCGGCCAGCCTGCTGGAGGTGTATTCGTACCGCGCGCCGATGGGTTTGACTTCACGCCTTACCAGGGTGAGCAGAAGCTGACTGAGGACACCACGCGACAGTTGCAGCGCGCAGGCCAGCAACATGCGGTGTGGCTGGAAACTGTCGGCAGCGAAACCGCGCTGCGGGTCTATTCGGCAACGACTCAGTCGGTTCGGACTCAGTGGCAATCTGGCGATTTGCAGGATGTGCTGGCGGCGTCTGATATTCCGGTGGTGTACAGCCTATCCAGCAGCTTGGCAGGTGGCCCGACCTGGGCGCTGGAATGGGTTTCCAATGGTGAGCGCCTCGAATTGGGTGAGCTGGGTGTGTATTCCACTCAGGAAGTGGTGATCAATCCCGAGCTGGGCGACCTGTATTTCTGCGACACCCGAAACACGCCGGTTTGGAGTCGTGTGGATGCCGGGACCGGTCAGATTCAGACCAGTACGGCGGCATGCTCAGGCAGCAGCCTGGGCTATACCAGCGCCAACCGGCTGGGTGAGTTCTGTTTCGTCGAGGAATCGCGCTTGTACTGCGCGCGTGGCAGCGATGTGCGCTATATCGTCAATTTCTATGACGTGGCGACGACCATAACCCTGGCGAGCTATCCGATCTATTCACGTCACGACGAGCTGTTGGTGCCGATTCCCGGTAACAACAATGATTACGATCTGTATCGCATCGATGCCAATGATCAGATCTCGCTGCTCGATCACATCGATGGGTCTGCGGGGCAGCGACCGGTGTTCGCAAATCACAGCAATGGCAGCCTGATTATTGGTATGGGTCACGGAGATGCCGCCCAGTTGCTGTATTGGACCGGAGGTGCCATGGCCCCTGTGCCGATCACGCCGGCGTTTGCCGAATCCGTATCGCGCACCCAGCTTGGCGCGCTGATCGAGCGAGACGGGCAGGTCTATTGGCAACTGGCTATGCCCGGCAATACCTTTGAGGTCTTCGCCATCGACTTGTTCGGCGCCGTGGTCTCCGAAGGCACGGTAGACCCCGTCAGTCTGTTCACCGGGCAGGTCGCTCAGGGGCGTCCGCCGTGGCGTATTGAAGCGGATGATCGGGGTGTGCTGGTGCAAACGCCGTCGGGCAATGTGCCCAACTGCAGCCTTTGGCATATCGATGCGCAGTCGCAGGATGTTCAGACGCTGCTCAGTCGTGTGCGCTGTGACCCGGCCTACGTTCAGCTGACGGATGGCTTGGTCTATGTGCGACAGGACGGAGCGCCCGACTACCACCGGCCGGTGTTCCGCTTTGATGGTGTGCCCGTCACCGGCGTCACCTCGTTCGCCGCGCGTATCGCTGACCCCGCAGGGCATACAGCAGATCTTCCGATTGAAATCACCATTGAGGACGCGCCATGAGCCTGCGTTCAATATTTGTGCTGCGGCCTTTGTATCCGGCGTTGCTCGCCCTGCCTCTGCTGGCTTGCGGAGGCGGCGGTGGGGCTGCGGACGAGACACGCGCGGATCCGCCGGCCAGCGGAGACGATCAAAGCGTGGTCCCGGTGGGGGCTTTCTATGCTGGGCGTTCAATGCAGAGCGATGAAGACCTGGACAGCGATGGCGACGGTTTGATCGACCGCATTGACCCGTTGCCGCAGCGCGCGCCTGAAGCTTTGCCTGCCGGTGCGCCGTTCGATCTGGCGGGCGTGGGTGTGCCGTTTGCCGATGGCGTGTCGCAGGGCTTTATTCATGCGGATCAGCCGCTACGTCTGGACGTGCCAGGGCTTGCCGCCTTGTCCGACAGTGCTTGGCTGGTGCTGCGCAGTGGCGAACAGGATCAGGTCATTGCCTTGCCGGCCCAAGATACGATTTTTCTCGACACGCAGGATATTGTGGGGCGGCCCAACGCGGTGGCGATTATGACCCGCGACTGGATCACGTCATGGCGTCCTGTGCGTGCCATCGCCAGCGGTGGGCCTCTGGTTCAGGCGGTGGGGCTGGCGCATCAGGGGCAGCCTTTGCCGCTGCGCGGTTTGAACCTCGATCGGGCGACATTTTCGGATGGCACCCACACCCTCATGGGCAACGGCGACGCCAGCTCCTTTGCTCTGGATTGGCCGGGGCGTGGTGCGTTTCCAGAACTGGTTGTCTCAACGCCGCAGGGTGAGATTCAGCGCATTGCTATCAGCTGGCTGCGGCGCGTCTCCGTGAACCTGGACAGTCCGATTCAAAGCGCCATCAATCACGTCACCTTCTACGAAGGCAAGGCTTTCTCCCAGATCAATGCATCGCAGGCCGTGGAGCGAGATGTCATGGCCTTCAAGCCGACCATGTTGGGCTTTGCGCATGATGGCGACGCCCACCTGCCCAGTGTTTTTCGCGTGGTGGTCTGGCCTGATCAGGATCAGGTGAATCTGAGTCTGGATGCGTGGTTGCAGGCCATGGCCATGGGTCATCCTATCGTACGCGAGGCATTGCGTGATCTCAGCTGGCAACAGCAACGTGACATCCTCGACCAGGCCCTGGTCGGGCAGACATTGAGCGATGGTCGCCAAGTCTTGCAAGACGCGTTGCAAGGCGATGACACGGCTTACATCGGTTTGGCAGACAGGTTGGCGCGTGCGGTTTTGGCTGTCGTGCCACACAACGCTTCGGACAAACTGCTGCTCGGTACCGAGCTGGTCTTGTCGGATGATGATGTCAACCGTCGGATCATGCGTTATCAGAAAGGTCGCGAACGCAACGGTGAAGCCGACAAGATCTTTGCCGACAGCTTTGCCCACTTCGACGTGGGGACGGTTGCGCACCTGTGTAAAAACCGTACCGCTGGGCGGCCGGCTGGTGTCAGTGCTGGCGACATCTGCGTGGTCAATCGGAATCAAGTCCCGGCCAGCGTTGCGGTGCGCACGGGCAACAGCGATACCGAGTCCTTGTGGTCTGACCATGTGAGCGTCAAGGCGGGCATTTTCAATGCCGACATTCTTGGCGGTACAGGGGGCTTTTTTAATCTGGAATTGTTCGGCGACGCTGGATATCTGGGCTTTAAACAAACCCATTTCTTCCCCAAAGCGGGCGACAGCACTTTGTGCAATTCGACCGATTGCCAGGTTGAAATCGTCACCGCCGGCTATGGCTATGGTCTGGATGAGACCCTGAATTCGCGAGAGCGCAGTGTTTCGGAAATGCTGCGCAAGCGCGCCATCATCGATGTGATGATCTTGCCGGTCGTCTCTTTGGCCACGGGGGAGGATTTCAAATACAGCGGCAAGCTTGCGCAGTGCATTGCGACAGCGAGCATCACCGCGCTGGACTTTGTCACCAAGTCCGCCGATTTGTATCAGAAAATCAATGACTCGCGCGGCAACGACGGCAACTTGGATGTCGCCAAACTGGCCAACAACCTGTTGCCGTTCATCGCCAATGATTTGAAGGGTGTGTTAGAGGACGCGCGCTTGCCAGCCTGCTTCGCCAGCGCCGCGGCGCAAGGTGCTGAGCAAGCCGCTGAAAACGCAGCAAAGACCGGTTTGAAACGTGTGCTCACGCGTTTCAAAGCCAGCCCCATAGGCCTTCTGATGGAGGGGTTTTCCATGGCTGAGGGATGGATTGAGATCGCGGCCACGCCGAGTCTGCTGGTTTTTGAAACCGAGTTGATGGTTAAGCCGAAAAAAGTTCAGCCATCTATCTTGGATGTCACGGGCGATCTGAGTGAAGATATTCAAGTCATCGGGCGCTGCCTCGGACGCCTCAGTGCGAGCGATAATGATGATTGTGCCAATACGAATGGATCGGCTGATCCGGCATACCATCCCGCCTTCATTCGTTTTAGCGGGCGCAAGAGGGTTGGGCGCGGCACAAAGCGAATAGAAATTCCGCTCACGGCGACGGCTGTCGCTGCAGTCAAAGATACAAATGGCAACACGGAGCCATTCCCGTTCAACAGCGCGATCACTGTGAGTATGCAAAGCGTTGCTGATGAAATTGATCTGGACATACTCCAGGACCAATTGCGGCCGGGCCGTATTGACGTGGACCTCATCTATCTGGATGCCGACAACGCCAGGATTCATTTGCCGGCGGGGAGCATCGAGTTTCGCGGTATTGCGGCTCCCAATCCGCTTGACGATACGTCCTGGACCGTGGGCCGGCTCGGCTTCATTACGGGCTACCGACTGGACCGCTTCAATGTCGCCGATGCCAAGCTGCTGCTGACCAGCGTCGATTTGAACGGCAGCCAAACGCACGAGATCACACAGCTGAGGTTGTCAGCTGCCGGGGATGAATCCGACATCGAGTTCGATGTCCCCGACAGTTTGCTGCCGCCAAACCGCAGCATGTTGAAGTTTGAGGTTCGTCTTGTGACGCCGCAGCGTAGCTTTGATCTGGGGGCGGTCATCGTGAACCGGGGAGCAGCCAGCCGCTCGCGTTTAAGCGACTATGGCAGTTGCAAAGATGACACGGCACGCCTGGAATTGGTCAACGCACAAAATCAGGTGGTGCGTGATGCCGCTGGAAACAAGGCGGAAATTCGCATTACGCCGTCCAAGCCCGCGCGCGAGTTGAAGTGGGACAACGCGCTGCTGAGCAGCAACGAAGTCAAGAAAGTTCGTATCGTGTGCGAAGACCCCGGCAATGACATTTGCGGAAACAGTCTGCAGTTCAGCGAAGGCAATGGCGCCAGTGTCTGCACCTTGGCCTTGGATATTGAGTCCTCGCTGCCGTTCATCAGCCTCAAGGACAACATCAGTCTGACCAAGAATCAGTCCAAAGAGATCACGCCTTAGAGCTCAGGCTTATCTACGGGGTGAGGTTTGCGGCTTGACCCCGCGTTGGGATGCGATAGCCGTAGCGGCGGATGATGCTTGTGGCCGCGTCACTGGCGACAAACGCGTAAAACGTTCGGGCGGCTGGGCTGTCGCGCAGCAGCACAGCATCTTGCTGGATGGGGGCGTGCCAGGCGCCAGGCACCGGCCAAAACCGGCCAGCCGATGCAGCCTGCGGGCTGAGGGCTTGTGCCAGGGCCACAAACCCCAGATCCGCGTTGCCGGTGGCGACGAATTGATAGGTCTGGGCGATGTTTTCACCCATCACCCAGTGTTGCCGGCTACTGTCGGCAAGACCCAAATGTTCAAGCACTTGCACGGCGGCTGCGCCGTAAGGCGCCAGTCGCGGGTTGGCCAAGGCCAGCTTGCCAAAATGTCCCTGCTTGAGGGCCGCCGCGCCGTCGAGCTTGAGGTCACGGCGCGTGGTCCACAGCACCAGCGCCCCCTCGGCGTAGGTACGGCGGCTGCCGGGCACGCTCAAGCCTTTGGCCTCCAGGGCCAGAGGTTTGGCTCGATCGGCCGAGAAGAACATATCGAACGGTGCGCCATTGACGATTTGCGCATAGAACTTGCCCGATGATCCGCTGGACAATTGCACGTGATGGTCCGAGGTGTTGTTGAAAGCGGTGGCAATGTCGCGCATCGCCGGTAGGAAGTTGGCGGCAACGGCGACGGTCACCGTCTCGGCATGCGCTGTAACCGGGCTCAGCAAAAACCCGCTGGCGAGAAGGAGTCTGATGGTGAGGGCATAAAGGTTTCGCATGGCTCATTGTGAATCAGGTTTGCCGACATCACCTGGTTGGATGTTTGCGGCTTCAGCGACTGTTTGCGTCTGAGTCTCTGGCTGCATCAGTGCATCCACCATGGTCGCGAGACCTTCCGCAAGCTCGTCGAACGGTATGAGTGGCTGATCTTCACTCAAATGTTGGCGAATCACCGCGGTGCCGCCGTGGATGATGATGTAGCTGATGATCGGTAGCCTTTTGACTTTCAGCAGTTCGGGATGGTGCAAGGCGTACTGCACAGCCAGATCCCCCAGAGCTTGCGACAGCCTGGGGAAGATGACCTCGAGGTCGCGCGGGCTGAGCGTGGCGACATAAGCCGCGTAGCGTCCGCCGTCGGCGTGCAGGAAGGTACGTAAATCTGCGAGCAGGTTGAGGATGAGCTCGCGCGGGTTGAGCTGCACGCGATTGGCCATATTGCTGCGAAGCATACGCAGCAGTGCATTGATCGCCTGGGCTTGCATCGCATCCAGCAACGCTTGTTTGTCCGCGAAATATTCGTACACCGAACCGACACCCACCCCCGCCAACTGAGCCACATTGCGTGTCGTGAAGGCTTCCTTGCCTTGTCGCTGTATCAGCAAAAATCCCGCATCAACAAGGCTTTGGACGGTTTGCTTGGCGCGTGCCTGGCGGGGGCGTCGGGTTGTGCCCATATCCGATTTGTATCCGAACAAAAATTCGGATTAAATCTTACATCAATCAATGGCACATTCATAAAGGAATGGTATGGCCCGTAATAAACCAGATCCGCGGCTGGCTCGCGCGGTGGTCACAGGCGCAGGCAGTGGCATCGGTCGCGCTTTTGCTCTGGAGATCGGTCGCCGTGGCGGGCACGTGGTTTGCGCCGATATTTCCCTGCAGCGTGCCCAGGACACCGTGGGTCTGCTGCAGTCACAAGGGGCCCAAGGCTTGGCGGTGCAGACCGATGTCAGTCAGCTGGATGCGATGCAGGATTTAGCCGTTCAAGCCTGTGCCTGGTTTGACGGGCCACCCACGCTGGTCGTCAACAATGCCGGCGTGGGCGCCGGTGGGCAGGTCATCGGTGAAACCAGCATGGACGATTGGCACTGGGTGCTCGGCGTCAATTTGTGGGGTGTCATCCATGGTTGCCATGTGTTTGCGCCGATGCTGCGCGAAGCGGGTTTTGGCGGCGTCATCAACGTGTGTTCCACAGCCAGCTTCGCCGCTGCACCGCGCATGGGGCCGTATTCCGCGAGTAAGGCGGCGGCGCTGGCGCTGACCGAAACCCTGGCGGCCGAAATGGCGGGACTGGATGTGCATGTCACCGCGCTGTGTCCGACCTTTGTACAGACCAACATCGTCCGCGATGGGCGTATCGAAGCCAATGCCAGCGCTCTGGCCGGAAAGCTGATGCGTTCGGTGGCATTCACGCCGGAACGCGTCGTGCGGGAGAGCCTGAAAGCACTCGCCCGCGACCAGCTTTATGTCGTCCCCCAACTCGACGCCAAAGCGGTGTGGAGTGCCAAGCGCTGGATGCCCGCTCTGTATACCCGGGGTGCGGGTCAACTGAATCGTTTGATGGCCCGCTGGGCCTGATCGTTAACCAAGGAAGAAAGCATGACGAACGCGACCAAAATCGACCTCGACAAAATGTTGCTAAAGGTCAAGAACTCGCAATGGGCATTAGCTGACGTGGATTGGGATGCGCCGGGCGCTGATCTGGTCACCCCCGAGCAGTGGCCCAAGCTCAAAGCCTTTATGAGCGATCTGATGTGGATCGAACACGTCGGCGCACGCGGTTTTGCCGCCATGGCCAAGGGTGCGCCCAACGAAACCCTGCGTGAGATGTATCGCTACTTCCACGCGGAAGAGCAGCGTCACGCCAATGCGGAAATGGCATTGATGAAGCGTTGGGGCATGCTCGATGGCGATACCTTGCCAGAGCCCAATATCAATATCCGCTTGGTCATCGAATGGTTGGATCGCTACGCTGATGAGATGCCATACCACGTGCTCAGCACCGTGATCCCGATGTTGGAAGTCGCCTTGGATGGTGCGTTGTGCAAATTTTTGCTCGACACCGTCGATGATCCGGTCTGTCATCAGGCGTTCAAGCTGATCAATGCTGATGAAGCGCGTCACCTCGGTGTCGGTTTCACCGTCATGGAGCTGCAGGGGCGCAACGCCAATCTGCTCAAAGCCATCCAGATGCTTGGCCCAGCCTTGGACCCCCGGTTGTTGCTGGGTATCGCCGCGTATTTGCCGCTGCTCAACAAAATGCGCGACAACGTGGTGGGAATGGGCTTGCCGGAGAAGAAGCTTTTCGATGCGATTTCGCGCTTTGAGAAAGTGGGGGCGCGCAGCCGCGACATACGTCGCAATCCCTGGTATCAGATCATCTCGCGGCATGGTCGTATCGTCACCAATCGGGCGCAGAAGGTCTATCACGCCCCGGTTGATGCCATGGTTTGGCTGACCGGCAAAATTCCCGCCAGCGCTTTGCCCAAGGTGCCGTCTTGGGTGCACGAACTGCGTTGGCAGCCGACCGCTTGAGGAGTCTGTGATGAGTGAATACGACAAGGCTCTGAGTTGGCCGGCGATTGACGGTTTGGACACCTTTGATGGCCAGCTTTGGCGGGCCGCGGATCTGTCGCCAAATCAGCGCTTCGATGGATTGCGCGTGGCTTTGGTCGGCACGGGTGCACGCGCGGTTCAGCTGCTGCCCGGACTTCAGGCACAAGCCGCCAAAGTCACGGTGTTTCAGCGCAGCCCCCGCTGGGTTTTGGCGTACTGGCCCTTTGGCAAGATCAAGCCACTCTCCGCAGCGCCGGAGGCCTGGCTGGGGCGACCGTTGTTGAAAGTGCTCGCCGCACAGCGTGCCAATGCCCATCTCAAACGCTCGGTGCCTGAGCGTTGGGCGCGGCGTCAGCTCACCCCGCTTGAACCGGTGGGTCAAAAACCGGTGCTGATCGCACCGGACTGGTATCGCAGCTTGCAAGCCTCGAATGTGAAACTGATCACCTGGCCGATTGTGCAGGTTTGCTCAAATGGCATACGCAGCGTCGAGGGTATCGAACACCAGTTCGACGTCATCATCCTGGCGACGGGAGAAGCAGCGCGTGCGGATCACGCGCATCAGGAGCAAGCGGCATGATGCAGAAACCCCAAGTCGAGGTCGCCATTATCGGTGCAGGTTTTTCCGGCATTGGCGTGGCGATTGCCCTGAAAAAAGCCGGGCTGAGTGACTTCTGCATACTGGAGGCCGGTGACGGTGTGGGTGGCGCCTGGCACTGGAACACCTATCCCGGTGTGGGTGTGGACATTCCCTCGTTCAGTTACCAGTTCAGCTTTTATCAGCGCAGTGACTGGTCACGGGTGTACGCGCCCGGCCGTGAACTCAAGCAATACGCAGAGGATTGTGTGGCCAAGTTCGGTTTGCAGCCGCATCTGCGCTTCAACATTTCGGTCGACGCGGCGCGTTTTGACGAGGCCGCCAACGTCTGGGTGTTGGATACCGAGCAGGGAGAGTCGATCACGGCCCGTCATGTGGTCAGCGCCACTGGCGTGTTTTCCCAGCCCAACCCACCGGCGATACCCGGTGTTGAGGACTTTGCGGGTATCACCATGCACACCGCACGCTGGGATCACAGCGTGGATTTGCGCGGCAAGCGGGTCGGGATCATCGGCACCGGCGCATCCGCGGTCCAGGTGATTCCGAGTATTGCACCAGACGTTGAGTCATTAAGCGTGTTTCAGCGCACGCCGATCTGGTGTTTGCCCAAGCCGGATGCGCGTTTGATGCGCCCGGTGCAAGCCGCGCTGCGTCGGCTGCCAGGGCTGAATGCGGCTGCGCGCGCGCTCAGCCAGACATTTGTTGAAGCCACGTTTCCGTTCGCGGCGCATTACAACGGTCTGCTGCCGGTGGCTACGGCGGCGGAAAAGATCGGGCATGCCTATCTCAAATCGCAGGTCAAAGACCCCGATGTCCGTGACAAACTCACGCCGCGCTACAGCCTGGGCTGCAAGCGACCGAGTTTCTCCAACGCTTATCTGGCCGCCTTCAATCGGGACAACGTGCGTTTGGAAACCAACAGCATCGAACACATTGCGGCGGAGGGCATCCACACTGCGGACGGCCAGGACCATGCCCTGGATGTGCTGATTCTGGCAACCGGATTTAAGGTCTTCGAGAAGGGCAATCTGCCCCCGTTCGCCGTGCTTGGCCGGAACCAGCAGGAGCTCGGTGCGTATTGGGAAAGGGAGCGCTTCCAGGCCTACGAAGGGGCCTCAGTCCCGGGCTTCCCCAACTTCTTCACTGTCCTCGGCCCCTATGCGTACAACGGTTCGTCCTATTTCACCCTGATTGAAAATCAGTCGCGTCACATCGTGCGTTGTCTGCGCGCAGCCAAGCGTAAGGCGGCGACACGGGTGGAAGTTCGTGAGCAGGCGCAGGCCAAGTTTTTCGCGGACATGCTCAAACGCCGTCCGCGGCAGATTTTCTATCGGGGCAGTTGCGGCACTGCCAACAGCTATTACTTCGATGCCCATGGCGATGTGCCATTTCGTCCCGCGACCACCTTGGAGGCGGCCTGGCGTAGCGCGACCTTTCCACTTAGCGACTACCAATTCAGTAAAACCTAGCGGCCCGGGTGCCCGATGAAGCCCGGGCACGCTTCCCGCCCGCGGTGTGATTTCTTATGCTTCGGCCATGTCACTGACGCAGCGCATGGCCGAATTCGGCTTCGAAACCAACGAGGACTACTCGCTACCTCTCCGCTTGCTGATGGAGCGTCCGGCCGAGAGCGTCAGGATGTTGAACATCACGGGCGAGGCCGGGCGGCGAAAAACCGCATTTGCCAACGCTTTGGCCGCCGCCCTGGATGTTCCGAATGTGCTGTATCACGACTTTGCTCAGCACGAACCGGTGGATGCGCCGTCGGATAGTCCGCAGGGCAGTCATCCACCGATTGATCCCTTTGATCGCGCGATGAGCGAAGGCTGCGCTTTGAGTGAAGGTGAGCGCACCATCGTGATCCTGGATCAGTTGCAGCGCACTACGTTTTCTCAGCACCTGCGGCTCTACGACTTTGTAAAAAGCTTGGAGTGGAGCTACCTCGACACGACCGCGGTGGCCAACCTCAACAATCTGCTGCTGTTCGTGATTTCCGAAGAGCCGCTGTATCACTCGTTGCAAAAGCTCAGTTTGAGGGTTTGGGTCGATGCCGCGGGCAGTGGTCGACCGCCCTATGTGCCGGCAGATTTTGATCGCGGAATGCGCGTGGCCCAGACCATGGAGCGTCTGGCCGATGTGTTTGAACTGCTCGATGTGGTGCCGACGCGCAGTGAATACGACAAGATTCTGTTCGATATCGACAACTTCGTGCGGACACCTCAAGCGCTGATCAAAAGCATTTACGGTTGGACCGAGGGTGTGGACTATGCGCGCTTCAAAGCGCCTGCGGTGATTGACCGCATCCAACTGGCGATCGAGGCCATTCACCAGTACATCGGCGTGGAATCGTTGGACGGCGATTGAGTTTGGTGGAACTGGTCCAGGCTTTGCTTGGTCGCAGCAGGGGCGTAGCAATACTGCGATACCCTGATTTCTTTCGTTCCACGACTGGCGAGCCATGTTCACCATTGACCGCATCATTCTGCTGGCCGCTGTTCTGATTCTTTTGGGTATTGCCTCAAGCAAGGCTTCAGCGCGCCTGGGCTTACCGGTTTTGGTGCTATTCCTGCTCGTCGGTATGTTGGCCGGCGAAGACGGCATTGGGCGTATTGCGTTCGACAATCCAGTGGCGGCGCACGCGCTGGGCACCTTGGCGCTGGCGATGATCCTGTTCGATGGCGGATTGCGCACACCGCTGACGTCGATCAAGAGCGTTTGGAAACCGTCGGCCTTGCTCGCCACGGTGGGGGTTGTGGTCACGGCGGGAGTAACCGGCATCACGGCGGCCTGGATTTTGGGACTGCCGCTGCTTGAGGGCTTGCTGCTCGGGGCGATTGTTGGTTCCACCGATGCCGCCGCGGTGTTTTCCTTGATGCGCAATGCTGGCGTGCACATCCAGTCGCGCTTGAAAGCCATGCTGGAAATCGAAAGCGCTTCGAACGACCCCATGGCGATTTTTCTCACTGTTGGCTTGCTTGAGGTTTTGATCAACGGTGCGCCACTGGGTGCGGGCTTGTTGCATCTCTTCGTGCTGCAGATGGGCATCGGTGCGTTGGTGGGCCTGGCCGTGGGTTGGTCGGCTGTGCGCATGATCAATGGGATCAAGCTGGACGCTTCGGGTCTGTACCCGGTGCTGGTTGCCGCCTGCGGATTGTTCTCCTTCGGTTTGGCGGCAAATCTGGGCGGTAGCGGTTTTCTTGCGATCTTCTTGAGCGGCGTGGTGATCGGTAACAGTCGCTTCGTGTTTCAGCGTGGCACCTTCTTGTTCCACGATGGGGTTGCTTGGCTTAGCCAGATCGTGATGTTTGTGATGCTTGGCCTGCTGGTGAATCCCAGTGCCTTGGTGGATGTGTGGTTGCAGGGTCTGGTCATTGCGCTGGTTTTGATTTTTATCGCGCGTCCGCTGGCGGTGCTGTTGTTGCTCACCCCCTTGGGTTTCAACCTGCGCGAGATGTCACTGGTGTCATGGGTCGGCTTGCGCGGTTCGGTGCCAATTATTCTGGCCATTTTTCCTTTGATCTTCGGCTTGCCCGGTGCGCCCCTGATCTTCAATGTGGTGTTCTTCGTGGTCTTGCTGTCGGCCATTATTCAGGGCTCTTTGATGCCGCTGATTGCACGCCGCCTCAAGCTTGCCGAGCCGCCGCCACCCGTTCCCGCCGCGACCCTGGAGATCACCGCGCTCAATGAAGTGGATGCGGACATCGTCGAATACACCCTGGGCAAAGCATCGCGAGCGGCGGGTCGGCGATTGTCGGAAATCGCGCTGCCGGACAGCGTGGTGGTGGCCATGATCACCCGCAAAAGCAACATCATTCCGCCGCGTGGTTCGACACAGATCCAGGCGGGTGACCACCTCTTCGTGGTGTTGCGGCCCGATACGCGCGTGCTGGTGGATTGTGTGTTGTCGGATGTGGCCGAGGTCAGCAGTGAAGTGCTGCCCGAAGGCACCTTGTTGCGCCTCAAAGGCACCACGTCGCTGGAGGCCTTGCGTCGTTCCTACGGTGTCGTGCTGGCCGGTGATGCGTCGCTGACGTTGGATCAAATGCTGCGCGCGGCTTGGGATGACCAGCCGGTGGTTGGTGCGACGATCGAGCGCGACGGCACCACTCTGAGTATTGAGGAGATGGTCGGCTCGCGTATTGCCACCGTGGCGGTGAGCCTGGACAAGCATGCAACGCCAGCGTTGGCTGGCGAGTCTTAAGCAGGCCCCAAAGGTCTCAGCGCTGTGCTGTCAGCTGGATCGTTTCAATCGCTTGCGCGTTGATCGCATCGGCGCAGAACGGCACCTCCAACCACTGCTTGTTGCCGTACATCACGGTCTGATCGGCATGGTATGACGAACTCGGATCAGGGGACTGCGAGTAGGTGGTGATGGTCGACAAACGCGGACACGCATCCGCCGGAAAGCTGACCACCTGCGAATAGGTGTTGCCGTGGTAGGGGTTGGCGTAGCCGGTCTGCGGGTCCCAATCGATATTCAGAATGCTATAGGAACCCATGCGGTCGATGCCGCCATGCAGTGGGTAGCGCACGCCGTCACGCTCGATGTATTGGTAATCGCGCAGCGTGGCGTTGAGCGGGATGCCGGCGTCGTTGAGTTCGGCAACAGCATCCGCGAGCGCGGCCTGCACCGTGGGCAGCAGCACGTTTAAGCCGCGCGGCGTGTCCAATGGCTCAGATGCGGAAAACGGGACCAAGAAAGCGTGAGTTCCTGGCAGGCGCGTCTGCGTGGTGGTGCCGGAGGGCAAGGTCTGGCCCAGCAGCTGTCCGGCGATGCGTCGGAACAGCAGTGCGCCAGCAGAGTCCAGATTGGTGGTCAGATCCCAGTCGCCCAGAATTGGGCAGGCCTCAGAAACATTGACCGGTCCGCTGGTGCCCAGCGCCACACCCAGAGAGTTGCACAGCATGACCAGATCGTCGCGCCACATTTCACCGAGATACTGACGCGAGCCAAACAACCAGTCTTTCATGATGTCGTGGGTAAAACCAACGCCGGGATAGGCATCGGTGCCGGCCAGACGGTCGCTGATCATTTTCAGCCCCAGGCGCGTGCGCAGTCGGCGCTCGGTGCCCTCTTCACCCAGAATGCGAGGGTAGCCGGTCAGCGGCTCATCGGGGTTGGACAGCCAATAGGAGTCGTTGGAGTTGCTGACGTAATCGTTGCGGAACAGGCGTGGCAGTTGCGACGCGCCGAAGATGCCGGGTACCACGGCGTCGGGGTCATCGTCCCAGGCGCAGCTCGAGCGGCTGCCGTCGAGCACTGGAAGGCCGAGCAGCGGAAAGGTGGCGACGCCGACCGCCGAACCGCAGCTGATGGCCTTGCTGTCATCAACATTGGCGGACACCGTAATGTCGGCGTAAAACGCCTCACCACTGCGATCGACAGCGACCGTGTTGGCCCAGGGTATGCCTTGCAAGCCGTCCAGTAATGCTTCGAATTCGCGCACCGACTGCACCTCGGCGAGCTTCACGAAGTGATTCAGATAGCGCATGTTCTGTGCGTTGGGGTCGGCCAGCGCAAAGCCCAGCACCGGGGTCCAGACAAACAGTGGCAAGCCCGCGATGTTGGTGACCATGGGGCCAAAGCGGGTGGTGTACAGCGTGCGTTCCACGCGACTGAGGCTGCCGTCGTCTTGCAAAGCCTCCACGTTCAGCGGCCAGGCTTGCATGGCCTCAACCTGACCATCGATGAGGTAACTGTGAGGGCCCGCCAGCAGCATTTGATACGGCGTGAAGCGGAAGGCCGACGAGGTGGTGTGCGACCAGGCCACATCGCGGTTGGTGCCGATGACCACAAACGGCAGGCCGAGGAAGGTGGTGCCGGACAATTCGGCCTGGCCGGGGATACGGAAGCTGGCCTGATAAAAAATGCCGGAATCGTTGAAGGTCTGGTGTGGGTTGCCCATCAATATTGGGGTCCCGTCGGCACTGGCTTCGGTCCCGATTGCGACCGCGTTGCTCGCCATCTGCCCGCCGGGATGCCAGTTTTGGGCGCTGCTCAAGGCGTCAATCAGATTGGGGACATCGGTGTCGTTGGCGCTGAGCACAGGTGCAGCGCTACCAATGCCGTCGATTGAGGCCGCGGAGCCGGCAAAAATCGCCAGCGTGTAAGCCATGCGGAACACATCATCGACGTCTATCGGGCGGACCCATTCAGCGCCGCGACAGGTCGGGTCGGCCAGACCATCAACCCCGGTTTCGGCCAAGTAGCGGTTGTATCCGGCCACGTGACCGGCGAACACATCGCGAATCTCCGGCCCGGGGCCCAACGGTGGCTGCTCATTGGCCAGCTTTTCCACCGTGCCTTGGGCGCGAATCAGTTTGAAGAAGAAATCGCTGTCGAGATTGTTGTAGGTGAAACCATTGGCTGGAAACGGGAAGTCGTTGTCCGCGCCGAAATAGCGTGAGCGTTCGCCCGCGGTGGTGACATAGAACTCGGCGATACGGCAGATGGCGTCGCGCGCCGATACGTAGCCATAGCCATAGCCCAGCCCGTACCAATCTTTGGCTTCAATGTGCGGCACACCGCCTGCCGTGCGCGTCACGCTGACCGCAGCATTTGCCGGCGTGCTGATGTTGTCATCGCGGCCGCCGCCGCAACCCAGCAGCATGATCATCAGGCTGCTTAGCACGGTGCATCGAATCAAACTGTGCATCGCCGTGTCTCCATTTTTTCTGTTGTCTTGCGCGTGGCTTTCGGTTCTAGAGCGAGGCCAAAGCGTGGTCGCGGAAATACAAAAACGCTTCGCGCGAGGTCTTGGCCGGGACGTAGCCGAAGGTGTTCTTCAGCGCGGTGTTGTCCAACACAGGGCGAAACTGGATGAATTTGATCTGCTCCGGCGCATAGCGACTCAAACCCAATTTGTGACCAATGGTCAGCCCGGCTTTGATCAGTGCGGCGGGCAACTTCACCACCGGTTTGTTGATCAGCTGACCCAGCTCATCCAGGGTCAGTGCACCGTCACCAGCGACATTGAAAATGCCGCCATTGCCGGTTCTCACGCCGTGCTCAATGATCCCGACCAGGTCCTGATCCCAAATGAACACGAAAGGTGAGTCGTAACCGCGCACCCCGGTCAGGCGTTTTTTCTCGAACAGATTGCTGATGAGATTGCGGGTGTTGCCGCCGATCACCGTGCCGACGCGCAGTATCAACTGGGTCAGCGAGGGGTGCTGCGCGCGATAGTCCGCCAACAGTTCCTCAACCTGACGCTTGTGGTCGGCGTAGGGCATTTCCACGTTGCCGCGCAAGGCGTCTGTTTCGCGAATCCAGGCCGGATTGTCGGCGTGGTAGCCATAGGCCGCGCCGCTGCTGGTGATGCTGATGTGTTGAACGCCGCCGGCCACGCAAGCGTCGAGGACATTGCGTGTGCCGTTGACGTCGATGTCGAAATCGCGTGCACGGTCGCCGCTGAATTCCAGCACGGCAGCCAAATGCACCACATGGCTGATGGCGTTGTCGACGACCAGCTCACGCAGGGCCGGATCACGAATGTCCATGGCGCGAAGATCGAAGCCGGCTTGCGGGTCAGCGTTCAGGTCAATACCGATAACGTGATGGTCTTGCGCCAGGCGTTGGGCGACCAGCCGCCCGATGTAGCCTCCCGCCCCGGTGATCAGAATGTTCATGCGGCGCGCTCCGTGGCGTCGGAAAGCGTCGATTTTAGCGCTGCGATACGTGCGTTCAGCTCTTTGTTGTAAGCCTGTTTGTTGACGTAGTAGGCCATGCGATCCAGTTTGAGGTAGGCATAACCCCCGTCGAGGCGCTGGCTGGCCAGCCTCGCCTTGTCACTTTGCAATTGCTTGGCGGCAGCGTCGCCGCGGGCCAGTTGCACCAGGTACAGCGCGACCAGTTCAGCCTGGCGATTGCGGGCTTCCCAACCCAGGCCGGCGGCTTCCATCATGCCCATCATGAACAGGTTGTCGGAGTGTGGGTGGAAGCAGTTGAGGTACAGCTCAGGCGCCGCGCCGTGCCAGTTGAGTTCCGCTTTGTCGATGAACGGGTAGTGCAGTTTGTAGCCGGTGGCTTGCACGATCAGGTCATAGTCTGCGCTGGTGTCGTCGACAAACGTCACGCGCTTGCCGCTGCAGGTTTTCACGTCTTTGCGGATGACGACATCACCGTGGCCGGCGTGGTGCAACAACAAGGAGTTCAACACCGGGTGCGCTTCGTAGAGTTTGTAGTCGGGATCAGGCAATCCATAGTTGGAGGGTTTGCCAACCAGAGCGCGGATCAGCGTGCCATCGACGAATTGTTTGATCGGCCGCGGCAAACCCATCTGGCCCGCACCGAGGGTGTCGATGGGGCGTCCCAGCACGAACTTGGGCAGGAAGTGATAACCGCGACGCAGCGATAGATCCACGCTGGCGGCGCGATGCACTGCATCGACGGCGATATCCGCGCCGGAGTTGCCGCAGCCGATGATCAGCACGCGTTTGTCATCGAAGATTTTGGCGCTTTTGTACGCGCTGGAATGCATGACCTGACCGTCAAAGGAGCCGGGCAGGGGCGGTTGATTGGGTTCGTGCAAGGTGCCGTTGCACAGCATCAGCCCGTCAAAGCGCCGGGTTTGTTCCTGACCATCACAGCGCGTGGTGATGTTCCATTGATCGCCGTCGCGTTCGGCGCGGATGACCTCGGTGCTGAATTCAAAATGCGGATACAGCTCGAAATGACGCGCATAATCCTGGAAATAGCGCTTCAGCTCGCGGTGGTGCGGGTACTGCGCCACCTCATCGCGCATGGGGAATTCCTGAAATTCCGTGGTGCGCTTGGATGAGATCAGGTGGGCGGATTGGTACATCGTGCTGGTCGGGCTGTCCGCATCCCACAGACCGCCGACATCACGGTGAATTTCAAAGCCCAGGAAGGGTAGGCCCGCTTTCTGGAGATTGCGGGCCATGGCGAGACCTGTCGGCCCGGCACCGATGATGGCGTACATTACGTGGATGACCATGCTTCTTTTAGGGATTTTTAGCGTAGTGACGCGCGCTGGTGACGTCCCGAGCGATTCGGGACAGAACATGAACAAATCAGGACGATGAGCAAGCCGACGGTTATTCGACGTTTCAGTCAGGCGCTGGTGGAGGCGGCCGAGCGCATGGGCATCGCCACGCCGGACCTGGTGTTCAACGATGACCGTATCCGTCTGGATGTGCATGACGCGCTGTGGCAACAACTCTGTGATGCCAGTGATGATCCATTGATCGGTCTGCAGTTGAGCGCTCATCTGCAAGTTGGCCATCTGGACGTGGCGGGCTTGCTGCTGATGAGCTGCGAAACCCTGGGCGAAGCACTGGAGATGTACACCGAATACCACCCCATTGTCAGTCAAGGCGGCGAGGTCTGGTTTCATTTGGCCGACGGGCTGATGGCTCTGTGCTACACCGGTCACTATGAGATTTGCCGCGAAACGCGCAGTGAGATGTCGCTGGGCTATGCGATACACCTGGCCCGCTGGTGCACGGGAGGGCGATTTGAGCCGGACTCGGTCGAGTACCGGCACGCGGCCAGGGCTGATCCCGCGCGTTATCGCGAATTGCTGGGTTGCCCTGTGCGTTTCGAGGCCGACGAAGATCGCTTGTTGTTTCGCCCCGAAATGCTGGATCTGCCACTGATCCAGGCCAATCCGGCATTGCGTGATCAATTGCGTGGTTTGGCCGATCAGATGTTGTCACGTCTGGGCGAAAAGTCATTCGCTGTGAGCGTATCGGAGCTGGTCCAGCAACACCCTCAGGCGAGCAAAGATGAGATTGCCGGTCTGCTCGCGATCAGTGGTCGCCATTTGAGCCGAAAGTTGGCCGAGGAAGGGTTCTCCTTCAAGCATCTGCGCGACCGCGAATTGCAGGTGTTGGCCATGCGCGGATTGGAGCGTGGCGACAAGATTGCGGCGATTTCTCTGGAGCTCGGCTTTTCCGATGAGAGTGCCTTCAGCCGCAGCTTCCGTCGCTGGACCGGAATGTCGCCGTCGCGCTATCGGGCCTGAGTGCAGACACCATCGGCCGTGATCTGGTCCATTACGGTCAAGCGGTTGGCACGTAGGGTCATTGTGGTGGCTTTGGGCTTGCCGTAGCTTCAGGGTTTGCGGGAGCGGTCATCGGGCAGCGATGTCGGTGGCGTTGCCGCGCAATTGCTCGGGGGGAACCGATGCGGTCCAGGAAACGGTGGGGCGCCGTACTGTTTGTGATGTTGATGATGCCGTTGGCGGCGTTGGCTCAGGACGAGCTGGATGCGCTTTTTGGTCCGCCGCCGCAAAGTCCGTCGGGTGATATCCCGGTTACTGACGATAGCGCTGACAGCGGCTCAGCAGATGAGGCGCCGCTGCCGACCATTCCTGTGTCGCAGCCCGCGGAGCAGCCGCCAGTGCGTCAGCCGCGCCGCAGCATCGAGGAAATCATCGTCACCGCGCAGAAGACCGAGCAGAGTCTGAGCGATGTGCCGGTCTCGGTCACCGCGTTGCAGGGCGATTTTCTCAAGAACAACAATGTCGGCAACCTGACGGAAGCTTCGACCTACGTGCCCAATGTGCGTGTCGAATCCACCAGTCCAAGTTCGCCGCAGGTGTTTATCCGCGGCTTCGGCACCAATACGTTCAACCCCAGCTTTGAGCCGTCTGTCGGTTTGGTCCAGGACGAGGTTTTCTACGCCCGCGGGGCGTACTTCACAGAGTCAATGTTCGATCTGGAGCGCATCGAAGTGTTGCGGGGGCCGCAAGGCACTTTGTTTGGCAAGAACACCATCGCCGGGGTGTTCAACATCGTGACCCGTGGCGCGCCGGATCAGGGGGTCGAAGCCGATCTCAGTTACACCCGCAATGAATGGGCCGATGACCGGTTTGAGGCGGGTTTGGGCGCACGCCTCGGCGAAAACTGGGGCATGCGCCTGGCGCTGCTTGAAGACCATCGTCATGGTCGGCTCTACAACAGCCTTATCGAGCGCTACGAAGATACGCTGGAGCAGTCGGCACAACGTTTGCGTTTCGACTATGACGGCGATGCCGGGTTGCAGCTGGGGCTGGTCGCCCAACGCTCCGAGTCGCAGGTTCACTTTTGGCCGCGCCAGCTTTACGTGCTTGACGACGACACCCGCAACTACCTGCAAAACTTTGATCCGCAGGTGGAAGACAACCCGCACGACTTCCAGACCAGCTTTGATTATCCGGGTTACATGAACAAGGATTCCTGGAGCGCGGCAGCCCACGCCGGTCTGGATCTGGGGGCGGTGGGTGGTCTGAACAATTTGAACACCACGTTGGTGTTGGGCGTGTCCAATCTGCACGTCGATCAGTATCAGGATCTGGACACCTCGCCGGCGGACTTGTTGCGCCTGTATGGCGACACTGAGGACTACGAGCAGTATTCGGCGGAATGGCGTTTCAGTGGACAAGGCGCGGCGCCCTGGGGTGAGAGCATCGAATTTGTCGCCGGTCTGTATGCCATGCAGACCGACTACCACATCATTACCGGCATTGAGGCTGGCGATGATCTGGCGTCCTACGCGCTGTCCAATGACGGACTGCAGCTGCTCACCAGCGGCGCCATTGCCGGCATTCCGTTTGGCGGCTTGGGCGTGCTGACCGGAGCCTTGGCGCCGCTGTTGGGTCCGTTGGTTGGCGGGGTGATTGGTGAAGACCGCTATGAGTATGACTTTACCCAAAGCGTGCGGACCTACGCCGCGTTCGGTCAGTTGACCTGGCACCTGAATGAGCGGTGGTCGGTCACGCCGGGGTTGCGCATCAACCGGGAGGTCAAAGACATCAACGCGCATGGCGAAAGCCAATGCATTACCAAACCGTTGACCCAGCAATGCATCGTGCAGTTGCTGGTCAATGGCGAGGATTACACCGAAAACATCGAACGTGAGGAAGGCAACCTCTCGCCCAAGCTGTCCGTGATGTACCGCTACGATGACGATCTGCGCGTCTTCGCCAATTGGTCTCGCGGTTACAAAAGCGGTGGGGCCAATGCCATTTCCTTCACCGGCGGTGATCTGGAGTACGAGCCGGAAACCGCAACGGCCTGGGAGTTGGGTATCAAGAGCCACTGGTTCCAACGCAGTTTGAGCGTGAATGCGACGCTCTACCGTATGGAGTTCGATGACCTGCAGGTGCTGGCCTTCAACAGTGTGTTCTTTGATGTGACCAATGCCGCTTCCGCCTACTCGCAGGGCTTGGAGCTGGATGCCTATTGGTTGACGCCCTATCAGCCACTGAGCATTGCGGCCTCGGTGGGTTGGCTGGATGCGCGTTATGACCGCTACGCCGATGCGCCCGCGCCAGTCTCTGAAGGCGTCAATGCACAGCAGGATTTGAGCGGGAAAACCTTGGCGTTTGCCCCGCGCACGGCCGCCACATTGAGCCCAACTTTGGAGTACACCGTGGGTCGCTATGACCTGACTTTGGGATTGAATGCGCGCTATCAGGCGGAACAGTTCACCGACACCGATCTGGATCCGGCGACGCGTGTGCCGGCCCATGTGGTCTACTCAGCACACCTGCGCGTGGTGCCGGCTTCCAATCGCTGGAGCATCACCCTGGGGGGCAAGAACCTGACTGACAAACGGGTGCTCAATCAGGCGATTGATTCGGCCTTGTTCCCGGGCACATTTCTGGCCAATCAGCAGCCGGGACGCACGCTCTACGGCAAGTTCAGCTTGCAGTGGTAACACAGACACCCAGCGCTGTGAGCGTGGTGCTGGTCTTGCAGCTGGTGTTTTTGTTTGGTGTGCCGGCCGCACTGATGTGGGCGGAATCGCGGGTGCGCATTGTGGCCACCATCAGCCCGGTGGTGTTGTGCTACGCCATCGGCATTCTTGCTGCTCAGAGCCCCGGTGTCGGATTCGCACCGGAGGTTGCCGGCGCCATCATTGCCGCCAGTGTGCTGATTGCGGTGCCTTTGCTGCTGTTTCCCGCCGATCTGAGGCACTGGCTGCGTCTGGCACGCTCCACCGTGCTGTCTTTCGCGTTGGCGGTCGTCGCCGTGTGCGTAAGCGCGGTATTGGTGTTCTTTGTGCTCGGGCCGTATCTGCCGGTGGCGGCCGATGTATCGGGCATGCTCACCGGGCTTTATACCGGCGGCACACCGAACATGAATGCCGTGGCCTTGGCCCGTGATGTCGATGAAAGCACCTTCGTCTTGCTCAACGGGGCCGACGTGATCCTGGGCAGCGCCTATCTGTTGTTTCTGATGACTCTGGCCAAACCCTTGCTATCGCGTGTGCTGCCGGCGTTTCAGAGTGATTCGTCACAGGCCGTATCGCCCGAGGCAGAGCCGCAAACGCGCGCTTGGTGGCCCGGTGGCTTGCTCGCCGTGCTGTTGTCGCTGGCGCTCATTGGTATTGCTGCCGGATTGTCGTGGCTACTGCTGGGGTATCTGTCCGAGGCGGCCTTGATTCTGGGGATTACCACGCTGGCGATCGCCTGCACGCTGTCGGCCCGCGTCAGGCAACTGCCGCGCAGCTATGAAACCGGTCAATACCTGTTGCTGGTGTTCTGCATCACCATTGGTACTCAAGCCAACATGGCGCACATGCTCCAGGCCGGTTCTTTTGTGCTGCTGTACAGCGCCTGCGTGCTGGTGTGCTCGGTTGTGCTGCATCTGCTCAGCGCGCGCTTCTTCAAGATCGATGTGGACACCGCCATCATCACATCGACCGCGGCGATCTATGGCCCGCCCTTCGTCGGGCCGATTGCCAAAGTGCTGGGCAATCGCGAAGTCGTGGTCTCGGGCATGACCGCCGGCGTGTGTGGGCTGGCGCTGGGCAATTATCTGGGCTTGGCGATTGCCAGCGCGTTGAATTGGCTTGCCGCGTCGTAAGCGGCGGCTATGGCCACCCTGTGGGTGAACCTGAGCCCCGATCAAACGTCTGATTGGAACTATGCTCAGCCTCAATATCGGGCCTTTGGCCTTGTCCACACCTCATGCCTTGTTGTTGCTGAGCGCGATCGTTGCCTGGCTGCTTGGCAGTCTTGTTGGGCGGCGCCGCAAGGTTTCAGTGGGCAGCGCATTGGCGGATATTTTTCTTGCCGCCATGCTCAGCGCCCGCATCGGTTTCGTCCTGCTTTACTTCGAGCATTACCGCAGCAATCTGTGGGGGGTGCTGGATATTCGGGATGGCGGATTCAGCGCATGGGCGGCGCTTGCCGGTGGTTTGGCCTGTGCGGGATATCATCTGTGGCGTTACCCCAAGCGCCGCGGTCCGCTGGGTGCAGGTTTACTCGCCGGTGCCATGGTCTGGGGGGTGAGCAGCGTGTGGGTTGCACAGATGTCCACGCCGGCGAATGCGCTGATGGACGAGCAGGTCACCTTGCTCGACGGCTCGGCCACCACTTTGCGTGAGCTGGCGGGAGGACGCCCTTTGGTGCTGAACCTGTGGGCCACCTGGTGCCCGCCGTGCGTGCGCGAAATGCCGGTGCTGGAGGCCGCGCAAGTGCAACATCCGGGCGTGGCTTTCGTGTTTGCAAATCAGGCTGAAGACGCCATGACCGTGACCGCTTTTCTTACGGCCCGCTCGCTGGACTTGGAGTATGTGGCGCTCGACCCGACCGCACGCCTGGGGCCAATGGTTGGCAGCCAAGGGTTACCAACCACCTTGTTCTTCGACGCCCAAGGGCATCAGGTGGATGCCCATTTTGGTGGTTTGTCGCATGCGTCTTTAGCCCAACGCATGCGCCATTTCCGCTAGCGCGCGTCGAGTTACGGCGCGTTCAGGCCGCGTTTTTCCAGCAGCGGTTCGATGCTGGGTTTGCGTCCACGGAACAACTCAAACAGCACCATGGCATCTTCGCTGCCGCCGCGTGACAACAGATTCTCGCGGAACCAGTCGCCGTTGATGCGTTTGAGGCCACCATGTTCCTTGAACCATTTCACGGTTTCGGCATCCAGCACTTCGGACCAGATGTAAGAGTAGTAGCCGGCCGAGTAGCCACCGGCAAAAATGTGCGAGAAGTAGGCGCTGCGATATCGGGTCGGCACGGTGTCGAGCAGAATGCCAGCGCGCTTGAGTGCGGCCTTTTCAAATTTTTCCACATCACTGGGAATTTGATTCGGGCCGAGTTGGTGCCAGGTCTGATCGAGCAGGGATGCGGCCAAGTATTCGGTTGTGGCGTAACCCTGATTGAATTTCTTCGCCGCCAGGAAGCGCTCCACCAACTCTTGCGGCATGGGTTCACCGGTCTCGTAATGGCGCGCATAGCGTTGCAGCACCTCCGGCCATACCGCCCACATTTCATGCACTTGCGAGGGGAATTCGACGAAATCGCGGGGCACGCTGGTGCCCGAGAACATCGGGTAAGTCACGTTCGAGAACAAGCCGTGCAAGGCGTGGCCGAACTCGTGGAACATGGTGGTGACTTCATCAAAGGTGAGCAGGACCGGCTCGCCTGCGGGCGGTTTGGTGATGTTGAGATGGTTGCCGACCACCGGTTTGGCATCGAGCAGATGGTTTTGCGGCACGTAGGCATTCATCCACGCCCCGCCGCGTTTGCTGTCGCGCGCATAGGGGTCGAACAGGAACAGCCCGAGCGCCGATCCGTCAGCGTTGAAAACCTCCCACACGGTGACATCCGGATGGTAGGTCGGCAGATCTTTGCGCGGTTTGAAGCTCAAGCCGTAGAGCGCTTCGGCCATGTAGAACACGCCATCGTGCAGCACCCGATTCAGTTCCAGGTAGGGGCGCATCTGGCTTTCGTCGAAGGCATAACGCTGCTGGCGCAGCTTCTCGGCGTAGTACGGCCAGTCGGCAGCGCTCAACATGAAGGCGCCCATCTCCGCGTCGATCAGCTCTTGCAGATCGCGGGCTTCGGTACGTGCGTTGGCCACAGCTTTGGGCGCGAGCTTGGCGAGCAGATCGTTGACCGCCTCGGTGGTTTGCGCGGTGGAGTCCTCCAGCACGTAGGCAGCATGGTTGGGGTAGCCCATCAAGCGCGCGCGCTCGGCGCGCAGACGCACCATTTCCAGAATGAGCGCCTGATTGTCGTAATCGTTCTCACGCAGACCTCGTGCCAGAGACGCCTGCATGATCTGCTCGCGCACTTGGCGATTTTTCAGCACTTTCAGCGCCGGCTGAGAGCTGGTATTGAGCAATTTGATCGCGAACTCACCGTCACGGTCTGCGTCGCTGGCAATGCGCGCGGCGGATTCTATTTGCGCCGGGCTGTAGCCGGCCAGAAGTTCGGCGTTGTCGACGAAGACAGTCGATGCGTTGCGCTCTTTGAGCACGTTCTGGACAAACTGCGTCACGAGACTGGAGAGGCGCTCATTGATCGCGCTGATGCGGGTTTTCTCGCTTTCGCTCAGCAGTGCCCCGGCGCGCACGAAATTTTGATGGTAGCGCTCGACCAGACGCAGCTGCTCGGGGTTGAGACCCAGAGTGTCACGGCTCTGGTAGATCGCATCGATGCGCGCGAACAGTTGCGGGTTGAGCAGGATCTTGTCCTCGTGGGCCGCCATTTTCGGCGCCACGGCAGTTTGCACCTCGTTCAGCGTGTCGTTGGTGTGCGCGCCAACCAGGCCGAAGAAAATGTAAGCCGTGCGCAGCAGATCCTGACCGGAACGCTCCAGCGCGACAATGGTGTTTTCAAAGCTTGGCGTCGCGTCTTGGTTGGCGATGGCGTCCACTTGTGACAGATGCGCAGCCGCCGCGGTCTCAAACGCTGGAAGAAAGTGCTCGGGCTTGATCAGGTCGAACCGCGGGTACTGGTAATCCAGCGTACTGGCACTCAGCAGCGGATTGGCGTCGGAGGGCATGTCAGTGGGCAGCAATGCGCAAGCGTTCAGCCCCAGGCTGCTGGCAGCCAGTATCGCGATACGTTTCATCAAACACCTCTGTGGTCAGAGCGTGAGCTTGCCCCGACCGATTATTCAAAAGAACAAATATACAGAAATGTTTGTTGGTACTGCGAGTGGCAGCTTAGCGGGCTGCCGTTTGCTCCGTGAGCGCAGCCTCGATGGCTTTGATGAGCTCGTCGTCGTCCGGTTTGGTCCGCGGTCCGAAGTCAGTGACCTGACCGCCAACGATCAGATACTTGTGAAAGTTCCAACGCGGTTTGCGGGTTTGCTCGGCCAATCGCTGAAACAGCGGATGGGCGTTTTTCCCTTTCACATCGATGCGCGTGAACATCGGGAAGGTCACCCCGTAGTTGCGGTAGCAAATCTCGGCGGTCTTTTCCGCATCGTCATATTCCTGGCCGAGAAAATTGTCGGACGGGAAGCCGAGGATGGTCAGGCCTTGTTCATGAAAACGCTTGTACAGTGTTTCCAGACCTTCAAACTGCGGGGTCAGCCCACACTTCGAGGCGGTGTTGACCACCAGCACCGCTTTGCCTTCGAACCAGTCGCACAGGGGTTTGTCTTTACCGCCGCCCATGAGTAGGCCCGGCGAATCCAGACCGGTACAAATCGCGTTTTGATCAGCCGTTGCTGACGGTGGCGCAATCCAAAATAAGGCTGCAAGCGTGAATCCGAGTATCTTCCACATGGTTCAATCCTTCGCTGATGTCACTCATCTTACGCGCCTGGATGAAAATCAGATGCCGAATGGGGTTGCTTTGAACGCAAGATTAGCCTGTAAGAGCCGGTCTTGGCGTTTATCAATCGCAGGAGATTTCGCTAGATGAACGCTTTTTTGAAAAGACTTTTCATTTCCGCCTACTGTGGCGCGCTTTTTCTCGGCACGGCTTGGGCGGTCATCGCGTTTGTCCGTGCTGGTATGACGTCAGGCGAGCTTGGTCTTCTCGTCACGGCCTTGCCCATGACGGTGTTCTTCAGCCGTTTGTTTATTCTGAAAGATGTGGTGAGGACGTCGGCCAACCTTCGGGGCTATACGACGGTTATGAGTCTGGGGGTTGCCCTGAGCCTGTTTGCGGCGCTGGCGGACGGTTGGTCTGTGTTTCAGGCCGCTGCTGTCAGTTTACTGCTCGGCCAGATTCTCTACGTGTTCTGGTATTCGAAATTTTCCCAGCGCGACAAAGCCACGTTGGCGGTTGGGAAAAAACTGCCGGCATTCGAGATGCACAGTGCAGAGGGAGCTTTGGTGACCAACCAGAGCGTGCTAGGGCGTCCCTGCTTGATGGTGTTTTACCGCGGCAACTGGTGCCCGTTGTGTGTGGCGCAGATCGGTGAGATCGCGGAGCAATATCGGCAGCTTGAGCGGCGCGGTGCGCAGGTGGTTTTTGTGAGTTCGCAGCCGCCGGAGCACACGCAAGCGTTGGCTCAGCGTTTCGACGTGCCGGCGGGATTCTGGGTCGATCACAACAACCAGACGGCCAAAGCTTTTGGCATTTTCGCGCAAGCTGGGACACCGGCGGGGATGGAGGTGCTGGGCTACGCGGCAGACACGGCCATGCCGAGCGTTGTGATGACCGACGCCGATGGCGTGATCATCTACTCGGATCTCACCGAAAATTACCGGGTACGCCCGGAGCCGGCTGAGTTTCTCCGCGTGCTCGATGAGCGCGGTGTGGTGAGCGCCGTTTAACAGCGGCTCGCCGGTTTGAACGTGCGACACCATCGGGGCAGAATCGGGCCCTTCTTCGGCATCACGCCGACAATTCCAAGAGTTTTTCGATGACCATCCCCACACTGAATAGTTCTTTCACTTTGCCCAACGGCAGCACCCTGACCAATCGCATCGCCAAATCGGCGATGAGCGAAGCGCTGGGCACGATGGACAATCGTGCGACGCAGGAATTGGTTCGACTGTATCAACGCTGGGGGCAGGGTGGCACCGGCCTGTTGATCACCGGCAATGTGATGATCGATCGTCTCGCCCTGGGTGAGCCGGGCAATGTGGTGATCGAGGACGAGCGTGATCTCCAGACGCTAAAAGCCTGGGCCGAAGCGGGTCAGGCCGAAGGCGCGCAGGTGTGGGTCCAGCTCAACCATCCCGGGCGGCAAAGTCCCAAGGGTCTCAACAAAGAGAATGTCGCCCCGTCCGCGGTGGCCTTTGATAAGGCCATGCAGGCCTATTTCGAGACCCCGCGTGAGTTGACCGGTGACGAGATTGAAGACTTGATCGCGCGTTTCGGGCGGGCCGCGGGAATCTGTCGCAAAGCTGGCTTTTCTGGGGCGCAAATCCACGGCGCTCATGGTTACCTGGTCAGCCAGTTTTTGTCGCCCAAGACCAACCAGCGCAGCGATGAGTGGGGCGGCAACGCGGAAAATCGCCGTCGTTTTGTTCTGCGTGTGTTGCAGGCCATGCGCGAAGCCACGGCACCGGATTTTGCCATCGGCATCAAGCTGAACTCGGCCGACTTTCAGCGCGGCGGGTTCACCGAAGAGGAATCCCTGGATGTGATGAGCGCACTGGCGGAAGCGGGCATTGATCTGATCGAGATCTCTGGTGGCACCTATGAAGCGCCAGCGATGACCGGCGTGCGCGAATCGACGCGTGCGCGTGAAGCTTACTTCCTGGATTTTGCCGACAAGGTGCGGGCGCGCATTCCCAACACCCCGCTGATGGTCACCGGTGGTTTCCGCAGTCATGCGGGTATGACGGCGGCCTTGGCGTCCGGCTCTTTGGATCTTTGTGGTATCGCCCGACTTCTGGCGATTGAGCCTGATGTCAGCGCGCGCTTGCTCGCTGGCCAAGATCCTCGTGAGACCGTGCGCCCGATCAAAACCGGTATTGGTCCGGTCGATCGAATGGCGATCATGGAAGTGACCTGGTATACGCGTCAGCTGCGCCGGATTGGTCGCGGGCAAGAGCCCAAACCTGGCGAGTCCGGGCTCAAAGCCTTTGTGTGCAGCTTGGTGGACACCGCATCAGGTATGCGTCAGACCCGGCGCTTGCGCGCCAGCGCTTAAACGCCAAGGGCGCGTTGGGTGTGATGCCCAACGCGCCCCGTTGGTTTTACGGCAGTGGCCGCCAAGCTTCGGTGCGTTCCCACATGCGCAAATAGGCTTCCGCTGAACTGAAGAATTGACGCAGGGCGCGGTCGATCTCGTCGTCCGAGCGTTCTTCAGTGAAGCGTTGCATGTCTGCGATCTGGTCGGGGTACAGCCCGTAATGAGCGACGCCACGGCCTTCATACAAATTGAACACATGATCGCCGGTGACCTGTTCGTCGAATTCGACACGGCCATCCACCGATTTGAACGGATACAGCGGTGTGCCTTGTTCACCGCTGTTGCCCGGCAGGCTGGCGATACCATTCACGTCCGAGGCCATGCCCGTGGTCGGCAAGCCGGCGACCAGCTTGGTCGCAGGGCGCTGGTCCACTTTGTTGAGGCGGTCCACCCACTGCTCACGCGCGCTGACAAATCGGCTGATGTTGCCGCCGTTGGCGACCAAGCGGTCGAGCAGTACTTCCGAATTCAGCCAGTCGTGGCTGCTGGTCAAGCCGGGGTAACCGTTCACTTCCGCCAGCTCGAAAATCCGATCGATGACTTTGCGTGAGGAATGATCCACTTCAATGATCATGCGCCGCTTCATCAGCTCGTCGATGAAGGCATGGCCAATCTCGGTCAGGCCGCGGACATTGCATAAACCCTGTTCGGTGGCCGGGATCAGCGGCGGCAGCGGAATCGGTGTCTGCTGCAATTGGCCGTCTATGTATTCCAGTTGGACCAGCAACTGATCGATCAAGCCGAGCGGATTGGGTGCGTTCTCATCACCGGTGGAGTCGCTGACGAAGCTTTCCGGGCACTCCTCGTATTCCAGCGCGTGACCGGTTTCCGCCAGGTTGCCGACGTACAGCACGGTACCGATACCAAAGGCCTCGTCGGGGACCACGCCGCCAAAGGCATTGTCGAATTTGTGAATCGGGAAGATGTGACGGATGCCCACCCGGTAGGCTGCATCCAGGCGCTCGGTCATTTCCTGCGTCGAGCATTCGGCCATGCCGAGGAATTCACCGCAGTTGAAGATCTTGGAAATCTCGATGCCCAGAACCACCGCCATCTTGCCCTCGGCGATGACCTTGCGTGCATCGGCGGGCGTCTCGACGACGCGGAACCAGCCTTCGCCCGGCCCGCCATGCTGGGCATCAATATAGTCCTGCATTTCAAACACACGCTGCGCTTGCAGGCGCCAGTTTTCCTCGAAATCGCAGGCATTCTGCTTTTGCGGATTGATCTGGCACAGCACTTCGTTGCCGGTGAAGTGGTTGACCAGAATCTTCAAGCCGGCCAGATGCGCACGCTCGATCCAACGGTAGTAGGACTGATGATGCTGCAACGAGTCGTGACGTGGCCAGAATGGGAAATCCGGCCAGCCGCGGGTCTCGTGGACCGGTTGGCCGTGACCCGAGGTCACCGTCTCGACCACCCCAAGCACACCTTGTGGGCCGTGGTTGACGGAACAATCGTCCAGCGCATGGTCAACGCCAAACTTGTGGAACGGGTCGCCGTAATTGACGCGGCCACCAATGAACTCGTACGCGGTGATGTGCGAATGCGCATCAATGAAGCCATACACATCCTGATCGCCAATCAAGGAGGCGTTCTCACTTTGCGTGAACAGATCCACTTCGCGCAGATATTTGGCCGGTCCGCGCTCATCCAGGACCGTCGCGTTGAGCGGTGCTTCCGGGTAGCTGTCGCAGGTTTCGACCGGGATCAAGCGAAATTCACTGGCTTCGCTGGCCTGGGCAGCGGCGGTCAGGCCCAGTTGGCCAGCCGCCACGGCGAGGTTCTGGCCGGTCACTGCATTTTTCAAACTCACTTTGCCGGGCGAGCGTTCGGTCAAAGTCCAAACGGACAGATCGCTGGCGTCATCGACCATTGCCAAGCGCGGTGCGATGTTTTGATCGCCTAGCTGGTCGCCGACTTCGCCCACGCCTTCGCCCAGATCACGCACGGCCCCGCCCAAAGGTCCCAGTGGATCGGTGACGAAGTCCAGAATGTCGCCCACGGCGGAGACCACGTATCCGACCTCGCCGACAAAATTGCCGGTGGTGTCGAGCAGCTCACCGAGCGGGTCAGAGATGCCGAGCAGGGCTTTGTCGCCACGCTCGCCCTCGGTGCGGCTGTAGTGGGACAACAGCAGATAGTCACCAAGCCGTGCGGGTTTGAAGTAGAACGCGGCGGCCGCATCGGCGTTCGGCGTGATTACGTAAAGCGAGTTATCGCTATCGGCGCTGATGAAGCCTTCGTCGGACTCCAGCACATAGCAATGGTTGGCAGCAGAAAAAACTTGATCAGCCACGCTGTCGCGTGCGACGTCGCTATCGCGTCCACCGTTACAGCCAACAAGCAATAAAACGACAGCCAGACAACTGGCCAATTTGGCGTTCATATGAGCCATGGGGTTCCCCTATCCCTGGATGAGCCACAAAGAATGCGTAGAGTACTGCCATGACAGCCCGATGACAGTCGCAAAAATTGCCGACAAATCAGTGCGCTGAGGCGAGAGCGCTAGGCCGGGGTGGGGTTATTCAAAGGTTTGCGGCCGTAGCGATTCCACAGCACATGCAGGTAAATGCCGTTGGCACACACACTGAAGGTGGCTGCGAACAGGGGTTCTTCGATGGGGACGCCAAGCAGAGTAATGCCGCTGATGTCATCCAGATTCCAGAAACGATCAAAGTACCCGGGGGCTACCGCGTTCATCAGCAAGCACAGCAGCATGTACATGGTCGTGAACGGGACGCTGATCAAAGGAACAACCAATCGATCAGGCTGATGGTCAATGCGCCGCCCACGCCACCGCCAATGGTGGCATAAATGTCCACCTCGTCGACCTGGCCGGTCTCGGTGTAGCCGTCATACTCTTCCTTGAGGGCGCCGACCGCCGCTGAGGCGGCCACCCCGACCAGGAATGAAGCCACTTTAGACCAGCGCGAATCCGGCTTCCCCGCATACAAGGTATAGATGCCTGAAGTCGATAAGCCGACCAGATAGCCTGCGGTGATGTGGTCGATTTTGTCGTGGCGGCCCTTGATGTGGGCCAAGGTGAGGCCAGTCAGCCCGGCGATGGACAGACCCACGGTCACAATGGGGTCCGGGCGTGTGGTTGTTGGTGTCGCGTCAGCCAAGTCTAACTGCTGCGCGTAGGCGGCAAGCATTTGTGACGGCGCGCGTGGCGCGCTTGTCATCTGTTCTGCGGCGTCAACACTCAACAGCAAGCCTGGTGATGCCAGGGCGAGCCCTTGTGGGCCCGCCCAGAGCAGCAAGACGGCGAATCTGAGACGTGCGCCTGGCATGCCGATTCAGCGTTTGCGACCGGCCAGGCTCATGGTGAGCTGTCCGCGTCGGTGAGGGGTAGAGCGCGGTTACGCAAGAACTCGTACATCTGCTCGTTACGCCGTTGTGGCCAGATCAGATGACGCAGCGCACCTTCGTTGAGCAAGCCCAGCGGCTGATCGCTGCTGTATTCGCAGCGCGCCACGCAACTGTCGGTGTCTTCGCCATTGGGCGCAAGAATGATGGATTCCAACTCCAGATCGGGCAGGGTTTCGGCAAAGCGCTCGCGCATGCCGATGCTGCCGGTGGTGCAAATGCCGATGATGTCGCAGTCGTTGTGCACGGTCATGATCGGGCGCAAATTGTTGCCGAAGGGCGCCTGTGCGCAGGGGTCTTCCACATCGGTGAACGGATCGGGATTGGAGTACACCGCACTGGCCGCAATGCCGGGAGTGTTCAGCGCGTACAGAATGGCCATGGCGGCGCCATTGGACCAACCCGACATGAAAATCCTTTGACGGTCGACCAGATCGCGCGCCAGCACCTCGTCGATGAAGTGATCCACGGTTGCCACATCAACATTGATGGCCGGATCATTGCGGTCAAGATTGCGGTACCAGTTGTCGTAGCCCCAGGCGTGATCATCCGGGAATGGATAATGGTGGGGTTTGTCGCGGCCTTCGATCATCAGCAGGATGAAGCCGGGACGGTTGGGATCACCACTCAAGTCGGCGCCGCGATAGTCCAGATCCATGCCCGACAACAAGGTCTGTGGGTCACCCGGAAACAGCGAGCCATGCAGAAAGACCAGCAGTGGGAGTGGTTGGTCTGCACTGGCGTGATCCGGAATCTGCAGGCAGGCCTCGCGCGGCGTGCCCATGGCGTCCTCCCAGGTCAGGTATTCGCCGCCCTTGAGCGGGCAGGTCAACTCGACGGGGTACAGTGAGGCCACCACGCCTTGCAATGACGGTGCGGTTTCAAACGGCGGATTGCCATGGATACCGGCGCAACCCTCACCAACGGCCGGTTGCGCGGGCACCGAGATTTGGTCTGCACGAGCCGAGGCATTGTTCGACGTTGTGACGCCGCCTTCGCCGCAAGCACTCAGCAGCGCGATGGCTAAGCTCGCCCCGAGCGCGACCCGGGATGTTGTCATGTTCAGCATGTTGTTCTCTTTGTTGTCCTCCGAACCGATCATCCTAGGCTAGCGCTCGTCATCGTCCAAGTGTCACTCGCGGTCACCCATAAGGATGAATCCCTATACCCGCGCGGGACTAAGATGAACCGCTGTCCCGTCATCGGGGCCTGAGACAACATTCAAGAACATGCTCCCGGTCGTTGAGGAGCTGCAGTGAGGGGAGATCAATCATGCAATACCTGTCGCGTAAGGGCCTGTCGGTTCTCACTTTGGCTTTGTGGATACCGCTGGGCGCTTTCGCCCAGCTTGCGGCGGATGACGACGATGCCAAGCTGGAGACCATCGTTGTCACTGCGACCAAAGGTGGTGAAACCGACTTGCAGAGCACGTCGCTCGCGGTTACGGCGATGACCGCGGATCAACTCGAAGAGCGTGGTGTCAGCGATGTGCGTGGGATGGTCAACTACACGCCAGGTTTGCAGATCTCAGATCTGAGTGGGTACGCCCAGTTGTACATCCGTGGTGTCGGGTCGAACACCGTGTTCATCGGTTCCGATCCCAGCACCACGATCCATCTGGACGGTGTTTATCTGGCGCGTCCGCTGAGCTACTTTTCTGATTTCCTCGATGTGGAGCGCGTGGAAGTACTGCGTGGACCACAGGGCACGCTGTACGGTCGCAACTCGGTCGGCGGCACGATCAATATAATCTCGCGCCGCCCGCAGGACGATTTGCAGGGTGAGGTGCAGGTCGGGGTCGGCAATTTCGGTCTGTTCGAAAGCAAGGCCTACATCACTGGGCCGTTGGGCAGCTCCGGCATTGCGGCTTCTTTGGCAGTGAACCGCTCGTCGCGTGATGCCTTTTTCGACAATGCGTCGACCGGCGGTGATGTGCAGGATGAGGACAATCAGGCTATCCGCGGGCAGGTGCTTTTCCCGCTGGGCTTGGATGGTGAATTTATCGTGCGTGCCGATTACACAAAAACGGATGCGGCACTGGGCCAATACCCCAAACTGCTCGCACCCAGCGGCAACCCGACCGACGATGCCGTACTGGGGGATTACGACACGGTGTCGATGAACCGTTCCAACCGGACCAAGCAGGAGCTGTATGGCGTGGCCGGTGAACTGAACTATCAGCTGCATCCCACCTGGTCGATGAAATCCTTGACCGGCTATCGTGGCTTACGCGCGTCCATTGATTCGGACGCCGATTCCAGCGATAGCGACATTCTGCGCACTCAGATCACGCCGATTCGTCAGCATCAATTCAGCGAAGAGCTCACCGTGAATGCGCGCTACGACCGCTTCAACGTGGTTTTCGGTGCCTATTACTTTGACGAGCGTAACCGCGAGCCGTTGACCCTGGCGGTCTACCCGGCCGGTTTCTCGCATGTGCAGCGGCCGTTGCTGCAAGCCGAATCCTACGCCGTGTTCGGGCAGGGCGAATACTTTGTGACGGAGCGTTTGTCCTTGCTGGCCGGGCTGCGCTGGACACACGAGACCAAGGATTACGAGCTGACCGATTTCTATGCGGCATCCACGGCGGATGACCCCAACGAAGTGGAGAACGCAGCGCAGATTTCTGGCGTTGAAGGCTTGAGTGATCCTTTCTACATCGATGTGTCGCGGTCACGCAGCGCGGTTACGCCCAAGCTTGGTGTGAATTTCCAGTGGACCGACGATGTGATGGTGTTCGCGTCCGCCACGCGTGGATTCAAGAGCGGTGGCTATGACTACGGCGCGTCCAACGCCGAAGACGCCGCCGCAGGCTACGGGCCGGAGTATTTGTGGTCTTACCAAATCGGTGCCAAAACCGACTGGCTGGATCGCCGCCTGCGTTTGAATGTGGATGCGTTCTATTACGACTACACCGACCTGCAGGTGCAGCAATTCGTCAACAACGGCAGCAGCTTTGGCGCCGTCACCGACAACGCAGCCAGCGCCGATGTCAAAGGAATAGAAGCCGAACTCGTGGCCCGCCCCCTGCGGGGACTGGACCTGTTCGCCAACCTTGCCTGGCTGGATGCGAGCTACGCCCGCTATCCCGCCGCGTTCTCCAATCAGTTTGGTGAGTTCGATGCCTCCGGCAAGCGACTCAACAATGCCCCCGAATGGTCGATGACCGTCGGCGGCAACTACAACTGGTCACTGGGCGAACACGGTGATGCCTTCGCCGGTATCGACTACCACTACCAGACCGAAATCTACTTCACCGCGGTTAACGATGGCGTTGACGGCGCCGAGGACTACCCCGAACAGCAGGGCGACTACGGTCTGCTCAATGCACGCATAGGCTGGGACAGCCCCACGGGAACATGGCGGGCCATTCTGGTCGGCAGCAACCTCACCGATGAAAAGTACGTGACGGGAACTGCCAACTACACCGCTGCCATCGCAGGCCGTGTGGGTGATCCCCGGACTGCGAAGCTGTTGGTGTCTTGGCGGTTTTGATCCTTGCGACTGTGGCGGACGACCTCATCAGTCGTCCGTCACGCAGGACTCACTCGTTGTACTCGAAGGCATCGCTAATCGAATCGCCGCAAATAGAGATGTTGTCGGCGGCTATGACTGGAAGGATCCAGCGGACCCAGATGGCCGGCTCGTCCTCGACCACGACAGTGGAGCTGAGCTTGTTAAGTTCGACACGCTGCAGTGCGCGACTCGCATAGACGCTGTCACCGCCCCCGGATGTGCGCAGCACCCAGAGCACGGGCGCGGCTGCGATCTGTTCAAACTGCGGGCCTTTTTCATGCGGCCGCGGCGTTGCGCCCGTAGCGATGCCAGAGCAAAAACATGTAGATGCCATTGCAGCACAGGCAATAACTTAAGGCGAAGAGAAATTCTTCCAGTGGTATGCCGGCGACAAATATTCGGCTCAGATCATCAAGCTGCCAAACAGCCTCGGTGTAATTAGGAGCCAGCCATTCAATCGCAAGCAGCGGCACGGCATAAATCGCGAGAAACCAAGCACAGGTCCGCATTGTTTGAGGCCAAGTCTCGTAAAAGCACAACAGAGCGGAAAGGCCGCCGAGGAACAAGGTGCAAATCGCCAGATAAATGGGGTTGGCAGACCAGATCGGGTAGCTCAAGGGGAAAAATACAAAGGGTGCCGCAAGAAAGGGCAGATAGAGTCGGTTTATGAGCCGGCGGCGTTGGGGCGATGTCGTCGGTAAGACGACCTGCCCACCAAAACTTTTGTTGAATAGACCAACGCAGAGTCCAGCGATAGCGAAACAAAATATCGGGCTTTCCAGATCAAACCCTGTTGTCAAAGCCAAATCGCCAACACTAGGTGGCACCCAGTAAGCCGGCACGAAGTAGGGCTGAGATATGCCCATTAGACTGCCGACCGTGCTTGTGATGAGCATGATTTGTCGGTGCCCAGGCAGGGCAATGAAGACCATTAGCCAAAAGACCAGCAGACAGGTTGCCCAAAAGAGCCAAACATATTGATCAGGAAGCATAGTCACGACTATTGGAGGATCGATCGATGCCGCTGCAAGGCCATGCCGTTATGACGTGCATTGCATCCAACGCGCCAACTCAATGACTGCGCTGAACTTCGGCTCTTTTGCCTACGACAACATCGCGGTCTTTCAAGACCGCTTCGCCAACGAAACTTTACCCGATTCTGACCTCGAGGTTGGCCCATTTGTCATGGCTACCATCAACACGTATTTGGTTCACGTGCAGTCACGTCCTGAAAGTCTACGCGTGGGAATGTGAATTCAAAGAATGAGCCTTCACGCTTTCGTAGTAGTTCTGCCACTCGAGTGCCTCGCTCATGCACGACAACCACTGACCGCTCTCCGCCTCAGTGACGTTCAAGTGACCATGTGCCGGGCAGCGACTGGCCCGTACTCTCCAGAGTAATGACGTCACCCATCCATGCACACAAGAATCACGCTAGCTTATCCAGTAGCATCACGATGTCATCCGGATGCCACCCGAAAATACTCGCGTAGGCTGGATTCGGGCCCATGATCTCGTGGACATCATCCTCCAACCATCTAAAACCAGCCGCACCCTCCGCAGTCAGGAACGTGGCTTCTCCCAGCCCGTAACCAGGCGAGGGCTCCAGCAAATCAGCCACGACTTGAGTCCGGATTTTTTTCAACCGCTGAGCGAGCCCCTGAATCTAGCGCGGCAACGAAAAACGATAGCTCAATCCGAGACCTACATCGGTAGATCTGAGCTCTTGATCGTTGGCGGAATCAAGCGACATCGACTGTCCAAGCTGAGCATACAATGCGAATCGATCAGTTAGAGTGTAATTTAAACCTACTTCTGTGTTGGTTATGACGCCACCCACATTGGCGCCGACCAAAGCATGCGCAAAGAACTGCCAACGACTACTTCGGACGGCTCTCGTCTGCGCTCCTAGACCCATAAGAATTTCGCCGTAGCCCGGATAATCCAAATAGGCGTTAGTGGCTAGGTTGACCTGTATGGGCAAGTACCAGTGATCAGCCACCACATAATCCAACTGGGTTGCGATCATGTGAATAACCGGTTGTTCCTCGCCAATGATTTGTAAATCGAGCTTTTCCTTGGCAAACAGATGTAATCTAACCTGCTGGCCGGGCGCTCGGGTTGGCGATGCATCCGCTTTAGCCTGACCCGACAAATAGTAGTTCAATGCCAGCCCAACGGTAGCGTTGCGAGATTCGCCATCCGGGGCCGTCAAGTAACCGCCGCTCAACGCGAGAGCGATACTCTGCGTAACATCCAGTTCTAGCGCGAGTTTGGGATAGACCAACAACCCGGAACCCGTATCAACCTCAGACGGCGCATAGCCACCGGAACCGAACCCCAACTGAGCAATCACCCGCCAATTGTCAGTGAGTGGCTTCTGAAACCCCATGCCGCCCTGCAATTGGTTGTAAAGCGGCAATCCTCGAATACCAACATCTGCCCCGACAAAGGAGAACACATTCTCACCCAAGAAGTAGGAGAGCTGCATCGACATCATATTAATGTCGTCCTTGTAATTTCCTGAAGGCGATATTTGAAAAATGGTATTTATCTCCGCGCCGAACTTGACCTTTGTTTGTGATGAGGATCTTCCTCGTGAAAATACACCTTTAAAGGTGTTTGACAGCCCGGGTTCAAGATACGATCCAACATTAATATATAAGGGGCGCTGGAGATAAAACATTAGCTGGGTATCGTCAATCAATGATTTGTAGAAATGCATCTTGGACACGCCAAGCCCAAACGCCCAACTCGGAAATTCGTAAGCAAAACCAGCGTAAAGCTTTGTATAGCCTCCACTTCCACTCAGCGTTTTACTTTGCTCAATGCTGGCACCACCACCACCACCGCCAAAAGACGCACCGGCATCAAAATACAAGCGACGCCAAAGCTGCTGTCGGATGTGGGCTGTTGCATCGTAAGCCATAAAACCACCGTAGTTCCCCCGCAAGAAAGGTGCATGGAAACCGGCGCCCAAAAAGAACCATTGATTAATGCGGTGCAGATAATGCAGACCTATCAGATCAATATCTTCCTCCTGCTCAATAGAAATATACTGATAGTCTAGATTAAGAATTCCGCCTTCAGTAGCCGACTGCGCCTCACCTAATGGGCTAAAAATCAAAAACAGGGAGAAAATCCAAGTTTTGATCGATTTGCGTTTAATTATCATGAAATTTTTTCGAGATAGACCGCTGAATAATTAATATAGGATTCGCCGCTTAGTGTATAAACTGAATTCCGAATTGCCCCGCGGAGCATTGCGCCGCGCAAACATCAACTGATGTTACGCACCTGATCCAAAATTAGATGGACATACCATCGGTTTCATTGATTTCTAATCGCCACATCACCCTGAAGCTACAACCCTGTCCAAATGACCGCCAGACACCAGAGCTTGGGTGCTGATGAGAGCGCTTGTGGGCGCATCTGCGCTTCATTCTGCTCGATTTTCAGAGCTCTTGTTTTAGATTACTCTGCTATGACCTGCCGGCGCTTCCACCGTAAGCTTCTCTGAATCAGCGACATGTAGAAAGCAGAACTTTCTGATGCATTATGCAGTCAGGAGGTTTTATGAAGAAGCCCCAATTCACCGAGACACAGATCGTCTCGATTCCTAAGCAAGCCGATGCCGGCATTCCGGTCAAAGACCTTTGCCGCGATCACGGCATCAGCTCAGTCACTACTGCAAGTGGAAATCCGAGTATGGCGGCATGGAAGGCAGCGATTTGAAGTGCATAAAAAATCTAGAAGCCGAGAATGCCCGGCCCAAGCGGATGTACGCCGATCCGGTGTTGGAGAATACGGCGATGAAGGATCTCATCGAAAAAAGCTGTAGGGTCGCCTGCGAAACGCGAGACGGCCGAGTATCGGACCAGCGACCATAAATTTTGTCAGTTGCTCAGGCTTGCCGGTGTGTCGGCCTGTCCCGGTCCGCGTATTACCGTGACCTTGTTCACTGGACCGTGCGTGATGCCGACCGTAAGCTTCGCCGTACTGGCGACATCGGTCGAAGGCCGTCCAGGCCGGGGGTTCTGGAAGTGCCGAAAGATGCTTCGTCGGCAAGGCAGGCCCGTGAATCACAAACGTATCTACCGTGTGTACAAGCCGATGAAGCTGCATCGTCGGCGCCCCGCTACGCGACGTTAGCCCAAAGGTCATCGCGTAGAGTTCTATGTGCCAAAGCTGCCGGACACCGTCTGGTCAGCCGATTTCATGTCCGATGCCCTGTAAACGGCAGGCGGTTTCGCAACTTCAATGTCGTCGATGACTTCAACCGCGAGGTGCTTCACATCAAGATCGACACATCGATCACCTCTGAACGCTTGGTGCGGGTGATTGAGCAGGTCAAGGCACAGCATTGTCCGGCCCAAGCCCTACGCACAGACAACGGCCCGGTGTTTGTGGGGGAGGCGTTCACTAGCTGGGCCAAGAACGCGGGCATGGCCATCCAGCCTGGCAAGCCAAATCAGAACGCCTATATCGAGCGATTCAATCGCACTTGCAGAGAAGAAGTACTCGATCGGCACCTCTTCGCCAGCTTGGATGACGTCCGAGAGGCCGCCTACGGGTGGATGATCGAATACAACGAGGAGCGACCACTTGATTCGCTGGGTGACCTGACACCTCAGGAAGCCCGCATTAAGGGAGTATTCCAAGCATTGACCGGCGCATACTGTGCGCAAAGGCGCTCTATAACCTTGGAGCGCTAGGGTTGCCGTCAAATGGCAACCAAAAGGCAACCGGTCATGGGGTGCGGGTGCGAACAGATCGCAAAGGTTTGTAACTATATGATTTATATGGTGGGCCCACCAGGACTTGAACCTGGAACCAACGGATTATGAGTCCGCTGCTCTAACCAATTGAGCTATAGGCCCTGCATGAGTGCCGCATTGTGCGCGACGATGCGGGGGATATTATGCCCGACGAAAAAGGCCGCCCGGTTGCGGGGCGGCCTCGATAATCAACTTTCGTCGAGGAAGCTGCGCAGGTGCTGTGCGCGGCTGGGGTGGCGCAGTTTGCGCAGCGCTTTGGCTTCGATCTGACGAATACGCTCGCGGGTCACGTCGAACTGTTTGCCGACTTCTTCCAGCGTGTGGTCGGTGTTGAGTTCGATGCCGAAACGCATGCGCAGCACTTTGGCTTCACGCGGGGTCAGCGTGGCCAGAATGTCGTGCGTGGTTTCCTGCAGCGATTCGACAGTGGCGGAATCCAGCGGCGCGACCGCGTTGCCGTCTTCGATGAAATCGCCAAGGTGCGAATCTTCATCGTCGCCGATCGGCGTTTCCATGGAGATCGGTTCTTTGGCGATCTTCATGACTTTTCGCACTTTGTCTTCCGGCATTTCCATGCGTTCGGACAGTTCTTCCGGCGTGGCTTCGCGGCCCATCTCCTGCAGCATCTGACGGCTGATGCGATTCAGCTTGTTGATGGTTTCGATCATGTGCACCGGAATACGGATGGTGCGCGCCTGGTCCGCGATGGAGCGGGTGATGGCCTGACGAATCCACCAGGTGGCGTAGGTCGAGAATTTGAAACCGCGACGGAACTCAAATTTGTCGACGGCTTTCATCAGCCCGATGTTGCCTTCCTGGATCAAGTCGAGGAATTGCAGGCCACGGTTGGTGTACTTCTTGGCAATGGAAATCACCAGGCGCAGGTTGGCCTCGACCATCTCTTTCTTGGCCCGGCGTGCCTTGGCTTCACCAATCGACATGCGACGGTGAATTTCCTTGATCTCGGAGGTGGGCAGCAGGGTGTCGCCTTCGATCTGCAGCATGCGGCCCTGCAGGTCGAGCAGTTCGTCTTGATGCTGGCCGATGCGCGAGGAGTACTTGCGCTTGGCGCGAATCAGCTTTTCGATCCACGCTGCGTTGGTCGCATTTTTGGGGAACTGCTTGATGAAATCGGCGCGGGCCATGCCGGCGTCACGCACGATGATGCGCATCATGTCACGCTCGATCTCACGGATCGCGGCAACCTGATTGCGGATGTTGTCGGTGATTTCTTCGGTGACCTTGGGCGGCAGCTTGAAGCTCATGAACACCGGGATCAGGGCCGCTTGCGCTGCCTTGGTTTCCTTGTGATGGTGGCCTTTCTTCTCAAGCTTCTCCATGAACACGTCGAACAGCTTCTGCAGCTTGGTGAACGCTTCTTCGACTTCTTCCGGGTCCGGGCCGGTGTCCACTGGCGGCTCGACGTCGTCATCGGAGTTTTCGGCTTCTTCGGCGGCGGCCAAAGCGCTGGCTGAGCCTGGGCCTGTCAGCGGGTCACCGGTTTCCGGGTCGACAAAACCCAGGATCAGATCGGTGATGCGTCGTTCGCCTTCCTGGTAAGCCGCAAAGTGCTCCAGCAGGATGGCCACGGTTTCCGGATGCGCGGTCAAAGCCTGCATGGCTTCAGCCAGGCCTTCCTCAATGCGCTTGGCAATGCGGATTTCACCTTCGCGGTCGAGCAACTCGACGCTACCCATCTCGCGCATGTACATACGCACGGGGTCGGTGGTGCGGCCGAATTCGGCATCCAGCGCCGCCAAGGTGGCGACGGCTTCTTCCGTTTCTTCGTCGTCATCATCGATATCCGCGGCTGCGGCATCGGACAACAGCATTTCTTCCTCGTCCGGCGCAACTTCGTGCACCTGGATACCGAGGTTGTTGAGCTGCGAGATGATTTCTTCGATCTGTTCCGGATCGACAAAATCATCCGGTAAGTGGTCGTTGACCTCGGCATACGTGAGGTAGCCGCGTTCCTTGCCCTGGGCAATCAGAAGCTTCAGCTTTGATTGTTTTTCTACACTCATGGAGTTTGGGGTTTCCGCTGGGAGGGCGGCGCTGAGCATGCAGCGCGCGCACTGAGGCAAAAGTAAACTACAATTATACCAAATGTGGGCGTTTCATCCCACCGTTGGAGTGCGTTTTCGACCTGCGCAATGGGTCAGTTGGCGAGGCGGTCATCGTCCTATTCAGATGGTTTTTCCCGCCGTTGGTTCAAGGCCTTCAGTCGCGCCTTGCCGGTATCATCGAGTCGTCTATGACGTGCATCGTCGAGCAATTGTTCCAATTCGCTCTTGCGCGATTCGCGCCGCAGCTTTTCGCAGGTGGCGACAAACTCGTTGATGGCTGGTTCTTCGTCGATCTCGGGGTCAACCAGCGATAGACGCTCAAGAATGTCGTGTTCGGGTCGGCCGGTGTAGCCGTTGATCAGCGCCGCGCAATGCATGTGCGGATGTTCGTGCAGTCGATCGAGCAGTTCGCTGAGCAAGCCCGCACCGGCGACCGTGCTGTCGGCGAGGCCTTCGACATCACTGAACGCCTCGGCGCAGCGCGGATAGGTCAGGACCAGGACGATGGCGCGGCGCACGGGCGTCATGCGCTGCGGCGCCTGAATCTGGCGGCGCTGCACCTCGCGCTCGGGCGCTGGGCCGACCAGTTCGTTGATTGTCTTTTGAGCCAGCCCGGCGCGTTGCTCCAGGGATTGCATCATCAGTGCGCGAAAGGCTGGCGCATCGATCGGTGAGAGAATTTTCTTGGCGTCGTTGAGCAGCGCGGCCCGGCCTTCCGCGCTGGTCAGGTCGAGGCGTGCCTCCAGGCGCTCCAGCACGCGCTGTGACAGCGGCGTGGCATTGTCCAGACGTTGCTGAAAGCCCTCGGCGCCGTCGCTGTGGAGCAGGCTGTCGGGGTCTTCGCCGTCGGGCAGGAACAGAAAGCGGATGTCCATGCCGTCCGTCAGCACCGCAAGGCACACGTCCAGGGCCCGGTCAGCGGCGCGCAGGCCGGCGGCATCGCCATCGAAGCAGAACACGATACGCGGGCTCTGGCGGCTGAGCAGGCGCAGATGGTCGCTGCTGGTCGCGGTGCCCAGCGTCGCCACCGCCTGGGTGAAGCCGTACTGGGCGAGGGCAATCACGTCCATGTAACCCTCCACCACGATGACTTGATCCAGGCTGGCGTTGGCCTGCTTGGCCTCGTACAGGCCGTAGGCCATCGCGCCTTTGTGGAAAACCGGGGTTTCCGGTGAGTTCAGGTACTTGGCCGGATCATCGTCAAGGGTGCGGCCGCCAAAGGCCACGACACGACCGCGCGTATCGCGGATCGGAAACATCAGCCGGTTGCGAAAGCGGTCGTAAACCTTGCCGTCGTCTTTGCGTACCACCAGCCCTGCGTTGTCGGCATCGTCCAGCGGGGTCAGCTTGGCGCTGAGAAAATCCCAACCAGGCGGGGCAAAGCCGAGTTCGAAGCGCTGGATCATGTCTGCGCTGACGCCGCGCTTTTCGAGGTAGCGCATGGCTTCGCTGTCAGCGGTGAGTTGTTCGCGAAAGCGCGCGTGGGCGCGATCAAGAATGGCGTACAGCGCCTTGTTGCGGGCTGCGCCCGCGTCGCCACCCTGGCGTGGGACTTCCACCCCGGCCATGCCGGCCAGCACCTCAACCGCGGCGGGGAAATCGAGACGATCGAAATCCATCACGAAGCGCAAGGCGTGGCCATGCGCGCCACATCCGAAGCAGTGATAGAACTGCTTGTGTGGCACTACGTGGAAAGAGGGGGTTTTTTCATTGTGGAAAGGGCAGCAGCCTTTCCATTCACGGCCTGCGCGTTTCAGATCAACGCGCGGACGGATCACTTCAACAATGTCGGTCCGGGCCAGGAGATCGTCGATGAAATCCTGAGGAATCAACCCGTTAGCTTGTCAGTCTAGCTTTGACGAGTTGGCTGACCTTGCCCATGTCGGCCTGGCCCGCAACGCGCGGTTTGATCAGACCCATGACTTTGCCCATGTCCTGTGGACCACTTGCACCGGCTTCGGCGATGCAGGTGTCCAGCACGGCGTTGAGCTCGTCGTCGCTCAGCTGTGCTGGCAGGTAAACCTCCAGCAGGCCGGCTTCGGCAACTTCTTTTTCGGCCAGCTCGGGACGACCGCCGTCCGCATACTGCTTGGCGGCGTCGCGTCGCTGTTTGATCAGCTTTTCAACCAGGCTCAGAACATCGCCATCGGCAAGCTCGATGCGTTCATCAACTTCGCGTTGTTTGATCGCGGCAGACAGCATGCGCAGGGTCGCGAGCTTATCTTGCTCGCGGGCCCGCATGGCGGCTTTGATATCGTCCTGAATCCGGGCGCGCAGACTCATCGCGCGCCTCAGTACATGCGCTGGCGGCGCGTGATCTCGCGGGAGAGCTTCTTGGCGTGACGCTTAACCGCGGCAGCGCGTTTGCGCTTGCGTTCCTGGCTCGGTTTTTCGAAAAATTCTTTGCGACGAACGTCGGTCAGAACACCGGCTTTTTCACAGGAACGCTTGAAACGGCGCAGGGCCACTTCGAACGGCTCGTTTTCCTTGACTTTTACGCTTGGCATGCAGGCTTCAACTGAAAGGTATGAAAATCCCGCCGAAAAGACTGGCGGAAAAAGGGCGCAGATTTTACGCAGCATCGACGCTGAACACAACCATTGGCGCAATCTGCCAAAATGCGCGCTGTTTTTCACTGAGCAAACTGGTTTGGCTGACGCGCGCAACGCACTGGTGCTGGGCATTGAATCGTCGTGTGACGAGACCGCGATGGCGTTTTACCACACCAAGTATGGCCTGCTTGGCGAGGCGCTGCACAGTCAGATTGACTTGCATGCGGCTTACGGCGGTGTTGTGCCCGAGCTGGCGTCACGTGATCATGTGCGTCGACTGCCCGGTTTGCTGGCCGAATTGTCGCACAAGACCGGCCGAACTTTGGCCGATGTCGATGCGGTGGCCTATACCGCAGGGCCGGGGTTGGTTGGGGCTTTGCTGGCGGGCGCTTCGCTGGCTGCCGGCTTGGCTCAGGGCGCGGATTTGCCGCTGATTCCGGTGCACCACATGGAAGGACATTTGCTCGCACCGATGATTTCGGAGCCTGACCTGACGTTTCCGTTCGTGGCGCTTTTGGTCTCCGGTGGTCACACCATGTTGGTCGCCTGTCATTCGCTGGGACGGTACGAGTTGCTCGGCGAGAGCCTCGACGATGCCGCAGGCGAAGCCTTTGACAAGACCGCCCAACTTCTGGGGCTGGATTATCCGGGTGGGCCAGCCCTGGCGCGGCTGGCCGCACAGGGCACGCCGGGGCGTTTTGCGTTGCCACGGCCCTTAACCCGTCAACGCAGCCTGGATTTCAGTTTCAGCGGCTTGAAGACCGCGGTTGCCAATCAGGTGGCCAAGTTGCCCGGGGCGCAGGATCAGCCCGATCTGGCGGCGGATTTTGAGCTGGCCGTGGTCGAGACACTCACCACCAAATGTCGCTGGGCTCTGGAAGCGAGCGGCATGCCGCGCTTGCTGATCGCCGGTGGCGTGGCCGCGAACACGCGCTTGCGCGAAGCGTTGCAGGCGCTGTGCGACAAACGCGGTGTGCAGTTTTTTGTGCCCTCTGCTGCATTGTGTACAGACAACGCATCGATGATCGCGCACGTCGGCGCGCTGCGTCTGGCGGATGCACAATCCACGGGTGCGCCGGTCCGCGCGCGCTGGCCGCTGAGCGAGCTTGATCCGCCGCGTGAGTATGCACATGCGTGACCACGTGTTCATTGAAGGTTTGCAAGCACAAACCTGCATTGGTGTTTACGAGTGGGAGCGTCAGCTCAAGCAGCGCGTGGTCATGGATGTGACGCTGTACACCGCGTTGACAGCCGCCGGTCACAGCGACGACTTGCGCCAGACGGTGGATTACAAAAGTGTGTCGGATCGGCTTGTCGGCTTTGTCGCGAGTGCACGCTATGAGCTGATTGAATCCCTGGCGCAGGCGTTGACGGACATCCTGCTGCAGGAATTCGCGGTCGATGCGGTGAAGTTACGAATCAGCAAACCCGGCGCGGTGCCCAGTGCTGCGAATGTGGGCGTGAGTATTTACCGCGAGCGCGCGGACAACAGGGTCGCTTAGCCACCCCCAATAACGAGTATCAAGATGGATGTATTGCATGCCGTGCTGCTGGGTCTGATCCAGGGGCTGACCGAGTTTCTGCCGATCTCCAGTTCCGGTCATCTGGTCCTGACGCCGCTGTTCATGGGTTGGCAGGAGCATTCGCTGGCTTTTGACGTGGCGGTGCATTTCGGCACGCTGGTAGCGGTGGTGGTGTACTTCCGCCGGGATCTGCTCACGCTGGTGCCGGCAGCCTTTGAGCCGATGACCGGGCGGGGTTGGAGCGCGCATGCACGCATGGCCTGGGGTTTGGTCATTGCGACCATACCGGCCAGCCTCGTCGGTATGCTGATTCGGGTGGTGTTTGATGCCGAGATCAACAGCCCGATTGTGGTTGCGATCAATCTGATCGTGTTCGGTCTGTTGCTATGGTGGGCCGATGCGCGACTGCGCGGCGAGCGCACCGAAACCGAACTGCGCTGGGGGCAGTATTTTCTGCTCGGTTGCGCTCAGGCTCTGGCTTTGATCCCGGGGACTTCCCGTTCGGGGGTGACCATGACCGCCGGCATGGCGATGGGCCTGACGCGTATTGCAGCGGCGCGCGTGTCATTTTTGATGGCGGTTCCCGTCATCGCGCTGGCTGCGGCGTACGAGTTGCTGTCCTTGCTGATGTCTGATGGGCCGGCGCCGTGGCTGGAAATTGCCATCGGGACGTCGGTGGCGTTTGTCAGCGGGCTGGGCTGTATCCACTTCCTGTTGCGCCTACTGCAAAGCTACGGTTTTCTGCCGTTTGTGATTTACCGCCTGATTCTGGGCGGCGTCATTCTGATTCTATTTTGGTAAGGCCGTGCGCTTGAATTCGGCGAGGCGGTCTATGCGCTTCTGGCGCAAGGCTTTGCCTAACTCGGGGCCTTGCAGTCCTTGCGCCACCAAGGTGGACGCTGTGACCTCGCTGAGCGCGGCAAAAGCCTGCCGCAGATAGTCGGCCTGCGGATAGGGGTCGGTTTCAAAACCGGTGCGCCCACGCGCGTCGGCCAGGCATGCGGTGACGAACATCTCAACCCGTTCGGGCCGGCGCAGTGCGTCGAGCTGTTCGAACAGCTTGAGCAAGGTTTCCGGGCGCAGTTCGCGTGCCTGATGGCACAGCAGATGCAGTTTGGTGACCGCAGTGGCGCATTGTTCCAGCAGCTTGGGCACGCGTAAGCGTCGGCAAAACGCTTGCACCAGCGCTACGCCGCGGTGTTCGTGGCCGCGATGGCTGGGCAGAACATCGGTGGGGGTGATGCCCTTGCCAAAATCGTGGCAAACGACGGCAAAGCGTGTGGCCAGGTCATCACTGACCAATGCACTTTGTTCAATCGCGAGCATGGCGTGGACGCCGCTGTCGATTTCCGGGTGGTATTTGGCGTTTTGTGGAATGCCGTAAAGCCGATCGAGCTCCGGAAACAGCACCTCCAGCGCACCGATGCGGCGGAGCAGGCGGAAGTACTCGGCCGGGTGGTCACTCATCAGAGCTTTTTCCGTCTCACGCCAGATGCGTTCTGGAACCAGATGCTGGAGCTCGCCACTGCTCACAATCTCGCGCAGCAAAGCCTCGGTGGACGCTGCCAGCTCAAAGCCTTGAGCGTGAAAGCGGGCGCGAAAGCGGGCCACGCGCAGGACCCGAAGCGGGTCTTCCACGAAATGCTCAGACACTGCGCGCAAGCGTCGCTGTTCCAGGTCGTCGCGCCCACCCCAGGGGTCGATCAGCGTGCCGTCGGCGGCTTGGGCGATGGCGTTGATGCTCAGATCGCGACGTTGCAGATCCTGTTCCAGGGTGACATCGGGTGCGGTATGAAACTCAAAACCGCCGTAACCGTGGCCGGATTTTCGCTCGGTGCGCGCGAGGGCATACTCCTCGCCGCTGTGCGGGTGCAAAAACACCGGGAAATCCTTGCCCACGGGCCGAAATCCGGCATCCAGCATGGCTTGCGGTGTGGTTCCGGTGACCACCCAGTCGCGTTCGTGGACGCTCAGCCCAAGCAAGGCGTCGCGGACGGCACCGCCGACCAGATAGACCTCACCCGGGATGTGCAGCGGTTTTGTGCTCACTCGCTGGGTTGCGCGTCTGGGACCCAACTCACGCCGCGCATCTGCGACGCCACAATGGCGTCGTGGACCGCCCGAATCGCTTGCATGCGCGGAAACGTGCGTCGCCATGCCAGCGTGATGCGTCGGGTTGGTGGGGCGCCTGCAAACGGGCGCGTGGCAAGCAGCTGGCCGTGATCGGTGTCGGGGTTCACCGTGGCCTGTGGCAACACGGTGATACCCAAACCACTGGCGACCATGTGACGGATGGTTTCCAGGCTGCCGCCGGCCAGCGGTTCTTCGTCGTCGGTGACTTTGGCGCAATCCGGGCAGCTCTCGATGACCTGATCGCGGAAACAGTGGCCTGGCCCCAGCAGCAACAGATTCTCATCGGCCAGCTCGCGGGTGTCGATGCTTGCGCGTTTGGCCCAGGGGTGCTGTGGCGGCATGGCTACAACAAAGGCTTCGTCGTAGAGCGGCCAGGTGCTCACGCCCGGAGGCGAAAAGGGCTCGGCAACGATGATCAGATCGAGTTCGTTGCGGCTGAGCATAGCGCTGAGCACGCTGGTGTAATTTTCTTCGATCGCCAGGGGCATATTGGGGGCGACTTGCTTGAGCGCCGGAATCAGGCGCGGCAGCAGATACGGCCCGACGGTGTAAATCGCGCCCAGGCGCAGGCGTCCGCTGAGTTCGTCTTGTCCTTCGCTGGCGATGGATTCCAGCATTTGCGCTTCGGCCAGCACGCGTCGTGCCTGCTCGATGATGCGTTCACCGATCGGGGTCGGTTTGACCTTGCCGCGCTGACGCTCGAATACGGTCACACCAATCTGGTCCTCGAACTTGCGCAGAGCCACAGACAAGGTCGGCTGGCTGACAAAGCTGCGCTCCGCCGCGCGGCCAAAATGGCGTTCCTTGTCCAGGGCGATGATGTAGCGCAGTTCGGTCAATGTCATGGGGTTTTGATCCCAAGCCAGTCCTGAGGTTTCAGGTAGACATCATAGAGCTTTGCTTCGGCGCTTCCCGCGTCAGGTGTCCGGGCATAGTCCCAGCGCACCAGCGGTGGCAAGGACATCAATATGGATTCGGTGCGCCCGCCAGACTGCAGACCAAACAAAGTGCCGCGATCGTGGATCAGATTGAATTCCACATAGCGCCCGCGTCGATACAGCTGAAAATCGCGTTGCGTTTCGGTCCAAGGCGCGCTTTTGCGTGTGGCCAGAATGGGGCGGTAGGCGCGGATGAACATGTCGCCGACGCTGCGCGTCAGAGCATACGCGTTGTCAAAGCCGCCGGTGCTGTAATCATCGTAGAACAGGCCGCCGACGCCACGCGTTTCGCCGCGATGTTTGAGGTAAAAATAGTCGTCGCACTGGGCTTTGAATTTGCCATACAGCGCATCACCGACTGCCTCACGGGCGCATTCATGCCAGCGCACCACGTCTTCGTGGATCGGGTAGTAGGGTGTCAGGTCAAAACCACCGCCAAACCACCAGATGTCGCCCGCTTGGAAAAAACGCACGTTCATGTGCGTGGTCGGCACATGCGGATTGCGCGGGTGGATGACCAGCGACACGCCGGTAGCAATGAAATCACGCCCGGCGAGATCGGGATGACGCTGGCTCGCGGCAGCAGGGAGGTTGCGCCCGTGAATCAGCGAGAAATTCACCCCGCCGCGTTCGATGACCTCACCGTTCGCGAGCACACGCGTCAGTCCGCCGCCGCCTTCGGCGCGCTGCCATTCATCGCGGACAAATGCCGCAGATGAGGTTTCTTCTGCTTCGAGTTGCTCGCAGATGTCCGCTTGCAGGCCGCGCAGATAGGATTCGACTGCAGCCAGGCGCTGCTCTGGGGTCATGCTCGGATCACCTTGCCGGAATACGGGTCCATGATACGGCTCGGGCCGTGGCCTTGTCCGAGCGGTGCATTGAGGACGAAGTCCAGACCCGGTCCGAGTTGATGGCGCAGTTGCAGGATGGTGGTTGGTGTGGGGCGGCCATGTCGGTTGGCGCTGGTCGATACGATCGCACCGCCGAAGCTCTCACACAGCGCGCGCACCGGCGGATGTGCGGTGATGCGGACTGCCAGCGTGTCGTGTCGACCGCGCAGGAGAGGGCTGACCTCATCGCGTGCCGGCAGCAAGAACGTGGCATGCCCGGGCCAGTGTGCCGCAGCGATCTCGGGCGGTTCGCTCACCTTCAGCCAGGGCGCCACCTGCGCCCAGTCTGCGGCAATCAGGATCAGACCTTTCTGCCATGGGCGCTGCTTGAGGTTGAGCAGGCGCGTCAAAGCGTCTGGATTGGCCGGGTCGCAACCCAAGCCCCAGACCGCTTCGGTCGGGTACGCGACGATGCCGCCGCTGCTAAGTGCGCGGGCGGCTCTGAGGGTTTGCCAATCGCCGGTTGGTTTGGCCACAGCTCGTGCTCTCAGCGTTGTTCAAACGCGCGTGGAGTGCAGCCTATTTGGCTGCGGCTTTGGATTTCTTGGCCGCAGATTTTGCCGGCGCTTTCTTCTTTGCGCCACCGCGCTTTTTCTTGTCCGGCGCCTTCGCCAGCAGCTCGCGGCAGGCTGTGAGGTCGAGGTCATCGACTTCAACATCCTTGGGTATGCGCGCGTTCTTCTCGCCGTCGGTGATGTACGGGCCCCAGCGCCCCTTGAGGATCTGTATGCCCTCGTCAGCGTAGACGCGGATGATCTTTTCTTTGTCGGCCTTGATCTTGGCCTCAATCAGCTCGTGCGCACGCTCTTCGCCGACGGTGTAGGGGTCGTCTTCTTTGAGCGAGACAAATTTGTCTTTCTTTTCGTCCGGGTCGCGATAGCGCAGATACGGACCAAAGCGCCCGATGTTGGCGCTGATCTTGTGGCCGCTGGGCATGGTGCCGACTTCACGTGGCAGCTTGAACAGCTCCAACGCTTCATCGAGCGTGATCTTGTCCATGCTCTGGCCGGGGCGCAGGCCGGCGAACTTGGGTTTGTCTTCGTCCTCGCGCGTGCCGATTTGCACGAACGGGCCGAAGCGGCCCAAGCGAACGGACACCGGCTTGCCGGAGACCGGATCGGTGCCGATCACGCGGGCGGCGGCGACTTCCTCACGCGGAATGTCGGCTTTTTCTTCTACCGTTTTTGAGAACGGGGCCCAGAATTCGTTGAGCAGCGAAATCCAGTTGCGCTCGCCGCGGGATACCGCATCCAACTCATCTTCGAGGTTGGCGGTAAATTTGTAATCGACGTAGCGCTCGAAATGCTGGGTCAGGAAACGATTGACGATCTTGCCCACGTCGGTGGGTTTGAAGCGCTTGTTGTCGAGAATCACATACTCGCGATTGAGCAGCGTCGAGATGATGCTGGCATAGGTCGATGGACGACCGATGTCGAATTCTTCCAGCGTTTTGACCAGCGAGGCTTCCGAGTAGCGCGGAGGCGGCTCGGTAAAGTGCTGGGTGCTGAGAATCTCGCTCAGGTCGATACGTTCGCCCTGTTTGAGCTCCGGCAACTTTGTGTCTTTGTCGTCGTCATCCGCGTCGTCGCGACCTTCCAGGTAAACCGCGATGAAGCCGGGTTCGACCAGCGTGGAACCGGTGGCACGGAACACGCCGACGTCGCCAGCGGCCAGATTGGCCCCGACCATGTCGTAGACCGCGTGCATCATTTGCGAGGCCACGGCGCGCTGCCAGATCAAGCGATAGAGCTTGGCCTGGTCCGGACTGAGCTGGCTGGCCATGGCGTCCGGGTGGCGCTCGGCCGAGGTCGGGCGGATGGCTTCATGCGCTTCCTGCGCATTTTTGGATTTGGATTTGTAGCGGCGTGGTTGATCAGGCAGGGCCTTGTCGCCGTACTGGCTGCTGATCAGCTCACGAATGTCGCTGATCGCATCGTTGGACAGGTTGACCGAGTCGGTACGCATGTAGCTGATCAGGCCGACGCGTTCGCCGTCGATCTGTATGCCACCTTCGTACAGCTGTTGCGCCGTCTGCATGGTGCGCTTGGCCGAGAAGCCCAGCTTGCGCGCCGCTTCCTGCTGCAATGTTGAGGTGGTAAACGGCGGTGCCGGGTTACGCCGACGTTGCTTGCGCTCGACATCGCGTACTTCCAGCGTACCGTTGGCGGCGCTGAGCAGGCGGTCGCGTGCGCTGCGCGCGGTCTCGCCATCGGTGATGGTGAATTGCTCAACTTTGTCGCCATCCAGCTGACTCAGCTTGGCTTCGAAGTTCTGCTGGCCCTTGCTCAGCTCGGCGATCACTTTCCAGTATTCGCGCGGCACGAACGCATCGATTTCCTGCTCGCGTTCGACGATCAGACGCAGGGCCGGGCTCTGCACACGGCCTGCGGACAGCCCGCGCTGCACCTTGCGCCACAACAGCGGCGAGAGGTTGAAGCCGACAAGATAGTCGAGCGCGCGGCGCGCCTGCTGGGCATCGACCAGATCGGAGGACACATCGCGCGGGTGGGCCACGGCATCCTGCACGGCCGATTTGGTGATCTCGTGAAAGACCACACGTTTGACCGATTTGTTGTCGAGCAGGCCGCGCTCGCGCAGCAGCTCAAGCAGATGCCAGGAGATCGCTTCGCCTTCGCGATCAGGGTCAGTGGCGAGCAGGAGGTGGTCTGCTTTTTTCAGCGTGTCGGAGATCTTGCGCACATGCTTTTCATTGCGCTCGATAACCTCGTAGCGCATCGCAAAGTCGTGGCTGGGATCAACCGCGCCCTCTTTGGGCACCAGATCGCGGACATGGCCGTAGGACGCCAGAACCTCGTAATCGGGTCCCAGGTATTTCTTGATGGTGGTCGCCTTGGCCGGCGACTCGACGATGACAAGATTGCGGCTCATGCCGGGTTGGGCTGCTCGTAAGAATGGGCTGAAGGGGCGCAACTTGAACAAAGCCGCCCGGACAAGTCAAATCTTTTCGTCGCGACTTCCGTGGCCGGGGCGGCCGGCACACAGTCCTTGGGCGACCGCGTCTGGGCCGCTTGAGAACGCGGAATCGGCGCCTCAGTGCATCCACTGACCTTGGGGGTCGTAGACCAGATCTTCCATGCGGTGGAACGCGTCCTCTTCACCCGGCTGGGCAAACAGAACCATCAAAATGACCCACTTGGCCTGGTCTTCACCGATGTCTTCATCGTTGAGAGCGAGAAGCCGGTCGATGACGGTTTCGCGGGCTTCGGCGCTGAGGATGCCAAGTCGTTCGACGTGCAGAAGAAACCCCCGACAGTCGGTATTGAGGCGCAGCATTTCCGAGTCCGCAAACACCCGAATCGAATCCTGAGCGGTAAAGTGACTGCGCTCGCGGTGTTCTTCGAGATCGGCCAGCCAGTCGAAGGCGTGCTCGATTTCCTCTCGCGGGAAGCCAGCGGCCTCCAGTTCGGTTTCCAGTGTGGTCTGGTCGGTGACCGGTTCGAGGTCATCGTCGAAATAGTTTTCGAACAGATACAGAAGAACGTCGAGTATGGATTCTTTTGGTTGCATTCAGGGCCGGCATTTCTGGTAACCGCCACCGGGCGCCATGGAGACGTCACCGCGCAGTTCCAGGATAAGCAGCATGGAGGACACAGCGTCCACGGCTAGGCCGGTTTGATCGGCCAGTTCATCAATGCTTCTTGGTGCATTGTCGAGGTGCTTCAGCAAGTGCTGATAGTCCTTGTCGTGAACATCGGATGGGGTCTCGCGAGGTGAACTCGACACGACCTTGGCGACATTATCTAACAATGGCCCCAATTCTTCCAGAATGTCGTCGGCCGTCTCGACCAATTTGGCGCCCTGGCGGATCAAGCGGTGGCAGCCGCGCGCCAGCGGGTTGTCGACTGAGCCGGGCATGGCGAAAACCTCGCGACCCAGTTCGCCGGCAAGGCGGGCGGTGATCAATGAGCCGCTGCGCAGCGCCGCTTCGATCACCAACGTCCCCAGGCTCAAGGCCGCAATCAGGCGATTGCGACGTGGAAAATGATCCCGTCGCGCCGCGGTGCCGGGTGGGAACTCACTGATCAACAGGCCGTGGTCTCGAATCGACGCGGCCAAATTGCGATTGCTTGCGGGATACACACGATCCAATCCGGTGCCGGTCACCGCAATGGTCATGCCCTGGGCGTCCAATGCGCCCTGATGCGCTGCTGCATCAACGCCCAAAGCCAAGCCACTGGTGATGCCGAGGCCCTGCGCGGCGAGATGCTTGGCGAACTGTTGCGCGTGTCGTTGTCCTGCTGGCGTTGGATTGCGGCTCCCGACCATGGCCAGCTGAGACACACCGAGCAAATCGATATCGCCGAGATAGAACAGCACCGGCGGGGCGTCGCTTAAATCGTGTAAGCGCTGTGGATACGCGGGGTCGGTGTCCAGCAGTATCTGGTGGCCCGGCTGCTCCAGCCAGTTTTGTGCGTGACGCAGCGGTGCCGGGTCAGGTGCGCGCCAGTAGTCGAGGGTGTCGGACTTGAGGCGCAGGCCATCCAGTCGGGAGCGTGGCGCGTCAAGGACAGCTTGGGCACTGCCAAAGTGGTCGCGAAGGCGGCGCAGGTGAGCCGGGCCAAGGCCCGGCGAGGTCACCAGCCTGAGCCAGGCGTTGTATTCGTGGCGATCAGGCGCCCGGGACAGGATTGACGACCTTGTCCAGGACGTGGATGGCTCGTGTCGCGCGCATGATCAGGCCGTAGCTGAGGTCTTCGTAAGTTAGGAAAACCATCAAATGACCGGCGTCCACATCCGGTAGCTGAATTTTCGGTGCCAAGCGCGAGCTTTTCGGATCGCGCACCTTTTCACCAGCCTGCAGCACACGCAGAACGTGACCGGCTTCAATGCCGTGGTTGCTGCCGCGGTTGAGCGTCACGATCTGGTATTGGCCAATCTGGCTGACGCCGGCATACACCGCGATGATGCGGCCTTCGACTTCGTCATCCGGGGCATGCGGGTAAAAGTCGGTGCGGAAATCGCTGTACGCCTGCGGCATCAAGCGATCCAGTTCGCGCACCTCCAGATTGCTCTCGGACAGGCGTGCATGCGACACGTCATCAAAGCGCTGGATGTCGGCGGTGGCGACCGGAATGGCTTCATAGCCGAGCAGCTTGCCGGTGTCGGGGTCGCGGTAGGTCTGACCTTTACGGACCACGGAATATTGATAGCCGTTGGTTTCGTCAGCGTGGCGCACATAGGCGTCCGCTTCGTCGCTGCCGAGCAAGCGGTTGTCGCCGAAGGCCACAATATGCGGGGCATCTTCGTAGGTGTCGGAGTCAATCACGCGCGGTCCTTTGAGGAACGCAAGAATTTCATCCAAGGGAATGGTCGGAATCGCTGCTTCGAGCGGAGTGCTGCGGATCTGCGGGCGCACACGAACCAGATTGCGTGGATCTGGCGGTTCGCGCTGCAGGCGCGGACGACCGTCGACCCAAACCAGATAGAGGACTTCGCCCGGGAAAATCAGGTGGGGGTTTTCAACCTGTGGGTTGGCGTTCCACAGTTCCGGCCACAGCCACGGATCGCGCAGAAAATACTCGGCGATGTCCCACAGGGTGTCGCCACGTTTGACGACATATTCCAGCGGCACGTCCGGATTCAGCTCCGGGCCGTCTTGGGCATGAACTGGGGCAACAGGCACCAGCAACGCACAAACGGCGAGAAAAATCATCGTCAGCCGATATTGCGCTAAGCCTTTATACTTTCCCACGGTTCCCCTCTCGCTGATGCCCCCAAAGTACGGGGCTAACTTTATCAGCATTAACGAAAAATCAAAGAGTCAGCGCTCATGTCGCAAATGCCGATTCTGAAGTTCCCTGATCCGCGCCTGCGCGAGATCGCCACACCGCTTGATCGCGTCGGCCGCGAATTGTGGAAAACCTTCGATGACATGTTGGAAACCATGTATGCCGCGCCGGGTGTTGGCTTGGCTGCGACGCAGGTCGGTATCCCGCATCGATTTACGGTTGTTGATGTCTCGGCCAATCACGATCAGCCCTTGGTGTTGATCAACCCGGAGATCATCGGTGGCGAGAATCTGTGCGATGTCGAAGAGGGCTGTTTGTCAGTGCCTGGCGCCTATGAAAAGGTAAAGCGCTACGACGTTGTGCGCTTTCGCGCGCTGGACAAAGACGGCAAACCGATCGAAATGGAAGTGGATGGATTGTTCGCGCAATGCATTCAGCATGAGATTGATCATCTCGACGGAAAGCTGTTTGTCGACTATCTCTCGCGATTGAAGCGTGAGCGCATCCGCAAAAAGCTCGAGAAAGACCTGCGCGCTGGCCGCGTATAAGTAGACGTCAATATGCGCATTGTTTTTGCCGGCACGCCGGAGTTCGCTGCCCGCCCGCTGGCCGCCTTGCTGAGTGAGGCCGACGTTCACGGTTTCGAGGTGGTGGGGGTGTACACCCAACCCGATCGACCGGCCGGGCGTGGGCGCAAGCTGACGCCGAGCCCGGTCAAGCAGGTGGCTGTGGCGCACGATTTGCCGGTGTATCAGCCCGAGAGCCTGAAAGGGCAGGCTGAGCAAGCCGAACTTGCGGCGCTCAACCCAGACGTGATGGTGGTGATCGCTTACGGTTTGATTCTGCCCCAGGCGGTGCTGGATATCCCACGCCAGGCTTGCGTCAACCTGCACGCCTCCTTGCTGCCGCGCTGGCGCGGCGCGGCACCCATCCAGCGCGCTATCGAAGCTGGCGATACACGAACCGGTTTGTGCTTGATGCAGATGGAGGCGGGGCTGGATACCGGTCCGGTGCTGGCGCGTGATGAGATGGACATTGGCCCGCACATGAGCGGTGGCGAATTGCACGATGCGCTGATGGCGCGCGGCGCGCAGTGCCTGCCCGGCTGGCTGAGTCAGTTGGGTGAGTTGACGCCGCACGTTCAGGACGATGCCTTGGCGACTTACGCGCACAAGCTGAGCAAGCACGACGGGCGGCTCGATTTTTCGCGCCCGGCGCATGAGCTGGCGCTGAAGCTGCGTGCTTTTGACCCGTGGCCGGGATGCTTCGCCATGCTCGACGGCCAAGCGGTCAAACTTGCCGGTCTGGTCGACGTGCTTGAAAACAATGCCTCCACCCCGGGCGCGATCACCGCAGTCAGCGATATGCTGACGATCGGCTGCGGCCAGGGTGCGCTGCGCATCAATCAGATTCAGTTCCCGGGTGCGCGACGCATGAGCGTGGCTGAGGCGGCGCGCGGACGTGATCTGACAGGACGCTGCTTTGACTGATTCCCGTCGTGTTGTCCTCAAAGCACTGTCCTTGGTCCAGGCCGGCCGCAACTTGCCGGATGCGTTGGGCCAGGCCGGCATCACCCGGCTGGAGCCACGTGACCGTGCCTTTGCTCGCCGTCTGGCCGTTCATGCTGTACGTCATCGGCGTCGGCTGGAAAAGGACATACAGGGCTATTTGCAGCGTCCGACCAAAGACCGCGGCATTCTTGATGTGCTGTGGCTGGGCGCGGCTCAAATCGACATGGACGATGTGGCCGAGCACGCGGCGGTCAATTCCACCGTGGAATTGGCGCCCAAACGCTTGCGCGGTTTGATCAATGCGATTTTGCGCCGACGGTTGCGTGAACCCCCCAAGCTGTCATCCGATATTGCCGAGGCGCAGTCTTTCCCCAGTTGGTTGGTGCAGCGTATTCAGCGGGACTGGGGCGAGCAAGCTCCCAAGATTTTGGTCCAGCTGAATCAGGAGCCGCTGCTGTGTCTGCGTATCAATCGGCAGCAGCAGTCACGCCGGGCGTGGTTGCAACAATTGAATGATGACTCGGCGCAAGCGCTGGGCGACTCTGAGGCGCAATCCGACGGCGTGATCCTGGAGCAGTCGCGTGAGCTGGCCGAACTCCCGGGCTACAGCAATGGCGGTGTGTCCGTTCAGGGCGCGGCGGCTCAGGCGGCGGCGCACCTGATGCAATTGGCGCCCGGGCAGCGCGTGCTGGATGCCTGCGCTGCACCCGGCGGCAAGACCGCGCACATGTTGGAACTGTGTCCGGGCATTGAATGCACCGCGCTGGACATCGAAGCAAGCCGGGTGGCGCGAATCGAGGACAACCTCAAGCGTTTGGGCCTGGAGGCCCGTTGTTTGACCGGCGATGTGCTGGAGAACGGGCCATGGGACGCTGAGTACGAGCGTATTCTGCTCGACGTGCCATGTTCCGGTACCGGTGTTATCGCGCGTCATCCGGATATCAAATGGCTGCGTCGTGCGGACGACATCCCGGTGCTGGTTGAGCGGCAGAAGCAGATGCTGCAACGGGCATGGTCGTGGCTGGCGCCTGGGGGTGTGCTGCTGTACTGCACATGCTCAATTCTGATTGAAGAGAACGATGCGGTGATTGGCGCCTTTGTAGCCGATCATCCGGAGGTGACTGTGGACACGCTCAATCTACCGTTCGGTCAGGCAAGCGAGTATGGTTGGCGCGTGGCGCCTGGGGCGCCCTATGAAGGCTTTTACTTTGCGCGTCTGAAGAAGGCATGAGCAAAACCCGACACCGCTGGTCGCCAGCAGCATGAAAATCATAATTCTTGGGGCCGGGCAGGTCGGGTCTACGCTGGCGGAAAATCTGGCCGGCGAGAACAACGATGTGACCGTGGTCGATACCAACAGCGCGCTGTTGCAGGAACTGCAGGATCGTCTGGATATCCGCACGGTCGCTGGTTTTGCCTCGTATCCGGATGTTCTGGCCCGGGCGGGGGCGGATGATGCCGATATGGTGATCGCCGTCACCGATTCCGACGAGACCAATCTGGTGGCCTGCCAGGTCGCCTATTCGATGTTCCATACACCGACCAAGATCGCTCGTGTGCGCGCCGCAGAGTATCAGCGCAACGGCGGCATGCTGTTTGCGCCGGATGCTATGCCGGTGGACATGCAGATCAGTCCGGAACAGCTGGTTACCGACTACATCACCCGTCTTATCGAATACCCGGGCGCTTTGCAGGTGGTCGATTTCGCCCACGGTCGGGTGCGCTTGGTCGGGGTCAAAGCCTTGTTCGGCGGGCCACTGGTCGGGCAGGAACTGCGCGAGCTGGCCTCTCACATTCCCAATGTGGACAGCCGTGTGGCGGCGATTTATCGCCGTGGCAAACCGATCATGCCGGAAGGCGATACCGTGGTTGAGGCAGGCGATGAGGTGTTTTTCGTCGCTGCACGTGAAGACATCTCCAAAGTCATGTCGGAGATGCGGCGCATCGACAAGCCGGTCAAACGCGTCCTGTTGGCGGGTGGCGGTAACATCGGTTTGCGCCTGGCCAAGGCGTTGGAGTCGCGCTGCCGCGTGCGCTTGATTGAACGTGACCGCGAGCGCGCCCGCTATCTGTCTGAGCGCCTCAACAACACCATCGTGCTGGCCGGTGATGCGGCCAACGAGAATTTGTTGATTGAGGAAAACATCGAACACGCCGACGTGTTCTGCGCCGTCACCAACGATGATGAGGCGAACATTCTCTCGGCTATGCTGGCTAAGCGTCTGGGCGCAACCCGTGTCCTCTCGCTGATCAACCGCCCGGCGTATCTGGATCTGGTCGAAGATCGCGATGTGGATATCGCCATTTCTCCGCAGCAATCCACCGTCAGTGCGCTGCTCTCACATGTTCGTCGCGGGGACGTGGTGCGTGTGCACAGCTTGCGGCGCGGCGCGGCTGAAGCCATTGAAGCGGTCGCCCACGGCGATCATCGCTCCTCCAGGGTTGTGGGGCGGCGCATCGACGAAATCAAATGGCCGCAAGGTGCCAGCGTGGGTGCGATCGTGCGCAAGGACAAGGTCATCATTGCCCACCACGACACGGTGATCGAGTCGGAAGATCACGTCATCGTGTTTCTGGTCGACAAGCGATATACGCCGCAGGTTGAACGTCTGTTCCAGGTCGGCATCACATTTCTGTGATCAGTCAGTTGTTGGCCGCCCTGCGCCATTGGCAGTGGTTGCACCCTTACGTTGCAGTCCAGCGGGTGCTCGGCATTCTGTTGATGATGTTCTCGGTGACCATGCTCACACCGGTGCCGGTTGCCTTGTTTTCGCAGGAACCGATCCATCGTTTTGTTGATGCTTTTGCGGTCACGATCATCACCGGCCTTTTGATCTGGCTACCGGTTCGACGCCAGCGCGCCGATCTTCGCTTGCGGGATGGATTTCTCATCGTCTGTTCGTTCTGGATCGTCCTTGGGATGTTTGGCTGCGTCCCGTTTTTGGTTGGCGACAGTTTTGGTTTGTCGTGGACGGATGCGGTGTTCGAATCGATGTCCGGGCTGACCACGACCGGCTCGACGGTGCTCAGTGGCCTGGATGCCATGCCGCGTGGTTTGCTGTACTACCGCCAGCAGCTGCAATGGTTGGGCGGTATGGGCATCGTGGTCTTGGCCGTGGCGATCCTGCCGATGCTGGGCGTTGGTGGGATGCAGTTGTATCGCGCCGAGATGCCGGGTCCGGTCAAGGACAACAAGCTGACGCCGCGTATCACCGAGACGGCCAAAGCGTTGTGGTTCATTTATCTCGGGCTGACTTTGCTGTGTGGTTTGGCCTACTGGCTGGCGGGAATGTCGGTGTTCGACGCCATCGGCCATGCGTTTTCGACCGTCGCTATCGGTGGGTTTTCCACCCACGATGCCAGCATTGCCTGGTTCAACAGCCCGTTGATTGAAGCGTTGGCGGTCGCCTTTATGGTGCTGTCAGCGTTCAATTTTGCGTTGCATTTTGCGGCCTGGCGCAGTACCAGTCTGATGGTCTACCTGCGTGATCCCGAAGCGGTGGGCATGGTGGTGATTCTGGCCCTGGTCAGCGTGCTGGCCATCGCCGCTCTATGGTTCGCAGGGACTTATGCCGATTTCGACACCACAGTGCTCAAAGCCGTGTTTCAGGTGGTTTCCACCGGCACGACCACGGGGTTTTCATCGGCGCCGTTTGCGCTGTGGCCGTCGTTCTTGCCAGTTTTGCTGATTTTCATCAGCTTTGTCGGCGGTTGTGCAGCATCAACTGCCGGTGGCATGAAGGTGATACGCGTTTTGCTGTTGGTCAAGCAGGGTCAGCGCGAAGTGGCGCGCTTAATCCATCCGGCGGCGGAATATCCGGTCAAGCTGGGCAATCGCGCGGTGTCCGGTCATGTGGTCGAGGCAGTGTGGGGTTTCTTTTCGATCTATGTCGCCCTGTTCGCGATCATGCTGTTGCTGTTGATGGCCTTCGGTCTGGATCAGGTCACCGCGTTTTCTGCGGTGGCGGCATGTCTGAACAACCTCGGGCCGGGGCTGGGCGACGTCGCTGAAAATTTCGCCAGTGTGCCGGACCCGGCCAAATGGGTACTGGTGTTTGCCATGCTGTTGGGGCGTCTGGAAATCTTCACCTTGCTGGTGCTGTTCACCCCGGCCTTCTGGCGACGTTAAGGTCCAAGGTGTGCGGGGTGCGCTGACGCTGCGCTATCATTGCCCGCTTTTCACCGCCTGGCAGGCCGAATGAGCGTTTTCACGCCCGTATCCGAACCCGAATTGCGCAACTATCTTGGCGCCTACGATCTCGGAGAATTGATCGGCTACAAGGGGATTGAAGAAGGCATTGAGAACACCAATTTCTTTCTCACAACGAGCCAGGGTGAATTTGTCCTGACGCTGTTCGAGCGTACGCCGGCAGAGGACTTGCCGTATTTCCTGGGCGTGATGGATCACCTCTCACGGGCGGGTATTCCCAGCGCGCGGCCGATGCCGCGGCGTGATGGTGATGTGCTCGGCACCCTCAATGGTCGTGCCGCATCCATTGTCGAGCGCTTGCCAGGGCGAGGGTTGGATCAGCCAAGCGCAGAGCAGGCTGCGGCGTTGGGTGAGGTGTTGGCCAAGATGCATCAGGCTGCTGCGGATTTTGTTGACCGGCGTGAAAATTGTCGCGGGCCGGCCTGGTGGACGCCAGCTGCGGACCAACTGCGCGAGAAGTTACCGACCGAGCAATACGCCCTGCTGGAAGATGAATTGGCCTTCCAAGCGCAGGTGGATCAGGACAGCCTGCCGGGGGGCGTGATCCATGCCGATCTGTTCCGCGACAATGCCTTGTTCGACGGTTCGAAACTGACCGGTCTGATCGACTTCTACTACGCCTGCAATGACGCCTGGGCCTACGATGTGGCTGTGTGCGTGAACGACTGGGCGATCAATGCGGAAGGTCAGTTCAATGCTCAGGTCTATGACGCTATGGTCAGCGCATATGCCAGGCAACGGCCTTTCAACGATGCTGAGCGTCGAGCTTGGCCGGCACAGTTGCGCCGCGCCGCGCTGCGATTCTGGGTGTCACGCTTGCTCGACTGGCATTTTCCGCGCGCGGGCGAGCTGACCTACAGCAAGGACCCCACCGAGTTCGAGCGCATTTTGCGGGCTCATCGCCAGCGCACGCCGCAGTGGCCGGGATGACAGCGGTGCTGTCCCTGCTGCGGTTGTTGGAGCGCGGTAACCGTGCGCTCTTCGCGCTCGCATCCTGGGCCTGCTTCGTGATGGCAATCCTTGGCTTTGCGATTGTGATTGCGCGCTATGGATTTTCCACCGGCTCTATCGCGGCGCAGGAGCTTGTCATGTACCTGCATGCTTTTGTTTTGCTGTGCGCTGCTGCTACAACCCTCGCGGCTGACGGACATGTGCGGGTCGATATTTTTTATTCGCGCTGGACAGCCCGACGGCAGGCTTTGGTCAACCTGTGTGGCAGTGTGTTTCTGCTTATCCCGGTGATGCTGTTTACCCTGTTCATCAGTTGGGAATATGTGGGGCATGCCTGGGCGCGACGTGAAGCCTCGGGCGAGCCCGGTGGGCTGGCCTGGGTCTACCTGCTGAAGAGTTTGATCGTGTTGTTTGCGCTGCAGATGTTGCTGCAGGGTGCGCTGCAGGCGGTGGAGGCGTGTCATGGCTGGCGCAAGAATGAGGGCGTGCGTTCATGATCGCCTTGCTCATGTTCGTGGTGGTCTGCATGGTGCTGCTGCTGGGCTACCCCGTGGCCTTGACACTGGGTGGTGTGGCGCTGTGGTTTGCGCTGATCGGTGTCACCCTGGGGTTGATTGAGGCGAGCGAGCTGCTGGCATTTCCGAGTCGGTTGTTCGGGATCATGAACAACCCGACCCTCGTCGCAGTGCCTTTGTTCGTGCTGATGGGCGTGGTGCTGGAAAAAGCCAAGCTTGCGGAAGAGCTGCTCGAATCCATGGCCGCCTTGGCCGGTCGATTGCGCGGTGGTCTGGGTGTGTCTGTGGTGCTGGTCGGAGCGCTATTGGCGGCTTCGACGGGGATCGTCGGCGCCACTGTGGTGACCATGGGTTTGTTGTCGCTGCCAACCATGCTCAAGCGCGGTTATTCACCGGCGGTGGCCAGTGGCACCATCGCCGCGGCTGGCACGCTGGGACAGATTATTCCGCCGTCCATCGTGCTGGTTTTACTCGGTGATGTGCTGTCCTCGGCCTATCAGCAAGCACAGTTGGCTCAAGGGATCTTCAGCTTGCAGACGGTGTCGGTTGGCGATCTGTTTGTCGGTGCGCTGATTCCGGGGCTCATGTTGGTCACCGCCTACATGGTCTATTTGATGGTGCTGGCGGCCTTGAAGCCTGATGTGATGCCGCCTCCGGCGGCAGAAGATTGTCCCCGCGGTGCCTCGCTATGGGCGCAGCTGGTGCGTGGTTTGTTACCGCCGATGTTGCTGATTGTCGCGGTGCTCGGCTCCATCATGCTGGGGTATGCGACACCCACAGAGGCTGCGGCGGTCGGTGCGTGTGGCGCGCTGCTGTTGGCAGCGCTGCGGCGTCAGCTCAATCTTGGTGCGTTGAAGAGTGCTGGCGAACAGACGGCCAAGATCACCAGCATGGTGTTTCTGATTTTCATTGGCGCTTCGCTGTTTTCCATGGTCTTCAATGCCTACGGTGGCGACGAGCATGTGCACGAATTGCTGATGGCCCTGCCGGGTGGCGCATTCGGCGCGATGGTGTGCGTTATGCTGCTGATGTTTCTGCTCGGCTTCATCCTCGACTTCATCGAGATCACCTTCGTGGTGGTGCCGATTGTGGGGCCAGTGCTCTTGCAGCTTGGGCTTGATCCGGTCTGGTTGGGGGTGATGATGGCGATCAACCTGCAAACCTCCTTCTTGACCCCGCCTTTTGGTTTCGCGTTGTTCTATCTGCGCGGTGTTGCGCCGCCGGAACTCACCACGCCGCAGTTATACCGCGGGGTGGTGCCGTTCATCGCGATCCAGGTCGGTATGCTGATCCTGCTGGCGTTATGGCCAGCTTTGGCCACATGGCTGCCGAGCGTGGTGTACTGATAGCGTCACGGGTGGGGGCAGCAGCCCCTAGCGTTGTCCGCAGTTGAGTAGAGTAAGGAACTCGCCGCGGGTGCGCGGATCTTCGCGGAATGCGCCACGCATCATCGACGTCATCATGCTGGAATTCTGTTTTTCAACGCCACGCATCATCATGCACATGTGGCGCGATTCGATGACCACGCCAACGCCGCGGGCTCCGGTGACCTGTTCCACCGCCAGAGCGATGTCGCGGGTGAGGCCTTCCTGAATCTGCAGACGGCGCGCATACATGTCGACGATGCGCGGAATCTTGGACAAGCCAATGACTTTGCCAGCGGGCAGATAGGCGACATGGCAACGGCCGGTGAACGGCAGTAGGTGATGTTCGCACAGCGAGTACATCTCGATGTCACGCACGATGACCATCTCATCCATCTCGGATTCGAAGATCGCATCATTGACGATGTCCTCCAGCTTCTGGGTGTAGCCGCTGGTCAGGAACTGCATGGCGGCGGCAGCCCGTTTGGGCGTGTCGCGCAGGCCTTCGCGTTCTGGGTCCTCGCCAATGGCCTTCAGAATCTCAAGATATTGGTGTTCCACGTCGGCGTTGTAACGCATAATTGAAACAATGAATTATGACACAGCGGCTGGCAGCCAAGTCGTCCAGTTGCCGCTTGATCTGATCCGCCCCGGGCGGGCCCAGATGCGGCGTATTTTCAATACGGACGCATTGGATGATCTGGCGGAATCGATACGGTCGGCGGGCTTGATTCAGCCCATAGTTGTGCGCGGGATCGGTGATGGCTTGTATGAGCTTCTCGCCGGTGAGCGGCGTTGGCGCGCCGCGCAACGCGCTGGTTTGCACGACATCGCGGCAATCGTTCGTGACGATGTTGATGATCAGGAGGCGGTGGTTCTCGGCCTGATCGAAAATCTCCAACGCGAATCGCTGACGCCGATGGAGACCGCGCATGGTCTCAAGGAGCTGTCTGCACGCCTAGAGCTGACCCATGCGGCTGCGGCCGATCGCATCGGCAAATCCCGCGTCTACGTGACCAATTTCCTGCGTTTGCTCAACCTGTGTGAGGCCGTGCAAGAGCAGGTCAATGCTGGCGAGTTGAGTATGGGGCACGCGCGAGCTTTGGCCATTCTGCCTGCGCGGGAGCAATCGCGTTGGGCCGCTGACAGCATTCGGCATCAATGGTCGGTGCGTACGCTGGAAGCACGATTGCGCCAACGCGCTGTCCAACCGACACATCGCGGTGATGATGCCGAGTGGAAGAGACTCGCGCGACGTTTGACCGAGTTGCTTGGCAACAAGGTGGAGCTGCGTGGTGATCCGCAAGGACGCGGTGACATGACGATCAAGTTCCATTCGTTTGAAGAACTGGACGGCATATTGGAGCGTTTGGGTTATGACAATGATGATTTTTAAAGCTTGAAGGCTGAATTCGACTACTGTTTGATTTAGTCTTGAGCCACAATACGCACTTTGATGTGAGAGACACAGGAGACACATTATGACCAGAGCCCGATTCGGTCTGGCGGCCGTAACTCTCGCCGCGGTATGCGGCAGTTTGAGCCTGTCTGCGCAGGCCAAGGTATCGGCCAGCGAAGCCGATCGGCTCGGCAAGGATCTGATGCCGTTGGGCGGCGAAAAAGCCGGCAATGCAGACGGCTCGATCCCGGCCTGGGATGGCGGTATGAACATCCAGGTCACGCTGGACGGTACACAACGCCATTCAGAGACTTACAAAGACGTGGGTGGGGCTGATGAACCGCTCTACACCATCACCGCTGAGAACATGGATGAGTACGCCGAACTGCTGACCCCTGGCATGAAAGCCATGTTCAAGCAGTACCCGGACACGTTCAAAATGCCGGTGTACCCCTCGCGGCGCACGGCGTTGGCCCCAGATTTTGTCTATGAGGCGACCAAACGCAACGCGGTGAACGCCGAGCTGGCTAACGAAGGTGAAAGTTTGGTCAATGCGGTGACCGGCATACCGTTTCCCATTCCGCAGTCCGGCAAGGAAGTGATCTGGAATCACAAAACGCGTTACCGTGGTCAAAGCGTGACCCGCTACAACACTCAGTTGGCGGTACAAACGAGCGGGAATTTTGTGCCGTACAAGCTGCGTGAGGACGTCTACTTTTCCTACTCGCAAGACGGCATCAAAACGGAAGATCTCAACAATGTGATCGTGTACTTCTTGCAGGTCACTACCGCTCCGCCGCGTCAAGCCGGGCAGGTCTTGCTGGTGCATGAAACCATGGATCAGATTGCCGAAGCGCGTCGTGCCTGGCTGTATAACCCGGGTCAACGCCGCACGCGTCGTGCGCCGAATGTCGCCTATGACAACCCAGGCACGGGGGCTGATGGCCTGCGTACCAATGACCAGCTCGACATGTTCAACGGTGCGACTGACCGTTACAACTGGAAGCTGGTGGGTAAGCGCGAGATGATCGTGCCTTACAACGCTCACAAGCTCAGCGACAGTCGTCTGACGTACGACGAAATGACCATGGTGGGCCACCTCAATCCGGAATACACGCGTTACGAGAAGCATCGTGTATGGGTGCTCGACAGCGTGGTCAAGGATGACACCAGCCATCTGTACAAGCGTCGTACCTTCTATGTCGATGAGGACAGCTGGACCGCATTGCAGGCCGATATCTACGACAACCGCGACAACCTGTGGCGGGTGCAGGAGTACCATCAGGTCACAGTCCCCTGGACCAAGGCGGTGGGGCCGGCAGCAGGTACGGTCTACGATTTGCAATCCGGTCGTTACTTGGTCATGGAGTGCAGCAACGAAGAGCCTGAGTTCTCGACCGAGAGTTTCGGCGAAGAGCACTTCCGCACCTCCAACATGCCGCGTGTGGCTGCGAACATTCGCTAAACCGCGCAGGATTTGAAAAAGCCCCGCATCGCGGGGCTTTTTTTATGCCTCGTCGTTGTCGTCCGGGTCAGGGAGGGCGTCGGGAGAGTCCGTCTGCACCTGCTCTATGGCGGCGAAGCGCTTGCTGATTTTGTCCGCTGTAATGTGCACCTTGCGGGTTTCTTCGTGCGCACTCTCGATGTGGCGTGAAAGCTTGTCCATGCGGGTGCGGAAGCGGTCGAACTCGGTATTGAGTTCGATCAGATATTGCCGCAACTTGCCAGCCTGCTTACGCAAAGCATCGTCGCGCAGCACGGCTCGTGCGGTCGTCAGCACAGCCATCAGCGTGCTGGGTGAGCAGATCCACACACCACGATCATGCGCTTGGTTCACCAGATCCGAATGGTGTGCATGGATTTCCGCAAAGATCGATTCTGCCGGCACGAACATGATTGCGCCGATCGCGGTTTCTTCCGGGATGATATACTTGCTGGCAATATCGTTGAGATGCTTCTTGATGTCTTGCTTGAAGCGTCTGGACGCTTCAAGCCGATCGCGATCCCCAAGTTGGGGGTCCATCATGGACTGAAAGTTTTCCAGCGGGAATTTGGCGTCGATGCACACATCCCCGGTGGGCGCGGGCAGGCGCAGCAGGCAGTCGACACGGGTGCCGTTGCTCAAGGTGTGCTGCCATTCCACGTGCTGATCGGGCAGTGCATTGCGCACCAGCGCTTCGAGCTGGACTTCGCCAAAGGCGCCGCGCGAGCGCTTGTCAGACAGGATTTCCTGCAAGCTCACCACGTTGGTGGAAAGCTCGGTGATGCGTTTTTGCGCCTCGTCGATCAAGGCCAGCCGTTTGACCACTTCGGTAAACGTTGAGGTGGTTTTCTCAAAACCCTGTTTGAGCCGCTCATCGACCTGTTTGCTGATGTCTTTGAGGCGGTTGTCGGTGGTGGAGGTGAGTTTGTCGACCTGCTTACCGAGCTGCTCTGTGCTGCTCGCCAAAGATTCCGCCACCTGCTTACCGAGGCTCTGTGTGCCGCTGGCCAAGCGCTCCAACACCTGGGTTTGCATGTCGCCCACGCGGCGCTCCAGGCCGGTGCGCAGATCGGCGAAACGTTCCGACAGCTTGGTCATGTCGTCGTGCGATTGGTTGCGTGACCGATCCAGCTGCTGCAACAGAAATTCGCGCAACTGTTCGTTCTGGCGCACCTGCCGGTTTTCGCCGTGCTCCAGCACGGTCAAGGCTTGTCCGAGACGCTCCTGCATTTGCTGTGCGCGTTCCGCATTGTCGGCGTTGCTGGACAAAATGCGTTTGAGCAGGACCAGGCAGCTTATCAACAGCGCGAAGCCGAGCAAGGTGAGCCCGGCAATCAAAGGCATGAACAAGGTTTCGGGTATGACCACGGGATGAGTGCAGCGATTGGTGAAAGTGCGCCTCAGTGTACTGCACGGACTCTGCGAAACCGGTATAACGGCGTTTTGCACGGGAGCCAGTCATGGCCTGGACCGAAAACGATATCGCGAGCCAGCAAGGCAAAACCATTCTTGTGACAGGGGCCAATAGCGGATTGGGTTTTCACACCAGTCGGGCTTTGGCGTCGGCAGGTGCGCGCGTGATTATGGCCTGCCGTAACGCCGACAAAGCGGAGCAGGCGCGTCGCCAGATTCTGGAGCTCGTGCCGCAAGCTCAGCTTGAGATTGTCAGTCTGGATTTGGCCTCGCTGGCCAGCGTGAAAAGCTGTGTCGGCGTGCTGTCCGATACGCTCGAGCGGCTGGATGTGCTGATCAACAACGCCGGCATTATGGCCGTGCCGTATGCGCAGACCGAAGACGGTTTTGAAATGCAGATCGGGACCAATCATTTTGGCCATTTCGCGTTGACCCTGCAGCTGTTGCCTTTGTTGCACAAGGCTAAGTCGGCACGCGTGGTCAGCGTGTCGAGCATGGCGCACAACTGGACCCCCGGCTTGAACTTCGACGATCTGGACTGGACGCAGCGCAAGTACCGGCGTTGGCAGGCATACGGCGACAGCAAGATTTCCAATCTGTATTTCACCTTTGAACTGGGGCGGCGATTGGCAGGGACGACGGTGACCGTGGCGGCGGCGCATCCGGGCTACTCCGATACTCACCTGCAATACGTGGCGGCCGAGCGCAAAAACAGTTCGCTGGAGCGTGGTCTGATGTGGCTGGGTAACACCTTGTTCGCGCAGCCTGCCGACCGGGGGGCTCTACCCAGTTTGTACGCGGCAACGGCTTCGGGGGTGATCAGCGGTGATTACATCGGGCCAGATGGTTTCCAGCAAACGCGGGGCTTCCCTCGCAAAGTGGGGTCCAATCGGCGGTCACGCGATACCAAGATTGCAGCGCGCTTGTGTGACGTGTCAGAGGAGCGGACCGGGGTCAGCTTCCCGGCGTGATTCAGCGCCGATTGGGATGATTGTGAACAACTTTGATCAACTCATCCGGCGCCACTGGGCGGTACAGATGGTAGCCCTGGACATGTTGGCATCCATTGAGCCGGCAGAATTCCAATTGCCCCTGGGTCTCCACGCCCTCCATCAGGCAATCCAGGCCGAGCGTTCGCGCCAGCTTGATGATGGCGCGGGCTATGCTGGCGGATTTGGCATTGGTCTCGACTTCACGGATGAAAGTGCGGTCGACTTTGAGTCGGTCCAACGGCATCTGCTGAAGGTATGCCAAAGACGAATAGCCGGTGCCGAAATCGTCCAGTGACACTGCGATGCCGTAGTCACGCAGGCGAATGAGTTTCTCGATCGAGGCGGAGAAATCGGTCATCACCGCCTGCTCGGTCACTTCGAGTTCAAAGCGGTGCGGTGCAAGGCCCGCATCGCCGATGATCTCCATGACTTTTTCGGCGCAGTACGGGTCTTGGAAACCGATCGCCGACATATTGAATCCGAGCCTGAACCCCGGCGGCAGGTCGGTTCCCCAACGTGCGGCGTGGGCGCAAAGCGTGCGCAGCACATAGTGATCCAACTGCACGATCAGGCCGCCGTCTTCGGCGATCGGGATGAACTTAGCATTGGAGACAAAACCGCCTTCGCCATCCGGCCAGCGCACCAGGGCTTCGGCGCCGGTCATGCGGTTGCGGCTCAGTTCCACTTGCGGCTGCAAATGGATATCCAGATCTTCGTTGCGCAATGCGTCGCGCAGACTGCCTTCCAGGCTGTACTTGCTGGCGATATCTTCGCCATAACGCTTGGCGTATGTCACGACGCTGCCGCGTGCGCGCGATTTGGCCACCGTGGTCGCAGCTTGAGCCCGTGCGAGCAGCTTCTCCGCAGTATTGGCATCCTCGGGGAAGATCACCATGCCGACGCTAGCGCTCAGCGAGGTTTGATGTTCACCCAGATTGATAGGGCGCTCCAGCTGCGCCAGCATATCCACGACGAAGCGCTGGCCGTCTTCGCGAGCTTGGTCAGCGGTCGCCCAGCCGTGATTCAGAATGGCGATGAAACTGTCGCCCTCATCACGGGCGAGAAAATCGTTGGGCTGCAAAATGCCTGACAGCCGTCGACACCCCAGGGCCAAGGCGGCGTCACCAACACTGGGGCCGAACGTGTTGTTGAGCATCTGCATGCGATCGAAATTGATTCTGGCGACGCACAGTTGCAGCCCCTGTCTTTGGGCAGCTTCCAGCTCGTGACGCAAACGTTCTTGCAGCTGGCGCCGATTGGGCAGCGCGGTGAGTTGGTCGAACAGCGTGAGATGTTCGGCGCGCTTGATCGCATCTTCGCGTTTGCCGATCTCCTGTTGCAAGGCTTCGTTGGTGCGCTTGAGTTGGAGCGTTCGCTGTCGAACTGCGTGCTCCAGCATGGATTTGGTCTGCGCCAGCAGCAGGTGCGTTTTGACGCGCGCCAAGACTGTCGGCGGGCTGATGGGTTTGGTGATGTAATCCACCGCGCCCAGGCGAAAACCGTTGATTTCATCTTCAACTTCGCTTCGCGCGGTGATGAAAATGACAGGGATACTCCGAGTTTTCGGATTTTCTTTGAGTCGCTTGCAGACTTCCTGCCCATCCATGCCAGGCATCATCACGTCCAGTAAAATCAGATGCGGCGGATCCTCACCGGCAGCGAGACTCAACGCTCGTTCGCCGTTGCGCGCGACCTGGACACGATAGTCACCCTTGAGGACCTCAACCAGCAGCTCAATGTTTTGCGGCGTGTCGTCCACCACCAGCACGGTGTGTTTGTTTTGCTCTGTCATGATAGCCGGGCGGCCAACTCGTTCAGTTCCTGGGCGGCCTCCTCGAATGCGAAAGCATCAAGATGTTCCTGGATTTGCCGCAGTCGTTTGTCCTGGCCGGGCGGTGGGCTGAATGCTTTGGCTTGCTGACGCGCGGCAGCGTCACCGGCGGCAACCAGCTGGCGCAGCTTTTCCAGCGCTTCAGCGTTCAGCATGGGGCGCTGTTTTTCGGGGGTAGGCTCGACATCGTCGTTTTCGTCCGGCTCTGGCAGCGCGTCATAGAGTGTGTTCAGCGTTGTCCCCAGCTTACGACTCATCGCCAGGCAGCCTTGGCGGTCCTCGCGCTCAGCATACTGTTCGGTGGCCTCGCAATGCTTGCGGATTGTGCTGGCGCCCAGGTTGCCGGCCGCGCCCTTGAGTGCATGCACCCGCGCTTTGATCTCATCCCATTGCTCTTTCTCCGTCAATGCTTCGAGCTCGACGGGCAGCTCGCTAAAGCGGATGCACAATTGGTGTAGCAAGCGCACATAAAGATCGCCATTGAAGCTGGCGCGAGCCAGGCCAGCTTCGAGATTGACACCCGGCAAGCTGGGCATGCGCGTGCGCGGGCGGGCGATCAGCGTGTCTTCGGTCGGGTGCACATCCAGCCATTCGGCCAGCTTGTCGTACAGCTGACCGACGTCGACCGGCTTGGGAATGAAATCGTTGAAGTGTTGTTCCAGACAGCGCGCGCGAATTTCCGGTCTTGGGTCGGCGCTCATGGCCAGAATGGGTATGTCCCGGCGCTCCAGTTCTTCGCGGATGGCTTGCGCTGTTTCCCAGCCGCTCAGCCCCGGCATTTGCAGATCCAACAACACCAAATCGATGTCGTCTTCGGAAAACGCCGCTAAAGCGTCCTCGCCGGTTGCCACCAGGCTTAAGCGGGCGTGCGTGGTGTCGAGCAATGCCTGCATCAGTTCCCGCCCGATGGCGTTGTCCTCGGCCAGCAAAATATGCTTTTCGGCGAGCTCCGGAATACGCATGGGAATGACGTCGTTGGGTTGCGACAGCCTTTGCCGGTTGGGATCGCGTGCTGCTGCTATGGTGTCGAGCAGAATCGGAGAACTGATGGGCTTGAGCAGCACCGCATCGACATCGCCGTCGCCCTCGAGCTCGCGCATCAACTCTTCTCGACCGTAGCTGGTGATCATGATGACGCGGCCTTTGAAGCTCGGTAAGGCCTGAATACGGCGCGCCGTTTCCAGACCGTCCATATCGGGCATACGCCAGTCGAGCAACACGATGTCAAAGGAGCGCTCGGCCACCGTTTTAAGCGCTTGTGCACCGTTGCGCGCTTCTTCCGCGCGAAATCCGAAATGCTGTAGAGCCGACACAATAACCTTGCGTGCAGAACGGCTGTCGTCCACCACCAGACAGTCCAGTGCGCCCAGTGAACTGGCGTGCTCCGCCATGGCGCGCAGCGTGTCCTCAGGGACATCCAGGTCTGCCTCAAAGGAGAACGTGCTGCCTTGCCCGGGGGTGCTCTCCACCGCGATTTCGCCGCCCATCAAATGAACCAGCTGGCGCGCGATGGTCAGTCCAAGGCCGGTCCCGCCGTACTGGCGAGTGGTTGAGCTGTCCCCTTGAGTGAAAGCGTCGAACAGGCGAGCTTGCGCCTCCGGCTCAATACCGATGCCGCTGTCCTCCGCCGCAAAATACAGACGCGCGCGTCCTTCGGTATAACTCACGCAACGAATGATCAGCTTGACGTAGCCATGTTCGGTGAACTTGATGGCGTTACCCAGCAGATTGATCAGCACCTGACCCAGGCGCAGCGAGTCACCCAGTAGCAAGCGGGGTACGTCGTCGGCGATGTCCAGTTTCAGACGCAGACTTTGTTCCTGAGCGCGGACCGCGATGACGTCATTCACGCTATCCAGCAGTTGTTCGAGCGAGAACTCGAGGTGCTCCAGTTCCATGCGCCCGGCGTCGATCTTGGAGACGTCGAGAATGTCGTTGATGATGCGCAACAGCAGGCGAGACGAGGAATCAATGCGACGCAAATACTCTTCTTGCCGTGGCGGCAGTGCGGTCTGCAGGGCCAGATGCGTCATGCCAAGAATCGCATTCATAGGGGTGCGGATTTCATGGCTGAGCGTGGCCAGGAAATCACTCTTGCTGCGGTTGCCCGCTTCAGCAGCGGCCAGCGCCGTTTCCAGTTGCGCACGTAACTCGACCAACTCCTGAATGTCGACGGAAAACCCGGTCCAGGTGCGCAAATGGTCGCTGCGCTCATGGAACTTCCCGTAAGCGCGAACCCAGCGATAGTTGCCATCCGGGCGCAATGAACGGTGCTCGCTGGTGAAGTCGGCATTGTCTGCGGCGGCTTGCTTCAGACCTTGTTCCACGCTTGCACGATCATCCGGATGAACGCTTTGCTGCACCGCGCGGACATCGCTCATGGCGGCGACGCGCGGCACCGAGTAGAGCTGTTCGAACGCGCCACCGACGAATGACAGCTGGATTTGGCTGTTGTCGTCGATCTGAAATTCCCACAATACGCCGGGCGATGCTTCGTTGATCTGGCGCAGACGCCTTTCAGTTTGCTGGGCGCGATGTTCAGCGCGTTCGCGTGCTTTGAGGTCGGACTGGAACGAATCCGCCATCCAGTTGAGGGTGCCCGCCAATTCGGCGATTTCACGCACGCCAAAGATCTCGGCGCGCGTGTGGTACTTACCGCTGCCGATGGCAGTGCCGGCTTCAACCAGATGACGCAGTGGGTTGACCATGTAACGCTGCGCCACCAGCAGCGTGAGGATGATGAGGATGCCCAGAAAAACGAGCAGAAATACTTGCTGGGACTGGATTCGGCGAATCCGGTCGTGCTGACTTTGCTTGGCGTTGGTCAGGCGCTGCTCGACCGCTTTTTGTGTCTGCGCAATATGGTGATCCATCTGCCGCGCCAGGCTTTCCCGGGCCGGTTGGCTGAGCGACAACAGCACTTGGGGGGAGGGCTTGCCTGCGATCACCCCTTTGAGCAATTCAGACTGCAGAAGACCCATATCAATGATGCTGTCCAAGGCCCGGCGTAGCGACGTCAGCTCGCTATCCTCGATCATGGCCTGGCTGAGGTGATCCACGAAGCGGGCGGCTTGCGTGTCGCTCGGGCGGTTTGTCCCGCTGTGCAGGTTGGCTGCGGGGTCACTCAGCAAGGTGCGTAAGTCGCGGAATCCCTTGAGCAGATTGTCGTGCCGACGCAGATTGTCGCGATCACCAAGGCTGGCGTACTGGCGGGCTGCGCTTTGCAGGTCCGTCAGATTCTGACGCAAGGTTTGGGTGACCTCCTGCATGGCCAAATCTTGTTCGGTCAACGAGACCAGATGGTCACGCGCCTTGGCCGTCTGAGCCGTCAGAATCAGGGTCAAGCCCAGCACCAGCGACATGCCGCCCAGCAACAGGGCGATAAATATGGGTATGGGCAGAAACCGTTGCATCCGCCGCAATGTAGTAGCAAAGCGAGATCTTGCCAAGCGAGGTGGGGTGGTGACTCTTGACAGGTGTCATTTTCATGCCCAGAGTGCGTAGTACAAGTACGCACTACGTGGTTGAGCATGCTCAAGCGATTGTTTGGACGAACGTCCGCTCCGACGGCCCCGACAATTCAACGCAGGACACAGTCGGCATCGCGCTGGGCGGCCGTCATGCCGCCGCTGGATCGGCGAGTGCGTGTGACCCGCATTGAGCGGGAAACGGATGATGCGGTCAGTGTCTCTATCACGCCGGTGGATGGTGGGCACTGGACCTATCGTGCCGGCCAATACCTGACCCACTGTTTCACCATCAACGGCGTCGATGTGCGTCGACCCTACTCGATCAGTGTGGCCGAAGGTGCGCGCGAAATCGCCTTCGCGTGTAAGCGCGTTGAGGGTGGCCTTGTCTCGAATTATTTGTGCGATGAGTTGGCTGTGGGCGATGAATACGCTGTGCGTGGCCCAAGCGGCGATTTCTGTCTGACGCAAGCATCTGGGCCGTTGTTGTTCATTGCCGCGGGTTGTGGCATCACCCCGATCATGAGCCTGATAGAGACCGCGCTGACGCAGGACCCGGAGCGCACTATCACCTTGATCTACGCCAACCGTGATCAAAACTCGATCATGTTTGCTGAGCGCTTGGACGCCCTGGCTGGGCAATATGACAACTTCAAGATCACCCATGTTCTGAGCCAGCCACAGGCTGGGTGGTCGGGTGCGCGTGGTCGATTGGACCCAGCGCGGTTGGCGTCGCTGGTCACGCTGTCGTCCGACATTGAAGCCTACTTATGTGGGCCACAGGCCATGATGGACGACGTGGCTGGGGCCTTGCGCGACTTGGGCTTGGCCGCGTCAGCGTTGCATCAGGAGGTTTTCACTCCCGCCGCCAAGGCTGTGCATGCTCACCCGACGGCGTCACAAACGCTGTTCTTTACGCGTTCGGATCGGTCGATCGAACAGGCCCCGGGGCAGTCGATACTCGATGCGGCACTGGCCAATGGCGTCGCGCTGGATTTTTCCTGCACCGTGGGAGGCTGCGCGGCGTGCAAGGTGCGCGTCAGTAAAGGTTCCACGTTGATGGACGAGCCCAACTGCCTGTCTGATTCGGAACGTGCGGCGGGCTATGTCTTGGCCTGTTCCGCCTATGCCGTGGACGCGGTGGAGATCGACGCGTGAACGGTTTGCGCATGAAAGAGCTGGTCGAACGCACCGGCGCGAGTCGGGAAGCGATCCGCTTTTACATCAATGAAGGCCTGCTGCCGCAACCGCGCCGAACCTCGCGCAACATGGCTTGGTACAACCAGGAGCATGTCAGCCGTGTGCGCTATATCCGTGCCCTGCAGGAAGAGCATTTTCTGCCTCTCAAGGCCATTCGGGCGGTGCTCGACGGTGAGGGTGCAGAGCAATTCTCGCCCCAGCAGTTGCGCCAGTTTGAGGTGCTTCGTCAGCGTGAGGAGGCGGGGCATGCGGGCGAATCACGCAAGCGCTTCGACGCCGTGGCCGCGGAGCTGGGTCTCACGACTGACGAGCAGCAGGCCGCGCGTGACCTGGGTTTTGTGAACGACGATGGTTCTCTGGGGCCGGCCGATGAGGAGTTGGTGCGCATCTGGGCCACATTGCGCACCGAAGGTTTGACCCCGGAACGTGGATTCGGTCCAAGTGATATGGCGGCGATTCAGAGCGCGGTGGATGTGCTTCTGTCGCGTGAAATTGAGATGTTCACCGCGCGCCTCGAAGACATGAATGACGACGAATTGGGGCGCGTGTTTGAGCGCATTATTCCCAACATCAATCGTGCTTTTGCGTTGCTGCATGAGCGTCGACTGCGTCAATTCCTGCAACAAATTACACAGCAGCAGAAAGGAGACACACCATGAGCGCAATGGACAAGATGCTCGATGGCATGCCGATGAGCATGCGCAACAGCGTGACCAATACCATGGACAACATCGGTCTGATGCTGTCGATCAAGAACCCCAAAGTTGCCATGTCGATGGCGCCATCGGCCATGCGCGGCATGGTCATGAAAAAGGGCAAGGGTGCCGATGCAGTCAAAATGCACAGCGGCCACGCGGTGCATTTCGATCTGAACTACGGGACCGATTTCCCGGAAATGTGGGAGCTGTATCGACGCGCGGTGGCCAATCAGTGGGATGGCGAGCGTGATCTGGATTGGACGACCGATGTCGACCCCATGAATCCGGAGAACTGCATCCTGCCCGAGGAATATGCGCCCTTTGAAGGTTTGACCGCCAAGGGCGTGCGATTCAACGCCAAGGAAAAGCAACAATTCCAGGCGGATCTGGCGGCCTGGACGCTGGCTCAGTTCATGCACGGCGAGCAGGGCGCGCTGTACGCCGCCGCGCAGGTGACGGAGAGCGTGCAATGGTTGGATGGCAAGTTCTATGGCGCCACGCAGGTGATGGACGAAGGGCGTCATCTGGAGGTGTTCTACCGCTATCTCGATACCAAGATGAACAAGGTCTATCAGGTCAACGACAACCTGTTCGTGATTCTGGACGACCTGCTGACGGACTCGCGCTGGGACGTCAAATTTCTTGGTATGCAGATCATGGTTGAGGGGCTCGCTTTGGGCGCCTTCTCGACCATGTACAACTACACCCGTGAGCCGTTGCTGAAAAATCTGCTGCGCTATGTGATCCAGGACGAAGCCCGTCATGTGCATTACGGCGTTCTTGCCCTGCGTGAGCAGATCACCGAAAACTTGAGCCCGCGTGAACGGCGTGAGCGCGAGGACTGGGCGTTTGAATTGGCGTTGCTGATGCGCAATCGCTTCATGAGCCATGAGATCTACCATGAGTGGTTTGGTGGCGGCGCGCGCTTGTCCTTGCGCGATTGGAACGAAGTGGTCAGTGAAGCGCCGGGTATGAAGGCGTTTCGGCAGGTCATGTTCCAGCGCCTGATTCCGAATCTCGAGTACATTGGCTTGATGAGTGACCGCATCAAGCTGCACTACGAAAAAGCCGGCTTGGCGACGTTCCTCGGCGGACGCAACGCCACGCAGCTCAGCGGTGAGGACTTGATCGCCGAGAATGACGCGTTCAGCCTCTCGGGTCAGCAGGGCCATTAAAAAAGTCCGCCTGACCCTGATTGCTTGCATTTCGACCATCCCTGGGCTTAAATAAACACTATTCATTTAAGCCTCCGCAGGGGTGGCCATGAGCAGTCAGTTTCGACTCGTCGGGGAAAAGCGCTTCGGGCCCTTTTTCCTGACCCAATTTTTCGGCGCGTTCAACGACAACGTTTACAAGAACGCGCTGATTATCTTGATCGCGTTTCAGTTGGGGGATCCATCGACCTCCAACACCTTGATCAATCTCGCCGCCGCGCTGTTTATCCTGCCGTTCTTTCTGTTTTCGGCCACGGCTGGCCAGGTCGCTGACAAGTTCGAGAAATCGCGCCTGATCCGTGGCATCAAGCTGATGGAGATCGCCATCATGTGCATGGCGGCGGTGGCTTTGATCACGCGAAACATCACCGCCTTGATGGGGTTGTTGTTCCTGATGGGCGCGCAGTCGTCGCTGTTCGGACCCGTTAAGTACGGCATCCTGCCGCAGCACCTGAAGCCCGAGGAGCTGGTCGGCGGCAACGGCATGGTCGAAATGGGCACCTTCGTCGCCATTTTGGTCGGGACCCTGCTCGGCGGGCTGTTGATCGGCATCGATGACGTCGGTACGCATTGGGTTGCCGGCACGGTTGTGGTGCTGGCTTGTATGGGCTATCTGGCGAGCCGTGGTGTCCCCCAAGCGCCGCCAGCCGATGCCGGGCTGCAGATCAGCCGCAATCCGTTCGCGGAAACCTGGGCCAATCTCAAGTTTTTGCGGGGAGACCGCACGGTTTTCCTGGCCTGTCTTGGGGTGTCCTGGTTCTGGTTTTTTGGTGCGATCTACTTAACCCAGTTGCCCAACTACACGCGTCTCACCTTGGGTGGTAACGAACAGGTTGTGACCTTGCTGCTGACCTTGTTCTCGCTCGGTATCGGGGCGGGGTCGCTGGCTTGCGAAAAGCTTTCCGGCGGCAAGGTGGAAATCGGACTGGTCCCATTCGGCTCGATTGGTCTGACGGTATTCGCCCTGGATATGTATTTCGCCGTTGGCGCGCCGGTGAGCGGCGAGCTGATCGGTGCGGCGGCGTTTCTTGGGCAGCCCGGCGCTTGGCGCGTAATTGTCGATGTGGTTTTGCTCGGCGCCTTCGGCGGCCTCTATATCGTGCCCTTGTATGCCTTGATTCAGATGCGCGCCAGTCCGGCCCATCGATCACGCGTGATTGCTGGCAACAACATCCTGAATGCGTTTCTGATGGTGTTATCGGCCATCGTCGCGGCCGGTTCGCTGGCTGCGGGATTGAGCATTCCGCAGCTCTTCGCAGTCACTGCGCTTATGAACCTTGCTGTGGCGGCGTTCATTTATGGCTTGGTGCCAGAATTTCTGGTCCGCTTCGTGGCCTGGATCTTGGTTCATACGCTCTACCGCATGAAGAAAAACGGGATGGAGCGTATCCCCGATGATGGGCCGGCGCTGCTAGTGTGCAATCACGTCAGCTTTGTCGATGCCTTGGTGTTGGGCGGCTGCGTGCGCCGTCCCGTGCGCTTTGTGATGTACCACCGCATTTTCGATATTCCCGTGCTCAGCTGGTTTTTCCGCACCGTCAAAGCCATTCCTATTGCGCCGGCCAAGGAAGATGAGGCGCTGCTGGCCAAGGCTATGGATGAGATTGATCGTGAATTGGCCGAGGGCAATCTGGTCTGCGTCTTCCCCGAGGGCGGCTTGACCGCTGACGGCAATATTGCCGAGTTCAAAGGTGGTGTTGATCGCATCCTCGAGCGCCGCGCGGTGCCGGTGGTGCCCATGGCCTTGTCTGGCTTGTGGGGCAGCTTCTTCTCGCGTGCGCGTGGTGCGGCAATGGGCAGTCTGCCGCGCCGCTTCTGGTCACGTATCCACCTGGATGTGGGTGAGCCCATTGCGCCTGAGCAAGCCTCCGCCGGGATGCTGCGCGATGCAGTCGCTACATTGCGCCATCGGCCCTGATGGGGCGTCGTAACGATCACACCCGCGAGCAGTTGCGCGAGATGGTGCTGAGCGCGGCTGAGCTGCTGATCGTGCGCGAAGGCATGGCGGGGTTTTCCATGCGCAAAGTGGCTCGCGCGATTGGCTACACGGTGGGGCAGCTGTATTTGCTGTTCAAGAACCAGGATGACCTGTTTACCGTGCTGAACGAACGCACCGCAGACGCCATATACAGTGCGTTGCTGGATGAAACCGAGGCCTTGGATGATCCCGCCCAGGCGATTCGTGCCGCAGCCCGTGTTTATGTGCGCTTCGCACAGCGTCATCCCAATCGCTGGCAATTGTTGTTTGAGCATCGCCTGCCTGAGGGCAGTGCGGTTCCCAAAGCCAATCAGGTCAAGGTTCAGCGACTGTTCGGGTTGATCCAGCAACGTCTGGCCAGCCTGTTTCCGGAGGCCGATGCCAAGACCCTGCGCCAGGAGGCTGCCGCCTTATGGTCGGGCGTGCATGGTGTTGCGGTGCTGGCCGAGTCCAACAAGCTGAACTGGAGTGGAGTCACCGACTTTGGGGCGCTCACCGATCGTTTGGTTGACGGCTTTTTGAAATAAAAAGCCCTCGAAAGAGGGCTTTGATCCACTGAACGCACTGCGGCTTATTCGCGATGGTATTCCTCCAGCAGCTTTTCTGCGCGGGCCTGCGACAAGCGGTTGATCATCTTGTTGGACTCGAATTGATCGCGCATGGTCTTGGCCAGGGTGAAGCTCGAACCGACCAGAAACAGCGTGCCCATCACGATGTAGCCGCGCATCCACAGGTCGACAGGCATCATCACCACGCCTGCGAGCATGCCGAGCAAGGCGCACCCGAAGGACGTTTTGACGAAAAACACCCAGCCGGGGGAGTCCAGTTTCAGGCCGTCATAATTGTCGTTCTGGAAAGGACTGTTCATGCGGCACGCTCCGCGTCGATCTCGCGTTTGAGGGCGTTGAATGCGTCATCCAGCGCCAACTCATCAGGCAGCCGAGCCTGGCCCAGTTCCTCGGCGCGCAAGGCCTGTGCTGAGATGAGTTCGTCGAGACTGCCATCCAGCTTCTCACTGTATCGGGCCATGCGTTCGCGTCGCTGGATGGATTTGCTGTACAGGTCACCAGAGACATCACTGCCATCAATTTGCAGGGCGCTGCGCAGGGAGATCACACGGGCCTGACTGCTCAGCTCTTCGCGCTCGCGGAGCAGGTGGGCGCGCTCATCACGCAAGCTGTTGCTCCAGGCGCTCTGTTGAACAGCGAGTTGTTCCAGTTGCGTGACCTCACGTTCGAGCTTGAGGCCGAGGTTAAGGTGATGACGGGCCTGGGTTTCGTTGTCGTTGCTCAGCGCTTCGCGCGCCCGGGCGCTGTGCATCTCGGCTTGGTTTTTCAGCGTATCCAGACTGGTTTTGATTTTGCGTTCACGGCTGGCGGAGGCCAACAACTGTTTGCGCAAGGTATCCAATTCGTCGTCAAGGTCACGCAGGATCTGTTGACTCATGTGGGCTGGGTTTTCCAGCTGATCAAGCCGTGCGTGGCTGCTTGCGGTAAACATCTGTTCCATTCGTTTCCAAAGACTGGGCATGAGCTTCTCCTTAAATGAGCGTCGTTCAGAAATTATATAAACACTGTTCAAAAAGCAACAACCTTTCGTCAGGACAGCACCTCACAGGGTGGACTACACTGTGATCGCAACCGCTATGAGGTCTGGTGATGAATGCTCTGCTGGTCGCGCTGCTTGCGCTGAATTTGGTCGTGCTGGGCGTGCTGTTCTGGCGTTTGGCTGTGCTGTCGCGGCTGAACGCTCTGCTTGATGTTGAACTGCAAACTTTGCGTCAGATTCCACAGGATCAGTCGTTGAACCTGGAGGAGCTGCTCGGGCAGGGCAAGCGCACCGTGATCGTGATGGACATTTTGAATCCCATGGAGGTGGCGGCGAGTCAGTCCTGGTTCGCCGATCGCTTTGGCAGTGTTGCGGCACCACTCATCCGACGCATCGTTTACGACCAAGCAGTCAAGAATATCCATCGTGAAGTCGGTAAATGGGGTGTTCAGGCGCATGTGACCCTGCATCGGGGGCCGTAGTGATCGTTTTTCTGAGTGCGCTGTGTTTGGTCATGGGAGCTGGCGCTGGCTGGTGGCTGTGGCGATTGAACACGCAAATCAATTCATCGGCGGCACAGCTGGCGCGCACCGCAGCCATACGCGCTGAGGCGCAACGCATGCGTGAGGCCAATGAGCGCCTGGCGGCGTGGCAGGATGTGACCGAGAGCTCGATTGACAGCGGTACGGCCGCCGTTCGGGCGGTACACCGCGGGATTGCAGCGATTCCCTTCGACATCCTGGAAGCCATACCGGCGACCCGTGACACCACTCGCGTGGTGCGTGGTGTGCATGATTTCACCAGCGATAACGTTTACGCGGCGATTTCATTGGTCAACCGACTGGCTGGCCAGCGTGGTCGGCGCTTGCTCAGCCGTGGCGAACGACGTGAGCGTTTGATTGATCAGAACAAGTCCTGAACGTTCTCCGGCGGACGACCCAGCGCATAGCGACCGTTGATGCACACGATCGGGCGCTCAATGAGTTTAGGGTTGTCGGCCAGAATACTCAGCCATTCGCCAGCGCTGCGCGTATCGTTGAACGACAAACCGAGCTCTTTGAAGCGCTCTTCCTTGTTGCGGATGATCGCGGTGGGTTCGACGTTCAGCCCTTTACAGGCCTCGGCCAGCTGGCTCGTTGTCGGTGGTGTATTGAGATACTCGATGATGTCTACGTCAACGCCCGCGTCTTGGATAAGCTGCAGGGTCTGTCGGCTCTTTGAGCAACGCGGGTTGTGCCAGATGAAGTTGTGCATAAATGTCTGAAAGTTTGCAAAAAGAAGTGCTGCTTGAGGTCAGAGTCTCGCCCAAGGCTTCGCGCAATGCTATCAATGGATGGCACGAGGGGCGCCTGAAAATCAGTGTCACGGCGGCGCCGGATCGTGACAAGGCCAATCAGGCGGTGGAGCGCCTGCTTGCTGACCAGCTCAGCTTGCCGCGTGGGGCGGTGAGCGTGGTTCAAGGCCACACCCAGCGCAACAAGCGCGTGCGTCTGAAGGCATCCAGCAAGGTGTTTGCGTTGTTACCGGATCGGGCATAGAAAACGCCTCGCGCTTGCCTGCCGGCGTGCAAAACTCGGTATCCTTGAGCACGAACCCGCACCCGCTATCTTGTGGCTCAGCAAACCCCCTTTCTGCCGCTGTATCGCGCACTGGTTGAGAACGCCCAAGATGTTCTTGGCGTGATCGATCTTGCTGGACAGATCCGCTATCTGAATCCGGCGGCGCGATTGTGGGGGCGAGGACGCGCGGACCAGCTGATTGACCAGCCGCTGCAGAGTCTGTGTCACCCGCAGGATCAGCGCCTGCTAGCCGGCTGGTTGCAAGGCTTTCAACGTGTGCACGAACGTCAAGTTTGTGAGGTGCGTTTGGGGCCCGATCAACGCTGGCGCCGCGTGCAGCTCAGCGGCGTGCGTATCCGTGAGGATGAAAGCAGCGAGGTCATCGTGATCAGTGGTCATGACGTGACCCTGGAGGTTGATGCTTCGCGCGCGCTCAAAGCGAGTGAAAAGCGCTACCACGGCGCCTTTGACTATTCGCCCATCGGAAAAGCATTGCTTGCCGCTGATGGGCAGGTTGTCGAAGCCAATCGGTCATTGGCTGAGATGTTGGGATGTTGGGTCTCCGAGTTGCTGGGCAGCAATTTGTTTGTGCGTATCGGCGGCGATGCCCAGGATCAGCTTATTCAAGACGTTGCCGCTTTGTTGAACCGTCACGATGATGTGCGTGAACGCGAGCTGCAGTTCCAGCGCATCGACGGGCAAGGTTTGTGGTTGTTGATCAATCTGGCGCCAATCTGGCGCGATGATGGTGAGTTGGAACACTTCATCGCCCAGGTTCAAAATATCACCGCACGGCGCCAGGCCGAGCAGAATTTGCGCGAGAGCAATGCCGATCTGTTGCGCAGCAATGAAGAGCTCAAGCGCTTTGCGTTTCTCGCCAGCCATGATTTGAGAGAGCCGCTGCGCGGTATCGGTGGCTCTGTGCAATTGATCGCGCGACGCTACAAAGAGGCGCTGGGCGACGGTGGTCAGGAGTTGGCTCAGCAAGCGGTCAGTGGGGTCAAGCGCATGCAGGCGTTGCTGGATGATCTGGTGGCCTACGCCGAGCAGATGCGTGGTGGAGAGTTGGATCGCCAGACGGTGTCGATCAGCGCTGTTGTCGATGAGGTGCGTGAGAGTTTGGCGGCCAACATACGCGCCCAAGACGCGCACATCACCACCAACGACCTGCCCAGTATTCTCGGCGATCCACAGCAGATTCGGCAGATCTTCCTGCAGCTGGTGGAGAACGCGCTCAAATTCGCCACACCGCAGATACCGCCCGAGATTCATATCAGTGCGCGGTGGCAGCGCGGGTTGTGGGAGTTCTGTGTCGCGGACAACGGTATCGGCATCGCGCCGGAGCATCATCAGCAGATCTTCGAGGTGTTTCGCCGCCTCGATCCGGATACACCGGGAACCGGCATGGGCCTGGCCACTGTGCGCAAGATCATTGAACGTCACGGCGGCACCATTGGGGTCGAGTCGAACGTCGGTGAAGGCGCCCGTTTTCGCTTTACCCTGCCGCCTGAGTAGTGCGTGGTCGGGCGAGGGTGAGTCCGCTATAATCCGCCGTCTTTTCGTGGCCTGATCGGCCTGAAATTTTCAACAGGAGTGGATTATGAAAGCACCGGTACGTGTAGCCATCACAGGTGGCGCCGGCCAGATTGCCTATTCCCTGGCGTTCCGTATCGCCTCGGGTGACATGCTCGGTCCGGACCAGCCGGTCATTCTTCAGCTGCTGGAAATTCCGCCGGCAATGGGCGCGCTGGAAGGTGTGGTCATGGAGCTGAACGACTGCGCTTTCCCGCTGGTGCACGGCATCGTTGCAACGGACGATCCCAACGTGGCCTTCAAAGATGCGGATTACGCGCTGTTGGTTGGCGCACGTCCGCGTGGCCCGGGCATGGAACGTAAGGATTTGCTGCAAGCCAACGCACAGATTTTCTCCGTTCAGGGCAAGGCACTGAATGATCACGCCAGCCGTGACGTCAAGGTGCTGGTTGTGGGCAATCCGGCCAACACCAATGCTTTGATTGCGCGTGAGAATGCACCCGATCTGAATCCGCGTCAGTTCACCGCGATGATGCGTCTGGACCACAACCGCGCCTTGAGCCAGTTGGCTGAAAAAACCGGCAAACACACCACCGACATCGACAAGATGATCGTGTGGGGTAACCACAGCGCGACCCAGTACCC
>CAZVMN010000013.1:0-91579 GCA_964629015.1 uncultured Oceanococcus sp.
AATGTGTCCACCAAACCGGGGGAAGTCCCAACGTCACCTCCAACGTGTTGTTAGGCGGAAGTCCTCCACGACCCCTGGAGCTCTCCCGAAACTGCCGACGCGGACGTATTGTTCTGCCACCGTACCCTTGTCATCAACTGTGTCCAGCGCCGTGCGATGCGTTGCATCTGTTCGGAGGCTGTGTACGTACAATAAATGCAAATTCAAATACTAGGAAAGATTATGACCGGATTCATTGCAGTGGTGCTTTACGTGGTGTGGATACAACTTCTCACGCTGTCTTACGCATTCCCTCGCGTGCCAATGGCGCTTTTCGGAGGCCGCAAGTTCTCAGACTGGGAACGCGCTGAGGTCAACCGCGACCCGGCCTTCATGGTTCGCGCCAAGGGCGCGCACCTGAACTGCGTGGAAAACTTTCCGCTTTTCGCAGGCGTGGTGGTGGTTGCCGCGCTCATGGGCAAGAGCCCCGTGGTAGATAGTCTTGCGATGTTCATCCTGCTTGCGCGCGTGGGGCAGAGCCTGTCACATCTCATAAGCACTACCCCGGCGTTTGTGCTATCACGTGCTACGTTCTTCCTTGCCCAGGTCGGCATGATTTTCTGGATTTGCTTTCAGCTCATCGTCTGATTTTGCCCCTGGATGGGGGCGCCCGATACAGGACATCCCGTGATAATAGGGCGGAACCCGGCCGCCTAACGCCTATTGGTGTGAGTTGTAATCCTACCAATAACAGAAGCTCGATCTTGATCAAGTCAAGATGAATGACTTTACGAGCGACTTAAATCATTGAAAAGCTTATATATTATGCGCATATATGGGCGATGCGGCGCGAACGCTTTATCCCAGCGGCTTCAAGGGCTTAAACGCGTTTTTTGACACGAACTGGCCTGGATTATGTGAAGTCAGTGTTTGCGCAAAAAAATTCTGCAACTGTGCAGCCAATCCCGTTTCGTTCCTCATGGGGAGATTGTTATTCAATGCTCCAGGGGCACGTGACGGACTAAATACGACGCCAAAAGCAGCGCTGTAGAACGTGACAAATCCATCCTCAACAGCCTAGCGCCAGTCACCAAACTTTGTCGCTTCACAATGTTTTGAGACAGAGAGCAAAAAGCTGATGTGACGACACGCTTCGCGGCACAGTCGATGTTTGGTGCCGGCGGATGAAACGGCCGACAAACAACCGTCGATACAAAGGGCCGGATAAGGCAGAGCCTGACGACGGCGAGGAAGACTGAACGCTAATTTGTTCGGCAAGGGCGCGATTGACGATGGCTCTGCCCTGCCCCATTTGTGATCGCGCAGATGAGGGTCTGAGTTCGTAGCGATCGCTTACCTGGGGCGAGCGCAGCGTGAAACTTGGCGGATGTCAGACTTGTTGCTTATTTGAGCTCAACACGCTTCATTCTGCCGATCAGCGTTGCGCAAACAAGCAGTAAGACGTAAAAGCCCAAAGCACCGGAGTTGCCCGACTCTTCTGAATCGGTTGCGGAGCTATCTGGGGGGCTGCTTGGTGCTGGCGTAACTGGGCTCGGTGTTGCGCTCGCTGTGGGATTGGCACTGGGTGTGGGGGGCGTTGGACTCGGCTCCGAATCAGGTTGTGGTGTCGGCGTCGATGTTGATATCGGTGTGGTTGTTGGCAATGGTGTCTGCGAAGGTGTTGCCGTTGGTGTGGGAGTGGGCTCGGCAACGTCGCGCGCCGCCTTGAGCGTGACTTGGTAGTCCTCGACTTCGCCATCGGGTGTTTCGCCATCGAGACCGACACCAGTAGGTCGTAACGCCGCCCCGCTGCTCAGGCGAAATCGGGCATAGGTGTTGCCGGCCAGCGCTGGCGTGCTCGCTCCGTTCGCGTTGGTCACGGTTTCGGGCAGTAGGAAGCTGAGTCGGTTGCTGAATTCGGGCAGCGCTGCCCGGCTGAAGATCTGCTCCCCAAGATCGTCCCAGTCCCCATCCTGATTCAGATCGATCCAGGCATCGAGCCGGCCCATGCCAGGCTGGCTTACCGTGACAGTAACCGAGTTGGACGCGCTGCCCAGTAATAGCTCGCCAAACTCGACGCCATCTTCATCCCAGGACCCAGTGGTGTCATCAGCCGTGGCTGTGTTGCCAGCATCTTGCCCGGCGTCCAGCTCCGCATCCACGGATTGGCCCAGGAACAAGCGACCCACTTTGTGTCGGGCGCCATCGTCGGCAAGTACGGTTGGGTATCGTTCGGCCGGTGCATCACCGAAGTCCATCGGCACCAGTCCGCTCACAGGAATCACCCAAGGCTCGCGGCCGCTCACGCCATCATTGGCGGAGAAGACCACGTGTTGGCCATAACGCGTAAACAGTAACGGAGTGCTGGAGCCAGGACCGGGATTGATGTCCTGGATCTGCCGGGTACCCTCTGCGCTGCCGTCTGTAACCCACAGTTCGAGGCCATCCCGTCCATCAGCGGCAGGAAAAACTAGGTGGCTATCAAGAACGAAGGACACCACTGCCGCATCCGGATAGGCGTAATCCTCATAGCCATAGGAGTCTTGCGGGCCACGCGAACTTAGCTTGGGGCTTGGCACGGCCGATGCGAAACCGGGATAGATGTCCTTGACCAGTTTAGTGCCCGAGGAAGTGCCGTCGGTCACCCAGATTTCTGCGCCATGCTCACCATCGTCGGCTACGAACACAGCCTGTTGGTCCAGTACCACGGCAGTGCTGAGAATGGACATGGAGCCTCGAGCACCGGGACGAATGTCCCTCAACATTTTCGTGCCCGCGACAGTGCCATCGGTAATCCACGGTTCTGGCCCGCTCACGTCACCATAATCTGGTCCATAGAGGCTGTAGCCAAAAGGAGGCGTGTCCTGATAGCTGCAAGCTTGGTAGGCGAAGGCGGGGAAAACAAGTTGATGACCCATTGGCGTGAGCTTGCCGACATCCCCGCATTCTGACAGGAGCTCAATAAGGACGCCCGTGAGCGGGTTCAGTGCCAACAGGCGGACGTCATAATTATTTTCCTTGCTTACGATCAAGAGCTGTTCGTTCAGCGGCACCAGTTGGGTGATGTTCACTGACCTGTCCGGTGCATAGATGTTCTCAACAGCATTGCTTTGCGGGTCCAGTCGCCAGATTCTGGTATGAAGATCCGTGTAGCTGCGGCTGGTCAAGTAGACCCCATTATCAGTAGGAAACACAGAGCCTATGTTACGTTGCGCTTCATTCAGGTTTTGAATGGAAAATATTTTGCGTGTGCCGGGCAGTGTGCCATCGGTTGCCCACAGCTCTGTTCTTTGCTTCCGGAGGTAGTAGAGGGTGTTGCCAGCCTGCCAGCGAGCTGCATCGGCGTCCCAGGATGCGTCGATCTGTGGCGCTTCGAGAATCGTCGAGCTGTCAGGGCCACCATCGGTGGAAAGAAAGCCATCGCCCCAACTCCTGAGCAGATGGTCATAGGCAAAAAATACTGGCCAGTCCGGTGCTTCCAAGCGGTCGCCGTCGTCACTGAGTACTTGAACGGCGTCAAATCCTTCGCCGGTCCGAAGCAGGACGGCAGACGCCTGATTTATGACGGTATCTGAATGACGGTAAGCGGTCATCACCAGACCCTGCTTCAGCGGCCTGAAATCCACGGGGTTTGAATTGCGTCCGACTGACTTGAATTCTTGCAACAGGCGCGTGCCCTCGGGACTGCCGTCTAGGCTCCAGAATAATTCCGCGCCGTGCTCATCGCTGGATGAGTTCAGCAAAAAGCGATCGTTGTGTGTGGTCAGGAAATGGATGCTGGAGGATGCGGTGCCGGGGGTGAATCCGATGAAGCGCTGGGTGGTTTCGGGGCTGCCATAGCTCTGCCACAGCTCGAAACCGGCTCCATCCTTTGCGACAAAATACAACGCGTCACCCGCGGCTTTAGGGCGTCGGGGGCGATCATCGTTGCCCGTGCGCGAGGTGCCGCGACTTGGGTCTGCGACCAAGCGAGTCCCTTCTGCGGTGCCATCAGTGGCCCAAAGCGCGAAGCCTATGCCTTCTCTGAATGCTACGAAGTACAGCTCGCCACGAAAAAATTCCATGGCCCCGGCGTCTGAGCCTTCGGGTCCGGGATTCAGGTCACTGACCAGAGAGGTACCACTTGGCGTCCCATCGCTACGCCACAGTTCAAGGCCGTGTTCAGCATCTGATCCAGCGAAATATAATTGATTATTCACCACCAGACCGTCGCCGGTTTCAAACGCTCCGAGATAGACCGTACCTGCATCAGTGCCGTCACTGCTCCACATTCCGCTGACGCTGTCGACCATGACCCGTTCTCCGACGGGCAGTATTCGCGACACAGCGTTTAACTCTACGGGCTGTTCAATGGGTTGTATGGCATAGGTTCCAACCTTGCTGCCATCACTGCGCCACAGTCGACCGTTGGACTCTGGCGCATAAGCCGTAAAGAACAGCGTGTCCTCCAGTGGCGTTAGCTGACCCAACCCGGCCCATTGCAGCTCAGTATCGAGGCTGTAGGTGCCAGTTTCCGTTCCATCACTTCGCCACAAAGTCACTTTGCGGAATCCGCTCTCAGTAACAAAGAACAGTCGCTCTCCGGCGCTCACCAATTGCGCTCCATTGGTCGGCAGGGTGTCGTCCGGAAGGGATGCGATGCGCTGGGTGCCCTGCGCCGTGCCGTCACTGCGCCACAAAGCGAAAAAGTTGTCCTCATCGCGACCGATGAACCAAAGGGTGTTCTGGAAGATTTCGATCTCTTCAACGGTAGCGCCGCCAAATACAGCCTCAGTGCCAGCCGTGGTACCGTCGCTGCGCCAAAGATATTTGCCCGTGGCACCAGAGACTCCGCCTGCGAAGTACAGCGTATCGTTGAGAATGACGAATTCAGTTTCGTCGTCCCAAACGCCAGATTCACCGCCAGGCAGCACATCTTTGATCATGCGGGTGCCTTCGGGGGTGTGATCTGTGATCCAGAGCTCCTTCCCGTTGACGCCATCATCCACCTGAAACAGCAGCTTGCCACCAACGACAACCGGGTTCTGAGCCCATGCACTGGCGTAGTATCCAAGAGATCCGCTGTTGCCATCGGACGTATTGACGTCCGCAATCAAACGCGCCGGCTGTGCGCCTGCGAAGCTAGTGAAGAAAAACAGACCCAGTATGAGCCAGCTTGTGAGGCCTCGGATTATCTTGCGTTGTTTAGCAGTTTGAGCTGGATCCGTAGATCGCAGGCTAGCTAAGTTCATGCCACGGCCCCGTGCGTTATTCAACATCGTATGTGCGCTCCCTCCTAGGACTTTAAGTTCCACCCAGGAAAATCTCTGTGGTTGTCCACTGTTGCATTGGTAAGGATGAGCAAACTTCGAGAGGCTCTAACGCCACCTGCAACGATTTGTTAGCTGTCGACATCCAATGTTTAGCGTGAGAAATAATCACCTTTGAACCCAGCTCGGCAATCTGTTGTTTTGAGGCTCCAGCTTGGCCCGGCCTAAATCGCTGGCGGATTTCCCTGAACTTCCGGCAGGCAAGGCTCGCTCAAGGTCGTCGACGTCACTTGCGCCTGATTCATGCGCGCTGCTATCGCTCGACGCGCTCGTCATCTGCAAACGTTCAGCCTTGCTCAGCAGATGTTCGCGCAGCTCGTAAGGATAGGATTGGTCGCCGGGAGATTGGGCGGATGCGCGTAGAAACAGGATCAACACGAAGAACGCCGCAAAGGTGATGATCCATTCCATGGTGAGCCGTTCTTAATGTTGTCTAATCGATACATGATCAGCGCTTAGGCGCTGCTTGTGCAGTATCGCGGACACGCGGATGGGGCCGCAACTATCGAAAATGATAGAAAGCTCCGTGAGTTCAGAGCGGTGTTTGTCGGGTTGGCGTCTCCTGCCCTGGCCAAGCAACGGCATGTAACGGGCTGTTTTCACACTTTTTTCGGTATCATGCCGACAGGATCATGGAATACCCGTAAGTAAGGCGCGTTTTGATGGCAAATACGCCAAGCAAACTGAGCATTGAAGATTTTCGTAGGTTGAGCCCTATCAACGGCTTGCGCGAGGAGAGTTTGCAGCAGTTGTATAAACGCATTGCGACGTTGACAGAAAAAGCTGGCAAGGATTTGTTCGCGCTTGGCAGTTCCAATGCGGATTCCTACTATCTGCTGTCTGGCGAGGTTGATTTGATCGACGCCGACGGGCGCAATGTGCGGACGTTGGTCGCAGGTAGTGCCGATGCGCTCCACCGCATCGCGCATCAGATCCCCCGCGTTGTCGGCGCACGATGCAAAACGGCGGTCGAATACATCCGTATCGATTCCGGGCTGCTCGACGTTATGCTGACCTGGGATCAGACCGGTTCGTTTGAAGTTGATGAACTGAACGCTGAATCCGAGGATTCCGATGGCGATTGGATGACTCGCTTGCTGCAGATGAAAGCGTTTCAGAAAGTGCCGCCATCGAATTTGCAAGCTATGTTCATGCGCATGGAGCAGATTCCCGTCAACGCTGGCGATGTGGTTGTGCGTCAGGACAGTGACGGTGATTTCTTCTACGTCATCATCAAAGGCCGTGCGATGGTGACCCGTGAGACGCCCACATCGCCGAAGCCGATACGTCTTGCAGAACTCGAATCTGGATCATGTTTTGGCGAAGAGTCTTTGATTTCAGACGATAAACGTAACGCGTCTGTCACGATGCTTGAAGCCGGCACGTTGATGCGCTTGGCCAAAGACGATTTCCGCTCGCTGTTGACTGCGCCACTCACGCTCAACGTGAAGTTGGATGAAGGCAAGGCCCTGGTCGAGGCTGGAAAAGCACGCTGGCTGGATGTGCGCTTGCCCAGTGAATACAAGAATCAGCATTTGGAAGGCGCGATCAACCTGCCTTTGTTTATGCTGCGTCCAAAACTGGCGAGTTTGGATAAGAAATTCGTTTATCTGGTGTACTGCGATGGCGGTCGGCGCAGCAAGGTCGGCGCTTTCGTCCTCACGCAGAAGGGGTTTGAGGCGAAGGTTCTGGACGGCGGGATTCCGGCAGAACAGCCGTAATACCGATTACATCGTGTAAGTGGGGCGATCAGAGTCCACGGTGCCGGCCAGCGCGCTTTCGATTTTCTTTTGCGTTTCGCCGCCATCCTGCTCTGAGAACTGTACGCCAATCCCTTGAGTGCGCTTGTTTTGAGCGCCTTTGGGCGTGATCCAGATGACTTTGCCTGCCACTGGCAGGCGTTCAGCGTTGTCCAACAGCGTCAGTAGAATGAACACTTCGTCGCCGAGCTTGTAGGGTTTGGTCGTGGGAATGAACAGGCCACCATTCTTTACAAACGGCATGTACGCCATGAAAAGCTGGTGCTTTTCCTTGATGGAAAGCGTCAAAATCCCGGGTTGACTCATGCCCTCTCCCGCTGTCTTGATAGTAGATCAAGGTAGAGAATAAACAGGCCTTCGAGGGCGAGCAAGCGATTAAAACTGCTCTGCCCGTCTTTGCGTACGTTGATCAATGCATCCCACTGTCGGCGCAGAGCCAAACCTTTACGACCGCTTTTCAGATCATTCAGCAAACGGCCTTGCCACCAGGTCAAAAAGGCATCCAGCTGGGTGTCATCAATGGCCGCGGCGGCGCTGATTGCGTCATGGTCACGTTCCAGTCGCTGAATCAGTTGTTCCCACTCTTTTTCGCTTTTGATCAGGTTGCCCAGCGTGTCGTCTTGAGCGGCCAGCGCGCATGGGCCTACACGGCTCAGCAGTTGTTCAGGCACGTTGACGTCGGCCCCAAGAAAATCACGGGCTTGTTGTGTCGAGGGCATGTGAATGGCCACGCGCGCACAGCGGCTGCGAATGGTGGCCGGAACGCGGGACAAGTTGGTTACGCTCAAGATGATTGTCGCGCCTCGGGGGGGCTCTTCCAGCGTTTTGAGCAGAGCATTGGCTGAGGCTTTGTTGAGTTGGTCGGCGTTGCGAATGTGCGCGTATCGTCCGCGTGCCTGGCTCGCGGTAAGCTGAATGTCGGCACAAAAGTCGCGAATCTGATCGATGAGGATTTCGCGCTTGTCTTCGGGTTTTTCGATCTCGATCCAGTCCGGATGCGAGCCTGCGGCAAACTGATGACAGCTCGAACATTGGCCGCAGGCGCTCAATTCCGGTGTTTCACACAGACCGGTTTTGGCCAACTCTCTTGCCAGCTCGGTTTTGCCCACACCGCGTTGCCCAGTGATGAGCAGCGAATGCGAAAGACGCCGCTGTTGCAGACTGTTGCGCAATTCTTTCCAGACTTGATCTTGCCAGGCAAAAGGCACGTTCACGCCAGTACCTCATCAATACAGCGTGCGATCTGTTGATGTACGCCAGCCTCATCAGCCGTGGCATCAATGAGCCGATGCGTTTGCGGTTGCGCCGCGGCGCGTTGGCGAAACGCATCCCGAATGGTTTGCATGCGCGCTTGGTCGACTCGGTCGAAGCGATTTTCCAGGCCGCGTTGATTGAGGCGCTGTGCGGCCTGTTCAACCGGCAGGTCGAAAATGAAGGTGGCGTCGGGTTGGCGTCGGACGGCCTTGGCGGTTAAAGCGTCAATCCATTGAGTTTCTGCGCCACCAAGCACACCTTGGTAGATGTGGCTGGAATCGACGAAGCGATCGCACAGCACGATCTCGCCGCGCTGCAATGCCGGTATAACGGTGTTTTGCATGTGTGCTGCGCGGGCGGCAAAAACAAGCAGCAATTCGGTTTGCAGGGGCATGCCATCTGGCCAGTCGCCCAGCATGCATTCGCGAATGCTTTCCGCTAGCGGATTGCCTCCCGGCTCTCGTGTTGCGAGTACGCGCAAACCCTGATCACGCAAGGCCTCAGCCACATTGGCCAGCGCCGTGGATTTTCCGGCGCCATCCATTCCATCAAAGACAAAGAAATATCCGCTCATCAGCGCAGTTGATAGCGGCGGACCGCCTCGTTGTGTTCATTGAGCGTCGCGCTGAAATGGTGGCGTCCATCGCGACCCGTCGCCACGAAATAGAGCATGTCGGTCTCTTCCGGATCGACCGCGGCGAAAATCGAGGCGCGCCCGGCAAGGGCGATCGGGCCCGGAGGCAAGCCGTGCCGGGTATAAGTGTTATACGGCGTGTCGCTGCGCAGATCACGACGACGAAGATTGCCATCAAAACTGTCCCCGAGACCATAGATTACGGTCGGGTCCGTTTGCAGGCGCATGCCTTTGCGTAAGCGGTGGACGAAGACGCCAGCAATCAGGCGGCGCTCTTCGGCCAGGGCGGTCTCTTTTTCGATGATGGAAGCCAACGTCAGCGCTTGAGCGGGGTTATCCAGCGGCAGATCATCCTGACGTGATGACCACGCTTCTTCCAGGGTGAGGTCCAGCGCCTTGCTGGCTTGGCGCAGAAGATCAAGATCAGAAATGCCAGCCGTGTAGGTGTAGGTCTCCGGCAGAAACTGCCCTTCTGGGTCTGTGCCGGGCTTGCCCAGAGTCTCCATCAGCTTGGCGTCGTCCCAGTCCGCAGTTTGTTGTTGCAAACGCGGCTGTTCGCGCAAGGCGCCACGCAGTTGTTTGTAGGTCCAGCCTTCAATGATGGTCAGACGGTAAGTAATGACGTCGCCGGCGCGGATCATGCGCAAGGCGCCCAGCAGGGTTTGGCCTGGGCGCAATTCGTACTCGCCCAATTTGAGGTCGCGTGCGCCCGGCTCGATGCGGTTGTGAGCCCGCAGCCACAGTTGATCTCTCAAGCCGTGCGCCAGCCAGCCACGCTCTGACCAATCACGGACCAGCATGGTTTGGCTGCGGCCCTGGGGCACCTCAATACGTGTCGGCTCGGGCAGGTTCAACGGTGTGCGCAGAAAACGCAGATAGTCCAGCCACAGCCCAGCGACGGCGACAATGCCCACCAATGCAAGCGTGCTTATGAGAGCTTTGGCTTTAGACATGGTCCCCTTGCCATGGGTGGTTGATCAGGTCACGAACGTGCTGGAAAGCTACGTTTTCGGCGGGCTTGGCCCACTCGCGAAAGCGCTGGTTCTGCACATCGCGCCATTCTCGCACAGGCCACAGGCCGATAACCGAGTTGCTCAGTATCATGACCTCGGATTCGAGGAGGTCCTCTCGATTTGGCACAACCGTTTCGACGCGTTGCGCGGTATTTTCGAGTAGACCGATGATGCGATCGCGCATCAGTCCCGCGACCCCGCAATGCACGAGCGCTGGCGTATACCAACATCCATCGGCATGCCAAAAAAGATTGCTCATGCCGCCACTGATGGGGTGGCCGTCAGCGCTGAACATGAGGCTTTCGTGGCAATCGCTAGGCAACTCGCGTCTGGCCATCACCTGGTCAAGACGGTTCAAGTGTTTGATGCCAGCCAACTGCGCGTGGTGGCTGAGCGGCCAGCTTGAGTCGCGAATGACAACACCGTCGCGCCAATGTGAGTCGGGCAGCTTGGGAAGAGCGCTGGGAGACAGAATCCAACGACACGTGCCCTCGTTGCGCGCATATCCACGCTGACTGTCGCCGGCCGTGATGGTCAGCTTTATCACGCCCCTTTGAAGCTTGTGCGCCATGTTGTCCATTGCGGCGCTCAGTGTCTGTTCGTCCGGCAGAGGCAACGAGAGCGCGTTTGCATCTGCCCGCAGTTTGCGCAGTTGCTGGTCTTGGGCCTGGGTTTTGCCGTCCCACACCAGCATGGTGCGAAACACGCCATCGCCGTAGTGCAAACCACGATCAGCGACCGGGAGCGTCAAACTGCGCTCCCCGTTGACCACTGGGCGAATACTCATGTCACTTGCCCCAGCGCGCGCAGCACTCCAGCGGCTTTGGCTTCGGTTTCCGCAGCTTCCTGTGTGGCGATCGAGTCGGCCACGATGCCGGCGCCGGCATCCAGATGCACATGGCCGTTTTGCCAGACCAGGGTGCGGATCAGGATATTGAAATCCATGCGTCCGCAATCGGAGATGTAACCGAGGCTGCCGGTGTATGGCCCGCGCTGACGTTGCTCCAGTTCCTGAATAATCTGCATACAGCGGATTTTGGGGCAACCTGTGATGGTGCCGCCCGGGAATACCGCGCTGAACAGGTCTCTGGCACTGATGTTTTGCCGCACGTGGCCGCGGACGTTGGACACGATATGGTGGACGCTGGCGTAGCTCTCCAGCGCCAGCAGTTCGTTGACTTCGACACTGCCACTTTCGCAAATCCGCCCGAGATCGTGACGTTCCAGATCGACCAGCATGATGTGCTCTGCCCGCTCTTTGGGGTGTGCCATCAATTCATCAATCAGCGCACGATCCTGCCGAGGGTCGCTATGACGCGGCCTTGTGCCGGCGATTGGACGGGTCTCAATCTGACCGCCGCTGAGCTGAAACAGCCGCTCTGGAGAGGCGCTGGCCAGACTTAGACCCGGTAGCTGTATCGACGCGGAAAAACTCGCGGCATTGCGCAACCGTAGCCGTGCGTAGGCGTCAAGCATGCGATTGGTATCCATCTCGCCACCATGCCAGCGGCGCGACAGATTGGCCTGATAAATGTCCCCGGCCAGAATGTAGTCCACGGCTTTGCTGACGGCGTCGTGAAAGGCCTGCTCAGGTTCGCTGGAAAACCGCAGCGCCGTCCACGCGGTCTCCGGCGCATCGGCATTGGCGGCACTGACCAGCGCTTGGCTTTCCGCGTTGCTAAGCCCGACAAACCAGGTGCAATTGTCGATATGGTCAACAATCAAGGCCTCATCGCAATAGACCGCGCTGGCCAATGGGACGTTCGAGGTCTGCAAATCAAGGTCAGGCAGATGGGGCTGCAGCCCCCACGCCGCTTCGTAGGACAGATACACAAACCAACCGCCATCAAAGGGAACCGGGCTGTCGGCCATTTCAGTTGAGGGGCTTGGCAAACGCGCAAAAAAGTCCGGCAAATCTGCCATTGAGTGGCAGTGACGTTGCGTCGTCGGATTGCCCAGCAGCAGGCTGTATCGCCCGATCAGCGGATTGTGCTGTCGGCTTTCCAGCAGGAACGGGAAACGCGCGGTATCAAAGCGATGTATCGGGAACAGGTCAAGCTGCCCGTCCTGACGGAACACCGCTGGCACGATGCGATCAGGCGCGCTGGAAAATCAGCGTGCCGTTGGTGCCGCCAAATCCAAAGGAGTTCGACAAAACCACATCCAGCTTCGCCTCACGTGCTGTGTGTGGCACGTAATCCAGATCGCAACCCTCGCCCGGTTGATCCAGATTGATGGTCGGCGGAATCAGGCTATCGCGCATAGCGAGCAGGCACAGCACCGCTTCCAGACCGCCAGCCGCACCAAGCAGATGCCCGGTCATGGATTTGGTGGAACTCACCGCCAGACTGTCGGCATGCGCGCCAAAAGTGCGCCGTATGGCTTTGCTTTCGGCCACGTCACCCGCCTGAGTGGAGGTGCCATGGGCGTTGATGTACTGCACGTCCTCGACACTGAGGTCGGCGTCGCGCAAGGCGTTTTCCATGCACTTGTAGGCGCCACGACCATCTTCAAGTGGCGAGGTGATGTGATAAGCATCGCCACTCATGCCGAATCCGGTCAGTTCGGCGTAGATCTTGGCGCCGCGCGCTTTGGCATGTTCGAACTCTTCAAGAACGAGCACGCCGGCACCGTCGCCAAGGACAAAGCCGTCGCGATCCTGATCCCAGGGGCGGCTGGCCGCCTGCGGATCGTCGTTGCGTTGGGACAAAGCGCGTGCTGCACAGAAGCCCGCCATACCCAGCGGGCTGGACCCGGCTTCTGCTCCGCCAGCGATCATCACGTCGGCATCGCCATGGGCGATCAAACGTGCAGACAGACCAATGCAATGGGTCGCGGTTGTGCAGGCGGTGACAGTCGCCAGATTCGGGCCGGTCAATCCATGCCGAATGGAAATGTTGCCCGAGATCATGTTGATGATGCTGCTCGGTACGAAGAACGGTGAGACTTTGCGCACACCCTTGTCGAGCAAAACTTGGTGATTCTTTTCAATGTTGCCGATACCGCCGATACCGGAGCCAACGTGCACGCCGATGCGGTCACGGTCGGCGCTGTCCAGATCCAGGCCGGCGTCTTTGAGCGCTTCATCACTGGCGGCAATGCCATAGTGAATGAATGGATCGCACTTGCGTGCGTCCTTGGGGCTCATGTACTGCTCGATATCGAAGCCGCGGACCAATCCAGCGATACGCGTGGGATATGTGCTGGCATCGTAGGTGTCGAGTGGGCCGATACCGCTCTTGCCGGCTTTGACCGACGCCCAGGATTCTTCCGCAGTCAAACCAACCGGGGACACGGCCCCAAGGCCGGTCACCACGACGCGTCGTTTCGGCATCATTTCAGCACCTCGTCAAGGTACTTGCTGCTGTTGACGACCCTGTCAGGACGACAGTGCAACAGCGTGGGGAAAGTCTCCTGCGCCCCGAAGGGTCGCAGGAGGGAACAAGAACCGCAGGTGACTTAGGCGTCGCTTGCGTTGGACTGCACGTAATTCAGCACGTCCTGGAAGGTCACGATTTTTTCCGCTTCTTCGTCAGGAATATCGATTTCGAATTCCTCTTCCAGTGCCATTACCAGCTCGACGGTATCGAGCGAATCAGCGCCCAGATCGTCCACGAAGCGGGCTTCGGGCGTGATCTTCTCGATTTCCACGCTGAGCTGCTCAGCAATGATCTTTTTGACTCGCTCGTCGATATTACTCATCTTGGGTTTGCTCCCTCTCTTGGTAGTAGCGCAGCCTTTCGGACTGCGCGCGACATTCTAGTGAATTGCCCCCTGCCCTGCCAGCAAACTTGCGGTCATGCCGACACAGCCTGGGATAAGTGATTCGGACTGCAGCGTAAGCTTGGATTTTAACCCACTCAGGGCATCAACATGCCACCGTTGATGTGCAGGGTTTGTCCGGTGACATAGCCAGCCTCATCGCTGGCCAGATAACTGACCGCGGCGGCCACGTCTTCAGCGGCGCCCAGACGGCCCAGCGGTATCTGATCGAGCAACCCGGTTTTGACATCTTCCGGCAGATTCTTGGTCATATCCGTGTCGATAAAGCCCGGCGCAACAAGGTTGACAGTGATATTGCGTGACGCGACTTCACGCGCCAGCGCTTTGGAAAATCCAACCACACCGGCTTTGGCGGCCGCGTAATTGGTTTGTCCGGGATTGCCGGAAAAGCCAACCACGGAACTGATGCTGATGATCCGACCCCAGCGTTTTTTCATCATGCCTTTGAGCACCAAGCGGCTCATGCGCGCAACAGAGACCAGATTGGTGGCGATGATGTCTTCGAAATCGGCATCCTTCATCCGCAACAGCAAAGTGTCTCGCGTGATAGCCGCATTGTTGACCAGAATGTCCGGGGTGCCGATGTCGTCGATCAAGGCCTTGCAAGCCTCGGCATCGGTGACGTTCAGGACCCGTCCTTGGCATTCTGGATTGATGGCTTGCAGACGCGTGGCGATGGCCTGCGCGCCAGACTCGCTGGTGGCCGTGCCAATGACCTGCGCCCCCAGGGCGGCCAGTCGATCGGCAATGGCTTGGCCGATTCCGCGGCTCGCGCCGGTCACCAGGGCTGTTCTTCCGCTCAGTGCGCTCATGCGCCCTCCTCTGCTGTCATCCATTGTGCGAGTTGTTCGGGTTGCGCCAGACCTTGAAAAGGCACGTCTTTTACCGTGCGTTTGGCCAGACCACACAGCACTTGACCGGGACCACATTCAAAGCCTTGAGTCACAGCGTAGTCGCGGGCCATACGATTCAGGGTGTCGACCCAACGCACGGGTGCGCAGACCTGGCCGGCAATCAAATCCTGGAGCGCGTCATTGTCATCACACACGTCTGCTGTGACGTTGTGCAATAGCGGAATGCTGGCGGAGCGCAAGGTCAGCCCAGCCAAAGCCTGTTTGAGCTGATCGCGCACCGGATTCATCAATGCGCTGTGTGCGGGAACGCTGACCGGCAAAGCTTTGGCCATGCGTGCGCCAGCAGCCTTGGCGTTGTCCAACAAACGCTGCACCGCGTTCTGGTGGCCGGCCACAACGACTTGGCCTGGCGCATTGAAGTTGACCGCCTGCAGGACATCCTCACCGGCGTGGGTTTCACACAGAGAAATGACCGCCGCATCATCCAGTCCAACCACCGCTGCCATACCGCCGATTCGCTCCGGCACGGCTTCCTGCATCCAAGCGCCGCGCTGTTGGACCAAGCGCACCGCATCCGCAAAAGTCATGACCTCGGCGGCCACCAAGGCGGCGTATTCACCCAGGCTGTGGCCAGCGACAACGGCGGGTTTTGGGCCACCGGCGTCCAGCCAGGCGCGCCAGATCGCAACATCTGCCACCAGCATCGCCGGCTGGGTGTTGGCGGTGCGATTGAGCTCATCCTCCGGCCCTTGGGCAATCAGGTCGGCGAGGTCGAAGCCAATCGCTTCGTTCGCCTCGTCCAGCGTATCGCGCACAACCTGACTGTGGCTGGCCCAGGTGTCCAACATGCCGAGGCTCTGCGAACCCTGGCCGGGGAAAACAAAAGCATATGCGCTCAAATCAAAGGTCTCCTGAGTATGTTGGTGAGCCAAACCATCGTTGCCAGAGGCCAGCGCTTGCCAAGTAAATGACAGCGCACAAAGCACCGTAGCTGTGCGCTTCAACCAGCACGGGCGCACCGACCAACTCTTCGTTGCTGGTGATGGGGCCATTGAAATGCTCCCATATCAGCTTGCTGATGAGCACTATCAAAAGTAAAGGTGCCAGTTTGTCGCCCTGTCGGAACAGCCACCAGAACCCCAGCACGAACAATCCATGCAGTGTGCCTGATAACCCGACATACCAGCCCAGATCGGGCAAGAGCCAGAGCATAAGCGCACTGATACCCAGACTGATGACAAGCAGCCGCCAAGCCCAGCGCCACAGGGGTATTGGCTCCGGAAAGAGCAAGGCGATGAGCACCAATCCCGCCACATTTAATAGGGTGTGCGCGATACTGGCGTGGACCAGATGGCCGGTGAGAACGCGCCACCATTGACCGGCGAAAATCGCTGAGCGGTCGTAACGCAACAGCTCAGTAACCGCGTCGCCTCCCAGACTCAGGGCACCAATTAACAATGCCATGGTCATACACGCCATCGCCGCACGGCGGTCTTCAAACCAGCGATCGATTATCATTAGGCTCATGGCTTCTTATATGCGAACAAAACCGATGCTTCCTTCCCGTTCACAGGGCTTTACGCTGATCGAAATCATGGTCGTGGTGGTGATTCTGGCGATCCTGGCTGCGGCCGTTGTGCCGCGCATTATGGACCGACCTGACGAAGCGCGCGTAACCAAAGCTAAGCAGGATATCCGCGTCCTGGAAAGCGCGCTGGAACTCTACCGCCTCGACAACTTCAATTATCCGAGCACCCAGCAAGGCTTGGAGGCATTGGTGCAAAAGCCCAGTGGTGACCCGCCTGCACCCAACTGGAAGCGTGGCGGCTACATCAAAGCCATGCCGAAAGATCCTTGGGGTAACGAGTATCAGTTCCTCAATCCGGGTGTGAAGTCAGAAATCGACATTTTCTCTTACGGCGCGGATGGTCGACCCGGCGGCAGTGACACCGCTGCGGACATCGGCAACTGGACCGAAGACAAAGCTTCCTGAGGCGGCTGTGATGCCGCGCAACTGCGCATCTCAGCGTGGCTTTACGCTGATCGAGATTCTGGTGGTGGTTTTCATCATCGGCGTCATCCTTGGTTTTGCCACCTTGAGCCTCTCCGGGCGTGCACTGGACGACAAGGTTCAGGAAGAAGCCCGACGGCTGAGTGAAATTCTGCGCTTGGCGCGGGATGAAGCGGGTATGACCGGTTTGGAGCTTGGCTGGCTCAAGACTGAGGACGGTTATCGCTTTGTCGCCCTGTCCGACAATGGCTGGGCGGAGTATGGCGAGCGCACGCCGCTGCGCCCTCGCCGGGTTGAGGAGCCGCTCAAAATGACGGTTCGGGTTGACGATCTGCCCATAGAAACCGACAACAAACAACTGCTGCCACAAGTGATGATCCTGTCCAGCGGTGAGATGACACCTTTCGCGATTGAGATGGGTGCACCGTCTTTGGAATTCGTGTTCCTGATCCGCGGTAACTTGCTGGGTGAGATCTCGATGGAAAAGGTCGACCTGGACGATTTGGTGCTGCGTGAAAGCTGAACGCGGTTTTACCCTGATTGAGGTCTTGGCAGCCTTGGTGGTGCTGGCTCTGACATTGGGTGGCATCATGAACGCTGCGGCGTTTTACGGGCGCAATGCGGTGTATTTGCAGGATCGAACCATCGCGGGCTGGGTGGCCAACAACGAGATGGTGAAGGTTCAGCTCGACCGTACGTGGGTGCCTGAAGGGCGCAGCAACGGGCGCATTGAGATGGCCCAACGGGAATGGCGTTGGGAGCGTGAAGTGGAAGAAACGCCCGACGAGCGTTTGCGCCGGGTCACCATTCGCGTGCGCTTATCTGATGACGAAGACGATGATGCTTGGCTGGCCAAGCTGTCCGGATTTTTCGCTCAACCCATACCCAAAGGCCAAGCGCAACAAGCAGCGGCGGCCCGCGAGCAAGGCAGCGATAAAAGCGGCGATCAAGGCGTGGGCTTCGGACCATGAGAACGCACACGCGCGGTTTCACCTTACTGGAGTTGGTCGCAGCCCTCGCCATTTTCGCTTTGATGAGTGTGATGGCTTACGGCGGTGTGAGTGCGTTGATCAATACCCGCGAGGGCTTGGATGTGAGTTACGAGCGCCTGCAGAACTGGCAGCTCGCCACCCATCGCTTGCGCCTGGATCTGACCCAGGTGCGCGAGCGCCCGGTGCGTGATGAATTCGGCGATATCCAGCCGGCATTTCACGAACCTGAGGAAGGTCGTCTGGAATTCACTCATGGCGGGCGTCGTAACCCTTTGGGTCAGCCACGCTCCACGCTTGAGCGTGTCGCGTGGTTCCTGGATACTGATGGCACGCTGATTCGACAAACGTGGTTGGCGCTGGACCGTGCGCAGTCAGAAAAACCCTTGCGAACCAGCATCCTGGACGATATCGAAACACTGGAGTGGTTGTTTTTGAGCCGCGATGATGAGTGGGTGGAAGATTGGCCGCCGGCTCAACTTGCCGGTGCCCTGCCCCAGGATTTGCCGCCACCGCGCGCGGTGGAAATGCGCATTGAGTCCAAGCGCTTCGGCGAGCTGAAGTTCGTGTTTGTGACCGGGGTGGAGCCGTGAGGGCGCAGCGCGGTATTGCCTTGATCACGGCGGTCATGGTGGTGGCCTTTGCCAGTACGGTTGCCGCGGCTTTGATGGTCAGCCAAAACCTCGCCGTGCACCGCAGCGCGAACATGATTCATCAGGATCAAGCCTGGTGGTATCTGGTGGGTATGGAGCAATGGGCGGGCACCCTGCTGGATCGCGATCGCGAAGACAATCAATTCGACTATTTGGGTGAGGCCTGGGCGCAGCCGGTGGATTTTCTGCCGGTCGATGAAGGTGTGTTGTCAGGGCGTTTGGTCGATTTGCAGGGCCGCTTCAACCTGCTCTCGCTGGTCAGCAGCGATGGCGCCGTGGTCGAGGCGCGAAAGCAGCAGTTGGTCCGACTGCTGCAAAACATCGAAGGCATACAGAGTGGGACGGCAGAGGATCTGGCGACGTCCATCGTGGATTGGATGGACAGCAACACAGAACCGGGTTTTCCGTCAGGTGCGGAAGACAGTATCTACCTGTCCAAGGATCGGCCCTATCGGGCGCCCAACCGGCCTATGGCCAGCGTCAGTGAATTGCTGCTGGTCAATGGCATCACGCCAAAAATCTATGCGGCCTTACAGCCGCATGTCACGGTTCACCCCGGAGACCACAAAATCAATGTGAACACGGCCACGGCTCCGGTCTTGATGAGCTTGAGCGAAGACATCAACCCGGGCATCGTCGAAGGCCTGATGAACAAGCGTGAAGAGGTTCCCTGGGAGAAGGACGAACAGTTCGTCACGGATGAGCTGCTGGCGGGAATCAGCATGACCACCGACGATATCACGGTCAAAACCGAATACTTTCAGGCCGAAGCCGCCGCGATGATTGGCAACGTGCGCGTCAGCTACATCAGTCTGCTGGAACGACTGGACGGTGCACGAACTCATCCGATCGCTCACAGTCGCAACACCTTGTGATTGTCGCGCGACAGCGGTTGGTCTCGCGGGTATCAAGCACTAGAATAACCCCTTTATTTATCGGACTTAGCGCGTGCGCGAAACTCTGTTGATTCACCTTGCCGGCGCGCCGGAACAGCCTTGTGCCTGGCGCCGTTGGGACGCTGGCGCGAACCAACCCAGTCGCGACGGGCGTGGGCAACTCGAAGACGCCCTCAGCGACGTTGGGCATGCGCGCGTCATCGTGCTGGTGCCGGCTGAACGTCTGACCCTAACCAAGGTTGATCTGCCAGTTCGTCAGGCCAGCCGCCTGCTCCAGGCGATACCGTTCGCCTTGGAAGATCAGCTTGCTGAGGACGTGGACAAATTGCATTTCGCCACGGGCGCGCGTCAATCCGACGGCAGCACCCCGGTCGCTGTGGTGTCAGTTGAACAAATGCACAGCTGGTTGGAGCCATTTCACGACGCTGGCATTCAGCCGGATGTGATGATGCCGGATGTGCTTGCCCTGCCCTTCGAGGAAACGCTGGTTACCTTGCATATGGAGGATGAGCGCTGCCTGGTGAGAACCGGCGCCGCAGCGGGCTACTCTGCCCCGCGCGCTTTGTTGTCCAGGATCTTGCCTACGGGCGCTGAAGCGCCAGCGCTGTACCTTCTCCAGCATGAGTACGCGGAACTGCCCGCCGACTACAGCGTTGGGCGCAGCGCGCCGATTGCTCAACCTTTGGATGCCTATTCGCACTTCTCTGAGCCGACACAGCGAATCAACCTTTTGCAAGGCGCTTTCGCGCCGCGTCGCGCGACTGAGAAATGGGTGCAAGCTGCGCGCTGGCCGGCGGCTTTGGCGGCATCCTGTGTGTTGGTGAGCACGCTGGCGTTGGCGCTGGGCAATCATCAAAAGCAGGTGGAACACGACGCGCTGCAGGCGCGTGCTCAGGAAGAATTTTCCCAAGCCTTTCCGCAGATCACACGCATTGTGGATTTGCGTGTTCAAGCCGAACAGCAGCTTGATCGTTTGATTTCCGGTGGCTCTGAAGACGTGTTTCTGAGCCTGTTAAGCCGGTCGTCTCCGGTGCTGGCCAGCGTTAGCGAACTGAAGGTGGACGGCGTGCAATTTCGTGATGGTGCGCTTTACATCAGTTTGTCGGGCAGCGATCTGCAGGCGCTGGAAAAACTCCGTGCTGAATTTGCCAAGGTGAACAGTCTGGCCCTGGATGTGCAGTCTGCTCAGGCCGGTACGGATGGCGTTCAAATTCGACTGAAAGTGGATCAAGCCTGATGCGTGAATGGTTCGATAACCTCGCTCCGCGCGAACGTTGGATTGTCAGCGCTGGTGCGATCGTATTTGTCCTGATGATATATTTCCTGATGATCTGGGATCCACTGAGTCAGAAGTCGGTGCGTTTGCAGGCGGATCTGGATGAAGCCCGCGAACTTGTGACTTTCATGCAGAGCACGCGCCAACAGGTTGCACAGTTGGGCGGTAACAGTGCCGGGGCATCACGGGCATCCGGACGGTCTTTGCTGTCTGATGTGGACAGCAGTAGCAAGCGCAGTGGTCTGGGCGACAAAATCAAACGTATTCAGCCTGAGGGCCAGACCAGCGTGCGATTGTGGATCGAAGGTGTTTCGTTCGAACAACTGCTGACTTGGATGAATCAACTGCAAAGCCAAATGGGGATTGTGTTGAGCGACGGAAGCCTGGACAGAGATGACCTCGCAGGCACGGTCAAAGCCCGTTTGACTTTGGTCCGAGGTGGCGTATGACCTGGAAAGTTGTTTTTGCCGCCCTTCTTGGCCTGCTCCTTGGGCTGGTCACGCAAGCGCCGATCAATAAGATTTTGCCCCGTGTCATCCCTGATTCCGCTGGCATTGCGTTGTACGAGCTTGATGGCACTTTGCTTGAAGGGCGTGCGGGCTACGTGAGTGCTCAGGGGATTGGTGCCGATGATTTAAGCTGGGTGTTGCATCCCGCGACGCTGTTGCTGGGCCGTGTATCCGCCGATGTCGAAGTGTCGATGCATAGCCGCAATATCGAGAAGGACAATGCTTGGCTGACGGCCTCGGTTTCACGTTCGTTGTTCGGCAATACGATCGTTGCCCGCGATGTTCAGGCCGCCGCGCCCCTCAGTGCGCTGCAAAAGCCGTTGAAGCTGCCTTACCTTCCGGTTGATGCCGTTATACGCTTGAATCTAGAGCACGCACGCGTCGTGGACATGGCGCCACAACAGGTCCAGGGGCAAGCCTATCTGACGCAAACGCTGTGGAAGCTGGGGCAGCCCTTAGGCCTGGGGGACTACCGCGTTGATCTGAGCACGCCGGAAGGCAAGGTTGTGGCAACCTTGACTGATAGTGAAGCCGCCAAAGTTGGCATCCAGGGGCAAGCGGAGGTATCACTCGATCGGGCTTACAGCGTGGATATTCAACTCAAACCCAAACTGGAGACCCCCGAGTCCGTCGCCAATCAGATGAAAGCCCTTGGGCGGACAGACGCCCAAGGCTGGTATCGCATTCGGCAAGACGGCAAGTTCTAGAAGCTTACAAACATGAGCTGAGGTCGCCGTCTTCGAAATCGTCGACCTGACCATCGCTATCACAATCCTCGCCAAAAGCGATAATGGCGGAGAGCACGCTCTCAAATACACCGTTTTTGGCAACCGCGTTGAGGAAGCTGCGCCCGCTGTTCGCTGTTGGCGCCATCCAGGTTGTTTCGTCTTGAGAGGGGTCGCTGAAACTGCTGTCTGGAATCGTGGCTTCCCATGCCGCGCTTAAGGCCGTGGGGTAAACCCCGCCGGATTGCTTGATTTCTGTGACTGTGCCGAGGTCCAGGTCGAGGTTTTCAAAACACGACTCCATCAGAATTGAGCTGCCGGGTGCCACGACATTATTTTCCTGGAATTCGGCCGCGCCGCCATTGCGCAACAATCGCTTGGTTCCGCCATCGGTGATGAGGAGTGAGCCGCCACAGCTGTTGTCGACATCTTTTTGCGGAGGGATGTCGTCCAGGTTGAAGCCAAAGTCCCGGGTTCCGATCAACAGCGCGACGCCGGATTCTGACGGGGCTCCGGAGAGGTGGTTGCCAATCGACAAGCCGTCATATTTCGCCTGAAGAACCAGCATTGTCGCGTCATTGGAGACAAAGCCACTGTAGTGGTGATCGCCGATACTGAAGGATATTTGACCGCCGGTGCCGAACGTGACGGTTGATCCGATACCTTCGTAATGAGCAGCAGAATTGGCGTCGAATGAATCGCAATGCTCCTCAACTTGGGACGGTTGCTCCAGCTGCGCGAGTTCGTTTGTGCGGCGGGCTACCGTTGTGGCGACTGGCAGCAGACCTGCTGGCGTGGATGGGCAGATCACCGGTGGTGTGTTCTCAGCACTGGTGATGAGCTCCACGCTGCCGCCGGTGCCGAACACCAACTCCCCGTGGCGCATCTCGCCTATCGCCTCCTCTTGGGAAAACTGCCCCGCGGCATATTCCAAGCCGGCGATGCGGAAGCGACGCCCTGACAGAGCGGTCTCTAGCGAGGTCGCAGTGCCTGAGTAACGTCGGACCCCGACGCTGAACTCATGGCGTGACGTTTCGTGGGGAGAGAGCGTGAAGTTTCCTCCCTCGGTTGTCTCGGTAACTTTGGTGGAGGTGCTGACCACGCCTCCGGGCAACGTCGACTGTAAGCTGTGCCCCACCAACGCGATCATGGTGTGGTTCTCATCAATCGCACCGTAGCGCTCGGCACCGGAGGTGTCATCCGTGACAATCACGCCGCCATTGGTGGTGACTGAAAACGTCAGCGTGTTGCAGGTGGGGCCGGTCGGGCCGCAGGTCGGAGATGTCGACGGTGATGTGCTGCCCGCGGTGTTGCGGCGGAATGTGGTCAGTGACTCGCTCAGCACCGTGGCGACATTGTTGCTGATTGTCGTCTCCAACAATGAGGCTCCTGCATAGCGCTCACTCAGGCCATCGCTGTCGACGCCCAATTCCAGGTGAATTCCTGCAAAGGCGTAGTCACCATCCAGCGGGAAAAAGTCCGCCGTATCGGATTTGGCAATCATGACCCGCTGCGTGACCTCCTGGGAATGTGATTGCAGATCGGCAGCGTAGAGGCTGCCATTCACGGTGGAATAGGTTTCGCGGGCATGGCGAACGGCGCTCACAAAGCCGTGATCACGCAGCGGCAAAGAGCGAATGGTGTACGGCAGGTCGCGTTGAGCCTGAGGGGCAAACAGTATCTCGTCAAAGCTGAACCGGAAATCGAGTTGACCGGAGCCGATATCTTGACCAGCTGCAAAGGAAAACAGTGCGCTTTCAGACGCAAAGAACAGCCCGTGCTGGTCGCCGCTGACGTCCACAGAACTTCCCGGGTCTGATGATGCGCTTTGCGCGACTGAGTAAAACTGATAATTCGAGTCGTCGGCACGTGTCCAGAACAAAGTCCCATCGATGCTATTCAGCCCGCTATCTAGCAAGATGTTGTGGGTGCTGATGATGCCTTGGAGGTCTGGTGCGGCGACTGTTCCGTTATTGCGCAATTCCATACCAATGCCGAATTCCAGCAAATGGTAATCGCCGAGGAAGGATTCGAAGTCGATGTCCACCGGAAGCATGGCGAGCGCGCTGGCACCGCTGTCGCTGGTGACTTCCAGTGTTATCGAACGCGTATCAGCCGAGACCTTTTCGAACACCACCGGGTCGGGAATCAGCAAGACTCGACCGGCATCGATATCGTCTTGGGTGAAACTCGTCGCCGGATTGGCGGCATCCTCAGGCAGGAAGAAATTCAACCCCGAAGTATTAGGCGACGGAACGGTGTAGACCGGCGGCGCTGTTGCTGACGGATCGCTGGCCGATAAATTCACGGTCTGCACACGCGCCTGCGATTTATTTTCAACCACCATGCCCGACGTCGTCACGCTGAGGGTTGGTGGCGTTGGGGTTGGGGTAACAACCGGCGTTGGTGTAGGGGTGATCACGGGGGTTGGTGACGTCGTGACTGTCGGCGTCGGCGTGACAATGGGAGTTGGTGTTGGTGTCGCGACCGGCGTGGGGCTTGGTTTTGGGCTTGGAGTTGGTGTGATCACCGGCGTTGGGGAAGGCGTGGGTGTTGCAGCCTGGTCATCGTTCAGGATCACCACGATCATTTCGTCGTCTGCCCCCAAGGTGGCGCCGCGCACATCGCTCAGCACAACGCGGAACTCCTCGTCGGCCTCAAAAACGTTGTCATCAATGAAATCGATGGCAATGTTGGCCGAATTCTGGTTGGCTGGGACCGTGATGATTTGATCGAACGCGGCGAAATCGCTGTCGCCGGTGGCGGAATCCTCCAAGGTGCGAACGCGCAACGTGAAACTGTCGGAGGCGACCGGATCGACAAGCAATGTCAGCACAAGGTCTTCGGTGTTTTCGTCGGCGCTGACACTCAAGGCTTCGAAGTTGACGACAGCACTGCGTGACGCATCGGCGGACAGGGCGGAAAGATCGATTTCGAACGGCGTGGCGCCACTGTAGGCCGCGTCATTGTTATTGCGGAAGCGTCGAATTTCGTCGTTCAGCACTGTGGGAGGCAATGGCTGCCCTGCGACGGCGATATCTCCGCTTGCTTGACTGTCTTGCACGCCGTCACTCAGATCTGTGGCCAGTGCACGGATGTAACCAAAGCGAGGTTGTTCGAGGCCCCGACGGGTAATCATGCTGTTGACGGCGTTGGCATAGCCGCCCAATGCCATGGCGTAATTCAGCTGATCCGGGCTGGAGCCCGCTGCTGGTGATGTCGGGTTGGCCGGGATCGTGGTGAGAATGTCGAACCCAAATGCTTCAATAAACAAGGCACGACCACCGTCGATCAAGCTTGCCATCGGGACGTTGTCACGCGCACTTTGCTGGCGCAGTTTGTCGATCAGCGCTTGGGTGAACGGATTTACGGTGGCGGTGGATGACCCTGCGGGCAAAATCGTTTCAAACCCCTGCTCTGCGCCCAATGCGATGCGACGTTGACCGCTGGGGTCCGATTCATCGAAGAAGCTGCCACCGCGGCTGCGCGCTAGCAAAGGAATATCTGGCAATCCGTTTACGCTGAAATTGCCATCCTCATCGGTCTGTGCGGTGGCGATGGGCGGTTGGATCGGCTGTCCGTCCAGCGCGATTTCAAAGATCTCAATGGTGGCGCCGCGTACGGGGCCTTTCACCACAGCACCCTGAACGTCACGTGTGCTTTGGGTTGCGGAGGGTGCAGAAGATGGGCCTTGCGAGCACGCCGTGATAGCAACCAGCGCAGCGCTACACAATACGAGACGCCGTAGCGATGAGTAGATCAGATTGTCATTCATAGTCATGACTCAGGTTTCTCCCGCCCCCAGGCGCAAAAAACTAAGGTGAAGCGGCTTCGAATGCTGCGGCCCCATGGACAGACTCTCCACCGTTCTGGAGTGCATAGCTCAAGCCGGCAGCGCCAGCCTGATCGGTGAAAAAGCCACTGAACTGTCCCTGGCCGCCGCCGACGCCGTCGACCTGGACGTTGCTGTAGCTGCCGCCGAACAGGTGTTCCGGTGTGCCGCTGCCCAGCGCCGAGCCAAGGCTGCCTTGGCCTTCAGCTTGCCAATTCTGTTGATTGACACTGAGGCTGAGGCTGGATGAGACGCTTTGAGTGTCGAAGTTCGCACTGAGCGAGGCATGGCCGAGGAAGCCAGTCGAACCGCTGGTGTTAGTGGGGTCGGTGTTTCCAACCAGGGTGAATTCTCGACTGCCCGTGATCGGCACAGCGATCGTATCGCCGCTACTGGTCGATTGGACCATGTGCAGATTGAGCTGATCCGTGCCCAAGCTTGTGGTTTCGCCGGCCGCGTTTGTGACGGATGCGCTCTCACCGCTCCAACGTCCCCAGCTCAATCCAAGCTGTGGGTCGGCACCGCGATTGCGAATTTGACCCTGGTCAAGCGACACCACCACAGGCTGAACCGCATCGTTTTGATCTATGCCGGTGACAAAGCCGATGACATCTCCGTTGGCGTCGACCACGGTGGCTTGATCCGCCAACGTCAATGCGCTGGCTTGGCTGCCATTGGTTTGCAGGCTTGACGCGTAGGCCAGGTTGCGCCGCGACAGCGGTTCGCTGGTTTGCGGGACTGTTTCTTCAGCTTCCGCGCTTGGCGATTGTGTTCCGGGAGGCGCTTCACCCGTGTCAGGTAGGGTCCGCAGGCCGACCTGGGTTTGCGTGTCATCGTCGCCGGAGAACGAGATGTCTTCATCGTCGAAGCTGGCGTTCTCCAATTCGTCGTCGGGCACCGGGCGAAGCAGGCGTTGCGGCGCTTGGCTGTCTGCGGTGACCTCGCCGAACTCGCCATTCTCCAGAACCAAGGTGCCGCCAGCGTTGCTCAGAATGACAGCGCCATCGCCAACGCCGACGGTGAGCCGTGTGCCGTCGGTTGCGGGCGGCGCGGGTGAACCTGGCTGCATGGCCCCGGCTTGGGCAAGCTGCACGAACTGCGTGGGGTCCAAAACGTCCGCTCCTGATGCACTGGTTTGCACTTCCGGCACTTCCAGGTTGGCTACAAACGAGGTGCCGCGGATACCGATGGTCGCGACCGGCGTATTCACACTGAACGCATTTTTGTTGCGTTGGCCGATCAGTCCGGTGATGGCACGAAAGCCGCCCTTGAACAGAGCGAAGACGCTGCGGTCGGTGCCGGGGGCTGAGCCTTGCGTGGTTGCGGTGCCTGCGGAACGGGCCTCTGCGTGGCGATAGGTTTGGATGGTGAAGCGGGTGTCGGGTTTGAGCGACAACAAGGTCCGATCGCTCATGCGGATATGCAAACGCCCGGTCTCGCTGGTTTCAATGGTGTCGCCCTCAATGACCCGGGCATTTTTGACCGCACGATAGAGGCGGCCGTCCCGCTCGACCTTGACTTGTCCCGCGACGTAGAGAACCCGGCCGGAGTCGGCAATGGCAAGACCCGGTATGGCAACCAGCAGCAACAACAGTATTCGCATCATGGTGCTACCCCTAATTCAGCATCCAGCTCACGCGGAGCGCAATGTCGAGGCGGTCGTACTCATAAATATCGACATCGGATTGGTTGTCGACATACGAGGCATCGAGACCGAACGCCCAATTTTTCCAACGATTATCCGTGAAGCGCAGTCCTGCGACTGTGAACCATTGCACATCGCTACGCTCGATTCCGAAAAAGGTTCCGTTGTAGTCGGCTTGCAACAGATTGCTTTTGAGTTGAACGCGCCAGTGCGGTGTGATCTGCGACGAAACAAAGGCCCCGGCACCGAGCACGTCCCGGCTGTTGGGAGAGTTGCTTTCCACCGCATCGTCGCGTCCGCCGATCAGATCAAGGCCGAACTCGCTGCCATAGGCCAAGGTCACACGGCGGCTGAAACCTGCTGAAACCAGCCATTGATCGACGTCGCGAACGGACAGCGCGTCTTGGTAACGAATGGTGCCCAGTTTGAATTGCAGGCGGGTGCTTAATAGCGGAGACAGGTTGAGCCGCCATGCGCCGTTGAAGGCTGCAACATCATTGTTCTTCTCGCCGTCCAGATAGGTCTGGCCGCCGCTGAGGTTGCCGCTCAGTTCCCAGTCACCCTGGCGATAACTCAAGCCGGTGCCCAGGCGCCATTGCGTGGTGTTGAATTCGTCGGCGTCGGCATAGCTGCGGTTGGACACTTGCGCCATGTTGACCCAGCGCCAGCGCGGACTGACCGGCAGAGCATGTTGCAGGTTGGCGGCCAGTTCGGCGTATGGGGAGTCGCTGCTTCGGGCTTGCTCATCCAAGACGAATCCGGCAAAGGTCTGCAGGTCAGTTGCGCTATTGGCATTGGAGTCATGCCCCACCAGCAGATCAACCAGCGCTTGCCAGCGGGGCTGATAGCGCGCCGCGCGCCGCTGGATGGCTTGGAGATAACTGTCGATCACTTGCGCAGCCCGTGGCGGCGGGTTTTGCTGACCCAAATGCTCAAACACTTGGCGGGCGGATTCGTTCTCCCCGGTCTCAAAATAGGCGCGTCCCAGGTCAAGGCGGATGCCCAAACCCTGCGGACGGATTTGGGTGGCGCGGAGCAACGGAAACAGCGCATCTTGAGGTCGACCGCTGTCCAGCAGCAGCACACCCAAGGCGTAGTCGTAGTCGGGATCGCCAGCGTATTCGGCTTCGAGTGCGAGGAGTTGCTCAAGTGCTTGGGTGCGCTCCTTGGCGTTCGAAACGCTCAGCGCCTGTGCGTAAACCGGATGATTGGCAAACGGTTCGACGGCGGGTGATGCGGCGTCGGCGAAGGCCGGCAGAGCACGTGTGCTGCCGGTGTCCGCGCTCGCGGGCGTCATGTCCTGCTTGCGAGGGGGCGCTTGCGCTGCCGGTGACGCGCCAGGCACGGGTGAATTCGCCGCGGCGGTATTGTCGGACATCGACGATGTCAGTCCATCCAGCCCGGTTGGCGGCGGCACAGCTTGGTTGACGTCAATGGCCGCCATTTGAGCGTCAGTCAAAGGCGCGCTCGCAGTAGCGGAGGCAGGAGTCGATTCTCCTGAACCCTGCTCCAGACTGAGTCCTTGTGCCCAAGTCTCACGCACCTTGGCCGAAGACGGGATTGTCAGCATCGTGCCCGCTCGCAGGGTGTTGAGCCCGCCGCTGAAGGCAGCGCGGTTGCCTGCATAAATGGCCAAAGCCCATTGACGCAGGTTCAGGTCGGTTTGCGGATCGCGAAACTGTCGAGCGATGGAGTAAACCCCCTCGCCGATTTGGGTCGGACCATATTGTTGTTGCGCGACAGCCGGCGCGCTCACAGAAAACGCAAGCAAAGCAGAAACGACCAAGCCGTGTCTGCTACCCCTTGAATCGCTCATTGAACCCCATCCCCACAGCACATACGGCACAATACATTGATACTACTCCCAAAAGAGCCTGTTTTCATGACCCACGTCATCGTCGGGATGTCCGGCGGCGTTGATTCCTCATTAACGGCAGCCCTTTTGTTGGAACAAGGCTACTCCGTTGAGGGGCTGTTCATGTTCAACTGGGCTCAAGATGAGGACGCCTATTGCACCGCGGCTGAAGATTACGCCGTGGCCGCCGAGGTGGCCGCGGATTTGGGGATCAAGCTGCACCGTGCCGATTTCAGCCAGGAGTACCGTGAGCGTGTGTTCTCGCACTTCCTTGACGAGTACCGACGCGGTCGTACCCCGAGTCCCGATTTGCTGTGCAACCGTGAAATCAAATTTCGCGAGTTCCTCAACTACGCCAGTCAACTGGGAGCCGATGCGATTGCGACCGGCCACTACGCTCGTATTGAGCACCGCCATGGGCGCGCGCACCTTTTGCAGGCGGTGGATCAAAACAAGGACCAGACCTATTTCCTGGCGGCGGTGGACGGACAGGCTTTTGAGCGCGTGCTGTTTCCTTTGGGCGAATTCACCAAACCTGAAGTGCGGGAGATGGCCCAGGCGCGCGGCCTGGTGAACTACCAGCGCAAGGACAGCACGGGTATCTGTTTCATCGGAGAGCGCCCCATGCGGGAGTTCTTATCGCGCTATATGGAATCGCAGGGTGGTCGCATCATCGATGATTCCGGGCACGATTTGGGAGAACATCCGGGGCTGTGCTTTTTCACCATCGGCCAACGCAAAGGATTGGGCATTGGCGGGCAAAAACACGCCAAAGACTCGCCCTGGTACGTCTACGCCAAAGACACACAAAGCGAAACCCTGTACGTCACTCAGGATGAAAATCACCCGGCATTGCATTGTCAGGAAGCCCGCCTTGAACCGCCGCACTGGCTGCATCACGCACCGGATGAGGCAGTCTGGCGTGGTCATGCTCGCATCCGCCATCGTCAGCCTCTGCAAGCTTGCACATTGACCTTGGATCGTGGCGGTGCGTCGCTGCGTTTTGATGCCCCGCAGTGGGCGATTGCGCCTGGGCAGTCTGCTGTTTTTTACGACGGCGATGAATGTATAGGCTCGGCTGTGATTGATCACGCAATGCCGGCAGCACAGGCCGCGAGCGCTGCCGTCAGGCCCGAGCTGAGCCAGAATCCGGTATAATTTTGCCCCCAAATTGAGTGCGTTCGCGCTCGGTTTTCCCCTCTTTCAAACAGGGAGATTTGTTCATGACAGACAGTTTCGGTGCCCGCGACCAACTTGCGGTTGGCAGCACGACTTACGATTACTACCGTCTCGGCGCGGTGGCCTCAAAGGCTCAACTCGACCGCTTGCCCTACTCCCTGAAGGTGTTGCTGGAAAATCTGGTGCGCCACGAAGATGGCGTCAACATCACCAAGGACGACATCAGCGCCTTAATCAACTGGGACCCCAAAGCCGAACCGGATACTGAAATCGCGTTCACCCCGGCGCGCGTGATCCTTCAGGACTTCACCGGTGTGCCTTGTGTGGTCGACTTGGCCGCAATGCGTGATGCGGTGGCCAAGCTCGGTGGTGATGCGACCAAGATCAACCCGCTGGTGCCGGTCGAACTGGTGATCGACCACTCGGTGATGGTCGACAACTCGGGCAGCTCCGACGCATTGGATCTGAACGCCAAAATCGAATTTGATCGCAACAAGGAACGCTATGCATTCCTGCGCTGGGGGCAGACTGCGTTCGACAACTTCAAGGTCGTGCCGCCGGACACCGGCATTGTTCACCAGGTCAATATTGAATACCTCGCCCGCGTCATCTTCGGCAAGGAGACCGGTGTTGCCTACCCTGACACTGTGGTCGGCACGGATTCGCACACCACCATGGTCAATGGCATCGGTGTGTTGGGCTGGGGCGTCGGCGGCATCGAAGCTGAGGCCGCCATGCTGGGACAGCCTGTGACCATGCTGATCCCGCAGGTGGTGGGCTATCGGCTGACTGGAAAACTGGCCGAAGGCGTAACCGCCACCGATCTGGTGCTGACCATCGTGGAGCGTCTGCGTCAACTCGGTGTTGTCGGAAAGTTCGTCGAATTCTTTGGTGAAGGCCTGGCTCAGCTGCCTCTGGCGGATCGCGCCACGATCGCCAATATGGCGCCGGAGTACGGCGCAACCTGCGGCATCTTCCCGGTGGATGAGGCGACCATCAATTATCTCAAGCTGACCGGTCGTGACGACGATGAGTTGGCGCTGGTGGAAACCTACGCCAAGGCCAACGGCATGTGGCGTAACGACGATGATCCGGATGCGGAATACAGCCACGTGCTGGAGCTGGATTTGTCCACTGTGCAACCCTCGTTGGCGGGACCGAAACGTCCGCAGGATCGCATCCTGCTGTCCGACATGAAGACCAGCTATCAGCAGCATCTCAAGCCGATGATTGCTGAGCGGTGCGACAAGTCACCCGCGGAAGCGCGGCTGGAAAGTGAAGGCGGACCGGTGGTCAAATCCGGTGTCTCCAGAGTGGCTGTCGATGGCAGCGAGTTCGAGCTCTCCGACGGTTCCGTAGTGATCGCGGCCATCACGTCGTGCACCAATACATCAAACCCGGTGGTGCTGCTGGGCGCAGGGATTGTCGCCCAGAAAGCCGTGGCCAAAGGCCTTAAGGTCAAGCCATGGGTCAAAACCTCCCTGGCGCCGGGCTCGCAGGTGGTCACTGATTACCTCAACAAAGCCGGGCTGATGGGTGATCTCGAAGCGCTGGGCTTCCACGTTGTGGGCTATGGCTGCACCACCTGCATCGGCAACTCAGGTCCGCTCAAGCCGGCGATTTCCCAGGCGATTCAGGACCATGATTTGGTCGCCACATCGGTGCTGTCAGGCAACCGCAACTTTGAAGGGCGAGTGCATGCTGATGTTCGAATGAATTTCCTCGCCTCCCCGCCTCTGGTTGTGGCCTACGCTCTGGCCGGCACGGTGGACATTGATTTGGTCAATGACCCGATTGCACAGGACGCCGATGGTAACGATGTGTTCCTCAAGGACATCTGGCCAAGCAACGCCGAAATTCAGGAGACGCTGGCCTCCAGTCTGAATTCCGACATGTTCAAAGCGCGTTACGCCGATGTCTACGCGGGTGATGCGCGTTGGCAGGGTCTGGAGATCCCGACCGGGAAGATCTACGAGTGGGACGATACGTCCACCTACGTGCAGAACCCGCCCTACTTTGAAGGCATGTCGATGGACACCGGCAGCATCGATGACATCAAGGGCGCACGGTGTCTGGCCAAGCTGGGTGATTCCATCACCACCGACCACATTTCTCCGGCCGGTGCGATCAAAGCGGATCAGGATGCCGGTGAATATCTGATGTCCAAAGGTGTTCAGCAGGCAGACTTCAACTCTCTGGGCAGTCGTCGCGGCAATCATGAAGTGATGATGCGCGGCACCTTTGCCAACATCCGTCTGCGCAACCAGATTGCACCGGGTACGGAAGGCGGCTGGACCCGTCACCTGCCCGATGGCGAGCAGATGTCGATCTACGAAGCCGCCATGAAGTACAAGGCGGAAAACACGCCGCTGGTGGTTCTGGGTGGCAAGGAATACGGCACCGGTTCATCGCGCGACTGGGCGGCTAAGGGCACCATTTTGCTCGGCGTCAAAGCGGTGATCACCGAGAGCTTTGAGCGGATTCACCGTTCCAATCTGGTCGGCATGGGCGTGTTGCCGCTGCAGTTCCCGGATGGTGAAAGTCACGAATCGATGGGCCTGACCGGTTTGGAAACCTTCGACATCGAAGGTTTGAGCCGCGGTGCTAAGAGCGTGAAAGTTACCGCCACTGCTGATGATGGCAGCGTCAAGAGTTTCGACGCCAAAGTGCGCATCGATACGCCCAAAGAATGGGACTACTACGAACACGGCGGTATTTTGCAGTACGTGATTCGTCAGCTCGCCGCAGCTTAGGCTTCGGTCGTCGTACCCCAATACAAGCGCCCCGCATTGCGGGGCGTTTTTTATTGTGCGTTTGATCGATACTGACTGGGACTCGTCCCTTCGATTTTGCGAAAGGCGCGGGTGAAATTGGCGGCGTCGGTGTAGCCCAGCTCCAATGCAATGTCCGTGATGGCCGCGCCCGTTCCTGTGAGCAAACGCTGGGCCCGTTCGTGCCGGACCTGTTGCAGCAATGCGCGATAGCCAGCCCCTTCGCGCTGCAGGTAACGGTCGAGCGAACGCGGCGACATGTTCAGGGTGTGGGCCATTTCATCCATGCTCGGCATGCCATGGCGGGCTTCGCGCAACATCATGCGCACCCAACCGCTGACGTCCTGGCGATTCACCGCGCCCTGCACCATGCTGCGGCAGCGTTCTTCGGCGGCCTTGAGAGCAACCTCATCGGCCAGGGCCAAGGCTTTGTCCCCGGCGCTGGCGGGAAACACGAAACGCACTTCCGGCGGGATTGAGGGAATGAAATGGCAGCGGGCCTCGCGCAGTTCCTGATATCGCTGCACGTGCGGCGGTTCACTCAGCGACAGGTACAACGCGTAGTCCGGCATCTGGCCTTGCATCAGCTCGCGGATCTCGAAGTGCGCGGCGCTGGCCAGGGCTTCCAGATGCACATCAAGACAAACCTGCGAGGTCGCTGCTACCGCTTGGAAGGTGAACTCCATATGGCGTTGATCGCGCCGATAGCGTGCTTGAAAACTGGGCATGATCAGGCGAAAAAACCGCGAGACCAGACGCAACGCGTAGTCCACATTGGGACTGCTCAGAATGCCGTAGCCAACAATGTCATGTGAGCTCAACTTGAGAGATTTGCCCAGTTCAAAACCAAGATCGCGGCGCCCGGTGAGTTGCACGCCAGCCTGGACCATGAGATCAACCTGATGCAGCGCCACTGTGGCGCCGGGCTGGCTCAAGCTGCTGAGAGTGAGGTCCAGTGGGCGCAGCAAATCATCCACATCAATACCGTCACGCAGCAACACATCGGCGACCCGGGCGTAATAGCGTGCGGGGATACGTAGTTCCCTGGTTTCGGTGGCGGACGATGAGTTCATGCCCGAACTGTCTGAAAATGACAGGCAGATGTCAAGAAATGACAAGCCAATGCCCGGCAAGCTCTCCACAATGCGCTCATGTCATGGCTCACGAAGTGGGCGATGCAGCGAAATTGCGATGAGGAGAATCAGCATGAGCACAATTCAGGCTTCACCCGTTTCAGAGGCTTTCCAGTGGCGGGACAGCAAACGCTATCTGTGGCTGCTAAGTCCCCTGCTGCCGATTTTGGGGTTTTTGTCTGTCGCGTTGTTCTATCTGTCGGGCTACAGCGTGTTTGCCTGGGGCGGCCCGATTTTGATGTATGCCGTGATACCCCTGTTCGATCGTCTGATCGGGACCGATAGCAGCAATCCCCCGGAAGCTGCTGTCGAGCATCTTGAAAACGATGCCTACTACCGGCTGATCGTATACGCCTACATTCCCGCCCAGTTTGCGATGACCATTTTGGGCGCCTGGGTGTTCATGACCGGTGATCTGAGCGGCTGGACCATCCTCGGTCTGGCGCTGACTTGCGGCACCATCAATGGTGTGGCGATTAACACGGCGCATGAGCTGGGCCACAAGAAAGAGAGCCTGGACCGCTGGCTGTCCAAGCTCACGCTGGCGCCGGTGGCCTACGGCCATTTCTATGTTGAGCACAATCGTGGTCACCACAAAAATGTGGCCACGCCGGAAGATCCGGCCAGCTCGCGCATGGGCGAGTCATTCTGGGCGTTTCTGCCGCGTACCATGGTGGGCAGCTTGCGTTCGGCCTGGGCGATCGAAAAACAGCGTTTGGAACGCAAAGGTAAAAGTGTTTGGGCCCTGGAGAACGACAATCTGCAGGCCTGGGCCATGACCGCCGTGCTGTTTGGCGGGCTGGCTGTGTGGTTGGGACCATGGGCCTTGAGCTTTTTGTTTGTCCAAGCCTTTTTCGGCGCCAGCCTGCTTGAGGTCATCAACTACATCGAACATTACGGCCTGCTGCGTCAGAAAATGGCCAACGGTCGCTACGAACGCTGCGCGCCGCGCCACTCCTGGAACAGCAATCACGTTGTGACCAATCTGGTGCTGTATCAACTGCAACGCCATTCTGACCATCACGCCAATCCGACGCGACGGTTCCAGGCCTTGCGTCACTTTGATGAAAGCCCGCAGCTGCCGTCCGGCTACGCTTCGATGCTGATGCTGGCGTATGTGCCGTGGTTGTGGTTCCGGGTCATGGATCCGCTGGTTGTCGCGCACCACAACGGTGATATCAGCAAAGCGCATCTCCATGCCCCCAAGCGTGAGGCCTTGCTGGCGCGCTGGCAGCACGGGCAAACGCTGCCTGAGCGTGAGGTCGAGCATGGCGGTGCAGACGCAGCGACGACGCCCCCCGCAACGGCCGAGGCAAGCCGCTACGAATGCACCGACTGCGGTTATATCTATGACGAAGCCGAGGGCTGCCCGCGCGAGGGCTACGCGCCGGGGACGCCGTGGGCGGCGCTGCCGGACGACTGGCCCTGCCCGGACTGTGCGGTTCGCGAAAAACCAGATTTCAAGCCAGCAAAGGCAGCCTGAGGGATCAAGGCGGAGGTGAAGAGCGGCCCGAGGGCCGCTTTTCTTTTATGCGGGTTGGCGTTCCTGAACCAACACCCAAGGGCTGACCACAACAGCCCACAAATCCAGCCCTGATTCGTTGGCCCAGCGTGCGGCGTTGTCGTCGCCCAGATGACCAAGCTGATCCGCCATCATCCACGCGCGCACCCTATCTTTGTCGTCGTCAGCAAAGGCTTGGGCGACCTGAATCAAGTCCAGTCCGGCGGCCACTTCGATGACGCGACCCACAGCGAACATACGCTCAATCTCGGCCCAGCTGACGCGGGCGGTTTCGCCGAGCAATTTGTCATAGGTTGGGATTTCGGTTTCGCTTAAGGAATCCACGGGCAATCCAATTTATTCACCCATGTATTGTGCCATGCGAAGGGGCTTGCGCTAACATTGCGCCACCTCGTAACGGTCCTTGGGAGTTGGCATGCGCAGAGTGGTTTTCAATCAAAAAGGTGGTGTGGGAAAAACCACGATCGTGTGCAACCTGGCGGCGATCAGCGCGTCCAAGGGGCGCAAGACGCTGGTTGTTGATCTTGATCCACAATGCAACACCAGCCAATACCTGCTGGGCAGCCAGGACAAGCCGGCCGAGAGCAGCATCGCGGATTTCTTCGAGGCCACGCTGGGGCGAAGCCTGAAAGCGGCGGATCTGCGCCCGCATATCGCGGCCACGCCGTTCGACAATCTGCATGTGGTGGCTGCGCACCCGGATCTGGAACATCTGATCGTCAAGCTCGAATCGCGCCAGAAGATTTACAAACTGCGCAACGCGCTGAGCAAGCTGTCGGACTACGATGAGATCTATATCGACACCCCACCCGCGCTGAATTTCTACAGTCGCTCGGCTTTGATTGCCGCGGATCGTTGCCTGATTCCTTTCGATTGCGATGATTTTGCCCGTCAGGCTTTGTACACGCTGACTGAGAATATCGAAGAGATTCAGGCCGATCACAATGACGACCTGAGCATCGAAGGCATCATCGTCAATCAGTTCCAGGAGCGCGCCAATCTGCCGCAGCGCTTGGTCAAGGAGCTCATCGACGAAGGCATGCCGATACTCAAAACACGCCTGGCCAGTTCGATCAAGGTCAAGGAGTCACATGACCAATCTGTGCCGTTGGTCTATCTCGCACCGTCGCACAAAATTTCCAAACAATTTCAGGATCTGTACCGCAGTCTCAAGTGAAAAAATACAACGTTGATGTCGCCATAATCGGCACCGGCCCAGCCGGTGAAGGGGCTGCCATGATGGCGGCCAAAAACCATCTCAGTACGGTGGTGATCGAACGCTACGTGGATGTCGGGGGCGGCTGTACCCATTGGGGCACGATCCCCAGTAAAGCCCTGCGTTACGCGGTCAAACAGATCAACGATGTGCGCCACAACCCGCTGCTGCAGTCTTTGCGACGTCAGATCCGTGTGACCTACCCCGAGCTGCTGGAGAGCGCCAGCGGTGTGGTTGGTCGTCAGGTCGCCAGCCGGCACCGGGCGTATGAGCGCAATGATGTCCCCATTATCGAAGGGTCAGCGCGTTTCAAAGACCCGCACACGCTGCTGATCGAACATGAGCGGCATGTGGTGGCGCAGGTCAAAGCCAAAGCCGTGGTGATTGCGACGGGCTCACGACCGTATCATCCCGAAGGCTTGGATTTTGACCACCCGCGCATCCTCGACAGCGACACCATCCTCAAGCTCAAGGAACATCCGCGTTCCATCACCATCTATGGCGCCGGCGTCATCGGCTGCGAATATGCTTCGATCTTTGCCAACCTCGGTATCAAGGTCAATCTGGTCAATACACAAGGCCGCCTGCTCTCGTTCATGGACGAAGAAATCAGCGAGGCTTTGTCGTATCACTTGCGCGACCAAGGCATCACGATTCGCCACAACGAAGAGTATTCGCACGTCGAAGCGCGCGAGCATGATGTAGTGTTGCATCTGAAATCCGGCCGTCGTCTCAAGTCCGACGTCCTGCTCTGGGCCAATGGCCGTACTGGCAACTCGGCCGGCATGGGCCTGGAAGAGCTCGGCTTGCCGGTCAATTCGCGTGGGCAGCTCACCGTCAACGAGGCCTACCAGACCGACATTCCGCACATCTACGCGGTGGGTGACATCATCGGTTATCCGGCATTGGCTTCCAGCGCCTACGATCAGGGCCGTTTTGCGATGTCACATCGGCTCAATCCGGAGCGTGTCAACGAACTGTTTTATTTGATGCCAGCGGGGATTTACACCATTCCTGAACTGTCTTCGGTCGGTCGTACCGAGCAGGAATTGGCGGCGGCGAATGTGCCGTATGAATCCGGTTATGCCTATTTCAAGCATCTGGCGCGCGCCCAGATGGCCGGTGAAACCGTCGGCATGCTTAAGCTGATCTTCCATGCCGATACCCGCGAAGTGCTTGGCGTGCATTGCTTCGGTGACCGTGCATCGGAAATCATCCACATCGGTCAAACGGTGATGGCCACGCAGAATGGCGGGCCTGGGCTGGATTATTTCATCGAAACCACGTTCAACTATCCGACCATGGCGGAAGCGTATCGGGTGGCGGCGCTCAATGGGATGAATCGCCTGGCTTAATCGCTCTGCGGGCCGTTGATTTTGGCGTCCTGCCACCAGTCTTCGAGTTCATCCAGAGTGCATTCCGACCAGCTGCGCTGATTCTCCAACAGCTTGCTTTCCACATGGCGCAAGCGGCGGATAAATTTGCGATTGACGCTGTCCAGCGCCTGTTTTGGCGAGAGGTTCAGAAAGCGGGAAAAGTTGACGAGCATGAACAGCAGGTCGCCAAGCTCGTCCTGTATGGCCTGTTCATCGCCGCTGTCCACAGCCTCGCGAAACTCGCCCAATTCTTCGTTGAGTTTGTCCCACAGTGGGGCCAGATCCGGCCAGTCGAAACCCAATTTTGCGGCGGCTTCCTGCAGGCGCAGCGCTTCGCTGATTGGTCGCTCGGCGTCTGCCCGATGTTCAAACCAGCTCATGCGCCTCAAACATCTGTTGCAGGTTGTAGAGCATCCCGGCGGTCGCGCCCCAGATGCGGTAATGCTTGTAGTTGAGTTCGTAGTACTTCAGGCCCAGACGCCCCAGCTTGCGCATCTGAAAATTACGCCGTTCCAAGGCAAATGACAGCGGCAGTTCAAACACTTCGGCCACCTCATCAGAATCAGAATGGACCGGCGCAGCGGGATCGATCAAAGCCACCACGGGGGTCACCCGGAACTTGGAGATGGTTGGGTAGTCGTCGAGATAACCGATGACGCGAACGGCCGCGGGATCAAGGTCAATCTCCTCGTAGGCTTCGCGTAAGGCCGTGCCGACGGGGAAATCGTCTCCCTCGTCGCGGCGACCGCCGGGAAAGCTGATCTGTCCGCCGTGCGCGCGGAGGTTCTCCGACCGCACTGTCATGATGATGCTGGGCGCATCTTTGTTGCGCACGCCGATCAGCACGCTGGCGGGGCGCAAACGCTTGGTCCAGCGCTTTTGCAGTACGTAGTCCAGCCCCAGGGGCAATTCCCAGCGCGCCAAACGACGTGGATGATCGGCGTGGGTGTGCTCCAGCACATCCTCCAGCCGATCAACAAGCTGTGTCCGAATCACGCGAGATTGGCCAGCCAGGCGTCAAGTTTGGCTTGATCGGCCGCAAAGCGACGAATGCCGTCGGCAAGCTTCTCCGTCGCCATGGCGTCCTCGTTCATCTCTGCGCGGAAACGCGCTTCGTCGGGGACATCGCGTGGGTCATCGCTGCTTTGCTGAGGTTGCAGCATGGCTTTGACCCGGGTGTCGGTGTCGGCCGCCAGTTCATCCAGCAACTTGGGTGCGATGGTCAGTAGATCGCAGCCGGCCAGGGCAAGAATTTCCCCCGTGTTGCGAAAGCTCGCGCCCATCACCTGGGTGGGATAACCGTGCGCTTTGTACCAGCGGTAAATACGCCGCACCGACAGCACTCCCGGATCCTGCTCGGCGGTGTCGACCTGCAGACCATTGGCCACGTGCCAGTCGAGGATGCGTCCAACAAAGGGCGAGATCAGCGTGACGCCGGCATCCGCGCACTGGCGAGCTTGCGCAAAGCCAAACAGCAGCGTCATGTTGCAGCGCAAGCCGCGTGATTCCAGGACCCGGGCGGCGCGGATGCCTTCCCAGGTTGAAGCGATCTTGATCAGTACCCGTTCCGAACCGATGCCGGCAGCCGCGTAGTCGCCGATGATCCGTTCGGCCGCTTCGATGGTTTTTTGCGTATCGAACGAGGCGCGCGGGTCGACCTCGGTGGACACATAACGGCCCACCGATTTCAGAATCTCGCAGCCGAAGCGGACAGTGAGCTTTTCACGTGCGCGATCGATGTCGCCGCCGCTCGCGGCCAGCGCTTCGCGGGCCCAGTCTGCCGCTTGGTTCGTATTGGCAGCCGCCAAAATAAGGCTGGGGTTGGTGGTGGCGTCAGTCGGCTGAAAACGCCGAATCGCGTCGAGGTCGCCAGTGTCTGCCACGAGGGTGCTGAGCTGGCCAAGTTGTTCCAGTGCGTTCATAAAACCAAGGATTGTGTACGCCGGTCGGTATAGCGACGGCATAATGCGTTGATGAGCGATTCTAGCATCCGCTTTTCGAGCAGGACTTCCGACCCGGGCGCCGCGGTGATGCCGGGCTTTGGACACCAACTCTCTGCCGATGATCCCGCACTCAACGGATTGAATTTACCGGCCGCGGAAACGCCCACACGTTGGGTGTTGAAGCGCGATGGTGCGATGTTGGTTGTGGTGGATACCCTCAATCCACGTCAACGGGCTTTGCAAGTGGATTTCTCCAGCGCCGAAATGCGTCGGCGCATCGCGGCGGGTCGTCAGCAACCACTGGCCAAGGCCTGCGGTCTGCACAAATACCCAGGCGCACGCATTGTCGATGCCACCGCCGGCTTGGGGCGCGATGGCTGGTGTCTGGCCAGTCTTGGCGCGCAGATGCGCTGGTATGAGCGTCATCCGGTGATCTTTGCGATGTTGCGCGATGCCTTGTCCTACGCCTCACCGGATACTGCGTCGCGTGTCGAGCTTCTTCACGATGATGGACTTCAACTGAACGCCGGCGATGCCGACGCCATTTTTCTTGATCCGATGTTTCCGGATACCGGTCGCCGCGCCGCGCCAGCGCTGGAAATGCAGATCATGCAGCTTCTGGTTGGGCCGGATTTGGATGCTGAGCAACTGTGGCAACGTGCCATGGACAGCGGCGCCCGCCGTGTGGTGCTCAAGCGCCCGCCACGCGGTGCCAAGGTTCGCGTGGCAAAGCCGGACTTGAGCTTTGGCGGCGGGCGCGTGGTTTACGACGTGTATCTGCGCCCTACGGCAGCGTAATCGGGCACGGTCTTAGACCCAATCCCAATACGCCCTCACCCAATGCCGGGAGCACCGCGCCCAGCTCAGGGTTGCTTGACAGCAATTCCGGCACCAGCGCGCTCAACAGCGGGCTTTCCGCGGCGATATTGCCGGCATCGGGCACCGGGGGCTGGGTGATGTAGTCGCTCAAGTTGTCGTGTATCCGGAACAAATTCCAGCACGGCGCGTGGAACTGCATCAGGTTCAGGGTTGCGCTCATCGGCCCTGGCAGTTGGCGCTGTTCAAAGTGATTGCCGAGAAACTGCTGAATATCCCCACTCAAACTGTCGCGTTTGTCCCAGATGTGTTGAGGGACTTCCAGAGCGCTACGGTAGTAGTGCGGGAATGCATCCAGTCCTGGCGCACGGCGCTCCTGCCGCATTCCATCCACACTGTGCAAGGTCAGCGGCAGGGTCTCTTCGCCGAATTCAATCTCCAGCGTGCCGGGGGAGCAATAAGGACGGAAGCCCTTCACGCGGGCCGGATGGCCTGCAATCATGCCTTGATAGTCGAATCGTTCGACCTCCTGCTCATGCGGGCCATTGGTCGGCAACGCTTGGCCTTGCAGAGGCTCGCCGGTCAAGACGAATGTCCAAGCCTCGTCGCTCAGTTCGCTGATGTCCTTTTCCCAGAAACCCGTATTGCCGGACGCGTCCGTGCCTTCGATGCGCATGATGCGGTGTTCGGTGCCCGGGCTGATTTTGCGAATGCTCACGCGGTTGGTCACGCTTCCGGGTACATCCGGGTGGCGGATCCAATCTGGCGCGGGCAGTTGAATCCGATAGTCCTCCACGCCGTCTTGGTTAAACCACGAATAATCGTGCAACACGGTGTTGGCGCCGGAGATATCGAAGTCGTACAGCCGCGTGTAGATGCGCCCGCGACTGGTCACCACCATCATGGTGGAACCGCTGGCCGACAAGCCTTCCATCATGGCCGCCCCTTCTTCTGGCGGGCAGATCTCGCGGCTTTCATCCACCGGCAGCCAAGGGTCGAAATGAGTGATGCGTCGTCCATCGCCGCGTAGCATGTAGAGCATCAAAATGCCCCAGAAGTCGTTCTTGCGACCGGCGATGTCGACGAAGTACTCATCAAATCCGGAGTTCAACTCCGAGGCGGCCCACTGCTTGACATCGGGCGGGATGGTGACACCCATGTCGAGCCAGAACAGTGGTCCCCAGCGTCGCGTCCAGCCACTGTCGCTGAAGTCCAGTGTGTAGACATCGCGTTGCGCATTGGCCGCGAGCAGCACAAATCCGTCTGCGGAAATCTCACTGACCTGACCGTGCAGGCAACGAGGCAGTAGAACTTCATGCCAGGCTTCGTCCAAGCCGCTGGTTTGGGGGCGCGGACGACTGTAGATACGCCCCTCATGCACCGCGAAATCAAACTCATGCGTGAAGGTGGCCGTAGGCCCCCGCTGATGGATCAAGGCCGGCAATGCGCGCGCCACTTCGGGCTCTGCCGGGCCGCCGCCCTGCCCGGTTGTGTCCTCCGGCACGATGGCAAAAGGCAGCGGATTCACAGGCAGACGCGCGGTGGCCAGGTAATCATCGGCGCAAGCCAAATCCGGAACGGTGCGAATGCCAGGAAAGTTCGCGGCGCTGAATCCAATCTCGGTCAGGGTTTCGCAGAGGATCTCCGTGCCGCCCACCAGGGCGCACAGATCACCCAGCGTTTTGATTGGCTCGCCGCCTGTCGCATCGCTCTGGGTATCCGATGCGGCGGTGTTGATCGGTGTTCGGTCAGCTCCTGAGCAGGATGCCAACGCGCTCACAAAAAGCACGCCCAGCAGCGCGCGTACAAGCGTGGTCATAATGTCCCCTGTTTTGGATTTTATTGTGTGGCACCCGTCATCAGGTGCCTGGTGAAGCTTTAGAGCGGTTTGAGGTCTGCCAGATAGCGATGAGCATTCTGCACGTAGTGAGCGGCCTGCATTTTGAGCATGGCGGCAACCGTTTCCGGATTGTCTTTGACCACTTTACCCGGCATGCCCATTACCAGTGAATTGTCCGGAATAATTTTTCCCTCGGGGATCAAAGACCCTGCACCAATGATGCAGTTCTTGCCGATCTGGGCCCGATTGAGGACAACGGCCTGAATGCCGATCAGGGTGTTATCGCCAATCGTGCAGCCATGCAGCATGGCTTGATGCCCGACGGTGACATCATCGCCCACGATGAGTTTGAGGCCGGGATCGGTATGCAAAACGGAACCATCTTGAATGTTGCTGCGCTCGCCGATCACGATGTCGTCGTTGTCGCCACGCAGTACACAGCCAAACCAGATGCTGGCATCCTGTTTGAGATGCACGGAACCGATGACGCGCGCGTCGTCGGCCACGAAATTACCGCCATCCAGTTGCGGCGTACGTTCACCCAGTTGATACAGCATGCAGAATCTCTTTGTCTGGCGAAAAGCGCTCATCCTACTCTGCCTGAGCCTGCTTGCGGCAGGGTGCAGTCGCCCTCCACTGCCGCCGCCACTGCCGTATTTGTCTGAAGATGCGGTAATTTTGGCTTTTGGTGACAGCCTCACGCATGGCTCTGGCGCGCGGCGTGATCAGGCCTATCCTGCGATCCTGCAGTCTTTGATCGGGCGAACCGTGGAGGTGGAAGCCACGCCCGGTGACAAATCTGCCGATGGCATGGCCAAGTTGCAAGAGGCATTGGACGAGCACGAACCGGATCTGCTGATTCTGTGTCTGGGAGGCAATGATTTTCTGCGCAAAGTCCCGCTATCGGTCACGCGAAAAAACATGGTCAGCATAATTGAGCTGGCACGCGGGCAAGGTGTTGCGGTCATGCTGCTTGGGGTGCCGGAACCGGCTTTGATCGGGTTGAAAGCTCATCCCTTGTATGAAGAGCTCGCGGATGAATACGACCTGCCGCTGGAAAACGAGATCCTGGCCGAGGTGCTCAGCCGCAGCGCGACCAAATCGGACGCCATTCATCCCAACGCAAAAGGCTATGCACAGGTTGCCGAGGCGGTCGCGAACTTGCTGCGCCGTGCCGGCGCGCTGTAACACTCAGGGTTTCAGGGCGCGGCGCTCAGCCAGTGTTTTCGCAACTTGATTGCGCAGATAGATCGGCTGCAATTTTGCCGCGTCGCAGGTCTGCTTGGTGCCCGCATGCAGGGCGGCCAAGGCGACCGCGCCGGCGTCCAGGGTCAGTCCGCTGCGGGTTTGCCCCGCGTAATGCTGCGGCCACGCCTCGAATCCCGGACCGGCAAGCACGCTTTCGCGCTTCACATGCCCGACCAGCGCCTCAGCACCGACCAGCTGCAAGTCTTCTGGGCGATGTGGAACCTGCTCGAGCAGATATCGTGCGGCGTAAAGCTCGTTCATGCGGGCATCCAGGGCAATCCAGGCTTCGCCACGCACACCCTCTTCATGCAGTCGCCAAGCCATCGCGTCCAGACTGTTGACGGCGATACATGGCAAACCGGTCGCCAAGGACAAGCCTTGCACGTAGCCCACCGCCACGCGGACACCGGTAAATCCTCCGGGACCGACGCCGCAGGCCAAGGCGTCCAGGTTTGACCACTGGCCGAACGTGGCGCGCAGATCGTCAACCTGGGCTTGCATCCAGCTCAGGCTGTCACGCGTTTGCTGATTGATACGCAGCGTCCACGCGCCGTCGTGCAAGAGCGCGACAGAGGCTTGTCCGTCAGCCGAATCGATCGCCAGCAGGTTCATGGGCGAATGCCCTCCAGGAACGCAATGGCTTCGGCTTCATCGTACAGCGGCGTCATCGGCGGCAGGCTGTCGAGAAACTGGCGGCCGTAACGCATGCGTTGGATGCGCGTATCGCCCAGCACCAGCATGCCGCGGTCCGTAACATCGCGGATCAGCCGGCCGGCGCCTTGTTTCAATGTCAGCACAGCTTGTGGGACCTGGAATTCAAAGAACGGATTGCGACCCTCGCGTTCGAGTTGCATGCTGCGCGCCTTGACCAAGGGATCATCGGGTGAAGCAAACGGCAGCCGGTCGATAATGACCAGACGCAAAGCGGCCCCGCGCACATCCACACCTTCCCAGAAGCTGGCGGTGCCGACCAGGATGGCGTGGCCATCGCTGCGGAACGTCTCCAACAGCTGCGTGCGTTCCTGCTCGCCCTGCTCCAGCACCCGGTATCGCCCCCATTGGCGCAAGCTGCGGGCGTATTCTTCGACCGCACGTGCGCTGGTGCAGAGCCAGAAACAACCGCCGTCTGAGGCTTCGATAAGCGGTTTTCCGAGGTCCAGCAATGCCCGCGGATAGGCCCGATCGGTTGGTGGCGGCAGCCGTCGTGGCAACAGCATGCGCGCGTTGTTGGCGTAGTCGAACGGGCTATGGATATCCAGCGTGCGGCTGTCTTCCAGGCCCAGGCGTTCGGTGAAATGGCGGAATGCGCCGGCTACGGAGAGCGTTGCGCTGGTCAGTATCCAGGCGCCACTTTGACGCGCGCGCGCGGTCTGCATGGCTGGAGCCACATCCATGGGAATGGCTTGCAGGCTGAAGCCGTTGGTCTGACGCTCGGCCCAACGCACCAGCTCATCGGCCGCGACGGTGTCATCGTCTGCATCGATGTGTGTGCGCCAACGACGCAAACGGGTCAGCACATTGCCCACGCGGCGCCACGCGGTGGCCAACTCGGGGCCACGCCCGGCATGTTCTTCCAGCTGCTTGTTGAGTAGATCGAAGATGTCGGTGAGCGTTTCCAGCTCGGCCACGAAATCGGCGTTCTTCATCAAGTCGTCGAGTTCCAAGCGCTGGCGGCTGAAGGGGAAACAGGCCAGCAAATGCTGCAGCGCGTCGCCCATGGCTGCGACCTGGTCCTTGAGCTGCGGCATGTCACCAAAGGCATTGGCCGCATCGACGATGTCGCGCCCTAGGTCGCGGCATTGGCGGGCCGAGACGCCGAAGCCGAAAAACTGTGCGAGCACATCAGGAAATTGATGGGCTTCGTCGATGATCACACCATCCATTTCAGGCAGCAATTCACCAAAACCGTCTTCTTTGAGTGCCAGGTCGGCGCAAAGGAGATGATGATTGACCACCACGACCTGGGCGTTCTGGGCGCGCGTGCGGGCTTTGGCAACGAAACAGTTTTCGTACTCCGGACATTGCGCACCCAGGCAGTTCTCCGCCGTCGAGGTGAGTTGCATGCGCATCGGGTCTTGATCACGCAAATCGCTGAGCTCGGCCAGATCACCACTGTCGGTCTGCGTGGCCCATAGCTGCACGCGCTTGAGTTTGTCGGCCTCTGTCGCGCTTTGCGGGATGAATTTTCCGGCTCGTTGGGCGCAGTAATAGTTGCTTCGCCCTTTGAGCAATTGCGCGCGCAGCGGCAAACCCAAGGCCGTGCTCAAACGCGGAATGTCGGTGTGGAACAGCTGATCCTGAAGATGCCGAGTGCCGGTGGAGATCAAAACCCGATGCCCACTGAGTAGCGTTGGCACTAAGTAGGCGAAGGTTTTGCCGATGCCGGTGCCGGCCTCGGCGACCAGCGTATCGCCATCATTGAGGGTGTTGAGCACCGCGTGAGCCAGAGCAATCTGGCCTTCTCGCGCGGCAAAACCCGGAATGACCGAGGCCAGCGCACCGCCCGGCCCCAGAACGGAATCAATGTCATCCACGTTTGAGTTGCCTGTCAGCCGCCTCGGGCTTTTTCTTCGGCGGCGCGTGCCGCACTTTCGTCGCCTTGAAGGCGCTTGATATCGGCGATGAGTAACCAGGCCTGACGCGTGAGAGGGCCAGGCGCTGCATAGCTGATGCTGCGGCGGGCCAGATTCTCGGACTGAATCATATTGCCCTGTTCAAAGCGGATTTCGGCAAGGCGCAACCACGGCAATGGGTCATCGCTGACGATACGAATGGCGCGTTCCAGCGTGCCGGCAGCGCGATCCAGGTCGCCGGCGGCGTGCTCGTCTTCAGCTTGGCTGACCAAAGCCAACACAGTGGGATGATGGCTGACGGCTGTTTGCCCGTCATCATCCGCTTGATCTTGGCCTGTGACGCTCTGCTGCCCTGTCTGAGATGGGGGTACCTGAGTACCCCAGCCTCCATCGTTCGGGCCTTCCGGGTAAGGCCAGACCGGGCCATCCGGCGATACCGCACAGGCTGACAAGACCAGCGCAGCGGCTGCGATCAGAAGACGTTGCAAGGAGATTAGCGCCATAAATCCAAAAACTTGTTCCAGCCGGAGCGCGCGCAGGGCGCCTGTTGGTCAGGAACAGTGCCTGCAATGTAGGGAACGCGCAAGACGGCGCGACAGTTGTCGTCACCCGGCAGCCAACTTTCGGTGTCTACCGGGACCCATTCCAGGCCGGACCGCGGCCGCCCTGACAGGCCTTGCAAGCCGGCCATGCGCATCATGCGGGCCCACACCGGCAAAGCGCCACTGGCCCCCGTGAGCTGGGTGACATCGTTGTTGTCGTGCCCGACCCACACCACGCCGAGATAATTGCTGCCAAAACCCGCAAACCAGCTGTCGCGCAAATTGTCCGAGGTGCCGGTTTTTCCCGCGATACGAAGCTTGGGATCCAGCTGCCGATAGATTCCGCGCCCGGTGCCGTTCTGGGTGGCTTGCTGCATCGCCCAGTTGAGCAGCGCCACGGCATCCCCCGGCATAGGATCACCGAGTTCCAGCGGGTAGCGTTTCACCAACTGTCCTTCGCGCGTTTGCACCGCACGAATGCTGATCAGCTTTTGCGCGTAACCACCACTGGCCAGCGCGGCGTAGATTTGTGTCAGTTGCAGCGGGCTGCGATCCCAAGCGCCGAGCAGTAAAGACGGCAGCTCCGGGATGGTGTCCTCCACTCCCAGGCCATGCAGGGTGTCGATGACATGCGGCAGTCCCACTTCAAGCCCAAGATTGACCGTGGCCAAGTTGTACGACTGACTCAGCGCCTGGAACAGCGGGACTTCGCCGTGCACTTCCTTGTCGTAGTTTTCAGGCTCCCATACCGAGCCATTGGGCATATCCAGACGTATCGCTTCATCCTGCAGCAGACTGGTCAGCTGGTAGCGCTCGGATTGCCGCAAGGCGGCGAGATAGACCACCGGCTTGATCGTGGAGCCGATCGGGCGGCGAGCATCGAGTGCGCGATTGAAACCCGCTTCGCCCGGTTTGCGACCGCCGACCAGGGCGAGAATGGAGCCATCTGTAACCGACGCAACAACGGCCGCGGCTTGCAAGCTGCTCAGCCCGCGACTCGCCTCAATGTTGTCCAGGCCTTCCACCACGGCCGCTTCGGCCGCGGCTTGCACGTGCGGCGCCAGGCTGGTGTAGATGCGCAGCCCTTCGGCCGTCAACACATCGTCCGGGTAATCACGCGCCAGCTCCCGGTGCACCTGCTGTACAAAGGCCGGGTAACGGCGATTGGCATTGTGCGTTTGCGGCGTGGTGCGTATGTCGCGGGCCTGCGCCGTGGTCAGCGTTTCTTCGTCGATCAGACCCGCATCGTGCCATTGGGCCAGCACCAGGTTGCGTCGATCGCGTGCGCGTTCAGGATGACGCCGCGGGTTGTAATAGGACGGCCCTTTGACCATGCCGACCAGGGTCGCCACCTCCGCCACGCCCAATTCCGACAGCGGTTTGTGAAAGTAAAACTCGCTGCCCAGGCCGAACCCGTGAATCGCCCGCTCGCCGTCCTGGCCGAGATAAACCTCGTTCAGGTAAGCCTCAAGAATCGCATCCTTGTCGTAATGCACTTCGAGCAGAAGCGACAGGATGGCTTCGCTGAATTTGCGACTGAAATCGCGCTGGTTGTGCAGAAAGAAGTTCTTGACCAGCTGCTGCGTCAGGGTGCTACCGCCCTGCACCACCCGGCCCGCGCGAACATTGACCACGGCGGCGCGCACGATCGCTCGCGGGTCCAGGCCAAAGTGATCGTAGAAACGTTGATCCTCGGTTTGAATCAAGCCATGGGGCAGCAGTGCCGGCACCTCGGAGAGGTTGACCAGGACGCGATCCTCACCATGGCGAGGATAGATGCTGCCGATCAGCAAAGGGTCCAGACGGACCAGACTGACGGCCTTGCCATCCTCTTGAATGCTGTTCAGCTGGCTGGGGCCAAAATCCAGACTCAGGATGCGGCTGGGCTGTGGACCGTCCGAGAAGGTGAACGGACGGGTATGAATATCGATCCGCTCGCGTTGCTGCGCATAGCGACCCTGCGCCAAATCGGCGCGGGGATGGCGGCGATAGCCGAGGCGCTCAAGCTCTTCGATCAGCTGATATTTGCTCAGCGCCAGACCGGGATAAAGTTCCAGTGGCGCCGCGTAAATCTGCGCGGGTAAAGCCCAGCGTGCACCCGCGAAGCGGCTGCGGATCTGTTGATCGAGGACCAGCGTGTAGGCAATCAAAGCCAGCGCCACAACGCAGCTGACTGCGACGACGATCTTGAGGGTCAGGGAGGCAAATTTCGACATGGGATCGAAATATTACCCCATGCCCACGCTGCGGCGGCGCTTCAGTCCTTGCTTAGCGGCTCCGCGCCGAGCTCTTCAGCAACCTGTTCCAGCGAGATGTGTCGAACATCTTTGCCGTGAACAAAATAGATCACGTACTCGGCGATATTGCGGGCATGATCGCCGATGCGCTCCAGCGACCGCAGTGACCACACGATGTCGAACACACGGCTGATGGAACGCGGGTCCTCGATCATGAATGTGATGCACTGGCGCATGATGCTTTCGTACTCGCGATCGATGCGAATGTCGTGCTGGGCCGCTGCAAGAGCCGCGTCCGGGTCCATGCGCGCGAAGGCATCGAGGACATCGTGGAGCATGGTTTGCACTTGGCGTCCCAGCGTTTCGATCTCGAAATGTGGGCCGCGCGGCGCATCCAACTCAGCCAGGTCCAGCGACATGCGTGCAATGCGTTCGGCCTCGTCGCCGATGCGCTCCAAATCGGTGATGGTTTTGATCACCGCCACAATCAGGCGAAGGTCACTGGCGGCCGGTTGACGACGGGCCAGAATGCGGCTGCATTCTTCGTCGATGTGGACTTCCATGCCGTTGACGCGGTGATCGTTTTCGATCACTTCACGGGCCAGATCAGAGTCGATTTCCAGTAGCGCCTGCATCGCGCGGGTGACTTGGTGTTCGACCATACCGCCCATGGCCAGCACGCGCTGACGTACATCTTCCAGCTCGGCGTTGTACTGCGCCGAGATATGGGTGTCGTAACGATTGTTTGAAGATGGCATAACCGCTCCTCTTAGCCGTAACGGCCGGTAATGTAGTCCTCGGTCTGCTTCTTCTCCGGCACGGTGAAGATTTTGTCCGTGGCGCCGTATTCGACCAGGTCACCCAAGTACATGAAAGCGGTGTAATCCGACACGCGTGCGGCCTGTTGCATGTTGTGAGTGACGATGACGATGGTGTAATCGTTTTTCAGGTCGTTGATCAGTTCTTCGATTTTCAGCGTGGAAATCGGGTCCAACGCGGAGGCCGGTTCATCCAGAAGCAGCACTTCCGGCTTGATCGCAATCGAACGCGCAATCACCAAACGCTGCTGCTGACCGCCGGACATGCCGAGTGCGTTGTCGTGCAGGCGGTCTTTGACCTCATCCCACAGTGCGGCGCCTTTGAGTGCCCATTCCACCGTTTCATCCAAAGTCCGTTTTTTGCTGATGCCGGCCAGGCGCAAACCGTAGGCGACGTTCTCATAGATGCTTTTGGGAAACGGGTTGGGCTTCTGGAACACCATGCCAATGCGACGACGCAGGCGCGCAACATCGACGTCCTTGTCGTAGATGTTCTTGTCGCCAAGCAACAACTGCCCTTCGATCCGGGCGGTGTCGACCAGATCGTTCATGCGGTTGAAGCAGCGCAGCAAGGTGGACTTGCCGCAGCCGCTGGGACCGATGAACGCGGTTACGCGCTTTTCCGGGATCTGCAGGTTGATGCTGTTCAGCGCCTGCTTTTCGCTGTAGAACAGGCTCAAGTCGCGTACGGTCAGCGCGATTTTTTCGTCTTCGAGTTTGCGGGTTTGCGGCGCGCGGTTGGCGCCACCCATGTCGATAGCGTGCGTCATGTTGGTTTTCTCTTTGGTCTGGACCATGGTCTCACTGATCAGTGTTCGAGTGCGCGGTACTTCTCGCGCAAGCGGTTACGAACCCGGACAGCGAACAGGTTCAGGGCGATGATGACCAGCACCAGCAGCAGCGCGGTGGCATACACCAGCGGCCGGGCGGCCTCCACATTCGGACTCTGGAAACCCACATCGTAGATATGGAAGCCCAGATGCATGAATTTGCGGTCGAGATGAATGAACGGCATGTTGCCGTCCAGCGGCAGCGACGGGGCGAGTTTGACCACGCCGACGAGCATCAGCGGCGCGACTTCGCCGGCAGCGCGCGCCACGGCCAGAATCAGCCCCGTCATCATCGCCGGGCTGGCCATCGGTAACACCACTTTCCACAACGTTTCGGCTTTGGTCGCGCCCAGCGCCAGCGAGGCTTCGCGCAGGCTGCGCGGAATGCGCGACAAGCCCTCTTCCGTGGCCACGATCACCACCGGCAAGGTCAGGATGGCCAATGTCAGCGAGGCCCACAAAATACCGCCGGTACCGAAGGTCGGGGTGGGCAGCGCTTCGGGGAAAAACAGCGCATCAATCGAGCCGCCGAGGAAATACACGAAGAAACCCAGGCCGAACACGCCGTAAACAATCGACGGGACACCCGCGAGATTGTTCACTGCGATACGAATGATGCGGGTCATGACACCTTGCTTGGCGTATTCGCGCAGGTACAGCGCCGCCACCACACCAAAGGGTGTCACGAACACTGACATCAGGAGAACCATCAGCACGGTGCCAAAGATGGCCGGGAAGATACCGCCCTCAGTGTTCGCTTCGCGCGGTTCGTCAGCCACGAATTCCCACAGTTTGCTGGCGTAGTGGCCCAGCTTGCCAAAGACACCCATGGCATTCGGACGATAAACACGAACCACTTTGGAAAGATCAACCGTGCGTGTCTCACCAGTCATCACGCGGACCGTGACGCTGTCGCGTTGAATGTCGCCGTAGAGACTGATCAGTTCGTCTTCATAGCCTTTGTAGCGTGCCTGCAGTTCGGCTTCTTCATTGGCGATCTTCTGTTCCGCTTCGGCTGTCAGCGCATTGCGGATCTCCAGGCCACGCCGTTTCAGGCGTAGCTTTTCCAGGGCGTAGTTGATCGCGCCGATGTCATGTTTTTCGATGCTTTCGATCTGATTGCGCAATTTGTGGGTGCGCTTCTGGCGCTCACGCAGCGTTGGCCAGGCATCGTCACCACTGGCCACGACCTCACCGTTTTCGCTGACCGATTCGACCCAGCCGTAAAGATTGCCCCACTCCAGACGCTCGAACACCGTGATGTCCTGGGGAAACTCGCGTTCCACCAGCCAATCATCAATCACGTAGCGGAAATCGCTGCCGTAGATGTCGCGGTTTCCGACCTTGAACAGGTAGCGGTCGTAGAATTCCTTGTCGCCTTCTACCGGTAATCCGGCAGACTCCAGGCGCGACTTGCTGACCAACTCGCCTTCGCGCAGTTCGCCCAAAACCCTCATGGGTTCTTGACCCGGCACCTGGTAGCTGGCCTGCACCACATCAGCGGGCCAGAAATGTGCCAGACCGCGAAAGGCAATGAGGCCAAGCAGGCCGATAACCAGCAGCAAAGAGATGGCTACGGCACCGCCGGTCATCCAGATCCACGGATCACCGCTTTTGTACCAAGCTTTGAATGCCGAGCCGCGCTGGGCGCCAATCAAATGATGTTCGCTCATAGGTTGCTGTACTTGTTGCGCAGGCGTTGACGGATAATTTCAGCCAGTGTGTTGAACACAAAGGTGAACAGGAACAGCACCAGACCGGCCAGGAACAAAATGCGGAAATGGGTGCTGCCGACTTCCGACTCCGGCATCTCCACCGCGATGTTGGCGGACAAGGTGCGGAAGCCTTCGAAGATGTTGAAATCCATAATCGGCGTGTTGCCTGTGGCCATCAGCACGATCATGGTTTCACCCACGGCACGCCCGAAGCCGATCATCAGCGCCGAGAACATGCCCGGGCTGGCGGTTGGCAGAACCACGCGCACCAGGGTTTGCCACGGTGTCGCGCCTAACGCCAGAGAGCCTTGGGTGAGTTGTTTGGGTACGCTGAAAACGGCATCTTCGGCGATCGAGAAGATCGTCGGGATCACCGCGAAGCCCATCGCCAAACCGACAACCAACGAGTTGCGCTGGTCGTAGGTAATCCCCATTTCGTTGTCCAGCCAATGCGGCAAGCTGCCGCCGAAGAATGCGGCCTCAATGGGTTGGCTCAGACTCAAAGCCAGGGTGATCGACAGGATGATGGGGATCACCAGCAGCAGCGGTTGCCATCCGTCCGGAACACGATGGCGCAGCGACGCCGGTGCCAGGGTCCACAGCCAACCGGTCAATGGCAGCGTGATGGGCAGGAACAGAATGATCAGAAACACACCCGGCAAATGCGTTTCGATGAACGGCGCCAGCCACAAACCGGCGAGGAAGCCGAGAATCACCGTTGGCAGGGCTTCCATCACTTCGATCGCCGGTTTGACCAGTTGGCGCAAACCGGATGACATGAAATATGCGGTGTAGATGGCGCCGGCCAGGGCCAGTGGGACTGCGAAGAGCATGGCGTAGAACGCCGCTTTGAGGGTGCCAAACGCCAACGGCGAGAGGCTGAATTTGGGTTCGAAGTCGCTGTTGGCGGCTGAGGACTGCCACGTGTAGTCGGGTTCTGGATAGCTCTCGTACCAGATCTTGCCCCACAACGCTTGGAACGACACTTCGGGGTGTTCGTTGTGCAGCTTGACGACCAGAATGCCGCGATCAGCATGCTCGACCAGCATCACGTTGGCACGCGGGGCAATCGCGCCGATCTGCAGACCTTTGACCGGCAGGACCTGCTCAGCGAGCTCACGCTCCGACGTGGCGTAGTACGCGCCAAGCGTGCCGTTGGCAGCCAAAGACATGAATCCACGACGACGTTGTTCGCTGATCAAGGCCTCAACGTTGGCGCCTTCGGCCGCGTGAAAACTGCGCACGTTCTGCAACGTGTAGTCGACGCTCTTGGGCGTGCGCAACGGGAAATACTGGGTAATCTTCCCATCATCGGTAGCGACCACCAGCGACAATCCACCCGACAACATATCCACGGCCGTAATGGTGTCACCGACAGCCGCGGCGGTGATGGTTTGAATCAACTTCGGTGTGTCGAAGCGCCGGATGTCGTAGTAGTAGATTTCCGCACTGGCAAAGTTGAACGCGTAGAGCCAGTCCTGCAGGGGGTCCATCAGCATGGCATCGACGCGGCGCGGCAGGGTCAATGTGCGTTGTCCGACTTCATCAAGGCTGACTGACTCATCGAAGAACGAGGTCGACTTCTCAAATTGTTTGAGCGTGATGCGGGTGTCATCAACCAGCGCCATGGTCAGCTGGTCATCGTTTTCACGAACCACCAATTGATCGCCAGCAGGCGCACTGAGCCCGTCGGTTCCATACGGGAACTCGATGCGTGGCGTGATGGTGCGCTCACCGTCAGCCGGGTAGTCCAGACGATATTTGTGCTGGAGCAGAACGATGCGCTGATCTGCAGTCAGAACTGCGATGGTGCTCTTGGACTTGTCCACATGGGTGGCGGCAACCAGTGGCGTATCCAGATCATGCTGGAGTGTGAGTGTCCCGTCGCTGAGGTCGAAGAACCGCAGTTGGCCATCCTCGGAGACGCGCAGAGCCAGCTCACTTTGTTCCTCGATCGCATACAGCAAGCTCCGATCGCCGCTGTCGGCAGGCAGGCTGAACTGGTTCAGCGCCTCCAACGAAGCGGGCTTGAAGATCGGAAGGACCACCCACAGCAGGTAGAAGAAAATCAGCACCACGGCAAAGATGACGCCAATACCACCGACGGTCACGCCGGCCGCAGCCAGCTTGTCCTTGGTATAGCGCCATTTCATCAAGCTGGCACTGGCGAAGACGGTGCCGTCCGTGGTGTCGCTGGCGTTGCTCATGCCTTTAGCCTGTCGTCCTGAGTATCGTGGGTGTGCAAAAGCCTTCGCGTGTGCGAAGGCCTTTTCCGTTCGGTCGCGTCGAGATTACTTGGCTTGACCGAAGTTGTGCTGAATGCCGATACCGATGGTTGAGAACTCTTCGGCTTGGACATCATTGGAACGGTCGCTGTAGTAGGCATACAACTTGGTCGATTTGGCCAGTTTATGGTCCACACCGGCGACCAAAAGATCGGAGCCTGGAGATTCTTCGACCGAATCGTCATCAGCGCTGGCCCACTGCAGTTTCAGTTTGGTCGCGCTGGTCACATTCATCGCAGCGCTGACCACATAGCCGAGGCCATCGGTGCCACTGCCATCGGAGTTTTCAGATTGCTGGATGATTGCGCCAAGCTGGAACATGCCGATGTTGGTCTGACCGCTGAGACGATAACTATCGCGGGCATCAATTTCGCTGTTGACTGCGAAAGCCAACTGGAACTTGTCGTGGCTGTAGGTCACCGAAGCGGAAACGGCATCGGCCAAACCATCGCCTTGCGCACCGTCAGAACCACCACCGGAGTCGGTGCCCGGGTTGCTGGCGTCGTCATCGCCAGGCACCAGCATGGCCCAAAACTGCAGATTGCCCACTTTCGGCGACATGTAGTTGATGGTGTCGGAGATGCGATCTTGACCGCCGAGCACGCCATCTATATCGGCCAAATGGTAGTCACTGAATTGATCGACCTTCAGCTCGGCCTTTTTGAAAGGCGTGTCATAAACGCCGACAAACACGCTGCCCCAGGTGCCCTTCAACCCGACAACGCTGTTGCGCTGGCGCAGCATATCGCGATCTTCGGAGCGCAGGCGTTCGTCAAAATTGACTTCATACTCTAGGCGGTAGAACACATCCAGGCTGTCGGTGATCGCATGGGTGTTATGGAAACCCAGACGTGAGGCGTTGCTGTTGGTTTGGATCGCACTGTCCGAACCACCTTCCTCGGTGCTATTGATGGACACGTCAGCGCGTCCATAGATATGCGGCATCTCCACGCTAGCGTAGGCCGGCGCCACCATAAGACTGGCCAGTGCCAGTGAGTATTTTGTTTTCATTGTCGTATTTACCTTCCGAGAAGAAAGACGCGAACAGCCCGGCGCGGGTCATTCGCATCTGTTCATGGTTGCCGTGTTTTATTTCGCTTTTTTGAGTTGGATGTCAGCGAGCTTCTTGGGCAGCGGAACATAGCCGTCCTTCACCACAACTTCTTGGCCTTGTTTGGACATGATCAGCTTGATGAACTCGCGCTCCAGCGGAGCCAGCGGCTTGTTCGGGTGCTTGTTGACGTAGATATAGAGCAGACGCGACAGCGGGTATTTGCCGGAGACAGCGTTGTCTGGTGTCGGCTCGTAGGCTTTATCGCCTTCTTTCTTGGCCAGCGGCAGGGCACGCACACCGGAGGTGCGATAGCCAACGCCGGAATAGCCGATGGCATTCAGACCAGTGCTGATGGATTGCACCACCGACGCCGAACCCGGCTGCTCGTTGACGTTGTTCTTGAAGTCGCCTTTGCACAGCGCAACCGATTTGAAGTAGCCGTAGGTGCCGGAGACCGAGTTACGACCGTACAGTTGCAACGGACGGTTGGCCCAATCGCCCGACATGCCCAACTCGCCCCAGCGCTGGACGTCGTTCAATCCGCCGCATTTGCGGGTTGAGGAGAAAATCGCATCGACCTGCGGAATGCTCAGCGATGTGATGGGATTGTCTTTGTTCACGTATACGGCCAACGCGTCGATGGCTACGCCGATCGGGGTCGGAGCGTATCCGAACTTTTTCTCGAAGGCTTCGACTTCACCGCTTTTCATCATACGGCTCATCGGGCCGAAATTGGCCGTGCCTTCGGTCAGCGCCGGCGGTGCGGTTGAGGACCCCGCCGCCTGAACCTGAATGTTCACGTTCGGATAGATGCGTTTGAACTCTTCGGTCCACAAGGTCATCAGATTGGCCAGCGTGTCGGAACCGACGCTGGAGATGTTGCCGGACACGCCGGATGACTTGCTGTAGGCCGGCAAGGCGGGATCCACGCCACTTGCTAGCGAGGAGGTGGCGACACCCAGACCGAGCGTCGCGACGGAAATCAGAGAAATGAGCTTCATCGTTGTCCATTCCTTAAGTTGTTGGACGGGTGCCGGCGCGCGTTAAGGGCGCGGCGGCGTTTTGATGGAGCGCACGATAAAGACGAAGTGTGACAGTTATATGACAAAGACAGAAAAGCCTTGTCGTATCGAGAATTTCTCGGCTTATCCGGCCTTGGCCAGCGCGTCGCGCGTGACACTGCGTGCGCTGGGGAAATGGCAGGTAAATTCGCTGCCCTGCCCCAGCTGACTGCGTATCTTGAGCTGCCCCTCGTGGCGCTCAAGCGCATGTTTCACAATGGCTAAACCCAAACCGGTGCCGCCGGTTTCGCGCGAGCGCGCGGTGTCGGCACGGTAGAAGCGCTCGGTCAGCCGTGGCAAATCGGTTGGCGATATGCCGATGCCGGTGTCACAAACGCGTAACAAAGCGCCATTGCGACCGATTTCCCAGAAAATTTCAATCTTTCCCTGCGGGGGCGTATAGCGCAGCGCGTTACTCAGCAGATTGGAAATGATGCTGTGCAGCTCCGCCTGATTGCCGCGCAAATTCAGATTCTCATCGACATGAGCGATGAACTCGTGCTGTCCGTCGGACAGCACCATGGCCTCTTCCAATGACGCGCCGATCAATGCCGGGATATCGACCAGTTCTTCACCGGCATGACGCCCGCTGGCTTCCAGATTGGCCAGTTTCAGAAGATCCGCGATGATTTTCTGCATGCGGCTGGCTTGTCGGCGCATTTCCTGAAGGGGGCTGTGCCAGGGCGCCAGCCCTTCCCGGTTGTCCTTGTCGCCGGCCTGCACGGCGATATCATCCGACTCTGCTTCCTGCGCCATCATATCCAGATAGCCGCGCAGCACCGTTAGCGGTGTGCGCAGTTCATGTGAGGCGTTAGCAACGAAATCCCGACGGCTTTGTTCGAGTTGTTTCATCTTTGTGACATCGCGAGCGATCAAGAGCTTCTGTCCCTGTCCGTAAGCAATCACGCGGATCCATAGAATGCGACCGGATTCGGCGGGCCCGGCAATTTCTATGCCGGTCTTCTCGACGTCGTCGGCCGCCAGGTAGGCTGCAAACTCAGGATGGCGGATCAAATGGCTGATGCGAATGCCGCGGTCACGCTTGCCTTCCAGTTCCAGAAGATTGGTAGCAGCCTCGTTGAACCAGCTGATGCAGCCGTCGGGGTCCAGAACAACGGCGGCGTCGGGCAAGGCCGCCGTTGATGCCCGAAACTCCGACACGATCGCGCGCAATTGGCGTTTGCGTTTTTTGCCCTGCTTCCAGCGCTCGTAAGAACCGGTGTAGATCTCTCGCCAAACACCGACGCCATCCGGCAATTCGTGTTTCTTGGGAGCGTCCAGCCAACGCAGTAACGCGGCGGCGTGCCAAAGTTGCTGCCAGATGAAGCCCATCAGGCCCAGGCAAAATCCAAGCAGCGGCGCTTCAAACGGCAGAGCCAACAGGGTGCCCAAGCTGGCGTAGCCCAGCAGCCGCAAAAGCTCGGCTTGAAGCGCTCGTTTCATCAGCTCGGCGTGGCCGAGAAGCGGTAGCCGGTCCCGCGTACGGTCTGGATAAGATTGTCTTTGCCAGCCGGTGCAAGAGCTTTGCGCAGGCGGCGAATGTGAACATCCACCGTACGTTCCTCGATGTAGACGTTCTGGCCCCAGATACGATCGAGAAGCTGCTCGCGGCTGTAGACCCTGTCCGGGTGGCTGGTGAAGAAATGCAGCAGACGATACTCGGTGGGGCCGAGGTTGACGGATTGTCCGTTGGCTTCGACACGCTGCGCAGCAACGTTGATCTCAATACCGCCAAACTCGATGCGCTCGTCGCTGCCACCCGGCACCGTGCGGCGCAGGACCGCGCTGATGCGAGCGACCAACTCGGCTGTGGAAAACGGTTTGGTCACATAATCGTCACATCCCGTGTTCAAGCCTTTGACCTTGTCGCCTTCTTCCCCTCGCGCCGTCAGCATAATCAGCGGAATATCGGCGAAGGTGGCCGCGGCTTTGAGTTCGCGTGCAAACTCAAGACCGCTGGTGACGGGCATCATCCAGTCAATCAATATGAGGTCCGGGCGGTGTTCGGCCAGCGCCAGACGTGCGGCAGCAGCATCCTCCGCAGCTTCAACCTGAAAGCCTTCTCGTTCCAGGGAAAAACGCAGTAGGTCGCGGATCGGCTTTTCATCCTCAACAACCAGGATGTTTTTGCCGCGCATAGAAGAATCAATCACGGTCATTCATTACAGTCCAATTTGACCCGCATAGTCTCCACCGCGAGTATGACAGTGGTGTGACAATCGGGCCAGGGCTTTGAATTTCCGGCGATTTCCAGGCAACTGGCGGTCGAGATCAGTGACCCAGGATCCTTTGAGCTTGCTCCAACACATCCGCGGATGACGCTTGCGCGACGATGCGCTGCAATGCCTCACGCAGGGGTTCTGCGGCCTCCGCAGCCAATCCAGCAAGTCCGGCGAACGGCGTGATCAGCCGCGCGGCAAGCTGCGGGTTCAGCTTGTCGTAAATCAATATCTGATCGGCCAACAGCGCGACACCCTGCTCGTCTTGGCTATGCAAAGCGGACAAATTCAGCATGCCGAAGGTACCGATCAAAGCGCGCACCCGATTCGGGTTGCCCTGATCAAACGCGGGGTGTTCAAGCAGCGTGCGAACGGCGTCAAGGCCCGCTTGTCCATCACGTGCCGCTTGCAGTGCAAACCAACGATCCAGGACCAGTTTGTCGCTGCGATACGTGTCATAAAACGCTTGCAACAATTCATCGCGCTGCGGAGCACTTGTTTGGTTGAGTGCTTGGAGAGCGGCCAGTCGATCGGTGAGATTGTCACTTTGGTGATACAGCATTGCGGCCTGTGCCCAGGCCTCGCTGTCACCACGGATGCACCACAGACGCAGCAGACATGCACGCAAGCTGCGCCGCGCTGCGGCTTGGGGTTCGAATGCGTAGGGTGACGCGGATGTCATCATTGCGCCTACACGTTGCGCAAGCGCTGTATTCAAAATCCGGGCCAGGGCCAACTCCGTGGCGCGCACCGCGTCGGTCAGTTGTAGAGGGTTTAGCGCCGGGTAGCGCATGGTCAACTCGTCAGCCGATGGCGGTGTCAGCAAAGCGGCAATCACCGCGCCGTCGCCCTCGCCGTTCATGACTTCGCAGAAAACTTGAAGGTGCGCATCGTCGAGCACTTCACCGGCATACACCGCATCGATCATCGACAAATACAGCCGCTGCGCGGCTTCCCAGCGCGAGAACGGATCGGCGGCGTGACGCACGATATGCTCAAGTTGTGCATGGGTGTAGGCGTAATCCCAGGTGACCGGCGCGGACAAAGCTTCAAACAGCACCGGCACGGGGCGTTCCGGCAAGTCGAAAGTGAAGCTTTGTTGGGCTTGATCGAAACTCAGAACTTCACCATTGACCATGGCGGCGCCGTTGCTGTCGAGCAGACTCAGCCGGATTGGGATCAGGACCGAAACCGCATCGGGGTTGGTCGGCACGCTCTGGGTGCAGGTTAACGTATAGCGGCCAGCATCCCAGTTTTCCTGGATGGCAACACATGGGGTGCCAGCCTGGTTGTACCAGCGCTGAATACCACTGATGTCGAGTTGATTGGCGTCGCCGTGGGCAGCGAGAAAGTCTTCGATGGTCACGGCTTGTCCATCGTGGCGCTCGAAGTACAAATCCATGCCACGGCGAAAACCGCTTTCGCCCACCAGCGCGTGCAGCAGGCGAACCAGTTCTGCCCCTTTTTCATACACCGTGACGGTGTAGAAATTGTTCATTTCCACGTAGGAATCCGGGCGCACCGGATGGGCCAGTGGGCCGGCGTCTTCCGCGAACTGACGTGCGCGCAGGAATTTCACCTGTTCGATGCGTTGTGCGGGGCCGGCGCCGCAATCGGCCGAGAATTGTTGATCGCGGAAAACTGTCAAGCCTTCTTTGAGGCTGAGTTGGAACCAGTCCCGGCAAGTCACGCGATTGCCGGTCCAATTGTGGAAATACTCGTGCCCGATGACCGCTTCAACGGCGGCAAAATCGGCGTCGGTGGCGGTTTCGGGGCTGGCCAGAACATATTTCGGATTGAAGATGTTCAGGCCTTTGTTTTCCATCGCGCCCATATTGAACGCCCCGGCAACCACGACCGAGTAGGTGTTGAGGTCGTAGGCCAAGCCATAGCGCTGTTCATCCCACTGCATCGAACGCACCAGGGAATCGATTGCGTGGTCCATGCGATCTTCGATGCCGTGATCACAGTAGAACGCGATATCCACTTCGCGCCCTTCACTGGTGGTGTAAGGCCGTGTTTTGCAGGCCATGTCGCCGGCAACCACAGCGAACAGGTAGCAGGGTTTGGGATGCGGGTCCGACCAACTCACGCGATGTCGGCCGTTGGGCAAATCTTCCACGCTGCTGCGCTCACCGTTGGCGAGCAGAATGGGATAACGGCCCTTGTCGGCCTCAATCTCCACCTCGAATACCGACATCACGTCAGGGCGATCAAGCGCATAGGTAATGCGCGAGAAGCCGTGTGACTCGCATTGCGTGCACAAAATACCGCCGGCCGCGTACAGGCCTTCCAGGCTGGTGTTGCTGAACGGGTCGAGTTGGACCGTGGTCTCCAACACAAAGCGTTGCGGCGGTGCGTTGATGCTCAGACTGGCGTCATCACAGGTATACGCCGTGCTGTCTAGGGTTTGTCCGTCGATACGCAGGTCGACCAGGGTCATTTTGCGACCATCCAGGATCAGAGGTCCTGGTGAGGGGCTATCGCTTTGGATCTGCATCGTGGTGTGCACGAGGACATGATCGTCTTGCACATCAAAACGCATGCTGATGTGCGGGATTTGCCAGATGCTGGGTCGGTAATCTTTGAGATATTGACGTTGTTTCATGAGTTTGCGTTGAGAAGCCCGCCGGCACTTAGGGTATCCATCAGGGTGCGTGTCACCGCACGCTCTCCTGAGAAGCTCATATGTGAGCCTTCGTACCAGTTCAGCGGCGCCCCGCCCCAATGGGCTTGCAGATTCACGGGATGATCCGGCCAAACCAGGGTATCCACGCTGCCGGCGTAAATACCAAGCCGCTCGGATGTCATCGTGGTCGGAAAGTTCAATGGGCTGACACCGGCCAGTGCTTTTTGCACACGCTCCAGGCTGACGCCGTGACGCTCCATCATTTTCAGTTCCAGCGGCGGGAAATGCCGCCAATGGGTATTGGCGATATCGGTGACCGGAATGCCCGCTATGGCGCAGGCCAAATCGTCGTCCAGACCGGCCAGCAACGCCGTGTTGTAGCCACCCAGACTCACGCCGTAGACGCCAATTCGGGGTGCGTGTTTGACCAGTCTCAGCCAGCTCAAAATGCGCCGAATATCCCACTGCGCTTGCCGTTCGGCGTGCAGGAAATCGATGAAATCGCCTTCCAGATAGCCTTCGCCGGAGAACAGGCCTTTCTTGCGCGGTCCGTGCAGCGGCAAGATCGGGCACACCACATTCAGGCCCAGTTTGCGGTGGAAAAACTCCGGATCGAAGACCTTGAGATCGGCCATCGGGCTGCCCATGCGATAGCCATGAATACACACTAGCCAGGGCCGGGCTGCGCCGGGATGTTCCATGACCCAGGCGTGCGCCGTACGGTTGTTCTCGTACGACTGCCAGCGTGTCGCGCCGGGCATGTCGGGGTCCGGCGCGTAGCCGCTGTCGAACTGAATGTGACGGAATTCTTTGCCCAGCACGCGTCGGTCGCGGCTTTCGACTTTGAGAAGATCGGGGGGCGTGTCATGCCACTTTTGCGGCGCATTACGTAGACGTTTTCGAGCCAGGTAATCCTCCCAGCGCGCCAGTTCATCGGCGATGCGTACCGCGTCCTCACCGCGCGGGGCCCGAGCCAACAGTTTGAACCACGCCATCAGAGCTTCGTCCATGCCAATGACCGCCATGGCTTTGAAGCTGCTGCTGCGCTCCGGTGCGCCGCTGATCTGCGGGTAGTTGTAAAGAGTGACACGCGCGGCGCACAAATATGCCGCGATCAGGGCCAGTGCGAAGAACAAAGCGCTCAGTGCTTCACCAGACAAGGCCAGAAACGGTAAGGACAAGGCGGCAAAGATGGCGCCGAGCGCCGCATATTGAGTCAGGCGATCGTCCCCGGTCCACAGGAGCAGGCCCACGCCTGCGCCGGTCAGGCACAAGGCACCGGGTAATGTAATCAGCGCGACCGCGCCGTGCCAGTCCGGCATGTTGCCAAGCAGCAATAGACCCACCGCGGCAATAACCGCGCCTTCCCAGTACGCCTTGCGTGGCGGATTCCAATCAAATCCCATGATCAGCTGTACACCGTGATCAGTAGCGCGATACTCAGGCCGCCGACCAAGGCCAGCCCAGTCTCAATCCACAATTTCAGCGGATGATTGCGGGCGCGTGCCCAGGCGCTCAACCAGCCGACCGCGCCCAAGGCCCCAAAGATGATGGCGGTGAGCCACAACGTGGGAATGCTGCGCACCAGTTCCGGCTTGAGATCGAGATAAACGTAGTGCATGAGCACCACGACCAGGACGATGATCGACATCGTGCTGGCGACGGTGCCGATAAACAGATTGAAGATTTGCATGGGTCAGTCAGGGTTTTCTTCGACGTGTGCGGAGAGCCGGGACAAGTTTTGCGGCGACCTTGGGTTGCAGCATGGCCGCTCGAAAAAAGCCGGTGACGGTGTAGCGGGCGATTTTGTCGCGATAGCGGAAAATGCTGCCAATCATGACCACTTCGCGGTCATCCAGGAGCACGACGCGGTCTTCTTCTTCTTCACCAAAGCGAACGGCCACCGTCAGATTGACCTTGAGGGGCTCCGTTTTTCGGCGGAAGCGGCGTTTGGGTTTGTTGTCGGCGTCGGAATTGCGGCTCATGTCACGCAGCGACCAGAGCCGGCGGTGTATTCAGGCGCATCCAGCCGCTCAGTTGAGTCACGGCGCGGTCAATGTCAGCCGACAGGCGCAAGCCTTCGATCGGGCCATTCAACGTCTGGGTGTCTTCAAAGCCCAATCCCAGCTGGCGGACTTTGGGGTTGCGCCGCTCGAGCATGCGCTCCAGCCAAGCCATGGGATCTTTGCCACCCGGCGCATACACCACCCGGGTGTGATGGCGGTATCGCCGACGTGCCGGCTCGATCAAACTGCTGGATGCCAAGCACAGCACGTTCAAACCGCCATCCAGCCAACGGTCGACTTCGACACCGAGCCCGAAGCGCACATCTTTGTGTGCCCAGTCGAGCATGAAACAGCCATATTCGCGACGGGCCTCAAAGTCGGCATTCGGCAGCGCGAGTTCAAAATCTTCGGCCGACGCACGGTTGGTGTAGCGGTGCGCGATCAAGGCCCGGTCTTTGACCTGGAAACTCTGCTGACAGCCATGCATCAGCCGACGGCCACGTGCCTCGCTGCTGGCGATGAGAAGAAACAGAAAGCCGTATTCTCGCAAGAGCGCCTCCTCTGCCCCGTAGCCCCCGGTGGGGCAACCGGTCAACTAGTGTACCGCAAGCGGGCGCGCAATCAGCTGGCGTTGGCGAGTGCGGCGTCCTGCGCGCCTTGTGTGGCGCTCTCGATCAGATCCGGGCCGTGATAGACGAAACCCGTGTAAACCTGAACCAGTGCAGCGCCGGCGGCAAACCGTTTGCGTGCGGATTCGCGGTCGTGAATGCCGCCAACCCCGATCATCGGGATATGCTCCGGCAGCGCGGCTCTGAGTTGTTCAAAACAGCGCTGCGACAGTTTGCTCAAGGGCTTGCCGCTCAGTCCGCCGGCCTCTTCGGCATAGCGATGGCCGGCGACCATATCGCGCGCCAGGGTTGTGTTGGTTGCGATCACCGCGTCCAGCCCCGTATCTGCAATGATTTGTGCGCTGGCTTCGATTTGATCCTCGCTCAGGTCCGGCGCGAGCTTGACCGCGAGCGGTACGCGGCGCGCGTGTTCCACACTGAGTTGGTCGCGTTTGGTGACCAAAGCCTGGAGCAGCCCGGACAGCGCATCACCCTGCTGCAAGTCACGCAGATTCTTGGTGTTGGGCGATGAGATGTTGATCGTGATGTAGTCGGCCAGCGGGTAAACCTTCTGCAGGCAATGCAGGTAGTCGTCTGCCGCGCGTTCGTTGGGGGTGGTCGCGTTCTTGCCGATGTTGATGCCGAGCACGCAGTCACGGCGGGCGCTTTCGACCTGGCGACACAAATAGTCCACACCCTTGTTGTTGAAGCCCAATCGGTTGATCACCGCCTCATGTTCCGTGAGTCGAAACATGCGCGGACGGGGATTGCCCTCTTGCGGTCGAGGGGTGACTGTGCCGACCTCCACAAAACCGAAACCCATGGCCGCCAGCGCGTTGATGCACTCCCCGTTCTTGTCCAGACCTGCGGCCACGCCCACGGGATTGCGAAAGTGCATACCCATACACTCACTGGGCAGTTCTGCGTCCGCCTGCATGAGGCCAGCGCTCACGCGCGGCATACGCTTCATCATCTGGATGGTTGCGGCGTGGGCGGTCTCTGCATCAAGGCGAAACAAGGCCCCGCGGGCCAGATCAAAAAGGCTCATACCGGGTCTACCGTGAGTGTATGTAGATTCTCGAGGCGGTCCTGCCGCGGGCTACGCAGCATGGGCAAAGTGTGTCCAATACGCCCACGCAGGTGATCCACCCTAACGTCAATGCGGTCTTTGACCAGACGCAGTGGGAAGCCGGTGATGCCATTCAGGACATCGATCAACAAGGTGGCACGCGAGGAATCCGCATACAAGCTGGCGAACGATCCGACGGCCGCGAACAGCGAGCGCGACAAGTGCAAATAGTCGCTACGGACAACCAGCCCCAACTGCTGCGTGTTGCTGGCAAGGTGCATGACGGTCTGGCCGCGCGTGTGCAATCCAGACAACCCACCCCGATTGATTTCGCGGATGAAGTTCTTGCGTGTCAGCGGCACCACGTTTTTCTTGCGCAAGGTGTCTTGTAATGCCGTGCGAATTTCGTCGCGTCTGGCGGCGTTGGCTTGCGGGGTCGTGCTGATCGCAATCAGCGCATCCGTAAGCACATCCAAATCGGCAAGCACAGCCCCGATCAGGTAATTCCAGACGGCGCTCCATTTGCCGTCCATGGTGACGCAGTTGCCCCAGTCGATCAGGTACAGCTCGCCTTTGCCGTCCACCAAGACGTTGCCGGGGTGCAGATCACCGTGCACTTCCTGATACAGAAAGATGTGATGGAGCACGGAATACAGCAGGTTGACGGCGAGCCGCCGTTGCAGCCGACGAGCCACTTTCGGCGGATGATGATCAAGCGCATGCATCAGGCTGGTGGTGTCGCGCAGATACTCCATTTCCAGAATGCGTCGCGATGCACCGTAGATCGCCGGCACGCGCCACCGCCGGGACTGCTGGCTACGCTCGTAGAAGCGCATCTGGTTGCGGGCTTCCTCGTAGAAATCGAGTTCTTTCTGAAAGCCGACGACAAACTCCTCGACCTGTTCGCTTAAGGCACGCAAAAACGGCGTCAGCTTGCTGTGCGGCGCCCAATACTGTGAACTCATGATCGCCAGGCCAATCACCAGACGGCCAATGACAAATTCGCGATCAATGTTGTGTCGCCCCACTTTGATGACGACGGGGATCAGTACCTCTTCGCCATCAATCTGAAACGGCTTCTTGGCCAGGTAGATTGAACCGATCGAGCCGGATTTGATCGGCTTGGCCGGATCAAACCCCATATACCGTTGCTCCGGACGCTGCCCGTAGCATTCCTCAAACGCCGCCAGCACTTCGTCTTCGGACATGGGTGGAACATCTTCGTGGAAAACCGCCAGTTCCCGGGCGATTTCCTTGGGCAAAACATCGGCGTTGGCTGCCGCAACTTGGGCCATCTTGACGAAAAACGGTCCGAACTCGCGCACCATGTTGGCGACGATCTGCGCCTGCGTGGCGAAGTCTTTGGGGTCCGCCTGAAAAAATGGGCGGATGTAGCGCAATGCCTTGATCTGCCGTCGCAAAATGACCAGATCGTTGCGCACCACAGCGGTTCGCTGCATCAGTTGCTTGAGCTGCCACTGATTAAAACGTCGCCCGGCCTTGAGCAGATTCACAACCTCAACCAGCAACGGCTCGTAGGTTTGAATGACCAACCGCACCATATCCAGGCTGAGTTCTCCCAGTCCTTTCAGTTCAGGGCTGGAAAAGAGCTCGTCAAAAAAGGTCCAGAACTCGTTGATCAACGCATCGGGGATGGGGACCGGGCTACGCTGAACCACTTGATCGACCACGAAGCGGATCAGATCTTCGGTGGATTGCTCGTTCGGAATCAGACGCCGTTGGCGCAGGTATCCGGTGACCCGCCCGCTTTGCTGTGTCAACGGATGGGCGTAGAGCTGCTGGAACAGCACATCAATCGCGCGGCTGAGTTCCACCGCGCTGACATCATCCTCTGATCCCAGCAATTTCAGCAGTGGTCGGATACCGCGCAGCACACGCCACGTCTGCAAAGCCAGAATGCCCGCATCTTTGATTGCGCCACCAACCGGTGCCACAGCGGCTTGGCCACTGCGTTGCACACGCCTGACCACCTTGTCAGGTGGTGCAACGTTGCTTGGAAGGTCGTCGCTATCGCTCAATCTGAGCGGTCCTCAGGGGCTGGCTCCAGCTTGGCCGATGACATGTCCAGCATATGGCCGAGCTTTTTCGCTTTGGTGAACAAATAGGATTCATTGTGCGGATTGGTGCCGCACTGATGCGGCAGACGCTCAACGATCTCGACACCGCCGGCTTGCAGCGCGGCGATTTTGCGCGGGTTGTTGGTCATCAGGCGGACCCGGGCGATGCGCAGGAACTTGAGCATTTCCAGGGCGATACGGTAGTCGCGATGATCTGGCGCAAAACCGAGCTTTTCATTGGCTTCGACCGTATCGGCGCCTTGATCCTGCAGTGCGTACGCTCGGATTTTGTTGGCCAGACCGATACCGCGCCCTTCCTGACGCAGATACAGCAAAGCACCCCGCCCTTCGGCGGCGATCCGAGCCAGGGCATGCTCCAACTGCTGGCCGCAGTCGCAGCGTAGGCTGCCGAGCACATCACCGGTCAAGCATTCGGAATGCAAACGACATAAAACGGCATCACCGGGTTGCCATTCACCCATGCTCAGGGCGACCTGCTCTTTGCCGTCTTCGTTGCTTTCAAACACCTGCATGCGGAACTGGCCAAAGCGCGTCGGCAGCAGCGATTCGGCCTTGAGTTGTATCACGTGGGGACTCACTCCGATCAAACAGAAAATAACGTGGGTACGTTGCTTAGCCGCACATTATGCCGTGTTCGCCGATGCCACTGACACTCCCGCGAATGCCGATGGCACGCAAGTCTCAGAAAAGGCGACGTTTCGTTGACGCCAAGCGGCGCTTGCAGGATAGTTAGCCGCACACGACGACAGCGTTTCTGCGCCCTGATGCTCAGGTGCGCGTGTGATTGAGGACCGATATCCGCGTGTAGGTCTGTTGTGTGCAACGTCAGCGGTTCCCAGAAGCCGTGGAAACGGCAGCTTGGCAAAACTTGGAGGAGTGTTATGGCAGCATCCGGGGGCGATACCGTAGTCCCGACCAACTGGACCGGCTTGATCATGGTGACGCTTGTCATCGCTGTGATTGCGGCGGCGACCTACTTCGGCATGGATTTCCAGTTCGGCTCGAGTGAAAGTTCGACTGAAACTGAAAAATCCCTGTCGGTGAAGGACGTCTTCTCGGCCAGTGCCCGTCGTGAAATTGCGGCAGCAGAGCCGGCGCGGGTTTTATCCCGCGCCGAGCTCGCGGCTCGTGCACCCAACGCTGACACCAACATGACCACCGATGATGCGCAAGCGTGGGCTGAATCCGGTTCGACCAGCGCTGATGAGGATTGGTCCAGCGACGAAGAGAGTTGGGATACCCAAAGCGACGATTGGGACGATGTCTCCGACGATGTTTCACAAGACACGGTCGCGCCGGCACCAGCGCCAGTGAAAGCTACGCCAAAACCAACGCCAAAACCAACGCCAAAACCGACGCCCAAGGCAACACCCAAGCCCAGCCCGAAAGCCGTGGCCACGCCCAAACCCAGCGCCAAGCCGGTTCCAAAGCCAACAGCGGGCCCGGTCGCACGGTCCACCTCACGCCCGGCCCCCGCAGCGCAAGCGCTGACAGCCTGGTGGTCGGACGCCAACGGCGATTTGAGCGTACTGTTCGCCGGCACACTGGACCGTGGAGATCAGATCAGTGACGGTATTGCTGTGATGTTCAGCGAGCCGGTGAGCCCGTCGCAAGGCAATCAGCACATGATGCTGAAGGATGAATCTGGCAAAGTCATCAAGGCGAGCTGGAAGTCGGGCGCGAACCCGTCTTTGCTGATTATCGAAGGACTTAAGTCCGGCCGTTATACCTTGAGTATCGACGCGGATTTGCAGAGTCGCGGGGGGAAAAGTCTCGCAAAAGACGCCTCTGGCGCCGTCTACGTGTTCTAGTCCGCCCGTTATTTGCAAACCCCCGCTTGGCGATGCCTGCGGGGGTTTTTCATTTTCGCAGGAGACAAATCAAATGAGTGCACTGTTTTCTTTGGATGGCAAGGTTGCCTTGGTGACCGGCTCGAGTCGCGGCATTGGTGAATCCACAGCCAAATTGTTGGCTTCGCAAGGCGCGCACGTGATCGTGTCCAGCCGCAAACAGGATGGCATTGACCGCGTTTGTTCTGAGATTCAGGCCGCGGGTGGTCAGGCCTCAGCGATCACCTGCCATGCGGGCGATATCGAACAGATGACCGCCCTGATCGAGCGCATTGATCGTGAGCACGGCAAGCTCGACATCCTGGTCAATAACGCGGCCACCAATCCGCATTTTGGCAATGTGCTGGACACGCCGGTGGAAGCCATCGACAAAACCGTTGAGGTCAACCTGCGCGGCTATTACCTGATGAGCCAGATGGCTGGGCGCATCATGAAACGTGAAGGCGGCGGCGCCATCGTGAATATCGCCTCAATCAACGGCATTCGGCCGGGCAATTTCCAGGGCATTTACTCCATCACCAAAGCCGCGGTGATTAATATGACGCAAGCGTTCGCCAAGGAATGCGCGGGCTTCAACATCCGTTGCAATGCCGTACTGCCCGGTTTGACGCGGACCAAGTTTGCCTCCGCGTTGACGGAGAACGAGCAGATTCTGAACAGCGTGCTGCCGTTGATCCCGATGAAGCGCTATGCCGAACCGGATGAAATCGCGCCTGCGGTGCTGTTTCTCGCCTCCCCGGCGGCCAGCTATGTGACGGGAACGTGTCTGACCGTGGACGGCGGCTTTATGGCCGGCGGCATCTGAGTTTCAATCGCGGCCCCACATCGACGCGAAATGATGTTCTAGGCGGAAGCGCCGTCCGATGTTTGGGCGGTGTTGGGGCGCGGTTCGTCCATGAGCTGGACAAGGGAACCCAGTTCGTCCGCCAATCGTCAACACCTCACAACAATCGCGTAGATCTCGCCGATGTGCTGCCAGCCGAGTTGGTCGGTTGGCTTGCGCATGCGGATTTGCGAACCAACAAAATATAAACAACGAATTCGCGCATAACGAATACAAAGCGCGGTGCTTCTGGGGAGACAGGTATGTACGGTGCGAAAGACGCCAGCGTCTGGCGGTGTGGTTTGTCGGGTGTGCTGCTGGGGCTGAGTTGTTCGCAAGCCATCGCGCAGTCCGACGATGATGATCTGGATGCCTTGTTCGGTGCGTCGGACAGCCAACCTCAGGCCACAGCCAGCCCCACACCGCCGCCGCGCGAACCAACCAGCATCACCCTGGATGAAGAACCCGCGCCCAGTGCGCGCCCTGCTCAACGTGGGCGGGTGCTGGAAGAGATCATCGTCACGGCGCAGAAGCGCGAACAAAACCTCACCGATGTGCCCATCTCGGTCAGCGCGCTGAGTGGTGAGAAGCTGCGTGATGCGGGCATCGAAAATCTCAGCGATTTGTCCGAGTATGCGCCCAACTTCAAGCTGGTCGAAGGGGGCTTGGTGCCGCTGATCTACATGCGCGGTGTGGGCTCGGGTTCCAATCAGGGCTTTGAAATGTCCGTCGGTCTGTACAACGACGGCATCCATCTGGGCCGCCCTCACCTCACTCTGGCGGCGTTCTTGGATGTCGAGCGCATTGAGGTGCTCAAAGGTCCGCAAAGTATCCTGTTTGGAAAGAACGCGATTGCCGGGGCCATGAATGTGACCTCCGCGCAACCAGGCGACAGCTTCGACGCCAGCCTCAACGCGAGCTGGTTTGAACCCTTCCGCGACCGTGAATTGAGTGGTTTTGCCACCGGCCCGCTGAGCGACACCCTTAACGCGCGGGTGGCCCTGCGCTGGCGTGACGAAGGCGGTTATGTCTACAACCGTGGCCAGGAGCGCAATGATCCACAGCTGGAGGAACTCGCCGGGCGCGGCACCGTGCAGTGGACGCCCTCCGAGCAGGCCCAATTCACCCTGAAATTTGAGCACAGCGGGCGCGATGCCACCGGGCGCACCTACCAGATTGTCGACAACGGCATACTCACCGCCTCGCAAAACCATCAGGCCGGCCTGAACGATATGCGCGAGACCAACGAAGATGAGTTTATGGAGCTGGTCAATGACAGCCTCACCCTGAACTCGCGCATCGATTTGGGCGAACACACCCTGGAGCTGGTCAGCGGTTTCACCACCTACGACCAGATCGATGCGTTCGACGGCGACTCCAGCGATGTCGACACCATCTTCCTGATTGGTCAGGAGGACTATTCCCAGTTCAGTCAGGAGATTCGCTGGATCTCTCCAGCTGGTGATCGCTTCGATTTCATTGCCGGCGCGTTCTATCAGCAGGCCGAACAGGAATTCAACGAATTTGGCGATCTCAAAGTGCGCACGGGCACGCTCGAATTTGTCGCCCTGCCCGGCGAACTCATCGACATTCTGGCCCAGGCGGGCCCGGCCAACACGGTGGTGGTGATCAGTGCCGACCTGGATCGTTTGTTCACTGTGGATTCACGCTCATCCTCGCTGTTTGCTCAGGGCACTTGGCACTTCGCACGGGATTGGCGGTTGACCGCGGGGGCGCGCTATGTCCACGAAACCAAGGAGGGCTATCGCAAGCTGGACGCTTACCGGCCTGGCACCCAGCAGGAGATCGACCCGGTCACGGCCGCGGCCTTGGCTCAGCTCAAGATCGAAGCGCATACCCTGACGGGTCAGCGCGAATCCAACAGCCTGTTGCCCTCGATCAATCTGCAGCATGATCTGAATGATGAGGTCATGCTCTACGGGTACTGGTCTCGGGGGGCCAAAAGTGGCGGCTATGATGCGCGCAACAACAATGCCCAAGACGGCCCCACCGGCGGCGGTGAGAACTTCGAATACCAGGATGAAATCGCCGATGCAGCCGAATTGGGCAGCAAGATCCGCTTTGCCAGCGGCACGGCGGAGCTGAATCTGGCGTTGTATCGGGTCGAGTACGAAGACATGCAGGTCAGCGTGTTTGACGGCGTCGCCGGTTTTACCGTGACCAATGCCGGCAGTGCGCTGGTTCAAGGCATGGAAGCCGATGGACGCTGGCTGCTCGGTGACCATCTGATGCTCAGCGGCGCCCTCGCCTACCTGGACTTTGAATGGCAAAGCTATGTGGACGGCCCGTGCTATTTTGGTGCCCCCAACGCTTCCGACGAAGGCACCTGCGACCTCAGCGGACGTGAAAACCAGCAAACCCCGAAGTGGAGTGGCAGCTTGTCAGCCGCCTACACCAACCAATTCAACAACGGGCTGCATTGGGGCCTGACGCTGGATGCCAACTTCCGTTCCGAGCACTACATTTCGGGGGATCTCGACCCCCGCGGATTACAGAACGGCTTCACCAAATACAATCTGCGCCTGTCGCTGGAGGCCGCCGATCGACGCTGGGGTATCGCATTGATGGGCAAAAATCTGAGTGACGAGTTGACCACAGGCATTGGCGCTCCAGCGCCATTGGATACCGGCAGCTATATGGCCACGTCGGAGCGTCGTCGGACCTATGGTTTGGAACTGCGCTATCGATTTGGGCACTAGCGACACTCGTGCAACGCGTTGCCGCGGGTCGGTTGATGCGCAGGCAACACGCCGCCTTTATGCGCGTGGCGACATACAACAACTTTGCTATTGACCGTCTGACGCCAGCGTCCAGACTGGGGGGCACAAATGGCAGAACGCCAACACGGAGACAACCCATGCTGATCGACGTGCGCAAGCTGCGCACTTTGTGCCACCCGGATCGTGCGGCAAATTCAATCGTTCGATTCCCGCTCTTGCTCGCATTTGTGCTCGGCTTCTCCGCATGCAACGGCGGTCGGGATGCAACGGCCGAGGTTCGAGACGCGACCGCTAATGACGCATTGGGCCCGCAAACCCGCTACAGCATGGCGAACGGCTGCTACCACGTGCGCGATACATCGACCAACCGCTGGTTGGCGGTGAAGGCCGACGGTGTGGTGAATTTTGCCGACTCCTTCGCCGCGGCCACAGCGTTCTTTATGAAGCCATCTGATTTGGGCGAATATCTGTTTTACGATCCCGACGGTCGATATCTCAGCCTGCCAGCGGCCGCAGATGGATTGATCGATGGATTGGAAAGTCTGACCCGCGTTGCTGGCTGGCAGGTGGCCGGCCTGGGCGACACACTGCTTTGGTTGCCACCGCAGCTCGACCCTGTTGGGGATGGCGTGGACAGCATTGGCGACAGTCTGGCCGATACAGATCTGGATACCCTGGGGGATCTGCGCGGTGCCCGGGTGCTGTCCGCTGTATCGCGTCCAGATGAGCACAGCCGATGGACGGTGCACGGCACGCAGGATCAGTTCGAGGTCACAGCATTTGCCACCGGCATTTCCTTGGTGTCCACCGCCGACAGCGTCGCGTTCGAGCCCGCTGAGGGCTGCACGGACTTCCCGGAGGCGACACTCGGTGCCTCTGGCACACCGTTCTCGGGAACCAACCCCGATGGGACGGTTTTTGGATACGCCGAGACCCATATGCATCTGGGCGGCTCATCAGCTCTGGGTGGTAGGCTCGGCTATGGCGCCCCATTCCACCCCCTGGGAATTTCTGAAGCGCTCGACAACTGCGCCGTCCATCACGGCCCGCAGGGCGCGCTTGATGTGCTGGATACGGTCGTCAATGCGCAGCGCAGTGCGCCGCCCCATGCGACCGAAGGTTGGCCCAGCTTTGCCGAATGGCCTCAGTGGGGTTCGCAGACCCATCATCAAACCTACTGGGTATGGCTGCAGCGGGCCTGGATGGGTGGTCTGCGTTTGATGGTCAACCACTTCGTGGCCAACGAGGAGATTTGCCAGCTCTGGCCTTACCAGCAACACGACTGCAACGAGATGGAATCGGTTGCCTTGCAACGTGAGCTGGTGCTTGATTTGCAGGATTACATCGATGCGCAGATGGGTGGCCCGGGCCAGGGTTTCTTTCGCATTGTTTACAGTTCTTCGGAAGCCCGCCAAGTTATCGAGGACGGCAAGCTGGCGGTGATTCTGGGCACCGAAAACGAAAAGATCTTTGATTGCGGCGAATATCTTGATCAGCCGCTGTGCACCCGAGAGCACTACCAACGGGAGCTGGATCGGTGGTACGACCTGGGTATCCGGTCCATATTCCCGATCCATCTTCTGGACAATGCCTTCGGCGGCACCCGCCTGTCTGATGATCCGGCGTTATCGGTGCTGTACCAAACCGCCAATGTGGTCGCCACGGGGCATCCGTTTGCCACAGTGTCCTGCGATACGATCGAAGACTATCCGCAGCCGGGCAGCTCCCAAACCGACCCGCCGCGCGGTGTTTTTGATGCCATAGTTCTATCCGTTCTCGGCCCTCCGCCGGTGCCACCCGTGACCGGTTGCCAGCGCAACGCGCGTGGCCTGACCGAAATGGGTGAAGATTTTGTTCACGCGCTGATCGATCACGGCATCATGATCGAGACGGATCACTCCGGCGTTGTTGCACGACGCCGCATTTTCGATATCGCGCAGCAGCGTGGCGTGCCTGTCTTCTCTGGCCACACCGGTGAGATCGGTCCGGTGAAGGACAGCCGCCGTATCCTCGAGGTTGGCGGCATCATCTCAAATCTGACCGATGAGCCGGCCGATGAGACCATTGCTTTCGTGCAGGCTCTGGAAGCCTTGTGGCTGGAGCTAAATGACACCACCTATGGTTTGGCGACCGGTCATGGCTCCGATATCAATGGGATACATAATCAACCGCCTCCGCACCCGGACGCCGCCAGCGATCCTCTCAGCTACCCTTTCCGTTCATACGACGGTCGGGTGATATTCGAGAAGCAAGTCAGTGGGGACAGGGTCTTCGACCTGAACGTTGATGGTGTCGCCCACTACGGTTTGTATCCGGACTACTTTGCGGATATCCAACGCCGCCCGGGTGGAGAGGACGTCATGAAGTATCTGTTCCGATCCGCAGAGGCTTATCTGCAGCGCTGGGAGCAAGTCGAGAACGCCCGCGTGGTGGGTCGCTGATCGATCGACTCTTGAGCGCGCAGCTTTGGTTTTGACGAGGACGTCATGAAAATTTTTGATCAAATGGGTATCTGGTCTCGGGCGTTTGGACGGGGCGTATTTCCGCACCAAATGTCCTGGATTCTTGATTTGCCGGGCCGTGGCTTGATCATGTCGGCGCGCACCGTGGCCGGAAGATTGCCGGTCAAACCCGACGCACAGGTGCTGGAGATCGGGCCGGGTTCGGGCCACTACAGTGTGGAAGTGGCGAGGCGCATCCCTCAAGGTCGACTGACGCTGCTCGATATCCAAGAGGAAATGCTTCAGAGGAGCGCCGCAAAGCTGGAGGCCGCGGGGATCGCGAACTTCAGCGTTCAACAGTCCGATGGCGGATCTTTGCCGTTCGAGGACGAGAGCTTTGATGCCCTGTTCATGGTGACTGTATTTGGCGAGATTGAAGCCCGTGATTCGTTCTTGCAAGAGGCCGCGCGGGTTCTCAAGGCCGGCGGCGTGCTGTCCATTACCGAACATCATCCAGACCCGGATTTTGAGGATGCTCGAGAAATCACGGCTTGCCTGCAAAAGTATGGATTTGTGCCGTTACAGACGCTCGGTTGGCGTTGGGCATACACGCTCAATGCGGTAAAGCGAGCTGCCGATGAGGGCTAGCACTCAGCTGCCCTGATCGTCGGTTTGAGAAACCAAGCGGCTTTTCAAGGCGTGCTGCAGGGTTCCGGCTGTTTTGGCACGCCAGCATGGTCGTGCGTTGCTTCGTCTGGTCCTATCGCAGCATGTTCTCGGCGTGACGCCGCTTTACGCTAGGTCTCTCGCGCCGCCGCATCCAAAAGAGAGTCCTGAACCATGGCGACCAGCCAGCTATTCGCCCGATTCCGCAGCACCACTGAATCCGCTTTCGCCCGCTGGGGCGAAATCTGCCACGACCATCCGCTGCGCATCATCGTGTGCATCTTTGTTGCGCTTGCCGGTTTGTCGATCGCGCTTCCGGGGCTGCAGACCGATATGTCGAACGAGGGCTATCTGCGTGAGGATGATCCCGCCCGCCTTAATCTGAAGTGGTTTCAGAGCACCTTTGGGCGTGACGATCGCATTGTGGTGGTGGTGCAAACCGAGGCGAACGTGGTCAATGCTGATGTGCTCGACACGGTTCGCGACATGCATCGGGCGTTGGAGCAGATTCCTCAGGTCAACAAAGTTGAGAGCCTCATCAATGCGCGCCTCACCTTGGGTCGGGATGATGAACTGATCGTCAAAGACCTGATGGAAGACTGGCCGAACAGCGAAGCGGAGTTTGACGAACTCCGTGCCCTGATTGAGAGCCGCGCACTGATCCGCGACAACTTCATCAGCCAGGATGGCCACAGTACCCTGATCATGGTGACCCCGGATGCGTACACCGCGTCGGTCAGCGGCGCGCTCGATCAGCCCAGCGCACTGGATGATTTTGATTTCGATGCCGGCTTTGACGACATCGGTGTGCCCGGTGCGGAGGATGAGGCCGACAAACAGGCGAAGTTGATCAGTGACGAGGAAATGTTCGACTTGGTGCTGCGCATCCAGCATCTCGGCAAGACCTACGAACGCGACGGTTTGCGCGTTTCCTTCGCTGGCGCCTCCTATCTGACCGAGCGACTGACCCATGTGTTGGTCCGCGATATGTCGGTGTTTTCCGGGCTGAGTATCGGCATCACCGCGCTGCTGCTGCTATTGGTGTTTCGGCGCTGGATCATGGTCATTTTGCCCATCAGCGTTGCTCTGCTCTCGGTTTATGCCACCTTCGCCATCATGGCCACGCTGGGTATGACTCTGACCACAGCCAGCCAGATTTTGCCGTCCCTGTTGCTTGCCGTTGGGGTGGGCAATTCCGTGCATATTTTCACGGTCTTTTTTCAGGCACTGGATCGCGGTGATACCAAACGAGGCGCCCTGAGCTATGCCTTGGGGCATTCCGGTTTGGCTGTGGTGCTTACAGGTCTAACGACAGCTGGTGGTCTGGCGTCCTTCGTGACCGCCGACATGCAAACCGTCGCCCAGATCGGCGTCATCGCGCCCATCGGTATTCTCTGCGCCTTGGTCTTCTCGCTCAGCCTGCTGCCCGCCTTGATCGCACTGACCCGTTTTCGTGACAAGGGCTTGCGCAGCGATGCAAACGGTCCGTTGCAAAGCTTTCTGTCGGTCTGCGCCGATCTTTCCACGCGTTACCCGGGGCGCGTGGCCGGAACCTGGTTCGTTGTGCTCGGCCTCTGCATGCTGGCCATCCTACAACTTCGTCCGAGCCACAATCCGCTCAACTGGTTCCCGCCGGGTACCGAAGTGCGTGATTCCATGGACATGGTCAATCAGCAGTTTGGCGGCGCCACCTATGTGGAAATTGTGGTCGACAGCGGCCAGACCAATGGCCTGCATGATCCCGATTTGTTACGCAGCGTGGACCGCGCGATGAAACGCGCCGCGGATGTGGAGTTGCAAGGTGGCCACATGGGCCCGAGTACGTCGTTGCTCGATATCAACAAGGAGCTACATCAGGCCCTCAACAGCAATGACCCGGCGTTCTACCGCATCCCGGACAATCGTGAGTTGATCGCACAGGAACTGCTGTTGTTTGAGAACTCCGGCAACGATGATCTCAAAGACCTGGTCGACACGCCGTTTCAGATGATGCGCGTCACCGCCAAGGTGCCGTTTGTGGATTCTCTGCACTATGCCCCCTATCTCGATGCGCTGGGGCAGATATTCGAGGAGGAGCTCAGTCCGGATGTGCAGGTCACCTTGACCGGCATGACGCCGTTGTTTGCCACCACGGTGGGGTACATCATCACTGACACCTTGCGCGCCTACGGCGTCGCTTTCGCGATCATCGCACCGTTGATGATGCTCTTGGTCGGCTCGGTCCGGGTGGGCTTGCTCAGCATGATTCCCAATCTCGCGCCGATCATCATCACCCTCGCCTTCATGTATCTGCTGGGCTTGCCCCTGGACATGTTCAGCACTTTGGTCGGTTGCATCGCGCTGGGGCTGGCGGTGGACGACACCATTCACTTCATGCACAACTATCAGCGTTACCGTGCGAAGCTGGGCGACGCCGCCGCAGCGGTGCGGGAGACCTTACGCACCACCGGCAAAGCCCTGATGGTGACGTCCATCGTTCTGGTCGCAGCATTTATGGTCAATGCCGCCGGAACCATGATCAATGTGCGTAACTTTGGTCTGATTACCTCGTTTTGTATCACCTTGGCGTTTCTTGCCGACGTTTTGTTGGCCCCGGCACTGGTGGTTTTGCTTGACCGCTGGAGACACCGTGGTGATGCGTCTGCGCATTGAAGCCGCGCGATTGGTTGACGTTCGGTTGATTGTCAGCGTGGTTCGTTGCATCCACTCAGAATTGTGTATCGATTGGCTGCCTCGGATGATTTGACACAGCCTGAGTCTGGATAGCGCGCAGGCGTCACCCTCGAAGCCAGGGACATCAAAATGACCGAACCTTTGGTGGCCTAAGTCGCTGTGGCCAACACAGCGCAGGACTTGGCGATGCCTCAACGTGCTCCACATGCTTCATGTGCCGACACACACTGCGTGACAGGGGTATGATCCCAGCAGCCCTTGTTTCGATGTTGGCTACGTCAACCGAGGCTTTAATGACTGGCACAACGTCACCGATGGAAAATCAGCTGCTGGCGGTGTTGTGTGCAGACATTCGAGCCCGGTTGCTTCCCCACCTCAAGCCCGTTTCGATGAAACAGGGCCAAATGCTTTGTGAGGCGGGGGATACCATGGGCTACGTCTATTTTCCGACGAGCGCCATCGTTTCTCTCCTCAATGTGATGCAGAACGGAGCCGCCGCGGAGATCGCGGTGGTGGGTAATGAAGGGATGATCGGCATCGCTTTGTTCATGGGCGGTGAAAGTACGTCGAGCCGCGCGGTTGTGCAAAGCGCCGGTATGGCGTATCGGCTCCCCGCCGCCCAGCTCAAAGACGAGTTTGCTCGCCATGGGCAGCTTCAGCAGTTGATGTTGCGCTATACCCAGTCTTTGATCACTCAGATCGCCCAGGTCGCCGCTTGTAATCGCCATCATTCGATTGATCAACAGCTTTGCCGCAGGCTGTTGCTGTCTCTTGATCGTTCGCCGGGATGCCGCCTGGTCATGACGCAGGAGTTGATTGCCAACATATTGGGGGTGCGACGCGAAGGCGTGACCGAAGCCGCGGGCAAGCTTCAGCGACTCGGCGTCATCGAATACAGCCGGGGGCGGATTACCGTGCTGAATCGACCACAGCTGGAAACGTTGACCTGCGAATGCTATGCCGTGGTCAAAAAAGAAACGGATCGCCTGCTGCCTTCGCCCTGAATCATCAGTCGCGGATAAGCGCGCTAGCGTACCGACCGTTCAGGCATCACGGTCCATACTGTTTTTTTACCATTTCAGTATGCGGGCTTTTATTCAGCCATGAACATTCGTATCGGCTACGACATCGTCTATGAGTGCCCCCAGCCAACCCCGATGATGCTGGCCCTCAACGTGCACTACTCGCGGGCCTCCGACCTGGTCAGTCCAGATCATCTGATCGCGGACCCACCGATTCCGATCCGCAGCTATCGCGACGGCTACGGCAATTGGTGCTCGCGCATCGTTGCACCTACAGGGCAGTTGCGTCTGTCGACGGACACCGTAATTCGGGACACCGGATTGCCGGATATGGTCGTGTCCACGGCTGGTCAAACAGCGGTGGAACACTTGCCGGATGACGCATTGCAGTTTCTGCTGGGCAGTCGCTACTGCGAGACAGATCGGCTGTCGGAAACCGCGTGGCAACTTTTCGGATCAACCCCACTGGGGTGGCCCCGTGTTCAGGCTATCTGCGATTACGTTCACGACCACATCCAATTTGGCTACGAGCACGCGCGCAACACCCGAACGGCGGCGGATGTGCTGACGGAAAAAGTTGGCGTGTGTCGGGACTATGCCCACCTGGCGGTCACTTTTTGCCGCTGCATGAATATTCCCGCACGCTACTGCACCGGGTATCTGGGTGATATGGGCACCCCACCACCCTACGGTGTGATGGATTTCGCGGCCTGGTTCGAGGCATACCTCGACGGCCAGTGGTACATCTTCGATCCACGCAACAACGAGGCCCGCATCGGGCGGGTGTTGATTGCCCGTGGTCGCGATGCAGCGGACGTCGCCATCAGCAACAGTTTCGGACTCAACGAGTTGAAGGTATTTGCGGTTCGAGCTGACGAAGTGTGATCGGGCCCGTCCACGGCAACCTGGGGCTGTCGTAAAGACAAATCTGAGCGAGTCAATTCGGCTATTTGCAGACCTTGAAGGTTAATAGCCGTGTGACGGGCCTGAATGGTTACAGCCGACGTTCGACTCCGGAAAGATTACTTACCGAAATCAAGCGGTCAAATATTCGACTGCCGGAGGTCGCGAGACTCGCCTGAAGCGGGCATTGGGACCTGGGTCAACACACTCACAGAAATGACCCAATTACGGGCTCTAGCCCGGACCTAGTGCAAAGTTGCCAAGTTGGCGCTGCAGATATCAGTGAGATTGCCGCAATCATGCCCCCGAATTGCAACATCGTCACAAATCCGCCACGCAAGCAAAATAGACTCAGACAAGTCTCGGATTTTTAGCCCCGGGGTGAATGGCCAACAAGCTGATGCTACCAGCCTGTGCCGAGTCAACGCAGGCGTTGCAGATAACTCATCGACAAAAGCGCCTACTAACCCAAACCACACACTATGAGCCGACAACTGCGCCGTATGAAACGGCTATCTCCATTTGCGCTGAGCAGACGCCGTCTTCTCACTGCTGCGGCCACTGCCCCCATTGCATTCACCGCATGCCAGGGCGGCAAAAGCCAGAACTTTGTTGCGACTCAAGACAATGCTGATCCCACGTTTCGCCATGGCGTCGCGTCCGGTGATCCGATGGTCGACCGCGTTATCTTGTGGACTCGCATCAGCGGCCTCAAAAGCGCCACGGCAATTGCATGGGAAGTCGCACTCGACGCAAGCTTCTCCAGCATCGTGCGTCGTTCTGGCGACGGATTCGATATTGCCGCCGATGCGCATGCTCTTCCTGAATCCGATTTCACGGTTAAGCTCGATGTCACCGGATTGCAACCTGCGACAACTTATTTCTACCGTTTCCAGCTTGACGGCCGGTACTCCCCTGTTGGACGCACGCGCACCGCGCCGACTGTGGGCGTTGAACAGCTCAAATTCGCCCTGGTTTCGTGTTCCAATTATTCCACCGGCTACTTCAACGCCTACAAGGTTCTGGCTCAACGCGATCTGGATGCCGTTATTCATGTGGGCGATTACTTCTACGAATACGGTGGCGACAGCGCACTCGGCCGCCATCACGAGCCCCCTTACGAAATCGTCAGCTTGAGCGATTATCGTCAGCGCCATGCTCAGTACCGCACAGATGCGGACCTGCAAGCGATGACCGCAGCGCACCCTCTGATTGTCGTTTGGGATGATCACGAATCCACCAACAACAGTTGGCTTGATGGCGCGCAAAACCATCAGCCGGAGACCGAAGGCGATTGGTATGAACGCAAACAGGCAGCGGTCCAAGCGTATGCGGAATGGCTTCCGATTCGACTTCCGGAACCGGGTAATCCGCTGAAGATTTGGCGGCACCTGCCTTTTGGCGATCTTGTTGATCTGCTCATGCTCGACACGCGCTTGCAACGCAATTCACCAGAGACTAATACCTCTATTATTGGGACCGAAAGCGCCGACCCGACACGTAGCATGTTGGGCGAAGAACAAAAAAACTGGTTGCTCAGAGAAATGCGCGCTTCGCACGAGCGCGGCACTGCCTGGCGCGTGCTCGGACAGCAAACCATGATGTCGCCACACCGCAACAACCCCGATCCACGCTACTCGCCACTGCCGTATTTGTCCGCATCGGTCTCTGAGGAGATGGGGCTGCGTCCTGGCGGTGGCAACGAGGGAGGAGACAACTGGGGGGCTTACCAGTTTGAACGCGACCAACTGATGCAAACCTGGCGCAACGAACACATTCAAGACAATGTGGTCCTGACTGGTGATATTCACACCGCTTGGGCCAGCGATGTGGTCGAAGACCCTTACACACCATTTAACCCGCTAACCAGCAGCCTCACAGGCGTACCAGGTTATAACCCGCTGACTGGAGATGGCAGCGTTGCCGTTGAATTCACCAGTATGAGTGTGACCTCCAACAATCTCGCCGATTCTCCAGAGGGCGCGTTGCTCCGACCGCTTTACAACAATGCCGTCATGCTGGCCAATCCAAATGTTGCATTCCATGACGCGGGTGCTCACGGATTCGTGCAGATCGACATTCGACGTGACAAGGTCGACGGCGAATTCTGGAACGTCGGCAGTGTGCTCAACCCGTTTTCGGATCAGGACGATGCCGAATCCCTGGGGCGGTTTGGATGCGACCATTCCAGCATTGGCCGACCGAATCATTTGGTGCGCCGGTGAATTTTCAGCGGGTCGCCATTCTGTTCAGTCTTGTAGTTGCGAGCTGCGGCGGCGCGAACCGCGCAGCATCCGCAATAGAGGATGGCCACCTGCGGGTCATGACATTCAATGTCGGCATTCCCCAATGCGACAACGCCCCGTCATCTCCATATAGCTGTGACGATGCCGACATCGCCAGCGAGTGGTATGGCACAGGCCTTTCACACAAAGCCCTCTTTCCCGACACCCGCGCATTCATTCAAGCGATATCGCCAGACATTGTCGCTTTGCAGGAGATCTTTCATCCGGCGGAGTGCGCGCAAATTCCTGTCGAATTTCACGCCCGCTTTATTTGCGAGGATTGGACTCCAGGGGCTGCGACAGTTGGCCAACACATCCTCGGGCCTGAGTATCAGATCGCTTGTCACCAAAATCGGCCGGACAAATGCTTGGCTGTGAGGCGTAAATTCGGCCGATTTCGTAACTGTGGCAGTGACGTATGCCTGGATCATCTGACCGGTGGGCAGACTGATGATTGCGGTGGCGGCACTCGCATTGGCCGAGGTGAGATCGATCTTGTAACCGGGGAGCGCTTGACCGTTGTGAACGTTCACGGCACCTCTGGTTTCACGGCGCAAGACCAGAGCTGTCGTGTTGCACAATTCGAGCAGGTGTTTGTCGACATCCTCGATGGCAGCACAGAACCCGCTGCGAATGGCACGCGCAATATCGTACTCGGCGATCTGAACACCGACCCAGCGCGACTGGCCCTGCTCGACCCTAGCGCCGCCATCTGGAACGCCCATGTAGGGGACGGTCAGCCATTCAATCAAATCAGTGCTGCGGGGCTGCTCGTCACCCCCACTTACGCCAACCTGCTCAACATCGATCATGTGGCTTCGGATGCCTACACCGGAACCTGTTTTACCGGCATACCCACCGAAATCGAAGCCTATGATCACAAGCCTATTGTGTGTGACCTGATTCTCGAACCCTGATCATTTGCGGCGAGATTAAACCCCGCATGGTGGTATCCAGCTTACCGCCGCCAACCCAAAAACGTTTCAGAGTTTTATAGAAAAGGTGCGGATACTGCGCGCGTGCGCTAGAAACTTTGTCAGACAGAGGGCTTCAGCCAATCAGGCTGCTGTCGGCGCGAAACGCCTCGGAGCGGGCACGCGCCTCGGCAAAAAGCTGCGTGCTAGAGTGGATACCGGCCTCGGCCATCATCATGCCGACGTTGCGCGCCGGCTTTACGAAGCCCTGACGCGCCAGCATGGTGCGCGAGGTGATCTCGAAGGTGTCGATCGGCTGGTCGAGGAAAGTGGGTAGATTGGTGGCCAGTTCTCCAACGCCGAGCCGGATGTCGACAGCGTAGGTGGTGGCGACCATGCGGGGGCCTGAGACGACATATTCGGTGTAGCCATAGCGCTGCTGTGCGGATGCCGACCAGTCGCTAATCGGGTCAAAGTCCAGCATGGCCTTGCCACCATTGCCGGCAATCACCTGGAAGTAGCCGTTTTCGTCCCGGACCCCGCGCGCAGTGCGGTGAGAACGCTGGTAGATGTGGTCGTGGCCCACCGGAAGAAGATCGACGCCATAGCGAAGCAGCATCTCCTCGAACAGGGCGATAACCCGCGGGTTGTTGGGCGACCGGCCCGCTCGGTCGGTCCAGAGCGGGTAGTGATTGGCGAAGACGATGAAATCGATTTCGCCGCGCGCACGCCTCGCGGAGGCGGCGGCCAGATCAGTTTCGAGAAACGCCAACTCTTGATCAAGCAGGCCGTCCTCTGCGAACACCCCGCCGGTGCTACAGCAGAAGTGCACGTTGCGGAAGGTAAAGCTGTACCAGCCGCGGTTGCCATGCGGCCCCATGTGTGTGGTGCGGGTCAGGTAGCCGTCGCCATTGCCATCGTCCCGCTCATGGTTGCCCGGTGTTGCCATCATCGGCACGCGTCCCAACAAGGGCTGCATCAGGTCAAACCATTCATCCCAGATGGGCTGTTCGCCATCGGCGTAGGAGAGATCACCGGGCAAAAGGAAGAAATCGGCGTCGTTGCGGGCCAGCCCTTTCACGACCCAGTTGACCGCTGGGTTGAGGCCCATGTCGGCGACATGGCTGAAGCGGAACTGGTCCCCTGTCGGCACCGGCTTGATCACGAAGACCTCGGACCAAGCTCCTGCATGACCCACGCGGTATCGCACGGGCAAGACAGGGTCGATATTGTCGATATACGCGCGGTGGGTGAGAACATCCCGGCCAAACGTCGGTTCAACATGGCCTTCGACTCGATGTGGCAGCACCTGGGTCTGAATAGCGAGGGGGCTCATGCCGGGTAGAACTGGGCCGTACTCCAGCCATGTTCCTGGGTTTAGGCGCCCATCGGTAAACCAGGTCAATGCGCGGGTGCGCAATGGGTCGTCGGCAAAGCTGATATGAATGCCGCGCGGTTGCACGCTCAGCCCCGGCTGCACTGGGGGTTGGGATGGAACCGGCGGTGCGGACTGGCCGTTGGAGAAATCACCGTTGCCGCAACCTGGCAGCAGAGGGAGTAGCAGAGAGGCTCCCCCGGCACGCAGCCATTGGCGGCGCCGGTAGTCACAGGTCGGAGGCGTCATAGACTCAGGCGAAGTTGTGGCATCCAATCAAGGCTATTCGGCGACTGTGACAGCCATGTGAATGCCTGCAGTGCCTGTATGCTTTGCTGGTCCACCTCCAAGGCAGGGCTCATCCATAGACGCCGCAGCTGGATAAGCGGCTGCTTCGGAGGGTGTGGACTTCCAAGACATATCGCGGTTCAACCGACCGGTTGCGCGGCTCTACAATTCCCATGACCAAAGCCGGTGATCAGACCTGCCGCTTGACGCCTATTGACACCGAAATGGGGGGTGGCTTTGTAGGCTTTTGAGCGCCATTCTTCGTGTTGAACTTAGGATCAAGACGTGTTTTCGAATACTTATCGCGTGCTACCCGCCCTACTACTGGCGACCTTGAGCGCCGTCGCCAACGCTTTTTATGTCGGGGCAACAGAGCAGACACTGAAGAATGGCTTCAAGGAGTCACCCAGTTGCCCGATTCGTTACGAGGATTGGGGCTTTAATGATCGACGCTCCACGCCTTTTTTACGCGAAGGTACGTATTTCATTCACTCCGACGCGGCGCGGTCTCACGCCATCCTGACCTGGTTTTATGACGGCGCAGATGCCATCTACGAAGACAGTGGCGTCATGGAAACCTTGGAGCGCTGCCTCGCCCAGGGCGATTGCGGGCTGAAGAAGAACAGCCGCCTGGCCAAAGCGATGACCGGCAAGCTGCGGGGCAAGACGTGGTCGAAACGTGACCACAAACGCTTCTTCAACTACTTCGCCGATTCGCCGCCCGATGCTGCAATCGCCAGGGCAACAAAAGGACTGGGCCGCTGTTTTGGGGACCACTCTGCACAGAATAGCTTGGAGGATGCAGGTTTTGCCCAGCGCAGCCTCAGCGCTCAGGACTGTGCTTTTGTATCGCAGCGACTGAATTCGCTTTCGGGAGATGAATACGAACTCTTCAAGCTGTACTACAAACCAGAGGTGCATTGCGGAGCCCAGGCCATGGTGCCCACTGCGCTGCTAGGCGACTTGGAGACTCAGCAGGCGGCGGCACCCGCCAAGCCGCAGACATCAGCAGCGTCGAAAACAAAACCGTTCACTGCCCGCGAGCGTATCGCAGGCTTGAATGGCTGCCAGATTGCCTACGGTCTTGTGTATGCCGGCGCGAACAACAGCCAGATAAGCCGTATCCCTGACGACGGACTGATCTGGGCCATGAAATATGAGCAGGCACGCATCAAGGATGAGCCCTGCCCGCCCATGCCGGCGGCGCTTAGCGCCTGGGTACAGGCACAGGACCTTGCTCATTTTGAAGCCGCACCTGACCCCTTTGTGTTTTATCGCGCCAATCTGCCTCGCAAGAATGCATCACTCAACCAATGGTCTGAGTATGTGCGCACCGTCATGGCACACTACAGCAATCCGCAGAACGCCCACTACGAAGTCCCGCACGAGCAGTGCTCCGCCTTCGCCACTTGGTTGAATGGCGAATCCCGCCGCGTGGGCGCCACCGGTGCGAATGATCAGCGCTTCTTGTTTGAGGTTGCCAGATACGCACCGCCGCACGCCTCGCAGGCGGTTTGCGCGCAGGCCCCCGCCGTGCTGATTCACCGCTTCTTCCGCGACCAGAAGGTTGCCGCACAGAAACAGGCCGAAGCACAGCGTGCCTTTGAACAGGAGCAGCGACGCAAACAGGCCGCCGACGCTCAGTTTCAAGACTTGTTGCGCTGGAAGCCTAGCTATCGGCCGCCATCGTCGGAACCGCGCTGCTATCGACGGGATGACTTTACTGAAGTCTGTTTTTACGATTGAACAGGAGGCAATTGAGCATCACCGGCCTTGGATGTGCTTCCAATCCGGTGAAAGGCGCGTACTCGGGTCTGATGAAACATCCAGGCGCTTTGGTTCTTGACCTGTCCGACTGAGCAGATCCGCTGTCGCTGACCGCCAATGCCTAATATTCGGCAAGCAATGGCGCCAATTCACGACGGTTGTGAGCCCAGACCGCATCACATTGCTGCTCAACATAGGCTCGCGCGGCTGGGATCTGCCAGATGCCCTGATACGAGATTTCGTATGGGATCATGCACAAGTTCATGCGAAACGAGGTCGATCCGGCAAGCTTCTCAAGTCGTTCCAGAACTGCTTTTTCATCTCCGACAAAGGCGTAGATGGTGGCGCTTTTCAGAAGATAAGCTGTTGCTTCCAGCTGATCGCGTTCGAAGGGATATTCAGCCTCCACCTGCGCGCTCAAAGCGATCGCCTCCTTGGTTCTGCCCAGTAAGGCTAGCACCTGGGCCATGGTACTGCGCCTGGCCGCACTGTCGGATTCTGCGCGCCAGCGCTGGATTTTCTCCAGCGCAACACGGGCGAGTGCATGCACCTCCTCAAGCGGCGCTTGTCCGACGTAGAGGGCCCAGGCCACACCAAGCTCCCACGGTTCGCGACCGTGGCCCGAATTGGACTGGTCTTCGCTATCGAAAGTGCGTGCAAGCTCGCGGATCGCCGCCAGATCGCCCTTGCGTCGGGCAATTTCCAGGTCGGCGAAATACACCATGTTCTTGTAGTGGTCGCTCTGAGCCAGAAGAGCTCGACCGAGCTGCAAAAACCCGACCTCCCCGGTCAGCGTATAGCCATAGCTGGCCATCTTGATCTTCGCCATGCTGCGTTCTGGTAAGCGATTGGCTAGCTGTTGCAGTAAGGCGATGGCTTCGCCTCCCTTTCCTTGCAGGGCCAGCATCTCCGCCTTGGTTTCCAGCGGCACGATGGCTGACGGGTCCTGATCCATGAGCTGATCAAGGATGGAAAACGCCTCATCGACCCGCCCCACCCGTCTGAGCATATAGGCATAAGACAAGGCCGATTCGGTGTTACGGACGAGTTGACGTCGAAACGGCGTGAGTATTTCCAGCCCGCCGGCTGGATCGTGCTCAAGGTAATAGCGCCACACGGCGCGGGCGGTCGCGAGCTTGATTGGCGGCGTATTTAAACGCTCCAGTGCGGCAATGTGCTGCGTGATGCGCGACTCGGACTCATCACGCGGCGATGCCGAAGACCAGTAATCGCGTGCTGCTTTAAGCACTGCCAACAAATGTGCGTCGATGAAATTCGGGTCCAGCATCAGCGCCCGTTCAAGTTCATCCGTCAGCGCATCCCCTTTCGCACCATCTTTTGCGTCACCCTGATTCCACAACGACAACGCGGCGAGATAAGCCTCATACGCCTGGTTGTTGACAGACTGTCCGCCGGACGGTGAATGCTGCGCACCCAACGCCGTAGCCAAGGCTTGCGCAATATCTGCCTGAACCGAGAACAAATCGCCCCTGGCACCCTGAATGACCTGTCCCCAAATCGCCTCGTCACGACTCGCATCAACGATCTGCAGATTCACCCGCAGTTGCTCACCCGATTGCTGCACCGACCCACGAATCAACTGATCGGCTTTGAGTGCACGCCCGATCTCCCGCGCGGGGGCATCGGCCAGGCCCAGTCGGGACAGGTTCTGCCCATGCACGAGGCGGATGCCGGAAAGATTGGCCATATCCGCAATCAGTGCATCCTGCAGGCCACCCATGACCGTCTGGGTCTGACTATCCAGGCCAAGCAGATCAAAGGCCAGAATCGCCACTCTTTGATCGGCGCTGGCCGGCAATTGCCATGTGTCTGAGGCATCATCCGTAGCGATGATGGTGACGTGGATGTTGCGCCACAGCCAAAACGCGGCTGTTAGTACCAGCAACACAAGCGCCGCGTTGCGAAGGCGGCGTCGCTTGGATCGGGGGCGCCCGGCCTCTGCCTTCGTCCCCACAACGCTTGGCGTTGTTATTGAAGCTTCCTGTATCGGCGTCCAGTCACGGATGCGCTGCGCCAGACTCGCCATGTCGGCAATGCGCCGCGCCGGCTTGCCGGCACAAGCCTCAGCAATAATGTCGCGCAGCCCACTGTCGGTGACATCCTCTTCCCAGCCCGGCGCCATCGGCTCATTGAGATCGCCAATCACCAGCTGATAGAGCAACACGCCGAGCGCAAAGACGTCGGATTGCTCGGAAAAAACCCCGCCTTTGAGCACCTCCGGCGCCATATAGGCGGGCGTTCCACTGGTCGAGGAATCGATGTGAACAGTTTTGGTGAAGCCCATCACCGTCACGCCGGATTGTTCCAGCCGTTCGCGGCTTTTGATCGTGCCGCTGCCAAAATCGCACATAAGCAGCCGGGCTTCGCCGCCGCGCAGCTCAACCATCAGATTGCCAGGCTTGATGTCCTTGTGCATTACACCCAGAGCATGCGCCTTGGCCAGAGCTTCGGCCGCTTCCGCCACGATTTTCAGGCGGTCAGGCAGCTCAAGCGCTCGCGGGCCGCCTAGTGAGAGTAACCAGTCCGCCAGGCTGCCCTTTTCGTACCAGGGCATTTGTATCCAGGCCGGGCTGCTCTCGAACTGCCATTCCAGGAGCGGAACCAGGGGCGCATCATCGCCGAGCTCCGCGCGCAAGACTTTGTTCAGCGTCACCTCACGCTTTAGGGCCCGCTGCGCGCGCTCATCCAGGGCCAGCTTCACCACCCTGAACTGGCCACTTTGGACGTGACGTATGCGCCACAGCTCATTCGCCGGTCGCGTTTGCAGGCGCTGGTCGAGCACCCAGTTGGGCAGATTTGGCAATGCCTGGCCTGCTTCCAATTGAAGTCGTGTGCCGGGATCATCGCGGCCTTCGATTTCGATCGGTACGTCCAGTCGGAAACCATAACCGTGTACCGTGCGCAGCATAGTGCGATCGGTGTCTCCCAGGACTTCGCGGATGCGCCGAATGGCTTGCGACAGGACGCCGTCCGTGACGACACGGCCGGCCCAAACGGTGTCGAATAACTCCTGCTTGGTCACCAGCTCGCCCTCTGCACGCAGCAGACAAAGCAGCACTTCCAACGGCTTAGCTTCCAGAGCAACGGGCGACTTCGCAACCATCAATTCATGATTGCGCTCGTTGTATTCTGCGTTGGCAAAGCGCCATCGAACCGGTGACGCGTCTCCGCCTGTGACGGCCATTTCAATCTCGAAACTTGCCAGCTCATTGCCGGCCGGGAGATCAAGTCTAGCTAAGCCTTTCACCAGCGCATACTCGCGCTGTTAAAGCGCATCAACCTGATACCCCAGATTCAGCGCCCCATCGCTATAGCCGTGAGGTCCGTATTGCCATCCAGCCGCTGCGAATGGTTCGGATGGCCCGCGTCTGCCAGTTGCGGCAGCGACGCGGCCATCTGCCGGTTCACGGATTGCGAAATCGAGCCCACGACCGACGCCCGAATGTCGAGCAAGGCTTGATCCCCTTGCGCCGCAATCGAACGATACAACGCTCTGCTTTGCTCATTGAGCATCTGATCCTCAGCGGTAGCCGTTCCATGCAGGGCCATCAGCCCAAGTGAAGCCACGATAATTTTGATCGCCGTACGCATTTTGAAATCTCCATCTGAACTCTGGAACAAGCATCGGACGATGCGTGCATCACCCGCTGCCAATGTGTGGCCAGATTGCTCTTCCGGCGCATTGGAGGCTTGAGAGATTCCGCAAAGATTTCTTAAATATTTCTGAAATTGCCCGCTGCGGGCGGTTTAGAGGCTTTTCCTGGCCCAACAACAGGCCCGCGTGTGGCATTGGTAACGCAAATTACACTCCGGCGAACTGAGTGCCGTGGATCTGCTCCTGCAGAAGGAGCGATGCAAGGTCTCAACGTCAACTACAATATCGCGATTTTGAAAATCGATTCGCCCTGCACTTCACTGCGAATTGCGACTGCGTGTAACAAGTGACCACATTCTCGGAACAAATTAGCCCCTGGCGCTTTTGCGTCGCACCGATGATGGATTGGACCACGACGCAGTGCCGTGTCTTCCATCGCCTGTTGAGTC
>CAZVMN010000014.1:0-72405 GCA_964629015.1 uncultured Oceanococcus sp.
TTTCCAAGGAGCACCCGCACAAATTACTTGCTTGATTTTTAAAGAACTTTTGACGTTTTGAGTGGCGGTTTTTGGTGCCGCTCAGTGCGTCAGGGAGGCGTATGATACATGGGTTTCGGGGGGCGTCAACACTTTGTTTCAATTTTTTTTCAATGAACGCAAAATCAATAACTTACGCCACCCCAAACACCCTCTACAGCAAGCGTCCGCGCGCAATTCGACGCTTTCCGACCTGGATCAAAACCGTCTGCCCCGGGAAAAACAGCTGTTTTGGGTCCGAAACCCGCTGTTGATCCAACTTCACAGCACCTTGTTTGAGCATCCGCATCGCTTCTGAAGTGCTCGTAACCAGCTCCATCGCCTTCATAAGGTGAGCCAAACCCATGCCATCGCCCCCCACGGTTATATCAATGAGCTCGATATCTTGCGGGAGCTGCCCCTGGGCGAAGCGGCGGTCAAACGCTTCACGCGCAGCCACGCCCGCCTCTGCCCCATGGAAGCGGGCCGTGATCTCCTCAGCCAAATCCATCTTGGCTTGCTTGGGATGCAGCTCGCCGCTGGTGACCGCTTTGCGACGACGCGCCACCTCATCCAAAGGCTGGAAACTCAGCAACTCGTAGTAGCGCCACATCAACTCGTCGGATATGGACATGAGTTTGCCGAACATCTCGTCGGGCGCTTCGTTGATGCCGATGTAGTTGCCCAAAGACTTGGACATCTTCTGCACACCGTCCAGCCCCTCCAGGATCGGCATCGTTAGAACAAGCTGTGGTGATTGCCCCGCCTGGCTCTGCAGATGTCGGCCAACCAACAAATTGAACTTCTGATCGGTTCCGCCCAACTCAATATCTGCCTTGAGCGCGACCGAGTCTTGCCCCTGCATCAACGGGTACAGGAACTCGTGTATCGCAATCGGCTGACCGGACTTGTAGCGTTTATCAAAGTCGTCGCGCTCGAGCATACGAGCAACCGTAAACTGCGCCGCAAGCTTGATGGTATCGCTCGCATCCATCGCACCCAGCCACTTGGAATTGAACTCGATGCGGGTTTTTTGCGGATCCAACACCTTATATATCTGATCGGCATATGTGCGGGCGTTGGACTGCACCTGCTCCTCGGTCAAAGGCTTGCGGGTGACATTTTTCCCCGTGGGATCACCAATCCTGCCGGTGAAATCCCCAATCAGGAACACCACATCATGACCGCGCTCCTGGAACTGCCGCATCTTGTTCAGAAGCACCGTGTGCCCCAAATGCAAATCCGGCGCAGTTGGATCGAAGCCAGCCTTGACCACGAGGGAACGTTTTTGCTCTCCCGCCGTCTTTAAGAGTTCGTGCAGGCCGTTCTCCGGAATCAGTTCCGCGACACCGCGGGCAAGTTCGGCCACTGCCGTTTCCAAATTCATTCGTCAGTTTTTATCTGTAGTTAGGGCGATATGTTGCCATCGCGCTGAAGCTACCGGCTGTATCTCTATGAAAACACTAGCCTCAGGCGAGACCTTCAAGTATGCTGCAGTCCCAATACCTGCATATAGGTACACACGGGTATTGGGGGCGAGTAGCAATGAAATCTGACTATATTGTAACGGAGCCCACCGCTCCGGCTTCGGCGCGACTTGTGCCCAAGCTGGCTATCGGTGCTGGCCTTTTTGCGTTGGCGTTCTACTTCGCCGGCAATCGTGACGCCGAGACCGTTGTCTCGGATGACGCTCGTGGCGACACGATACAGACTGACATCACCCTCGTCCCCCATGCGCCGCAAACGCGATCGCTGCTGGACGACATCGCACCGATATCCAGCGCTCAAGCGGCCCTCACGCCACCGAACGCCGCGCTAACTGACGTCGAGCGTAGCAGCGCCGCGCTTCAGGATTTGAGCGCAGAAACCGCCGGCCTTGCAGCCGAAGCGGTCGACGAGCAGAACCTGGTCCGCCTTGAAAGCCGCGAACTGGTGGTCAAAAACGGCGACTCGCTCTCAATATTGTTCGACCGCAACGGGCTCAAGCCTGTCGACTGGATGGCCCTGGCTAAACTCGACGGCGAAGCTAAACGCCTTCTGCGCCTGCGCCCTGGCGACAAGCTGATGCTTGGACTGGATGACGCTCAACGCGTCGCTGCACTGGACATGCGCATCGACGACACCAAAACGCTTCGCGTCCGACGCGATGACGATGGCTCCTTCCAGCAGACGCTGCTGGTTGACGACCTGAGCGTGCGCGAAGTTGCCGTGGAAGGCGTGATCGAAAACTCCTTGTTCCTGTCCGCCAAGGCCGCCGGCCTGTCGGACCGGTTGACCATGGAACTGACGGAGATCTTCGCCTGGGACGTGGACTTCGCTCTGGATATCCGTGCCGGCGACCGCTTCCGGGTGATTTACGAGGAGCTGTATCGCGACGGTAAGTTGCTCAAGGATGGCAACATCCTCGCCGCGGAATTCACCAACCGCGGACAGGCTTTGCGGGCTGTGCGCTATCTGGATGACGAGGAACGCGCCGCGTACTACGCACCCGATGGCAAGCCGATGAAGAAAGCCTTCTTACGCTCGCCGGTGGATTTCACACGCATCAGCTCACGCTTCTCAATGGGGCGCAAGCACCCGATCCTGAACACCATTCGTGCCCACAAAGGGGTCGATTACGCGGCGCCGCGCGGCACGCCCATCAAGGCCGCGGGCTCGGGCAAAGTCGTCTTTGCCGGAAACAAGGGCGGATACGGCAAGGTGGTGATCCTGCAGCATGCTGGCAAATATCAGACCCTGTATGCCCACCTCAATGCGTTCCGCCGCGGCATCCGCAAGGGAGTCAGCGTGAGCCAAGGCGACACGATTGCGTATGTCGGAATGTCAGGCCTCGCCACGGGCCCGCATCTGCATTATGAGTTCCTGGTTGGCGGACGACACGTCGACCCCTTGCGGGTCAAGCTTCCCAGCGCACCGCCGATTGCCAGTGCAGAGATGGAGAGATTCCAGAGCCAGACCGCAACGCTACTGGCCAAGCTGGACGATCTCCCGGTAACCCGCGCTGCATTGGTTGCGAGCGCTGACGAGCCACCTGCGCAACCCTAGACGGAAAACGAAGAACCGCAGCCGCAGGTGGTCGTCGCGTTCGGATTACGAATGACGAACTGAGCGCCGTTGACATCATCTTTGTAGTCGATTTCAGCGCCTTCCAGGTACTGATAGCTCATTGGATCTATGAGCAACGACACACCCTGCTTATCAACGCGTGTGTCGTCATCACCTTCATTCTCATCGAAGGTAAAACCGTACTGGAAACCTGAGCATCCACCGCCGGACACGAAAACACGCAGCTTCAGATTGGGGTTGCCTTCATCTTCCATTAACGCTTTGACTTTCAACGCAGCAGCGTCGGTGAATACCAGAAGATTTTCGCTCATGGGTTGCTCTCTTCAGCGGCCTGGGGCTTGAGAATTTCTGTCCAGACAAATGTTTGGCTGACCGGTTTCAGCCCTCTTTCTTCAGGTATGGCCTCGGCGACCAATCTCAAGGGCCGATAGTCGGACGGCAATCGGAATTGCCCGAATATCTCAACATAATAACGAAACTCATAAAACGCTGGCGGTTTCTGGCCCAATGCGATCTCGTTGAGCGGCACCGACACAAAGGTTTCTTTCTTTAAGCCTTCCAGATGCAGCTTGAGCATGCCCTTGGCATCTGAGGACTGACGCACCGGCTGCAGCAACGTCAAACGAAATTGATAGTTCCGCCCATACAGCGGCATGACTTCCGCTTTATGGATGCGCACGCCAGCTATATTTTGCTCCGGGGCGACGATGCCGCGATAGAACGCGAGCTGCTCGTTCAACTTGCCAACTTCAGCAAGCTGCTCGCGCAAATCGTCGCGCAGTTCAAAACACGCCTCCTGCTCAACGACCACCGATTGCTTCACATACGCCAGCTCCTCGCTCTGCTGCCGGTGCTGACGCCGCAGCGATGCAAGCTGGGCCGGACAATCCGCCCCGACCGACGCATCATCTGCGAGGTCTTCTGACGATTCGGGTAGCACACCATACACCAGCAAACCACCCACCACGCCGCCAATAAGCGCGACAGCAAGGTACTTGATCAGCGTTCGCCGCTTGTTCTTCGTCGGGACACTCACGGCAGTAAGGCCGGCGCGCTCAACCCGACGGTCTGATCCAGCCCGAACATGATGTTCATGCATTGAATCGCTTGTGAGGATGAGCCGCGCGCGAGATTGTCAATGACGCAAAAGACCACGGCGATATCGCCACGACGCGTGACCGCTATGCGCGCCATGTTGGAGCCACGCACGCTGCGGGTCTGCGGATGACTGCCCGGCGGCATCACGTCCACAAACGGCTCATCGGCATACGCGCGCTCGAAGATGTCTTGCAAATCCGCTTGGGTATCAGCCAGTGGCGCGTAAATACTCGCCTCGATGCCTCTCACCTGGGGCGTCAGGTGGGGCTGAAACAAGCACTGCACCGGCTTTCCAGCCATCTCGCTGAGGATCTGGTCGATCTCAGGTTGGTGCCGATGCCCCGCGCTGGCGTAGGGTGCAAAACTATCCGCCGTTTCACAGAACAGCATGCCGATTTTGGCTTGGCGCCCCCCGCCGGAGACGCCCGATTTGGCATCGGCAATGATGCCGCTCGAAGCCACGACCCCAGCCTTGAGCAACGGCATGAGCGCCAGCTCAACGGAGGTGGGATAACAGCCCGGGCAGGCCACCAGACGCGCCTGCGGCAAACGTGCCGCATTCAGTTCCGGCAAACCGTAGACGGCTTCATCAAGGTACTCGGGCGCGGTATGAGGCTGTCCGTACCACTGCTCCCAAGTCGCCTGATCGCGCAATCGGAAGTCCGCTGACAGGTCAATAACCCGCGCATTCTTGCGCAACAACTCCGCAACACCGGCCATCGCGGCGCCGTGCGGGGTCGCAAAGAACACCACATCGGCCTGCCGGGCCAACGACTCCATATCAGGCTCACTGAAGGACAGTGCATAATGGCCACGCAGATTGGGAAAAACGTCTGCAACCGGTCGGCCGGACTCCTGTCGCGAAGTCACGGCCACCACCTCGGCTTGCGGATGAACCGCCAGCAGACGCAGCAACTCGGCACCGGTGTAACCGGTTCCACCCACGATCGCGACACGCAATTGGTCAGACATAAACTTCAACGTCGGGAAAAACTCGTCAGATTAGCATGGGCACAGGGATGAAAGGATGGCGTTGGACCTCTCCCTTGCGAATGATGTTCCCGGTGACGGCACAGCCCGGCATTTTGGCGCTTTCGCTACTCGGCTGTGTCTGCGGCTTGCTGGCTGGCTTGGCGATCTCCGCGCTGCATCACCTCATTGACTTTGCCCGCTGGCTTTTTGAACAGCCCGGCGTATTCGGTGCGCAGAACCTGCTGCAACTCCCAACCCAGTTCTGGGCCAGCGTATTGGGCGCCCTGCTGGTTGGGTTGATTTACCAATTCATGAAAGCGCGACATCGTCACACCGGCCTAGTGCATATCGTGGAGCGCTTGATGCATCACCAAGGGCAGCTCCCGACACGCAACGCCTGGGCGAACTTTTTTGGCACCGTGATCGCCGCCGGATCAGGTCAAGTGGTGGGCCGAGAGGGCGCCGCGATGCACCTTGGCGCAACCGGTGGCAGCTTGATCGGCAAGTACCTGGAGCTTCCGCACAGCACCGTCCGGGCACTCGTGGGCTGTGGCGCTGCAGCGGGCATCTCGGCCTCGTTCAACACACCGCTTGCCGGGGTCATCTTCACGATGGAGGTGATCATCATGGAATATTCCGTGCTGGGTCTCGCACCGACCATTGTTGCGGCGGTCAGCGCCAACGCGGTTGCCCACCTGTGGCTGACCGCACACCCCACTCTGAGTGTCAGCGTGGCCGAAATCGAGTCACTGACCCAGCTCCCTATCCTCCTGGTTGTTGGCGCCACGCTGGGTCTTGTCGCCACCTATTACCAGCGTGCAATTGCCTGGCTGACCCTACGCGCCAAAGACATCCCGACCTGGATCAACATGGCCATCACCGGCTTGATCACGGCGGCATTCGCCGTGGCCCTGCCCCTGACCACGGCGGATGGATTCATCAATATCAATCAGGCGCTGGCCGGCGACATGCCGCTATCGATATCACTCATGCTCGGCGCCATTGTGCTGATTTGTTCAAGCCTGGCCATTGCCAGCGCGATACCGGGTGGCATCATCATGCCGTGCATGCTCGTTGGAGCGTGCCTGGGCAGCGCGCTGGGCCATCTCAGCGCACAGGCCGCCGGCCTGCCGGCGGAGCAGGTTGCGTTGTTCGCCCTGCTTGGGCTTGGCGCCATGTTCGGCGCCGTGCTTCAGGCGCCATTAACCGCGCTCATTGTGATCCTGGAGCTGTCTGGCCGCACAGACATGGTGTTTGCCGCCATGATCACCGTGATCACCGCTGTATTGGTTTGCCGCGAAACCAACAACGGCGAATCCATCGTCTCACTGCTGCTCAAAAATCGCGGATTGGATTATCGCAACGACCCGGTATCGCGCTCGCTGCGCCGCTTGAGCGTCATCCCGACGATGAACCGCAACTTCGCGGCCAGCGGCGAAAGCCTCACGCTTGAGCAGGCCAAAGAGTTGTTGCGCGGCAAGCCTGACTGGCTGTTGGTTCGTCCTGAAAAATCTCCAGCTTTTGTGATTGGCGCGGCCGACGTGCAGTACGCGGTCAGCGTGGCCAGCGAAAACGATGACGAGAGTGATGAAGAACACGTGATCAATCTGGCCAAAATTCCAGGTGACCGCCGCCAGTGCGCGCCCGTGCCACTGCGCGCGTCCCTGCAAGAAGCCAGCGAGACCTTCGACAGCAGCGGGGTTGAAGCGCTTTATGTCGAGCGCACAACCCGCAACGATCCCACCGTGATTTACGGCATTCTCACCCGCAAAGCCATCGATAAGGCCTACAGGACCTGAACCACATGCTCTGGATAAAAGCCTTCCATATCATTTTCGTCGTCACGTGGTTTGCCGGCCTGTTCTATTTGCCGCGGCTGTTCGTTTACCACGCCGATGCAACAGACGGCATCAGCAACGAGCGTTTCAAAATCATGGAACGCCGACTGATGATCATGACCCATATCGGTGGTGCCCTGAGCCTACTGTTTGGCGTCTGGCTCCTGGTCGGATGGCGCATGGGTTTGCTCACCGGAAGCGGCTGGTTCCACGCCAAACTCGCGCTGGTGTTTGTGTTGCTTGGTTACCACCATGCCTGTGCATGCTTGGTCAAAATTTTTCGAGATGACCGCAACACGCGCAGCGCAAAGTTCTACCGCGTCTTCAACGAAGCACCATCAATCTTGCTGATCGCGATCGTTTTGCTGGCCGTTGTGAAACCGTTCTGAAACCAATAAAAAAGCCGCGCAGACAAGTGTCGGCGCGGCTTGTGTTCAGCTGGGCCTGACTACATCTGGCTTTGCAAGTAGTTCTGAATACCCACTTTGCCCAGGACTTCCAGCTGCGTTTCCAGCCAGTCGATGTGCTCTTCTTCGCTTTCCTGGATACGCACAAAAATTTCCCGTGTGACGTAGTCAGCGACGGACTCGCAGTAGCCAATCGCCTCTTTGTACATCGGGTGCGCATCCATCTCCAACGCGAGATCTGCACGTAGGCACTCTTCCACGTCCTCACCGATGCGCAAACGTCCCAGATCTTGGAGATTCGGCAAGCCATCCAGCATCAGAATGCGTTCAATCAACGCATCGGCATGCTTCATTTCGTCGATGGATTCCTCGTACTCATGCTTGGCCAGAGTCTCAAAACCCCAGTTCTTGTACATGCGCGCATGGAGGAAATACTGATTGATTGCGGTCAGCTCCGCTTTGAGCGCCTTGTTCAGATGCTCGATAACCTTGGCGTCGCCTTTCATGACTCAACCCACTCTGTATTGGAATAGGCCAAGAGGCTAACAGGGCGCCTAGATTAAATCAATGTAAGCGCTTGATTTTAAGGTACTTTCTATTGCTAGCGCAAATCAGACCGATTCGCATCAGGCCGCGCATTCGGCATCAGCCATGGACACATGCCGGACCAAAGCTTGGTCCAACCGCGTTTTGGCTTCTGGCAAACATTTTCCGCAACAGGTACCCGCACGCGTCGCCATGCACAAACCTTTAATGCTGCGCACACCTTCTTCGGTGACAGCTTGTTCGATACGCCGTTCGTTGACGGCATGGCAGACACAGATATACATGGGGCTATAAAACCCCAAATGCGAATCATTGTCAATAGCGCATGACAAAAATTCTCATTGCGATTCCCAATCGCCCGACACCAAGGCGCGTCAGGAACAAGCCTGATCCCCCAACAGCGGCTCAAGCTGTCGCAGCGCGCGGCGGTACACCGAGCGTTTGAAGAAAATCACATCGTTTGGCGGATACCAGTAATCCACCCAGCGCCAAGAATCGAACTCCGGCTTGTCGCAACCGGCAAAATGCACGTTGGACTCGTCGCAAACCATGCGCAACAGAAACCACTTCTGCTTTTGCCCTATGCACAGAGGCTTCTTGTTGCGTCGGATATAGCGCAGTGGCAAGCGATAGCGTAGCCAGCCTTGTGTGCAGCCCAGCACCTCGACATCGTGTTGTTGCAGGCCAAGCTCCTCGTACAACTCCCGAAACAGGGCGTCATCGGGGCTTTCGCCACGTTGAATGCCACCCTGCGGAAACTGCCAGGCATCCTGACCCACACGCTTGGCCCATAGCACTTGCTTGTTGGGCCCGAGCACCACGATGCCGACGTTAGGCCGAAAACCATCAGCGTCGATCATCGGTGGAAAAATATTTTGAACTGAGTCCATTCTTCCACAAGCCCGACACAAGTCCAAACCAACCAGCGCCCGCGATGCAGATGACGCCAAGCCAAGGCAGAATACGCCGCTCACTCGGCACGACGAACATCATGGAACTGGCCCTTTTCGACCTCGACAACACCTTGCTGGCAGGCGACAGCGACTACAGCTGGGGCCGCTACCTGGTCGACAAGGGACTGGTCGACGGTGCCGAGTACGAAGCGCAGAACCGAAAGTTCTATGAAGACTACAAAGCCGGGGAGCTGGATATCCGCGCCTTCGCACGCTTCAGCCTGGGGCGCCTGGGTCAGTTCGACATGGCGCAGCTAGAAGCCTGGCGCGCTGATTTTGTGACCAGCGTGATCCAGCCGATCATTGCGCCCGGCAGCATGGACCTGCTCAACCACCACCGCAGCGCTGGCCGCGAGCTGGTGATCATCACCGCCACCAACAGTTTTATTACCCGCCCTATCGCGGATTTGCTCGGCGTTGAGCATTTGTTGGGTACCGACGGCGAAGTGATCAATGGTCGTTTCACCGGGGAAATCGCCGGCATTCCCTGCTTTCAGGGCGGCAAGATCGAAAAACTCCAGGCATGGCTTGAAGGTCGTCCTGCCCCGACCGAAACCTGGTTCTACAGCGACTCAATCAACGATGCGCCATTGCTGGAATGGGCCGATCACGCCTTTGCCGTGGACCCTTGCCCCAAGCTGACCGCACTCGCGCAGAGCAACGGCTGGCCGACGATCAGCCTGCGCTAAGCTCAGCCAACGCCGGTTCCGGAAAAACGTCCTAGCAGATCGGCATGCAAAGCGCGATTGGCGGCGACCACCGAGGTCGTCTCCAGCCCAACATCCTGCCCCTGCAGATCACAGATCACACCGCCAGCCTCACGCAAAATCACGGTGTTGGCGGCGATATCCAGGATGTTGACGTCCGACTCCACCACCGCATCAATACGTCCGGCAGAGAGCAGGTGATAGTGGTAAAAATCGCCATATCCACGGATGCGATGGACCTTGCCAATCAATTCACCCAAAGCCGCCCAGGCGGCAGGCTGGCGCGTCAGGCTGGCGATATTGCCGGTCGAAAGCGTGGCTTTGGGCCATTCGCTGATGCTGCTGGTTTTGAGCGGCTCACCGTTGAGGAACGCGCCCTGACCCTTTTCCGCCCAAGCGATTTCATCAAACAGCGGCGCGGATGACACACCCAGCACCAGTTCACCATCGCGCATCAGGGCGATTTGGGTGGATATGAACGGGTAACCACGGACAAAGCTTTTGGTCCCGTCCAGCGGATCAATCAACCAAATGGCTTCGGCATCCATGTCGTACTGACCGGTTTCCTCGCCGAAAAACCCGTAGTCCGGGCAGGCCGCGTCGAGAATCTCGCGAATGCGATGCTCACAGGCGACATCAACCTCCGTTACAGGGCTGGCGTCTTCTTTGATCTTGACGTCGAAATTTTTACGGTAGGCGCCGCGAATGATCTCGCCGGCTGCACGGGCCGCGTCCAGCGCGGCGGTCAGTTCCTTGCTATGCACGGGGCAGTTTCCTGAGAAGCGGCGCGCATGATAGCAAGCCGCGCACCTACATCTCAGGTGTTGTGACTGAGCAAACGGCTGTAACCAGCCCGCTCCACATGATGCAAGCCGGTGAAGCAGGCGTAGGGCACATCCAGCGTGAACATGCGCTGTAACGGCATACTCAGCACATGGGCCAACAAGGCGCGGATCACGCCGCCGTGGGTCACGATCAACACATGCTGCCCGGACGCTTGGGCAAGAACCCGTTGATACGCCTCGACCACACGTGCCTGCAGCAGATCCGCCGCCTCGCCATCAGGCGGCGCACTGTTCACCGGATCCAAATAGAACGCCCGAATGGCTTGGCCCTCACGCGCAAACACCTCGTCACGCAACTGCCCTTCCCAGTGACCGAAGCTCATCTCACGCCAGTCATCATCGACACTGAGCGGAATCTCCAGCTTATCGCTGAGCTCTTCGGCGAATTCACGACAACGGCGCAACGGCGAGCTGATGATGTGTTGCCACGGCGCGGCACCACGCTCCACCGAAGCGCGCATCTGTTGCCAACCGGTATCGCTCAACGCCACATCGGTCGCACCGCGAAAAATCTCCCCGCCCTGGCACTCCCCGTGGCGCAATACATCCAGTCGAATCAAAGCCTTGTCCTGTGCTCAGCCCACCTGTGGCAGACTGCTGTTTTTGAGTCGGCAACATACCCGCATGAGCATGGACATTACCGAAAGCGCCGCAGTCTGCCGCATTCTGGCTGATGCGACACGCCAGCGCTTGCTCCTGCTGCTTGAGGCTGAAGAATTGAGTGTCGCCGAACTCACCGACATCACCGGTTTAGCCCAGAGCCGGGTGTCGACTCACCTGGGCAAGTTGCGTGACACCGGCATGGTGCAAGACCGACGTCAGGGCACCACCGTTTTCTACTCCGCAACCCATCACAGCGGCACCATCGGACGCCTGTGGCAGGCATTGCGCCAGGACATTTCCAGCGAACAGATCAACGGTGACCGCGAACGCATGGCCGAGGTCCTGCGACGACGCAATCCAGGCTTGACCTGGGCGGAATCCGTGGCCGGTCACATGGAGCTGCATTACTCGCCCGGCCGCACCTGGCAGGCCACCACGCATGCTTTGCTGCCCCTACTGGAGTTTGGCGATGTTTTGGACATCGCCGCTGGCGACGGCATGCTTGCCGCTTTGCTCGCGCCACGGAGTCGCTCGATAACCTGCGTGGATTTCAGCGCCACCCTGGTTGAAGCCGGCGCGCAGCGCCTGAAAGACTATTCGCAGGCGCGCTATCTGCAGGGCGATATGCACGACCTGCCCCTGCCGGAGCGGGCATTCGACACAGTGTTCCTGCTGCATGCCCTGACCTACAGCCCCCAGCCCGCGCAGGTGATGAGCGAGCTGGCACGCGTCATGCGTCCGGGCGCTCGCGCCATCATATCCACCCTGGCGCAACATCCTCACGAAGCCACGGTGGCCGCTTTCGACCACGTGAACCTGGGCTTCAAGCCGGAGGGTTTAAGTCAGCTGATTCGCGATGCCGGCCTCACGCCAGAGCAGTGCGACGTCAGCCTGCGCGAATCGCAACCGCCCTACTTTGGGGTGATCACCGCCGTGGCGACCAAGGCGCAGTAATGCAAGACATCACACTAAACTTCTCACCGCAAAGCCTGACGTTGCTCAACGTTGTGCTCGGTGTGGTGATGTTCGGCATCGCCATCGATCTGAGCGTGGCGGATTTCAAACGCGTACTGCAATTGCCACGCGCGGTGTTCGCGGGGTTGTGCGCGCAATTTCTGCTCCTGCCCGCCGCCACCTTTTTGCTCATCCAGATTCTGCGCCCGGCGCCCGAATTCGCTCTGGGCATGTTGTTGGTCTCGAGCTGCCCTGGCGGCAACATTTCCAACTTCGTCACCCACATATCGCGCGGCAACTCAGCGCTGTCTGTGACCATGACCGCGGTTTCATCACTCGCCGCCATTGTCATGACACCGTTGAACTTCGCGTTCTGGGGCCAGCTCGACGGCCAGCTGGCGCCGCTGCTGCAAAGCGTATCGCTGCATTTCAGCGATATGTTCCTCATGGTCAGCGTGATGCTCGGCGTCCCCCTGGCCGCCGGCATGTGGCTGGCCGCGCGTCACCCGCGCATCACAGAGCGGCTGCGCACGCCGCTGCGGTGGTTTTCCTTCGCCGCATTCTTTGGTTTTGTGATCGCCGCATCTATGAACAATCTGGAAGCTTTTCGCCAGTATTTGATGCTGGTACTGGGCTTGGTCATTCTCCACAACCTGATTGCCTTTGCCTGTGGCTATTTGCTCGCACGACTGGTGCGGCTTCCCGATCCCGACACCCGCGCCGTCACTGTGGAAGTCGGCATTCAGAATTCCGGGCTCGGCCTGATTCTGATTTTTAATTTCTTCGGCGGCCTTGGCGGCATGGCGCTGATCGCGGCATGCTGGGGCATCTGGCACATCATCGCGGGCAGCCTGTTGGCAGGTTTTTGGTCACGCAGGCCACTACACACCAAGCTCACCTGAGGCACACTGGGTGATTCTGGATACTTTCGATCCGTTAATACGTGTTGAATTGTTATCGCCAGCTGATCATTGGAGATTTACCGGATGACCAAATCCGTTCGCGCGCTGCTTCTGAGCACACTGTTGCTCACGCTCACGCCGGCTCAAGCCGCCGACAGCCCGTGGTTGTCGCGCCTGCTGCTGAACACGCTGGCAACCTTGGATCTCAAAGCGCCCGCTGGCAATGCCTCATCTGAAGCGCCGTCGAACGCCTTGGATTTTGCCCGCGCGGGTGACGTCGCCCTGGACAGCAGCCAGCACGGACAATGGCATCGCGAAGGCGACGATGCGGTCTGGCGCCTGAAATTACGCAGCACGAACGCGTTGAGCCTCAGCGTCACGCTGGCTCAGATGGTGCTGCCCGAACGCGCCACCTTGGCCCTGTACGATGCCGATGGGCAACGCTGGCATGGTCCTTTCACAGCGGAACAGCTCACACGAAATGCGCGCTTCTGGTCACCGCTGGTGCCCGGCAATGCCTTGGTTCTTGAGTTACGCGTCCCGGCGGCCGACCAGGCGGCAACGCGTTTGCACATCAACCAAGTGCAACATGGCTTTCGCGATCTGAGCTTGATCAGCAAATCCGGCAGCTGCAACGTCGATGTGGCCTGCAGCGAGGCCGACAGCTGGACAGACGCCGTGCGCGCCACTGCGCGCATCACGCTGGGTGGCCAGCGCGTGTGCAGCGCGGTCCTGCTCAACAACACCGACCAGGACGGCGATCCGCTGTTGCTCACTGCCCGTCATTGTGGAGTCAGCGCGGGAGGCGAATTCGCCGCCAGCTCGGTGGTGGTGTATTGGAACTATGAAACCAGCCGCTGCGGGGGATCACCAGACGGCAGTCTGCGTCAGAATCAAACCGGCGCCACATTGCTTGCCGACGATGCCGCTTCGGACTTCACTCTGCTTCGGCTCAACCAGCGCCCCGCATCCAATTTTCAGGTGTATTACGCCGGTTGGGATGCGCGCGGCCTGACGCCATCCAGCGGCGCCAGCGTTCACCATCCGGGTGGCGACGAAAAACGCATCAGCCTGTTCAATCAGGCGGCCCCGCGCAACGCCAACGTTGATGGGCAACCGGTTCAGAGCTGGCGCGTGTTCTGGAATCAGGGCGTCACCGAACCCGGCTCCTCCGGCTCAGGCCTGTGGAATGCCCAGCAGCGCGTTGTTGGCCAGCTGTCTGGCGGCAACTCGTCCTGCTCCAACCCCGATGGCGCTGACGTGTATGGTCGATTTGATGTGTCATGGGACAACAACAGCGCCCCGACCAAGCAGCTGCGCGCCTGGCTTGACCCAGCAGACACGGGGCAACTCTCTCTGGATGGATTGGATCCAGCAACCACCAATCTGCGCGCAGCCAGCGATGATTTCACCGCGATACCTACTGACAGCGAGCAAGTCCTGCTGGATGTGCTCAGCAATGATGCCGGCCAGCAACCGCTGCGCCTGATCAGCGCCAGCGCCAGCAATGGCACGGTGACCTTGCAGGGCCAGCAATTGCTCTACGACTTTGCCACCGCACAGAACGACGATCAGATTGAGTATCAGGTGGTCAACCGCTGGGGCGAAATCGACACGGCGACGGTCACGATCAAACGTGAGTCGAAAGCCAGCTTGCCGTTACGCGGCGGCAGCTTCGATATCTGGCTATTGGTCCTACTTGGGCTGTTCGGTTTACGACGCCATCAATGCTCACGGCGCGCTGCGTAGATTGGGAGCGCGATTCCGGGGACTGCCTGGCCATTCGGCAGGCGGTCTTCGTGAAGGAACAAGGCATCGATCCCGCTCTGGAATTCGACGGCCGTGACCCGCTGTGCGTGCATGCGCTGGCCTACGCGAATGGGTCTGCCGTCGGTACGGCGCGGATGCTGCCAGATGGCCATATCGGTCGCGTCGCCGTGCTCGCCGCATGGCGCGGGCATGGGATCGGTCGCCTGCTGATGGACTCATTGATCGCAGCAGCCCGCGCGCGCGGCGACTCGGCGGTACACTTGGCGTCTCAAGAGTCCGCCATCGGGTTTTATCGCCAGCTGGGTTTCACATCCCACGGCGCAATGTATCTGGAAGCGGGTATTCCTCATCTCGACATGACGCTCACGCTGTAGCGAAACGCCCGATGGCCGAACTGATTCAACCTGCGCCACTTATGCGCCGCTTGGGCGCGGCGTTGTACGACTTCCTTTTGCTGCTGGCGCTGTGGATTTGTGCCGGCTTTATCGCTGTGCTGATCCATGGCGGCGGCGCAGAACCGGCCGGCGGCCGAGCATTTCAGAGCGTACTGCTGGCCATTACCGTGCTGTTCAACTGCTGGTTCTGGACGCACGGCGGACAAACTCTGGGTATGCGCGCCTGGCGCCTTCAAGTGCGAAAAGAAGATGGCGGCACCGTAAGCTGGCCACGCGCGGGCCTGCGCTTCCTGTTCGCGATGCCTGCGTGGGGTTTGTTCGGGCTCGGCGTGCTCTGGGCGATTCCGCACCCGCAAAACAAGACTTGGCAAGACCTGCTGAGTGGCACCGAGACCATACTGCTGCCCGCGCCGCGTTCCGATCAGAAGATTCCGGATTGACTGTCAGTAGCGCGGCGCTCGTCGTGCATGCCGGGAGAATCCCCACGCCTTCGCATCGACACCAGCCTCCAGGCGAACCTCCTGCACATCATCCAGTCTGTGGAAAAAGTCCAGGCCCGTCACATCCTCGATGGCATCCACACTGACCAGAAAATCATCCAGCGGCTCGTAGCCTGAGACCCTCTGGGGCACCAAGAACGCCAGAACCTCAGCTTCACCGTCATGCCCTTGACGCAGCCAGATACGGAAAAAACTGTCGGGTACCGCCACACCACTGGATAGTCGCTCGTCCTGCGCGTCAAACACGGGGCCCATGACCACCCACAACGGCTGCGAAGCGTCGGCATAGACATCTGTCTCGATCTCCTCCAGCCGCTGCCACAGCTTCTGATTGAGCGCCCCCTGTTGCGGCACGATGTTGCTCATACGGAAGCTCGCCACTTGCGCCGCGCGCCCGTGAAAACGCGACATCGCATAGTTCGGAGCCATGTGACCTCGGTTGAAACCACTGCCAGTGTAGTCCTCGGAGCGGACTCGACTGAATGTCCGCGTATCCATGACGAAATGCTTCGGCCGGTCTGTGTAGGGCGCATCCACTCGCTGGTCCAGTCGATAGGCAACCCACAAGGGATTACGCCAGTACTCCGAGTAGCCCAAGACAAATCCAGGCCGATCAATCACCTGAAAACCATGTGGCGACCACGGCAGCAAGGCCATGCTTTGGGCACGAGGCAACCCCGCAAAACTGTCAGGATGCTCGCGCACGCCGTTGAACAGGGTCCATCCGACCCACAGCAACGGCACAACAATCAACGGGAAAGGCAGCAGGCGTAACGCTGTCCGCATCGTGACCTCATCGAGCCAGAAACAAAAAGGCGGCTCAAGGCCGCCTTTGCGAATTGTCAGCCGCCGGCATCCGCCGGCGCTGCATCAGAAGTCCAGGCCGAACTGAATCCCGGCGTTGTAGCCGCGCACGTTGGCATCACCCGACGGGCTGTAGACCATGAAACCCAGCCCCACACCCAAACCCGCGATCAGAGAGTCCGGATCGGTCAGCATTTCGCCCAAACGAAACTGCAGGTTCATACCGAAGGCTGCACGCTCCTCAGACATGCTGGCGACCTGGAAATCACCGTTGTCGTCAAGATAGCCCACGTTGGCGTCAACCGCTGCAAACCCAACCGGGAATAGCACGTCCAACCAATCGAAAGGTTGCGCACGCACATTCAGGAAAACACCGTAGTAACTGTCGATTTCAGCACTTTCGTTGCCATCCAGACCGTCACTGTCGACACTGCCCTGGACTTCGATCGAGAAATCCTCACTCAACCACATCCCGGCGCGCACACGAACGCTGTTGCCATCCCCGTCTTCGCGCACCGTGCGACCGTTGTTGCCCGGAATCGGCTGCGGGTTTGCTGGCGGAATCACACGGGTGATCGACACCTCATGCATCACATAGTCTGCACCGGCATACACCGACCAGGCCCCTTCTTGCGCCTGCGCAGCAAAACCCAGCATGCTTGCAGCCACCGCGGCGGCACTTTGTTTAATCATTGGCTCCCCTCAATTTATTTGCCTTGCGAGCTGGCCTCGTCAGACTGCTACACTCGCATCAACGCCTCGTTTCGCGAGTGCGCAGATACGTGAATCATTACTGAAAATCGCGCGCTATGCCACCCCCAGCACGCAACACAGGCACCAGATCATGAAGTATTGCGCCGCGTGCGGCAGCCACGTGGAACACCGTATTCCAGAGGGCGATCACCTCGCCCGGTATATCTGTCCGTCGTGCCATACGATTCACTACCAAAACCCGCGCGTGATCACCGGATGCCTGCCAATCTGGCGAGATAAAGTTTTGATGTGCAAACGCGCGATTGAGCCGCGTTACGGCTACTGGACACTCCCCGCCGGCTTTCTCGAAATCGGCGAGACCGTAGCCCAAGGCGCAGCACGCGAAACCATGGAAGAAGCGCGGGCGCGGGTTGAGGTTGGTCAGCTGTTCAGCTTTATCAACGTGACCTACATCGGCCAGATCTACACCCTATATCTGGCCGAACTGCTGGACTTGGATTTTGGCCCGGGGCCAGAAAGTCTCGAGGTGGAGTTGATGAGCGAGGATCAGATCCCCTGGGATCAACTCGCCTTCCCAACCGTGAAACTCAGCCTACAGGACTATTTCTCTGATCGAAAAACAGGTCACTATAGGATGCATACACACGATCTTACGACGCCGCCGTGGCGCCCCGGAAAGTCCAAAGGCTGACGGCGCGACGGCAGTCCAGTAAAATTTCCTGCTTTCAGAATTCCCGCCGGAGCGCACATGGCTTTTGTCGTCACCGAAAACTGCATCAAGTGCAAATACACCGACTGCGTTGAAGTTTGTCCTGTCGACTGCTTCCACGAAGGCCCAAACTTTTTGGTGATCGATCCCGAGGAGTGCATCGACTGCACCCTGTGCGAACCCGAATGTCCCGCAGAGGCGATTTTCGCCGAGGATGATCTGCCCGAAGACCAGGCACATTTCCTGGAGTTGAACGAGGCGCTATCCAAAGCCTGGCCGGTGATTCGCGAGCAGAAAGATCCGCTGCCCGATGCCGCCGAATGGGACGGCAAGCCCGGCAAGCTAGAGCTGCTGGAGCAATAATTTCAACGCCGGGTTCAGCCCGGCGTTTTTCATTAGGCCGCGCGATGCGCGCCGTGTTGAGCTGCCGTCATGAAACGCCCTTCAGGCGAACTGTTGACGCCATCCAGGAACCGGTAACGATACGTCCGTCCTGGCATCAAACCCATGACCGGAATACGCACTTCCGGCTCACTATCGGCTTTGACCAGACACAGTCCATAGCGAACCGGATCGACCGCATCCTGTTCAAACACTTCCCAAATGAGGCTGCGCCCGGTGAGCGCGCCGTCATCAAAACGGGCCGCAATCAGCGCCGCGTCCTGACTGACGTAAGGTACGCTCAGTTCCAATGCCGCTGGCGCATTGGCGGCGGCAGGCAATTGATCCATAGTTTTCATCGTTTCACTTTCTCTCATCTTTTATGCGTCGCGGATTTTGTCCGTGACGTGTGAACGTTTGATGTCATTTCGGACAAGCAACAATGACGCCAGTTCCTGTATTTCAGATTGATGCCTTCACCCGTCGCCTGTTTGGCGGCAATCCGGCCGCCTTGGTACCGCTGAAGTCCTGGCTGCCCGATGACCAACTGCTGAGCATTGCGGCGGAAAACAATTTGTCAGAAACCGTGTATCTGGTTCGCTCCGACAGCGACAACCCTGCCGACTTCGCCATGCGCTGGTTCACACCAAGCCACGAAGTCGAACTCTGCGGCCATGCCACCTTGGCCACTGCCTGGTGGTTATTTCAGCACGGAGAATGGGCGCGCGACAGCGTGACTTTCGACACCCTGAGCGGCGTTTTGAGCGCGCGTCGCGCCGGCGATCAAGTGGAGATCGACTTGCCAAGCCGGCCCTCACAAGCGGACGACAGCGCACTCGACACATTGACTGCCGCACTCGGGCAAGCCCCCAGCCACGTCCGCCGCGGTGCCAACTGGATCGCCGTTTTCGACGACGAAACCAGCATCCGTGAGATGCGCCCCGACTTTCGCATGCTGGCTAACCTTCACCCGCTGGGTGTCATCGTGACCGCGCCCGGCGATGATGCGGACATCGTGTCGCGTTACTTCGCGCCATCATTCGGAATCGATGAAGATCCTGTGACCGGGTCCGCCCACGCCGACCTCGCACCCTATTGGAGCGCACGCCTGGGCAAAACTCAGCTGCAGGCTCAACAGTTGTCACAACGCGGTGGTGAAATTGATCTGGAACTGAGTGGCGAGCGCGTGCTGCTGCGCGGTGATTGCTGTCTGTTTCTTCGCGGTGAAATACTGCTGCCCTGACAGGATGCAGCAAGGGGACAAATACGATGACAAACGCGGACTTCTGGTTTGACTACATCTCACACAACGCCTATTTGGCTTGGCACGGACTCAAACCGATTGCTGAGGCGCATGAGCTTTCCATCACGCCCCAGCCGGTGGTCTTCGCCGGTCTGCTGAATCACTATGGCGGCAAAGGCCCGGCCGAGTTGGCCGCCAAATCGCAGTGGATGCTCAAAAATGTCCTGCGCAAATCGCGCTTGATGGGACTGCCCATGCAACCACCCGCGAGCCATCCGTTCAACCCGTTGCTCAGCCTGCGCGCCACATTGGCTGTCGAAGATCACGCCGCGCGCATGCGTTTCATCGACAGCATGTTCCACGCGGTTTGGGCAGACAGCCGCGACCCCAATGCCAACGAGACCATCCGCGATTGCGCCTCGACAGCGGGCTGCAATGGCGATCACGTTCTGGAGCTGGCCAACGACCCCGACACCAAGGATGCGCTGCATAACCAGACACGCGAGGCAATCCGCCGCAACGTTTTTGGCGTACCCAGTATTTTGATAGGTGACGAATTGTTCTGGGGTTACGATGATTTGGCTTTCATGCGCCAGTACCTTGAGGGCAAGGATCCGCTGGACACCAACGATTTGCAGCAATGGCAGCGCGTACGCCCATCGGCGCGACGCTGACATCAAAAATCAATCCCTTATAAATCGAAGGAGACAACCATGCTTGGTCAAATGATGAACGTACCGTTGACCATCAGTACCCTGATTCGCCACGCCGCGCGCAATCATCCCAACACCGAGATCGTCTCGGTCACCGGCGACAATCCACGTCACCGCACCACCATGGGCGCGGCACTTGGCCGCGCGGCACAGCTGGCCAATGCGCTCAGCGGCATGGGCATCAAACCGGGCGACCGCGTCGCCACCCTGGCCTGGAACGATTACCGCCATTTCGAGGCCTACTACGGTGTTTCCGGCATGGGTGCCGTGCTGCACACCATCAACCCGCGCCTGTTCCCGGAACAGATTGCCTACATCATCAATCATGCCGAAGATCGCGTGCTGATGATCGACCCCATGTTCATTCCGCTGATTGCGGCTATCCGCGGCGAGCTGAACACCCTCGAGAAGGTCATCGTGCTGGCTCCTGCCGATGCCACGCTGGAGGAAGACCAGGTCAGCTACGACGCCTTACTGGACGGTCAGCCGACGCAGTTCGAATGGCCCGATATCGACGAGAATGCGGCCAGCTCGATCTGTTACACCTCAGGCACCACCGGCAATCCCAAAGGGGTGGTCTACTCGCACCGCTCAACCGTGCTTCACGCTATGGCCGCGGTGGCTGCCGACGCGCTGGCGCTGTCCGTGCGTGATGCCGTGCTGCCGGTTGTGCCGATGTTCCACGTCAATGCCTGGGGCATTCCCTACGCCGCCGCCATGTGTGGCTGCAAGCTGGTGTTCCCCGGCCCCAAAATGGGCGACGGCGAAACCCTGCAAGATCTGATCGAATCCGAAAACGTCACCTTGGCCGCCGGCGTCCCCACGGTCTGGCTGGGCCTGCTGCAATATCTGGAAAAGTCCGGCAAGTCGCTGCCTTCCTTGGAACGCACCGTGGTCGGTGGCTCGGCTTGCCCGATCTCGATCATGCAGGCGTTCAAGGACAAATACGATGTCGACACCCTGCATGCCTGGGGCATGACCGAAATGAGCCCACTGGGCACGGTCAACGTGCCCAAGCGCGATGCCGACACGCTGTCACGTGATGACTACTGGAAGCTCAAAGCCAAACAAGGTCGCGCGGTCTACGGGGTGGAGATGAAAATCGTCAATGACGACGGTGTCGAGCAACCCTGGGACGGCAAATCGGTGGGCAACCTGAAAGTGCGCGGTCCTTGGATTTGCTCCGAGTACTACAAGCTGCCCGGCAACGACGCGCATGATGCCGACGGCTGGTTCTCCACCGGCGACGTGGCCTCAATTGATGCGGACGGCTTCATGCAGATCACCGACCGAACCAAAGACGTGATCAAGTCCGGTGGCGAATGGATCAGCTCGATCGAACTGGAAAACGCGGCGCTGGGACACCCGGCCGTCGCCGAAGCCGCGGTCATCGGCATCGCCCATCCAAAATGGGACGAGCGCCCGCTGCTGATCATCGTGGCCAAGGATCAGGCACCGTCCAAAGAGGATGTGTTGGAGTATTTGTCCGACAAGGTGGCCAAATGGTGGCTTCCAGATGACATTGCGTTCGTGGACGAAATCCCCAAAACCGCAACCGGCAAGATTCAGAAGCTGACCCTGCGCGAGCAATTTGCCGACTTCACCCTGGGCTAAGGTCGCGCGCTGATCAGCCTTCCCAACGCGCCAATTCGCGCAGCAATGCGGTGGCGTAACAGCCTGCGGGCAGCCCAAAGCTGACCCGCAGGCTGTCATCATCCAGCCACGCCCACGTCAACTCACGTGCACACACCCGCAACGCCCGACGGTCCTGCTTAAGCCCGGCCCTCTCCAGCCCCTCGCACAATGCGCTGTGGGCCTCTGCAACGGCTTGCTCCATACGCCCCACTTCACCCGTGGAAGGCAAGCGTCCGCGCCCCCACAGAACGCCGGAGGGGTGGATATCGCCATCGGCAAGGCGCTGGCTGTGATCGGCGCCATCGTCCACGAACCAACTGTGTGAGGCGTTCAGACTGAGCACCTCACCCTCCAGCAGCTGATCCCAGCTCGCATCTTTTACACGCTGAGCCAACAGCTCATTGAAGAGATACGATCGCGCGGCCGAGGTCAGCACGCTGCGCAGATGCCGTGGCATGCGTGCCCCTGCGAACATCGCACGCGCTTTTTCCAGATTGTCGCCATCGCGACCAAAACGCTGTTCGCCGAAATAGTTGGGCGCACCGCGCTGGGCAAGCGCCTGCAAACGCTGCTCCGCCGCAGCCCGCTCACCGTGAACGTCGCGCAGGGTGATTTGGAAACGGTTGCCGCGCAACGCACCGCGTCGCAACTTGCGGTCATGGCGCGTTTCTGAAATGACGTCGACACCGACCAGATTCATCGCCGACCAATCCGGCGACTCACGCCCGGGCAGATGCACCGTGAAAACCTGCGTGGTGATGGCATGGCGGTCTTTAAGCCCGGCATAACCAACCGCCATCGGCGCGACATCGGCAAAACGCGCCAGTTGCCGCGCAACCCACTCCGTGTTGTTGGACTGTTTGCGGACCACCAGCCAGGCATGCTCGCCCTCACCGACCGGCTCAAAGCCAAGATCTTCGTCGACTACAAAATCGGAGGGCTGCTGGCGTAACACCGCGTGTAAAACGGGACCACCATGAGCGTAGGGCAATGCATTCATGCGCACTCACCGCAGAAATGAAAACGCCCGCAACAATGCGGGCGAAATCAAATGGCGTCCCCTAGGGGATTCGAACCCCTGTCGCCGCCGTGAAAGGGCGGTGTCCTAGGCCTCTAGACGAAGGGGACACAGGACTTTTTACCTTGGCCGGTAATTGGTGGAGCTAGGCGGGATCGAACCGCCGACCTCCTGCATGCCATGCAGGCGCTCTCCCAGCTGAGCTATAGCCCCGGCTAAAGAGCCGCGCATTGTAGGGAGTTCTCCCACACTGCGCAAGTGCTTTTTCGAGGTTTTTTCCGACCCGCAAATCGCAACGCTCAGCGACCCTTACAAACGACAGTTTGGCTTGCGACCCGCACGCTGCGCAGACTCGTAGTCCGGCATGACTTGCGGGATATGAGCCTGCAAATCTGCGATGCGGGTGGCATGCGACGGGTGAGTCGACATGAATTCCGGCGGTGCGCCGCCGCCTTGACTCGCCATGTTCTGCCACAGATTCACACTTTCTCGCGGATCGAAACCCGCTTTGGCCATGATGTCCAAGCCCATGATGTCGGCCTCAGACTCATGCGCGCGAGAAAACGGCAAAAGCACACCCACCTGAGTGCCCAGCCCCAACAAGGACATCGCCGTCTGCTGGGTTGCCGGACCGTAAGCCCCGGCCACGGCATCAACAACGGTCATCCCCAGATTGGCCAAGGTGCTGGCTGAGGCACGCTCGTTGCTGTGCTCGGCCAGCACGTGCCCGACCTCATGACCAATCACGGCCGCCAGTTGGCTCTGATTCTTCGCCACCTTGAGCAGCCCCGTATGCACACCGATCTTGCCACCGGGCAAAGCGAACGCGTTGGCTGAGTCGTCCTCAAACAGTGTGACTTCCCATTCGCCGCCCACCACAGCGGTGATCGAACGGGCCACGCAGTTCACATAGGTGGTGGCGCGTGCGTCTTTGCTGATCGCTTGTTCCTGCTTGAGCTGCGCGTATGCTTCTGCACCCATCGCATCCATTTGATCCGCGCCCATCAACCGGATGGTCTTGCGCCCTGTTGGGGAGGTTGCGCAGCCCACTATGACGATGACCGCCAAACCTGCCATAAGCCACTGCTTGATCTTGAAATTCACAGATCTCTCCAAAGTACTGCGTTGTAAGGTGATGGGAAAATTGTCCCACACCTGAATGAGGGCAGCGTTAAAGTCCGCTTAACCTCGCCTGCGGCAGGCTAGCGCCCAGGATGAACATTTATCACCCAATTGGGTCTTTGTCTGCATGAAAAACATTCTGTTCCTGCTTGGCCTGGTTCTAAGCACTCTAAGCGGCGCAGCCTACAGCGCCGGCGACGGTCAGGTAGCCACTCAGGTTTACGCGGGCCCGGCCCCGGATGGACGCGATTTCCTCGTCGCACTGGAACTCAGCCCCAACGAAGGCTGGCACACCTACTGGGACAATCCGGGCGATGCCGGCTTGGGCACACGCATTCGCTGGACATTGCCACAAGGTGTTGAAGCCGGCCCGATCCTTTGGCCCGCCCCCAAAGCCTATCTTGAGGGCGATCTGCAGACCTATGGCTATGGTGAGCCCCACACCCTGCTCACCCGCTTGAGCGTCGCGCAAGACACCCCTGATGACGCGTTGATCAGCCTCAAAGCCCGCTGGCTGGTGTGCAAAGACATCTGCATCCCGGAATCCACGGACCACCAACTCACAGTGAAACAGCTGCGCGACAGCGGTATGAGTGACCTGCTCGCCCGCGCCCTGCAAGCCTTGCCGGAAACGCTTCACAGCGAAGCGCACTACAGCATCGAAAACGGCATGGTTCGCAGCCTGATCCCCTTACCCGCCGATGCTCTGATCGGAGCGAGCAACCCACACTGGTTTCCGGCACAGGCCAAATTCATTGCCCATGCGGGCCAGGTGACGTGGCAACGCGGTGATGCCGGCATCGTCGTCAGCAACCCGCAGCATCCCGATTTCCGCACGCCGGAAGCGCCGATTCGCGGCGTTTTGACCGTCGATCTTGAGGGCAAGCGCCACGCAATTGAAGTCAGCATGACGCCCGGCCCCGTGCCAAAAGACCTGACCGACTGGAGCGCCGCCCCCAAAGCCGCCACAACCCCTCTGTGGACCATCCTGCTGATGGCCTTCGCGGGCGGCTTGATCCTTAACCTGATGCCGTGCGTGTTCCCGGTGCTTACGCTCAAAGCCATGAACCTCGCACGCGCCGAATCTTTGGCCGACAAACGCCTGGAAAGCATCGCTTATACCCTTGGCGTGGTGCTGTCTTTCCTGTTTATCGCCGCGCTTCTGCTGGCCCTGCGGGCCGGTGGCGCTGCCCTGGGCTGGGGCTTCCAACTCCAGAACCCGGTGGTGGTGAGCCTGCTCGCTGCGCTGATGTTCGTGCTGGGCCTGGCCATGCTGGGCTGGAGCCAACTCGGCATGGGCCTGATGGGCACCGGCCAAAGCCTGACCCAACAATCGGGTTCCCGCGGAGCCTTCTTCACCGGCGTGCTTGCGGTGGTCGTGGCCAGCCCTTGCACCGCGCCCTTCATGGGCGGCGCGCTGGGTTATGCGGTCCTGCAACCCGCCCCGGTCGCACTGGGCATCTTTGCCGCTCTGGGACTCGGCCTCGCCGCGCCCTTCGCGTTGCTGCCCTGGGTGCCAGCCTTGGCCCATCGCCTGCCCAAGCCGGGCCCCTGGATGGAGACGCTGAAGCATTGGATGGCACTCCCGTTGCTGCTGACGGCGGTATGGCTGTATTGGGTGCTGTGGCGCCAAGCCGGCACTCCGGGCTTACTGCTTGGCCTGCTGGCCGCCAGCGCGTTGGCATTTGGCCTACGCCAGAAACCCGGCGAGAATCGCGGCGCCGTCAAACGTGCCGCCACACTTGTCGGCGTAATTTTGGCGATCACCCCAATGTGGGCGCCCGCACCGCAAGCTCGAGAGGTCATCGGCGATTGGAGCGTGTGGTCGCCGCAGGCTGTCGCCAGCGCCCAAAGCGAAGGGCGTATGGTCTTTGTCGACTTCACCGCAGACTGGTGCCTGTCCTGCCTGGCCAACGAACGCGCGGTCCTGGCCAGCGATGACGTTCAAACGCTGTTTGAAAAGCACAACACGCTGCTGCTCAAAGCGGACTGGACACAATACGACCCAACCATCACCGCTGCATTGGCGGAATTTGGTCGCAATGGGGTGCCGCTGTATCTGGTTTACCCGCCCAATGGCGGTAACGCTGAAGTACTACCGCAGCTGCTGACCCGCAGTGTCGTGCGCAACGCGTTGGATCGCGCGGCGCAGGCAGCGCCTTAGTCGATGCCTTTGGCGGTGAGGAAAATCACGCTCTCACCAACAACCTTGGCATCCACATATTTGTCGTCCTTGCCCCAGCGGCAGGACTTGGTATTGACCACGGCGGTGCACTCTGTCGGTTCGCCCAGAATCGCGACCACTTCATCGTAGGGCATGCCGACCTCGAGTTTGTCGTAATTCTCAGCACTCAGTCGGTCGCAGCCGACCAGAGCAATGCAAAGGGCAGCGAGCAGGAAAGGCGAGCTTGGCTTCATCATGAACAATCTACGCTTGGGTCTCCGAGCTTGGATTGTAATGCATCCAATTCGTGACGGAACAACGTAGAAGAGGACGAGAAATCCAGCGTGATAATATTCGCGCCCCCTTTCCACGGATCGACAGCACGATGGCCGAGTACAAAGCCCCGGAACGAGACATCAAATTTGCCCTGCGCAACGTGCTCAACGTTGACCAATTGGCTGAACTGGACGCCTTCACCGACGCCACGCCGGACATCATCGACGGCGTCATCGACGAAGCGGCCAAATTCATCGAAGCGCGGCTGCTGCCGCTGCGTGAATCCGGCGACGCCCAAGGCTGCAAAGTTGCCGACGGCGTGGTCACCGTGCCAGATGGCTATGCCGAGGCTTACCGGGATTTTGTCGAATCCGGCTGGGTCGGTTTGTGCAACGACCCGCAGTGGGGCGGTCAGGGCCTGCCCTACACGCTGTCCAAGGTGGTTGAGGAAATGACCTGCGCCGCCAACGTTGCGTTCGATCTGTACCCGAGCTTGACCAACGGCTGCTTTGAAGCGCTGCAGGCGCATGCCAGCGACGAACAAAAAGCCACTTACCTGCCCAAGCTGGGCACCGGCGAGTGGACCGGAACCATGTGCATCACCGAGCCGCAAGCCGGTTCCGACCTGGCTTCGGTGCGGACCAAAGCTGTCAAGCAGGCGGACGGCACCTACCGCATCTCCGGAATGAAGATTTTCATCACATCCGGCGAACACGAAATGGTCGACAACATCGTGCATTACGTGCTCGCCCGTTGTGATGACTCCCCCGAAGGCATCAAAGGCCTTTCGACCTTCATCGTGCCCAAGTATCTGGTCAATGCCGATGGCAGCCTGGGCGAGCGCAACCCAGTGAAATGCCAAGCCATTGAACACAAGATGGGCATCAATGCCTCGGTGACCTGCGTGATGGTCTTCGAAGAAGCGATCGGCTATCTGGTCGGCGAGCAGAACCGCGGCATCATGAACATGTTCACCATGATGAACCTGGCGCGCATCATGGTCGGCTACCAGGGTCTGGGCCAAGCCGAGCTGGCCACCCAAAACGCCATTCGTTACGCCAAGGAACGCCAGCAGGGCAAAACCCTGACCGGTGGCAACGGCCCGATTGCCGACCACCCGGATGTTCGGCGCATGCTCATGACCATGAAAGCCTACACCGAGGCTGCGCGGGTGATGGCCTATGAAACGGCGATTCACGTTGACCTGGCTCACCAGCACCCGGATGACGCGGTGCGCGAAGACGCCAACGACTGGGTCGAGCTGACCACCCCGCTGGTAAAAGCGTTCTGCACCGACTTGGCGGTGGACAATGGCAGCAACGCGATCCAGGTTTACGGTGGACACGGTTTCATCAAAGAGCACGGCATCGAGCAGATCGTGCGCGACTCCAAAATCCTGTGTCTGTACGAAGGCACCAATGGCATCCAAGCCATGGATCTGGTCCGCCGCAAGCTGCAACTGCACGGCGGCCGCCTGGCCCAACGTTTCTTCGATCGCGTACGCGTCGCCATCAATGACGCCGACGCCGAGCTGAACTTCATCAGCACGCCGCTGGACAGCGCGCTGACCGCGCTGGAATCCACAACCCAGTGGTTGCGCGATCGCTTTAATGACAATCCGAATGATGCCGGCGCCGGTGCGGTGCAATACCAACGTGCATTCGCTCTGACCATGCTCGGCTACAACTGGCTGCGCATGGCAGACGCCGCGCAAGCCTACAGCGAGGACGCCGACTTCAAAGCCGGCAAACTGGCCACCGCGCGCTTCTTCGCCACACGCCTGCTGCCGGAAGTGCACAGCCTGCTGGAAGCTGTGGAAGCCGGCGACAACGCCATGATGGACCTGGCTCTGGAAGCGCTCTAACGCCCGCGGTTCAGTCGCAACTCCAAGCGACCCGGCTCTTGTCGCAGCCGGGTCGCTGGCTCCTGGCTATCGCGCAAATCCAGGACCACACGCAATTCCCCGGCGCGATCACCCAATCGCACTTGTTCAACCAAATCACCGCTGCTGCGCTTCGGCGCGAGTTGTCGGGCACTGAGTTGCCACGCGCCCGGCATGTCCAGAACCATCCGCGGCGGACTCGCCAGATAATAGAAATTCGCCTCAATCTCTGGCCCGTCATGCTCCACGATCAAGCGAAATTGCCGCGGCTCGGAAAGCACTCGAACATCGCGCAACTGGAGGCGCGACGGCTCGTCTTTGGCGACGCGCTGAGTCTCCGGCTCACCTTGGGGCGTGATCGCTTGTTCCGCCAGGGGGGAAGGCACGGGCACTGCCGCTGGCGGTAATACTGGGCGCTCTTCGGCATCCTCCACGACCACTTGTGGCAGTTGCATCGCAAGCTCCTCGGGCGCCACGCGGGTGCCTTGCCACCAAAACCAAGCAACCGTTCCGACGGATGCGGCCACCAGCAGGTCAACCCACAAACGCCCGCGGTAACGCCACATTCGTTTGTGGCACAGGGAACAGCGATAGGGGCGTACTCTCAACAAAACGGTAATGGGCCACTCCCACAGCCGGCGCCGAGAACGATGAAGCTCAGGATGCGGACAATATTGCATCAACTTGGCCCGCGAACGCCGGGCAGTATTTTCACGACAGCCTCAGAAGCCTCATGACTTGATCGCTGCGAAGCGACATCGTCAAAAGTGTCACCAGTCGGCCGATAGTCCAGCGGCGCATCGAAAAAGCATTGCTTCGCTGCGGCCAAATCCGATTCCTCCAAAGCCACATGAAGCCGCTCAAGCAATGTCGTCCACTGCACCATGGTCAACGCCGGTTCTTTTGAACGGCTAATGCGAGGATGTTGCGTCTCCAGTACATCATGGGACAACAGCAGCTCTTCATACAGCTTTTCGCCGGGTCTCAACCCGGTGAACTGAATTGCGATGTCGCCGTCAGGTTGACCAGGTGAGATAGGCTTGTAACCACTCAACCGAATCATGCGCTGTGCCAGCTGCAAGATGTTCACGGGCTCGCCCATGTCCAATACGAATACATCGCCATGCGCGCCCATTGCGCCGGCCTGAATAACAAGCTGAGCTGCCTCAGGTATGGTCATGAAGTAGCGAATCATCTCGGGGTGCGTCACCGTCACAGGCCCGCCCGCGGCGATCTGCGCCCGAAACAACGGCACCACGGAACCCGATGAACCGAGCACATTACCGAAACGCACGATAGAGAATCGGGTTGCAGAATATTCCCGCGCAAGCGCTTGAACCGCCAGCTCTGCCAAACGCTTTGTTGCTCCCATCACATTCGTGGGGCGTACCGCTTTGTCTGTTGAAACAAGAACAAAGTTTCTGACACGCATTTCAGCTGCAACGCGGGCCGCTTCCCACGTTCCAATCACATTGTTGCGAATCGCCGCCAACGCGTTGGACTCAACCAAGGGCACATGCTTGTAAGCGGCCGCGTGGTAGATCGTATCGACGGCATGATTCTCGATCAGTGCACGCAATCGTCGCCCAGCGCACACAGAGCCGAGCGCCGCGGTGACTCGAAAAGACTGACCAGACCTCAACATGACTTCACGCAGTTCCGACTCTATGCTGTAAAGAGCGTGTTCACTGAGCTCAAAAAGCACCAGCTCCTTGGGTCCCTGCAGGACTATCTGCCGACACAGCTCTGAACCAATCGAGCCACCAGCCCCCGTAACCAAAACAACCTTCCCGCTGACATCATCCTGTATCAACCGTCCTACGGGTGGTACAGCCTCACGCCCCAGCAAATCTGCTACGTCGACATGACGTAATTCACTCAACTTGGCCCGCCCTGACACAATATCTCCCATATCGGGGACGGTCTGAATCGAGATACCCAGCGACTCAAGCTCACCGATGATCTCCCGGCGTCTTTTGGCCGGAGCATTGGGCACCGCGAGCAATATGTGCTTGATTTGACCCCGCTCTACCCACTTCCCCAAATCGGATGTATCGCGAACGGGCAGCGACAAAATGTGTGCGTTCTTGAGGGCAGGATCTTCGTCGACAAATCCAAGCAACGAATATTTGGGGTGACTCCTGAGCGCCATGGCCAGTTGACGCCCCGCCGACCCCGCACCAAATATCACGACCGCTTCCCGACCAGCGTGCTGAGTCCCCTCGTACACCCACCTCATAATATGGCGAGGCAAGCTGACAAACACCAACGCCATGAGGCCAAAATCCAAAACCACCCGCTGCTTCAGGCCACTGTCAAACGCGAACAACATGACCTCAAAACCCAACATGCCACCCAGGATGGCAGCCACAACGCGGGGTGAAATTCCAAAGGACAGATAGCGAACAACCGCACGATACGCCCCTGTCACAACGAGCAACCCCACAGTAAGAACAGCGGAACCAGCGCACAATGCCACGACCGAGGCAGAAAAGCCGTAGCCATTCACCCAGTGCGCGAGCAGCATGGACAGCGCAACCATCGTTGCATCCGAAAGTGCCTGCAACAACTGCTTGTCGCGTCGATCAAGCCCAAACAGCCGCCCCGCCCAGAGTGAGATTGTTCTCTTCATCGTAAGCTATCCCCAGAGCTTCAATTAGAGCAAATGGCTAATGTCTTTGAGATTAGCATCTAGGTGTGCACATTGCCGTGCATGCAAGAGGAGAGTGCGCTAGCCAATGATCGCTGACCACAGCGCAATATACGGGGCGAGTCATTTATTTTAATAATATGTAACTTACGGCCTTGCGATACAAACACCAAAGCATCCACGCGCGCTTTTTGCGCTTGTGCTTCTGTGTACCGGCGACCTGACCTGCCGCGAAAAACGGCACTAGCGGATATCCTGGGTGCCGTGAAAATCGCTCACAACCCGGCGCGGGGTGCGCCGATGTTGAGCCCGCCACCCTAAGACACACTTCAACGACGAGGGTCGAACAGCGAAAATTGAATCTCGTCCTAACGATCAATTTTTTCCCTCACTTTTCCGGAAGTTTCCGTAGTGATGGCCTTACAGAAATCTCATTAATAGGAAGCCAATCCTTAAAGCAACCTGATCCCATGAAACCTGACGTTAAGTTCACAGGATTTACTGGGCGCCTGCTTTAGACTACTTTGCTGTGGGTTCAAGTTCATTCATGCTGATATTGGCGTAATTGAAACGATACTACGGGAAAATTCACTGCTGCCAAATCAAATCGCCACGACATAAACGGTCGAGACTCGTTTAGAGCCTATATGAAGCGGAAAGCCCCCCACTGCTATGGACAACGGTGGCATGCTAACGCTTTTCTCGTTACCAGTCGGGCAGCAGAGCGAACTCTTGTAAGACGATCTTGCGAACATCCGCAACTTTGAACTGCCACTGCTTAGCTCCGTTGCAGGAACGGCTGTTCCAGCGCAGATTTATCTGGCACTCAACTGAGAGATTTCCCTTCAAAAGACTATCAATCGTCTGCCTAACGCCATGCGGGACATGTATCCAGCACCAACCTCACAAGTAGCAATGGGCAAGAAAATAGTTATCGTCGGCGCCTCCAGCGCCGTGGGCCGACAGCTCGTTCCTAAACTCGCCGCAGCCGGGTGCGAGCTCGTACTGTTGGACAGCGACCAAGAAAAGCTTGCTACCGTTTTCCCGGGCCACATGCGGTGCAGCGACCAGAACTGGCAAACCGAGGCTTCCGGCGCCGACGCATTACTCAACATCTCAGATCCTGCCAGCTGCGCACACACCGAAGGGTCAGAAATTGAACGATCCAGCGTGCAGTTGCCGTGCGAGCTTGCCAGAACCATGCGCGATGCGGACATTTCGCAATTTATCCAAATTGCCGATATCACCACGCTGAACGACAATTCTATGTACGCGCGGAACGAGAGATCGGTTGAACAGCAATTGGCGCAGCTGAGTCATATACAGCTCAATATCATTTACATTCCCCTGATTTGGGGTAGCCGCTGGCCCAAGCGGCTGACTTTTCTTGATGCCTGTCCTGACGCCATCGCACGCGCGATTTTCCGACCGCTGGCCGCATTCAGACCCACGCTTCATATTGACCGACTGGTGAGCGCCATCACGGACAGCGTTGGCGCCTCTGCCAGCAAGCAGGTCGTCAGCGACAATATTGACAACAACGTCTGGTATCGAGGCGTTTCCGCGATCATCGACTACGGCTTCGCCCTGAGCGTTCTGTTCCTGTTCTGGTGGGCACTACTGGCCATCATGGTGTGGGTGAAGGTCACCAGTCCCGGGCCGGCGATATTCGCCCAACAGCGGGTCGGCAAGCACGGAAAACCGTTTGTCTGCTATAAGTTCCGAACCATGAAGACAGGTACCCGCCAAGCGGGCACCCACGAGGTCTCACAGGCATCCGTGACCCCGGTGGGAGCGATATTGCGACGTACCAAGCTTGATGAACTGCCCCAGGCCCTAAACATCCTTAAGGGCGAGGTTCGGCTGGTGGGCCCCAGACCGGGGCTCCCCGTCCAGGAAGAACTATTCCAGGCCCGACAGGCCGCCGGAGTCTTCGACGTCACTCCAGGCATCACTGGGTGGGCCCAGATCAATGACATTGATATGAGCGACCCTCAGCGTCTGGCGCATTGGGATGCCGACTATATCGGCATGCGGTCGTTGATCTTTGACATTCAGATTATCCTGAGCACCGCCTTCGGCCGCGGCCAGGGTGACCGTACCGCTGGAGATCACCCAACCTGAACGAGCAGGCGCGAGTCCTGGCGGCCACTCAGACGGATTCGGAAAGCCCCTCTGCGGTTGTTCTTCCAGGCTGAGCGTCGCCAAATTCCGCCCGAAAAGCGTCACCATTGACGGCCAACGACCCGATGAGCTGCGCAACCGTTTGGCCTTGCCCGAGCAGACTCCCTGCAAAGGACAAGGCCCCACTCGGAACGGGCAGCAACCTCGCCGGCCGCCCCAGACCAGTGCACAATGCCCGGATAATATCTGGGGTGCTCACAACCTCCCTGTCAGCCACACAATACGCATGCTGATGGTGACAAGGGGCGACTAGAACTCTGTAGATCGCCTCCACCAGATGATCTACGCCGACAAGACTGCGCCGGTTTCTTACCGCCCCCAGCGGCAACGGCAGTCCGGACCGGATCAAACGCGCCAGACGCTCAAGATTACCCGGAGCACCGGCCCCGTACACCAATGGCGGACGAAGTACGACAGAGTCCAGCTCGCCGAGCGTGGCCAAACGCAACAAACTCTCTTCACCACGAAGCTTGGACCGGGCATATGCCGTAACCGGTGCCACGGGGCTGGATTCATCGAAGGCCCCGTCGCCGCTGAGCGATCCGTTCACGCCAATCGAGCTTAGATAGACCAACCTTTGAATACGACCGACGCAAGACTCCGCCAACCTGCGAGTCCCCTCACCGTTAACTCTGAAAAATTCATCAACCTCAGACGTCGTCTTTCCTTCTGGACGGTGAGCTCGCGCCGCCAAATGAACGACGCAGTCCATGCCTTCCAAAGCGTCCGCCCAGTCCGTATTCGGCCCGATGTCCCCGACTTGCGCCACCTCCAAGCCAGCCAGCTCGGGACTCGCGCTCGAGTTCCGCACAGCAATGCGGACCGAGAACCCACGTTCCCGCAAGTGCGTGCAAACCGAGCGGCCGACGAAGCCATTAGCACCGGTAACCAATACTCTCATGACGAGCGGAACCCCATCGCCCGCGTGCAGCGACGTTGGGCGCCCGGCCAAACGCGCCTACCTGCAAAAGGCGTCATAAACTTCCATCGCGCGAGGATACAAGGCGTGATTTCGAGTCTCGTCTTTCAATTTCGTCCCACGCGCCCTGACCGCGTTGTCGGTCGCCGGCTTGTTGCGAGTTTTTGCCAGCACCCGCTCTTGCTCTTCAGCGGTCCACGGCCTGTGGTTGAAAGACGTCCCGTATTGCGCATTGACGGATCTCACAACGCTACCGGGATCACGGATGACATCGTCAAAAACACCAACAACAATGCGCTGCCGAACCTGCAACAGCGCCTCATAAAACCGGATGTAATAACGTAACCCAAGCCCGACCGTCAGCCATTCTCTCCGCAGCAGAGAACTCGCAACCGCCGCATCCGGACGTCTTATAAGTGCCACTGCCGGCACCCCCAAACGAATGGAACAGAGAATCTGTTGAGGAACATGAATGTGGTGCGCCAACCGAATCTCAGGGTTCCACTCTCTGACAGCAAAACATAGCGTCGAGTTGGCAGAACGAGGGTAGCCTTCTATGCAGAGCTCCGTACCATGTGATACCGCTCTTTGATTTCGCCAATACGGCCAACGACGCGCGAGCTCATACAAGAGTGGACTGTTGCCAATCTCATTTCTCGCGATAAATCGTAACCTTGCTGCATTGAGCTTTAACACACGAGATCTCATTTATCGCCCAACTTTAAACCGAACTATCATTTCGAGGCGAGGCACCGGGCATTAAAAATTTGGGTGGAAATAGCTGCCTCGGCGAATGGGTGATTAGAAACCCCAATAGCATGAGCGGCAATAGCGTCTGAACAATCTGAACCGGCATCAACGCGCCGATACCTTTCGGAACCAGCGTGACCGCTACGATCGCAACAAGAAATGCTGCAAATCGAGATTCCGGCCCAAACCGCTTGACCCACACCGTCAGTGCCTTTAGGAGCATTCCCGTCAAGAACATTCCGACCATTACACCAGAAAATCCAAAGTTAACCCACCACTCACCCATAGGACCAAACGGCATGCCCGATTCGGTTGACCCATAATAATATTGGTTAAACCAACTTCCTGGTGTAATTGACTGAGGCTTTCCCGACCAAATTGCCCTCGGAACTGGAGCCACGATACCCTTCAGGAAGTGCTCACCCAAAAGAAAATTGGAATGATCAAAATCTTGAGTGAGAATCGCGAAGTGATCAAATGTATTAAGATTCAAACCCTTGGTCAACTGAGATGCTAGACCTTTTCCCCAGTCCGCTTCACTAATTGAAGACGCATTAAATGACGCTACACCTTCGGTCTTAATACTACTGAGAAACTGCCCTCGCACTGTCCCCAAAACTGTCAGAACCATTATTGCGATGATGGCAAAGCTACTAAATCGTGGCAGTGACAACCTGACCCCAGCGTAATGCAAACCAATAATTGCTAGTAGAACGGGATATATCAGTTCAGACCGCTCCGCTGTCGACAGGAAGTACAAAATGGTTGCGGCCAACGCAAGGTAGCCCGCTCGTCTCGCCCTTCTCGCCCCGGGCGTTCGCACGCCCCACGTCAGCACAATAGTGCATGACGCCACGTAACTGACAAACGTTGGCAAGACCTTCAGTATGGAAGCACCATCATAAAGACCCTCTCGTCGCGCCAGATACATCAACGCCGACACGCTGCCCGACGAACTCAACAGCACGGCGAATTGAAGCAACACGGCGCTGGCAAGAAGGACTCCGATAATACTCACTCTTTTAAATGCAACCTGACGCGATTGCAGATATTTCCCCAGCCCTGCGAAAAGTACTTTTCGGCCCGCGATCACATAACCCAGCGCCACGGCATTAAACCCGATAGCACTCAGCCCAAGAACTCGCAGCACCAGTGATTGCGGATCTTCCCGAACCAAGGCAGATCGAGAAAGCTCATCGAATCCGAAAAGCAAAATTGCGCCCCGCACGACATAATCAAGAAAGTAAAAACAGCAGAATATTGACAGTGGGCTCAAATAGTCTCGGGCCACAAATTTGAACACAAAAAACACGTTCAAAATGAGAGTCGCAATAACAAGTAGTTCGACGATCATTTGTTTAATAATCCAGCACAGCTCGGAGCAGGTTTTCCCGCACAACCTTGTTATCAAACCGATGGAGGAAGCGCTGACGCGCTCCACGGCCCAATTGTTCGCGCCGCAGGTCGCCCTCCCAAAGCGTACGCATAGCATCTGCGAGCTCCACCGGATCGCCCGGCGTCACGGTCAACCCGGACTCTTCATGCTTGCTAACCCAAGGCACCCCGGTCGGAAGGGAGGTATTGATCACAGGTCGACCAAACTGCATAGCTTCCAGCTGCATGATTCCAAATGCCTCACTTGCGAGCGTCGACGGCATCAAGAACACTTCACAATGCGCCAGCAGCCAGTTTTTCTCCGCTTCCGTCACAAAGCGGTCAAGAAAGATCAGCCTATCATTGAGTTCTTTGCTGCTGCCACGCACAAGCTCACCACACTCCCCTGCACCAGCGACCACAAGCTTGAAGCTGGGATCTTCTATGCGCCTGACTGCCTCCAGCAATACGTCGATTCCCTTGTAGGCAGACAGCCTGCCCAGAAATAGCTGATAGCGCCGGGGCAACGCCTGATCCGCTAGGCTCTCAGGCATGGCTGTTGGGGGCGATGTCCAAGGAACTGACAGTGGAATGATTTCGGTCCTATCGCACACTTTCCGCAGCAATTTTGAATTCGCCGCCAGCGCGGGCGAGGTCGTGGTGACCTTATCAGCGCGAGCCAGGAGCAGCCTTTGGAAAAGCTCCACCGTCACGCGCAGGCCCCAAGCCTTCACAACATCACTATGCCATGTGACCAGCCATCGCTTGCGTTTTCTTATCAGCATTGAAGCCAGGCTGCCCAGAGGAAAGGGCTCATGAAAATGCACAACATCCGCACGCCGTGCCAGTCGAACAAACCACAACAGAAAGACTGGCGAAACCGGCAAGGACCACAGAGTCCCCAGAGAGGCCGTACGATAGACCTCGACACCGGACGGATCTTGCTTGCGATGCGTGATCAGAGACCTCGTCCCGCTGCAGCTCAGCACAACGACATGACAGCCCACGTCTGCAACCCACTCTGCATACTGACGCGCTACGGTTTCCACCCCTCCCACTCCGATGTCAGGAGGGTACATCTTGTTGATAACCAGTACGGTCCGCACCTTGCCTTCAGTCATTCGCCTGACCGTCATCATCCCAGGGTAATATCGCCAGCTGGAGCTCCTCACGAAGCAGAGATTGGTCAGCTCTGAGGCGCTTCTGGATCTCGGCTCTTTGGTCCGGGCTCAGGCGTGGACGCTCAGAATTCTCGAATTCCTTGTAAATGAGCCTCATTACAAATGAGCGCTTGACCCGACCCACCACACGCTCCAGGCGAAGCGCGCGGAATGAGTTGGCCGCGATGCGTGCGAAAGCTGCCACAAGATGGGAGCGCGGTCGCGACGCTTTTTGCACGACCCTTTCGTAGGGAAAATCCGGCAAATAGTCTACTCCCAAGCCCACGCAAAGCTTACGACCGTACTCACGGGGATGACGCTGCAACTCGTCAAACCAGAGAACCAGCAACTGTTCGCGAGGAAACATGGAGAGGTAGCGCTGCAAATGCCGACCGTAGCTGCTGTGGTCAATCAACTCCGGAAAAGCATCCAAAGCTTCTTCCAGTGAAGCTTTGGTACGCCCGCTACGAATCATGAACAGGTAATGGGAAAACAGCCGCTCGACCGGATCTCGTAACGACACCACGAGCTTCACATCCGGCAACTCCTCGCGAATGCGCGTTGCGGCCTCGCAGGAGAAGAGATAATTGTGGCTCAGTTCACCGATCGCGAGCTGGTCGGGCCGGGCCGCAGAGAAAAAGCCCCGGTACCAGTCCAAGCCTCGATCATAATACCGATCAAAAAACCACATGTCTTTGGTATTGGGCACATATACTTGTGGGTGACGAACCAAAAGTTCGTGAATCCAGGTCGAACCGGACTTGTCAGGCCCGATATACAAAAACGTCGGTAATCTTGTGTTACTGCTCAAGAGGTGCTCTCCACTGGGCATAACGTTCACCCAGGGTGCGGTAGAAGTCATTTCGGCGTCGCTGCAAAATGCTGGCCTCGAATCTGCTCGCGACATTCCAGTTGTCTTTTGATGCCTCAATCATCCGCCCTGGATCACCCAGCAGCGCCGTAATCGCTTTGGCTAGGCCCGAAGAATCATCGGGCTCAACGATGTGGGCCTTGGGCAGCAGTTCACCGCACCCTCCGACATTGGTCGCCACCGCCGGAAGCCCTGCCGCCATCGCCTCAATCAGGGCTCGAGGCAAACCTTCACGACGGCTTGGCAAAACGAACAAGTCCGAGCCCAGCAACTGCTGAAATACCGGCGCGCCTGAACCGAGTGCACCAAGGAAGCTCACCGATTTCTCCAGACCAAGTGTTTTTACCAGGCCTTCATAGTGCGAACGCAGCCCGCCGTCCCCGACTACGGCCAGCGTCGCTTCAGGGCATGCGAGAAGCACACCAGGCATGGCTCTCAACAAGACGTCCAGACCTTTGAATGGCCGATCGAGCCGGCCGACAAAAATCATTCGCTTGCTGTTATCCAACGCCTTGCTCGAAATACGTTCTCTGCCACGAGCCAGAAATTCAGCCGGAATCTCAACACTTGAGTAGCTGTGCATTGGTCCTTCGAGAACCGGATACTTCTTCTGCAAGGCACTATCTGTCACATACGCTGCCGCTGTTGCTCCAGCCAGAATGCGTTGGACAACGCTCTTGGCACTCTTTCGCAACGGTGACGCCCACCACACCCCCATCGCGCGGGAGGAGAATGTCTCCTCCGGGTCAGTCACCAGCTCGACGCCGTAGGGCTGGCCGCGACCCGAGCAGGAAAACCACATGGCGAGTGAAACGGCACCGGGCACACGCAGGATAATCGGCCCCTTTGAAAGGTTGTCCACATCGAATGGGGATCGTCGCAGCGCGACCCGCACCAGTAATTTGACCACACCGGACAAGCCGCGCCCATCCGGTATGGACACAACCTCCACGCCCTCGGCATCTACTCTCTTGAACTTCTCAGAGGCAACGTCGCCCCGGCGCACTCGGGCGAAGACACGGATCTGACTATAAGTATTGAGATAGCGCTGCAGAAACTGATATGACTCGGCCCCATCTGTCCACACCCGACCGTCCTCAGAACGGATGAAACGGGCTTCCGTGGTGATCTGGATGCACCGACTGCGCGGCCCTTTTCCAGGGCTTTCCTTTTCAGAATTTGCCATATCCCTGTCGCCTGGAGGGTTCCGTCAGGAAATCCTGCTCAAGCTGCGCTGCTCTGCGGAGCCTTGGGGCGGGTACCGCGATACATGTGCCAAAGCACCATACCACCCGGCAGTGCGCCCATACGAACCGCAAGAACCAACCACGCCCCGCCAATCAGGACGAGCGCAGGCGCCAATACCAGCGCTGTCACCGTTTCGGATACCGCAGGCATGACAGTGATCACCCCATAGGCACAACCGACCCCCGCCAGAGCAATACCAATGGCACGGAAAAGCACCTTCAGCAACGCGAGCGCAGAGCACTCCAGGAGCCGTGCCAGCCGATGTAAGAGGTATGTACACATTAGGAACTCGGAAACAAAAAGCGCCACGAACAGCAATCTCCAACCGTCCAACCAGAAGGGCTGCAGGGCAATTATCGCAAATGTAGTCACCCCTATCGCCTGACCACTGGCTTCTGTTTCTGGAGCCCCCAGACCTCTGGCTATTGGTAATATCAGAAATGAAATACTAGTTAGCAATGCTGCCAGGCATGCGATCTGTAGGGGCTGCGTCGCGAACCTCCATTTTTCGCCAACCAACGTTGCAACTACGGGCTCGGCCAGCAAGAACAAGGCCCCCATAACGACGCCCACTCCGGCAATCACGCACTCAAGCACCGCCAGGAAAATTGGTTGCAGCTTGGCGGGGTCGTTTTGAAATCGAGCCGCAGCCGGAAAGAGGGTTTGGGCACTGGCATTCAAAACATCTCTGATGGACTGAACAGACATTCTTGATGCCAGATGATAGAGCCCCAGCATCTCAGCCCCGAAGATCCGGCCCACGATGATGCGATCGAGATTACCTTTGAGCTTCTTGATGACCTGCACCACAAAAACCCAGCCAGCAAATGGAAGGTTTCCGCGGACGTCTGACCATACAAATTGCAGTCGCAGTTGGTGAGAGACAATGAAGTGGGATACCAGTGTTCTCAAAAGCCGTCCAATCAAAGCCGACCAGACAATCGCCCATGGACTCTGCAACATTAAGATCAACGGTATCGATGACACTGCGAACCCGGTACCGAAAGACAGGGTCAATAGCGATCGTCGCTTGAGTTCCAACTGTCGCGCCAGCACAACAGCGGCTACATTCTCAAAGGCCTGAACTACTGAGATAAGCGCGACCACTGGAATGTATATCGCCAAATCCGGCATCTGAAAAAACACTGCCGCAGGAGACCCAAGCAATGCGACCACTACTGCCTGCAACATTCTCGGAAGAAAGCAGTCTAGCGTCCACGCCGTATTCAACTGGGACGTGCTCGGTGACTCACGTTGCTGGATGAGCGCGGGCATAAACCCTAAGGTGCCCACAATCGACTGCAGCATGATTGCGACAAGAACCATTGCTGCGACACCGAATTCCTCCACGCTGAGGACGCGGGCCAAGAGCACTTGCTGGGCGATCACTCCCACCTTAACCACCAGGGTGCCGCCAGAAATCCAGATCGTGCCTCGAGCTGCACGCCGTGCCATGCTCATTTGTCTAACAACATCTCATTATTCCTTGCAATGAACGCACTCACAGCCAAGGGGGCCCCTAACAGTTTCCACGGCCCATCCGCGAGGCAAGAAGCCACCCTACTACGCCGACACCTTCTGACGTTGATAAGGTATCGGCCTACATTCCTTGAAAATCAGCGCATAAGTAGTTGGCCATTTTCACCCGCTGATAGGCCTTGCCGCTGAGGCATGCCACGTGACTCTCCCAAGCAAGAAATACCATTCGCATTGACGCACGAAATACCAAAATATCTGCTTGCCTGATACAGGCTTGCCATCAGTATGATAGTAGCGCCTGCCAAACTTGCCGCACCCGTTAGTCGCGCGAATGCCACGATTAAGCGACCTAATCCCCCCTCACGCAAGTGATCGCAAATGTCTCATTGAAAGGCGCGCCCAACCCCAAGCGCCTCACCGACTCAATTTTTAGACCGGCATCTTTGATACGGCATTCTAATCCCCGAACATAACCGCTGGCCTTAATGTGAAGCTTGCCCAGTAAAGTCGTCCGCTCAAACACAGGCTCGAACAAAACAACCCGTCTCGCCACTCTCCCAAGCTCTCTAATCGCCTCCGTTGCATCGTATGGAATGTGCTCCAAACAATGACACGTGTACGCAAAAGAAAAAGAATCATCTGCGAATGGAATTTTCTTGATATCACCATTAAAAATGTCAAAGTTAGGAAATTCATTCAAATGAGATCTCGATAAAAATGACCTTCTATACGAATAATCAAAGCCAACAAAGACCCTACTTTTAATCCGCGGATCCCTGGATAAGTAGTAGAAGTTCAAGCCATCTCCACAACCGGCCTCTAAAACAGGGCCATCCGGAGCCTCTGCCACATTATCTGCAATCTCTTTGGCCAATTTCGATCTGTACTCACCAACTGGCGCGATCTTCAAAGTTCCGTTTATCCACAACGGAGACACTACGGACTGCCCCCGATAGTAGTTGACTTCAGGGCGTTCGTACTTGATTTTAACGTTTTCCTGCACCCTGAATTCGCGATGCTGCCGCGCACGAAAGAAGGAACGGAAATATATTGCCAAGTCTTTTATTACTTTGCGGCACAAGCTGATACGACCGGACCAACCAATATCTTTTACCGCACCAGAAAATGACAGGCCATCGAAGTCTTTTGCATCATAATTCTCTTCGCGCACCTGTTCCGCATTGCAAATGCTAGCTTCTAAATCATTTCCTTCGAGAAATATAGGGACATTGGCGACAACCGGAAAATCTATTTCGCAACCAGTGCAAATATATGACTCTCTCTGAAAATCCAAAAAGCCACGACAAATTGGGCATACAAAATTTTTGTGCATCAATATTCTATATCGCCTTAACGGAAAATTTAGCCAAACATTAAAATTCAGCAAAAATTCTATATATTTTAAATATAACTTCTAGACCCAAGGTATGGCCTTTCCACCAAGCAAGATTTCCAGACACTCCTTGTCATCCTGGATCAAACCATTGAAACAAACAACATCCTCTTCTGACGGCGGTTTAATTTTAGAACCAATAGCCTGATTAAATCTAGTGAAGCCGCGCATAAATAGAGCCTTCCTATCACAAAACTTTCCAATAAACTTTTGAGCTTGAAGAGATCTCGGACTTCGTAATCGTCGATGCTTATGCCCAGCCAACTCTGTATTAACTGGAATCAACCCCATCCACTTCTGAAATTTCTCAATACTATCGGCAGGTGAATTTTTTAAATTCTCAAGAAAGCAGACATGAACGCGCTCTTTGGCAAACCTCTGATAAATGTTTCTGAGCTGCGCCCCATATCTGCTTCTGTCAACGTAATCATGCATTGGAGATTGACCTGGCAATAAGCCCTCTCTAATACTCGCGGAAAAAGATCGCACTTCCTGCCCAGCGATCGCTGCATGCCAGTAGTGCGAATATGCCCTTTGCAAGGGGTCCCTGAGAATGAATATGATGCGAACGTTTGGCAGGTCTCTCGCTATTCTCTCAATGGCGCCTGGCGAGTAGTGGTAAGTCGCGCTTTTCTCTCCGACAATTTGAGCACCAACCGCCTCCGGCTGGCTGAAGTGGCTCTCGTACCACTCCATACCCCTCGCATACAGATCAGGGTCACTGAAGTAGTGAATTTCTTCCCGCGGCAAGAATATGCGCGGATCCTGCGCGAGAGCAGCAGCTAGCGTCGATGTCCCGGCACGCATTGCACCGACGATGACAAAATCAGGCTTCATGAGCTAGCCGATCTGACTGGCTGATTTACACTCTTACGATCAGCACCAAGGCCACAACCTTGCACCTTCCAGCCGTTTTCAGTGAGTTTCATGGTCTCTTCAACTTTCGAAAGCGGCGAACAGTCTGATTGGTCCTGTTTTTTCTCAGCCACATCCAGTGCGCTTGCCCACATTTCATCATTCACTATGTTGCCGGCGCCTGAACGTGCCGCCCATCGCGCCGAGGCGAAGCGGGTAATCGGATTATCAACGCCGGTCACGGACTTCAGCGCTCGACCGCCAGCAATAAAGGCATTTTTGGCCAAGGGAGTGAATTCCGATAGGCGTGCACGCATGCGCTGCCTGCTCGTATAGCCCGGCCATTCCCCTGCACTTATTCTCTTGCAGAGATGTGCATACGCAGCAGCATGCTTGGGGATACTGGGTGTGAACGGATCGTGCATACATTCATCCAGGTGCCGCATGCGCTGCTCACTCGGCGCTGTGCCGCTGACTCCGTTTACAACCTGTTGTATGGCAGCCAGGAACTGATCTTTGGATATCCAGTGAAATATCTCGCTGGGCGGCTGAATCAACTCGCTGGGCAGTTTACCCACGTCGAGACTCAAGGCATCGCGCCCGGTGACCAGCACTTCGAAAATCGAAGACGACGAATGCATGGTCACCAGATCCGCTCGGGCCAGGTCCTCACTGAACTCTCCCCGAGCAGACAAGACTACGTTCTCTTCCTGCAGGGCTTCAGCATATGGCTCGTCACTTTCCCCAGGATGAGGCCGAACCAGAAACGTGACCTCGGGAAAGCGCCGCGCAGCGTCTCTTATCCAAGCTACCGTTTTCTCGCGAAAGCGCTTCAACTCACGGTTCATCGGGATGTCCGTGTGAACTTTGTGCTTCAGAAAAAACGCACGAAGTTCGTCATCAGTCAGGTCCGCGAGTAGATAGTTCGATATGAACAGCACCAGGGGACGATGTTCCCCATCATCGGGGGCAAGACTTTGAGCGGACATGTTCGCTGAGGTTGAAGCAATATCGAGCTTCGGGTTGCCGCATATGTAAATCCGATCTGCCGGCACGCCACACTCTTCACGAATACGGCGCGCGTAATTTTCGCCCCACACAATGTGCGCGAAAACGTCGTCATTGTATTGAGACAGACGATCTATATTCAGCTTCTCGTACCGAAAAATGCCGGGGTACAGCTGCTCGGAGTGCTGAACAACCAAGGGGGCGTTGGCGCGAACTGCCCGGGAGAAAACATGCTTGGTATTCCGGACGTTATAACTCGGTGTAATCATCAAGTCAGCGGGTTCACGCGCCCTGTCAAAGTAATCGTAGCCCTGCTCGCTTAGATAGATATCCTGGTGGTCACATCTCAGCACATGGTCTGGTGCAAGCAATTGCGCCAGCATCGCGCCAATCAGCCCTTCTCGACTGAAGTGATCAACCAGTAACGTGATGTTCATTCCGCAATTCCCTGAAGGCAGATCCGGCGGGGCTCCAGCACGGCAGTGGCCACCGTGGCAACCCGCCCCGTCACGATTCGCCACGTTACCGGCCTCATGCCCGCGAGCCGGAAAACCTCGAGAGAGCTACGACGCATTGCCTTCATCTGTCGAAATTACCGACCACACAACCGGCGTGTTCTTTTGCACATCGCAAAGGACCTGGCTGCCGATGATCGCCTCTGTGTGTTTTGGCGGAAGCCCATAGCCGGGCCGCACGCTGCGAATGGCATCGGCGGTGATGGTTTCACCGGCCCGCAGGTCCTTCACGAAGTACAAGCTGCGCCGAAACTGCACGTTGCCCTGTTCACTGGACTTGCGTCCATAGTCCACATGACCCAGAGCCGCGAATGCAGTGCGCGCCCCGGCGACCAATTGTTGCAGGTCAGGCGGCTCCAGAGAAAAACTGTCATCGGGCCCACCACCATTGCGATCCAGGGTGAAGTGCTTCTCGATAATCCTGGCCCCCAATGCGACGCTGGCAATCGCCGTTGTGTTTTCCAGCGTATGGTCCGACAGGCCTGTCACCAGTCCGAAGCGCTCGATCATGTCGGGAATGGTGCGCAGATTGTAATCCTCCGCAGGGGCCGGGTAGCCGCTGACGCAGTGCAAGATCGCAAGCTCCTCGCAACCACCATTCCGGGCGGCCGCAATGGCCTCTTGGATTTCGTCAGCATCAGCCATGCCCGTGGAGATGATCATGGGTTTGCCGGTCCCCGCCACGTAGCGAATGAGCGGCAGGTCCACGGCCTCGAAAGAGGCGATCTTGTAAGCCGGGGCATTGAGATCTTCGAGCAGATCGACCGCGGTATTGTCGAAAGGCGAGCTGAAGATCGTGATTCCACAGTCTCGGGCACAGTCGAACAGGGGTTTGTGCCAATCCCATGGGGTGTGAGCCCACTCGTAAAGCTCATAAAGCGTTCGCCCTGCCCACAGTCCGCCTGAAATCTGAAAATCAGGCAGATCCGATTGCAGGGTGATGGTGTCAGGTCGATACGTCTGGATCTTCAGTGCATCGGCACCACTTCTGGCGGCCTCCTGAATGATCCGCATGGCCGCCTCGATGTCTCCGTTGTGGTTGGCCGACATCTCGGCGATAACGTACGGGGAGCTGTCGGGGCCTATGCGACGACCAGCAATGCTGATGCTATTCGTCATCGATCTTCTCCAGTGTGAGCTTGTATTTGTGCCCGCGAAATTCAAAAAATGCAGGGTATCGCCCAGGATCGCAAACGCGGATGCGGTCGAACTGCCCAGCAATGCTTTTGCTTGGGTCAATCCGGCTGTCCAGCGGGGTTCGTCTGGCATAGTAGGTTGGCTCGACCGCCGTATCCTGAGCGCTAGGCTGGATCGTTGATAGATTCTCAACTGCAAAGTCCATCAATTTCAGTTCCGCCTCAAACACAATGGTGTTGATTTCATCCCAAAGCGCATCCTTGGGAATCACTATGGGGACCTTCGCCCAGATGCGTCCACTGTCCACTTTGTCCTCGGCTTCCAGCAAGCTCATGGTGATCTGTTCGGCACCCTCCACGATTTGCCAGATATGCGGGCTCCAGCCGCGGCCGCGGGGCAGGTCGCTGGCATGCACAACCAAACTCGTACGGTAATTCGACCGGATGGCCTTATCGATGATTTCCGAGCAGGAAACCAAGAACAGAATATCGCCGCCAGAAAGCTGCTGCTTCCCTGTAACCAACTCAATGTCATGCGTAGCCTGGTTCTTCTCAACCCAACTCAGCAGGAAGCGATACACAGGGTGCCACTCATCACTGCACAGGATGCTGATTCTCATGGAATACACCGTTGAGTAAGATTTTTGAAACGCGCGAAACCCCCAAGCCATCCGTCAGGGATGCCGCCGTTTGGCTCATTTGGGTCAGGGCCTGCAGCAAGGAGTCGGTGTTGCAGGTTTGCAGGGTGGCCTCGAGCGTGTTCGCGTCCAGCAGTGTCGCCGCCCCGGCCTGAGCCAGCGACTCGGCGATTCGCTGCTGGTTCTCCGCCAGGATGAGCAAAGCGGCCGGGACGCCCAGGCAGCAGCGCTCCCAGGAGGAGGATCCGGCGGCACCAATCACAAGGTCTGTGGACGCCAAACGTTCAGCCATATTGCTGGCGCCTACGACCAGCGACACGCGAGGAAGATCGCCATCGCCGGGTGCCAGGCCTGCATTGAGAGCGCAGATTTTCCGGCGCAATTCGGATGTGTGCGGCGCTGTAGGCCCCACAATCACTTCCGTATGCAGCCGCTGCAACCAGCCGCTCCGGTACAAGCTGGTGAGCACGCTGCCCGTCACGTTGTCTGCATCCACACCGCCCAGACTGATCATCAGCCTTTCCAGTCGACCATCAGCTCTGCGGGCGAGACTGCGATCGCGCCATTGGGCGAATTCGGGACGCAGCAGCGCATACTGCAGGCCGACCAGAAGCCGACAATTCGCCGGCACCAACGCGGCGTAGCTGCGTGCTTCCCGGCCAAAGTTCTGGTCGAGAAGCACATCGCAGTCATGTTCACGATCGGCCAGATCATCAATCGCCAGAATGTGCCGCACCTGGGAGCGCATTGGTGTTTCCCAGGCCACACCCAAGGCGTAGTGATCCACGACCAGCCAATCATAGGGCATGGAATCTCGAGTGAACTCATCGATTGCTGCCACCGTCTCCTCGGCATCACGATCGACACTGACGCCGAGCCAGGTCGCGTGGGCAAGCGCGTCTGCGGCTGGCGCAAGATCGCCGCTGGGCGGTGGAAGCACGGCCAGGCGAAAACCTTGCTCGGTCACGGTGGCGTGCGGCGAGCCCGGGTGCTCGCGGCACACAAAATCACATTCGGCCCCGGCGTCACGCAGGGCATTGGCCAAGGTGAGGCACCGCATCAGGTGACCGATACCAATCTGCGTACCGGCATCGCAGCGAAACAGGATCTTCATTTCGCCAGGATCAGGCCCATCAGGGCTTCAGCACGCCGCCAGTCGGACTCGGTGTCAATATCCTGCACCCGATCCGGCGGGAGAAGCACGGGGCAAGCGTCGGGGCCGAAGATCGCTCCACCGGCCACCCACGTGGTCGGCCGCGCCCAGTAAAACTGTCCGGCATCGTGATACGCCTGAGGCAGATCCTGGGAACGTGTCAGCGCATGTTCCGGCTGGAACATGTGCGGCCTACCCGCGTCATCCAGATAGAAGGCGCGCTGTATGGGGAAATCGTAGGCGGTCGCCGCGAATGCGTAGGTGACGGCCGGGTCATCCAGGTGTCGTCGCCCAACAACAAGGTCTTCGGCCATGACGAATGGCGCCGTCGCGTAAAGGCAGCAAACGGCGGTTGGTGTCGATCCTTTGGCAGCAAACACCTCTATGGCATGGGCGATCACTGGCTGCGTGGGAATGTGATCACCCGCCAAACTATCGGGCCGCTCGAGAATTCCCGCACCCACCGAACGCGCAACGTCCGCTATGTCCTCATCATCCGTGCTGACAACGATCTGGTCGAACAAGCCGCTGGATTCCGCCACTTCAATCGGCCAGGCCAGCATGGGCTTGCCGCAGAACTCGCGGATGTTCTTCCGCGGAATCCGTTTGCTGCCGCCACGGGCCGGAATGATCGCGATGTTCACGAGCTCAGCAGGTTCCGCAGTGCTGCAACCACTTCGTCCTGCTGCACCTCAGTCAGCGTGGCGAACATCGGCAGGCTGATGGCGCGGCTGTAGTAGTTCTCGGCAACGGGGAACTGGCCTTGCCGAAAGCCCAGAGCTTCGTAGTACGGCTGGCGGTGGATCGGGATGTAATGCACGTTCACGCCGATACCCGCAGCGCGCAAGTCCTCGAATAGCTGGCGCCTTTTCGAGGCCTCGGCCAGCTGGATGACATAGAGGTGGAATGCCGAGTGGCCCTCCGGGTGTTGCCAGGGCGTATCCAGCGCCAGGCCGGCCAGCATTTCGTCGTACCGGCGGGCGATGGCATGGCGCCGTTCAATGAATGGATCCAGACGTGACAGCTGACTGCGTCCCAAAGCCGCCTGAATATCCGTCATGCGGTAGTTATAGCCCAAGTCCTGCTGCTCGTAATACCAGGGACCTTCATCGCGCGTCAGACGATCGGCATCGCGGGTCACGCCGTGGCTGCGCAGATCGCGCATGCGCTGCGCCAGGGCCGTATCGTTGGTCAGCGCCATGCCGCCTTCGGCACTGGTAATAATTTTGACCGGATGAAAGCTGAACACCGTGATGTCGCTATACGCGCACTGACCGATGGCCTGCTCCCGGTAGCGCCCACCCACGGCATGGGATGCGTCTTCGATCACTCGAAATCCGTACTTTTTCGCAAGCACGCTGATCGCCGCCATATCGCAGGGCTGGCCAGTGAGGTGGACCGGAACAACCACCTTTGGCAGCGTCCCATTGCGGTCGGCCTCGACGAGCTTGGCCTCCAGCGCACCCGGGCACATGTTGTAGGTGCGCGGATCAATGTCGACAAAGTCGACGCCCGCCCCACAATAAATGCCGCAATTTGCGGACGCGACAAAGCTGACAGGGCTCGTCCAGAGCCAATCTCCGGGCCCCAAACCCAGCGCCAGGCAAGCAATATGCAGGGCCGACGTGGCGCTGTTGACCGCCACCCCCTGACGGGCCCCGCAGTAGCTTGCCACGGCATGCTCGAACGCGGGCACCTGTGGCCCCTGTGTCAGAAAATCCGAACGCAGGACGTCAACAACAGCAGCGATGTCCTCTTCACTGACACTCTGACGACCGTAGGGAATCACCTTGACGACCTCATCTCAGGCTCACTCCGGAACCTGTTCCGAGATCAGCTGCCGCAACTCCTCAACGGTCAAAAAGTGGTCGTTGGTGCCTGAATCATAGGCAAAACCCGGCTCAACGAAGGACGCATTGCTTTGGCTCAAATAGAAGTCGCGCACCTTCGTGTCACCGGAAGGAAGGATCGCATAGTAACCACCCAGATCCACGCAGTTGAAACTGTCGCTGGAGGTAATCATCTCCTCATGCAGCTTCTCCCCCGGGCGGATGCCGACAATCCTCTGCTCGCATTCGGGCGCAATTGCCGTGGCCACATCGGTGATTCGGTAGCTGGGAATCTTGGGAACCAGAATTTCGCCACCGAAAGCTTCCTCGACGCACCACAACACCATGTCGACGCCCTCTTGCAGGCTGATGTTGAACCGCGTCATATTCGGGTCGGTGATCGGCAATACACCATTGCTTTTCTGCTTTTGGAAAAACGGTATTACCGAGCCCCGGCTGCCCATCACGTTGCCGTAGCGCACAACGGACAGACGCAGATCGCGGTGGCCTTTGATGTTGTTGGCGGATACGAACAACTTGTCCGAGCAAAGCTTGGTGGCGCCATAGAGATTGATTGGCGCGGCGGCCTTGTCGGTGGACAAAGCCACGACGCGCTTCACATCGGTGTCCAGACAAGCATCGATCAAGTTTTGCGCGCCCATAACGTTCGTCTGGATGCACTCGAAAGGGTTGTATTCAGCTGCTGGCACCTGTTTGAGGGCAGCTGCATGAATGACCACGTCCACGCCCTCCAACGCGCGCCGCAATCTATGGCCATCTCGGACGTCACCGATGAAATAGCGCAGACCGCTAAATTGATCCGGCGAAAACTCCTGAGCCATGTCGAACTGCTTGAGCTCATCTCGTGAATACACGACTAAGCGCTCAATATTTGGATAACGCTGAAGCACAGTCCGCACAAAAGCTTTACCGAATGAGCCAGTGCCCCCCGTGATCAATATTGATTTGTTATCAAGCATTACTGTGATTTATGTGGCATATACGCATGAATGCTAACTTTCGTCTTTACAGTCGATTCAAAAAGGCTAAAGACATAAGTCCTGTGCAAAAATCAACCCCGAATTCATCCCTTACATTCCACGAGCGCGCCGTTGCGTGGGCAATAAATCGACTCGGGAAACCTTCTAGAACAGCGAGAGACCAATTATTTGTCGTTCATTTTCGAACCATAGGCGTAGTGGTAGTTGTACCGGCTGTAGCCATAGCGTCTGGCCGATTGGCTGACCATATTCATCACAGCTCCTTTCAAGTTAGCGCCCACTAACTGTAAGCGCTTGATACTTTCTACCAATTCGCGATGCGGATGCACTCCCGCAGCGGCCACCAAGAGCGTGCACCCTGAACGTTGCGCCAGTATGCCAGCGTCCGCCACTGCCAGATTGGGAGGACTGTCAAGAAAAACCACATCATGCTGTTCGCTCAGCGTTTGAAGCAGCGTTTCAAATCGCTCGGTGGAAAGCAATTCACTCGGGTTGGGCGGAATCGTACCGGTAGTCAAATAGCACAAACCAGCCACTTCCGTTGTCTGTAGTACATCCTCAAGACTGGCACGATCGACCAGATAGTCCGCGAGACCGGGCTTGCGTTTCCCCCCCATGTATTCGTGCACCGTACCGCGGCGCATATCGCAATCCACCACCACCACGCTTTTGCCGGCCATCGCATAGGCGTCGGCAAGATTCGCACAGATAAATGTTTTGCCGATCCCGGGCCGCGGCCCAGTGATCAGCACAATATTGTTCGGCGCTTCATGTAGGGCGAAATGAAGGCTGGTACGAAGGCTCTTTATGGCTTCCACAGCAATGCTGTCTGAGGCGCCGCGCTGTAGGGTATGCAGACCACCCGCGTGCTTTTTCATCAACTGAGCAAGCCTACCTTGATCCTTGCTCATCGGCACATTGGCATAAACCGGCAGCCCCATTTGCTGCTCCAGCACCTGCGGGTCATCAACTGTGGCGGTAAGCATGCGGCGCAGGAACACAGTGGCCAAGCCGAGCAAGCCGCCCAACATAATGGACAGGGCCAGTATCAAAGGTTTCTTAGGTTTCACCGGATCCAGGGGCAGGGCCGCGTAATCAATGATACGAACGGTGCCCACCGTACCGGCCTTGGCCACTTCCAGTTGCTGCGCGCTGTTAAGTAGGCTGGTGTACAACTCTGTGTTCACTTTGACATCGCGGGTCAAACGCAACAGTTCCTGCTGTGTTTCCGGCAGATTCTTGATCTCGCCTTCCAGAGACTTGCGGTTCGCTTCAACATCCGCAATCTGGCTGTCCAGAGCCTGAATTGTGGGATGGGTGGGCTGAAAACGCTGCAGCAACTGCTTGCGCTGCTGGGCCAACTCCAGGCGCAAACCTTCCAGTTGAGCAGACCGCTGCAGAATGATTTCTGTTTCCTGCATCAGATCGGCACTGCCACGGCTTGATCGATAAAGATTCAGCTCGGCCTCGGCGACGTCCAACTTGCCGCGAAGGTCCGGCAGTTGGCCTTTGAGATAGCTCAGGGTTTGCTCGGCTTCTTCACCCTTGCGCTCAACATTTTGCCGCAGATAATTGTTGGCAATGCTATTCAGCACCTCGCGCGCCTGCTGGCCTCGCTCGGCCTCCAGCGACATAGAAATAATTCCACTGTCTTTGCCTTTCTCCGCCACCGAAAGTCGCGATTTCAACGACGATACTGCCTTGAGCGGATCCAGTCGGCGCAGATTGAATTCCTGCCCGGGTTCGGCCCGCAGCTCAGAAACCATGAGCTGCAAATCCCAACCTTCGAGCGCCAAACGCTGCCCAGCCTGACCACGCGCTATGACCGCCCCGCCAGGGCTTATCAAGGCGTAAGCTCCAACCTCTTCGCCCAGCGCCCGAATCGTGAACATTTTGTTCAACAATGGTTCAGGCACATCAAAACTGGTCACGCGGAGAAACTGCCCGCCAACTGCGGCGGTTCCTGGCATCCAGGGCTGCGGTGGTCGACCGGCACGTTTGTCTTTCAGGCGCGCCAGCCCCTCTCCTATGATCGGCAGCTGCTTCATGGATACGTCCAGATACAGCTTGAGATCACGAATGGTTCGACCCAACACCAAGCGACTTTTAATCAGTTCGATCTCGCCAGTGGCCGGGCTGGATGTAGCCAGCATTTCTCCCATTTCACCAAACACCGCGCCCAGATTGCCACTGCCCTCATCTTCAATCTGGACCAGCGCATCGGCCTGATAGATCGGCGTGGCGAGCAGCGCGAAAGCCACACCGAACACAACGCAAAGTAAGGTGACGAATACGATCAGCCACTTGCCATCGAGAATGATTTCGAGCATTTCGCCAAGATCGATCTCATCATCGGTGCTGGTGTCGATTTGCACCTGATTCGAATTTTGACTCATGCCATCAATTGCCCGCGTTGGCGGCGGTAGCGCTTGAACTCACAATGCCAAAGAACGGCAGCAACTGGCTCACAACACGGCCCCAGCGAATGATGCCGGTTTGATCCACGTAAACCACGTCCCCCGGTTGCAGCTCAAACGACTGAGCCACAAGCAGCTGCAACGGATCGTCACCGTCCAACCAGTGCACTGCAGGGCGCCCTCCCTGGCTGCGCATAACCAGAATACGTTCGGGTTGCGAGGATTCCGGCGTCAGACCATTGGCCGCCCCCAGCGCATCGGCAAGGGTACGCACCGAATCAGACAACCCGACGGTGGTAGGGCGGCGCACTTCACCCAAAACATTCACGCGGCGGTCGGCGCTGCTGCCAATATGCAGGGTGTCCCCCGCTTTCAACAACGGGTTCAGACGCGCATCACCGCTTTCGGTGTAACGCTTGAAATCGATTTGGTAGGTGGAGTCATCGCGGCTCAAGCTGACGTGACGTGTGTCTGCCATCTCGTTCAAGCCGCCAGCCAGCGCAATCGCATCGGAAACATGTATTGGAGTGTTACGCAACGAAATGACGCCCGGCTGATTCACCGCGCCACCAACGCTGACGCGCTGACTGAAAAATTGAATGACGCGCACATCAACCTGCGGATCACGAATCACCCGAGACAAGCAGGACTGCAAGCGCGATCGCAATTCAGCACGGGTGGTTCCGGCTGCGCTGAAACGCCCACAGTAGGGGTAGTACATGGTGCCGTCGCTGTCGATCAACTGACCGGCGGCTTCCGCTGAACGAAACTCACCCGCGGGGATGGTCAACTCGGGGTGATCCCAGACTGTGACATTGACCACATCGCCCGGGCCCAAGCGGTAACCATCAAAAGCCAGCTGCGGTGGGAAGTTCTGTTCGACCTCGGCGGGCGGCTGGATCTGCATTTTGAACACCGGCACGCGCAAACTCTTACCGGTTCGCGAATCGCGAGCAATCACTTCATATCCTTCGCCCACACCACCGGCGTACATGCCCGGCGCCAACGCGCATCCGGAAACAATCGACACCGCCGCCACGCTCAGGAGTAGTTGGGTCAATACCTTGGTTCGCTTCATGGATGTGTTCGTCCTTACTGCCTGCTTCTGTTTTCAATATAGATGGGGGACATGCGCCATTGATCGAGCACGTCGTCGATCAAATCCCGCTGGGGCACAAATTCACGCATGAAATTTGGCCGAATCCGATTGCGCCCATTGTCTGTGTCAACCTGAGTTTCCAACGTCGGTTGGAAATGCGGCGCGCCCGACACGCTGAAATGACGCGTCTGCCATGCGCGCCGTCCTGTCAGCGGAACACTCACAGCGTAGCCAATGGCTTTATCGTCTTCCCCAATTTTCCCGTACAACCCCAAACGTACACGCCCAATATAACGAAACAGGTCGATTCGGGTTCCATGATCGTCGTATTGGAAATCTCCAGTTGTGATCTGGATCGCATACTCAGACGGCTTCAACCACGCGAATACACGCCCAAGTACCTGTCGCTGAGCAACAACTCCGGTCAACCCGGGCGCATCGAATTCCGTGGCGCTGACATGAATCGCCGCGCGGCCGCGCGCGATGCTCAGCGCCCCCTCCAGCCTCGAGTAGTCGTACAATTCTTCCCGGATGCGGGTTTGGCCAAGCTGTCCTTGTAGCACCAAGCCGGGCAATGGATGCAAGGTGAGTTGAGCAGCGCCCTCGTAAAATCCACTCTGAAAGCGATCTGCGCGGAAATTTCCGCGGTCGTCGTATTCATCAGAATCATCGACTGGCGCATCCCACACACCATAAATACTCAGCCCGAGAGGCAGGTAAAGCTGCAACGACCCACGAGCTGCAAAGCTATAGTCGAATCGCCCATAGTCATTTCCCACTGCATATCGTAGCGCCGGCTCCAGCCTAATTTGAGCATGCACCGGGGCCCAACGCGGGCGGATGACCTGGCGCAACCCAGCGTCCCAACCCACTCTGTAGGTGCCCTGATCGCAGTGCAGCATCAACATGGGCATTTGCTGCGCGCCATAGTGAACATCGCGCGCGCAGTGCGGACCACCGGCTTCGGAGCTAGTCTGACCACCCGCATACAGTCCGGCAACATCGTCCGCCCCCCAAGGAAACAGGACAAAATCGCTCCAAGCGCCATCTTCCTGCGATAAGGCCGCCGGTACGTAGGAGCCCTGCCCCGGCGTAATGTCTTGATTCAGATTGACCTGAAACCCGGCCGCATAAGCGAATTCGGTTTCTTCGTTGCTGCTGTAGTACGCCCTGGCGAATAAGGTCGTGCGCCGAATGGGATAGCTCAACTGCACGCCAGCCTGAGATTCGGCCGCGTCGTGATCCGCCATCAAGGTTAACCACGATACCGGTTGATAGGCGACACCACCGAACACGCCATCAAGCGAAGCGCCTTCATCATCCGCCGCGCCAACGCCCAAAGAAACACGAAAATCGTCAGTGCGCCAATCGGCCACCGCGAAATAGGCAGGATCCAGACTGGTGGCTTCGCCGGCAAAATCTCGCGCTCCGACCGCAACCCGAAAGGCCTCCGAGCGGAACAATTGAAGCTTGAAGTGTCCCGACAAATCATTGTAATTCCGACGCCCAGTGGCCTCGTCGTACCATGTGGTCAGCCGCGCACCAAACTCCAGCCACGACGCAGGCGCGAACTGCACCTGGTCGGTCTCGGAGCGCTCAAGGCTTTGCGCCCGCGGGTCGGTGACCGCGATGACGCCAGTGTCATGCTGGTAGACAAAGCTGTTCGGGGCGAGCATCCCGGCATCCGGCGCACTGATAAGCCCAGAACCACCGCCTGATAACGCCAAACCGCTGGCCGTAGCCAGTGCTGCAAAGCTATTTACGGGCATAGAAAAAAACCGGCACTGACGAGGTCAGTGCCGGTTTGCTTTAGAGAGTCAGAGACAAATCACCGAGCACGGCATGCCGACGCCAGGTGCGCAAGAGGTTTATTGCGTGCTGCCGCTCGAACCTGATGCCGTTCCGGTCACCGCCGACGCCACTACAATATCCGTGAGATGGTCGGTCTGAACAATGACATTACCATTACTACCCACGGTTGCAGTCCCTTCAAAGCGACGCTCCCCGGTGGTTTCGTCAACACTCAAAATGCCGACCGTACGACCCTGCGGCAGGCCCGTTTTGATACGAATGGTGATCGCCGGGTCGAACTGCTTGATCGACTGGCCACCGGCCGCCACGTTCACGCGAGCAAAACCGGCGACGTTGATGACGATGGGCTTGGAGTTATCCAGGCTCTGTCCCAGAGCACTAGCGAGAGCGGATGCGACCTGAGCATCGGTGAACTCGTTGCCGCCTGTCACCTCATCTTGCGATGCGACGGAGCCATCAAACGCTACGACGGTGAGCGTCACGTTCGAGCCATCAATGGTCTGCCCACTGCCATTGATCAGCTTGGTGCCTTGCGGAATCAAAGCCGTTGCCGACGCGTCAGGATTTGTTGAACTGGCGGCAATAGCCTGCAGCGACGCGCTATCCACATCCCCAGTAGCGGTTGCAGTCGCTGGTACTGATGACACGACGTCAACATCGTTGCCAGAGCATGCTGCTAGCAATACAACAGAAAACAGTGCCGTAAATACGGCTTTTTGGCGGACATCCATGGTGAAACCCCATATTCTTCTGGACCGGTTCCGCGATACTACATCAAAACCGCGCCGCGCCAAATGAAGTCTTACCAACGCATCAAAACTGCGCCCCAGGTAAACCCGGCCCCAAACGCCGCCGCACAAACCAGATCTCCCCGCTTGACGCGACCCAGTTCCAAAGCATCCATGAGACACAAGGGAATGGTCGCCGCGGTGGTATTGCCAAGCTTGTGAATGTTGTTGTGGACTTTGGACTCATCCAAACGCAACAACTTGCCAACCATTTCGTTGATGCGCAGATTGGCTTGGTGTGGGATCAACATGTCGAGATCCTGAATACCCAAACCTTCGGCTTCCAGCACTTCCATCACCACTTCCGGCATGCGCTTGACCGCCGTCTTGAAGACTTTCTGGCCTTCCATGTTGGGGTACTGCAACGCATCGTCCAGATTGGCATGCTCGATGAAGTGCTCACGCCCTGGCGCCATGCCCGGGTACTGCATGGCCAAGCATTCCGCATCAGCCCCATCTGAATGCATACGGCTACTGAGGATGCCACGCTCGGGATCATTGCTGACACCCAGAACCGCAGCACCCGCAGCATCGCCGAACAACACAGTGACAGTCCGACCACGGGTGGTCTTGTCCAATGCCTTGGAATGAACCTCGCCACCGATCAGCAGCACCTTTTTGTATTGGCCCGACCGAATAAAGACATCGGCCATTTGCAAGCCATAAACAAAGCCGGAACATTGCTCACGGATGTCAAAAGCCGGCACAGGTCCGATACCCAGTTCACGCTGAACCAGCACACCGCAACCGGGGAAGTAATAGTCAGGTGACAGCGTGGCGTAGATGATGCAGTCAATCTCGCCCGGCTCAACGCCAGCATCCTCTAGCGCAGCCTTGGCCGCTTTGACGCCCATGGTGTAGTTGCCTTCTTCGGCATCCACCCAACGTCGCTCTTCAATGCCCGATCGCTCCACAATCCATTCGTGGCTGGTGTCCATGACCCCGGCCAGATCATGATTGGTGACTACCTTGGGCGGCAGATATCTGCCCAGGCCCAAAATGCGACTACGCACTTCCGCCATTGCTCGCTCCGGTGATTGATGCGTCGATAGTAGCAGGTGTCGCCGCCGCCGGGACCCCAAAAACGAGCGAATGCAGCCGTGCTATAAATTGATTGAAGAACAACTCAAATGCCGCCTGCGCGGAAGGTGCTGAGCGCTACACCGCCCCAATCTGACCTGTTCCGACGGAGATTCGGCCGGTCCACCCATCCGCGAGTGAGCTCACCTGCTGCGCATGAGCGCAACCCACCATGCGGAGCTGAAAAGCTCTCTGGAGACTAAAGACATGAAAAGAATCGGCAAACGCTATCGAACCGGCCGTGCAGACGACCATTACGATGCGATCGTCATCGGCTCCGGCATCGGCGGACTGTGCAACGCGGCGCTGCTGTCAAAACTGGGGCAAAAAGTCGCCGTGTTTGAACAGCACTACACCGCTGGTGGCTTTACCCATTCCTACGAACGCGAAGGTTACGAATGGGACGTGGGCGTGCACTATGTGGGTGAAGTCCACAAGCCGCACTCGCCACTGCGCCGCATCTTCGATGTGATCAGCGACGGTCGCCTGGAATGGGCGCCGATGGACGACATCTACGACCGCATCATCGTCAACGGCCGCAGTTACGACTTTCCGGCTGGCCGCGACAACTTCGTCGCCGCGATGAAAGGCTATTTCCCGGACGAAGCCGACGCGATTGATGCCTATGTGGAGCTGGTCGACAACGTCGCCCGCGCAGCGCGAAAACTGTTCGCCGGCCAGGCCATGCCACCGTGGTTGGCCAAGGCCTACAACATCACCCGCGGTATGCAGATTCCCAAGCAAACGCTGATGAAAACACGCGAGGTGCTGGAGTCACTGACCAGCAACCAGGAACTCATCGCGGTGCTCACCGGGCAATGGGGCGATTACGGCATGGTGCCTGCCGAAGCCACATTCTTTATGCATGCGTCGGTGGTCAAACACTATTTCGGTGGCGGCAGCTATCCGGTCGGCGGCTCATGGAAGATCGCCGAAACCATCGTTCCGACCATTCGCGCCAGCGGCGGTGAAGTCTTCACCTACGCCCGCGTGGATGGCATCCATCTGGAAAATGGCAGCGCCGTCGGCGTACGCATGGACACCGGCGACATCATCCGCGCCGACAAGATCATCAGCGCCACCGGCGCCCGCATCACCTACGAAAAACTGCTGCCGGACGACGCGCGCAAAAAACTCGGGGTGGAGCGCAAGATGCAGAGCGTGAAGCCGTCCAGCGCCCACCTGTGCCTGTATGTCGGACTCAAAGGCAGCGCCGAAGAACTCGACATCCCAAAAACCAATCTGTGGATCTACCCGTCACCCGACCATGAAGGCAACATCGAACGGTTTCTGGCTGACCCCAGCCAGGACTTCCCGCTGCTCTACATCAGCTTTCCGTCGGCCAAAGATCCCGATTGGCCGCAGAACTATCCCGGCAAAAGCACGGTTGAAGTTCTCACCCTCGGCCCCTACGACTGGTTTGAGAAATGGCAGGACAAAACCTGGAACCAACGCGGCGAAGATTACGACGCCTTCAAGGAAACGTTCTCAAAGCGCCTGCTTGATGAGCTGTTCAAGCACATGCCGCAACTGGAACCGGCGCTGGACTACTACGAACTCTCCACACCGCTGTCCACGCAATGGTTCCAGCTCAATGATCGCGGCGAAATCTACGGCCTGGATCATGACCCGGAGCGCTTCAAGCAGGATTGGCTGCACCCGGTTTCGCCGATCAAGAATTTATATCTGACGGGTCAGGATGTGGTCACAGCCGGGGTTGGCGGCGCACTGATTGGCGGCCTGATGACAACCGGCGCGATGCTGGGCCCACGCAAGTTCCAGGATGTGATGAAAATGCTCAAAACCTGGGAGAAACCCGAAGGCTCAACGGCGGCGTGAAAACCGCTAGCGGGGATTAAACGAGTCCAGCCGGCAGGTCGAGGAAATTGACCTCGCCGGTTTCCATATCGTACTCCGCGCCGACAATCGCCAGCTGACCATCATTGATCAGGCTTTCAAGCACCTGAGATCCTGCTTTGAGCTGCTGCACCGAGGCACGCACATTGGCGCGCACAGCCGCACCCATGAGCTTGCTGTGGTCGTCCCAGGCACCACGTTCCATCAGTGGCTTCAAAGCTGGCTCAATCCGACCAACGATAGAGCGAAGATTGCGCGATGCCCCTTCAGACGGGGCCGTCATCTCGTTCAGCGTGGCCGTCACCGCACCGCAGGAACCGTGCCCCAGCACCACCACCAAAGGCGTGCCGAACTGCGTCGCAGCAAACTCAACGCTACCGATCTGGGTCGGCGCCACGATGTTGCCGGCAACCCGTATGACGAACAAATCACCCAGCCCCTGATCGAACACCAACTCAGCGGGCACGCGCGAGTCCGAGCAACCGAGGATCACCGCGAACGGTGATTGTCCTGCGGACAACTCGCTGGGCAAGCGATCCGGCAGCTTGAGCAAACGCTCAACGAAGCGCCGGTTACCGTGACGCAAGCGGTCAAGAGCTTCGGTGATCTGGGGCATCAGGTCGTAATCTTGGAAAGTTTTTTCAACCAGCGATCCGCGCGCTGATCTTGGGTCTTGCGCTCACGTACGCCTTTCATGCGTTCGCGAATCACGGCCACCTTCTCTTCAGCCGCCTTGGCGTCTTCGGCACTCACAGCGCCAACCGCCTCGCCTTGTAGATCGATCCGCGGCGCATCCGGCTGGATTGACAACTGGTAACCCAAAGCACCGGTGTACCAGCGCAAGGCACTGGTCAGCTGATAGCTCGCCAGCTGATTGCTGTCGTCAGCCAGGATGTCCTTGTGGATGCCAACCTTCAGCGGTTTGCGTGCCTTGGGGTCATCAAAAAAGGCTTTGGGATAACGGGAAATCAGCGCTGGAAGCCATTCCTCGCGGGCGCGGCGGCTACGTTGCTGGTTTTTTTTACGCGTTTGAGAATCGGGCATGGCCTGAATCAGCCGAAGACAGAGGGCCGTAATACGGTCGTAAACCGGATTCTACCTTGGGATAGCGCAAGCGCGCTAACCGAATATCGGATGCCTATATCGCCACCCGCCGTGCAAAGCACCGGAATTCAGGCTGTCGGGACGGGCTCCCCGTCCTCCAGGCGCAAGATGTACTCCTGAAACCCGCTCCGCAGCATCATGACGCGGTCGATGCTGTAGCGAGGCAGGCAGCGCTCCAGTTCTTTGGGCGCCATGCGCGGCGACTCGCGCATCTGTTCGATTTTAGGACGGATTTCTACCGCCTCTCGACCCGCCGGCGTGTAGCGACAGGGCTGTGCCGGCATCTCGGTGGAGGTGTACGCCATCAGCGCGTGCACCCGCGCTCCAGGGGCACACAGCGAGGCAACCTGATCCATCAATAGGCTGATCAGATTGCGCGGCAGGTAATTCAGAAAATCCCAGCACAGCACAAGCGTGGGTCGATGAGCCGGGTTATGCGGAATCACACCCTGAATGCGACGCACCAGGTCTTCCGCCGTGGTGGCCTGCTTCAGACTGGCCCTGGCCTGCGGGAAATTGACGATGTCGACACGGCATTGCATGTCGTTGAACAATTCAATTCCGGCTTTGCTGGGCGGTGCGAAATCCAACACAACACAGCGCCCGCCGGCCACTGTTCGCTCGATCAACTCGGCGAACAGCGGCAAACGTTCTGTGATTGGGGCTTCAACCGGCGCAGGCGGCTCGGGCCGCGCAGTCCGGCTGCCCCCGGAAAAAGGGAAGCGTCTCAGTCGGGCGCCTTGCACATTGCTGATCCGACTTATCTGGCAGCGGCGCTCGTTTCCGTTTTGTTTGCGTCTTTGTCGCTGTCGGCCTCTTTCGATGTCTCATCTTTACGCTCGACAGCGACCGGACGCGGCGGCACAGCCACCGGTGACGACGGCTTCACTTCCGGCTTGGATGGCTGCAACAAATCACCAAACTTGGCCTGCACGGCTTCCTTGATGGCATCCGGGTCCATTTCAACCGAACCGCGCAGATGCGCGCCGTCTTCCAAAGAAACTCGTGGCGCCATCACGGCACCTTGAATGCGGGCACTTTTCTTAATCGCGATGCGCTCGGCGGCGTAAATGTCGCCTTCAATCGTGCCATCAACCACCACAACATTCGCAAACGCGGTTCCGACGATACGGCCTTGTGAACCCACCGCCAGCTGGTTGCTCTTGAGTACGACCATGCCGGTAATCTTGCCCTCAATCAGCAAGTCTTCTTCGGCGTGCAGATCACCTTTGATATGGGTTTTCGGCCCAATCGACGCGCCGTCTCGACGCATGGCCGTCTGCGAGGGTTGAGGATACGGGGTGGCTGCTTGGTTGTTTTCCGCTGACATACGAACGTCCTGTTGCTAATAAGGTCGGGAAGTCGAACGACATACTGTGCGCTTCCCCGACGCGAACATAAAGGGTCGGTGAGAAATTTCTGTGAAGAGCCAAAAAGTTCTCAGGCAGACTGAGCATGCGACGCAAAGTTCGCCGTGGCAACCGGTATCATGAGTCCCTTTGCGGATTCATCGCATGTCGCGCACCCAGCATTTTGTTCTGTGTTTTCGCTGCCCTGATAAACCCGGCATCATCGCCGCCGTGTCCTCGTTTCTGTTCGAGCAAGGCTGTGACATCCGGGACGCCGCGCAGTATGGCGACCCAGACACCTGCAACTTCTTTGTCCGCATCCAATTGGCCGCGCCGGCTGAACTGACCTGCACCGAGCTCGATGCACGCATCCAGCCTTTAGTGCAAAAGCAACAGCTGGATTACACCCTGCACGATATGCAGCGCCGACTGCGCACGCTGATCGCCGTATCGCGCCAGGGCCATTGCCTCAACGACCTGCTGCACCGCTGGCACAGTGGCCTGCTACACACCGACATCGCTGGCGTCGTCTCCAACCACGAGGATTTTCGCCGCCTGACCGAATGGTACGGCCTGCCTTTCCACCATCTGCCCATTGGCGAGGATGGCAAAGCGGCGCAAGAACAACGTCTGCTTGATCTTATCGAGAAAGAAAACGTCGAACTGCTGGTGCTGGCGCGCTACATGCAGGTCCTATCCGAAGACCTGTGCGCAAAGCTTCAAGGCGCCTGCATCAACATTCACCACTCGTTCCTGCCCAGCTTCAAAGGCGCCAAGCCCTATCACCGCGCCCACGAACGTGGCGTCAAACTGATCGGCGCCACCGCGCACTTCGTTACACCGGACCTGGATGAAGGCCCGATCATTGAGCAGGACGTCGTGCGCGTGAATCACACCCACTCCGCCGAAGACATGGTCAACATGGGCCGCGAGGTGGAAGCCCGCGTGCTGGCCAACGCGGTCGGCTGGTACGTGGAGCATCGCATTATGCCCAATGGGCAGAAGACGATTGTGTTTCCCTAGCGCATATATTGGCGCTGGCCACACGCTCGTACTGGAAACTTCTTCCGAGCGTGTTTGCCACTATCAAACAAAAAAGACGCGCAATCAGGTGAAATTCAAGTAATAGCTCAGTGCGCTGCTATGCCTGCTGCGAAGACGCCACCCCGCCAATACGCTGTGAGAGAAACGCCAATATTCTTGACGAACAGGCTGCTCCGGCAAGCTGAAGCGCACCTGCACGATAGTCTTCTCTGAGCTACCAAAGGACAACAGCGGCTTACTGACCTTGGTCGAAAGCACGACGATCGCATTGCGATCCGCCAGATCGACCAAACGCTGCATATCTTGTTCGCTGTACGCGCCGTTATGCGTTTCCAGGGCTTCTCCAAGCTGTCCACCCAGATCATTGACCAGTTCGGCTTTGACCGCTGCACGCAGCTCCGGGTCCTCACTATTGCCAAGTGTCATCAAGCGATAACCGACGAACACCACAGCGATCGCTATAGCAGCCCAACCATGAATTTTTGTCGTCAAATTATCCCCCCGCTCTCACAAGCCATACCAAAGCAACGGATTTCCGCTCCAATTGCGCCCACGATCAGGATGCAGAAACGCCGGGCTTAGAAGCGGCCATTCGCGCCGGAATGCGGCGCAACCCTATTACGGCAAGGACAAGCATCCACCAGTCGAACGAACCCGACCCGGTATCTTCGGCCTCACTCGGCGTTGACGTGGGCGACGGTGAGCTTGTTGGCGGAGTGACGTCAGGCGTCACTGCGGGTGACACCGTCGGTGTCGCAGTCGGAGTTGGCGTCACACTCGGCTCTGGACTCGCTGTTGGTGTAGGACTCGATGTGGGCGAAGGCGTTGGAACCGTTGTCGGAACTGGGGTCGGTGTGGACGTGGCCGTTGGCGACGGTGTTGGCGTTGGCGTTGGCGTTGGCGTTGGCGTTGGCGTTGCAGAGGGTTCTGGAGACGGTTCGATGGTTGGGCTTGGCGTCGGCGGGGCTGTCGCCCCCGGTGTCGAGGCGTACTCGAAAGCACCAATATCACACCGAAACCCTGCCCCGTCGCTGTCGGGACGCGGAGCGCCACGCTGATCCTCACCATTGACCATTGTCGGGTCTGAGCAAATCGTGCTGTCAGCCGCATCGATCGCCTTGCTCTCTGCCAATAGCGCGAGTGTTGGCGTACGTCCGCCATTCAACTCCAACGACGAGGCGAAGTTGGCAGGCGTGGCTTGCTGATCCACGAACTCGCTGACAGATCCCGCCGACGCGATACATGAGCCATCACTGTCCAGATTCATCCCGCTGACATAGATTTCGGGATGTGTCACATAGCCAAAGCCTGACACGCCGCAATTCGCATCCCCACCCTCACCGTCGGCGATACCATCGCTGTTAGGTGTTACGACCCACGCTTCTGCGATGATTGAGTTTGCGATATGCACGACACCGCCATCCGCAGCAACATTGATACCGCGCACCGGATAATCCCATTCATCGCTATTTTCATCTCGGTCAAACTGGACAGAGGTGTTCCGAGCGACTGTGGAGTTGATCAGTGAAATGCTCGGCTTTGGACTAGACGATAAAGACGGATCAATCGCCAAAACGCCCGCCCCACCGAAATCCGCTACGCCGTCGAAGTAACCATAATTTCGAACAATTGTGGAGTTTACGATTTGGACCGCCCCGCCCACCCATTCACCACTTTCAGAAAGCAGATATGGACGACTGACGATAAACGCGTTGTAGGCACGATTTTTTATGAACGCACTATTCCGAATCGTCAAATCCGCTCCCACACTGACAATACCGCCATATCCATCTTCAATCGAAGATTCGACAAACGCTAAAGAGGCACTAGGCCCAACAACGTGAATCGAACTCTGGCCGCTGACACTCTCAGTAATCTTCGAGAGCACAACTGTCGCATTCACGGGATGGCCATAACGAGATTCCAAATACAACGTGCTGCCCGCTGCAGCATCGCTTTGATCATCCCAATGGTAGTAAAAGGATGTATCAGCAATATCCACCGTGGCACCGCGGTCCAGCGTGTCTAAAACCGCAATTGCACCACCAAAACGAGCTATGGCACCGGCGCGTGGAGGCGGGACTCCTAAAGGGCTGCACAAATCAGAATCTAAAATTCCGAAGCGTGAATCTTGGATGTCCAAATCACCCGAGGTGTAGATACTTCCCCCTGCGCCTTGCGCTCCGCTTCCGTGCATCGTGACACGTTCAAGCGCGAGCTTACCGAGATTCAATATCGCACCACCATTGTCCTGATCAACAAACGTTTCGGCATCATGGTCGGTCGCGTAAAAATACTTGATGGCGATGTCTCGAAGCTTGACCTCAACATTCGATGGGATCATGAACAATCGGTACCCGTCTACGAAACATCGACCAGAATCCGGCTCCCCTTGTAACGAAATTTGCTCGCCGTTGCCAGCCTGATTGCTACCATCAATTTCAATATCCGAATCAAGCACAATCTCTTGATTCACAATAATAATATTGTCCGACTGATCGCAGGCGAAATTGACCACGCCGTCGTAATCCTCACCACCAGGCATAACCTTAAGAAGTGCCGCCTCGGTGCATGGGGACTCAACCGTAGCGCCTTGGGCCGTCGTCGACACCCAGAAGAAAAAAAGTGCCCAAAACCGCACAAAAAAACGAACTCGCATATATCCCCCAATAAACGCGCGTGAATTTTGATATTCGGCGAAACAAACCCCAACGCGCGAGAGCCCCGCTTGAATTATTAATTCAACAATAGCGAAATTCACGGAACAACGCGAAAAGCCACGCTTTGATTACGGCTTCGCGCTTACCAAGGCAAACCCGAAGCGCTGACAAAACCGCCGCCCTTGGGTTTAATGCAGTAGACATCCAATCCGGCGCCTCTCAGCCACTGACCGGACGTGACCGGACCACCAAAGCAAGCGATAGGGAATACGAGCGTAGAGAGATGGTGGCCAAGGGCGGAATCGAACCACCGACACGCGGATTTTCAATCCGCTGCTCTACCAACTGAGCTACTTGGCCAATCTTGAAGCTTATTCTTCGCACCCACTGCATTGCGCAGAGGCTTTAGGCGAAGGGCGCGTATTAAACCGCTAGTGCGGCGGCGCGTCAAGCGTAACGCGCGCCGGGCTTACTCGGCGGGCGGCGTGTAACTGGTTTGTGCGAGCTCACCGCCACCGAAGAAATATTTTTCCATCTCTTCGGCGAGGAAGCTGCGCGCCTTGGGATCAGCCAACACCAGGCGGTATTCATTGATCAAGCGGGTTTGGTGGGCCAGCCACTCCTGCCAGGCGGCCCGGGAGACTTGCTCGAAAATGCGCTGCCCCAGATCACCCGGATATGGCGGCCGATCCAGGCCTTCAGAAGTGATACCCAGTTTGATGCATTTCACGAGGCGGCTCATGCGCAGTATGTCTCTATCAGTCGTCGAACGGGTTGCGGCAAGCCCAAGGCCAGCGCCTGCTCCACAGTATGCCAGTCTCGGTCTTCGCCCTCAGCCAGTTGGTTCGACAGCAGCTGGCCACCAACCGGTTCCAGCCACAGCGAGAAGTGGCTGAATTCGTGGCGTAGCGCTGGCCCCAGGCTGTCGATCTGGGTCACGCTCGCGGCGTGCACGCTGTGCTCGGGCAAAGACCACAAGCCTCCCCAGATGCCGCTGGGAGGGCGTCGATGCAACAACACGCGCCCTTCGGCATCGCGAATGATCAAAAACTTCTCTTGTTTGACGGGCCGCTGCCTGCGCGGCTTGGACGCCGGGATAACAGATACCAAATCTTGCGCGCGAGCGGCGCAATCCGCATCCACCGGACATAGCTCACAACGCGGTTTTTTGCGCACGCAGACGGTCGCACCGAGATCCATCATGGCCTGGGCGTAATCGGCCTGACGCGCGCGGGGTAGTCGGGACTCCGCTTCCGCCCATAGGCGCTTGAGCACGGCGGTCTGCCCGGGCCAACCTTCAATCGCGGCATGACGCGCCAGAACGCGTTTTACATTGCCATCGAGAATCGCCGCGCGCTGCCCGAAAGCTTGTGCAGCAATGGCGCCCGCAGTGGAGCGCCCAATACCCGGCAAGCTCTGCAATGTCTCTACGTCCTGCGGAAACTGCCCATCGAAGTCATCGACCACCATCTTGGCGGCGCGATGCAGGTTACGAGCGCGGGCGTAATAGCCCAAGCCAGACCACAACCCCATAAGTTCGTCGGACTCGCAATTGGCCAGCGCCCGCACATCCGGCAAGCGCGCCATGAACGTCTGGAAGTAAGGAATCACAGCGGCAACCGTGGTTTGCTGCAACATGATCTCCGAGACCCACACGCGATACGGCGTCCGCGGGCTCTGCCACGGCAGGTCATGCCGGCCATGCACATCGAACCAAGCCAGCACGCGTTCAGACCAGCGCTCAGCGCTCATTGGCCAATCGCTCGATGCCCTCAGCGGTGTGAACTGCCTCGCTGGCGAGTTTTTTCTCAATGAGCCACGGCCCAATCACCGGCGGCACCCAGAAGTCCGGTTCGACCACGGCTTCGAAAATGAGGCGCGCTTCATCGCCCTCGTCCCAGATACGCCACGACGCCCGACCGAATTTGAGATTGCTCAGTTCGGGAATGACCTCCGCACGCAAGTGCTGCGGCGGATCCTTGATCATGTCCTGAACCTGATCGAATACCCGGCAAATACCGATTACGCATACCCGCACTTGCGTGTGGACACGCTGGGCCGGAGCCTGAGCCCCGGCGATCGGCTCCGCACGAACAATCGCCGGATTGATTTCGGCAAGACGCGCGTAATCGGTGAACACCGCATAGGCCTTGTCTGCCGGAGCCTGCATGACGGCATGCATCACCACCTGGTATCGCTTGCCCACATGCGTCACCTCGAGATGCTCGAGACGTGATGCCATATTGTCGGATGTCTCAGTCTTACTGCTGTTGTTGCTGCGCGGGTTGTGGGGTGGTTGCAGGCTGCTGTTGCTGCTCGCTTTTGGGCTGCTGCTGTTGCTTACGAAAAAAGTCGGTCAGCTTGTCGTTGAGCTTGTCTTTCAACTCCTCCTTTTTCTCGTCCACTTTGCCCTGCAACTCCGCCCTCGCCTTTTCCTTGAGCACCTCTTCCAGGTCGATTTTGAACTGAGGCTTGGTCAAAGGCCCGGTGACGGAAACAGGAATGGCCAGCCCCACCAATTTGGACAAGGTTTTGTCATTTCGCGTGGTCGCATTCTCAAGCAAGGTCGGCGACAGCTTCAGATCAAACTGCCCGCCAAACACATCGATGAAACCGTCACCGCCAAACTTGAACCAGGGATTATTCCCACCCAGATCCTGAACTTTGAGCTTGCCGGACTGAATCAGGAAACGCCCCACCAGTTCGCTGAAACCCGTGGATTCGCCCGTTTGCGCCGCTTGGGATTTTTGCCCGCCAGCCAAGGCACTGGCTTTGCGAACCAGATCAACCAGACTGATGCCTTTGACCTCACCATCCTTGAGCTTGTAGTTGGCCTCGCCGCTGGCGCTGGAACGCAAGCTACCGACGGTTGAGCCTTGCGACTGCAGATTCATGCCCAACTCGGTGGTGCCGGTAATCCAGCGGCTGCCCCAGCCATCGTGCAGAAAATCACCCAAGCCGATGGCCTTGGCCGACAGATCCACTCCCAACAGCGGCTTGGGCTTGGTCGCGTCGATGCTGTTGTTCAGCGCCAGTTGGCCACCGTAGGCATTGGCCACCAGTTGCTGCTTGACCGGCGTCCCGGGTCGCGCATCGGCAGTCCAGCGCACGTCACGGAATTTCACCCCGTATGCATTGAATCGGCTGATCTGGACGCGTGCCGTAAGGTTCAGATCACGCGCCCAATCCATTGGCACCTCCATGCTGTTGAGGTCACCGCCGGAAGAGCTGGGCTTGCTCGACGAAGACGCCGATGCGCCTTCACCGCCCACCCAATCGGTCACCGTCAAACCCGCCAGATCCAAATTGGCGCGCAACTGCGGCTTGCTGAACTGAGCGACCGACGCGTTACCCGACAAGGCTTCGCCCGCGAGTTTGCCCTTGATGCTTTCCACCGCAATACGATCTGGTGCGATGGAAAAATTCATATCGAGGTGACTTGGCCCGGGTGATTTGGCCACGCCAATCGGATAACCCAAGGCCGCAAGATAGGCGTGCAAATCCAAGGGCTTGATGCTGACGCTGCCACTGCCCGTTTGTTTGGCGATACTGCTCATCGCGGTTTTGGCCACCAGTTTCAGCTCACCAAAACCCAGATCCAGCGTCGCCGCCTCCACCCGATCTGCCCCCAAAGAGGCATCGGCCTGCAGGGCAAAATTCAGATTGGGCCAATTGCTGGACTCATCCGGCAACGCCACCTCCAGCGCTTTGGCCACCCGGCGCACATCCACGCTGGTGCCCTTGACGTCGAGCTTGGCCTTCTGCGAGGTTGCCAACTCATCAAGCTGCGCACTGAGTTGGATCACTTGATCGACAAAGCGCAGCTCACCATCCGAAATTGCTGCGGTTTGAGTATTGCCGTTATAAGCCGCATTCAAAGCCAGCTCGAGTTGCTGGGTATCGCCAGGGACCGCGCCTCCACTGGCCTTGGCCGTGGCTTTAAAGTCTTCAAGCCGGGCAAAAGGGCCATCCAGTTCAAACTGCCAGCCACTTTCAGCCTCAAGCTCCAAGCGGGTTTTGTCCGCCATCGTCAAAACCACCGACAGCGCCAGCGTCGAAGGCTCACCCAGCTTGATCTGGCCGGTTTCCAGGTTCAGCCCTTCCACGACCGTGACCTGATCCGCATCGCGCCATTGCACCCGGGCATTCACCAGCTCCAGCCCGGCGATACTCAAATCATCAAGATTCGCTTCGCCACGAACTTCGACCGGATCATCGGATGGGGCCGCGTCCTGCTCACCCGCAGCACCGAGGTCATCCCAATTGGTGGAACCGTCGGCTTTGCGCTGAAGATTCAGCACCAGACCATGCAGAGCGATCTTACCCAGCTCGAACTGACCCTTGAGTAGCGGAACCAGCCGCAGGCGCGCTTCAACATGCTCAATTCGGGCGAACTCGGCGTCGTCAAAACCGGCCGCATTGGATAACGCAATCTCATTAGCTTGCACACCCAGCCACGGAAAAACGCTGAGCTCCAGAGGCCCCGACAGGGTCAGATCACGCCCCGTTTGTTTTTTGACCTGCGCTTGAATGTCGTCTTTGTAATCGTTGGGGTCAAAGGTGTACGCAATGACTGCCAGCGCGCCGCCCAGCAGCACGATCAAACCGATGACGATGAAAAGAAACTTTTTCAGAAACGGGCTCATGCGCAATCCCAACAACATAAATAGGAGAGAACTCATCGACCCGCAGCATCGCGGGGAGTTCAGAACCCAAGCTTACCGGAGGGGGACATAACGGGCGATGATATGACTGCCGCAGGGCGCTCACACGACACAGGCACGAGCCCGGAGCGCTCCCCCTTAACGTGGTAACAACACGAGGCTCGATGGAGCGGGTGATGGGAATCGAACCCACATTAAAAGCTTGGGAAGCTTCCGTTCTACCATTGAACTACACCCGCAAAACCGTTGACGAAATCGTCGAGAACGATTTCGCACGAGCCGCAAAGCGGCGAGCCCGCACGTTCGAAGTTTAGCTCAAAACCGGGCGCACAAGCGCACGCCACACGACCCGCCCGACTGATTCGGTAGAATGTTGGGGTTAGACACGAGCAACCGACGTTTTCGTCGCACGTGCGATTTCAGCAATCTCCAGAGGTGTTATGAGTCACAGCCCACATATTGTGGTCAACGGCGATCCTCAGCCTTGGCGGGATGGCGAAACCTTGGCCACGCTGATCGAGCAGCTGGGGCTGAGCGGCAAACGCATCGCAGTTGAGGTCAATCAGGACATCATCCCGCGCGCGCAGCATGACCAGCATTTGCTCAGCGCAGGTGATCAGGTCGAGATTATTCAAGCCATCGGCGGCGGCTGAGGCACCCTACCGAATTTAGGACATCATGAGTCAGGACACGCTCACCATTGCAGGTCGTCAGTACAACTCGCGCCTGCTGGTTGGAACCGGAAAGTACAAAGATTTCGACGAAACCGGCCGCGCCATTGAAGCCAGCGGCGCTGAAATCGTCACCGTGGCTTTGCGCCGGACAAATCTGGGACAAAACCCGGACGAGCCCAATTTGCTGGATGTGATCCCACCGGATCGTTACACCATCCTGCCCAACACCGCAGGCTGCTACACCGCCGCCGACGCGTTGCGCACCTGCCGTCTGGCGCGCGAGCTTCTGGACGACCACCGCTTGGTCAAACTGGAAGTGCTGGGCGACCAGAAAACCTTGTACCCGGATGTGCCAGCCACGCTGGAAGCTGCCGAGATACTGGTCAAGGAGGGCTTTGAGGTGATGGTCTACACCAGCGATGACCCGATCATCGCCAAACGCCTGGAAGAGATGGGTTGCGTAGCCGTGATGCCGCTGGCCGCGCCGATCGGCTCCGGGCTGGGTATTCAGAACAAGTACAACATTCTGACCATCATCGAAAACGCGCAAGTGCCGATTCTGGTTGATGCGGGCGTGGGCACAGCTTCGGATGCCGCACTGGCCATGGAGCTGGGCTGCGACGGCGTATTGATGAACACCGCGATTGCCGAAGCCAAAGATCCAATCCTCATGGCCCAGGCGATGAAACACGGCATCATCGCCGGTCGCCAGGCTTTTCTGGCTGGACGTATGCCGCGTCGGCGCTTTGCCTCAGCCTCCTCCCCGCTCAGCGGCTTGATCGACTGATGACCACATTGGCCGACAAACCCGTCCACCAACCCGGCCCGCCGCGCACCTACGTGCGGCGCGAAGGCCGCCTGACCGATGGGCAGAAACGCGCGCTGACCGAGCTGCTGCCGCAATTCACCTACCCCGAAGATGGGCGCGCACCGGCCGAGGTGTTCGGACGTGACGCCGAACGTGTGCTGGAAATCGGCTTCGGCAATGGCGAAAGCCTGGCCGCACAAGCAGGCAACCACCGCGAGCAGGATTTCATCGGCCTGGAGGTCCATCGCCCCGGGGTCGGCTACCTGTTGCAAGCGGTGGAAGCCGATGCACTGAGCAATGTCCGGGTCAGCAGCAGTGATGCGCTGTTGTTTCTCGATAGCGCTTTACCGGAAGCAAGCATTGATCGCGTGCAGGTGTTCTTCCCCGACCCTTGGCCGAAGAAGCGTCACCATAAACGTCGCATCGTGCGTCCGGATGCCTTGGACAAGATTGCCCGCGTGATGAAGCCGGGGGCGATATTGGCTCTGGCCACCGACTGGGACAACTACGCCGAGCAGATGATGGAGGTGCTCAGCGCCCACCCGGCGTTTGAAAACTGCCATGGTGAAGGCCAGTTCGCCCCGCGCGCCGAGCGCATCGTGACCCGCTTCGAGCGACGCGCCCACCGCTTGGGGCATACAATCCACGATC
>CAZVMN010000015.1:0-62020 GCA_964629015.1 uncultured Oceanococcus sp.
CCTCCTTCTCCGCCAGACAGAAAAAGCCCGCAATAGCGGGCTTTTTGCTTGCTCGGGTCTGCTCAGGCGCGGGCTGTTTCGGGTTTGGCGCTCAATTTGCTTGTGCTTGAACGTTAACCACAAGCCCTCTGTCGCCATGTTCAAATCCCCACTCGTGCCGTGTCTTGCGGTTTTTACGCTCAGCGCTTGCGCCGTTTTGCAGGGGCCGGATGCACCCGAACCCGTGCTGGCCTACGCCGCGCATGCCGTGCCGGCGGTTGGTGAGGTGCGCAGCGTTGCGGTCGGTGACACCCTACTGACGTCGTCCTATGGGTTGAGCGGAACCGCGTTGCAGGCCGCGCAGACCGAGGTGCTTTGTCGTGACCTGTCCAAGCGGATCGAGGTGCCGTCCGGGCGCGACTATGTGCTCAGTCGAATGCCGGACGGGCAGGTCTGGTACTGCGGGCAGCTCGACTGGGTCAACAGCTATGCCGGACAGGAGCGCACGACTATCGATGAGTGCATGCGCTCGCTGGATGACGGTCGGTGGGCGCTGTACTTCAATGGCGAGGTATGCCCGGAAGTGGTGAAGCTGAGCACGGTTCAGCACAGCGCGGCCTCGGATGATGCGCGTCGTCAGGAGCTGGTGTTTAGTGGTCGCTCAGGCTCTCAGTTGTTTCTGCAATACGTCGAAGTGCGTGGCGGTGATACATCGGCACAGCGCCGGGATGTGCGCTTTGATATCGCGGATGATCCGGTGGTGGGAATCGAGGGCGCGCGCATCGAGATTCTGGAACTCAATTCAATGCTTGTTCGTTATCGGGTTCTGAGCGGTTTCGAGTAGAGCCCATGCGCTATACTTCGCGCCGTGCGAACTAACTGACAAGAGTCACATTGCGCTTTGCGATGTGGCCGCAAGTGCGCTGCAGGACGCGGCGTTCGAGGAGATGCAAGGATGACGAAGATGCGTAAAGCCGCAACTGCGGTGGTGGGAGCGTTGTTTGCGACGGCCATTTTGTCAGCTTGCGGCGGTGGCAAGTCGTCGATCGCGCAAGATGTCAGCGTTGATCCGGCGAAAGCCTGGAGCGATTACGAGCGTCCTGCGGACTATGCAGGCGTTGTCGGCGAAGACGTTTTTATTACCGCGGCCGATGGTACGCAGCTCGCGGCGCGATTAACCCGGCCAGCAGATGACAATGGCGAGCCGGTCAACCAACCCTTGCCGGTTATTTTGACGATCACCGGCTACAACGCGCGGCTGATCAGCACCGCTTTGAGCGGCAATCATTTCGTCGAACGGGGTTACGCGCATCTGTATGTGGATGAGCGTGGTACCGGTGGTTCGGGCGGAACCTGGGAATCGTTTGGCGAGCAGGCGCAGGCGGATTTTCTGGATGTGCTCAACTGGATCGACGAGCAGCCCTGGAGCAACGGCAACGTCGGGACCTGGGGTGCGTCCTATATGGGGATTACCCAGTTCTTCACCGCGCAGCATCAGCACCCCTCGCACAAGGCCATGTTCGCCATCGTGCCGATGGGTGACGCCTACCGCGACATCGTATTCTCCGGCGGACAAATCAACGCCGGTTTTATCCCGCTGTGGATGGGCTTGGTCAGCGGATTGGGTGTATTGCCCGTGGCGACCTTGCAGAACAATCCGGTCGATGGTGTGAGTGTTTTGCTGGATCACGTGACCGGTTCGCTGGCGCAGTTTGCCGTGCCGACGATCGCGGAATCTGTCCTCGGAACGGCGCAAGTCTACGACGGTGAGTTCTGGCGGGTGCGTTCCCCGTTGGAAGTTGCGGATAAGGTCCAGATCCCCACCTTCCTTGTTGGTGGTTTGAATGATTTGTTTCAGCGTGGCACGCCCATGTTGTATGAGGCGATAAAGGATCAGGCCGAAGCCAAGCTGTTGATCGGCCCCTGGACTCACCTCGGAGGCTCAACCGGGCAGGGTCTGCCCGCGGACGGGGTGCCATCGCTGGATGCGATCGCGTTGCAGTGGTTCGACCGCTATCTCAAAGATATGGATAACGGTGCCGAGCAGCAGCCGGATGTAACTCAATATCTCTATGGCGAAGAGCGCTACGTGGTCGAGCCGGACTGGCCGCATCCAGATGCCCGGGCGCTCAAGCTGCATTTGCGCGGCGACCGCAGTTTGTCGCCCGATCTGGCGGCCACAGGCGAAGCCTCCAACATGATTCTTCAACAGCCGGTCAATGGCCTGTGTTCGACCAGCGCTAGTCAGTGGACAGCGGGGGTGATTGGCTTGCTCCCCATCTGCGGGGATGACAATCGTCTGACAGAAGTGTTGGAAATCACCTACACCACGCCGGTGATGGACGCACCGCTCTATGTGAATGGCCCGATTCAGGCCAACATCTGGATGTCGACGACGGCGTTGGACGCTGGCCTTGTGGTGCGGATCACGGACGTCGCACCGAATGGCGTCTCGCATGAGATTACCAACGGTATCCAGACGGCATCGATGCGTGCGCTGGACCCGGAACGCAGCCGCTATCTTGATGGTGAAATGATTCAGCCATGGCACGCCTTTGTCGAGGCGGATAAAGAGCGTCCGGGGATCGGTAACATTGTTGAAGTGAATGTCGAGATCTTCCCCAGCAGCTTTGTCATTCAGCCGGGGCACGCCCTGCGTGTTTCGGTCGGGGCAAGCGATCTGCCACATGGTTTGCCACCGCTGCCGGATTTGCTCAGCGGTTTGACCGGTTTGCTGAGTATCTACAGCGACGCGGAGCACCCCTCCAATGTGGTGTTGCCGGTGGTTGAGCGGACGATTGAGAGCGACGCTCAGTAGCGTCTAAGCGGCTTGCGCGTCGTCATCGGCGCGCAGTTGATTGCGTCCTGCGCTTTTCGCGGCGTAAAGGCGCCGATCAGCGCGTGCCAGTGCATCGGCACGAGTATCGTCAGGGCGAACCGTGGTCAATCCAATGCTGGCGGAGACCTGGACGGCGTTTTGGGCGGAGGTCCATTGCTGCTGACTGAATCTCTGCAACAGCACCTGGCAGGTTTCGCGCGCTGCGCTGCGCTGTCCGCGGTGTATGCAAAGAATGAATTCATCGCCGCCGTAACGCCCCGCACTGTCCTCGGGATGCAGGCTGGTCCGAATCATTTTGCCCAGTTCGCGCAGGACTTCATCGCCCAATGCGTGCGAGTGAAGGTCGTTGACCTGCTTGAAATGATCAATGTCCAGGATGGCGATGTGCAGGTCGTCACGGACGGAGGCGGGGCTGTCGAATATCTGATCCAGCCAGCCATCCAAAGAGCGTCTGTTGGGCAGGCCGGTCAAGGCATCGATGCGAGCCAGGCGGTCGAGTTCGGATGTTTTTGCCTCCAGTTGCTGAGTGCGTTGGGCGATTTGCCGGCTTAGGCTTTGTCGCAGAATCGCCAGCTGACGCACCACCACCATGCCGGTGGCTAGAATAATGATCAGCAGGATGTCTTCGGGCAATGGGATTTGCGGAAGTATCGCGGCAACGGATATTCCGATAAGGATTGAGAAGCTTTCGACGGCGTAGGAAAAGCCCGCGACCATGCGGCGAGGGTTGCCGCCGCGCAGCCAGATGAACCAGGCCATGATCACTTCGTTGCTCAGATGTAGCACCAGCATCATCACGAGCAGGGGCAGCCAGGCGGGTGTGGTGAGCTCGCCTATGGGGGTCGCGCCACCGGCCTTCTGGTAGGCATGGCCGGCGGCAAGAATGATCAGAGTCATCATTCCCGCGTTGGCCATAGAGGCATCCAGGGCGCGGCGCCAGGATTCGCCGCGCAGTACCCTGTGCAGCGGGTAAATGAGGGACGCCAGGCCGTTAAGCATTGCGGCTGGGGCCGGGCCCAACAGCAAAATGCTGGCGACTTGCGTGACGCGGTCGAATGACACATGGCCGTGATCGGGGTGTGAGAACCCGCAAACGATGCTGAACAATGCGGCGCTTATCACCAGTGCCGAGGTTTGTGGCGTCAGCATGCTGAGCGCATCGCTGTGCTGGCCAAGGGCTAGCACGGCGGCACATAGCAGGAGCGCTGCACTGGCGGTGAACACGGTATTGCGGGTGGGCTGGAGCGTCACGTGAGTGAGGGGGCTGACGGTCGAATGACCAACAGTTTAGTGCAGTGTCCTTGAATCACCATCCTGGCTGAGCGCGAAAGCCGAATTTCGGGGGTGGAGAGGGCCAAAAACCGTTTATCGGAAAATTTTCGCCCCATTTCCCCACTTTGTACCCCCAAATTGACCTAAATCCTTCATAAACGTCTCTAAGAGCTGTCTGTAAGTTGTTGTTTACAGGCCGGTTTGGGCGCGCGAAAAAAGCCACAAAATGCGTCATAAGTTACTGTTTTTGCTTATAAAACTTTCTTGACACGAAAAAATCTCGAGCCTATAGTGGGCTCGAAGGGTGCAAAGTGGAGTGTCGTGGAGTAATCCACCCAAAGGCTGAGCGTGTATAGCGGAACCACAGAACTTGCGATTGATGTGAAGGGGCGTTTGGCCGTCCCGGCACGTTATCGCGCGTCTCTGCAGGATAGCTGTGGCGGTCGCCTGATTCTGACTTTGAGTCTGGATCAGTGTCTGCTGGTCTACCCCTATCCCGAATGGGAAGTTTTTGCGGCCAAGTTGATGGCTTTGCCATCCCTCACACCGCAAGCGAAAAAATTGCAGCGGCATTTTCTCGGGGCGGCCGAAGACGTCGTCATGGACAAGCAGGGTCGCGTGCAGCTCACGCCTTATCTACGGACGCGCGCTGGACTGGATCGTTCCGCCGTGTTTGTCGGTCAGGGCGAGAAGTTTGAGTTGTGGGACGCCGATGCTTGGCGCCGATATCAGGACGAGGTTGAGCTTGATGCTGAATTCCTTGCCAGTATCGGGATTTGAGCGCGGTTTCCGCGTGACGCTGTCGCATGAGTCGGTGCTGCTGGATGCCTCCCTGGATGCACTGAACATCCGCGGCGATGGTGTCTATGTGGATGCGACTTTTGGGCGTGGCGGGCACAGTCGGGCCCTCCTCGAGCGCCTGACTGAGTCAGGGCGTCTCATTGTCTTCGATCAGGACCCGGAAGCCCAGGCTGTAGCGGCGGGGTGGATGCGTCAGGAGCCGCGTTTGGCCCTGGAGCCGTTCAACTTCTCGCATCTGCGGGAGCAGCTGGCGCAACGCGGTTTGGTCGGCCAGGTTGATGGCATTCTGTTTGATCTTGGCGTGTCCAGCCCGCAGCTGGATGATGCGCAGCGTGGTTTCAGCTTCGGTAAAGAGGGTCCGCTGGATATGCGCATGAATCCCTTGTCTGGATTCAGTGCCGCGGACTGGGTGGCGAGCACGTCCTACGACGATATGCGGCGTGTGCTGCGCGAATATGGCGACGAGAACAATGCCGGTCGAATAGCGCGCGCTATCGAGAGGGCGCGCGCTGAAGCGCCGATTACCACGACGCTGCAACTGGCGGAACTCATTGAGCGCGCCGTGGGCGGGCGCCGTGGTAAGCGCATTCATCCGGCGACACGTAGCTTTCAGGCGATCCGTATCGCCGTGAATCGCGAATTGGACGTGTTGGCGGATGTTTTGCCCCAAGCGTTGGACGTGCTCAAGCCAGGCGGGCGTTTGGCCGTGATCAGTTTTCACTCGCTGGAAGATCGCATCGTGAAGCAGTTTCTGCGAGCCGAGGCGCGGCCCGATGCGCCGGACCCGGTCTCGCCAGCGCCGCCCCCGCGTCTGACGCGTGTTACCCGTCGTTTGTGTGATGAGGCTGAGGCTGCGCGCAATCCACGTGCGCGCAGTGCGGTGCTGCGTTGGGCGGAGAAGTGCGCATGACACGGGTCGCGCGCAAGCTGGATGTCTCGCTGTTTTCGGCGCCGTCGGTGCGCTATCTCGCGCTGCCGGTTCTGATCGTGAGTGCGGTCGCTGTCGTGGGCATGAAGCATCACAGCCGCGCGCTGCAATCGCAGGCTCAGGCGTTGGCGGCCGAGCGCGAACAACTGGAGGTTGAGTTCAACCAGCTGAGGCTGGAGCGGGGCTACGTCGGCGCGCATTCGCGGGTCGGCGAGCTGGCCGAAAAACAACTGGGCATGAAGGCGCCGGATGACTATGTCATTGTCCAAGTCCCAAGCCAGAAATAACAAGCCCGACCTGCCCGCCGGGCCGGCTCCCGCATGGCGTCAGCATGTGCTGGTCGGCCTGATGGTGCTGGGCTTCGCGGCGTTGGCATTGCGTGCCTTCGAGTTGCAGGTGCGCGATCGCGATTTTCTGCTCGCCGAGGGCGAGCGTCGCCATGTGCGGACGCTGCTGGAGCCGGGTGGTCGAGGGGCTGTGCGTGACCGCCATGGCGCCCCGCTGGCCTTGAGTGCGCCGGTCGAATCAATCTGGGTTGTACCGTCGGCTTTGCTGGCGGAGCCGGCCTATATTTCGCCGTTGGCCAACTTGCTGGAGATGCAGCGCGGTGAGTTGCAGGCCGAGTTGGAAAAGCGTCGCGGGCGTCAGTTCTACTACTTGAAACGCCAGCTGCCGCCGTCAGAGGCGCGTCGTATTCTGGATCTTGATGCGCCCGGCGTGTTCAGTCAGCGCGAGTACCGACGCTATTACCCGGCTGGCGAAGTGACCGCCCAGTTGGTCGGCTTGTGCAATATCGACGGTGTCGGCCAAGAGGGTCTGGAGCGCGGCTTTGACAGCCTGTTGGCGGGAAGCCCCGGGCAGCGCCTGGTGATTCAGGACCGTTTGGGGCGGGTGGTCGATGACCTGGATGAGTTCCGTGCCTCGCGCCCGGGCCAGGATGTCGATTTGTCGATAGATCTGCGCTTGCAGCATTACGCGTACGGCGAGCTCAAGGCCGCCGTCTCGGCGCACAATGCCAAGGGGGGCGTGATTCTGGTCGCTGACGTGGAGAGCGGCGAAATCCTCGCGCTGGCCACGCAGCCCGGTTTCAATCCGAACAATCGTAATAGCCTGGGTGAGAATCGCGCGGCGTGGCGCAATCGTGCCGCGCTGGATCAGTTCGAGCCAGGCTCGACGGTCAAGCCGCTGATGTTGGCGGCGGCATTGCAGAACAACATCATCAGCGCGTCCGAACAGATCGACACCGGCAACGGCTGGATCAAGATTGGGCGTCTGCAGGTGCGCGATCACCGTGGCTATGGCCAGATCGATCTGACTCAACTGTTGGCCAAGTCGTCCAACGTCGGCGCGGTGAAGGTCGGCATGTTGATGGGCGCGGATCGTCTATTCGATGCCTATCGCGCATTCGGTTTTGGATACTCCACGGCGTCTGGCTTCCCGGGTGAGGTGGCTGGCCAACTGACCAGTCCCTACGAATGGGGTGATGTGGGCACGGCGACGGCGTCCTACGGCTATGGCATGAGTGTGACCGCGCTGCAGCTGGCGCAGGCCTACATGGTGTTAGCTGCGGATGGGGTGCGTCGCACCTTGTCGTTGGTCAAGGGTGGTTCGCAATTTGAAGATGAGCGCATCATCAGTGCCGAGGTTGCCGCGCAAGTGCGCGAAATGTTGACCGCGGTGGTCCAGCCCGGAGGCACGGGAACGCGAGCCGCGGTGCCGGGGTACCGCGTTGCCGGCAAGACCGGCACGGTGCGCAAAGCGGAAGGCGGCGGCTATGCCGAGGACCGACATCAAGCGTTGTTTGTCGGCATGTTGCCGGCAGAAAAACCACGTTTGCTGAGTTTGGTGGTCATCGATGAGCCACGCTCCGGTGTGTACTACGGCGGCTTGGTCGCAGCGCCGGTGTTTTCACGTGTGGCCAATTCAGCGGCGCGCCTTCTGCAAATTGCCCCGGTTGAGGGTGACCACTCGATCGCGCGTGTGGCCATCGAGGACTCGCACTCATGAGCGCGTGGATTCTGAGCGATTTGCTGGAACTGGACGCTGGGATGTGCGGAAGTAATCCGCAGATCGATGGCTTGGCGATGGACAGCCGTCAGGTTGAGCCGGGCTTCCTGTTTCTGGCATGTCGTGGAACGGAATCGCATGGCCTGATCCATGTCGAGCAGGCGCTGCAGCGTGGAGCGGTCGCCGTGGCGTTTGAGCCGAGCGCTGGGGTTGTCGCGCCGCAGATGGATGTGCCGTGTGTGCCTGTTGCGAATCTGTCGCGGCGAGTTGGCCCGCTGGCATCGCGGTTCTTCGCTACGCCGAGTGCCTCGATGTTTACGGTTGGGGTCACCGGCACCGATGGCAAAACCTCGTGCACGCACCTGTTTGCTCAGGCTGCCGCGGCACTGGGGCGCAAATGTGGCCTGATGGGCACGGTTGGTGTTGGGTTTCTGGATGATCTGGCCAAGGCCACCCACACCACCCCAGACCCTGTGCAGTTGCAAGCGGGATTGGCCAAATTGGCCAGTAACGGTGCAGATTCACTGGCCATGGAGGTGTCGTCGCATGCGCTGGATCAGGGGCGTATCAATGGCGTGGATCTGGATGTGGCGGTGTTCACCAACCTGAGCCGCGATCACCTGGATTATCACGGCGACCTGAGCAATTACGCGCGAGCCAAGCGTCGTCTGCTCGAAGCAGAAGGTCTCAAAGCTCTGATCATCAATGTGGATGATGATTACGGGCGTCAATGGGCGCGCGAGCTGGCGGACGGGCGGCCGGTTGTCACCTATGCGGTGGACGCGCAGCCCGAACAAACGGATTGGCTGCGCGCCGAAAATATCCGCAAGCACCCGGATGGTCTGCGTTTCGACGTGGTGACGCCGACTGAGCGTCACGTTCTGAAGTGTGGCCTGATCGGCCATTTCAATATTTACAACTTACTTGCGGTGGCGGCCGCTTGGCGTGCCGCTGGCGCTGAGATGGCCCAAGTCATTGCGGCCTTGCGCGATGTCAAAACGGTGCCGGGCCGTATTGAGGCGTTTCGTGCCGATAACAAGCCACTGGTGGTTGTCGACTACGCGCATACGCCTGGTGCGCTGATTCAGGTTCTGCGTGCTCTGCATCAGCACCGCAAGCCCGGCGGGCGCATCTTCTGTGTCTTTGGTTGTGGTGGTGATCGTGATCGCGGCAAACGCCCGCAGATGGCTGCTGCGGCATCTGCGAATGCGGATGTGCTGATCTTGACCGATGACAATCCGCGCACCGAATCGCCACAAGACATCATTGCCGACATGCTTGAGGGTCTGGCTGCGGACCGGCAATACAGTGTGATTCATGATCGCGCGCTGGCGATCGATCAGGCCTTGAATCTGGCCGGCCCGGATGACTTGGTGCTGGTTGCCGGCAAGGGGCATGAGGACTACCAGCAGATTGGCCTGGAGCGGCGGCCGTTTTCGGACCGCGAGCATGTGGCCAAGCGCTTGAACGGTGCGCCCGCGCATAAGGGGGTGGCATGCAACGCTTGAGTCAGGCGGTGGCGTGGATCGGAGCGGAACTGCGCGGCGCGGATTGTGCGGTCAGTGGCGCATGCATCGACACCCGTGTGTTGCAGCCGGGGCAGCTGTTTGTGGCTCTGCCGGGCACGCGTGTTGATGGCCATGACTTCGTGCGTAAAGCGGCCTCACTGGGGGCGGGCGCGGCTCTGGTGAGTCGGCCGCTGGATATCGACTTTCCGCAGTTGATCGTGCCGGATGTGTTGGCCGCGCTGCAGGCCTTGGGCGCAGCCTGGCGTCAGGAGTGGGCGCAGCAGAGCGGTGGTCAGATTGTTGGTATCACCGGGTCCAACGGTAAAACCAGCGTCAAATCCATGCTTGCGACGGTGTTGGCCACGCGGGCGAAGACTTTTGCTACACCGGGGAATCTCAATAATCACATCGGCGTGCCGCTGTGTTTGCTCAATCTGCGTCCGCAACATCGCTATGCGGTAATCGAGATGGGCGCCAACCACGCGGGTGAAATCGCTCAGTTGGCGGCGTGGGCAAAGCCTGATGTGGGGCTGGTCAACAATGCCGGCGATGCTCATCTGGAGGGTTTCGGTTCGCGTGATGGTGTGGCGGCAGCCAAGGGTGAAATGTTCAGCGCCCTGGGTGCCGACGGTGTCGCGGTGATCAATGGTGATGACCCCTATAACGGACTTTGGCGCGAACTGGCGGCACAGCGTCGGCAACTGGTGTTCGGACGCAATCCGGAAGCCGATATACGTGCGATTGACGAACACAACGCACAGGACGCGCAGCGCTTCACCCTGACGATTGCACAGCAGCAAGCTGACGTTCATCTACCTTTACCGGGTCGTCATAGCGTGATGAATGCCCTTGCGGCGGCGGCCGCGGCTCATGCTTTGGGGCTGGATGCGGCGGATATCGCTGCCGGTTTGTCGCGGGTTAGTCCGGTGTCCGGGCGTCTGCAGGCGCAAGCTCTGCCCAGCGGCGTCAATTTGATCGACGATGCCTACAACGCCAATCCCGCCTCGTTGCTTGCGGCCATCGACGTGCTGGCGGCAAGTGCGCCGCCGCGCCATCTGGTGCTGGGCGATATGGCTGAGATTGGAGCCGGTGCGGCGCAGGCGCACACCGACGCGGGAAGCGCCGCGCGGCGTTCGGGGATTGAACGATTCTGGGGGTGTGGTCCGCTCAGTCGTCATGCCGTGACGGCTTTTGGCGATGGCGCTCGACATTTTGATGATCCGCTAGCGTTGGCCGGTGAACTGGCTGTCGCGCTGGGTAACCGAGGCACGGTGTTAGTCAAAGGTTCGCGCAGCGCGGGTATGGAGCGTGTGGTTCATCAGCTCATGGCGAATCAGCCTGGGGGGGGTGCCTGATGTTGTATCACCTCGCTGAGTGGCTCACGCCGCTTTTCTCACCGCTGAATGCATTCCAGTATTTGACCCTGCGCGCGATCATGGGCGTGCTCACGGCGCTCGGCTTCAGTCTGTTCCTGGGGCCCTATCTGATCGACTATCTGGTGCGGAAACAGATCGGTCAGCCGGTACGCGATGATGGCCCGAAAAGCCATTTTTCCAAGGCGGGCACCCCGACTATGGGCGGTGCGCTGATTATTGCTGCGGTGGCCGTCGCGACCCTGCTGTGGGCCGACTTGCGCAACATCTATGTGTGGATTGCATTGCTGTGCACGCTGTCGTTCGGTGCCATCGGCTTTGTCGATGACTATCGCAAGCTGAAATACAAGAACTCCGATGGCTTGTCGGCCAAAGAAAAGTACGGCTGGCAAAGTCTGGCTGGCTTGCTGGCCGCGGGCGCGTTGTGGGCGTTTGCAGAGTCGCCGGTCAATACCAATTTGTATTTCCCGCTGCTCAAGGATGTGGTCATCCCGCTGGGCGCATTTTTCTGGATCTGGGGCTATTTGGTTGTGGTCGGCAGCAGCAATGCGGTCAATCTCACCGATGGCCTGGATGGTCTGGCGATCATGCCGTGCGTGATGGTGGCGGCGGCGCTGGGTGTGTTCGCTTACGCGACCGGGCACTTCAAGTTCGCTGAGTATCTCGGGATCGTGTACATCGCCGGCGTTGGCGAGGTGCTGATTTTTTGCACCGCGATCTGCGGCGCGGGCCTCGGCTTTCTGTGGTTCAACACCTACCCGGCGCAGATGTTCATGGGTGATGTCGGCGCCCTGGCGCTGGGCGCTGCACTCGGCGTGGTCGCGTTGATCGTGCGCCAGGAAGTGGTGCTGTTCATCATGGGCGGTGTGTTCGTGGCCGAAACGCTGTCGGTCATCCTACAGGTCGGCTCATACAAACTGACCGGGCGGCGCATCTTCCGTATGGCGCCGTTGCACCATCATTTCGAACTCAAGGGCTGGCCGGAGCCCAAGATCATCGTGCGCTTCTGGATCGTCACGCTGATCCTGGTGCTGATCGGTCTGGCCACGCTGAAGGTGCGCTGATGGACTGGACCGGACGACATTGTCTTGTTGTCGGTCTCGGCCTGACCGGCTGGTCGGTCGTGCGCTTCCTGGTCGCGCGCGGCGCCCAGGTCAGCGTGTGCGACAGCCGTGGCGAACCGCCTTACGCGCTGGCGCTGGCCGAGCGATATCCGTCGGTGCCCCTGTACACCGGTGATCTTGATTCGGTCTCGCTGGACGGCGTTGACGAGCTGGTTGTGTCGCCAGGACTGGACCTGAACCTGCCGCTATTCAAGCGGGCGCGCAGCACAGGCTTGCCACTGATTGGCGATATCGAAATCTTTGCCCGCCATAACCAGGTGCCGGTGCTGGCGGTGACGGGTTCGAATGGCAAGAGCACGGTGGTGACCCTGCTCGGTGAAATGGCCGCACAGGCCGGCATTCAAGTTCAAGTCGGCGGCAATATCGGCACGCCGGCGTTAGACTTGCTGGAGCGCCCGGCCGATTTGATCGTGTTGGAGCTGTCCAGTTTTCAACTTGAGCTGACGCACAATTTGCAGTGCGCAGCCGCCTGTGTTCTGAATCTGAGCGCCGATCACATTGATCGTCACGGTTCTTTGCAGGCTTATGGTGACGCCAAGGCGCGGATCTTTGCCCACGCTGCCCACGCCATCATCAATAAAGATGATGCGCAGGCCGCCGCGTTGGCTCCGACGGGCACGCCGTTCAGCACGTTCTCGGTGGCCAGCGAGGACGATTTTGATTTGCGCGGCGGCGATCTGTGTGTCGGAGGTACGCCGTGGTTGAACGCAGCCCAGTTGAAGTTGGTCGGACGGCACAATCAGGCCAATGTATTGGCGGCGTTTGCTATGGGTATGGCCGGTGGCTTGCCACGTGATGCGATGGTTGCTGCTGCGTGTGCCTTCCCTGGTCTGCCACATCGGTGTCAGTGGGTGGTTGAGCGCGACGGTGTTCGCTGGATCAACGATTCCAAGGGTACTAACGTGGGGGCAACGCTGGCCGCACTGGAAGGTCTGGAGCCCAAGGTTGTGCTGTTGGCTGGCGGGCAGGCTAAGGGTGGTGATTTTCGCCCCTGGCGCGAGCCGCTGATGAGCAAGGGGCGTGCGGTCTTGCTGTTTGGCCAGGATGCCGCACAGATCGCCAGCGACCTCGCCGGCTTGGATCAGCACATCGTGATGCGTGATGTGGGTGAGTTGGCTCAGGCGGTGGCTGAGGCCGACGATCTGGCTCGGCCAGGCGACAGCGTGTTGCTCTCACCGGGTTGCGCCAGCTTTGATCAATTCAGTGGTTACGTGGAGCGCGGTGAGCGCTTTGCTGAACTCGCGCGGGAGCTGGCATGAATCTGCGCCTGAGTCCCGGTCCCTTGGGTTTTAATCCGGCCGATCTCGATCGCGGTTTGCTCTGGCCGTTGGGTCTGCTTATGGCTCTGGGCCTGGTCATGGTGGCCTCCTCTTCGGTGGCGGTCGCCGAGCGTTACACCGGGGAAAGCTTTCACTTTCTGTACAAGCAGATGGTCTTTATGGGCATCGGCTTGAGCGGCGCCGCGCTACTCCTCAGCATTCCGCTGGCGGTGTGGGAGCGCAGCAGTTTCTTGTTATTGGCCGCCGCGCTGGTGGTGCTGGCCATCGTGCTGTTTCCGGGGATTGGTCAGGAAGTGAACGGTGCGCGCCGTTGGCTCAACCTCGGCTTCGTGCAGCTGCAGGCCTCGGAGCCCGCGCGTCTGGCGTTGTTCATGTATCTGTCAGCGTACGCGGTGCGCCGATCCACTGAACTGCGCTCATCCTGGACCGGGCTGGCCAAGCCGTTGTTGCCCTTGGGCGCCGCGGTGATGTTGCTGTTGTTGGAACCGGATTTCGGCGCCTCCGCGGTTCTGATGGCGGTCAGTTTCATGATGCTGTTTATGGCGGGCGCGCGGCTGCGTGATCTGGCCGTGGTTGGGGCTCTGGCCCTGGGCGCGTTCGGTGCGTTGATGGTTGCCGCTCCTTATCGTGTCGAGCGTCTGTTGACCTTCCGTGATCCCTGGGCGCATGCCTTTGATGGTGGCTTCCAGCTCACCCAGTCTTTGATTGCCATCGGGCGCGGTGAGTGGTTTGGCGTGGGGCTGGGCAATAGCGTGCAGAAGTTGCTGTACCTGCCGGAAACCCACACCGATTTCATTTTCGCGATCTTCGCCGAAGAATTTGGTTTGCTCGGCGTGATGGCCTTGCTCGCATTGCTGGGGCTGATCCTGCGCGCCAGCGTGCGCATCGCCAAGGCGGCTGCAGAGCAGGGCCTGCTGTTTGGCAGCTATCTGGCTTACGCCATCGGATTCTGGATGGTGCTGCAGGCGCTGCTCAACATTGGCGTCAATATGGGGGTGCTGCCGACCAAGGGCTTGCCGTTGCCGTTCGTGAGTTACGGAGGCAGTTCCATGGTCATGAGTTGCGCAGCCATGGGCTTGATGCTGCGGGTGGCGCTGGAAACCGCACGCAAGGAGGCCGGCCAATGAAGATGCTGGTCATGGCGGGCGGCACCGGTGGGCACGTATTCCCGGCTTTGGCCGTGGCCAAGATGCTGCGCGAGCAAGGCGTTGATGTTCTGTGGATGGGGACGCGCAACGGTTTTGAAGCGCGCGCCGTACCCGCGGCGGGATTCGACATTGCGTGGATCGACGTTGCCGGCGTGCGTGGCAAAGGCTGGCGCTCGATCGTGATGGCGCCACTGCGCATCCTGCGTGCGGTTTGGCAGGCGCACAAGATCATCCTGCGGTTCAAACCGCGGCTGGTTTTGGGCATGGGCGGCTACGCCGCCGGTCCTGGCGGTTTGGCCGCGAGCATGCTGCGTGTGCCGCTGGTGATCCATGAGCAGAATGCGGCGCCGGGCACCACCAACAAGTTGTTGTCGCGCCTTGCTGCCCATGTTCTGCAGGCCTACCCGGAAGCCTTTGGGGCCTCTGACCGCACAATCACCGTGGGCAATCCGGTGCGTGCGGAGTTGAGTGGGCTGCCTCAGCCGGACGAGCGCGGCGCCGGCACCCACACGCCTTTGCGCATTCTGATTCTGGGCGGCAGCGGCGGTGCGCTGTCCCTCAACCAAACCGTGCCGGCGGCGTTGGCTGGCCTGACCGACCGGGTGCTGATCCGGCATCAGGCCGGCCGCACGCTGGCTGCGGCCCAACAAGCCTGGGACGGTGCGGATGTCGCCAACCCGCAGGCGGTCGAAGTCAGCGAATTCATTGATGACATGGCCGCAGCGCTGAGCTGGGCTGATCTGCTGATTTGTCGTGCCGGAGCGCTCACGTTGGCTGAAGTGGCGATGGTGGGTGTGGCATCCATTCTGGTGCCGTTTCCACACGCCATTGACGATCATCAGACCCGCAACGCAGAGCATCTGGTCAACGCAGGTGCCGCGATACTGCTGTCCGAAACAGCACTGAGCGCAGACACTTTGCGGGATCAAGTCGAAGCTTTGCTTGCCGATCCGTCGCGTCTCGTGACCATGGCCAAGGCCGCGCGGCAATGCGCGCATCCTCTGGCCACGGCCAGGATTGCCGATGTGTGCCGGCCCTATCTGGGCTTGCCGCGCCAGCTGCAGGAGGTCGCCGCATGATGAATGCTGATGGCCTCAAGCAGATGTTGGCGCTGCGCATGGGCAAGGTGCGGCGCATTCATTTTGTCGGCATTGGCGGCTCGGGCATGGCGGGTATTGCCGAGGTGCTGCTCAACCTGGGCTATCAGGTCAGCGGCACCGATTTGGGTGATACCAGCGTGACGCGACGTCTCATCAGCTTGGGTGCGACGATCACTCAGGGGCACAGCGCCGCTGCCGTCGCGGGTGCGGATGTGGTGGTGCGCTCCACTGCCATCGCATTGGACAATCCGGAGATACAGGCGGCCCAGGCGGCGCGCATCCCGGTGATCCGGCGTGCCGAAATGCTTGCCGAGCTGATGCGTTTTCGCATTGGTATTGCTATCGCCGGCACTCACGGCAAGACCACCACGACCAGCCTGACCGCCGCCGTGCTAGCCGCCGGTGGTTTGGACCCCACCTACGTGGTCGGAGGTTTGGTCAAGAGCAGTGGCAGCAATGCGCAGCTTGGCGCGGGGCCTTATCTGGTGGCCGAGGCGGATGAGTCGGATGCCTCCTTCCTGCACCTCACACCAATGATCGCAGCGGTGACCAACATCGACGCCGATCACATGGAAACCTATGGCGGCGATTTCAGCCGTCTATGCGATGCCTTCGTTGAGTTTCTCCATTTCCTGCCGTTCTACGGCTTGGCTGTGCTGTGCACCGACGATGTGCACCTGCGCAAGCTGATTCCGGAGGTGGCCCGCCCGGTGACCCGCTACGGTCTCGGCGCGGATGCCGATATTCGTGCGGTGGATCTGCAAACCGACGCCGGTGGCACCCGCTTCAAGGTGATTGGCGCGGCTGAGCAGGATTTCCAGATTCGGCTCAATCTGCCGGGTGAGCACAATGTGCTCAATGCCCTGGCGGCCATTTCCATCGCCCGTGAACTGGATGTCGCGCCGGAGGCCATTCAGGCTGCGCTCGACCAGTTTGCCGGCATTGGGCGCCGTGCCGAACGGCTGGGCAATCTCACGCTCAGCACCGGTGAGGCCTATCTGGTCGATGATTACGGCCATCATCCGCGTGAGATCGCCTGCACCCTGCAGGCCATGCGCCACGCCTGGCCGGAACGTCGTTTGGTGGTGGCCTTTCAGCCGCATCGTTACAGCCGCACACGCGATCTGCTGGATGATTTCGCCGAAGTTCTGGGCGCCGCTGATGTACTGCTTTTGACCGAAGTCTACGCCGCCGGCGAAGCGCCCATCGCCAATGCCGACGGCCGTGCGCTGGCGCGTGCCGTGCGTCTGCGTGGCGATGTCGAGCCGATCTTCGTGGCCGATCTGAATGAACTGCCGCATCGCTTATCCAGCGTGCTGGCCGACGGTGATCTGCTGCTGACCTTGGGGGCCGGCAACATCGGCTATCTGGCCCAGGGCATGGCGCGCGACGGTTTGCCGGGGGTGAGCGCATGAGCTTGCATGGTGATCTGCGTCGTGATGAACCGATGAGTCGGCACACCAGCTGGCGAGTGGGCGGTCCGGCCGACATTTGGTATCGGCCGAGTGATCGTGATGATTTGCAGAGTTTTCTGTCTGGCCATCAGGGCGCGGTTTTGTGGCTGGGGTTGGGTAGCAACCTGCTGGTCCGCGATGGTGGTATTCGCGGCGCCGCGGTCACGGTCTATGACGCATTGGGCACCATGGTCCGGCGCGACGAAGAACGGGTGTATGTTGAAGCGGGCGCCCATTGCGCGCGGCTGGCCAAGTTCTGTGCCGCCGAGGGATTGTCCGGTGCGGCGTTCTTTGCCGGCATACCTGGGACTGTGGGCGGTGCGCTGGCGATGAACGCTGGCGCCTTTGGAGGCGAAACCTGGCCGCATGTGCGTCGCGTCGAAATGCTTGATGCCGAGGGAGCGGTGCGCAGTTTCGATGCGGATGCCTTCGACTATGCCTACCGAAGTGTAAGTGGGCCGCTTGCGGCTGGTTTGTTCCTCGCGGCCGAATTCCAGTTTGCCCGTGGTGATGCGCAGGCCGAAGCCGAAAAAGTTAAGCAGTTGCTGCGTCAGCGCCGCGCCAGTCAGCCGGTGGGTCAGCCGAGTTGCGGGTCGGTGTTCCGCAATCCCCCGGGTGATCATGCAGCGCGCCTTATCGAAGCATGCGGGCTCAAGGGTTTCCGCATCGGCGGGGCCGAAGTGTCGCCCAAGCATGCCAACTTCATCATCAACACGGGCGACGCCAGCGCCGCGGATATCGAACAACTGATCGCTCATGTCGGGGAAACCGTCGAGCGTGACCATGGTGTGCACCTGATTCCGGAAGTCCGTGTGGTCGGGGAGGCGTTGCAATGAGCGCTTCGGTCAAAGACATGGGGCGCGTGGCTGTGTTGCATGGTGGCTGGTCGGCAGAACGCGAGGTGTCGTTGCAAAGTGGTGCGCAAGCCTTCGCCGCGCTGGAGCGTTTGGGCGTCGATGCGGCTTTAATCGATGCCACGCCGGATGCGGTCCTTGGTCTCAAGGCCGCCGGATTTGATCGCGTATTCATCGCCTTGCATGGGCGCGGAGGCGAGGACGGCACGGTTCAGGCGGCGCTGGAATTGCAGGGCTTGCCGTATACCGGCTGTGGTGTTGGGGCTTCGGCCCTGGCCATGAGCAAGGCGCAGACCAAGCGCATCTGGCGCTCAGAAAATCTACCCACACCGCGCAGCGTGATTTTGCAGGCGGGTTTTGATCCTGAAGCCGTGGTCGCGGAGCTGGGTTTGCCGATCTTCGTCAAGCCAGCCAGCGAAGGCTCCAGTATCGGTATGACCAAAGTGAACCGTGCGGACGATCTGCCGGCGGCCTACAGCGCTGCGGCGCAGTTCGATGCACAGGTTCTGGCCGAGCAGTTTATTGATGGTCAGGAATACACCGCGGCGATCCTCAATGGCCGTGCGCTGCCCCTGATTCGCGTGCAGCCCAAGGCTGAGTTTTACGACTACCACGCCAAATATCAGGCTGAAGATACGGGCTACCACTGTCCCTGCGGATTGCCGCCGGAGCAGGAACAATGCTTCGCCGCCTTGGCGTTGCAGGCTTTTGACGCTGTCGGCGGACGCGGTTGGGGGCGAGTGGATCTGTTCGCTGACGCCGCTGGCCAGCCGTGGTTGTTGGAAGTGAACACCGTACCGGGGCTGACCACGCATTCGCTGGTGCCGATGGCGGCCAAGGCCGTGGGTATCGAATTCGATCAATTGATCTGGCAGATCCTGTTGACCAGCGAGGAGGGGGCATGAGCAGTGCCCAGGCCATTATGAGCAAATCCCTGCCGTCGCTGGATTGGGGAGTCGGCGTTGGTGTCGCTGTGCTGGTTGCCGGCTTGATCGGCGTGGGGCTGGCCGGCGGCGCAAAAGCGCCGATGAGTATGGATATCTACGGCGATCTCGGTGCGGTTGATCCGCTGGATGTGCGTGAGGCGGTGGCGCCGTACTTGGGCGCCGGCTTCTTCGGTGTCGATGTCGAGCATCTCGAACAGCGCCTGAGCGAGTTGGCTTGGGTCCGTGATGTTCAGGTTCAGCGCTTGTGGCCAGACCGTTTGGCCGTGCGCATTGACGCGCATCAAGCCGTGGCGGCCTGGGGTGACAGCGCGGTGCTGACAGCCGACGGGCATTTGATTTGGCCGGACGAACAGCCCGAGAGCGCGCTGCACATTCAAGGTCCGTCAGAACAGGCGGCAACGGTGTTCGCGGATCTCGCAGTGGTGGTTCCAGCGCTTCCGCACGGTTGGGGATTGCGCGGCTGGGAAGTGTCTGCGACAGGCGATCGGCGTGCGGAAGTCACCGTGGGTGATCAGGTCATCGTGCTGGAGTTCGGGCGCGAGCCGGTGGAAGAGAAGTTCCGACTGTTGGCGGACGTCGTGTTGCCGGTGCTCAAGCCGCGACTGCTGGATGTGGCGGCCATCGATCTTCGCTATCGCAATGGGTTTGCCGTGCGCTGGACAGCGTCCGGGCAGGCTGAGGAATTCAAACAATGACAAAACGCAGCGACCGCAACGATCTGTTGGTCGGCCTCGACGTGGGAACGTCAAAGATTGCCGCCATCGTGGGGGAAGTCAGTCCCAGCGGCCAAGTCAACGTGGTGGGGTTCGGCACCCATCCGTCGCGCGGCTTGAAAAAGGGCGTGGTGGTCAATATCGAAGCCACGGTGCAGTCGATCAAGCGTGCGGTGGAAGAGGCCGAGTTGATGGCGGGCTGCCGCATTCAGTCAGTGTTCGCCGGCATCTCTGGCAGCCATGTACGCAGTTTGAACTCCAACGGCATCGTCGCTGTGCGTTCGCGCGAAGTGACCCAGCATGATGTCGATCGCGTGATCGATGCGGCATGCGCGGTGGCGATTCCGGCGGATCAGGAACTGCTCCACGTGTTGCCGCAGGAATTCATCGTCGACGATCAGGGTGGTATCACCGAGCCTATCGGGATGTCGGGCGTGCGCCTGGAAGTGCGCGTGCACATGATCACCGGCAGCGTCAGTGCCGCCCAGAACATCAAAAAGTGCATTGAGCGTTGTGGGCTGACCGCCGACAAGCTGATCCTCGAGCAACTGGCGTCGAGCTACGCCGTGCTGATGGATGATGAGAAAGAGCTCGGTGTTTGCCTGGTCGACATCGGCGGAGGCACATCGGACATCGCTGTGTTTGAGCATGGCGCCATTCGCCATACCTCGGTCATTCCGATTGGCGGTGACCATGTTTCCAACGACATCGCCGTAGCGCTGCGCGCGCCGCCCAAACACGCCGACGAAATCAAGATCAAGCATGGCTGCGCCTTGCCGGAACTGATTGAAGGCGAGGAGATGATCGATGTCTCCGAGGTGGGTGATCGGCCCAATCGCAGCATGTCCAAGCACGTGCTCACCGAAGTGATTCGCGCGCGGATGGAAGAGCTGTTCCGGCTGATATTGCGTGAAGTGCGGCGCGGCGGTTTCGACACCATGCCGGCCGGTGGCGTGGTGCTGACCGGCGGCTGCTCGCAACTGCGCGGGGCGGTTGAGTTGGCGGAAGAAGTTTTTGAAGTTCCTGTGCGCCTGGGCGTTCCGTCCGAGGTGCAGGGTTTATCAGACGTGGCGGGCAATCCTGGGCACGCCACCGGAGTGGGTCTGTTGCGGTTCGGGGCGCAAAGCCAGCCGCAAACGCCAGGAAAAGTCGGGGATTCTGGTTTCACCACCATGTTGGCACGCATGAAGAGCTGGTTTCAGGGCAATTTTTAGGTTTCTCAACGAATATGGTTTCAAGGAGAGGAGTAATGGGCGAAGTATTTGAAGTGATGGAAACGCAAACCAAGGAAGCGGTGATCAAGGTTGTGGGCGTCGGCGGCGGCGGCAGCAACACGGTCAATCAAATGGTCCAGGCGGGTATCAAGGGTGTGGAGTTCATCTGCGCCAATACCGATGCGCAGCACCTGCGACGTTGCTCTGCGGATGTGTTGTTGCCGATCGGTCAGCAGATCACCCGTGGTTTGGGTGCTGGCGCTGATCCGAACGTCGGTCGTCAGGCCGCATTGGAAGATCGTGATCGTATCGTCGAGCTGATTGAAGGCACGGACATGCTCTTCATCACCGCCGGTATGGGCGGTGGCACGGGGACTGGCGCTGCACCGGTGGTGGCCGAGATTGCCCGTGAAATGGGCATTCTGACCGTCGCTGTGGTGACCAAGCCGTTTCAGTTCGAGCGCGCCAAGCGCATGACGGTGGCCAAGCACGGTATCGATGAGTTGAACAAGCATGTTCATTCACTGATCGTGATTCCGAACGAGCGTCTGCTGCCAGTTCTGGGCAAAGGCATTTCGATGAAGGAGGCGTTCACCGCATCCAACGACGTGCTGCACAACGCGGTTCAGGGCATTGCCGAAATCATCAGCTGCGAAGGCGAAATGAATGTGGACTTCGCTGACGTCAAGAAGGTGATGGGTGTGCAGGGCATGGCCATGATCGGCATTGGAACCGGTAAGGGTGAAGATCGCGCCAAGGAAGCGGCCCAGGCAGCACTGTCGTGCCCGCTGCTCGAAGAGCTGTCGATTCAGGGTGCGGAAGGTCTGCTGGTGAACGTGACCGGCGCCAACCTGACCATCGATGAGTACACCCAGGTGATGGAGCTCATGACTGAGGCGGCATCCGAGTCGGCCGAGGTGATCGTGGGTACCGTGGAAGATGATTCGGCTGGTGAAGGTCTGCGCGTGACGGTGGTGGCTACTGGGTTGGATTCACAGCTCAAGAAAGTGTTGCCGGAACCGTCCACTCGCGTGACGCCAATCAGCCAGGGCAAACAGCCACAACAGGTTCAGGGCGAAGCACCGTCCGCGCTGGAAGAGCTGAACAAGGTTGCGGTGCCGAAGCGCGCCGCGGCTGGTGGTCGTTCCATGGATCACGGGAGTGCAGCACCGAGCTTGCGTGACGACGATTGGTTGGATGTACCGGCGTTTTTGCGAACCCAGGCTGACTGAGTTCAGCGCTTGATTTCGCCAGCGTCGTGAGGCGCTGGCGAACACAAAAGGCCCGATTGTGCTCCTGGCGCATCGGGCTTTTTCATTGTGATAAAGTTCCCGGCTGCCTGATTTTCGGGTACGGATTCAGGAAAACGCATGAAATATTCGCGGTAAGCACCTGATTCCGCATTTGAAAACACTTGATTTGTTGCGATGCACAACAAATTATATGGTATGTTCGGAACCAAATCTCTGTGTGACGCGTCTATCGACTCGAAGCATGGAGCTACAAGCGGTCGATTCAGGAGATTACCCCCGATGCTCAGACAACGGACTTTGCAGAGCGATATTCGCGCAACCGGCGTGGGCTTGCACTCGGGCGATAAGGTCTCTTTACATCTTAAACCAGCGCCGGTCGACACCGGCATCGTATTCCGGCGCATGGACCTGAGTCCGGTCGTGGATGTGCCGGCGGACGCAACGCTGGTCAACGATACGACTCTGTGTACGGCCTTGGATCAAGGCGGTGTTCGCGTCGCCACGATCGAGCATTTGATGTCGGCTCTAGCAGGCTTGGGTATCGATAACGCGTACATCGAATTGTCATCGCCGGAAGTGCCGATCATGGATGGCAGTGCGGGGCCATTCGTATTTCTGATTCAGTCGGCAGGTATTGCCGAGCAGAATGCCGCGAAAAAGCTGATTCGCATCAAGAACCCGGTCACCGTCAGTGACGGCGACAAATGGGCCCGCTTTGAGCCTTATGACGGCTTTAAGGTCGACTTTGCGATTGAATTTGACCACCCCGTCTTCACCGACGGTGTCCAGCGCGCCAATATCGATTTTGGCAGTACCAGCTATGTCCGCGAAGTGAGCCGCGCGCGGACCTTCGGGTTCATGCGCGACATCGAATATCTGCGTTCACATAACTTGGCGCTGGGCGGCAGTCTGGATAACGCCATTGTGTTGGACGACTACCGTGTTCTGAACGAAGACGGGTTGCGTTATGACGACGAGTTTGTGCGTCACAAAATTCTGGATGCCATTGGCGACCTCTATTTGATGGGGTATGGCATCGTTGGGGCCTACACCGGTTACAAATCCGGGCACGCTCTGAACAATCAGCTGGCACAAGCATTGCTTAACGACCAGCAGGCTTTCGACATCGTCACGTACGACGACCTGGAAACCGCACCGATCAGCTACGCGCCGGGCTTGGTTGCGGTTTAGAGGGCACCGGGTTTTGTTGGAAGGCTTTGGGGCGCACGAGGATTTTGCATTGGCTTAATTTAAGCCCGTAGCAAGAATTTACGCTTTTGAGGATAAGGGCACTTCGATAACGTAAATCAGACGACCACAGGGGGGAATCGGTGCACAGCACCAACCGGTCGCCGTCAATACACGCCACTTGCACATGGCCGAGGAAGGCGCGTGGCAGGCGTGTTTCCAGCAATGTCTGGATTCGGCAGTGTAAATCCACCCTTGGCCATAGATCTGGCATCGCATCGCGTGTCAGGTCGGTGAATTGGTACTCGCGTGCCACTTTGGTCCTGATTGCTGAGATGAAGAGTTCGGGAGACACCCGCAACAATGAGCAGTGTATCTGTTAAACATATCAAGGTCGAAGGCCTAAGCAGCCTGTCGCCTCGCGCCTTGATCGCTGGCGCTTCGACCGCGCTGGTGCTGCTTGTGGCGGCGGCTTTCGTGCTCGGACGCATGACTGCTCCGGCGATCGCGCATACCGGATTGTCGCTCGAGCACATCGAAGACTTGCGGCCTGCGTTGGCTGAACAGCGTGCCCGCTTGGAACAGAGCAAGCAGCAAATGGCTGCCAACCAGGTGGCGGTGGCGCGCAGGCTCGGGCGCATGCAGGCTGAAATTACCCGGCTGAACGCAGCCGGTCGCAAGCTGACCGAGATCGCGCAGTTAAGCGGTGACGAGTTCAACTTTGACGCCGAGCCCGCCCTGGGTGGTCCAGCTGATCCAGGTGATGAGTTGGTCGCGGCCGAGCATGTTGCCTTGGATGACTTGGACATGCAGTTGGAGCTCAAAGAGCGTCAGCTGGACATACTTGAGCATCTGTTGCTGGTCAGTCAGTTGCATTCGCAGCAATACCCGTCCGGCTGGCCAGTCAAACGCGGCTTTATTTCCTCGTTGTTTGGCACGCGTACTGATCCGTTCACTGGGCGTCGGACACGTCACACCGGTGTGGATTTCGCCGCTTTGTCCGGCACTGATGTGCTGGCCGTGGCCGGTGGCGTTGTTTCTTTCGCTGGGCATCGCTCGGGCTATGGGCGAATTGTCGAAATCAATCATGGCAATGGCTACGTCACGCGCTACGCGCACAACAGCCGCAACTTGGTCCGCATCGGAGATCGCGTGGTCAAAGGGCAAGCGATTGCGCTCGTTGGGCAATCGGGGCGTGCTACCGGTTCGCATGTGCACTTCGAAGTGATGGTCGACGGTCGACGCATCGATCCGTACCAGTACATCAGCCAGAAATAGCATCCAGGCCCGAAACGGGTCTTGCTTGAGCGCAATTCACCCCAATGATATGGGGCCTCGATGTTTCCATGCGGTGACGTCGGCAAATCCACGTTATCATTGACGCTTTTGAGGGCCGGTCACTCGTTGGCGGGCCTTTCGCGTTTTCAGCAAAGACTCTCATGGCCAATTTTTTTAGCAAGGTATTCGGCAGCCGCAACCAACGTCTGCTGAGTCGCCTGCAGCCCATGGTCGACAAGACCAATGCCCTGGAAGACAGCATCCTCCAACTCAGCGACGATGCGCTGAAAGCGAAGACCCAGGAGTTTCGAGAGCGACTCGCCAAAGGTGAGAAACTTGATGACCTGATTCCTGAAGCATTCGCTGTGGTGCGTGAGGCTGGCAAGCGCGTGCTGGGCATGCGTCACTTTGACGTGCAGTTGATCGGTGCTGCGGTGCTCAACCAGGGCAAGATCTCCGAGATGCGTACCGGTGAGGGCAAGACCTTGGTCGCAACATTGGCGGCGTACCTCAATGCACTGCCAGGGGACGGTGTGCATGTTGTGACCGTGAATGATTACTTGGCCAAGCGCGATGCCGATTGGATGGGACGCCTATACGGTTTTCTCGGTCTGACCACCGGTGTTGTCGTCCACGGCCAGAACAACGAGGAAAAGCGCGCCGCCTACGCCGCTGATATCACCTACGGGACCAACAATGAGTTCGGTTTCGATTACCTGCGCGACAACATGGCGTTCCGTATGCAGGATCGGGTGCAGCGCGGTCAGGCCTTTGCCATTGTCGACGAGGTGGACTCGATTCTGATCGATGAAGCGCGCACGCCGCTGATCATTTCCGGGCCGACCGACGACAATCCGGAGGTTTATCGCAAGATGAACACTCTGGTGCCGCAACTTGAGCGCCAGGACGATGAAGAGGGCGAAGGCCACTATTTCGTCGATGAGAAAACCAAGCAGATCCAGCTCAGCGAAGATGGTCACGCGGCTTTGGAAGAGTTGTTCGAGAAAGCCGGGCTGCTCAATGAAGGCTCACTCTACGACGCGTCCAATATCATTCTGATGCACCATGCCATGGCGGCATTGCGCGCGCATGCCTGCTATCACCGCGATGTCGAGTACATCGTGAGCAACGGGCAGGTCGTGATCATCGACGAGTTCACCGGCCGCATGATGCCGGGCCGGCGTTGGTCCGATGGGCTGCATCAGGCGGTTGAAGCCAAGGAAGGGGTGCAGATTCAGCAGGAAAACCAGACGCTGGCATCGATCACTTTCCAGAATTACTTCCGTCTGTACGACAAACTCTCCGGCATGACCGGGACCGCCGATACCGAGGCCTTCGAGTTCCAGCAAATCTACGGTCTGGAAGTGGTGGTTATCCCGACCAACAAGCCGATGGTGCGCGAGGATTTGCCGGATCAGGTGTTCATGACGGCCGCTGAAAAGTACGACGCGATTGCTCAGGACATTCAGGATGCCTGTGAGCGCGGGCAGCCCGTCCTGGTCGGTACCGCGTCAATCGAAACCTCGGAAATCCTCTCCGCTGAGTTGAACCGACGCAAGATCAAGCACGAAGTGCTGAACGCCAAACAACACGAGCGAGAAGCGGAGATTGTGGCGCAAGCGGGGCGCCCGAGTGTGGTGACCATTGCGACCAATATGGCCGGCCGTGGTACCGACATTGTGCTCGGTGGCAACCTGGATTCTGAGCTGGAGGCTGTGCCCGAAGACGCAACCGAGCAGCGCAAGGAGATTGAGCAGAACTGGCGTAAGCGGCATGAGAAGGTGATCTCTGCCGGTGGTCTGTTTGTGCTCGGCTCTGAGAGACACGAATCCCGCCGCATCGACAACCAGTTGCGCGGGCGTTCCGGCCGTCAAGGCGATCCGGGGCGCACCCGGTTCTACTTGTCGTTGGACGACAACCTGATGCGCATCTTCACGCCGCCTCGTTTGCGCGGGATGTTGCAGGGTCTGGGTATGGAGAAGGGTGAGGCGATTGAACATCGCTGGGTGACCCGGTCCATCGAAACCGCCCAGCGCAAGGTTGAGGCGCACAATTTCGATATTCGCAAAAACCTGCTGGAATACGACAACGTGGCCAATGATCAACGTCGTGTGGTCTATGACATGCGTGAGTCGTTGCTGGGTGACGGTTCCCTCAGCGAGATGATCACGCAGTTGCGTGAGGATGTGATCGAGCAGGTCTTCCGCACCTATGTGCCGCGCGGCAGCGCCGAGGAACTGTGGCGTTTGGACGATCTGCAGGACGTACTGGCACGCGAATTTTCGTGCGAGGTTAACCTGCAGTCATGGCTGGATGAGGACAAATCCTTGTCCGATGAAGGCCTGGCCAAACGAATTCTCGATGTGTTGGAGCAGGACTACCGCAGCAAGCGCGAGCAGGCTGGCGACGAGTCGCTGGACAACTTTGAGAAAGCCATCATGTTGCAGGTTCTCGATACCCTGTGGCGTGAGCATCTGGCCGCAATGGATTACCTGCGCAAAGGCATTCATCTGCGCGGGTACGCACAGAAAGATCCCAAGCAGGAGTACAAGCGCGAAGCATTCGGCATGTTCACCGAGCTGCTCGACCGTTACAAGCATGAGGTTGTGAGCATCGTCAGTAAGGTGCGTATCCAGCAGCCTGAAGACATCGAGCGGGTCGAGCAGGCACGACGTGAGCGTGAGATGCATTTCGAGCACGCCGAGGCGGAAAGTGCCTTAAGTGGCGCCGACGCCGCTGCGCCGAATCAGGCTGCGGCCGCAGCACCTGCTCAAGCTGGCGCACCGCAGCGTGTTCGCGTGCAGCGTCGCCCGCCGCCTCCGCCCAAGCCCGAGACTTTCGAGCGGCAGGAGCGCAAAGTCGGGCGCAATGAACCTTGCCCGTGTGGTTCGGGCAAGAAGTACAAGCAGTGTCACGGCAAGCTTAGCTGATCCCATGCCGGTCAATTTGAAGCCCGCGCAGGGCTTGCTGCCGGTGCCTGGTGTGGTGCTCGCACACGCCGCCGCAGGCATTCGATACCGAGGACGTGACGATCTGGTTCTGATCCAGCTCGCGCCGGGAAGCCAAGTGGCCGGAGTGTTTACGCGCAATGCGTTTTGCGCCGCGCCGGTGGTTGTCTGCCGCGAGCATTTGGCCGCTGGTGGTGATATTCGCGCTTTGCTCATCAACGCGGGTAACGCCAATGCTGGCACTGGCCAGCAAGGTATGGATGCGGCTCGCCGGAGTTGTGCCTTGGCTGCTGAAGCTTTGGATCTCGAGACCCACAGCGTGTTGCCACTGTCGACCGGGGTGATTGGTCAGGCATTGCCGCTGGAGCCGTTTGCGCGTGCCATGGCGGGTTTGGTGAAGGGGCTGGACAGTCAGGCCTGGGACGCCGTCGCGCGTGCGATTATGACCACGGACACGGTGCCCAAAGGTGTCTCCCGGCAGTGCCAGATTGACGGCCAAACCGTGACGGTCACGGGGATCGCCAAAGGTGCCGGCATGATTCGGCCCGATATGGCGACCATGTTGTCGTTCGTGGCGACGGATGCCGCGGTGGGCGGTTCGGCCTTACAGGGCTTGCTGAACGAGGTTGTTGCGCAGTCCTTCAACGCGATCACGGTCGATGGCGATACCTCGACGAACGATGCCTGTGTGCTGGCGGCAACCGGTGCGGCGGGCAATGCCGTGCTGGATGAAGACAGTCCCGAATTTGACGTGCTGCGTGATGCGGTACGCGAGGTGTGCGTCTTGCTGGCTCAAGCCTGTGTGCGCGATGCCGAAGGTGCGACACGATTCATCAGCGTTGAAGTGGATGGTGCGGCGAGTGTTGCGGAGGCGCGCGACGTCGCATACACCGTGGCGCAATCGCCTCTGGTCAAGACCGCGGCCTTCGCCGGAGATCCCAACTGGGGCCGCATACTCGCAGCCGTTGGGCGCAGTGGACTGGATGATCTTGATCTGAGCTGCGTCGATTTGTATCTCGACGATGTGTGCCTGATTCGCGGTGGCGAGCCCGACCCGCACTATTCCGAAGAGCGTGGTGCTGCGGTGGCCAAACAGTCGGAGTACAGCATCCGTATCGTACTGGGGCGTGGCGACATGCATGCCATCGTGTGGACCTGCGATTACAGCTACGACTACGTCAAAATCAACGCTGAATATCGCAGCTGAGTGATGGATCATCAGAGTCAGACACGCGCCGTCGTGCGAGTCGCTGCGGGTGTGTTGCGGCGTTCTGATGGGGCGGTGCTACTGGCCCAACGGCCTGAAGGCAAAATTGCCGCCGGTCGGTGGGAATTTCCAGGTGGCAAAATTGAAACCGGTGAGGCGGCCCGGGCCGCATTAGAGCGCGAGCTGCATGAGGAAATTGGCGTGCGCGTTGGCGCGGCCAGACCGCTGCTGAAATTGCGTCATGCCTACACGGAGCGCACGGTCGAACTGGACACCTGGCTGGTTGAGGCCTGGGACGGCGAGCCGCAGGGGCTGGAAGATCAGGCTCTGGCCTGGGTTCAGCCGGATCGTATCTGGGACTACGATGTACTCGAGGCCGACGGGCCGATCGTTGACGCTCTGCGTTTGCCGTTGGAATTGCCTATCACGCCGGACATCGAAGATCCGCTCGCTGTGACCGAGGCCGTAGGGCTTTTGGTCGACAAGGGCTACAAACTGATCCGCTTGCGCGCTCCACGGCTCTCGGATGCCGCTTACTGGTCGATTGTGGATCAATGCACGGCGGCACTCCAACACGCCGGTGCCGGGGTCTTGGTCGATCGCTGGGATGATGAGTGGGTGACGGCGCAGGGTGTGGCCGGACTGCAACTCACTTCGACCATGCTGCGGCAGGCTCGCCAGCGACTCGTGTCTGCTGAGCAGTGGTTGATCGCCTCGTGTCACGATGCTGCGCAGGTGCAGCAGGCCTGTGCCTTGGGGGCGAACGCCCTGGTTATTGGGCCGGTGCGTCATACGCCCACCCATCCGGGTGCCGCTGCGCTGGGGTTTCAGGGTTTTGCTGAACTTGCGGCGCTGGCCAATCGGCCATGTTATGCCCTCGGCGGTATGGCGCTGGAGGATCTGGATGCGGTTGTTACCCACGGTGGCCAGGGTGTGGCCGGAATATCCGCTTTCCGTTAGTCGCGCTTATTGGTAAGGCGGCGGTTCACTGTCCGCATCGCTCCAATCTGGAGTTTCGCTGGGAATGCTACGGGACTCCTCGAACCACTCTCCAAGATCAATCAGCTTGCAGCGCTCGGAGCAGAAAGGGCGCCATGGATTCTCGGGTTTCAGGCTGGTGGCTTCACCACACTGCGGACACGTTATAGGCTGCATAGGCTGAGTTTGAAGCTCAAGGGCGTGGTCTGATGGGTCGCCTGACTGCGCGCCGAATCCTGCTGCATAAAACGCACCGAAAAACGCTGTCGGCCAGCGCTGATTTCCGGATACAGCTTGGTTGAGCTCGGCAGCGATATGCGGATCAGGTGGTATTTGTCCTGCGCGCTGTGCACGTACATGCCGTCCACCGCATCGGTGTCTTTCCAGTGGCTACTTTGGCGTAGCAGTCGCAGGTAAAGCTCAACGGCGTTTTCGAAGATGCGCAGATTGCCAAGCCAGGCGTCCATATCCGCACTGCTGGTTGCGCCAGAGGCTTCCAGCCAGCGATGGAACTGCGGCAGATCGATGTGGCAGGTGCCGCCTGGAATCGTGCTGCGGTTGATGATCGCGAGGAGAAAGTCGCTGTCTTTGAGTGTCTGACTGATGCGTTGCGAGGAGCAACCCTGAATCTCGCTGATCGTTGATTCCAATTGGCCGAGCGCGTCATCCAGCAAGCTTTCGTCAACGCCCGGGCGGTCGCGCAAAGGTAGCAAGGCTTGGCGCCGCTCCCCGAGTTCTCGCGAGATTTCGGTTTTCAGATCATTGCGACTGAACAGGCTGAGAATATCGATCAACGCCACGATACTTGCACGCATGCCCCAAGGGCTGTCGTCCTGGCGGTGATGATTCAACTGTGCAAACAGATGCTCCAGCCGCAGCATGGTGCGGACACGTTCGCTGACAGGCTGTTCAAAAATGATGTCGGTGTCGCTCACAAAGGCTCTGGCGGTGCGGTGCGTTCGACCATTGTCCGCATTCGCGAGGATGCGATCAAACGGCGTGATCGGCGGCGAGTGCGAGCAAGCGTTGATGGAGCTGTTGGACTTGCTCCGGCAGGTCTTCGGGTGCACCGCTGTTGTCGATCACGTCATCTGCGATGGCCAGCCGCGACGCCCGGTCGGCTTGCGCGTTCAGCATATTGTCTGCGAGCGTGGCGTTGATGTCATCACGCGCGATGAGTCGACTGTGTTGGGTTTCGCGTGAGACATCGACGACGACAATGCGATCGACCAGCGTGTCAAAACCGCCTTCACGCATGATCGGCACCATCAGGATGCCATAGGGCGCGGTGAGCGCATCGCGCCAGTCGCGCAGAGCCTGCTTAATTCTCGGATGGAGCAGTTTTTCGAGCGCTTGGCGCTGCTCGGGATGTGCGAACACATGCTCGCGCATCTTGCGGCGGTCGAGTTCACCTGCGTCTGTGATGAAATCTGCGCCGAAGTGTTGCGCAACATCTTGCAAGCCTGGCGTGCCAGGAGCGACAACATCGCGTGCCACCTGATCGGCATCGATGACCGGAACGCCGAGCTCTTCAAACAGCCGACCGACGGTACTTTTGCCGCTTGCAATCCCGCCTGTGAGGCCAACGCACAGACTCATGCGCTCATCATGCCGAAATACCACACGGCGAAGTCGTTGCCGTAGAGAAATGCGAGCCAGCCGGCGACGGCAAGATATGGACCAAACGGCATGGGTTGTCCCTGCTGCAAGCGTTTGGTCGCCATCAAGGCGATGCCGATTGCGGCGCCCACGGCCGACGAGGCGAGAATGATCCAGGGCAATTGCTGCCAGCCCATCCAGGCGCCCAGGGCAGCGAACAGTTTGAAATCGCCAAAACCCATACCTTCCTTGCCGGTGAGGAGCTTGAAGGCCTGATAAACCACCCACAGGCTGAGATAGCCTGCCATTGCGCCTGCTACGGCTTGTTCGATCGGAACGAAAAGCCCGAACAGGTTGACCAGCAGACCCAGCCACAGCAGCGGCAACACAATCGAATCCGGGAGCAGCTGAGTGCGCGCGTCGATCACGGTCAGTGCGATCAAGCTCCAACCCAGAACCATGGCCATGACGGCTTGCCAGCCATAACCAAAATGCACGGCAGACCAGACGGCAATCAGCCCAGCGCTCATCTCGACCAGTGGGTACTGCCAGGGGATACGGGCCTGACATTGTTTACAGCGACCGCGCAACAGCATAAAGCTCAGAACAGGGATGTTCTGCGATGCGCGGATCGGCGTTTTACATTTCGGGCAATGGGAGCGCGGGCGGGATAAGGTGAGCACTTCCTGCGCGGGTGGTTCTTGCTCCAAGAGTAGCGCGCATTCCTGCTTCCAACTCGCCTCCATCATGCGCGGCAACCGACTGATGACCACGTTCAAAAAGCTGCCGATCATCAGTCCGAGGATGCCGCTGGCGATCAGCCAAGTGGCCGGAGAATTCTCCAGCAGGTCGAAAATATCCATCGATTGTGCTTAGGGTTTAGACCACAGCGCCGAGTTTGAAGATAGGCAGATACATCGAAACCACCAAGCCGCCGACCAGCACGCCCAGAATGGCCATGATCATGGGTTCGAGCAAGCTGGATAGCGAGTCGACCAATGCGTCGACTTCTTCCTCGTAATAGGTCGCGACTTTGGCGCACATGGAGTCCAGCGCACCCGATTCCTCACCGATTGCGACCATTTGGGTGGCCATGGGAGGAAATACACCAGACTGAACCATGGTCAGCTGAAGTTGTGTGCCAGTAGAGACTTGGTCACGCATCTCCAGGATGGCTTCTTCGAAGATGATGTTGCCAGAGGCCTTGGCGACGGATTCCAAAGATTCGACCAGCGGTACACCGGCAGAGAACATGGTGGAAAGCGTGCGAGCAAAGCGAGCCACCGCAGACTTTTCCAAGATGTCGCCAATGACGGGGAGCTTGAGTGAGATGCGATCCAGTAAGCGGCGAAACGCAGGACTGCGTTTCTTGGCTTGACTGAAAACCCAGAACGTCACCCCGATGCCGCCGAACAGAAATAACCAGTTGTTTTGCATCCAGTTCGACATGTTGATGGTGAACTGGGTGAAGGCGGGCAAATCTGCGCCAAAGCCCTGGAACAGTTCCTCGAACGTGGGCACGACGAAAATCAGAAGAATCGCGGTCACGATGAACGCCACCACCAGCACCGCAATGGGGTAGGTCAATGCTTTCTTGACCTTCTTCTTGATCGCTTCGGTTTTTTCCTTGTACGTGGCGATTTTGTCCAACAGGGTTTCGAGTGCCCCGGATGCTTCGCCAGCGGCTGTAAGATTCACGAACAGGTCGTCGAAGTGCAGGGGGTGTTTGGCCAAGGCTTCGGCCAACGAGGAGCCGCCCTCAATATCCATCTTCAGAGCGGTAATCAGTTCCGCCATGGAAGGGTTTTCGTGGCCCTTGGCCACGATCTCCAGCGCCTGCACTAGGGGCACGCCCGCTTCCATCATGGTGGCCAGCTGGCGACTGAAGACTGCGATGTCGCTGCTTGTAATCTTCTTCTTGCCAGGCCCAAAAAGCTTCAGTTCTTTACTGAGCTTGATGTTGGTGAGTTGCTGCTTGCGAAGTTCGGCCTTGGCTGCCGCATCACTACTGGCTTCGATAATGCCTTTGGTTCGGCTGCCGGATTTGTTGATAGCCTGCCATCGGTAAGTATTCAGTTTGGCTTCTTTTGTCGCCATGAGTTGTGCACTCGCCCCCGCTGAGTTATCTCGCTTGATCCTACACTAATCGATAGTGACGCGATTGGCTTCGGTGAGGCTCGTGATGCCTTGCTTGACCTTCTCCAGCGCCGATCGGCGTAAGTCCCAAACGCCTTCCTTCTTGGCTTGATCGGCAATCTGCAGGGAGTTTCCTTCCGCCATGATGATGCGACCGATCTCTTCACTGACCGGCATCACCTGATAAATCCCCGCTCGGCCTTTGTAGCCATTGTTGCACTGGTCGCAACCCACCGCCTCGTAGACCGTAAAGTCAGGGCTGGCGATGTCTTCCTCCGTGAAGCCCTCTTTGAGCAATTCCTCTTTGGGAATGTCAATTGGCGCCTTGCAGCTCTTACAAAGCCGTCGAGCCAGACGCTGTGCGATGATCAAAGTCACCGACGTTGCAATATTAAATGCCGGAACTCCCATGTTGAGCAGACGTGTCAGCGTTTGCGGCGCATCATTGGTATGCAAAGTCGAGAGCACCAAGTGACCCGTTTGAGCCGCTTTGATCGCGATCTCGCCCGTTTCCAGATCGCGGATCTCGCCAACCAGAATGACATCAGGATCTTGGCGCAGGAAAGCCTTCAGTGCTGATGCGAAGGTCAGGCCGACTTTGGGGTTGACGTTCACCTGGTTGACGCCTTCCAGGTTGATTTCTGCCGGGTCTTCCGCGGTCGAGATGTTGCGGTCCGGGGTATTCAGGATGTTGACGCCTGTGTAGAGCGATACCGTTTTGCCCGAGCCAGTGGGGCCGGTGACCAGAATCATGCCATACGGTTTGGACAGCGCATGCATGTACAAATCTTTCTGGAAAGGCTCATAACCCAGCGCGTCAATACCCAGCTTAGCGCTCGACGGGTCAAGAATACGCATCACGATTTTCTCCCCGAACATAATCGGGCAGGTGCTGACGCGGAAATCGATGGCTTTGTTTTTCGACAGCTTGAGCTTGATGCGCCCGTCCTGTGGAACCCGCCGTTCGGCCAGATCCAGGCGCGACATCACTTTGACGCGAGCGGCAATGCGAATGCCTTGAGACACGGGAGGTGAGGCGACGTCTTGAAGTATGCCGTCCAGCCGATAGCGAATGCGATATTTGTATTCGTAAGGTTCGAAGTGGATGTCGGAGGCGCCTTTGTTTATGGCATCGAGCAGGATTTTGTTGACGAAGCGCACGATCGGCGCGTCGTCGGCATCGGCCTTGCTGATATCCGTCGTGCCGCTGCTGGTGACGTCATCAACATCAATGTTGTCGAGATCAGCATCTCCGAGGTCCATGCTGGCGGAATCGGCCGCGGAAATAGCGGCGTCAACCTGCTGGGACAGCTTGGCTTCACTGCACAGCACGGCCTCAGTCGGCATGCCAGTGTTGAATTTAAACTCGTCGATCGCTTCCAGATTGGTTGGATCGGAGACGGCAAGAAACAGTCGTTTCCCTCGGACAAAAATGGGGAGCGCGCGATGCTTCTCCAACAACTTGGAGTCGACTTTCTCAAGCAGTTTGGGGTCTATGCGCAGAGAGCTGATGTCGAATAACGGAAGCCCAAACTCGTCGCTGGCCGCGATGGCAATTGCATGCGCATCGGCGAGATTGTTCTCGACCAGATGTGTAACCAACGGACGTCGACTCTTGAGAGCCGCCTGCTGCGCTTCACGGGCTTTCGTTTCGTCGAGCAAGCCGTCTTTGACCAAGCGTCGCGCCAAACCGCCTAGGTATCCACCTGCGCTTTTGCTGTCCCCCATTACTATCCCCAAAACTTAGGCCTGCAAAGTCCTGATAATACCGCCTCGGCTCGTTCACTGCGACGTATCGCTAGCGATCCAGTAAGCTGCCGGTTTTATTGCTCAGTTGCTAGCAAGGAGAGCCGCTTGTCTTTCAGCATCATAATCCCTGCAAAGAATGAGGCCGAAGGTCTGGAAAAGATTCTCCCGGATATCAAGCGTCTCTATCCACAGGCTGAAGTCATCGTGTCGGACGACGGCTCCACGGACGCGACTGCGGACGTGGCAGAGCGCTACGGCGCACGTGTTATATCCAGTCCTTACAGTATGGGCAATGGCGCCTCAGTCAAGCGTGGCGCGCGTGCGGCGAGCCATGATGTGCTGGTGATGATGGACGGCGACGGCCAGCATCAGCCAAGCGATATTCAGCGTTTGCTGGACGCCATGGACGAAGGCTATGACATGGTGGTGGGCTACCGTGATAGCGAAGGGCAGGCCACTGTCGGTCGCGGTCTCGCCAATGCCCTTTACAATCGCCTGGCCAGTCTAATTACCGGGCATCGCATCTATGATCTGACCTCCGGCTTTCGTGCCGTTCGTGCGGATAAGTTCCGTGAGTTTCTCTATCTTTTGCCCAACGGATTTTCCTACCCAACCACCTCAACTATGGCGTTCTTCCGTAGCTCTTACCCGGTGAAGTACGTCCCGGTGGAAGTCCTGACGCGAATTGGTAGCAGTCATATCAAACCCGTGCGGGATGGTGTCCGTTTCCTTTTGATAATTTTTAAGATCGCTACTCTGTATTCGCCATTAAAATTATTTTTGCCAGTGGCGGCGTTTTTCTTTTTTACGGCTTTGGGTTATTACGTGCATACCTTCTTCTCAGTGGGTAGGTTCACAAACATGAGCGTTTTACTATTCTCGGCTAGCGTTCTGGTCTTCTTGATAGGGTTGATTTCTGAGCAAATCACATCATTGATGTATCGCCGTGAATGGTGATTGTTTAAGAGCATTGAGATGAGATTTGAAAATATTTTTAGCTGCCACGAGATCATGAAGGCACTGGGCGGCCTGGGGATTTCTTTCGAGATTAACGATTCGGGTGTTGGGGCTGGGTATTCTTTCAAGAGCCTGAGGTCCCCCGCTTCGAAAGGAATATATTATGTATCGCCGGGTCTGGAAAATGCTCCACATTTGGAGGATTCAATTGTTTTCCATGCCGGCGATTATTCTGGTGGCTCGCGCAACGTGTACATTCAGGTTGAGCATCCTCAGCTGGTTTTCTATCAATTAATGTCGGAGCTAGTGGCTCGCCCGAAACGCTTAGCGGGTGTGCACTCGACCGCTATTGTTGGGCCAGATTGCGAGCTCGACCCGAGCGCTAGCATAGGGCCCTATTGCGTGTTGGACGGATGTCGAGTGGGGGCAGATGTTGAGCTCCATTCGCATGTGGTCGTAATGCCGGGCACAGTAATTGAGGACGATGTGATCATAGAACCACATTGCACAGTTGGCGCAACAGGCGTTGCCTGGGTTTGGGATCCACACGCCCGTGAGCGTGTTATTCAACCGCAAATCGGTTATACAACGATCGGGCGTGGAACATTCCTCGGCAGTGACGTGACAATTGTTCGCGGATCCATTAATGAAACAACGCATATTGGGGAAGGATGCGTGATCGCCCACGGCAGTAAAGTTGGTCACGGATCTTTAATTGGCGCAGGCTGTCATTTTGCGAATAACGTGACTATCGCGGGTAACGTCACGATGGGCGAAAAATGTTTCATAGGCGCGGCTGCCGTGATTCGCCCTCAGGTTTCATTGAGTCATCGGATTGTAGTTGGTGCAGGGGCGGTCGTTGTACAAGATGCCGGAGATGAAGGGGTTCTATTGAAAGGAGTCCCAGCTAAGCCCGTGATCCTGCATCCGGATGCCTCTTTGCGCGGGGTTCCTCGGCAAATGGAGCGCTAAAGATGTTCAGTATGTTTTTCGTCGGTCCGGTGCATATAAATTGTATCTTTAAAGCTTCCTTATCATTATGAGTGTCGAGCTATTATGGCGGTCTCGTAAGATCCTATGCTTAAGATGCGTTAGATAAAATTTCGCAAAAGAAAGTGTTTATATGAAATTTAAGATTGGCGAATACTGCAAGATTAGCGAAGATGCAGAAATCGGCGAGGGAACAGAGATAAAAAGCTATGTGGAGATTCGTTCTGGTGTCTCTATTGGTGATAACTGCTATATAGACTCTGGCGTATGTTTTACTGGCGATGCGAAGGTTGGGGATGGTGTGACGATAAGGAATTATTGTGTGATCGCGAAAGGGGTAGAAATAGGCGATAATAGTTTCCTATCTCCTCGTGTCATGTTTATTAACTTGGATTCCGGTAAAAATAGCATCGGCGGCGCTCGGGTAGGTCGTAATTGCTTTATCGGAACAAACACTGTTCTTCAGCATGGAATTGCGATATGTGACAACGTGACCGTAGGTGCAATGTCGCTGGTGACAAAGAGTATCTGCGATCCTGGATTGTATATTGGTATTCCGGCGAGAAAGGTTCGATGATATTCGTATGTGGCGGAATTTTTTTCCGCTGCGCGCTGTGGTTTTGAAGTTATTAACTATTTGCTGTGTGCGAATATGAAAAAAGCGAGCCGAATAAAAAACTACTTGGATGACGATCTATTTGTTACTCGTCCACAACTGCCGCCACTTGAGGATATCAAGCCATACCTTGAGGAGATATGGAGCAGTCATGCGCTTACCAACAATGCAGCATTTCATCAGAAGCTAGAAGTCTCGCTTTGTGAATACCTCGGCGTGGATTACGTTTCACTGTTTGCAAATGGGACTCTCGCGCTAGTAACTGCTATGCAGGCGATGCGTTTGAGCGGCGAGGTTATCACTACACCTTACAGTTTTGTTGCAACTGCGAATTCGTTACTCTGGAATCAACTTACGCCGGTTTTTGTTGACGTTGATCCCGTAACGTTGAATATCGACCCGGCTAAAGTAGAGGCGGCGATCACACCTAACACCCGAGCCATCTTGCCAGTTCACGTATATGGCATTCCGGCGGATGTGGTGGCTTTACAAGAGATCGCAGAGCTTTACGGTTTGAGGGTAATCTACGACGCAGCGCATTGCTTTGGTGTGGAGGATCAGGAAGGAAGCATTCTTCGACATGGTGACATGTCAATTTTGAGTTTCCATGCTACAAAAGTATTCAATACGTTTGAAGGCGGGGCGATTATCAGTCCTGATGCCAAGACGAAGGCGCGGGTTGATTATCTTAAGAATTTTGGTTTCGCGAATGAGACCACTGTAGTTGCTGCGGGTATCAATGCGAAAATGAATGAGTTTCAGGCCGCTGTTGGCCTTGCGCAACTCAAGTATATTGACGAAGCAATTGATAAAAGAGCGGCAGTTGATCGATTATATCGCAACCTGCTGGCCGAAACCTCCGGCATACGCTGTCACATACAGCCAGAATGTAAGCGTTACAATCATGCTTATTTTCCTATATTTGTAGAGGAACAGTATGGGATCAGTCGTGACGAGCTGTATTTTCACCTGAGGGAATTGGGCGTTTTTGGTCGCAGATATTTTTACCCGCTAATTCCTGAGTTTCCTATGTACAAAAATCTACCTGGTAGAGATAAGCATGGATGGCCGCATGCTTTGGCAGCTTCGCAGAAAGTGATTTGTTTGCCAATGTATCCAGACTTGGATGAAAGTCAAGTTAAACGAGTTGTCTCCATTATCAAGAGCGCAAGCGCGATTGGGACCTAGTGTTGGAGACGTCTTCTTTAGTCGCGTGCTTGCTCGCACAGTGAAATTAGAACATGGCGCATGCTGGCGATTCCATGTTGGTAATTAATCAAAACCGACCGACGGTTACGGTTGTCTGTCACGCATTCAATCACCAACCATATATTCGCCAAACTATTGAGAGTATTCTTGCGCAAGACACAAGCTTTCCTATCGAACTGATCATTCATGATGATGCTTCACATGATGGTACTTCATTGATTGTGAAAGAGTTTGCGTCACGATATCCCGATAAGGTGCGCGCAATCGTTCAGGAAGAAAATCAGTTCTCACAAGGCAGAAGGCCGCCTAGTTTTACTTTTTCACGGGCTCAAGGCGAGTACCTTGCGATCTGCGAGGGTGATGATTACTGGACGGATCATCGAAAGCTAGAAAAACAAGTACAGGCAATGCGGCGCTTTTCAGAGGTTGATCTTTGCGTTCATCCTGCGATTCAACTGTCTGTTCTTTCTGGCAAGACCAAAATAGCATTCGATCATGGTGATCATGAACGGATTATTGGGCTTGAGTGTGTAATCGCGAGACATAACCAGTTCGCTCCAACAGCCTCGATGCTGATGCGAACAAAAGCGGCTCAGGCCATGCCGTATTGGTTTTTCGAAGAGCCAAACCTGCCCGTTGGGGATGCTTTCATGGAGGCTATTCTGGGGAGTAAAGGTGTGCTTTATCTCCCTGATGCGATGACGGTCTACAGGCGAGGTGTGGAGAATTCATACACACATCGTTTCCAAAATGCACGTGGGCCGGAGCTTGAAAATTCGCTGTCAATAATGTTGCGCTATACGAAAAAATTATCGGTAATGCCGGGTGTTTCTCGTGCGGCATTGGGACAACGCCTTGCATATATACGGTTAAATTATGCGTTGCAGTGTCTTGCTGCCGGTGATCGCGACCGTTTTCATCGAATTGCTGATGGCATTGCGTTACCGCGGCGAAAAGTGATCATGGCTATACTGAAAATGCTTAAATATAATCATTTGACGTTTGCAATAGGACGTTTTGCGTTCCTTCAGTATCGTCGTATAAAGAGATGAATTTCGGATCCGTGCTTGGTTTTTCGCTCTCCCTCATGTGCGGTGATGTTGCTTGGACTTATTGAGGTGCGGTAATGGTTCAATTGGCTTATTCCGTAAGTCTAGAAAATTTAAGATTTCTGAATTGTCGGTTGCCTTGCTTAAGTCTATTACGAGTAGTTGATTTTGTCGGTCTTGAAAGTGCTTAATGATTTCCTCATTCCGTCTTTCGAACATGTCAATTCGATGTTTTTTGTTGTAGACAAGTGACCAATCATATTTTACTTTCAAATCTTTAACGTAAGCTGCGTGCCTTTTGGTTACATCGTGCATGTAGCCCTTATCTAGGTATATAGATTTGTCTTTGAAGCTAATTTCTCTGAAATCTTCTAATTTATTAACGCCGGCGCGTCGAAGAATTCCTTGCAGATGAAATCTTGTGAGGCTTTCGAACCACGCGTTAGGCTCTCTCACCGTTAGAATAAACTTGCTGTCAGGGAAAAGTGCGTCTAGAGCGGCATACGTTACGCCCTGGGAAAACGGGTTGTCTTGAAAGGCTTCATATCTTTCGCATAAAGTAATTAGAGGTTTATAGTTGCCCTGAAATAACTCTCGCACCACGCGAGTTTCTTGGGTTGATTGTTTTGGCATCCGATAGCCGAGTTTTAACAAAACCTTTTCTAGTGTGGTGGTTCCGGTCTTGTTGTATCCAATACAGAAAACTTTATGGGTTTTATGTGAAGAAGAAAATATTTTCTTCATATTGATTATGCTCGTTGCCAATTTTAATAATTACAGCTAATGGGTCTGGCTGCTGACTTCGATTTACGTGTTAAAGACGATCGCTGTTTATTCTCATGTTATTTTCACTGCGACTCGGTTGTGTAATTGATGCTCATATGCAGATTAAATGAATATTTTGGGTGGTTTGGAATTTTTCGATCGTCCTTTCGCCTATTGTTATCTTGAGCTGTGCATAAATGTTAAAAAATATATTGCCTGGATTAATGTTTTGATCTCGAATTAGTCGCTAATTCGGCGATTAGAATTTATCGGGCGTGGCCTCGTGTCTAACCACCGCCGGTCGCCGTTCTGGCGGCGGCTGAGTGGCTAAGTTCTTCACCGGTGAACGTCAATAGCGTTTGGCTACAGTCATACCCCCTGCCATGGCAGTTTCAGTGATTAATAGCGTCACAATCGCGGCGCTGGCGCCCATCGATGGGAGCAAAATCAAGTTCAAGCTTAAAGCTAGAATGAATGCAGCAACTTCAATGAAGGTGCGAGTGCGTTGTTTTCCCGTTGCTGTGAGGCTGGCCGCGATGCAGCTGCGTAGCGCAAAGAGTATGGGCCATGCCGCAAGTGTTTCCAGGTAGTTGACCGCTCGCACGTAGTCTGCGCCGAATATGACTGTCAATTGAGGTGCTGTCGTTACTAATACGATGCTCGCGAACGCGCCATACCCTAAACCGATTTTGAGCATCCGGTTGTATGTGCGTGAGAAGGCTTCTTGGCGTTGCTGGGCGATTAATCTTGGTAAAGTTGCGTTGATCATCGCGGTGATTGGCAGCGTAAATACGGCGGCTACGCGAAAGGCGACGGTATAGCTTCCGAGCACCAGCGCGCCCAGTATTTGCAGCATCAGGACCTTGTCGATTTCTTGATAGCTGCTGACTGCAGCATTGCTTAATGCGAAGTGCGTACCTTGTTTGGTTGAGTCGCGTAGCGAAAGGCGGTTTGACCAGGACGGAGGTCCCCCGTTTACACGGCTAACCAGAACAAATCCTCCAGCGAGCCCAAGTAGTGTTCCTCCAAAGTGGGAGAATGCAGCAGCTGAGGGAGCGGCATCAATGCCGGTTGTTATAACAAGCAGCATGAGTATGGTGCGAGCGGCTGGAACGAGGCAGATAGATAGTGCTGCCCAAGCTCCTCGTTCGAGAGCTTGGCATTGGCTGCTTGCTGCATGGCTTGCGGGGAGTAGTATGAGTTCCGCGCAAGCTAGAAGTGTGAGCGGTCCGACGGGAAGGTGCTCTGGAATCAATACGCCGGCTACCGTTAGGGTGATAACAGCTAGAATGCTTCCCGTAACGCTGGTTTGAACCAGAGCCGTTGCCCACATGGCTCGAGATTGATCTGGGTCTTTTGCGACTCGCTGAATGATCAGGTATCGGCTGCCCCAGTTTGCCAATGGACCGGCGAGGGCAACAAGGGCGATTGATCCGGCAAAAAGGCCATAGCCCGCGGATCCTAGCCATCGGGATACCAGCAGCAGGTAAACGATCTGGATAGCGGCGCGAGCGCCGAGTCCGGTGGCTCCTAGAATTGTATTGCGGCCGAGTAGGCCGAGACGATATCGGGGAAGCCTTTGAAGCCAATCGTTCATCAAATTCTTGAATGCAAGCAGCCCGCAGATTACGAAGCATCTATACTCGACGGCAGTTTACCCGGCTTTTGGGTCGTTGCAGCGGCAGTTGCTCATATCAGGAGGGTCAGATTTGCTGTAGCGCGTCGATAATGGCGACCGAGGGGCTAGAGCTCAATGAACCTTGCGGGGTCAGTAGCTCAGTGTAGGCTCCTGAAAGCAGGAAGTTAGTTATCCCGCCTGGCACATCCTTCTCCATTACGACGTTTATACCTAAACCATCCCGCCTTTCGGTCGTATTGCGCATTACGATGGTTGGAGTCCCGATTGCAGCGAGTTCTTCTTGATTCGAGCCTCCATCTGTTAGCACGCATGCGGCGCCCGCGGCTAAGCGTAAGAAGCTGCCGTAACCGAGTCTGGGGGAGAGTTTAATGTTTGGAGTGCTGGCAAGGCGATCCAATAGATTGGACTTCTCGAGCCTCTTTTGGGTCGCAGGGTGAAGCACGAAGTAAACTAAATAGCGCGATGCCAATGCTTCCAGCATTTCGACGAGTGAGTTAAGTCTCTTGCTGTCGTATATGTTCTGGAAGCGATGTATTGACGCGACGAAATAGGGCTGCTGATTTTGGCTTTTGGCTTGTTGAATGCCCACAAGGCCAACACTATCCAGGATAGTGTTGCCGTGCGTGTTTACAGCGTGGCACCGGGGGTAGCTCTTGAGCATGTGCTCAAGTGTGTGTTCGTTTGGGCACATTGCGATATGAGCCAGTCTGAAGACGATTCGACGCGAGATCTCTTCTGGGAAAGGGTCCCAAAGCGCGTTTGATGTCAGGCCGCTCTCAAGGTGTACGATGCGAGCGCCTACCCGCCGTCCAGCGATGGCGCCGACAACCGTTGAGAGCGTGTCGCCGTGGACCAGCACATCAATCAAGTGATGTTGCGAGGCTATCTTGCGGAGTTCCTTCACGACCCCCAAATAGGCGCGCGGAAGCCATTGCACTAGAGCGCTAACCGTTGCGCGCTCTTGTGCTGATACTGCGTCGTGCTGAGGCGAGCGAATTGCAAACTCGTCTAGCAAATCTTGCATGGTTTCGACGTGTTGTCCGGTCATTATTACAGTGCAGTTCAGCCGTCGTTGTTCGCAAGTGACGATGACCGGCGCTACTTTGATGAGTTGGGCGCGTGTGCCCACGATGAAAACGAAATGTCTGTTCACGATCCAACGGCGGTTAGTGCATGGGTAGGGTGATCCGGGGCGAGCAACAGATGCTTGGCGTTAGTTTCGGTTGTTCGCGTATAGCTCGTCCGCAGCGTTAGCCGTGCTATGGATGAGAAAATTGGATCTCATCGCTTAGACGTCCGAAAGAGTTCATTGTCTCGAGAGTTGCCTGAGTTTCGCGCGCTTCGTCGTATTGGCCCGCAGCGCGTTGCATTTTCAGGAGAGTAATCAAGTAAGTGGGTTCACTTGGTGCGCGCAATGTTGCGTCTCTCGCCAGGTTCAAGGCCAACGTTGTGTCATGAAGCACGTTCCATGCGTAATCGCTATAGGCTGCCAAAATGCGGGCCCCCACATTGGAATGGTTCGTGGCGGTGATGAACATCTCCAGCATGTGTTCAGTCGAAATCGTGCATTCACCATCTCGCACACATTGAGTCAGCGCCATGACTGCGGCTTCGTCATCCACGTCAGGCCTTTGCGCCGCTAGCTTCGTGATCATGTCTTTCCACCACGCATCAGCAACCGGTTTGTCGAGTTTCGAGTGTACGAATATGAGCGCGCTCTCTGGGAGTGCTGACGCGCCCGGCAGTGTTCGGGCGCGATTCAGTATAGAAAACGCCGCGCTCAAATAGGGTGAGTTTGGATCGTAGTCTGCGGCATGAAGATATGTGTGACCCAACGCGTACTGCGCGCGCGGGGATAAAGGAGCCCGAGTGGCCAGCTCCTGGGCGAGCGTGATGGGGTGTCCCCAGGCATGCGCGGTCCATGCTGTAAGTCCGCCGCACATGCTTAGCCAGAGCATGAGTAGGATCATGCGGGGTTTGGCGCTCAGTAGCGGCATATCTGAAAACCAGGGGATGAAAGCCAAAAGGATTCCCAGGCTCGCGAAATAGTTTCGGTGCTCGTAAACGAGTTCTAAGGGCAAGAAGGTGCCGGTGAGGGTATGGGCGCCTAAGTAAAGTGCTATGCCAAGTGATACAAGAGGTCGTTGCTTACGCACGCGGATGGCGACCGCAATGATGGCCGTGAGTGTGATTATTGATGCTGCGGTTGTCCAGGGCGCTGAGATGGTGCGCGAAATCGCGAAATCATCGTGATAGAAGGATAGATCGCTGGGAAAGGGCGTAAGCGTCCACTTGATGTAGCTCAGAATTATCCGGGATTCGCTTAGCAAGCGTTCAAAAAGGGTGAAATCGCGTGAGACCCAGGCGCCGGGCTTCAGAACGACGCTGAGTTGCCAGCTCAGGCCGAGGGTAAGGGGGATGACGAGGATTGCGAAAAAGAAACCGACAACGCATTTGTCAGTCAGGTTTCCGAAGCGATTGAAGCGGAAGGTAGTAGCTTCAATGATAACGGCATAGAGGGGGAGCAGTACTGCGGTCTCCTTGGCCATAAGGCCAAGGGTCGTGGCGATCAATATGGATAACGCGGCAAAAACGAACCCGCCTTGTCCGTTCAGCATGCGAAGGCGTCCGTGGCAATAGCCCAGTAAACCGGCGAACACAAAGAGATGTGCGAGACTCTCCATGCGCTGGACCACGTACAGCACAGCTGTCAGGTTTATGGGTAAAACGAGCCAGCCTGCAGCGATGATCGTGGCGAGGGTGCCAGAATCAAGCGGATGGTATGGGGTCAGTCTGGTGACCAATAATCTCGATAGGAGATAGACCAGGATGCCATTGATGAGATGAATGGCCAGATTTGTGGCTTTCATCCAAAAAGGGTCTAACTCCGTCAAAAGATAGTTGGCTGTGAAGCTGAGCGAGGCGAGTGGGCGCTTGAGCGTGCTTGATGGTGACGATAAGGCCGCAGCAGCGAGTGAGGCCATCGTCGCGCTATCTGGTTGCACCGCTTTGTTGTCGACGATGTTTGGGTAGTCGTCGAAGATGTATCCGCCACTCAGCCCGGGCCAGTAAATGAGTGCGGTTATAAACAGAGTCGCCGCAAGAATCCAGAGGTTATTATGCGTGCTCACTTGTTGGGCCTGGCGATGCTCAATTCTGCTGTGGTGATGAGGCGAGATCTTCTCGCAAACCTTTCTTCAAATGTTGGAGCTCTGCGGTCCAGTACCCTTGCTTTTCGAGCACCCATTGGTGGATCTTTGGCATTCCTCTGAGGGTTAGCTTGGGCAATGTCTGGAGGTGTTCAAAGTGCTCTAGATGATTCAGTGCATGCTGCGGATAGCCAGCTTGCCCTAGGGTCGCAGCCTGCTTCAGCGCCGTTGATGGGGAGGGGCGGGCGTCAAGCGCGGCATTGAAAAATGCAAGGGCGGCATCGACATTGGTGCGGGCCAGTTCTATGCGCGCTTTAATGTTTAGGAATTCCTGTTCCCGGCCTTTGCCAGTGTTGAGCTGGGGGTTTGCGGCTGCGATGTCCACAAGTCTCTCAAGGGCCTGAAGTGTCAGGCCGCGACAGTTGCGAGAGCCAGCAACACCGACCATGCGGTCCATCCATTTGAAGCTGAGATTGCTGCCACGCTTCGTTGAGCGAACCGCGGTTGCTGCTGCATCTAGGTCGCCGGGCTGCACGCTTCCCATGCGGCAGCTCGCTCCGAGTCGATTAAATGCGATTTGAACTTCACCGCTCATCGTACCTTCCAAAGATGACAGGCGGCTATAGGCCAAGTCAGGCCGGTTCATATGCATCTCGTGAAGAGCGGCGGTGGCTTGTGCTCTAGCAGAATCTGGATTGAGAGCAGCCCATACCAGCGCTTGTTCCTTCTCATCACCCCACAAACTTGCGCGTGCGTGAGTCATGCTGGCAAGAGCCAGCAGCATGAGGGCGCTGAGAGTGAGCCTAGCTGTAGCGTTTCGACCTGGCATGGCCAGCCACGTCGCGAATGGCCAGAACATCATCAGCGATGGCAGGTAATTGCGATGCTCGTAGTAGAGTTCCAGCGGGATAACTGTGGATTCCACAGTGTGTCCAATCCAAAAGAAAAAGATTGCGGCACTTGCAAGCGGGTGAGACTTGCGAACAATCCAAGCTGCGAGGGGGGCGCTCACAACGAAGACAACTGACGGCAAGGTTGTCCAAGGTGCGATAAGGCTGGTCGAAACAAGGACGTTATCGTTGTAAAGACCTGCTGTGAAAGGTCTGGGGACCCATATGACTGAGAGATATTCAATAAGGATTCGCGATTCGGTGAGGAGTCGTTGTCCCAAGGTCCATGGTCGTATGGTTGGCGTCGACTCAAGAACTCCAGGTACTCGCGATACCAAGTAAGCTAAGACTACGAGAGCGGGGGTTAGAAGCAGCGCGACGCTTAGGCCGTTCAGAAGCTTGGTATTTGCAGGGTGGGGTGCTTTGTGGCGCAGAATAAAAAGCTCGATCACCCCGATCAGGGCCGGGATCAATACCCCATTTCCTTTGCTCAGGGTGGCCAGCGCAGTGCTGAGGCCCAGACTCGCAATCATGCAGGTCGCACCGAGTAAGTCCGCATTGCGTTGCAGCAGTATGCGTCCTTCTATCCAGCCATGGAGCCCCAAGAGGAAAAAGGTCGCGGGCAGCATGGCTTGACGTTGCACGATATACAGCGTTGTAGAGACCATCAAGGGGTGGAGTAACCAAATTGCCGCGGCCAAAATTGAACTGGTGGCTGCGGCTTTCTGCGGGATTGCCGTAATGCGGCTCAACCTCCATAGGGCGCCAGCTAACAAGAGCCCGTTCAGGAGGTGGATAATCAAGTTGGTACGTTTAAACGGATACGGCGACGTAGGCCACGTGTTGCCATCAATCAGGAAGCTTAATAGAGCGACAGGGCGGCCGGTTGGATCTGCATTTCCGGAAGTGACATAGCGCCAAAACGTTTGCCAGTTATCCACTGGGCCGGTGGCGCCCAGAGCGTTAATGTTCCCGAAGTCATCAAACAAGAACCCCCCCGAAAGCCCCGGAGAATATGCCCATACAGTCAAGGCGCAGATCACGCTCACGGCGATGCCGGCACGGCTCAGGGAAAGGGGGTTGCGGGTTTGGGGCATTGGCATCGAGATAAAAAAAAGGCCGCTTAAGCGGCCTTTCGGGTCAATAGGTTAAGCTTACTGACGGCAGGACGACGGCAGGTATTTGGAGTCGACGTTCGTGCCCGCAGAGCCGCAGGTCCAGGACACGCTACCAGCCGAAGTGGCGGCGGAGATTTCTAGTATGTCGCCGCTGATCGCCGTGTTGGCGTCATTGCCGTAGGTGACTTGGATCGTGCCATTAGCCCCGTCTACTCCAGTCACGTAGTTACCGGTAATGGCGCCTGCTGCAGCCAAGCCAGCGGATGCATTGGTGGTCGGGAACGTGCCGCGGTTGGAGTAGAACTCCGCGATCGCGGTTTTGGCACCACCAGCCAGCGACAGGCCTTCAGAGACCTGTGAACGGATGGTGTAGTCCTGGTAAGCCGGAATTGCGATGGCCGCCAGAATACCGATGATCGCTACAACGATCATCAATTCGATAAGCGTAAAGCCCTGCTGTATTTTCTTCATTTGAAGCTCCTTAAATTTAAGGTTGGTTCGAACCTAGGGTTTCATCCCGAGCTAAACTAAGCAAGCCTCATGCCACTTGGTGCGGACGGGTTTGCGCTTGGGATTCTGTGGATTGGCCATCCGACGAGGATTCCACCGCTGTGCGTGAATTGGCAGATTGTGTCGAAAAACGTCACATTCATTGGCGGCAGCTCGAAGGCCGGTACTTCGCATCGATATTGCCACCAGTGCATGACCAGTTGATGCTGCCGCTGCCAGTGAGCGGAGACATGTCAATTGTTTGCCCGCTGATCGCGGCATTCGCTCTATTGCCGAAAGTCACGACGACGACTCCGCCACTTACGTCAACCTCCTCGACATAGTTGCCGGTGATGTCAGTGGGGGCTGCTAAGCCCGCGCTCGCGTTGTTTGGTGGGAAGCGGCCCGAGAACGAAATGAAATCCCATACGGCCGATTTCGCACCTGTCCCTAAACTCAGTCCTTCGGAGACCTGAGCGCGAATGGTGTAGTCCTGGTATGCCGGGATTGCGATGGCTGCCAAAATGCCAATTATGGCAACCACGATCATCAGTTCGATGAGCGTGAAGCCTCTCTGGATGTATTGCATGTCGCCTCCGGATTGGTGTTGCGGTTACAGCTGCCAGAAGCAATGTCAGTGCCATGACGAAAAATTTATCTAATACAATAGCTTAATAATTAGCTGTACAGGTTCATTGACAAGCTTTTGCACATATCTGACAAAGATTGTCAGATGCTCACGGGTTGGCTTTTTTTGTATGCCACGCGGGCGTCAGTGTCGTGATTTTGACAACGCGACCGGTTTTGGTATCGACGATAGCTGACCCGTCTCTTGCATTGCCCTCCACCGGAAGGGTGGAGAGGGAATCCGGTGGTTGCCCTAGCGTTGTTAAGAACTCTTGCCATTGCGCGTTATCAAGTGCATTTGATTTCTGCAGGGACGATAACGGATTCGCTCGTTTAACAACGGATTCAAGCGCGCTATCGTAAGGCGTATAAAACTCGGGCATTTGATAGATGTCGTTTCCCGTTTCTAGTGAATAGAACAAGAGTTCGCTACGGGCTTCGGCGGACTCTGGTAGTTGCGAGGCGACGATTTGAGGGCGACCAAGCGGCAGCTTTCTGAATTCGCTGTTCTGAGTGCGGCTCAAGGACTCCTCCACAATCTCCCCTGCCGTCACAATGGTGAAACGATCAACGTTGAACACGATAAAAACCGGCCTGGCCAGGAAGATAGAGGTGAGACCATAGAGCAGCGCGGCCAGTTGGCAGATTGCGATTATGCTTAGGTCGAGCTTTAGCAGGTGCCGAGCCTTTCCAGGGTTGAAAAGAACCAAGGTCAAAAGTGGGCCGAGAGTGACGTCAACTCCAATGAGCACGAGAATGAGCTGACTGATGCCCTGCAGGTCGGCCAATACTCCGGGGTGCCACACCGCAAAAATCACCCCGATGGCCGCGATTGCGATGGCGCTGCTGAACGCCAGGTGAATTAGGAATGCGCGAGCGCGGAGTGGAAGGTCCATCAACGGCAAAGTATGTGTGACAAAGAGTTATTCGATTTCGAGTTTCTTCAGTCTGTAGCGTAGCGACCGAAAGCTGATGCCCAGAAGTTCTGCGGCTCGGGTTTTGTTATAGCGTGTTTTTTCCAAGGCATCCACGATGCGCGCGCGCTCCGCATCTGCCAGTGAATCGTCAATGCTGGACGGTGGTAGCTCCTCATTGCTGCGCGGATTCGCTTCCAATTGACGCAGAGAGGTTTGTAAGCGCAAATCCGCCGACTCGATAGTCTCGTTTTCAGCCAGCGCTGATGCGCGTTCTAGCACATTCTCCAATTCCCGAATATTGCCAGGAAAGTCATGTTGGATAAGCGTATTTAGCGCATCAGGGCTTAGGTGCGCTGGCTCCTGTCCGTGGCGCTGGCTGATACGCTCCAGCAACGTCTGGGCTAAAGCTGGAATGTCGTCGCGTCGTTCGCGTAGTGCTGGAACGTCAATTTCGATGACGTTGAGCCGGTAATACAGGTCCTCTCGAAACTTACCTTCAGAAATAAGTTGCTGGAGGCTTCGATGCGTTGCCGAGATGATCCTGACATCGACAGGAATCTCGTGACTTTGGCCAACCGGGCGGATTTTGCGCTCCTGGATGGCGCGCAGCAATTTGACCTGCATGTGCAGCGGTAGGTCGCCGACTTCGTCAAGGAACAGCGTGCCGCCGTCCGCTGAGCGAAACAGTCCGGGGCTGTCGGACACGGCGCCTGTGAAGCTGCCTTTGGTGTGGCCGAAAAACTCGCTTTCCATGAGCTCTGTCGGGACGGCGCCGCAGTTGACCGGCACAAAGGGTTTGCTGGCCCGAGGTCCCTGCGCGTGAATCATCGTCGCAACAAGCTCTTTGCCCGTGCCGGACTCGCCACAGATGTGCACGGGGGCCTGATTCCTGGCCAGCTTGGCAATCATGCGTCGCAAATCTTGAATAACAGCGGTGTCGCCTGTTAGCTGTGGCTGCGGTGTGTCGCTGGCTGGGCTGGATGGTTTCCCCGGTGATTCATTGCTGCTCAGGGCGCTGCTCACGAGCCGGCGCAGGGTGTTGATATCGACCGGCTTTGTGACGAAATCAAACGCGCCTGATTTCAGGCTGTTCACAGCATCCTCGGCATTGCCATAAGCCGTGATGACAGCAACGGGCAAGTTCGGATGGGACGCTTGAATGTCCTGAACCAAATCAATACCGAGACCGTCGGGTAGGCGCATGTCGGTCAGGCAGAGGTCGTATTGCCCTTGTGTCAGCGCCTCGCGCGCCTCACTCAGGTTGGCGGCAGCGTGCGTGTCCAGCCCCATGCGTGACAAGGTAATTTCGAGCAACGCTCGAATATCCGCTTCGTCATCAACAATGAGGGCTTTGCCGGTCATGCACGTCTGCGAAAGTGGGGTGTTGAAGGTGAGCGCATTGTAAGGCCTCTGCGCCTAGCCGAGCAGGCATTCAGTTCTATCACATCATCGTCTTTCACGATATTGCCGCCATGCTCGCGCACGAAGGCATTGCAGATGATGTCCGGTACATTGCGCCCCTCAAAGCAGGGCTTATAGCCCGCCCCTGCTGGGAAGCGCAATGAGGGAGTGACGGCAAGATAGTGTCCGCGTGCGTGTTGATAAAGCAGCATGTGATCTCTCCGGCTTTCGGTGCGTGTCTTCGATCTACGCGATGAGCGCGTTGAGCCGGACATGGCGATCGGTACCGGGGCTAGTTGCCGGTCAACGCTGCTGGAAATGACAGCCGGAAATAGGCACCGCGTTGTGGATCGCTATGCGGGATCAGTTGAAGGTCGCCATGCGCAGCGGTGCACAGCTCGCGGGTAATGAATAAACCCAGGCCGGTGCCGCTGTGCAGGGTGCTGAAGAAGGGTTCGAAGACGTTCTTCGCGACCTCCGCGCTGACACCGGGGCCGTTATCGAAGATATCAATCAGCGCTTGGTTGCCGTCCGCGGACACCCGGGCCTCGATGGTGATCTCCAGTTCTTTGCCGGACTCTGAGGCGTGGGTAAGTGCATTGCCCAATAGGTTGTTCATGATTTGGCCGAACTGAACCGGTTCGATGGCGATGGCCAGATTGGGGGGGGTAATACTGCTGACGATGAGTGGTGCGGGTGCTGGGCAGCGGTTGATGAATTCCCGGATCGCATCGTCGACCATGGGCTTGAGCTCAGTGTTGCTCGCCGGATTGGTGACTTTGCGCGACAGGTTCAGCACGCTGGTGACAATGTCCTCGAGGCGTCGCGATTGGCGCTTGACGATATCCAGCAGTGAGATGTCGTCAGCGCTGAGTGATGGTGACTCGGCAGCGAGCTCAGCAGCGTTTTGGATGGCCGCGAGCGGATTGCGGACTTCGTGAGCAATACTCGCGGTCAGTCGCCCGAGCGAAGCCAGCTTCATGGATTGGGCCTGTTCTGCGACCCGACTGGCATCATCAAGAACGATCAATGCGGAGGTGTCACTGCCGCTGCCCAGGCGTGTGAATTGTGCCCAGGCCGATTGGTTGTTGTTCAGCGATAGCGCGGTGTTGGTTAGCGCGCTGGGGTCATCGCGCCAATGATTCAATCGTTGCCACACGGTCGGCGCACAGGCGGACAAGTGGCGGCCGGATGCCGCGCCCGCGCCAAGCAGGTTGCGCGCGGCCCGGTTCAACAATTCGATTTGCCCGCCGGAATTGATCACCACAACCCCGGCTTGAAGTTTCTGGATCACGCTTTCGCTCAACATGGCCAATTTGGCGATGTCGCTTTGCGCGCGTGTCGCGCGGTCTTCGGACTCGCGCGCGCGGCGGGCAAGGGCATTGCCACTGATCGCAATAACGAAAAGCCCCGCGCCTAGGATGCCAGTCTGGGTGTAGTTTTCCGGGTAGGCGGGGACTTTCCAGTTGAGATAGATCTCAATGGTTAGCAGGGCAATGGTGGCCATCGCCGGTGGCACTACACTGAAGCGGCGGCTCAGCAACAAGCTGCCGGCTGCAACCGGGGTCACCAACAGCGCGCCGATGCCACTTCCCACACCTTCGGTGATGAAAACCAGCACGATGATGATGGCCAGGTCGCTTCCTATCTGCAGCGCGGCCTGCCATCGATCGGAGGGTTGCTGGCCGCGCACCATGATCAAAAGTAGCGCGGACAGGAACAGGTAGAGATACAGCAACCCGTCGACCATCTCCGACTTGGGACCGTCGAAATAAGGTGGTCGGTAATCGCTGGCGCCTAGCGCGAGCAGTGCGACACACAGCGTGGCGCGATAGAAACTCAGAGCTTCAAGCGTGCGCCAGGGGTCGATGCCAGAGATGCTGGAACGTTGCATCGATGCCGTTAAGGGGCTGTGGGCGCGTGCTCGCGGCAATAGCTTTTGCCATCCGCGTCAATGGCTTGTGAGCGTGGAACGTGGGCCTTGCAGACACAGCAAGCCACTGTCGGTTCGAACGATTCCGGTGGCGATGAGGGTTTTCGTGGGCGCAGCTGTCGCCAAGCCATCCAAACAAGCCAGCCAATCCCACCCAGAAGCAGTATGCGCAGTAGTATCATGATCTTTTAATGTAGCGTTTTTGCCCCGTCATGGCGGATGAGCTAGTGTACTGCGCCGCACACACCGGCCCGCGGGGCCTCAATCCTGGGAACACCACTGATGAATTTACACGAGTATCAGGCCAAAGACCTGTTTGCCCGTTACGGCATTCCGGTGCCGGCTGGCGAACTGGCGAGTTCGATTGATGAGGCCCGGCAGAGGGCCAAGTCGTTAGGCGGCAACCGTTGGGTGGTCAAGGCCCAGGTTCACGCAGGCGCCCGCGGTAAGGCCGGTGGTGTCAAGTTGGTCGACTCGATTGAAGCCGTCGAAGAAGCCGCCGAGGCTATGTTGGGCACCCATCTGGTAACCATCCAGACTGGCCCCGAAGGTCTGCCGGTCAATTCCGTTTATGTGGAATCGCCGCAACCCATCGCGCGCGAACTGTATCTGTCGATGCTGGTGGATCGTGCCACCGAGCGTGTCGCCATCATTGCTTCCCCTGATGGTGGCATGAGCATCGAAGAAGTGGCCGAAGAGACGCCGGAACGGATCAAGACCGTTTACATCAATCCGGCAGCCGGCCTGCAAGGTTTTCATGCCCGTGAGGTGGGTTTCTTCCTGGGCTTGGCCAAAGAGCAGATCGGTGAGTTCCACAAGATCCTCAATGGTTTGTACCGTATCTTTATGGAGTGCGACGCGGCGCTGGTTGAAATCAACCCGCTGATCGTCACTGAGTCGGGTAGCCTCTTGCCGCTGGATGGCAAGTTGAACATCGACGACAACGCTTTGTTCCGTCAGAAGGCCATTGCAGAACTGCGCGACCCTTCGCAGGAAGACGAAAAAGAGCGTGCGGCGGCAGCGCATGGTCTCAACTACGTCACCCTGGATGGCGACATTGGTTGCATGGTCAATGGTGCGGGTTTGGCCATGGCCACCATGGATATCATCAAGCTGCATGGCGGCCAGCCGGCCAACTTCCTGGATGTTGGCGGCGGCACCACCAAAGAGCGTGTTGCTGAAGCATTCAAACTGATCACCTCCGGCGCTGACGTCAAAGCGATTCTGGTCAACATCTTTGGTGGCATCGTGCGCTGTGACCTGATCGCCGAAGGCATTGTCTCGGCGGTCAAGGAAGTCGGTCTGAACATTCCGGTGGTCGCCCGCCTGGAAGGCACCAATGTTGAGAAAGGTCGAGAGATTCTGGCCAACAGCGGATTCGACATCATCGCCGCCACCGATCTCACCGACGCCGCCGAGCGTGTTGTCGCCGCTGCCAAAGGAGCCTGAGCGTGAGCATTCTGATCAACAAAGACACCAAGGTTATCTGCCAGGGTTTCACCGGTAAGCAGGGCACTTTTCACTCCGAGCAGGCGATCGCCTATGGCACGCAGCTGGTTGGTGGCGTGACGCCAGGGCGTGCAGGTGAGAGTCACCTGGACCGGCCGGTGTTCAACACCTGCCACGATGCGGTGTCCGAAACCGGCGCAACTGCGTCGATGATTTACGTGCCGGCGCCGTTCGCTGCTGATGCGATTCTGGAAGCGGCCGATGCAGGCATCCAAGTGATCGTTTGCATCACCGAGCACATTCCGGTTGCCGACATGGTCAAGGTTAAGGCCGCCTTGAAGGATTATCCGGATGCGGTGCTGATCGGTCCGAACTGCCCGGGCACCATCACGCCGGGCGAATGCAAGATCGGCATCATGCCGGGGCATATCCACAAGCCCGGCAAGGTTGGCATCGTGTCGCGCTCCGGCACCTTGACCTATGAAGCCGTGTTCCAAACCACCAATAACGGTTTGGGTCAGTCAACGTGTGTTGGCATCGGTGGTGACCCGGTCCACGGTCTGGGTTTCATCGACGTGATCGAACGCTTTGAAAAAGATCCGCAGACCGAAGGCATCATCATGGTTGGGGAAATCGGCGGCAGCAAAGAAGAAGAAGCCGCCGAATACATCAAAGCCAATGTGTCCAAGCCTGTGGTCGCCTATATCGCCGGTGTTACCGCACCGCCAGGCAAGCGCATGGGCCATGCCGGCGCCATCATTGCCGGTGGTAAAGGCACGGCTGACGACAAGTTCGCCGCTCTCGAAGCCGCCGGTGTTTCCACCGTTCGCTCGCCGGCCCACCTGGGCAAAGCGATGAGCGAGGCACTGAGCTGAGTCGGTTCGCCGCATCATCCTGAAATCAGCAGGGCCCGGTTTGCGCCGGGCCCTTTTTTGTTATGATGACAGCCCCATTGAAGACCATCGCGCTCGCCCAATTGCCGGTGCATGTCGGTGATGTCGCGGGCAACGCGCAGCGCATTTTGCAGGCGGCCAAAGATGCTCAAGCGCGCGGTGCACGGATTGTGCTGTGCCCAGAACTGGCCCTGCTCGGTTATCCGCCGGATGACCTTTTGCAGCGTCGTGGTTTGCCGCAACTCATCGCGCAGGCCTTGTCGGACCTGGCTGCTCAGATTGGCGATATCCACGTTGTCATCGGCTTTCCGGAGTTCACACCGGAGGGCATCTACAACGCGGCGGCGGTGTTGCACGCGGGGCGTGTGACGCAGCGCTATCGCAAGCAGCAACTGCCCAACTACGGCGTCTTTGATGAGCGTCGGCATTTCTTGCCTGGACATGAAGCCTGCATTTTCGAGGTGGATGGTCAGCGTTATGCCTTGAGTATCTGTGAGGATTTGTGGTCCACGACAGTGGCGACTCAGGCCGCAGAGCAGGGGGCGCAGGTTCTGCTGAATATCAATGCATCGCCATTTGATCAAAACAAGCGGGCGCGTCGCCGTGAAGTGATTCAGCAACGTATTGCCGAAACCGGGCTGGCGGTGGCTTACGTCAACGCAGTCGGTGGGCAGGACGATGTGGTGTTCGATGGCGACTCTCAATGCTGGTCGGGCGACGGCGCGTGTGTGATGCGCGCGCCGGCGTTTGTCGATGGGGTGTTCCATCCCGGCGATCGCGCTGACTTTGCAGAGCCAGAGAGTGTGGCGCTGTTGTACCAAGCCCTGGTTCGGGCCGTGCGCGACTATGTGGACCGCAACCGTTTTCCGCTGGCGTATGTCGGTTTGTCCGGCGGGATCGATTCCGCGGTGACCCTGGCGATTGCGGCAGACGCTTTGGGTGCCGAACGTGTACGTGCGGTGGCCATGCCGTCACGCTACAGCGCGGAGATGAGTCGCGATGATGCACAGGCCCAGGCGCAAGCCACGGGCGTGCGCTTCGAGAGCATTGCGATCGAACCCGCAATGAGCGCCTATGAGCAGATGCTCGCCCGCGCTTTTGACGGCACACAAGCGGATACGACCGAGGAAAATCTTCAGGCGCGCATACGCGGCGGCGTGCTCATGGCGTTGGCCAACAAATTTGGCGCGATTGTGCTGACCACCGGCAACAAAAGTGAAATGGCGGTGGGTTACTGCACCCTGTATGGCGACATGTGCGGCGGGTTTGCGCCGCTCAAGGATGTCTACAAAATGCAGGTGTATGACCTCGCGCGGTACCGCAACACGTTGTCGCAAGTCATCCCTGAGCGGGTCATTACGCGCCCGCCGTCAGCTGAATTGCGCCCGGACCAGCGCGATGACCAATCTTTGCCGCCTTATGATCAACTCGATGCGATGCTCAAGGCGTACATCGAAGATGAAGCGTCCGTTGCGGATTTGTACGCCAGTGGATTCGCGCGTCAGGACGTTGATCGCGTTGTGCGACTGGTGCGCTTGTCCGAGTACAAGCGCCGCCAGGCCGCGCCCGGGCCGAAGGTTTCAACCTGCGCCTTCGGCCGAGAACGGCGCTATCCGATTACGGTGGAGTACGCCGGGCTTTAGCGCGCGGGTTTACTTCAGCCAGTCCGGAATCTGCGGCATCAAAACGCCATCGTCGCCGCGCACTGGTTCGTCAGCCGGTTTTGCCACAGGGGCAGGAGTGGGCTCCGGCATCGGCGTCTCGGTGTCGCCGGCTTGCTCGGCTTGCGAAGCGGGTTCGGTCGTTGCTGGTTCTTTCGCGGTGGCTGGTGTCGATGCGGCCGGTTTGTCCTTGGCGTTGTCTTTCTTCGGCGGCTTGGATTCCGCGACCGGCGCTTCGGGTTGAGGCGGAGCCGGCAAGCTCATATCTGCGGGGAAACTGGCTTCGCGCACTGCCATCACCTGCATGGAGCGATCTGGAAGGTCGAGTTGCGCATAGGCGCGCTCGAGCATTTCCAGTGCCTCGGGAATCACAGCGCTGCCCTGATACTTGGCAATGATGTCCTGAGCGCGGCGGCTCACGGCGACCCACGCGCGGCGTGTCTCGTAGAAGCGCGCGATGGCCATTTCGTGGCGGGCGATACGCTCGCGCAGGTAGACCATGCGCTGGCGCGCGTCCGGCGCGTAGATGCTGTTGGGAAAGCGTTGCACCAGCCGGCCGAAATCTTCGAACGCGCGACGCGCGTTGATCGGGTCGCGGGTTGAGGAATCGATATCCAGGGCGTCGAGGATGTCAGACGCACCACGATCAAAATTGATCAGGCCACGCAGGTACAACACATAGTCCAAATCCGGATGGCGCGGGTTGGCGCGCATAAAGCGATCTGCGGCGCTCAAGGCCAGTTCCGGCTGATAGGAGCGGTACTGCGCGTAAACGCTCTCCAGGCGCGCCTGGGTGGCGTATTCGGAGAAGGGATATTGCGCGTCCAGTCGATCGTACAACTGCATCGCCGTCGCGTAATCCGAGGAATCCAGCGCCTCGCGTGCCGAGTTGTAAAGTTGCGTGGCATTCAAGCGCGCAACGCGTTGCTGGTCCAGCGAGCCGGGCGTCAGCGGGTCGTCGCGTAGCGAGCCGATGCCGGGTTCATTGTTGCTGGCACAGGACGCGAGCAGCACCGCGGTGCACAATGCACACAACGGTAGGATTCGGTATTGCAGCCGAGACATGAGTTATTCCCTTGAGCGAACCACCTAGTATAACGAAGCCAGACCTCGCATCCGAGTGCTCGCCTGGCGCGGATGAGACAAGTCTGAGCTTTGAAGTTTCCATGGCCGATGCCGGCCAGCGCCTGGACAAGCTGCTGGCCGGCTTGATGCCGGAGCATTCTCGAGGGCGCTTGCAGGATTGGATTCGACAATCGCGCGTGCGCGTGGACGGCGCGGTTGTTGCGCCCAAAACGAAAATCGACGGTGGCAGTCGCATTGATGTCTGGCCGGTGGTTGAAGCGCCCGACACCGAAGTTGAGGCCCAACCCATCGACTTTGCGGTGGTCTACGAAGACGAGCATTTGATCATCGTCAACAAGCCCGCGGGTTTGACCGTGCACCCGGGCGCGGGGCAGCGCGATGGCACATTGCAAAATGGGTTGTTGCATCATCGCCCGGCGCTGGCGGCGGTGCCACGAGCCGGCATTGTCCATCGCCTGGACAAAGACACCACGGGTTTGATGGTTGTCGCAGCCACACCGCAGGCTCAAACGCACTTGGTGCGTGAACTGCAAGCGCGCGAAATCGAGCGCGAATATTGCGCGATGGTGTGGGGTGTGCCTGTTGCGGGCTCGACCGTCGACGCGCCGTTGGCGCGCCACCCGCGCGACCGTCTGCGCTTTGCGGTCAGCGCCGCTGGGCGCGAGGCGGTGACGCAATATCGGGTCAGCGAGAAATTCGAAAAGCACAGCGTTTTACAGGTGCGCTTGGAAACGGGTCGGACCCATCAGATTCGCGTTCACATGCAGCATGCGGGCTATCCCCTGATTGGGGACGCGTTGTATGGCCGCCGCGGGGACCCCTATCGTCATAGCCTTGGCCGACAAGCTTTGCATGCTCAGCATCTTGCGCTCACCCATCCCGCCAGTGGTGAGCGTGTGAGTTTTGATGCGAATTTGCCGCCCGACATGCAGGCGATATTGGAACAATGGCGTGACGCATTGGATTGAGCCCGACTGGCCTAACGTGCCGGGTGTGCGGGCGGCGTTCACGTTGCGCAGCGGCGGTGTCAGCCGAGGGCCATGGCACTCTCTGAACGTGGGGCCGCATGTTCAGGATGACCCCGATCATGTGATGGCCAATCGCGCACGACTTCAACAGATGTTGGCTCTGCCATCTCCTCCGTGCTGGCTCGAGCAAGTGCATGGCACGCGTTTGGTTGAGGCCACGGCAGCTTGGCAGGTGCCGCGTGCGGATGCGATCTGGACACGCCAGCCGGGGCGCGTGTGTGCGGTGATGGTCGCCGATTGCCTGCCCATTCTGCTGCGCGATAGCGAGGGGCAGTGCGTCGTGGCGATCCACGCGGGTTGGCGGGGGCTGGCCGCTGGCATTGTGCGTTCGACAGTACAGGCTTTGGTCACGAAGTTTGGTGGCCGAATTTGGCAAGCGTGGCTTGGTCCCTGCATTGGCCCCACAGCATTTGAGGTCGGGCCTGAGGTCAGAGCTGCATTTTTGCAGGGCTGGCCGGAGAGCGCAGGTGCTTTCGCCCGCCGTGATGGCGATCGCTGGCTGGCAGATTTGCCGCAGCTTGCGCGCGTCCAGCTCGCGCGCGAGGGTGTGAGCGAAGTTTGGGGAGGGCATTGGTGCACGTATACCGATGAGCAAAGATTTTTTTCCTACCGACGAGAATCGGTCACGGGGCGGATGGCTGCATTGATTTGGCGCATGCCTGGATAGCTGGGTTCGCTTGCCTGAGGGCAGGGCGTCTGTTACAAACTCGTCTGTTGGAACCCGCAAACAGGCGACACGGCGTCGCCGACGTAGAATTCGGATCAGCGGCGGGCTGCGGGTGTGAGATAACTTGGGGAGAATGTTGTGCTGAAGACTTCAGTAGTCAGGGGGCTGTCAGGATTGGTGACGGCCGGCTCATTTTTGGTTGTGCCGCAGGCCCTGGCGCTGCAATTCGATTTTGGTGAAATTTACGGTTCCTGGGACAGCACGATTTCGGTCGGTGCAGCCTGGCGCATGGAAGAGCGTGCGGATGACCTCATCGCCAAGGTCAATCTGCAGCCTGGCCTGTGTACGCTGACCAACTACACCGACAATCCGGATTTCAGCCAGCCGATCACCTACGCGGATGCCCAAGAATACGAGGACCGTGGTCTGATCGGTGGCACGTGTAATGACACCAGTGATCCCTCGCTGAACCTTGCGTATGTCAATTCGCCCGGTTCCTACAACATCAATGGCGACGACGGAAACCTCAATTTTGATCGTGGCGACATGGTGTCGGCTGCATTCAAAATGAACACCAAGCTCAAGTTCAGCTGGAAGAACCTGAACTTCCAGACCAGCGGCATCTGGCTGTTCAACAACACGTATCTGGATTTCGACCAAACGCATCCGGACACCACCCTGCAGCGGTCAAGTTCCAGTCTCAGTGGCGAAGCCCAGAATCAGTTTGGAAGCCACTTTGAACTGCAAGATGCGTTTGTTTCGACAAACTTCCCATTGCTGGGTAAGAACGTAAATCTGCGCGTCGGACGTCAGGGATTTGTTTGGGGTGAGGCCAGCGCCTTGCCGCTGAACAGCGTGAATACCGTGAACCCACCCGATTTGGTGCGCCAGCGTACGGCCGGGTTCGACCTCGCTGAGCTGTTCCAGCCTCTCGGTATGGTTTACGCCGGAGTGGATCTGTCGCTCAATCTCTATGCTGAAGCCTTCTACCAATACGAATGGCTGCCCGCACGCATTGATGCGCCGGGGACTTTCTACTCGGTCAGCGACATCCTCGGTGGTGATGACAATGGTGGACAACACGCCATGTTGTCCTTCGGCAAAGCGCCGGAAGATCCGCTGAATATCTATTCCTCGCAGGACAACCCGGAAGACCCATTCTCGCTGGGTTCGGCCGGTGGTCGCACCGTGTACCGATTGCCGGACCGCAAGCCACGTGATGGCGGACAATTCGGTTTTGCCTTGAAATATTTCGCCGAAAATTTCAATAACGGGACTGAGTTCGGTTTCTACTACCACAACACGCATTCGCGCCTCCCGCTTGTGAGCTTCCTGGCGGCGAATGAAAGTTGTGCCGCCGATGCCACGAATATCGTTGGACTGCTGGCCGGTTGCGGTGCATTGGTCGGCAACATTGGCACGCTGCGGTTGATTGATGAACCACTGCCGATTGACACCGCTCGCCTGTTTATCGAGTACCCCGAAAACCGTCACATGTTTGGGGTCAGTTTCAACACCACAGTCGGTGATTGGGCGTGGGCGGGTGAGTACACCTTCCGCCCCAATCATCCGGTTCAGATTCATACGGTTGACTTGATCTTTGCCGCGCTGCAACCGGCATTTCCACGCAATAACATCAATATCGGTGTGCCTCCGGCCGCGGACTTGATCGCGGCGGGCTTGTCTGGACTGGTCGAGCCCTTGTTAGGGCTAGGGGTGCCGGCAACCGTGCTGCCTGGTCGCCGCATGGCGGTACCGGACTACGTACAAAGCGTGTACCGCAAGGAAGAAGTCACCCCAGGTATGTATATCCGGGGTTACGAGGAGTTGAAGCAAGGGCAGTTGGTGACATCGCTGTTGCGTACTTTCGGCGCCACATCAAACCCGGTTAAGGCGGACCAGATTCTGCTTCTTGCTGAGTTTGGACTGACCCACATTGTGGATATGCCGAGCCTCAACGAGATCCAGTTCCAGGGCGCGGAGTCCAACACACACGCCAGTTCAGGTGCGGATGGAACGACCAACGGCATCGCTGACAGTTCGGCTCTGACGAATGGGGCGAACACGGACGGGGACGGTGATGCGCGTTGTGTGCGTCAGACCTACTCGACGATTGATGGTGCCGAAGCGGAGCCTTGTCGTCAGAATCCGACAGCGCAGGATCCTGACCAATTTGGCGATGATCTGGCCTACGGCGTGCGTGTCGTGTCCCAGTTCACCTACAACGACTTCTTCCGCGGGTGGAATTTCCTCCCGGTGATGGCCTTGTTCTACGACATTGATGGCATTGCACCGGGGTTGGGGCAGAACTTCCAGGAAGGCAAGATGAGTGCGCTGTTGGGATTGCGTTTCAGCTACCTGAACCAATGGCTTACCGAGTTGCGCTATTCCTATGAAGGGGGTACCTACAACCCGCTCAAAGACCGCGACACGCTGTCGTTCACAGTGTCATACACATTTTGATGGCAGGGCCCGGTCGCAAGGACCGGGTACACCGGAGTACTGGAATGAGAACACGTCGACTTTCCGCACTGGCGGGGATGTTGTTGCCTTTTGTGGCGGTGGCTCAGGGAGTGAACACCGACGAAATCCAACCTCAGCCGGCGGAGA
>CAZVMN010000016.1:0-3651 GCA_964629015.1 uncultured Oceanococcus sp.
TCCATCATCGGCGCAACACAGAAGCGCCAAGGCGAGAAATTTCCTTGAAGATTAACTGCTTGCGCGCTTTCTAAAAGCGTTTCGGGCTGCATGCGTTGCGTTTATTTGCGGGTTGATTTGCGGGGGTTTTCGTGTGTTTCTGCATTGCGAGTGCTACATTGGGTGCTCCACAGAATCCCACCGATTGAACAAAATGGCGACGTACACAGAGCGCACAAACGCAAAGGGCGAAACCAGGATCCGGGCTCAGATCCGGATTAAGGCTAAGGGCAAAATCATACACTCAGAAGCCAAGACATTCTCCACAAGAAAGCTGGCCGAGCGCTGGGCCGTGCCGCGAGAAATCGAGCTACAGAAAACCGGGGAAATGGAGCGCGCCCGCGCGGAAAAGAAAGGCCTATCAATCAGGGATTTGATCGATCGCTACATGGATGAGTACAAGGACATAAAGGAATGGCAACGGTCAAAGCAGTCCGATTTGAAACGCCTTATGACCGACCGAATCGCCGATGTTGACGCTATTGATTGCACCACGACAGACCTTGTTGACCACATTCGCGAACGACGGGCCGCTGGCGCCGGCCCCGCCACCGCAATCAATGACCTGATCTGGCTGCGAGTGATCTACAAACTAGCGCGGCCTGCCTGGGGCATACCGCTTGATCCCGCCGTAGTTGATGACGCAATTGTGTTTTGCCGGACGCAAAAGCTGATTGGCCGGCCGCGCGCCAGGGAGCGCCGCCCAACTGCCGGCGAGCTCCAGGCGCTCGATGCGTATTTCAAAGAAACGGACAACCGGCACCAGCGCATAATGCCCATGCGCAAAGTGTTCTGGTTCGCTATTTTCTCAAGCAGGCGCCGCGCTGAGATAGCCAGGATCCGCCGCAGCGACGACGACGCCGAGCTCATGACCGGCCTTGTTCGCGATGCGAAACACCCTCGCGCGAAAATTGGCAACCACAAGCGTTTCAATTACACCCTCGAGGCCTGGGCTGTAGCGCAGTCCATGCAGGGCAATGAAGATCGAGCGTTTCCCTTTACCGGATCTGCCATAGGAAAGAATTTTACCGAGGCGTGCAAGCGCCTGGGGATTGATGACCTTCGATTCCACGACCTACGACACGAAGCAACAAGCCGGCTGTTCGAGGCCGGCTTGTCGATAGTTGAAGTGCAGAGCTACACCCTGCACGAAGATTGGAACCTTCTCAAGCGCTACACGCACGTCACGCGGGGACACCAGACCTGGACGCCGGATCTGGCCGAGTTGACCGGTTTACCGCGGTCCACTCTGCAGCAGCTTGAGCACGCTGCGCGTCGATATGCCCGGCCAGATCCTCAACGGATACAAGCCACGGGGATTTCTGCGAGCCAACCCGGAATACCGGGATTGGAAAATCCTGATCCCGCGCCCGACGCATGATTTCTTTGCGGTCCTTCACCTGGAAAAACTTGGGCGCGATGACATCAAGCGCAACGTGTGCCGTGCCGAATTCGGCCATGAGCGCAAAGTAAGTGCTGGTCATTTTCTCACCTGTTTGCGATGCAATAGCCTAGCCTCTGCTTAGCAGGGGCTAGGCTGTGCTTGGCAGGGGCTAGGCCGCGTGGTCCGTCCGCTCGCGCAATGTTGCGCCAAAGATGGCCAAAGCGTGCCCATTCAGAATCGCCTGCAGGTTTGGCGGTTGCCAGCCCTCCGGCTTGAGAACTTTCCCGTCCTCACGCTTGTTGACCTTACCAGTGGCCTCGTCAATCTTTTCCATGTTGGACCGCGCCACCTCGCCCCAACCACCCACAGGCGGCATGCCTTGGGACAGCATGAGCCCGATCGCTACCCAAATCAGATCAAGGGCGCCGTCAAACACCTCAACGCCGTCTTTCGCCTCCCAGGCATCGCAGAGCTCTTTGAATTCCTCCTTGATTAAGTCGAAATACATGCGGCCCTGGTCGTTGGCCGGGACAGGCCCTGCAGGGCATTCCTGCTCGCAAGCCAGCATGAAGGTCCGAACATCGGCAACGGCATCGCGAAGCCCGGTCGGCATGATGTACTCAGCGCGGTGCGCCTCCCACTCAACGATGCGGTTGACCAGCGCTGTGTGGTGCCGCCCGGTCAATTTCTGATTGGTCGCGAAATTTTCGACCTCCCCGCGAATGAGCAGCGACGTTTCGTGCTCCCGGCAATCTGCCGGCGAGTCGAATTCCTGCCCGTCGCAGGCAACAAATACTTGTTTCGTGTGCATTGTGTCCTCGTTAAATTACGGCCTGCTCAGCCGTTTGATTTGAAGTTTCAGCGAGCTCAGACACCATCGCCTTGAAGTCGCCAAGGAAAATCTCAGCCTCGGCCGCAATATCCAGTTCCTCGCCCTCACGCTCGGGGCTTTGATCCATAAACTCGAGGAAACGGATGCGCTTAAATCGACCGCCGTTGGTCATCGTGAACTGCAGCCGGTTTTTGTAAATCAGTTGCAATTCATGCGCTCGAAAGCCGGACGAAATGAGCGATTGCGCGCCTTCATCCAGCGGCGGACGGTTGACATACTTCATCTGCGCCACTACGTCGTCCATTCGAGCAAGCAGCGCGTTGCTCCCTATATCTAGCTCCCCAGGCGCAGACTTTCTGGCAACCCATTCGGTCATGAGCATTTCCAGGGAAAACGGCTGATCCCACCAGCTTTCCGCCCCCGAATAGAGCCCGTCATCAAACGCCCCGCGAAGTCCAGACAGCACATCATCAGCAAGCTCGCCCGTGTGGCCGACGCACACCCATCCATGCTGCAGATCCAGGTACACCAAGATGCTCCGGGTTTTGATAAACGCACGCGGCAGTAGCGCCATCATCACCTCGTCCTTGATAGCCAGCTTTTGCTTGCGCCCTGGCCGATACCCGCGGCCTTCCTCGAAAGCGACGCAACGATCTTCGACCTCATCGCTCACGACGGACGGCGGCAAAACGCGATCGCGCAATCCATAGCGAAGCACATAAGGCCCGATGCCGGTGACAAACTGCTTGTCCTCCGGCGTAACGTGCATCCAACCATGAGACTGCTGCTGCGTTGGCAGCGGATCCGCGAGCGCGCGCCGTGAAAGCGCTTCGTCAATCGCGCCGGGCGGCAAGACTGTCGGATTCGACAGCCGGTACATCGTCATTGATTTCATCATGGCGAGGCCCCTCAGAACGGAATATCGTCGTCAGGATCCATTTGGTAGCTCTGGTCCGGCGGCTGGCGGTCCACTGGCGGCGCAGCCCGGCGCCCATTCGCCGGAGAAGCATCGCGCCCGCCACCGCCATCCCGGCCACCAGAACGCCCGCCAAGCATTTGCATTTCCTTGGCGACGATTTCCGTGGTGTAGCGGTCCTGGCCGTCGCTGTCCTGCCATTTCCGTGTGCGAATCTGGCCCTCGACATAGATCTGGCTACCTTTTGCAAGGTATTCGCCCACAACCTCAGCGAGCCTGTTAAAGAACACCACACGATGCCATTCGGTGCGCTCCTGCTGCTCACCGGTTTGCTTGTCCTTCCAGGTTTCACTTGTGGCCAGATTGACATTCGTGACCGCGCCGCCAGACGGCATGTAACGCACCTCTGGATCCTGGCCAAGATTCCCAACCAGGATCACTTTATTCACTCCGCGACTAGACATAATCGCCTCCTTCAAT
>CAZVMN010000016.1:3751-47269 GCA_964629015.1 uncultured Oceanococcus sp.
CCCAACCAGGATCACTTTATTCACTCCGCGACTAGACATAATCGCCTCCTTCAATCACTTGTCCGTTTTCAGTCATTAGCGGCTCCGTGCTGCAAGCTGTTTTTCGGAGAACACGCGAATTCCGGGCAGCGTGAAAGCGCTTTTCAGGGCCTTAGCCTGCTGCTGCAGGGCCTTGTTATCCACGACGAGCAAAGCCATTGCCTGCTCATTTCCGCTCGCAGCCGCCTGGACGAGCTCGGCCATGCTTGTGACCTCAGCTTTCCAGACTTCGCGGCGCGAAATTCCGCTTGCGGCCGGCGCCTCGGTTTTCTTGGCAACCGCGACAACAGACTGCTGCTCAATCTCGGCTTGCGCCTTGATTTCCTGAGCGGCCTGCACGTCGCCGGCCTTTTCGGCTGCTTTTGCCTGGGCCTCGGCCTGCTCCTGGATCCGGCGGCGCTCAGCTTCTTCGGCCTCGCGCGCCAAACGCTCGCGCTCCCGGCGAATGCGATCCTGCTCGTTGTCGTATGCGAGCATCACGCCCTTGAGGCTGGTTTCACATTTCTCCAGCGCTTCCAGCGGCCCCTTATACAAAGCCATGACGTGCTTTTTGGCCTGATCCAGCGGGCGCGTGATATTGATGCGGCTGTCTTTCAGGGCCTTGATGCGGCCCTTGACTAGCTGCAACTGCGAGGCAGCGAAATCATAGTCAGCCGCCGTTGCAACCTCCACGCAACCCGCAATTGTGACCAGATCATCCACGCTTGCGCGGGTGTCGTCGTCAATTTGCTGGGGCACAGCGAGATTCTGAACAGGTGCGTTCATTTGATCCCCTTTCTGTCTTTGAAGTGATAGATAGAAACCGCACCAATGAATACCGACCGGTCGGCAGGATCATCAAAGGGTTCATAGCGGTATTTGTCCGGGCGCAAGTAGAGCCCGCAACGGCCAGCGACACTGCCGCCGGCGTTGTTCACGGCAAGCTGATAGCCGGCCAGTTGGATCTGGTGCCAATGCGTAGGCACGCCAATTTTGAAATCCAGCACATACTGCTTCGGCAGGCCATCCATCGTGATAATGCGATCGAGCGTCCCGGCATAGTTCATGCCTTCGTGGTACACAAGCTGCTCGTTCGCGATGACCTCGACTTTTTTGGCCTTCTTGAAATTGATGTACTGATCCAGGTAAGGGCGCACTTTCGGGTGCAGCGATTCCCAATCCAGCACGCCCTTGTCATACAGTTCAGTCGCAAGATGCACGGCCTTGCCAAGCATTGCCCTGGCGTCCAACACGTCCTTGTTGACGCGATCAAACGTGGTGTCCAGCGGCTTCAATATCTGAGTAACGCTGGGCACAACGTCGCCATCGCTATCACGATAGGTATGCGTGGATTCCTCGAAGGTAATCATTACGCGGCCAATTCGCGCGCAACGCTCAGCGCTTCGTTGATCTGAGCGCGGGGCAGGGCGGCAATGGATGAAACACCCATGCGCTTGCAGAACTCGGATTCCTCAACGCCGCCTTTATCCAGGCTCGAGCGCAGAACCTTCTGCATGTTCTCGGGAATGGCGTCGCCGCCTGAATCCGCGCCGCCAGCCTTGCCGGAAGCCTTATCGGAAGCCTTGCCGGAAGCCTTGCCGGAAGCCTTGCCGGAAGCCTTTGCGGGCGCCTGTTCCCTGGCAGCTTGACCAGATGCCTGCTGCTCGGGCGCCGGCTCGGCCGCGGGCTCATCTGTCTGGCCCTGGTCAGGGGCGGCATCACGCTGGGCGGTAGCGTGTGAGCCAGACTCGCGAGCCCGCGGCATCAAATCACCTTCAACAGCCTCAACGGCCGGATCATCGTCAATAACAACCGCGTCAACGATGCGCTCGGCCTCGTCCTGGTCGTAGATGCCGCTAAACCCAAAGCCGATGCGTGCGCCCTGAATCAGAACCTTGTGACGAAGCATGCGCTTCGTGTGCGTTTGCCACGGCCCTTTGTAAGCGTTGCGGCCTCGCGGCTCGACATAGCACTCATCGAGGAATTCGCGCACGCGCACCGGACGGTCCCGGTCCTTGCGATACAAAGCCACCTCGATCCATTCAAAGGCGGACGATTGGCCGATGGTGACGGGCGGGCCATACTCGAATTCAACGCCATCAAATTGCGGGTGCGAATTCAGGATCCGCGCCCAGCCATCTACCGACACAACCGGAATGATCCGGCCGCTCTGGCGATCCATGAAGGCATAGATTTCCTTTGTGAACGGATTAAGCCGATGTTCCTCAATGACAATCAGCAGCGCGTTCATTTCCTGGTCGCTGGGCGCAACCTCGTCTTGCCCGTCCTTCACGCGGAAGCACGTCGAAGCAAGCGTGTTTTTCAATTCGGCCTCGCCAACGCCAAACCGGGCGGCAGCGGCTTGCCAAACATTGCGCGGAGTGGGGCGGCTCTCAGCAACCGCCGTTTGTTCCTGGCTCATAATTAACCCTCAATTTCCTGGGCGATCTGCCCGACCATTTCATCGCCGCCCAAGACGCTCAGGCGGTACTGAATTGCGGCCTTGATAAAGGCCTCGCCAACAGCGCCGGCAAGTTGCGACACGGATGCCAGCCCGAAATCGAGCTCGCCGTCATCGCCAACGAAATTGGCCGCAAGCTCAGAGCACGCGGCCAGACGCGAAGCGAGCTCGCCACTTTCATTGGCCATCATTTCCGCAACCTCATCGGTTGGAATGCGGTCAAGCAGTTGGCGAATCGCCGCGCCTCGGTTGGCCTCCACAGCGGCAATCGCGCTGTCCTCGCGCGCCATGTGTTCGCGCAGATCCGTTTCAACTCGGCAGTGCATATTCTGCTCCCGACGCAGTAATGTTGCGTGAACTGTACTGCGTGAAACGTACTGCGTCAAGCGCAGAATATCGTGCATAAAAAAAAGCCCCGTAGGGCCTTTCTTTTCTGAACTTTAGCGCTGGATCCCGCTAATCGAATCGAGTCCTATGTATCGCTTCGCGCAACACGCCCTTGATCTGCATGCCCGGCTCCCAAGCGCGCGTCGGATAGGCTGTATTCATGCTCCGCAGCAACCGCATGCTGCCATCAACAACCAGTTGCTTAAACATCGGGGATCCGTCTTGATCCTCGACCAAAACGAAATCACCGCCGCTCACCTCATCATCGCGACACTCTGAAAAAACAAGAACCGTGCCTTGCGCGAAGGACAGCGGGCCATCCTTTGTGCTCATTGAATCACTGTCCCATTGAGTTGCAAGAACACGTCGCTTGGAAAGGCTGATACTGACCGGGTGCCAGTCAACCCGAATATCCTCGAGTTTCGACCAATCCAATTTGCATAGACGGCCCCAGGGAACCAGGGGCGCGGCCTTGCCCAGCGCCGCAGGCGTGCTCCGCCCCTGAGCGCCCAATTGCGGATCGTTTACGCCATCATCGAGCCCCGCAGCGCTTTCCGCGTCTACAAGCTCTGAAATCGGCACGCCCAACGCCGCAGCAAACCGCCGCAAGCGCGGCAGAGAAACGCCTTGCTTCCCGTTCTCGATACGCGAAATGTTGCCCGTATCCAGCTCCACTTCATGAGCAAGCTGCGCCTGTGTTAGTCGTTTGTTCTTTCTGGCTTGCTTGATTTTCAAGCCTGGATGAACTGTTGTCATGGAACAGCCCTCGAAAATTTGCGGACGTGGCGCCATGCAAGACGCCGACTCATTGCTCCCCCGCCCCTGGATCACGCTGCGCACCGCAGCGCCTCCTTCAAATCGCGGCTGACCCCTATCAGCCATGCACCGCGCCCGGCTCCAGCGGGCATTTACCCGCATTGTAGAAACATACAGAGCCATCTGTGAATTTCATACTGCACTTTTTCTGCGTGGGTTGCAATGCTCAAAACACTCAGCGCATAATCCAGACAACTACGCAGTTGCTTATTACGCAGAAAGGGACGGACATGCCCAACGCTGAAATGATGAGCCCGCTCAGACGGGCACGACTTAATCGCAACCTTACGCTTGATGATGCGGCTCGAGCACTTGGCAAAGGTTTCGATACCGGCGCCCTTAGCCGGTACGAACGCCAAGTTCACCTGCCGAGGCCGCAAAAAGCTAAGAAGCTCGCAGATTTCTATGAAATCCCGCTCGAGCAAGTGCTTTTGCCAGCCGCCAATTCTTAGTTCCCCCGGTGCTGATTACCTCCACCAGCACCAAGCGAGCCCCCATGCCTGGGCTCACCATTCGCGCCGGATCATTTCGGCGCGTTTTCTATTTCTCCAGGCGCGCAACCTATGAACGATCGCTATAGAAAGATCAGCGTGAGAATGCACGCTGACGAAAAGTACCTAGCTCTCAGCGCTCCACAGCCCAATGGCCGCAGTCTTTGGGAATGGCTGCTGCACGGGCCAATGACAGGGCCGATTCCTGGCGTTATTCGCGCCGGCGTTGCAGCGATGGCTGAGGAACTGGATTGGGACCAGGAAGGCTTTGACAAAGCCTTTCGCGAAATCATTGATCTAGGCATGGCCGAATACGATCCAAAGAACAGGATCGTCTGGCTCCCGAACGCCATCAAGCACAACAAGCCGGCATCACCAAATGTCGTGGTGTCCTGGGCTCAGGAATGGGGCCTCGTCAAAGAATGCGAGCTCAAAGCGCAGATCTACGAGCGCCTGCGGCTGTTTGTTTGCGGGCTCGATAAGGACGGCAAAACCGCCTTTTCTGACGCATTCGATAAATCGATCGCAAAGCCTTTCTCAAAGCCTTCCGGTAAGCCTTCCGTAAAGGCTATACCGAAACAGGAGCAGGAACAGGAGCAGGAACAGGAGCAGGACAAAAAGACTTCGGGCAAGCCGAAGTCAGTGGGCTTGTCCTCGAGCGATCTGAATGACGTTTTTCAGCATTGGTGTGACGTGCATGGCCACAGCAAGGCCCGGCTTGATGACAAGCGACGCAAGCTGATCCGCAGCGCCTACGCCCTGGGCTATTCGGTAGGCGATATGAAATCCGCCATCAATGGTTGCAAGAAAAGCGCATTCCACCAGGGCGACAACAAAGGCAAACGGGTCTATGACTCGCTTGAATTGATACTCAGGTCTGCCGAAAAAATCGATACGTTCATGAAGATTGACAGCGATTCCGGCCGGGGGCCGGGCGGCGGCATAGGCGGGGCCGCAAGCAAAACGGCGAGCGCAATGAACGACCTGCTGAACGGAGCTCACTGATATGACCGCACAAAGCCAGCACACATCCGGCAGCAATGAAGCCATCGAACGCAAAAAGGAGCTCGGCGCGATCTTCGTAGGGCTGTCGGAATACTACGAAAAGCCATTGTCCAAAGCGCAATTGCAGATCTATCTGCAGGCCCTGGATCCGTATGGCGTGAAAGACATCCGTGCGGCAGTCGATGCCCATGTGCGCGACCGCAAATCCGGCTCATTCTTCCCCAAGATCAACGACATTTTGCGCCACATAAGCCTTTCGGATGACAGCAAAGCAGAGCGGGCCTGGAGCAAGGTTCACGATGCGGTGCGCTTGATCGGCCCGAATTACACGCTGGTTTTTGACGATCCGATCATTCACGCGACGCTGCGCGACATGGGCGGATTCATCAAGCTCTGCACGGAAAAGTCCGACACCATGCCGTTTCGCAAGCAGGAATTTATGCGGATCTACGCCAGCTATTGCGGTCATGGCGCCGTGATCCCCATTGCCCCGATGAGCTCGCGAGGCGAGCTTGAGGATGACTCGATCGTTTACGTCGGCGACATGGAGCGCGCCAAGCACGTTCATCAACTCGCCGCTAAGGCTACGCCACAGGCCGATCGCCTGAATCGCGTGCTGGGCGGGGTCACAAAAGCGCTTACAGGAGGTCGCAATGGCAAGTCCGCAACGCGAAATGTTTGAGATCCTGCCGACAGCGGCCGAAGCTGCTGCGCGGCGCGATCGCGGCATACTTGCGGCGTCCAGTCGCGACGACGGCTGGCGCGACGAAGCCCTGCAGTTCGCTGAGCGCTTCATCAAGCGAAAGCCGTTTTTTTTGACCGAGGAACTGGTCGCCTCGAGCAAGCTGGAAATTCCTCAGCCTAAAGACGGCCGGGCCTGGGGGGCGATCGTTCGGAGGCTGGCCAGTGAGCGCAGAATTGCCCAGGCCGGCGTGCGCCGCGCGCGGACAAGCAACCTTTCGCTGAAACCATACTGGCAGAGCCTCGAGGTCGATCCGATGGCCGTAACGGATCCGAAGGATTGGCTCGAGCTCGCGCGCAACTATCTTCGCCAGTACAGATCGATGCGAGCGCATGAAGGATTCCGCACAAGCGACATCATCGCGCACTCGATCAAATCAGGCTGTTCGCAGCCGCCAGCATTCGGGCTATGGCTCAAGCTCATCAAATCCGAGGGGATGATTGAGCGCGACGGCCGATGGTTCAATGAGCCGTGCTGCGATGACTGCGCTCAAAAGAAGGGCGCCGCGTAAATGGGCACAAAGGTTGCCATGCGCAAAGTGCCCGGCGGCTGGGTTCCTGCCACGGCTGTCGATGCGGCTGCACTCGATCGATTCAAAGTCGGCGAGCAAATGCACGGCGAATTCACAAAACAGCGAAACCCTGATTTCCACCGAAAATTCTTTGCAATGCTCGGGGTTGGTTTCGACGCATTCGAGCCGGCCGCGCGAACTTTCAGGGGGTTGCCGGTACAAAAGAATCTTGAACGCTTCCGCAAGGACTGCATCTGCGCAGCCGGCTTCTACGACCCGGTTGCCAACCTTAACGGCGAGGTGCGAGCGGAAGCCAAGAGCATTTCCTTTGGCTCAATGGACGACATTGAATTTGAGGGGGTGTATAGCGCAGTGGCAGACGTGCTGCTGCAACGTGTCCTGAGCAACTACACGCGGGAAGATTTGGAACGTGTTGTTCAGGAAATTCTAGCCTTTACTTAGGATTGAATTATGTGGGTGAAAATAAATAAAAAACGGCTGAAACAGGTGCTTGGAAACATCAAGTCAGACCACGTTTTGCTACAGACCGGCGACATGGATGGTCAGGCGGTTGTTGGCCTCATGCCGGACGGGCGCGGCGATGCTTTTGCAATTCGAGGCCAGGGCGTTGTGTTCAGTGAGGACGAAGCGACCGAGCGCGCGCGCCAAGCTGGAATCATCCTGCCGGATTTCGTCAATGCGCAGGGGGTAAACTGATGCTCTCGCATTTGATTCTCCGCGCCCGATTGGCTGTCGCCTCGCTCAAAATCGGCTTTTGCATTTTCCGGCGCCTTTGCCGGGCACAAGATTGTATGGGGATCCAGGCCGGCGATTCCCTCACCATGTTCTGCAAAATTGATTTTGTGGAAGCGGGCACATCCAACGAGGCCATCGAGCCAAAGGTGGCATTCGGGGGATGAATTACCGGAATGACAGACTGCTTGCGCTGGCGCATGACATACCCTGCCAATTGCAGATTCCGGGGGTATGCGTTGGCGGCATGGGTGAGGCAGCGCATTCCAATTTCTCCGAGCACGGGAAAGGCGTGAGCATGAAGGCGCACGATTGTTTTTTCTCATCAGCCTGCCGGCCATGCCACCACGCCATTGATAACGGCAACCTGCTCACGCGCGACGAGCGCCGGCAGTATTGGCGCGACGGCCATGACCGAACAATGCTCACGCTCTGGCGCCTGGGCAAGATCCGGGTGGCGTGAAGAAGCGCCGAGACATTCGCACCAAAAGGCTCCGTAACCGGGGCCTTTTTTTTGTTCTGCATAAAGCGCAAACGCTATGAGAAGGCGGGCGAAGGTAGACGCGAACCAAGGCGAAATTGTAGGCGCGCTGCGCGCTGTTGGGGCCAGCGTGACACCGCTACACCAGATTGGCGGTGGGATACCGGATCTGCTTGTGGGATTCCGCGGCGCCAATTACCTGCTCGAAGTCAAAACCAAAACGGGAAAGCTGACAAAAGATCAGATTCCTTGGCATGAGTTGTGGAGGGGCCAGCGAGCCGTCGTCAGATCCATCGATGACGCGCTTGCAGCAATCGGAGCTCGCCATGCCTTGCGCGAAACCGAAGCCCAAGCGACGCAAACAGCACGCGCCAAAGTATCCGTTTGAAATGGTTGAGGAAGCCAGGAAGATGCGGAAATACCGGTTCACTTACACCGAAATCGCAGATGCTCTGAATGACCATTGGGGCACTGACGTTCATTGGGTCACGGTAAGGGACTGGACCAACTACTACGGGAGGGTTTTGAAATGACACAGAAGCCACCACCTCAGCGCATCGCCGCGTCCGGCATTGACGCTTTCGCTGGCAAGCCGACGCCTGTAATTCCGCGTCCAACGCAAATTGTTGAGGCCTTGCTGAACACCAACCAGGGCAGGGCGCTGATATGCGCCAGGGCAGGGCGCGAGCTCAGCGGCCGGTCGAGCCTGATAGACGGCCTGTTTGAAATCACAGGCGCCCGATCCTGGGCCGAGCTCTACGGGTCGCCGAAACTTGAAGAATTCATGCGCGAAATCGTAAAGTAGCTGACCGACCTGGAGCATCGCATGATCCATTTGGCGTGCCTTGCGCTCATTGCCGGCGTCGTCTGGATTACGGCCGAAACGGGATTTTGGCCGTTCCTGCTGTTCAGCTATCCGGGCATTGAATGGCTTGCCAAGAGCGCAAACAAAAACGGCTTTGACCTCGATGCACTTTGGGGCTGGGCCGCTTTGTTTGTCGTCGGATCCTTCGTGTTTACAGCCATCTTCTAGCCCGCCTGCTGGGCCACTTCAAACGCGCGCTTCGATACCGTGTGCAGCATGCGCTCATAGTTGCGAATTCGCTGGCGCTTCTCTTGCCCGGACATTGCCGGATCCACAGACACCTTTTGTATGCCGTCGCGGATTTTGCGCATGCGGTCAGCATAGGTTTTCAGCGTTTTCCTCGCGCGCAATAGCTCGATGTTTTGATTGGCAAGCGCAATGGCTTTGTCGCCCTGGTGCGCTTCCTGGTACTCCCGGACAGTCCGGTATACCTGCTCAGCCTCGCGCAGCGTGTCATAAAGCCCGCGTGAGTATCGAATGGCTTGCGGATCGCCGCTGCGCATGAAGGATCCGAGCACAGGATAATCACGCAGCTTCATATCCGGCGGATCTCCAGGGCGCGACCAATTGATAACGCCATCGATCGCCGACACGACGTATCCGCCAAGTGTGCCGAAGTAGCCTTGAACAAGGTGCTCGAGCATCTTGGGTGAGGCGCCAATTTCGGCCCCGATCGATTTCATGGTTTCGCTGGTGTACGGCCCAAATCGCGCCTCTGGCAGCTTGTTCCTGTCGCTCAGGTTCTCGATTGGCGAATCACGGAACCAGTCGTAGTTGCTTTTCGCCTCCCAGGCCGGCTTGATGAACTGCGGCCGCACGTCCATGTTGAACGTGTTGTTCAGCATCCATATCGTGCGTTCAAACACCTGACCGTCATGGCCCATCATTTGCATAGCGATGCGCTCCGGCATGGTGCCGAATAGCGCGCCAACCTCGAAGGGCTTGGGTATGCGCCAATGCGTGCCGCCGACAAACACATGCCAATTCAGATCCTTGTCCTCATCGGACAGGGCCTGCCATTCTTCCTCGTCCTCATTGGCCCACAACAGCGCAATGCTTGCGAGCGAAATCGCAGTCGCAGCAAATATCAGATCCTTGCGTGTTGACGGATCTTTGATGGCCTCGCCACCGACGCGCCCCAGCTTGTAAAGGCCCTGCAGCCGGGCATTAAAGAATGGGACCATATCGGCAAGCACGCGCACCGCCGCCCATGAGCCCTGCAGGCTGAAATCCATCAGATCCTTTGATTCGTAAACCGCCTCTGCGACTGAGCCGGATTTCTTCATCATGGCGTCATAGATCGCGGATCTGTTTGCGTTCTCCACGGCTTCGCCCAGGCTTCGATACATTTGCCAGAATCGCGGCCCAACGGCCAGCGTTTCGGACGCATTTTTGGGGAATCCTTTTTTCGCCATTGCCCGTCGCAGTGAGTCAGCGGCATCGTCAAAGTCACCGCCAAACTGCGCGCCGCCCTGGAAGGAAGCGCCGGCGAACATGATCGCCTGGGCTGATTCATCGTGGTGAAACGATGATTTCAGGCCCTTGAAACTGTCGATGATAGGGGTGAATTCACCTCGGTTCATCGCCCAGGCCTGCAGCATGTCTCGGGTGTAGTTGCGAATGATGAAGGCCGGATCCGCGGTCACGCTGCTGGTGAGCAAGCGCTTGAAAAACCTTGGGACGGCTAAAAGTGAGCGCCATCCGTCCGGCTGGAAACCTTGCATTGCGCGCAAGATGGCCGGGTCCAGGGTCGCATAATATCGAGGCTTCCCGTTGTGCATGACGCGCACGACATTCTTTTTGGTTTTGTCCGCCGTTTTCGGCAAGCGCTCGAAATGCTCCGGCAGATTCCGCACGGCCAGCGATGAGGCGTGATTTTTCAGGCTCGCGTCCACCAACCGGGTTACGTTGCCCATCATGTTCGCCAGGGGATCGTTCAGCCCCTTCTTGCCGCCTTTCAACTGCTTGATGCCGCTGGCTTGGTGCGACAGCCCGCGCCGCGCAAACGGCATCACCGGGTCAGCATCGTCGTCGTCAACGCGATAGAAGGGGATGTAATACTCGTCCTTCGAGTATTCGCGCACTTGCTTAGCGTTGAGCAGGCCGGCGCCTCGCGCGATTTCGAGCACGGATGTATTGAATTCACGAACTTTCGCGGCCACGTCCTCAAGCATGGCGTCCGTGAAACCGGCGTCATACGCCACCTGTTTTAGCTCGCGAATGTCCTGAGCCGAAAGGTTGTTTTCACGGTCAGAGCGAGCAAGATACTCCGCGCGACGCGCCACCATCCACGCCGCCCAGGCGTCAAGATCCGAGCGGACAGGCTCAAGAATATCTAGCAGGCCTTTGGTGCCGTCTACTTTCTGAATCACGCCATCCTGCCATTGCGCTTGCCCGAACGTCAGCAGGGCAGTGACCACGGAGCTCGCCCCGGTTGATAGGCGGGCCGCAACATAAGCCGAATCCTCAGCATTGAAATTGCCAGCCTGTTTTTCGGCTCTGGCCAATGGCGCGAAGCGATTGAACAGACCTTCCTCAAGGCGCTGCCCAAGCGTTGATTTGTGGCGGTTCCATGCCGCCGACACCTGTTCGCTCATTCGCTCGGCCGGCGTTTGGCCATAGGCCTGCAAACCGGCCTTTGCCAACGCTTGCTGGCGCGACAGATCCGGCGTCCGGTCATCATCAGCAACCGCAATGGTTGCCTTGCCTGGGCCTATGGGCATTTTGTTACCCATGACTTCATGGGTGTCGATGTCCATAGCGTTGAGCAGGAAACCATCGTCAAGCAGGCCCTGAACGTCAGCCGCATCCAGGGCCTTTGCGTTACCAACGGCCACCAGCCTGTTCAGGCCATGCCTGCGGGCGAGGCGCCGTATTGCGGCGCGGCCTCGCACCGGATGGCGAAGTATCTCAGCCGGCACCTCAAATATCGCTTTCGTTCTGCCATGAGACACGCCAATGAGCGCCAGAACGTCGTCACGCATTTCGACGTGCTTAGCATGCTCTGCAAGGTCGGATGCGGCGCGAATGCGCTTGCCTATGCTCATGCCCTCGACAGCCGGCGCATGCAGCGAGTCCTTTGCCGGCGGATTCTTCAAAGCCAACGTCTGCGTTGAAATATCGCCGTTTTCACCGCGGTTTATGGTGCTGTAGAAGCCGGAATTTATGACCACATGACCAAGAAAACCGTCAACTTTATCGGCCAGACCGCGCGTCATGTTGATGTCAGCTTGGCTCGGCGTGGGGTCGCCCGATGGGTGGTTATGCAACATATACCAGCCATCAGCCCCAGACTCTTTCATTTGGCTATTCAGCCAGTCCAGGCCTTGCCTGGATCCGCCCAGGCTATCCGGATGAAACGAATGGACCGATGAAACCTGACGCGACGTAACCGCGGAGGTGTGAACAATCCGCCCATCCTTGACGAAGAAATACCGGAGTGTTTCGTAGTGCGGGCTGCGAAGGATCTGCGCCATTTCGGCGAGCTCCGACGCGCTCTTTACTTTTCGTCCTGCGAGTTGCGCGGTTCCTTGCTGGGCGATTTCGTTTTTGAGTCCGCCTTGCGCAAGTCCAATCCCCCGAACTCCGCTAGAAACTCCAGGCACTCGTCGTCCGGATCCAGCCCTTTCGGTAGGGGCGCCGGTTTGTTGGGCTTCGTCACCATTGGCCAGAGTATAGCCTTCGTCACGCTCGCCGACACCGCCGATGTCGTCGGTCAAATGCTTCTCGCGGATAAACCAGCCGCCGTCCTTCTTGAACGTGTATTTGTCGATCGCCTTGGCCTGATCCTTCGACATATCCTTGGCGATAATGCCTTTGATGACCTTCCCGCGGCGCGTGGTGTGCTCCACGATTTCGCGCCCGTCGCGCGCGACCTTTTCGCCGTCATCGGCGGGCTCGCTGGCCCTGGCAGGCTTTTCGGGCGCCTGCTCAACAGGTTTGCGACGTTCTGGCAATTCAGCGTGCTCGATGCGATCGAAAAATTCCTGAATCGTGTCCGCGTTCGCGTAATCCCGGTTGGTTTGCTGCGGTGGGCGTTCGCCCTTCTTCACTCGATCGATGATGACAACGCGCGCAGCCACCGATGTTCCCGCACGCTCAAAAGCGACGCGGGGCAGGGCGATGCTGGATACAAGGTGGAGCTCCGGATTGCCCACATTGCCCTTTGAATCTTCCGCGTAAAACCACTTCTCGAAACGCTTGTCAGCCGCTGGGCCAGTCGGGATGAGCGCAACCACGCGACCGCCATAGTTCAGGTGCTGGGTTGCTTTCTCCAGGTGCTCAATTGCTGTTTTCCCGCCGGACCCGAAAGGCGGATTCATAACGATCGCGTCATACTTGTTGATGACGTTGTGATCCTCAAAGGCGCCAACCTGCAGGTCGCCGTTGAAATGCAGGGCCAGCTTGCTCGCAAGCTCATTGGTGAGCTCAATGGCCCGCCCTTTGGCGTTCTCAGGGAAAAACCGAGCAATCGCGCCGTGGCCAGCGGACGGCTCAAGAATGGACTCATTGCCACGGATGTCCGCCCACTGAACCATTTTTAAGCCCAGCGGCTCCGGTGTGGCGAAGTATTCCGAATGCGCGCGCGATCGATCCGATCGACCTTTGCCAAATTTCTTGGTGCCGAAATACAGCGATTTCGCCATATCCCAAGGCGTCAGGCTCTCGACATAGGCGGCGTCCGTTTCGCGACCGCCGGTGCCTTCGCCCTCAAACCCTGGTGGGAATTCATCAGCCTGCTCATAGGCATCGATAAACGCCTGCTTGAGCCCGCGCGCTTCTTCACCCAGCGCCAGATTCTCGGCCGTGCCAGCGCGCCCTGCAATCTTGCTTGCGAAGGCCATGCGCTCCCAATTGGTGCCAATCGTCAGGTAGCGGAACATTGCGTTGCTCGCCTGACCGGTGCGGAAAATTCGGCCCTCTTGCTGGATGGCGGCGACAGGCTTGACCGGCATGCCAAGGTTCAACAGCAGTCGCTGGTGATTGCCCGTAGTGTCATGGACTGAAACACCCTCGCGCATTGCGTCGCCCTGGGCAATCATGAGCCTGGGCGTGCCGTCTGAGTCGCTATTGAATTCATCCTGCATCTTGACCCGGCGCTTGGCTGAAACGCTGCCGTTGTAGACCAGGGCATCCGGGAATGTGGCGGTCAGAAGATCGATCGGACCTGGGATCGAATCAAAACTATCGATGAGATCCTGGAATTCAGCGCGGAATGCGGCATTGGCCTGCTGCGCGTCGTCATCGGCCATCGAGAAACGGAACGGATTGACCACGCCGCCCTTTTTGAAATCGTGCAGAACAAGAACATTTCGCCCCAGGTCCAAATGGGCGCGAATGATGGGCAGCGCTTCCCTGGCCTTCAACGCCTCGAGGAAATACATGCGTTCGTGATAGCCGAAACGCTCGAGCACCTTTTCATGCACATCGCTCATTCCGTCGATTTCGTTGTCACCGTGGGAATGCTCGCGCAACCACTCAAGCGCCTGATCGACACGCTGGCCTATGGCGTTCTCGGTCAGGATGAATCGACGGTCATAGTCGAAATCGCTGTCCAGGCGACGCGACGACAGCACACCTTCCTTCTTCAACCAGGAATTGAAAGCCCGCTGCATTAACCCGGAATCAACCTCAGCCTCTGGCGCAGTCAGCTTGTTGTATCGCATGCGATACCCAAAGTGCTGCATCATGAACTGCTCGTAATTGCTTCCGGAGTTGTACGAAAGCCCGTCCTTGTCCGACCCCCAATCAAACAGAAAACCCTGGGCGTATCGGACGTTCTTCTCATACGCGAATGGCGTCGCGCTGAGCATGACCGCGCGTGGACGCTGAGAATCAGGCAATGCCTCAAGCCTTTCGTTCTCAGCCGTAATCATGTCTTGAAGCTCAGAACTGATTGCGTCCGCGCGGTCCTGGTAGGACTTGGCCTCAATCAGCGCCCGTTGGTCATCGATCTTGGAATAGTAGTCGGCCTTGGACTGCAGTTCTTTACGCTGCTCGACCTTATCTTGGTTCAGCGCGTAGATCCGGTCGCTGCCAGTGTTCCGTTTCAGCGTCATGGCGCGCAGCCGATCTAGGGCGCGCGTATCGCTGCCTTGCTGGTCAGAGCTCAGATAGTGGGATTCATCGGCAATCACCAAATCCCAATCACGCGAAACAAGCGCCGGATTCTCGCCAAGGTTCGCATAGGTGGTAATGACGATGCCCTGTCCTGCGTCCTTGGTGGACTCCAGGCGGGACACATCGAGCCCAAAGAAATCTTTGCCAGCGTCGATCCAGGCGTCTGCAATGGTCTGCTTGGGGACGACAATGAAAATATTGCTTTTGCCGCTCATGGCAAAGCGCTTGGCTATGCCCAGGCCTGAGAACGTCTTTCCGGTGCCGGTGCCGTTCGTGAACAGCACGCCAAATCCATCAGGCTTGGCAAAACGAGCCTCCGCAAACTCAACATCGGCGGCTTGCCCTTCGGTCAGGAAGGGCATGACCTCCCGGATTTCCGATGCGGACTCGTTTAGCTGCTGGCGGCGGGCAGGGGCTTTTTGAGCGACTTCGCTAACGCTTTCACTTGCATCGCGTTCAGTCCATAGTCCACCCGTGCTATCTCCAGCGCTTCCGCTATCGTCAGCACTTCCGGCATCATCATTTTCCAGGCGGGATTTTTCGCTACCAGCGTCGATACCGCCTGATTCTCGATCAGTAGCGGCGCCACCGTCGCCCACGGCATTCTCAGCTTCTGTGATCCGCCGGTTTGGCCGTCCGCCAGATTCAGTAGCGCTTGATCCGCCCGGTCCTCGTCCTTCATTTCCAGGATCCGGCGCAATGCCGGCGTCGTCGCCAGCTTCGCGAGCTCGTTCCGTATCGGCTGAGGCACGTTCATCATTGGTCAAGCCCTCCTGCTGGGCGTTTTGCTCATCATAATAGTTCCACCCAGCCCGATACAGCGCGTCATGGCTGCGCTCAGGATATTGGCTTGCTGTTTCAGGGTTAAGGTGAAAAACAACGGTGGTGTCTGCGCTAACCTGGGCGCGGCCATCGATGATTGGCGCGGCCTCGAGCAAGGCATGGCTCGTCCGCGTGCGCAGCGTCAAGAATTCTTCGCCGTCCAGGGTCTGAACAACGTCGCCATCGCGCATTTCTCCGGCAGTCTCAGCGGTCAATCGGGCATTCGCTGCGGCTTCCTCCGGCGTAACCATGTTGCCGAAATCATCCTCAACCAGTCCGTTGTCATCCATGACCGCTGATCGCTGCTGCTCTCGCTTGGTCCGGGCGGCTTCCTGGTCAATCCATCCGGCATCTATCGCGCCATTTCCTGCGCCCAGGCGGTCCCAGCGACGAAGGACATATTCACGGTCATTTACGCGGTATACGCCATATTGGTCGCGAGCTCGGTCGCCCGTTTCCGGTAGCTCAGCAAGCGCCCTGTTTGCCGCTGGAACCGATTTGTAGGGCCGTCCATTTTCGGACAGGATGTCGCCGGCTTTCTCCCGTTGCGACAGATCAATGTCCCGCTCAATTTCCTCAGCGCGGCGGTTTCCGTTGCTGGCCCGCTCATCGCGCAGTTCCTGGGCGAAGCGCAACAGGTACGGCTTAATTCCGGTCCCGAATGCGTCAATCAGCGCGCGAATGAAATCCTTGAGATCCCGTCCGGCCGCATCGAAATCCTTGAGCATCGCCTGAAAATGCGGCTTGGCTTCGGCGTATGTTTCCTCGTCAAACGAAAGCCCGCTATTGAGCCGCCCATTTCCGCCAAACAACTTGGTGAGGCCTTTCAGGGCATTCGTGCCGGCGCTGCCCAGGTTCACCCCCATGCTTTTCGCAATTTCCGATGCCGTGCGATCAACCCCCGATTGATCGTTGGTATCGACGCGCTCGGGGCGGCTGGACGTGCGGCGCGGCGCGCGCCGGCCACCGCGCGTTACCGTGCGCTCACGCTCAGACTTTGGCTTTTCGGTCTGTGGTGCCCGCGTTTCTTCGACCGACTCATCAAACAACGCGCTGAGCTCGGCATCAGTGGCGTTTGCCAAAGATTCAGACACAGACGGCTGGGCCGAATCAGTCTGATCCGCCATAGCCGGCTGAATGACGGCGCCATTTTTGTCCGTCTTTTGTACGGGCACGGCTTGGTTGGCGTCATCGCCTCGGACGAGTTGACCGTCCCGCATCCAAACGTGCTCAATCGAACCGGTCCCATTCCAGCGATCTGCCTTGCCATTTTCGTGCCGCTGCAGCAGCAACTGCGCATGCTGCGATTCGTTGTTGAAAATGATCTGACGGACCTTGTAGACAACCTCCTGGGCCGTGGCGCTGCCGCGGATAAAGTCACCCAGGGAAAGGTCGCCAAAACCTTGCAGGAAGGTGCTGCCGACATAATGCTCGCCATTCGCAAGCTGCGCCTCGTATTGCTCGATGCGCTGAACAAGATCAGCCTTTCCGCCAGTGCTCCTGGCCCACTGAGTTGGCATGCCAATTGATTCGGCATACGCTTTGGCCGATTTGATCGATCGACGCCAATTGTCAGGCGCTACTACAGGCTTCGCATAGCTTGGAAGGGCCGGCGCGAGATTGCCGGCCGGCTTGTCTGGCTCTACCGCTTCTGCGGCTTGCTCGGGCCCTGCTTCAACTGGCGGGCTATCGGCGTCAGCGACGGGTCGTTGTCCGTCACCGCCAGATTCTCGAGGACTTGGCCCATCAGCCGGTCCCCCAGCGAATAAGCTCGCTTGCGACTGCCCTTGACCTTCTTCATTTCGGACTCGCTCATTGACGGTGCTCAGAATTTGCTCGCCTGATACGTTATCACCAAACAGCCCGTCGCCGGGCTTGGTGTCCATCGCAAGATCCGCAAAGGCAATCAATCCATCAGCGACTTTCTGCCGGCTGCGAGCTCGCGTTTTGTGCTCTCCGCGATAGAACAGGGCCACAAACTCCTGAACATTGTGGCCAACATCGCCAGAGAAAATGTCGCCCTGGTTCACCATTTCAGAGATAGGCGTACCGTCTGCGCGCGCCCTGCGAACCAGATTGACGGCCTCAATCAGATCATCCGTTAGATCGACGCCATCGGCGATAGCGCCCTGCGCCGCCGCCCCGCGCATCTGAGCCCAATGACCTGACGCATCCAGCAAAGCGCCGCCAATGCCTCGAATATCGGTGTCTGAGCTCTCGAACACGTCCGCAATCAATCGCTCATCACCATAGGCCGCGGCCAGCATTGCGGCCTCGATGCGACGCCTGCCGGACTGTGATAGCTGGCCTTCACCGTCCATCATGTCGCCGCGCTCTGATTGCCCGGCCACATCGCGAACGAACTTGCGCACAAAATCGCGATTCGCCGCCGATGTCACGTCGCCGCCGGCATAGTCACCAACAATCGGCAAAACCTTTTGCCCGTCCGCTTGGGCCTGCTCGGTGACGGACATGCTCAGCGTGGTCCGTTGATTCGACTCTTTGGTGTAGTCGGCAAGCTCCTGGTCGGTCATTTCGGATTGGCGAACTCGCACCAGCACCGGCTGCTGCATGCCCTCCAGGTCGTAGCCCTGTTCTTGGAGCCAAGCGCGGTACTTGGCAGCGCTTTCGCCGTTTTGCTGATATGCGCGGCGAAGCGCCATAGTTCGACCGTTGCCGCTTTCTACAACGCCCTCGCGGGAAACAATCGGCGCACCATCGGTTGTGCTTGGGCCTTCTCCCAGCAATCGAGGATTCAGATTTGCGGCAATTTCCAGCACCTGACTTTGCGATGCCGCGCGCGTCCGGTCCCGTGGCTGCAAAAATGCCGGATAGTCTGGATTCACACCGCCATCGTCGCGGTTGGATGAAATCAGTTGTCCCGCCTCGACTACGCGATATTCAACGTCAATGTCGCGACCTGCAGGCGTTGTAACAACAGCGGGCTCAACGCCATCAATCACCCTCGACTCTATCTCAGGACGCTGCCGTGACTGCCTTGCCTGAACCTTCGCCCGCTCAAAGGCTTGGCGCGCGGCCTCAGCGCTCGGGTACTCACGCACATCAAAGGGCTGGTCAGAGTCAACGTCGTGGCCAGTGACAATGAATTTCCCATCAGCCCGCTCGATTAAACGCGCCTGCGTGCCATCACCCAGGTCAGCGGAATCAAGGACTGAATCGCCTTTGGGCTTTTGCTCATCAAGCGGATCAGTCGGAATTGGCGCGTCGCTCTGCGCCGCAGTTTCCGAAGCGACGGCGGAATCATTGAACCGCTCCGTCATCCTCGGCAACATTTCTTCAACGGCGTCCCGTGCGGTTTGGTCCGGGAAGTTTTGAACGGTCGCGCGATCATTCAAGAGCTCGAACAATGCCCTGGCCGAAACGTCTTTCGCGCTGTCTCGTTCCTCGTCAAGAATCTGTCGAAGCTCATTGCGGGCGCTGAGCGAGTTGAAGCTGCCGTAACGGTTTTTCTCCTGAACGATGGCCTCGCGCTGCGCCGCGGCCTCGGCAGATTCGGCGGCGTCGTCGGTCAGTGAATCAGATCGCTCGCCGGCATCGCCTCGTACAGATTCAGCTTGCTCAGCGTCGGCCCCAGGCTCTCCGGCAACAGGTAGTGATTTGTCACCGAATCCAGGTTGTCCGGCGTCAGGTGCCGCACTATTTCGCTGCGCTCCGCTCTGGTCAGGATTTTGTCGGCTACTGCTTGGTCCAACAGTTCCAGAAAGCTCATTGTTTGCGTCATCGTTTTCGGCCTCCCGATTCTTGCGGCGTAGCACAAACTGGCCGGCGCCGACCTTGTGGACATCGTAGTTCTCGCCTTCGTCGCCCATTGCGCGCCGGTGAATGTTTGCCTGCGGCGTGGAACTGAATGGCTTGCCCGTTTCCGGATTGCGAATGTCATCGCCGGGCTCAGGGCGCAGAAGCCGGTCGGCCCTGGCCTGTATATTCTTTTGATCGGCCTCGCTGTCCTGGCCGAATTCATCCCGCACACCTTCGGGCCGCGCGTCAGGCAGGGCAGGGCGGTTGCCTGCGGCCGGGTCGTAGGGCAGTGCTCGATCGCCCGAAAGCATTTCCTGCTCCCGCTGCAGCGCGGCGCCCAACGCATTCTCAAAGCTGGTTCGCGACTCATCATCAGATACTGGATCTGGCTCGAACTCCAATAACTCATCGCGCAGACGGTTGCGCGCCGCTTCGGCTTCCTCTGCCGCGACACGCTCGCCCCGCTCGCGCTGGATATTGGCCAGCATGTCATCCAGGTATGCGTCAATGGCCTCCCGACGACGCTTTTCGACCTCCACCTGATAGTCAAAAATAACCGAATCGCTATCGCCGTCGCTTTCCTGCGACGGATCCGTTACAAGCTCAGGCGCCGCGGCTGCGGCCTGCTCAATTTCATCTGCGGCCTGCTGCTGTGAGGCGTCCGACGACGGATCCAGTGTTGTCCCTTGCGGGTTATTGGCAACAGCACGGGTCAACGGCCCGGCGTCAGGCTTTTGTGCCTCACGCGCGATAACCTCGGCGTCACGCTCCCGCTGCTCCTGGGCTCGAGGCGTCACCGCGCCCAGCGCGCCACCGATGCCGCCACCACCAATTGCGCCGGCCGTGGCTGCAAATGCGGTTTCTTCAATGGCCTCCGGGGTGTCCAGCGGCATGTAAGCGCCAACACGCTCGATGTTGGACTGTATGCCCTCTTGAATGCTCTCGGAAGCCGCACCCTTCGCGCCCTCCCTGATGATTTCTTTGGCCCGGCTTTGGCCCGGCTTCAACAGATTCGACTTGCCGCCCAACAGCCGTGCGGCCTTGCTCTCAAGGCCAAGCCGTTCAACTGCGGTTGATGCAGCCGTTGCAAGAAGCGCGCGGGGGATGTCGTCAATGCCTTGCGCCTGCTGCTGCTCTCGGATCCCGCCGTAAACCTGGGGAGCAATCGCCGCAGCCATACCAACGTGCTCACCAACCTCGCGACCGACAGGCCCCGCGAATCGCTGGCCAACTGCACCGAGCAATCGCGAGCCCAAGGCCGCGCTCGCAACCTGGGTTCCGGTTTCGGTGAGGATTTCGCCAACACCCGACACCGGCCGGTCGGCAAGCTCATCCAGGCTTGTAGCGTATGCTGGATTTGCGCGGGCAATCCGCTGCCCTCGATCTGTCAAAGCCGATCCGGCCTCGATCCCCGCATCTTCGATGCCTTGGCCTATGCCTTGAATCTGGCGCCCGGCGACGCGCTTTACAGCGCTGGTCAGCGCATTCGGCGCTTTGTACCCAGGGTCCGTAATGTTCGGCAGGCTTTCTAGCCCGCCTTGCTGGTCCGGCAGGACGTTGGGCAGGGATCGGAGCTCATCATCGGACTTCATCGTGCGCCTGTCTCCATTTCATACTTGCGCTGCAGTTCTTCGTCAGTCAGCCCGCGAAAGCGCGGATCTTTCTGAGCGATAGCCTTGTACTGCTCAAAGGTCATGGCCGGCTGGCGCGATCCCGCGCCATCGATGCCCTGGCCACCAATGAACTGACCGGTTTGGGTGTCATACGCTCCGCTGTACTTGAAGGGCTCGGCCAGCGGGTTGTTCTCGTCCTGGAATATCCGGTCAATGCTGATAAAACGATCCTTTCGAGGATCCTTGCCCTGGGCCACCAGAGCCTTGTCAAACAGGCTTTGACGCTGTTCAGGCGTTGCATCCGGCCCCAACTGTGCAAGCTCAGCCATGATGTCCTGCAGCCGCCCGGACTGTTCGTTTTGGATGCCCTGACTATCAGCCAGCGCATTGTCCTTGCGAGCCTGGGCCAATCGCTGCTGCTCCTGGCTTCGAGTTTCAGGGTTAGCCTCAATCCCCAGGCCCTGACCGCTCAGCAAGGAATCGCGAGCAAGTGCTGTCGCAGCTTCACGCTGCATCCGGGCCGATACGCCGGCGCCACCACGGGCAATTCGCCGCAGTTCATTGAACGCCTGCGAGCGACGGCGCTCCGCGGCCTCAAATGACTCAATGTTGCGCTGCCGCGTCGCCGCATTCTCAAACTCGCGCCGCGTATCACCACGCCGACGCCGATCGCCCGGCAATTCAGCGTCCAGGGCCCGGCCATCAATGGCGTTGACTCGAGCCCGGCGTAAATCGCGCAGCGACTCCGTGCCAGCATTGATCTGCTCGACGTTATCGATTGCCGGGACAACAGTGCTCCCGCCCCCGGCCCTGCCGGCATCAGACTTGCCGGGAATGTACTCTTGCGCGCCGTCAAATGGCTTGTCACTGAACCGATTGCCTTTGAAATAGACCTTTTTGTTGGCAATGGCCTCATTCTCCGGCAAATCCTTCTGCTTGATTTGCGGTGGGACTTGCTCGCCCGGCGTGGCCTGCTCGATGCCACCGCCCGATTCAGCGCGACCTGCGGGGCGATCCAATCGCGAAAGGTCAGCAGCGGCCGCGTCGGTAAGCTCAACGCCGCCGCCCGCGCCGCCACGCTTGCCCATCACATAGTCCAGGTAGGATCCAAGAATGTCGCGCCCATCGCGAATCAAGCCGCCGCGCTCATCAATTACGCGATCGGCCGCGCCGCCGAACTGGCGCAACCCCGCTGCAGCGCGCTCACCAATTGAGCCATCCGTGTTCACAGCCGCCGCAATGCCTTCGCCAAGGCCGGTGCCCAGCGCGTCAAGCCCGCTGGATGTGTCCGGCGCAAGACCAACAACGCCGCCCGCTCGACCAAGCCGGCGAAGCCCCGCCAGCTTGCCGGCTTTACGTTCTGTGCCCTCAGCCTTTGGGCGCCCCTCACCGGACGGCTTATCTGCCGCCGATGATCGATTGTTTTTCGGCTCTTTGTCCTTGGCCTCGGCCTCGGCTTTCTGCTCAGCCTCGACCTTGCGGCGATTTGCGCGGCGCTGGCTGGCCTCCCGGCGCCGCTCCTTGGCGTCGTTAAGCTGCTGCTGGCGCTGGCGCTCGGCATAACCTTCGGGCGCCCCCTCGATGCCACCGCGCGGGGCGGTTTTGCCAATGTCGTCAGGGTTAAAATGCGGGAACATGGCGGGCTCCTAGAACTCGGTGTTGTAGTGGGCCGAATGGCTGAGGTTTTCGTCGTAGGACGAATTTGCAGCGCCGCGAACGCTGGCCTGGACGCTGGCTGCGGACATTGCGCCAGCGGCAAGCTGAGCCGCCGCTGTAGCTGCGCCGCGGATCCCTTCGACTTGCAGGCGCGCTTGTTCCACCAATGTCGTCAGTGCGTTTTGATGCTGCTGCACGGCAACTTCATAGGCGGCAATCTGAGTGCGGTTCAGAGAATCGATCGCGCGAACCTGAACCTCATTGCGCGAGTTGAAGGCCTGGAGCTCAGCGGCATAGCGCTGAACGTCCGCAGCAAAGGCTGAAATGTTGGACGATGCAATGCGGGCCTCAGCGTCCACAATGGCCTTGTTCTGCTCAACGCGCGCAATGAATGCGTCCGTCAAAGACTTGTTGGTATCCGCCTGGGCACGAAGGCGATTCGCGAACGCGCCGGCCGCAGACTCAGCCGCGCGAACCTTGCTCGCGTAGGCCTCGGCTTCGGTGGCCACAAGACTTGCCTTGGCCTGCTCGCCGCGGATCCGGGATTCATAGGCCTGGAACTTCAAATTCTCGTTGGAAATGCGCTGCCCGTAGGCGTCAACCTCCGCGCGGTAAACATCAAGGCGCGTGCGATCAATGCCTACGCGAGACTCAATGCCCTGGATTTTGGTGCGGTACAGGTCGGCCGCGGCCTGAACAGCCTGAACCTGGGACGTGTAGGCGCGCACGCGCTGTTCCTCGATCTGCGATTGCGCCAGGGCCGCGTCCACCTCATTGCGGTATCCCTGCAGAATTCCCAGCTTCCCCTCAATTTCTGCCGAATAGGCGCGGGCCTGGGCATCATTGAAATCCGCTTTCGCGCGCTCGGAGTCAACCTGAGCCTTGAACACCTCAATGGCCTGATCGACCTTGCGGAGCTCGATGCCGTAAATCTCAGCGATCGACCGGTTGATGTCGCCTTTCGCTGCTTCGGCTCGAACCTGGGCCTCGTATACCTGAACGCCAGAAAGCACGCCCTCGATCGTGGCCCGATAAGCCTGAACGCGCGACTCATTGACCGCCACTTTCGCGCGCTCCGCTTCAACACGAACGCGGAATTCCTCGAGCGAGGCCAGGGCGCCATCGATTTTGATCTTGTAGACGTTGGCGAGCGTTTGAAACGCTTGCTGGCGGGCATTGAACAGTGCGACCTGGGAGTTGAATAGCTCGGTGGTCGCAGTCACACCCAAGCGGTTAATCTCAATCTGGCGCTGCTGAATGCTGTCATGCAGATTGACGAGCAGGGTTTCTGCCGCCAACGCCTGCCGGATGCCCTCACGCTGGTTCTGCATCGCCTCCCGCGAAACCTCAATGGCAACATCGCGGCTTGCCGAATTCGTGCGCAATGCAGCCTGATCCCGGACATTGTTGGCCTGATCCACCAGCATGCCCGGCGGCATATCAAACCCCCGGCCAGCCCATTCAGTGACTGCCTGATCCACCTGGGCGCGCGCAGCAACTTCCTCGCGGCTTCGCGCTTGGTCATGCACGTCCTGCTGAAAAGAGTCGGGCAGGGCGACATCGCCGGCCATCCATTTATTGATGGTGTCCGCAACCTGCTGCAAGAATCGCTCGCTGTATTCGGGCTCAGCGTAGTCCAGGTACTGCTGAATATCAGGCTGCGTCAGGTCGTCATCGGGCGCCTCGGCGTCAAACGTCGGCAGTTCGGGAAAGGTGTACTCAGGCACCGATACGTCCGCCAAATCCGGCACAGGCGGCAAAGCGATCGTCGGGGCATCCGGAATGTTGATTTCAACCAAATCAGGTGCGGCCGGTGCGCCTGGGTTCGAGAATGAAGGCGCTGCAAATTCAAGCAGCCCCTCGATTTCCTCGATGGTCAGATCCGGGCGATCTGGTAGCGCGATGTCGTTGATCGTTGGCGGCGGCGGCAAATCAAGCGTCGGCTCATCCGGCACAACAATGTCGGACAGTTGCGGCGCTACCGGCGCATCGATCGGATTGGTCGTAGGCGCTTCGGGGATAAGCAAGGCCGCAACGCTGGGGTCAAACTCGCCAATGTCGGCCAGAATCGCATCAAGCTGTGACAGGTCGAAATTCTCGTCAAGCTCGAGGCTTTCGATCGGTGGCGGCGTGATATTGCCCAGCCCATTCGGCACAGACGGCGCATTAGCGTTGGCAAGCTCAATAGCGTAATCGCCTGCGCTCAAGTCTGGCGCTTCCGGCCCAGGCGGCGCCTCAATGCTGGGAACCTGGGACAACGCGCTGATTGCGCTTTGGGCCGTCGAAAGGGCGTTCTCTGCCCGCGCGTGCATGTCCGTCAGCAACCCGGTAACGGTGCTGATCGTGTTGTTGATGTTGGCGAAGTTATTGCCAGTCGAATACGGGGGAGTGGCCATTTACACCTTCCTGCTGAGCTCTCCGATCAAAAGCCTCTGGTCATGCACTTCAAAGTCAGCACCGTCGCGGTTTTCAAGCGTCAGCCGCCAGTACCTTGACCGCGCACCGCGCCCCAACCGGACACGGGCCGGAACGGAGTTATTCGCTGCCGGCCGCTCGATCTCATACGAAAACGATTGTTCATCGGAATAGGGGATGCTCCCCATAGTTGCGCGCAGCGGCCCGGATCCACGCCAACCCAAATACAGGTAGGCCGCTCGTTTGAGTGCAGCGCTTCCGAAATCGGTTAAGCCACCGCGTACATACGCGCTGATCTTCTGCGAGCCCTCGTCATCGGCGCCGTAATCCAGCCGGTATAGCCCCGTGGATCCGCCAACATATAGCTCGCCCGCAATCTCTACGATCGATTCACCCTCGGGGATTGACCAAACAGATGCGGCGAACGTGTCGCTGGGCGCGACAACGGCCCCAAAGGATCCGGGCTCAAATATCAGGTCCGCAATCACCAGATCCTCGGCGATCGTTTCTGATGCCCGAACAGCGGGCATCGCCGCCGCCTCAACCTCAAGCGAAGCATGCAGATCAGCGGCAGTGCTATTTGATGGGTGTGCAGCGCCCGACAGCGCGGCCGAAACGCTGGCCACGTCATTCTCGACAACGCTCACCGTCGCTGTCATGGTCATCGTGCTGGCCACGATTTCTACAGCCGGCTCGCGATCGATGGCCTCGGCCAATAGGCTGAACTGGTCACGCGCGGTATCCGTCCAGGTGATCGATGCGGCCCCGCTTATTGTGGCTGCGCTGCCAACGGTTTCGCTCAGGCTCAGGCCTGGAACGGCCTGGGCGCCGCCCATCATGGACACATCAAGCCGCCCGGCCTTGACGCCAAAGGCGTGCGCCTGCAGCGTGGCGCTTTCGCTTGCGGTGGCTTCGGCCGAAACGTCGCCAGGGTGCGCCTCAGCGCTGATATTTAGCTGGTCCGCGACAATCTCGAAGGCCTGACCGCCATCGGCATAATCCAGCATGAGCAGGGTTTCGCCAATGACATCAATCACCACGGGCCATGCTGATCCGTGGCCTCCCATCGCGGAATGCGCTGAGGCGTCAAACTCGCCAAAAGCCTCATATCCGATTGAGGCGTGCATAGACTCGAGCACCGTGGCAGCGCTGTTGTTTGTCGCCGTGTCGGCCAGCGCCATCTGGTCATTCAGCGTGGATCCAATGGCGAAGCTGGCCAGACCAATAGCGGCTGCAGACGCGATTCCAGTTGCCTTATGGGTCGGCCTCAGATCGGCCTCGAGCGCGCCGTACTCGTTAATGATTTCACAAATGGCCATCAAATCACTCCTATGTAAATTGAGCCGCCTGGATCCATGTCGATGAAATCGATCGGGCCATACACAAGGCGGATCGGGTCGCCATCATCGGCGTCGCCCGCATTCATGTTTCGATCGAAAAGCGATGATTCCGTGTCGCCCAGCGAGTTAAAGGAACCGCGGACAATGTGGTAATGCAGGCCGAACTCATCCGGGTTGAGCAAAAAGATTTTTTCAACAGACCACTGGTCCGTTATTTCCCGCTCAAACGTGGTGACATTGCGCGGCGCATGAGCCGCGACCAGACGAATGGCGTACTGGCCTACGCCGTTTTCCACTTCGTTTACCGGTGGTGGAACAGGGGGCTCCGGGATGCTGTATTTCATCGCATCCATGTCATTGCATTTCTGCGCCCAGGGGCCCTGGTCGTAGGCGTCACTGCATTGCGTAGGGTTGTACCCCTCATAGCGAACACGTCGCTTGCCCGGCGGGATTGTGCTGCCTGGGTAGTTCATGCGCGGATCGCAGTAGTCGCAATCACGCCAGTCCGCCGGCGTAATGGCAAAGCCGGCCGTGCTTATAATGCACCGCCATCCTTCGTAGGCATACGGGTCGCCACGGTGCTCGTAATGCGTGCTTTCGGTGAAGGTTCTTGTTTCAGAGCGCTCGAGCACGCCCATGTAATAGGCCTCGCGAACGCTCGCAACCGTCGCCACAGCGGTAGCCACTGAGTCGCCGGTAATCGTTTCCTGCGAGACTGTCTGGCGGAAGCGATGCGTGCGCCTCATGAAGTTGCGCCGAAAGTCGCTCGGGTCATCGGCCACGCTGATAGATGATGGCCCCATGTATGCCGAAACCAGGACGTGCCGATAGGTGGAATCAGCGAGCCGCCGCCGGTCGTCAAAGTCGTTGGAATAGAACGCCTCCGACACGGATCTATTGCCCGTTATTCGGGTTGTTTCAAAGGTTCCAATCAGCTTGCAAGGGTCGTCATCGATCGTTTCGATGGTGTCGGATCGTGAGCGCGAATCACGGAAAAACCGAACCCATTTCAACTCATCCTCATCAAAAAACACCCACATTGGCGTATCGCAATCAGGATTCGAGTTTTGCTGAATCGTAGAGTTGGCCGGGCGAAAGTCGTGGCTTACGTTTACGCCTAGCAGCGGCTCGTATGATTTGAACTGCTGCGGCTGGATGTTTTTCGGGCTCTTGGTGAATAAGCGGCCCTCTTTGACCAGGATCAGGCTCGCGGATCCGCTGGGCACGCTCACCTCAAAACCGGTCAACAGCCCGATAAACTCGTCGCGGTCGGCCACATCCTCAAGCTGCCGGACCTGAATGCGGCTCAAGCGCAAAGCCTTTTCGTACATGGCCTCGGCCAAGTCGGGTTTCGCGAAACGCTTTGCGCGCTTGGCTATCGCCTCCGCACCCTCGACCGGATCACGGGTCGATTCAGCGGGCGCCTGAATGTTGATCTGGTAGTGCGCGCCGGTCTGAATGCCGTCAGGGTCAAACCTATATCCCGTGTTGTGCGCCTCCGTGCCTTTCGCGTTGAAGGCCCAGCCTTGAACGCTGGTGTACGGCTGATGCTCATAGAATGGCTCAAGCTGCTCTGCCTCAAGCAGTTGAACAACAACGCCGGCGTCAATGTACGCCTGCAGGTACTGGCTGGGCGGGAACCCCTCACCAGTTGGGAAGCCGCCGAACTCATCGAGGATATACAAGCCATCCTCGTCGCGAACCTCGCGTGTCGTGAGCTCGCCCGGAACCTGTATTTCCAGCCTCTCGAGCTCGTCACGAAATGGCCATTCGCCGTCCTCGTCTTTGACCGTCGCCGGATGCAAGGGCAGGCGCCTTGCAAGAACGCCATTCGCACTACTGACCTCAATCAGCCAATAGGCGCCATCATCGGCTTTCTGCAGGCCATGCGTCCGGTTGAATCGATGGTCAAAACGGATCTGCAGGCCACTGCTGGCCAATGATTTCTGAAAGCTGGTTTCCGGATCCGGCTCATCAATCGGCGCTTGTTCCTCAACGCTCGATCGATAGATTTCCTGGAGCACCTGGGCATAGATAGACGGGTAGCGCGAAATGTTCACATTGCCAGCGCCAACACGCTCCGGCTCCGGATCTTTTGGCGATAGCCGGCCGAAGCCAGACAGGGCCTGTACCAGCTTGCGCATCCGGCCGCTGAACATGGTGGGGTGAATGTGCGTGTACTGCGAATACTGGATCGTTCCAGACTCATTTGAATCTGGATAGCCAAGCTCAGGGAACGGCTTGACCGCCAGACGCTCGATGCCCTGCTTGGTGTCGGCCGACAGATCTGGATGCGTAGTAACCGTTCGCTTTGTTGGATAGAACTCGGCCAGATACTTCGCGGATCCGCCGCCAGCAAGCGGCACGTCCTTTATCTGTGCATCGGTAATCACGCCGCTTACGAAGTCCATGACACCGACGCTTTCTGATGTCTGGCTTTCCACAACGGACACCGCGCCGTCAGCAACAATGTTCACAACATTGATGGCGCCGGCGACGCGGGCGATCGCATAGGATCCGTCATCAAACTGCTTGGTTGCAGCGCCGGTGGAAAGCCCGCCCAGGCGCATTCGATCAAGCAATCCCGCAAGCAATTGGCGTGCGCTTGGGACATGCCCAAGCGCAACGGAGTGGTCGCCCGTTATGACAATGCGAGCAATGCCATAATGGTTCGTATCCACGTTACCCCGTCAAAGTCACGGTGTAGCCGAGCTCGAAATCATCGCCGTTGAACAGTTCGCGCGGATTCGCAAACCGGGCTGCAGACGCGCAGATGCCGGATGTCCCGCCCTTGGCGCTGGTCGATAGCAAGCCAGCGCCCTCAACGATGATGCTGCCGGTGGTCACAATGGAAAACTGCGCCTTGTTGCTCAGGTTGCCGATAACACCGCCGGCCGCGCCCCCAGGCGTGAACTGCGGGCGCGTGAGCTCCGAATAGCCCTCGGTGCCGCTGGTGATTTCGCTCATGGTGGCGGCGAAGTTTGCGCCCGTCAGGTTGTCCGGCGGATTCAAGGCGCCAGCGAACAGAGCCAGATACCAAGCGGCCTGCTTGGCGGTGGCGCCGAAATAGACATTCAGGATGTCCAGAACAGCCGCGTCCGGGATGTTGTTCTGGTCGATCTGCAGATCCTTGCCGTTGACCGTGTGGTGATAGAAACCAGCGGCAACAGCCGATTGGCGCGGGAACATAACGCCTTCATCCGTGAGGACGAAATCGCCATTCTGGAACGCTTGCGCGAATTCCTTTTTGTGCTTCATGGGTGGGCTCCTACTGAGTGAGACTGATGAACTGGCGCCCACGCGCGACCATTTGCCCGCGCTGCGGGTTAATAGCCATGCGATCGGCCTGCGGTTGAATCAACTGGCCGTCAGGCAGACCGACCACATAGCCGGATGCCGTAAGCCAGATTGCTGCCCGGCCGGTACTGCCGAGCTCAAGGGACGAGCTCAGCAAGCTCATCGGTATTTCGGCTGCAGTCCCAGGCACTGCTGGCGCTGCAGAAATGGCCGCACGGGACCATTCGCCGGGGCGCGAGCCCTGGTAGAAAAACGTGCGCTTCGAGGTGGCAACAAACACGCCGCCATCGACGGGAGCAATCAGCTTGATTTCTGACGCTTCCTGAATGAACCCGGTGGTTGGGCTGAACAGGCCGTAGCGCATGGGCTCGCTGAAATACAGGGCGCGACCGCGCACAACGAGCAAATGGCCTCGCCAAAGCCGGACAATTGCCCCCGGTGGGATTTTGCGCAGATGCTGGGTCGATGCAGCGCGACCAAGATCAGATCGCGCCAGAGAAACGGACGCGACGCCGGCCGGAATGCGGGTCGTTTGAAACAATGCGTCGCCATTCGGCGCAGTGAGGTATACAGCAACAGCGTCCTCGCCATCGCCAGGGCCAACGATGCCGTTGACATCGATTCCGCCGCCTTCGTCTACGTCCACAAAGCGCACCGGCGAAACGGCGCCTTCTTCATGACCTCGAAGGAATGACACGGCCACGCCGTAGCGACCGGCGCGCATGCCGCCGGCAGATCCAGGAACAGCAGCGGCAAAACCGCAATCAGAAACGCCCAGGCCGCGCATCGTGTCATCGTCAAAAATTTCGACAATGCGGAATGGACTGGTGGCTACAACGCGGTCGGCAAGCTCCGTAAAGCTCACTTCGGCATCGTTCGGCATGCTTCCAACGACGGCATAGCTGGCGCCGGTGGCCGAGGCCTCAACGCGGACCAAATCACCAGCGCTCACGCCGTAGACTTTACCGGTGCGGGTGGATTTCCAAAGGCTGTGAACAGGCTGCGGGGAAAGACGCACGGCACCAGGGCGCCGCCGAACATGGCCCTCCCGATCGAACTCGACATTCAGCGCAGCACGCACGGCACCGGCCGGCATGTCGCGCTCGTTCGAGATTGTGTCCAGCCCCACAAGATAGGGCGGCATTTGCACTTCGGCCATTAACCAATGGTCGGAATTCCTACCGCGCCTTGTGCAACGTGATGCGGGACAACCGCCCGGTTGGCAGATCCGCAGCCATGCGGGTTTACCATTGAGGCGGACGCAGCACCGAATTGCTCATTGGCCGCTCCCTGGTGTTGCAAGAGGCGACCGACAGCAGGCATTCCAACAACGCCTTCAAATCCAGGTGCATTGATACCGCGGTTCAGGGATACCGCCCCATAGCTGGACAGGTCATCGCCGTGCGGCTTGACCTTGCCGGACTCCCATTCGTCCACGTCGCCGAATTCGGCCGAGTCAAAGCCAAAACCACCAAGCGCGACTATCGCGCGCGCCTGAACTGATGGCAGGCCGATGTCGCCAGACCATGAAATGCCGCCAGACTCAACAACGCGGTCCCTGGTCGAAATGTCGGCATCGCCGAATTCGGTCGCGTCCAGCCCGGTGTGCGAAACGTAGTCACGGTGATAGACCTTCAGCCGATCAGCGAAAGCGTCGATGTCGTGCCGCATGTCCAGAGACTCAAAGCCCTGCGGGTGAAGGGTGCGGATCCAGTATTCAACGCGATGCTCGCCGAACTCGCCGGGCTCTATGCCCGGTATCAGCGGATTCCAGGGCGGGCCAACGCGCCAGGGCTCAGGCATGCGCAACATGCTGGTCCCGGCCGGGTAGATCTGACGATGGAAGTTGTTGATGCGATTCGCGCCGCTGCGGAACGCATCGATGCCGGCCGGGCTGACATAGCGCGGCAATAACGGATCCACCCACAATTCAATGTGCGGCGTGCCCATTTCGGAATGAACAAACCCGAACGCCTGGAAATCCCTGTCACCGCCCAGCAGGTAAGGGAACCCAAACCGGCCGGCGCGAATGCCATCGGCCGGAATGCGGTTGACGAAATTGGAGACTCGAGCCCCTTCGCTGACCGGCTCACCCCGCCCAAAACCATCCACGCGAATCGCGCGGTGCTGGTTTGTGACCGCTGCGCTCCCGAAATGCGGGCGCACACCCTTGTCGTTGGGGCCGGTCCAGTCCATATAGTGCCAGCGCTCATGGTCATGGTTTGCCGCAGCCTGATCTGTGACATCAAACGTCGCCCAAATGGTATGCGGCGATATGCGGTGCTTGTTTGGGCCTGGGGATCCAGGCACGGGGCCGCTCAGCAGAGAAGGGAACGGCGCCGCAATCCCGCCGGCATCACGAACGAACAGGAACCTCGTAACTTGGTGGTCCCCAAACGCGGCCGCAAAATCATCGTGAATGCTGGTCGGGTGAATGCTATTCGCATCGGCCCTGGTGCCATCGCCAACCTTGGCCGCATCGAAGCCAGAGACTTCAATCCGGTTTTCACGAATCTCATGCCGGCCAATCAGGTTCTCAAAGTCGAAGTTCGCTCCTGGTATCGAGTACGCGCCAATCGTGCGCGTGTACGGCCCAACGGGCTCTTGCACTTCCACGCGCGCAAAGCGCGACACGCTCGCTGCATCCCGGCCAATCGCGCCAAGGAAGCGAATGCCGCGAGTCAGGTTGGGACGCCCATACTGCGATGTGTCCGAGCCGGTCATTTCAAAATGCCGATACTCAAGCCTGATTGATGGCAAGCCCCATTCAGCCTGCGGATAGCCGTAGGCTCCAAGCTCCGGCGTCAGGTTGCGCACCGTTGGATTGCCGGTGTACTCGATATGCACCCAGCGCGGCGTGACGATATTGAAATGCTCATGCACGGCATGCGCGCCGGTTTCATCGCGCCACTTGTACCCAGGCGGTGAAACATACTGATCCGAATTGAAAACAACCGGGATAGGCTGCGGATCCGTGCTGGGGATGCCCTGGTAAAAGCTGATTGTCCTGACCGCATCAGCAACAAACGCGGTGCCGAATTCCTCACCGGTGTAGCTGAATTCCTGCCGAAACGTCCGGTTCAGGTTGCGTATATCGTCCGCCGGCGGCACCTCGGCTGCTTCAAACCCCTGCGGCTGGATCACTCGCGCGTCATTCAGAACGGCGTTGTACCGGCTGATTTGCGGCACCTCCGGCACAGACTCGGCCTGCAGGTATCGAACGGCATCGGCGATGAACGGCACGCCAGCCGCGCCCTCGAGGCCGTCTGGCTTGATAACAAACGCAGCGTTGCGCACCAGGAACGGCGGGCTCGTTTTGCTGGCGTCAAAGCCGTAAGGGCCGACCGTGCGATTTCGATTCTCGATGAGATTGAAATTGCCGAAGTAAGGCCCCCAGGTCCGCGGCGTGTCCGTGTAGGGCTCGACGTAGCTCGTCTGGTTGTAAACCAGGAAATCGATCGTGGACGGCCACCTGGAATGGTCATTGCCGGGCGGCTGTATATACCGGATCCGGCGCGATACCGTGATTTCGGCGCCAATCTGGATGCCGCCAAATCCAACCGGGAAGGCGCGGCGCGTATTGTCCTGCACCGACGCCACGCCAAAAGCGTGATCCTCCCAGCCGATCGCATCCACCGGCTGCGTGAAGCCAACAAGCGGCTCCCCGGCGACTGACGCATCAAATCCGATACCTTCGATATAACGGAAACGATAGGCAATGAAGTGATTGCCGACGCCTTCCGGCGCAATACTGCCAGCCTCGACCTCAGTGTGGATGAGCTCAAGGTTGTGCGCGCCGAATTCGGTGTGTGGATCCTCCTGCGTAACCAGCACGTCCTGGTTCTGCGTGAGCGATGGCACCCCGTAGCCGTCGTCCAGCCAGCCAAACGGATAGATGAATCGCGCCTCAATGGTGAACGGCGGATATATGCCGCGCCCCCAAATAAGCGTGTCACAGCCTTCGGCTTGATAGCTGGCCCGCCATCCGGTGACGGTTTGGCCAGTGTGCTGATAGCCCGCGCTCCAGGGCGCTGCGTCTGAATTCTCCCGGTAGCCACTGCGCGCCCACGGTGCCAGCATGCTCGAGGAATCAAAGTCCGCAGCATGCCAAGCCAGTTCAGCGCGGCCGGCACGTCCCAGGCCGGCATGCCATGTAAAGAGCGAGTCACCGCTGCGCCGGTACAGTCGGCGCCACACGGATCCGGCCGGCGCGGACACCGTGTATTGCGCGCCCCAAACAGCCGCCCTGGCCGATGAGCGCTGATCCAGCTTGCGCCAGGATGACGTGAACGTGTCGTAAGGGCGGTGGCCAGCGCCCCAGGCCGATAATGTGGCCGAATGAGAAGGCGTGCCCGCATGCCAATGGCCGGATGTGTCGCCGTAGATCGCATCATCAGGCGGCAACCACCAGAATTTCGGCTCCCCGACAGCATCCAGCGGGGCAATGCTTTCCGGGAATATCTCAACAAACGGCGGCAGTTCAACAACAGGCTCACCAAGCGCCGACGCATCGAAGCCGGAAACCGACACCTCAACCGGTATGCCGGCGCGGTGCGAGCCAAACGCGGACGCATCGAAGCCCTCGGCAAAAACGCCTTGCGCGACGTTGTGGACATCAGCATCGCCAAACAGCGACGCATCAAAGCCCAGCGCCCCGAAGCCCAGCGACTCACTGAAATAGAACGGGACGTTTAGCGCATTGTGCTGGCCAACAGCCTGCAGGAAATTGAAATTGACATTGCCATCGCGAAAATGTGGCTTGTAGCCGATCGGTCCGCCAAATGAGGCGCTGTCCCAGCCTTCTGCGAAAGCGCCTTGCGCATCGTTCTCGACGCCTGGATTGCCAAGCGCATCAGTCTGTCCGGCGCTGGCTTGGGTGACAGGGCGCGATGACGTATCACCAAAGTCAAATCGCACCGATGTTGCCGGCGCCGGGCCGCTTGCCGCCGTGAAGTTGAACTCGATATATCGGCCATTGATCGCCCCGTCAGTGACGATGGGCACGCCAGCGTCATGCGGCGAAATGCCGGCAGGGCGCGCAGATACCGGCTGGTCAATGTCCTCGACGGCGCCCATTTGCAGGGTATCGCCGATCGTTACACCGGCAACGACCAGTGGCCCGCCGAAGATGAAGGGGACATTTATGCCTGGGGCCGGATCCGTGGCCAGCACAAAATCAAAATCGACCGGCTGGCCAATGGCCGCGTCAGCGACAATCAGGCTGGAAGGCATTGCCGGTGCCTCTACGCCCCCAGCGGTCACGCCTTGCGCCGCGTTCGCTACCCCGGCGCTGCCAAATGCCGATTGATCGCCGGCGGTGACGGCTGATTGCACCAGGGCGCCGCCGAACGTAAAGCGAACCGCCGTAGCAGGCGGCGGATCCGTCGCAGCGCCAAAGTTGAAATCAAGGGACGCCGCCCTTGACGGCGGTGAAACCCTGGCCGGCCCGATGCCGCCCGTCGCAATGCCGGTTGCCGTAACGCCTTGCGCCGCATTTTCAGCCGAAGGCTCGCCGACGCCCGACTGATCGCCAGCGCTGACTGCTGAAATCAGCAAATCAGCCACGGCTAACCCCCTACACCGTGCTCAATGCAGCATAGTGCGCTTGCAGCCTGGAAATTGGCGGCGCAATGGGAAACAGCACCAAATCAGACATATAGCCTGCGTATGGGTAAGTGACCGACGAAAACGCGTCATTCACAACGCCGGCCACATGCAGAGTCTTATCAACCCGCGCATCGTTGTATGAGGTGTCAACGATCGTTGCATTGATCGGGATCGTGTCTATCACCACACCATCGACCATCATAAAGGCTTCTTGAGTCGTCTTTTCGTAACCGAACGAAAACAGGTGCTTCTGCGCATTGGAAACGATCGTCGGGAAGGTGTACTCAATCAGTGAGCCAGACTCGCGCAAGCGAATGGCGAATGCGCCTGTTGTGTCTCGAATCAACTCAAAATAATAGGTGCTCGCCCTGTACCCAAGCCGTGCAATGAGCTCTATTTGAGCGGGGGCTGCGTTCGCCGGCTGCAAAATCACGGACAGACCGCCAGAGCGCTCCGAGCAAAAGTTTGAGCCCACATAGTTACTGCGAGCGGCGGAATTTCCGCCCCATTCAATGCCAGTTTGGCCCGCAACCGGCGATGGCTCTGAGAATGAAACGTCCGCAGCGTTCACAATGGTCAACGCGCCATGCGCCGCGTCTGGCCGCAGCCAGTCAACCAGCCCATCGAGCTCGTTGGGATCGCTCATGCGAAAGTATGCGATCGGCTGCTCCAGGATCAACTCTTTCGCGTATCCAGTCTCAAGCGGCGATCCACCGCCCGGCGTCATGAGCGCTTCATAATGCGCTAGAGCATCAGCAGCAGACAGCACTTTCTGATAGAAAAAAGCCGGGCCTGTGCGAAGCGTCGTAAACCGTCCAGTCGGCCGATAGCTGCCAACATCAGCAACCTCGCCGCAGCAAGCAAGACCTGCAAACCCGCGGTTGTAGTTTGAGCCGACATACGAATTCTGGCCGGCCAAGCTACTGGTCGCCTCAAGCTGTCCATTCACATACAGATTGGCCTCATTTGCGTATTCGCAAGTGGCGATTACATGCACGTCATCAGACATGGCTGACAGGTCAAAACTGATGATTTCCCGCCATCCCCAGAACGGGCCGCTGTAGTTGTTCGTGCCAGTGGAGCTATAGTTAAACAGCTTCAGAATCTGCGTTGAAGGATCATAGCGAAGCGCTAAAACACCTCTTAGCTGACCATTCTCACTATCAACGGTAGCGTCGTTCGTATCCGCATACCCGCACATTACAAGCTGGGCCATGCGCGACGTGCTGACAGAGCTACGACGAAAGGCCCACTCAAGAGATCCGCGAAATGGCTGTTCGCGTAGCTCGAACTCCATGCGTCTGCACCCATGCCCGAAGGCCGCGTTATCAAGCTCAATAGAGCCCAACTGCGGAGCGCCAGGGCAGATAGATGGCTGCGCCCAATTAACATTGGTCCCGCGACTGAGGGCCGTCCCGCGCCCATCGATCGGGGAGATATGGTCCCCATGCGCATCAGTCAGCCCAAACCATCCCGACAACGGGTCCGCGCTCATCACCAGCTTTACATAGTTGCCTTGGAATTCAGCACCCTGGTAGGCAGGAACCGGCTGAATGTAATCCTCAATCAGAGCATCTTTCGGTGGCGCACCGTCATCATCGACCGACAGCGCCAGATACCCGTCATAGTCCGGGTTGAGCCCCTTGAACACATAGCCGCCATTCACGTCCGCCGTTGTAACAGCCAGAACCCGCCCAAGGTTGGCGCGGTCTATCAGCGCGACGCGCTTCTGCGATGCGGCGCCGTCCTCGGCGGTAATGCCGAAAATCGCGCCAATGCCCGGTTTATGAGCCATTGGTTACTCCACGTTGATGCTGCCGGCAACGGCAATGCGAGCGCTTTCGGTATCCGGTGGAATGCCATGCAGCACAACGCGGCGAACCTCGACCGGGAGCTTTCCGGGGTCAGTACGCACGCGCACATTGTTGCCGCTTGACCAGCCGCCGCCCCACATTTCCGCCTTCACGGTCATGTACGCGCCGCCCGTGTCCGGGTTGATAGGCGAGAAGTCCGTGCCAGTTGAGCCGGAACCAATCAGGCCGACATTGCGGCCGTAGCAGTCGAAGCTGGTCGCGTTGGTGAAGTGAAAGCGCCAATCCTCGGGAATCGCGTCTTGGTTGCGCACCTGGATGGGGTGCTGCTCATCGTTCACCTCGCCGGTGGCCTCGGTTGGCAACGGATCCGGGAACCAGTTGCCGCCCCAGGTGTTCGTGTCATACAGAACCTGGGCGGTGGCCTGCGTTTTCTCAAGATCCGGCAGGTACACCGAGCTCAGCTTTGAATCGGCCGGGAAGTCGCGCGTCAGCGGCCGCAGAATATCGATATTGAGGCCGGTAATTCCGGTCACGCGGTTGTACTGCTCAATGCGGTGCTCAACGGCGAAGGGGGCCGTATACGCGCTCAGATCCGAGCCGGACGGAATGACGAGCTCGCCGGCAACCAGATCGATGTCATACAGCGACGTGGCCACCTTCACGCCGTTGTCATCGATCAGCGCCGCATATCCCAGGTTGGCCCGAGATAGGCTGATAACCGCGTCCGGGGTGTATGGATTCGGCACTGCATCCGTTGCAGTGTGGTGCAGCAGCACAAGGTCATCCACGCGGAATATAGGCGCCATCGTGGGCGCTTCATCCACCGCCATATCCGTCGCCGCAACCGCAATGGTTGTGTCGGTGTTCAGCGGCGCGGACGTAACAGGGGTCACGCCGTAGTAGACGCTGTTGACCTTCTGCGTTTCGGTATAGAACTGTGCCGATACATACTTGGCAAAGCCTTCCTGCACCCGGCCAGCACCGAGCACGCCGGCAATGAAATCGCCAGGGGATTGTTCGTGCCGGACCTTGGCCGTCACGCGGCACCATGAAATGCTCTTTGGCAGCGTGGTATCAATGTCCGTGACATCCACCGGGCGCGTGACCAACTGGTATGTCGGGTCAGGCCCGGTTACGTTGGTGTCGCCCCAGCGATACCAGTCCCAAAAGGGCGGGCCTGGGCCTTCGTCACCCTGGCCGTCCGTGGTGGTCTGAACGAGCGTAGCTGCAACCAAGGGCGGCTCATCCAACTGAGTGAAAGCGCCAGACTGCACGCTTACGACCTCAATGACCGAATCGAACATCTTGACCAGATCACCCGCGCTCAGCCAGTTGGTCTGGCCCTGGATGGCAAACACGACCTGATCGCCCTCGACAGACTCCAGCATTATCGCGGGATCCGCATGATACGGCCCCTCAACCACTTCGTCGTAAGTCAGCTTTTGCCGATAGTACGGGTCAGTCTCGGTCCCAGGCGGGTCATATTCCTCGAGCTCGCCAATCGTTGTGAAAACGTAGTTCGCTGAGCCAACGACAGGCGCCAGGGGCACGTCGGACAGTTCGGTAACGTCCGGCGGCAATGGAACCTCGTCGCTCACCGATAGAGTAACGATCTGGTCCGAATCCCCAGGCGGCTCGAGCAGGAACACGCGAGGCACAAACAACGGCTCGTTGTTCGGGCTCCCGACGCCAAACCAAATGTCCTTGATCCGCGTGCCACCATCGACAAACTGGATGTCATCGATGTCGTCGAAAAGGTTGTTCACCTCGCCATCGACAATCTCCACGCTTGCAAGATCACCGGTGTAAAGGTTCAGGTGCTGGCTAGTAATGTCGGCCACGGCTTACCTCCACACGCAGATGATTAGAGCTTGAAGATCTTGTTCGGGCCGTTGTCCCAGGTCACGATGATGTCGCCGCCGTTAGGGGTGATTGGCAGGCCAGTGGCGGTGTCGATGTAAGCAATCAGCGGGCTGGTCGCTTCGGTGCCGGTGTCCTTGAAAATCACGATGGCCTCAATGGTTGGGCCAGACACCGCGGCAAAGGTCACGTCGGCCGCATCAGCCGCGCCGTCGTCCGTTGCCTTGCTCACCAAGGTAACAGGCGTGGTCACGCGGGCCGACACCGGGATGTCAGCAAAGAATTCATGCGTGGTGAAGTTCGCCGTATAGGCGCCGGTATCGACCAGCAATACCTTAACCGTGTCAGAAAGCCAGTTGATTTGCGCCTCCAGGAAGCGCTGCCGGCCTTTGTCGTAGAGCGTGTTTGCCATGATGTAGGCTCCTACCAGATGGGTTTGGTTGTGGTTACGCGGTGGCGGCGCTGTTTGCGCTGCACGTTGGAATCGCGACGGATCCCGAAACTCGCCTCAAACGCCGCCTCATAGTTCGCAGCGCGGCCTGGGTCATGCGTATCGGGGTCACGCTTGGAAAAGGCCCGGAACAGCACCCAATCCAGCAGGCGTTCGTGATAGCGCTCAGCGATTTCTGGCTCATCCTGGTTGCCCTCCATCGTTTCCCGCGGCAGGCGCCAAACACTCAGTTGGAGCGTGTCGGCCTTCACCGGGGCCGGGTAGGGACGCAAGACATTGCCAATGAAATAGAAGGAAACCGGATCGCCAACGGCCTCGAGCCAGTGCCGGCCATGCTGGTCAAGCTGCTCGCGGGTAATGCGGTCAATGCGCCGGCTGTCACTCACGCGCGTTGCGAACTGGTCAACATCGAGCACCAGCGGGCTCAGCGTGTACTCAGCTTTCCCAGGCTCCAGGTTGATCCTGCTGAGCTTGGTTGATTCGTCATAGATAAGCCGGGCGCGTTCCGCGGCCTCGCGCTCGGCTTCATTGATCCACCGGTTTACGGCGGTGTCTGCCCACAGATAAGGCTCGGCGAGGTCATCGGCTCGCTCGCGGAATTCCGTGCGCAGTTCCTCGAGGTTCATTTACTCGTCCTCGGTTCCCAACTCGAGCTCAACCTTGAGTTGCGCCCAAACGGTGTCGCGTTCTTCGCGGCCGACATTAAAGCCGGCGATCTTCGACAACGGGCCGCAGTTCGGCTTGCCGTCCTGGCCGAAGTCGTCGCTTCCGTCGCCGTCCAGCATTTTTTCCATTGCCTCACGAACAGCGGCGGTGCGCTCACCGGTGCCGGGCTCGGGCTCATCGCCAGTGGCAATGTCCTGCATGGCCTTGCCGCGACCGCGAAGCGGCACGCAGCCCGCGTCGATCGCGGCTTTCACGAAGCGGTCAGGCACGTCGCAGCCGTCCTTGCTCACGACAAAGGTATGGCCAGAGCGGACGCCGATCATCAGATCCTCGTCCTTGTTGGGTGATCGAAATTTCATGGGTTACTCCCTGTTCAAATGGATGGGCGGGCCAACCTGGGCTGGCCCGCCAGTGGCTTAGGCGCCGCGCACGCCATCGCCGCGGTAGTCCAGGCCCTGCGAGAAAGCGGCCCGACCGGTCACGACGTACTGAACGGACAGCTTGAAACTGCCCTGGGTTGGCTTGGCAGAGAACGTCACACCGACATCGCCAATGCCATCGGTCACATGGCCGGTCAGCGTGAAGGCGGTGCGGGCCTCGGCCGTGGCGTCAGCACCATCGACATAGCGATCACCGGTATCGGAGTCACCGACATCGGCGGTCACGCCAGCCTGAGCGGCCTCGACTACCTGCAGAGAGCCGGAAACGACCTCGGCGCCGTTGGGGAGCTCGATGGCGCCGTGAAAGGTGTCGTCATCGATCTGCGTGTGGTCAAAGGTGATTTGGCCCGAAATTACTTCCTGACGGCCGGATTGCTTGCGAATCATGGAATGCTCCTTACATCATCATCGGAGGAAAAAGCGGGGCACTGGCGGCGGGGTAGCAGGTGGAGTCATGGGCGAACTCCGTTTTGCGCCAGCGCCCCTATCAGGCGGGTAGCTGTGCGACTACGCCGCGTGATCCAGGGTCAGACAGCCGAAGTCCTCAACGCTGCGGTCATAGATCGAATGGAACCGCGGCTTGAGCAGTCCAAACATCTTGTCCACGTTGATGCCTTGCTTGCTGTCGTAGTCAAAGCCCTTCTCGACCCACTCCGGAGCGCCCAGGTCAGCCATGCCCAGCGCCTGAGCGCCGCACAGCAGGGTCCGGGTGCCGGAAATGTTGCCGGTGGCGCCCCAGCGGTTGCCGTCAGCGGCGGCGCGGTTGGTGTAAACCAAACGGTGCTCATGGAACACGATGCCGTCCACGGTCACGGTGCCGCCGGTGAACCAGGGGTTGTTGGCGCTGCGAGGCATTGCCGAAGTGATAGCGCGCTGGAAATCCGCGTCTTTCTTCAACTGAGCGAAGCTGCCAGGGCGAAGGAAGCAGACGTAATACTCCTTGCCGCCGGACATCAACGGGCGAATGTAATGCTCATTGGCGTAGGCCTTGGCATCAACGATCGCCTTGTAGCTCAGCGTGTCGGTCGCGGTGATCTGAGAGGTGTTCGAGGCTTCGAGCGCCCCATTGCGCACCATGAGGCCACGCTTACCGGTCGGCGCCTGCACCTGATGGGCAAAGGCCAGATCCGGGAACGGAGAATTGACACGCGGGCGACCGTCGTTGTGATAGGCGTAGCTGATGCCCGAAAGGGTCAGGAATGCCAACTGGTCGCAGCGGTTGCCCAGCCAGTAGGCGAGGCGATCTTTCGCGTTTTCACGGAAGCGAATGACGGTTTTCTGATCCGCCAGCTTGCCCTTGTTCTTGACCGAGTGCGAAATCAGATCGATTTCGATGGTCTGGTTGAAGGACTGCATGGCTTCTTCGTTGCCTTCGCGCTCGTTGTCACCGATCACGCCGTCCTCGACCAGATCCGCGACAAGGTGCATGATGCACTGCTCACCTTTCTCGGTGCGGGTCAGTTCAGGGATGATCTGAATGAGAGATCCATCGGACTTGCCGGTGAATTTCTTGATGAACATTTGATCGCGGGCGGCGGTCCACACATCGCGCGACCAAACCATTTTTTGATCGGCAGTAAGTGCCGCAAAATTGGTCTGCATTGCTGCTTCTCCAAAGGAAGGGGGTTGTGGTTCCGGGCAGTGCGCCGCCCCATTCACGCGAAGAACATCGACTTACGGTGCGAAGAAACCGCCGCGCTTACCGGGCTGGTCCGGGCCTTGTTTAACGCCGTGAGGCTTGGCGAAAGCGCTAGTCAGCGACCCATCACGTTTATTCAGCGCTTCGTGCAAAGCGCGCGGCAGCGACTGCGTGCGCGGCCCTTCATCCAGGGAGTAGCCGAGGAAGGAATACAGCCGCCGCCACGCCCTGTAGCGCTATATGCGCGTTGAGATAAGACTAGGGCCGTTTTGCGGGCATGCTCCATAGCTCCAGGCCCAACGAAAACGACCGCCACAATGGGCGGTCGCGTTTGGTGGGTTGGCGGGGGCCTGGGCTAAACCGTATCGCCCCGAAGCTGGGCCTTTTCCTTGTCCGACAGGGCCTCGAATTCCTCATCCGACAGATCATTGATATTCGGCACCTTCGGCCCCTCGCTGCGATCCCCGGCGCCGGCCTCGGATGTCCGCGGGGGTTGCCGCATGTTGGCATTGCGGGAAATGGCCTCGCGGGTGCGCTCCCCGGCTTTGCCGCCGCCGTCCTGGCCATCAATCGCAGCCGGTGCCGCTTTCGCGTAAAGCGGCCCAACCTTGGCCACCGCTTCGGCCAGCGCCTGATCCAACGGCTTGCCCTTGGAGTAGTAGAAATCACGCCATTCCACGACTTCGCGAATCGCATCCTCGTTGGGCTCAGGGCCATTCAGATTCAGGAACGGGAACTTCTCGTAAGACTCAGCGGCCACAGACTTGAACCGGCTTTGAACCTGCTGGTTGTTCATCTGTTCGATGGCGCGCGCAGCCGCACGTTCTGAGATTTCGTCCTCGATCTTCTGGTCAAGCTCGTTCACCAGATCAACGTCGCCGTCAATGAGCGCGTCCGCGCGTTGGCGGCGCAGTTCATTCAGGTCGATTGCCGGCGATTCGTCCTCAGCGTCACCAGCGTTGCCGCCGCCCTGGGACTTGCCCATCAATTCCTCGAGCACGCGGTTGCGTTCCTCGGCACGGATCCGGGCCTCGCGTTCAGCATCGCGCTGCTTGATGACCTCATTGAAACGCGGCTGCGGGATCCGGTTGCCACCTTCATCATCGCCGGTTTCACCAGCGTCATCGCCGTCGCCACCGGTGCCGCCGCCGTCGCCGTCTTTACCGTCGCCGCCCTGGTCGCCGCCTTCGCTCCGGCCGGCATCCTTGGCGCCAGCGTCCGGGTCAAAGTGATCGCCGCGGTCTGGCTTTTCATCGCCTTCGGCGCCCTGGGGCTCATCGCCCTCGGGCTCGCTTGCGTTTACGTCGATTTCTTCCGCATCAATGTCATTCTGATCGATGTTCATTGCTTCCTTCCTTCTTGGGTACAAATGCGCGGCAATAGATACGCGGCGCGTCTGGAAATGGCGGAATGGTCCCGCCGTACATGCTGATCGACGTGCGGCCGTCCTTCCATGCGTTCACCTTGCATCGCCCGGCCGCTAGGACCG
>CAZVMN010000016.1:47369-61238 GCA_964629015.1 uncultured Oceanococcus sp.
GACGTGCGGCCGTCCTTCCATGCGTTCACCTTGCATCGCCCGGCCGCTAGGACCGGGTTGATGCGTGACCGCGCGAAAAGGCCGCAGTCTCTGCAGCGGGTATAGCTATGTCCTGGCACACAGCTTGTTTCTGAGCGCATAACCTTCAAACGCCCAAATCTTGTCGCGGGCCTTTTCAAAGGCGATGCGCTCGCCCAGGCCCTGATCGAAATTTTCAACCGACGCGCATGCGGACTCACCAACCACGGTGAAACCGTTTTTCAACGTCAGGCACGCAACAATCGTCGTGGTGCCCTCAAATCGGTGGTATTGCGCCCGCACGATCTGGTCATTGATGTCGGCCGGCGTAATGCGCGGAGCGGTCAGGCCCTTGTCCTGAATCTCTTTCTCAATCGCTTGCTCGCTCATGGTTAAGCCCCCTGAATCATTGCGGTCACAACCGCACGGAATATGTAGTCCTTGGCTTTCTGCTCGGCTGGCAGTTCGTCCCAAGGCACCAGACACGGGTGCGTCTTTTCTTCGGGATCCTTTGCCGGTCCATGCGTCCAGCCGCAAGCGATCTTGTGCTGCATCCAGTTGGCATGCGATGCCTCGGGGGTGGCGATACGCCCGGACATAACCAACTGACGCACCGCAAGCACGCCATTGATGCAGCTTTCGCGCTGCCAATCCGGCGCTTCCTCCCAGCTTGGCTGCGAGTGGTCGCCGATCGAAATGCAATAGGCGCGGTTCGCCTCATGGGCAACGCGCGCCGCACCAGCAACGCTCATACCCACGCCGGCGAGCGGTGTATAGCCGTCCTCGAATGCCTTGGCCGGGCTCCAGGACTGGTAGCCATCCTCATATTCAACGAAGTAGCCACCAGCCTCCGGCTTGTGCTTCTCGACGTACTCGCCGGTCACATCCCGCGGCGAAATGCGCTCGTCTGCGAATGTGAGCGAAAAGGTGCCGTCATCGCGACCAAACACGCCCGCTATCAAAGCGGCGCCCACGATCTTGTGGGATTGGTAAAGGGGTAAATCGTCGTTTCTGCTCATGGTTCACCTGCTATGGCTTGGAAAATTCAAGGGCCTGGAAGTCATCGCCCAGGCCCTGCACACGAAGCGGAATGCCATTGACATCGCCTGACGCCTGCAGGCCTCGCTCAAAATTCAGCCGGATGGCGAAGGCGTTGCCGACAACAATCGCCTTGATCTGCCGGCCTGGATCCTCTTGCATGGCCTCGTCCAGCTTCTGCAGAACGAAATCCAGGCGCGTGACCGACCGGCCGCTGGCCTCATCAAAGAAAAGCGGCGGCGTCATGCGTCGCCCCGTTCACCGCCCTCGATGCCGTCATTCACTCCAACAGCCGGGTTATCCGGGTTGGGTGGCGTCAATGGGTTGGTGTTTTGCTCAGGTGGCGGGAGCTCGCCGGCAATGCCTTCCGCAGCGATCGCGTCCGGCACGATCGGCGCGGCGTCCTGGTCCTCGAAACCTGCTGAGCGCAGCAACGAATCGGCCAGCGGCGCCGTTGATGGCATGGTCGCGATGGTCTGCGCCGTTTGAATGGCGCTGAACTGGCCCTCGACCGACTTGTTGACCGTTTCAGCATTCAGTTTGCGAGCCTGGGCGCGCTTGACCGCGATTTCTGCTTCCTCAAGCGGGTTCGGCTTGACTTCCTGGGTTTGCTCGGCCAGCCGCTGCAGGAGCTCTGCCTTTTCGGCCAATGCTGAATTGCGAATGAGCACGTCATCGGGAATCTCAATGCCAAGCTCGCGCATTTCTCGAGCCTGCTCGTATTGGCTGTTCTCGAATGTGACCTGCATGGGCTGCTCGGTCACGATTACGTCGTATTCACCTACGCGAAGGTCGTTCAGGATCTGGCCCGTGCCTGGATCCTCGAAGTTGATGCGCAGTTCCTCGTCCTCGGGCTGGCCGGTCATCGGGTTCTGCTTGGTGATCCGAATGATTCGCTCGTCGTCATAGAACGCCTGCAGCATCCACAGGATCCGCATGGCCAGCGCTTTGCGAGTGCGCGCGAGGTTGTCCAGGGGCAGGGCAAGCTGCTGCTGCGCTGCGTACTGTCGGGACTGCACCGCGATGCCAGACATATCACCGCCGTCAAGGCCGCGGGCCGCGTCCGGCACCGTGTTGTCCTTGAGCGTGTTGGTCAGCCGGTCGATCATCCGGTCCAGGCCTTCTGGCAACCGGTTCGGTGAAATCTTCTCGGGCTTGGCTGAGCCCTTCTTGTACTCCAGGACCAAGCCGGTTTTGGCGCCGGCGTCCTCGAGGTCATCCGTGTCGATGTTGGTAAGCGAGTTTTCCTCGATCAGCCAGCCGGAGTTGGCCACGCTGTTCAGGATGTGGATGTACTGGCTTACCGCCTTGTTGAGCGCGTCCTGCGGCCCCATGCCGTTGTCCACCATGCCGCGGGTGCGGCCTCGGCGGAAATAGGGGAAGTAGGGAACCACCGTAAAGAAAGGGTAGGGGCTCCAGTCATCAAACAACACCGTGTCGAATGTTGAAACGATCCAGCGAACACGCTTGGCCATGCGCTGCGTCAGGATCCCGCCAGACTCGGCCATGATCCGTTGCAGCCGGTCCTCGGGGATGTCCTCAACCACACGCACGTCACCCGTGTCAGGCGACACCAGCACCTTGACCTGTTTGTAGATGAATTTCTGGCGCTCCACTACGCGCACCCGCGTCAGGTGCTTGTCGCGGCGCACAGCGTCGTAATACTGCGACTGCGACCGGCCATCATTCTCGATGCCGAATTTGTTGCGCGGTTCTTCGTCGTCGCCAGCATCACCCCAATCGGCCTCGCCAATGGGGTTTGACGCCTGGATTGTCGCCTCGACCTTCTTCCGGGCTTCTTCACCGTATCGGTTGCCGATTTCATCCAGGGTTGGCCATCGCGTGATAACCACGTCTGACCAGTCCATAGGGTCATAGGACTTGGCGTCAGCGTCTGGCAGCACGTCCATTGGATCCAGCACGGCAATATCAACCTCTCCGCGCATGTGATCGTTGGTCGATATGCGGATTTCGTAATACCCGCGCTGCTGGATCAGGCCATCGGCGAATACCTCAGTCTCGCGCCAGTGCAGATCGGTGTTGTCCGCAACCTGCATTGCAACCTTGGAAAGCACCGTCGCGTTTTCCTGGCTGGCCATGCCGCCCCGCGGCGAGAAGCCAATCTCCATGCGGTTTGCAATCTGGTAGCCCACGGCCGCATTGACTGCCGGCATAACCTCGTTGAATTCCAGGGCCATGCGCCCCTGGCCTTCGAGCACCTTTTTGTCTGCAGCGGACCATTGCGAGCCGCCGCCCAGGTAATAGTCCTCGAGGCGCCGGGCCTGCCGGCAATACTCGCGGTGCCCTCGATCGCGCAGATGCTGGTATCGCGACCAGTTTTCAGCCGCAACGGCGCTCTCGCTCAATCGGTCAGTAGCTTCGCCGGGCTTCTTATCGGCATTCATTCAGACAGGCCTGGGTCGTGGACTGTCGTGAAAATTAAGCCCATATCAGGGCATAGCCCCATAGCTCAGGCTGTCATGGGCGAGCCGGATCCTTTGCGCTTGGCCTTGAGTCGTTCGCGCCAGGATCCAGGCATGTGCTTTTCCTGCTTGGTGGTTGCGTGCCTCAGCATCATCAACAGATAGCGCGTCGCGCACAGCAAATCATCGACCTCTTTGACGATCTTGCCGTCTTTGCGGTGGTACATCAGAAATTCCTCGAACCAGTCATTCAGATGCACGGCCACCTTCAACCGGCTTGTCTGCATGCGCTCGAGCATTTCCGACACACCGGCCTCAACAGACACAAGGCTTGTCGTTGTCTCACCTTCGGCGCCGGTGGACTCAAAGCGGGCATGCTCATGCAGCATGTTGATGCCCTGGTCGCGATACTGCTGCGCCAGTTGCTGCCCGCTGCCCTTGTCGTGCTGGTGGCCGTCATGTGGCCACGCCATCGGGATCCAGGCGCCACGCGGGCGGATAGCTGCAGCGTGCTCAATGACGCCGGCCTCGCGCCGCCTGTAGCAGTCGTAAATGTAGATGCAGTCTGCGTCCGGGTCATACGCAGCCCACACCACAGCCGTTGGGTGATCCCAGCCGAAATCCATGCCGGCCAGCCGCCGGAAGTAGCGCGGGAATTCCATCGGCTCATAGGCGATTGCCTCTTTACTCAGGGGGAACACGCGACCGGAGCCCATCAGCGGGACGCCGTTCACGCGCGCCTCACGCTCATGCGCCGGATAGCTGGCGATAACCTTGTTGCGCTGTTCCTCGGTGTAATGCAGCGCGTCATGAATCGTCATCGACGTGACGTGCCGATCCGGGCTGGGCTCCTTGAGGAATCGGGTGGTCACTGCCGACATGCCCAGCAACGGGGTATAGGTGAGCAAGACAATGCCGGCGGTTGCGTTCGTGCGGCTCAGGCCCTCGCTGTAAATATCCTCGGGCGGTTCCTCATCAAACCAGACCAGATCCAGGCTTTCGCCCTGCCACTTTTCGCGCCCTTTCTCGTATGACTTGAACTGCAGCGTAGACACGCCGCCGCTGACGTGGCGCACCAGCACCGTGTCCAAGGCGCCAGAGATACCGCGCGCCGCCGTGGGCTGGCCAACAATGCAGTCCGCGGGGATTGAGCCTGTGCCCAGCTTGCTAAGGCGCCCCACCAGGATGCGCTGCGGGTTGTCGCGCGTGGACTCGCCCGTAACGCCTGATGCCCAGGCCGCAATGGGACGGTCAAAGCGCTTGCCCTTCCACCAATCCGGATAGCGGCCGGTCAGGTGCATGGCCACCTCGAAGCCGGCCGACCATGTTTTGCCCTGCTGGTTGCCGGCTTTCAGCATGCGCTCGCGATAGTGCGAGCCCGCGTCATGGAATTCCTGCTGCTTTGGGTATGCCTTGTAATACTTCAGCTTGTTGCGCATGCGGCGCTGAGCACGCCGGCGCATAAGCCGCACAACCTCGCCCTGCGACGCGCGCTTGCGCTGCTGATCTGTCAGGGGCACCACCTCAGCCGACACGCTTAGCCCCCGCTCAGCCGTCGTCGCTGAGCGTCACTTTCACGCCAGCCTCTGCCGCCGCCGCCAATATGGCCTGATCCAGTTCATCATCATCCAGATCCTCCACGGGATCCGGCGGGGCCTCCCGGTTCAGGTTCCAGGCCTCACGCTCGGCTGCAACAAAGTTTTTCATGGCCGTGGACAGATCCCGCAATGTCGCCGCCCTGGAATGCACTGACACGGCCCGGCGCATTGCCGCCTTCTGCCGGTCGGTGCTGTCGCTCATCGTGATTAGATCCTCGATCGTTTCCAGGTGCTTATTCACGTCGCGAAGATCCTGGAAAAGCACATCGGCGATTTCGCCCGCACGCTTTAGCTTGGTCCGATGCTCTCGTATTACGTCGGCCGCGCTCGATGCCGCAGCCTGCACCACCTGGGCATCCAGTTCCGACTGACTCCCGCGCGCGCGATGCTCGTTCTGCGCAAGCTCGCCTAGCTCTCCCTCGGCCAGCATGCGGTCCACCTCCGCATGCACTTGATTTGAAAGATCCTTTTTCCAGGCGTGTTTTTTTGCGCGGTAGCGCAAAGCCGATTCTGTGCAGCCAATCTGCGCAGCGATCTGGCGATTGGAGAATCGGTCAGTCCTGTAAAGGCGTTGAGCCAGTTCCCAATCGATTCGTTTGCGTGGTTTCTTCTTCGCACTCATACGCAGATTTTCGCGGCTCTGCGCACTAGCCCCCATAGTTTCGCGCGGGCACAAAAAAGCCCGGCGGATCCGGGCTCTTAGGTCGGCTCTGTCTACTCAGGCGTAAGCGCTGCGCTGCCTTCCTGCCCTGGATCATTAAACAGTCCATCGCAAAGCCGAAAGTCGTTTCCGCAGCGTGGGCACACTGTTAAGGCTGGCGAGCAGTTCTCCGGCCCGCGCGAGGCGTCGAATTCATCCTTTTCCGTTTTCTCAAGCGGTGGGCGCTCATTCCCCACGGCTTCAAGCGTGTCGCTCCCATGGGGTCCGCCCGGCAAGTCATCAAAGGCGGCGCGCCCACTCGCTGCGCTCGCAGAACTCGCCCGACCTTCGGAGTTTGCGCGCACTACAGCCACCGTAAAGCCACATAGTTAATGGCCAAGTGCATCGTGTTGTCAGCCAGAATTAGGAGCCACACCGACAGCCAAGGCGGCACGTCTTTGTGATAGCCGGTTCCATATGCGTCAGCCCATGCCAACTGCGGCGCTGCGATCTTGTTTTTCGCAAAAACCACGTATCTGGCCAGCCGGTAGCGGTCGATCAAGACATGGCTCCCGAATATCACAGCCATAGCTGAGGCAGATTGCGTCAGCAGCAGAAATGGCAGCGAGTAAACGGCCCCATGTAATGCTGCCACCCAAAGCCGCTTGGTTTTGTTCTCGGCCATCCAGTGAGGCTGGGTCACGTAGTCGCCAATCAAATGCAGTATCAGTTGTTCCATGTCAATCCTTCCGTGTGGCTCGCGCTACAGGACGCTCATTCCGCTGTGCAATTTCACCGTAATAGCTGCGCACCTTATTGTTGGCGCTGGGGTTCTGTTCGGCGTAGCGTCGAAAGATCATTTCGAGCGCCAGCAAGCAATCAGCAGGCGCTTCTAAATCCTTCAAAATCGCTCGCTCAAGCCCGTTTAAACGAATACTTGCCAATTCTTTAATGCGAAGTTCGCCACGAAACAAAACTACTTCGTCCTGCCTTTCGTGGTCGGGTTTTCGACACCATCTAAATTCCACGAGATTCCCTCCAGCCCCGCACGGTTGAGCGGGGCGGAATGTCCTGGGTCTTGCTCCGGTTCGGCCGGCCCCCGTTGGCCATGACAGGCATGTTCATTGCTCAATCTCGAGTATCTGCACGGCGATTTCCAGCGCCTCGTCATGATCGAAGGTGCAGGGCGCGCGCGACAGCGCCTCGAGCTCTCGCACCACGTCAGAGCGCTCCACCTCATCGGAGTGCGCCAAGATCCCATCAACGCCGAACGCCAGCTTTATCGCCACGAACTGCGCCGCTCGGGCTGGCGATTGCCCGCGATCTTCCTCGATGCGCCGAATGCAATCATCCAGGTCCATGCAGTCGCGGAACAGCGACGTATCAATCCCGTGCTCAGACATTGCTCACCCCCTCGGCAGGCTCAGCGCTTTCACGGTCGATACCCAGGATGCAAAGGTGGCGGCGGTACTCGCCCACGGTCCAATCCATCCAGTTGTCCACATACGTCTTGTTCCGAATCTCATAGATCAGCGAGCTATTCGGCTTCGTCAAAGCGACCGTAATCGCCCCGTCCTTTTCCTGCAGCGTGACCCGAAACCTGGAGTTCCCATTCCGGCTTTTGCCGACGTGCTTAACGCCCACAACCCGAGCAACAATTGTATTCGACATGGCCTCAGCCCCCCATAGTTGCGAACGCGAATGAGGCGACGATGACCAACGCCCCAAGAACCGCGCCAGGATCAATGCCCGGCGCCACTTCCGTCGCCGCTTCCGGCTTTTCCGCATACGCCTTAATCATTACCGGGCCGGCCTCGTTCTGGCAGCAATCGCAGAGCGCGCTGCGGTCATCAATTTCAGCCGTTGTCGTAATCCAGCCCAGGCGCGCAAAGCCTTCCTCTATGGCTTTCGCAAAGGCTTCCGCCTTGGCTTCATCAAAGTAATAGTCAAGGCCGGAAATGTCGTCGTTGTTCACTGCAATGGCGCAGTGCTCACAAATCCAAATCTCACGCCCGAGCGGCAGCGCTGTGGCAGCGCTGTGGCAGCTTTGGGTTTTCTGGCATATCTGCGTTTCGCGCATTTTTTGCTCCGTTGTCGCCGCCCCTTGCGGCATAATTTGCACTTTACGCAGATTCTGTGTTTAATGCAAACCGACTGCGGCGCAATTTCTGCGCGCAGCGCATACACAAGGAGATTGACGATGCGAGTAAATGACCAATTCGTGCCGGACGATGCGCAAGCGCTCTATGTCCCTGGCGCGGCCAACCTTCTAGCCCTGTTTGATGACCAGGGCCGCGAGCTCTTTACCATGAAGCCCGTGGAGCAAGTGAAGGCGGAAAACCCCGGCGCATTGCTGACCACGCTGGACAAAGCGCACCAGATGATTGAGGACACGGCCCGCAAGGCTCCAACCAGGATTACCGCCGAGCAATTCGAGCACGCGCTTAACGTCTTGCCGCCGGCCCGCTGGGAGCGCAGCGGCACCGCGTCCGAATCATTCCAGATGATCGAGCACACAAACGGCCGAATCACGGCCATCGACTGCCGGATCTTCGACGCCTATTACGTCATGCACGATGTCGCGGGCATGAAGCATGCCGACATTGTAAAGGCCTGCGCCGAGGCCGAAGCGACCCAGGCCGGCGAAAAACTTGACGCGGAGCAGGCCAGTGCATAACCGACCAGAGAGCGGCTGGACCGTCACCGACCTTAAAACCTGCCACGCATACACATGCGAAGCGCTCAGCGCTCACCACGCCATTGCCCTTGTCGCGGTCCAGCTTGACCTATGGGACTACGCGCCGCCGTATCCGCCCGACACCGGCCTGCACGATGAATTCGGCGACGATTTGCTCCGGCGCTTCGTGCCTAAGCACACGCCGTACTACACAGCGCATTTGTGCCAAGTCGGCCGGTTATATGGTGGTTCAGAGGAAGGCGGCTGGTGGTATGACCAACGCATCCCGGTGTCGGCCGACGAAGATCTGCATCTATTCCTCATGCAGCGCAGCTTCGCCAGCCATGCCGAGGCCAACGGCTACAGATACCGCGTGCTTCGCCCATTGGCCGACGAGCTCAACAAGGACCGGCCACCGCTGGGCTCAGTGCTGAGTGACTTCGTTTATGCCTCGCGCGTATGTATTGGTGAGCCGCTGCGCACGCCGCAAACCGCGCCGCAATACTGCTAGGAGCCGACAATGATTGAAACCACAAACGCCAGGGGCGAAATGCTCGAGCGCAACAAAGGCGAGAAAATTCGCACCCACTTGTCACGCCCCGTCCGCAAGATCCTGGACTATCTGCTTATCTCAGCGCTCGAAGGTGGCAGCAACTACTGGATCCACAGCGCCAGCTTTCCAGACAAGCCCGAAGGCGAGCACGCCTATGAATTCCTGTTTCGTCATTCGCGCGCCATCATTGTTCGCGGCGACGATGAGCCAGACGAGCCCGTTCGCGTTGGTTATTCCGAGGCCTACGCCGCCCTTGTCGAGCTCGAGCGCAAATTCCCTAAGCACATGGACTGGATTGCGCACGAAAACGAGGACGCCGACACATCCGACATTTGGCTGCAACTGGCATGCTTTGGCGAGGTGATCTATGGATAGCCGAATGATTGCGGCCGGACTGGCGGCGCAAATTGTGGCCACGCCCGACGAACGCCGCGCGCTCAAGGCCTTCAACATTGCCCAGCACGCGGCAACACACGGGCAAGCGCTCGAGGCCATCCAGCGCGCCGGGCTCGCCCAGGACAGCGCCAGCGCCGATGAGCTCATACAGCATGGTGAAGGCATCGCGGGCCATGTGGCCCTGGCCTAGCACAATTCAGGCCTACAAACTGGTACTTGCCATTTCCAAATGGTACTTACCATTTCTCAAAAGCCCGGTTTACGCCGGGCTTCTTTTTTGCAATATCCGATCGATTTCGGCCATTTCCCGCTTCCAGTAGTCGGCCGTTTCTGGAAACTCCAGCACAGACCGGGAAATCGCGCCGTAAAGGTAGTGGTGCTCCTGGTTCATGCGTCGCAGCGCCTCGCGCAAATCGTCCACATCACCCTGCAGGCTGCGCATGTGCTTCATCTGCTCGGCAGGATCCGCGCGCCTTCGATCGACCGCGGCCAGCCCTGATTTACGGCCAAGCAACTCGATCAGCTTGCCGACAATTATCGCCAGAGCGACGATCGCCGTCCCGACAATTCCGCGGGACTCTGTGCTTGATAGTAGTATCGTCGCCCATTCCATGCTTAAAGCTCGCTGTGTGATCTAAGCCAACTGGCCTTGATAGACGCATAGGCCCACACCTGGATCATGGATGCGGCCGCAAATGCAGAGGCTCCGGGCCCCTCGAGAAAACCATTCGCATCGATCGCGCTGGCCGATAAGCTGGACAGGCCGAATGCTGCCAGCAAGGCGAACATGCAGCGACTGCGGTATTTGTCGGTTGTCGCCGCGTAGGCGTGACAGGCGCCGTACAGAAACCAAATCAGGCCAATGGCCGGCTCAAAACCGTGCAGGGGAGCAAGCGATGGGATCCAGCCGCCAAACCAGCCATCCAGGGCCAGGGCGACCGCCATCGCCATCATGATAAAGCCGGTGCAAATCTCAACGGCGCGGCTATCCAGGTCGAATATGGACCAGAGCGTGCTGGCGGTTCGGGTAGTCATTGGTCAAGCTCCTTTCGGCAACGGTGGTATCCGTGCCCAGCCTCGACGCACGCGAAAAAGGCGGTTATGAGCTCTTTGTCGTGGTTGCATGCCGACGCAGCCGCCGCGTTGCACACTGCAACACGCTCCAGGTCGGTGCTGTTCGCGTCATGGGGCAGGGGGCACAGCGTTTGTAGTTGAAGCAGATCAGCGTCCGGCTTCACCAGTTTCGACTGCATACCGCCGCAAGAGGCGATTGTGAGCGCTGATAAAATCAGCAGCCAGCGGGTAAGTGCATGAGCGCGTGGACTGCGCGATGGCGCGCATTGCGTCATGCCTCGCTCGATCGAGCTCCCGGCGCCCCTCGGCCCTGGCCTGGGCCAGCATGGCGCTGACTTCATTCGCGGTGTGCATGAGCTCGATTTCATGGCGTAGTGAATCCGCCTCAGATTTAGCAGTCGCAGCCGATGCTAAGGCCGAATTGTAGGACCAGACCATAAGAGCCACGGCCACGGCCAAGCCTAAGCCCAGCATGATCTGCCGGCCCGCTGGAATCTTTGAAAATAGGGCAGCAATCATGGCTTTCCTCGTTTTGCGAACATTTCAGCGGCATTGCCGCCGTAGTACGCGACCACGTTCAAACCGAACACCCAGCACAGGGTTTGCGCGAGCTCGACAAGCTCCGGCGGGATCCGATTGGTGATAATCGCGAGCAGGGTGAGCAGCAACGCCCAAAGCGACACATAGGCCATGCGCCTCAGATGCGCCCACCAGATGAGCGGCGCTGGATGATCCGGGCGCGGCATTAAACGCCTTCAATCTGAAAATGCGGCCCATCGATGAACGGCCGGCGCCCCTGGCTACGGCGCAGATCAACATAGGCCTCAACAAGCTCCGCGGGGCCCCTCGCGCCAGTCAGGCGCCACGGCCATGCCGCGCCCCATGTCAGCTTCACGCCAAGCTCGCGGCCAGCCTCTCGAAAAGCCGCGGCGATCTGTTCGTACAGTTCGAGCTCCCAGCGCGCCGAGCCCGCAACCCAGGCGTAAACATCGATCGCCCCGCCATAGCCGTGCGGCTGCGGCAAATGGCGTGATTTCATCGTGCGGCTGGCCTTGCTTTCGACAAGCTCGCGCTGACGCTCAAGCGTGCGGACACCTTCACTGATGCCGAAATCAACATCCGTGACCTGAATGGCCTTGCGCGCGACGCGGGCAAGATCCGGGTGAACGCCCTCGAGGCGTGAAATTGATCGTTTGGATAGCTTGTATGGCATGCTCAGGACTCCAGCCAGATCCAGGTGTCCAGCGGCTCGAGCTCGATCGCGGCAATGATGGATGAAAGCTCGGTTGTGGTCGGTTCGTGGATCACCCAGGCCCCGGCCTTTTTCTTGAAGCACTGAATGACCGGCGTTTGGTCGGCCAAACCGAAAGCGGCCGGCGTCATGCGCAGCACGCGATAGTCGGCGCCTGATGGCGAAGCCACGACATTCATGCAAGCACCCCGATAATGGTCAGTTGCACGGTGGCCGACACACGGTCGTCGGGGTCAACAGTTCCGCCCAAGAACACACTCCTTGATGCCAGCCGGTATGTGCGAATCGTGACCGCGGTGGTTGTAGTGCTAATCAATTCAGCGAATGTCGGGTGCGCCGCCTGAGTTGCGACGGCCACCGGAATGACATGCGGCGGTGTGGCGTAGGCCTGGGGGAACGTGTACGTCAGGTCGCCATTCCCATTCGACACACCGGACGCATTCGTTATTTGCTGAAGCGGGAGCCGCAGCAGGGCATTGCCCGTGCCGCGGCCCATCCACATGATGCCGGTGTCAATCGCGACGTGGATCTCACCGTCTGGCGCCTCGGACGGCAGATCAGCAGTGAGTCCACGCTTGAGCCGCAGCGAAAGCACGATTAGAACGTGCCCAGGTCCAGGATTTCAGACCAGCGCGTACCGCCGGCGCCATCCGATTCCAAAATGGCGTACTCATTCTCTGCGCCAGATCCGAGCCGGTTCGCGTTGTCGCCATCTTTCAGATAGCCCTGCGCTTGCAGATAGGTTTCAACGCGCGCATCCGTGTAATACAGATTGACCGCGCCCTCACTGATGTCGTCCGAGTCCAGAACAACATCGCCCACCGAGCCATTGACCGAGGACACCGCGCCCACAGCCTGCAGGCGAACCCAGGCCGCGCCATCGTAGATATACGAAGCGGTTTGACCGGACGCCACCTGCGGATCCGCGCCCGCGTCAGTGACAACGGCAACGTCACCTTCCTGCACTGTCAGGGCATCGCGCGCGGTGATGTCCGCCACAACATTCACTTCCGTCAAGGCCAGCGCCGGCAGCAACCCGCTGTTGATCTTGCCGCCGCCATCGAGCAGACCAAGCACCTTGGCCACATCGATTTGCACAGCCTCGACACCGGTTCCGGTGCCGCGGAATAGCTGGTGCGTGTCAGTTGCAAGCAGGAGCTCGCCATCCGGCGCCGTTGCCGGAAGATTGGCCAAAAGGCCGCGCTTGAGTCGAATTGAAAGGGCCATCAGAAACCTCCAAGATCAATAAAGCCGTTGACCGGCAAGACTTGCTCGACGCCGTTCTCGTACTCGAGCTCAAGCATGGAGCCCGCAAACGTCGCGGTGAGCGGATACGCTTGTTCAACATCCGGCGGCTTGTGGTTCACCGGAGCCGCACAGCCCATTGCGACCAGCGTTTTGCGAGTCGTTTCGATACCTGCTTGCGGGCGCTCGGAATTGACGCCCAGGACTCGACGTGTCGATTGAATAGCGGCCGCGTGATTCGTCTGAACAATCGAAACCTCGCGGTCGCCATCCTGGATATGAAGATCCCCCGGAACCATTAGTAATCCCTCGTCACGTCGGCGCGCACCTTGACCTTTTGGCTGACAAGCGTGGTTCGGTGCGGCGGGTCGCCATTCAATACCCGGACCAGATCAAAGCGATATGTGCCCGGATCCGTGTCGCGGTTATGGTCCGGCGGCGTGCCGGCTGGCGGCGGGTCAGGATCGCCAGCGGCCGGCTGCGCCTTCACAACCATCGGCCATTCATGGATGACACCCTGGTTGTCGGGCACATCGACAACGATTTGCCAAGCGGCCTCGCTGTCGGGCAGATCAATGTCCTCTTTCAGCGTGGCCACATAACGGAATCCGGCAATATCGACTCGATCGCCGTTTTCGTCTGTTTCGTAAACCGTCCAATCAACGGTATCGCCACGGAAAAAAGATTCTAAGAGTGCATCGCTTGCCATCCCTTTGCTCAGTTCATCGTCGGTGCGATGCGAGCATAAGAGTGATTGCGCTTGGCGCCCCATAGCTGACGGAAGCGCGGCCAGTCAATCCGCTGGCGGTCCGCTGGCGGATTCGTGGTGACTCCGACATGCGGCTGGCGCACCGAATGCCGGGCGGTGATACATGAGTGCTACACGCCTTTTCAAAGCCTCTCAAGGCATTGTTTATTATGGCGTTTTTATATAGATCGCCCCATCCATCATCGG
>CAZVMN010000017.1:0-50429 GCA_964629015.1 uncultured Oceanococcus sp.
CACGTGTCCACTTTATCGGGGGAAGTCCACGTTTGACCCGCTGCCCACTTTTGCTGCCGCAAAAGCGGTCATCGCCTCAAACGCACCTGAACGTGGGCGTTAGAGCGCGCGGGAAACCAAAGGAGGTAGAGTGGACGACGTTCTTGAGGCGCTTAGTAGTCGGTTGAAATCACCTTACTTTGGTTACGCGGTGCTTGCGTTTTTCGCGCTTAATTGGCGCGAGATATTTTTGTTCGTGACGTCGGAGGCAGCGCCAAAGATGCGAATTGAGCAGTTTGATGCCTCCACAGATTTTTGGTCATTGTTTGCAGTTCCATGGCTCGTCGGCATCGCAGTGGCTGCTTCAACCCCTTGGGTTAAGCTCTTCTTCGCCTTTATTGCTCAAAAACCCCTGCAATTGGCAGAAGATCTACAGCTTGAAGCGGAACATCGTAAGACAATCCGGCAAACTGAGCTTGAGCAGGCTAGAAATGAGCAGTTCGCGGTTAAAGAAGAAGAGATCATCGAACGAGCCAAACGCGACGAGAAAGTGGCATCCATTAGCGACGAGGAAGCTAAGGAGAAGGTGGCCAGGGAGCTCGAAGAACTCAGGAGGCAAAGGGACCTGCTGGACGCATCCGTAAAGGAGCTTGCTTCATCCAAAGAGAAGCTATCTAAAGCCGCAGACGAGCTTTTGAGTGCGGCAGCTTCAGATAAGAGCGGCAGGCTCATGAAGATAGAAACATTTAGTGATCGCTTTATCCAGGCTGCTGGTCGAAAATTCGGAGACAAGGATCAAAAAGACTTCGCCAAATACAGTTCCGCGCTTGATGAGCTGATGAAGCGCGGTCTCGTAAAAGCTGTCGGAAGCAAGGATCAAGTTTTTGAGCTTACCCATGATGGATGGTCTGTATCAGGCGCGCTCTAACAAGTGACTATGGTTCAAAGTCAACAAATCAAGCCATATTGGGGTTCCAGTGCTGGCCTGATTTCACCATAGCATTAAGGGTAGTGATCAGCTTTCGCATGCACGCTACGAGAGCGACTTTCGGTTGCTTACCCGCGGCGATTAGCCGCTGATAATGAGCTCTAATTTTTGGGTTGCTTTGCGAGGCTGACATGACGGCCATGAAAAGTGCGGTGCGTATTCTGGACCGCCCCGCCCGGATTCGTCGCTTGCCCGTATAGGAGCCACTTTCCTTATTCATCGGAGCTACACCGACCAGTGCGGCTATTTCTTTTCGGTTCAGTTTTCCGAGTTCAGGCAGTTCGCTGAGTAACGTGTAGGCCAGTACGCGACCGACGCCATTGACGCTGGTGAGTAGTTGTTTTTTCTCAGCCCAAGCTGGGACCTTTTCTATCGCTTCATCAACGGCTCGATCGATGCGGTCGAGTTCATCCGTGAGCTGTTTGATGTGTCTTCTCAAGCTGGCTTGAAGCGCTTTTGGCAAGATGCTGATGCGATTCTTTTCCATTGTGCGCATTTCCATTATCTGGCTGCGGCGGATCAGTAAATCGCTGATAATTTGTGCTTTATTGTCTTTTTCCGGAGTAGGTTGGGGCTTGAGGGCTTCGCTGAAAAAGGCGATATCCTGTGCGTCGAGATGATCTGTTTTTGCGAGCCGCCCGGTGGCCTGAGCGAAACGACGCACATGCATGGGATTGGCCACAACAATGGGCAGCTTGGCTTTGAGAGCGGCCGCAACAAAGCCTGACTCCAAGCGCCCCGTCGCTTCAATGACAATCCGGGTGGGCTTTGCACTTTTGCACCTCCGAATAGCGGTGGCGATGCCCTTTGGCGTGTTATCGACCTGGAAGGTGAAGCCGCCTGGTCGAATGAAGATATCCAGGTGCTGTTTGCTGACATCAATGCCGATGTTGATTTCGGTTTGAGTTTGGGAATTCATGGGATAAGCTGACTCCGACTTGCTATACGGGCTCGAGGCCCCGATGACTATTCGAGTTATTGCCTATAGAGATAAGCCACGCGCTGACTTGTTACCGGTCTCTGTCAAGCAGGAGCCAATCGCTTCTCGCGCTATGACTTATGGACCTTTAGCTGCCACTAAAGGTGGGCCTCGATTTTGCCCGTTCTTGTTTCAGAACGAACCATACAAATCGCTGCAGGTGACGTTTGACCCGCCACCCACTTTTGCTGCCGCAAAAGCGGGCGTCGCCTCAAACGCACCTGAGCTCAGGCGTTGGGCGTCTGTGCAGCCAATTCGTAGCCTGGAACGATGGGACTGAATTTCAACGACATGCTTGAATCCGAAGGCTTCGACCCCGAGTTGGTCGTCGCTTTTCGGCATCGGCCGCGGGAGCCGGAGCTTTTCAAGGTTCTGCCCTGGTTGGCTGCTGAACGTCACGAACTGTTCAACGCCTATCAGCAAACCCAGAGCGGCCTGCGAGTTGAATCTGCCCTGGCGTCAGTCGTTGGTAGAGGCCATGTCGCATCCTTCATAGGCCAAGATTCTGGTCGGGCAACTTTCGTCGCGCTGTATTCGGTAGCTGCGTCGAGATCTCTGACGCGGAAACAGTTTGACGCCTTGCCGGTATATCGGGAGCTTCGAGATTTGGCCGGGGGTGCCAAGAGCTGGTTCACGGCGGATATGGAAGCGGAACGGCCTACTATCGAGTGGTTCGAGCTTGAACCGGTCGAGTTCTACTCTCACTGGAAAGGCCGGCTCGTGGTGAACTGGCCGCCGCCCGAACGTTCTTGGTGGCGCCGAGCCCATAAGAACGATCTTTCTATTCACGCCGTGCACGAGCGCAGCGTATTCGACTCCGACATGCCGCCGTGGCACAAGATCAATCTCACTTGGGATGAATTGCGGGTTCTTCCCAAGAGCTGGAAGGCGCTTATGTCCCAGTGGCGGGGCATCTACTACATCTGCGACCAGTCGGATCATAAAGGCTATGTCGGCTCCGCATATGGCGCGAGCAATCTGATTGGCCGTTGGGAGAACTACAGCGAAACGGGACATGGCGGCAACAAACTGCTGCGTGGCCGGAACCCGGAAAATTTTCGCTACAGCATCCTTGAGCGGGTGTCGCCTGACATGGAATCTGCCGAAGTAGTAGCGTTAGAGACAAGCTGGAAGGAGAGGTTGCATACCTATGCGCCCGCAGGCCTCAACGACAACTAGCAGACGCCCAACAATTCGTTGCAGCGGACGTTTGACCCGCCACCCACTTTGCTGCCGCAAAGCGTGCGTCGCCTCAAACGCCGCTGAACTCAGGCGTTGGGCGGCAATTTAGAGAAGTTCTGAGGGTTGGCGCAGATGTGGCAATTCTTTACCGGGGCTCGTTCCTCAGATCGTTGCTAGACTGGCTCACGCTTCCATTCAATTAACCAGCGTATGAGCATTTCTCCCGACATCTCGATTCGTCATGCCGAACTCAGGGACGCAGTTGGGCTTCGGGACATGCACGCCCACCCGGATGTGTACAAAGGCACAATGCAGCTTCCGTTTCCACCAGAGGATCGGTGGAAACCTCGGTTAGAAGAGTTGCCACATGGGAGTATCAATTTGGTGGCTGAGACCCAAAGCGTCATCGTCGGGCACGCGTCACTTATAGCTAACCCGAAAGCACTTCGTCGCAAGCATGCGGCTGGTTTGGGAATGGCGATTCATCATCAATGGCAGCGTCAGGGGATCGCTACTGAACTGTTGCGTTTGCTGATTGATGCTGCGGACAACTGGTTGGATTTTAGGCGCCTCGAATTGGATGTTTTCGCTGACAACGTTGGAGCAATCAAGCTTTATGAGAAGTTTGGTTTTGAATTGGAAGGTCGGCATAAAGCGCATTCTTTCCGTAACGGTAGTTATGTCGACGTTCTAACCATGGCGCGGTTGCGGAATTTATGAACTACGGAGTGTTGCCGCCCAACAACACGTTGCAGGTGACGTTTGACCCGCTGCCGCAAAAGCGGCCATCGCCTCAAACGCACCTGAACGTGGGCGTTAGACGTCAGATGAACCACATGGGGAGAACACATGGCGCTGCTTGATCTGTGGAAAAACTCGCCGGATCAGCTTCGAGACAAGCAGATCCATCAACTGATTGCGTTTGCGGGCAGTGGAAGTGGCCATTGAAGGATTCGATGTAGGCGTTTTCCTGGGGTTTCCCCGGTTGGATTTGTTTGAGCTGGACACCGCGATGGTGGGCCCAACTCAGCATCGCGCGGCCGATGAATTCTTTCCCGTTGTCCGAGCGAATGATGGTCGGCAACGGTCGATTCAAAGCGATGGCATCAAGGGCACGAGCAACCTGAGCGCCACCCATGGCATGAGTCGGCACGATGAGCACAGATTCATGTGCGGCGTCATCAACGATGGTGAGACACTTCACTGATCGACCGCCGGCAACTCGGTCAAAGACAAAGTCCATGGACCACACCTCGTTGGAGGCCTGCGGCCGAATGAGCGGCTGCCGCTCACTGATCGGGACCTTCTTGCGCTTGCGACGACGCACCTGAAGCCGTGCCTCGGCATACAGTCTGTCCACGCGCTTGTGATTCACCGGCCAGCCCGTTTGCCGCACCTTGAGATAGATCATCCCCGCACCGTATCGCTTGTAACGGTGAGCCAGTCGGATAATCTCCCTACGCAACGCGACATTCCGATCCGGACGCGGCTGATAGCGCAGGGCGCTTGCACTCATCTGAACAATAGCCAGTGCCTCCCGCTCACTCAGCCCCCGCGACTTAATGTGCTGCACCAGGTCGCGTTTGGCTGGGGCGGCTACCACTTTTTTCTCAACGCCTCGCGAGTCACCTCCTGCTCCAGCAGGGACTCCGCCAACATCTTCTTCAGCCGCGCGTCCTCCTTCTCCAGCTCCCTTAGCCGTTTCGCGTCCGGAACCGACATCCCGCCGAACTTGCTACGCCAAAGGTAGAAGCTCCCCTGCGAGAAGCCATGCCGCCGGCATAGCTCCTTCACAGGAATCCCCGATTCCGCCTCCTGAAGGAAGCCGATGATCTGCTCTTCGCTGTAACGCTTCTTCACGTCCAATCTCCTGTGCTGGGACGATTGGACTCCAAAACAATGTGATACTCAAAATCGGGGGGACGTCACCTGTAGTTACGAGACTCAGCATCTATGAATCGAGATTGCTATTGCAATGTCAAAACGTTGACGTTCGAGAGCTGCACATATGACTGGACAAGGGCTCAATCAAAAGGACGAGTTTGCCTCAGTCGAATCCTCATGCTGTTGACTCTTCATGGGCAGTTGACAAGAATCTGCGCCACAAAACAGACATAGTGCGTCGCATATAACGCCTAATATTCGTGTGTTCGCCGACAGAACTGCTCAGCGACTCAAAATGAATAGGGATATTAGGAGGCGAAATGAAAATATTGACGCTCGTGGCTTACGTGCACTCGTCCGAATTCTGCGATTTTTTTGACCAAAGTGAGCCAAATCTTCCGTGGTCTGACAAAGTCCAGGCGATGATTGATGATGGTTCATTGAACGCCAAGGTCCAAAGCACTATCGAACTGTTTGATTCTGGCATCTCGGGCATTACTAGCCAAGCTGTTCAAGTCTTCGCGGGAGTCATGGTCACCGCGGCAGATATGGGCATGCTGGGATTCTTGAGAAATGGTGGTATGTCCGTGAGTGGTGATTGCGCTCAATCACTTGCTGTCATCGACCAAGATGCATTGTCCGCTGTGAAACGTTACCAGCACAGTGTTGCCACCCTTCCAGTGCATGAGGAGTTCAACGATTTCCGTCTGTTGCTTTATCGAGTCATGGTTTGGAATGAAGAGTCTGATGCCGAGGATTTGACCATCTCGCGTTTGGCAAACGGTGATGCGTGGAACATGAATCCGGAAGCGTTATCCCGTGAGGTAACTGAGCTAGACATCTATCTGATAGGCGATGGGGTAGTTGAGTACCAAGCTTTCGAGGATGGTTGGATGAGCGAGGGCGTGCTCGACGATCCCGATGATCCTGATTGGTGTTTCTCTTCCGAAGGCATTGAGGTGCGACTTGATTCGTTGATGAATTTGGGCGGACGTCTGGATGCCTAAATTTATAACCGGGCACGTAATCACGCACAGTCCCACAATTATCTCGATTGCTCGAACGGATCAACATTGCTACATCGTTGAGGCAACCCTTCTATCGAGCGCTAGAGAGGTTCTCGGCCAGTTCAAGCTGGGTCAAATCTGGGATGGTGAGGTTATGACCGTGGTCTACTCAGCGGGCACCGCCTCACCGGAAAACCCCTGCTTTGCCATCGAAATAAGTGGTGATATTTCTCTGGATTTGGAGGGGGTTGATAACAATCCTTTTGGTGGAATAACCGAATGTTTATTGGATTTGCGGATTCAGTTCGCCGAAAGCGGCGATGAACTGATTGAGGGGCGGGCTTCTCCGCTGAGTATGCTCCAAGCTGGAAAGTTTTTTCTCGCAAACATTCAAATAGGCGACCGAGAGCCGAACTAGGAAAAGGGGTATCGACTCTGGCACCGAAGTATTGAGTAATTCCGAGGTGGGAGTGAGCGTTGGGCAGCTGTCCAGATTCAGGGGGGAACGTGGACAACAGTGAATTGATTGAAGCCGTCAAGAAGTCCGATATCTTGCGGGCGCGGGGAGCGCTTAAGGCGGGCGCAAGTGTGCATTTGATTGACGAGGCTCTTTTGACCGCAGTTGAGCGCGACGATTTAGAGATTGTTCGTCTTTTGCTTGAAAACGGGGCCGATAGAAACAGCGCTCTGTGGCATAGCGTGAAGAAGCGGTCATCCGTTGAGCTGTTTCAGCTCTTGGCTGATGCGGGTGAGAGCATTCAATGGGACGATAGTCTGCTCATTTATGCCTCTGAGCGTGCACCCGCCGATATAGTCCGATTTATGCTTGACGCTGGTGCAGACGCCAATGCACAACAAGGGAAAGCGCTCATAGGTGCAGCGGAACATGGGCGTGCAAAGACTGTGCGTTTATTGCTCGAGCGAGGCGCGAATGCTCAAGCTCAGGAAAGCGAGGCGCTGATCAGTGCGGTTGTGTCCAGGCGCGCGAATATTGTGCGCACTCTGTTGAAATCAGGCAGCGATGTGGCTGCTCAGGACAACAGAGCCATGGTCGCGGCAGCACACGGGGGCAACTGTGACGTAATCCGTGCGCTGATAGCACAGGGTGCTGATGTTTCGGCCCCCAAAGGTAAGCCATTGGAGGTGGCCACACGAAGAGGATACCTGGAAGCGGTTTCTTTGATCTTGGATCACGCCAAAGACAATGCACGCAGCAAAAACAAAGCGCTCATTGACGCTGCAGACCGAGGCATGCCCAAGATGGTTAGTCTGCTCTTGGAGAAAGGAGCATCGGTCCATGCTCAACGCAATAGAGCACTAATCAGTGCTTCAATGCGCGGCTATGCTGACGTTGTGAGCATCCTGCTGGGCTTTGGCGCAAACATCCATGCTAATGATGACCAGGCCTTGATCGAAGCAGTGAGGATGGACCGAACACGGGTTGTGAAAATCTTGCTGGAGAACGGTGCAGACCCGACGGCGCAACAGAGTGAGGCGTTGGTTGTTGCGTCACAGGGAGGAGCTCACGAAATCGTGCAGTTACTGCTGAACTACGGCGCCCGGGCTGCCGATCAAAACCATCAAGCGATGGCGTCTGCGAGCAGTTTGGACGTGGTGAAGTCGCTTATTGATCATGGGGGAGACATCCATGCTCAAGACCATCAAGTTCTGGTCAATGCGGCAAGAACAGGGCGAGAAAGTTTGGTGCGATTTCTGCTCGACCAAGGTGCGGATGTCAGCGCGCAGAACCATCGGGCCTTCAAGGAAGCTGCCGAGAAGCAAAACGTGTCCGTTTTACAGATTCTGCTTGATGTTGGCGCCGATGTTCATGCTCAGCAAGATATCGCACTCATTGATGCTTGCAGGCGGGACAAGCGCAGTCTTGAGAGATTTTTACTCAAAATGGGTGCGGACGTGCAAGGGCAGGACAACCAGGCGCTAATCTATGCTGCCGGCATAGAGGACGTGGGTTTGGTGAATCTACTCCTTTCAAATGGTGCCAAAGCTTCGGCGCGGGAAAGCGAAGCTTTGGTGCAAGCATCCCGATGGGGGCGAACAAAAGTTGTTGGAGTGCTACTCCGCCATGGCAGTGATCCCAAAGCTCAAAATGGCCTTGCCTTGGTTGAAGCTGCAATCAACGGGCATGACGATATCGTGGAATTGTTGTTGAGCAGTGGCGCCCGAATTACTGACAAGAACAATGTGATATTTGAAGGCGTGGCACTGAGGGGATACAGCGAAATTACCCGCTCGCTTCTGAAGCACATTCCCAGGACGCAGAGACAGTTGAATGCCGCGTTCCAAGTTGCAGCGGACAATAGCAGACCGGGCGTAATGCGTGAACTGCTGGCATATGGTGCGAAAATCAAGAGAGGTGAAATTGGGGTGCTTGAGCAAGCAATTGGCCAACGAGTGTCATGCGAGACCATTGAGCTGTTAATTGTTGCTGGCGCCGATGTGCGAGTAAAAAACGACAGCGCATTAATTGAAGCGGCATCCCGAGGGCACGCCAATATCGTCCGATTGCTTTTGACGCATGGTGCGAATGTGAACGCACAGGATGGACGGGCACTCCTAGAAGCTGTGCAAGCTTGGCATCTGAACGTGGTCGCGGCTCTACTCGCGTTTGGGGCGGATACCTATGCCCAAAATGAGAGAGCGTTGCGAATGGCCATAGAGGAAGATAAGAAGAATATTGTTTCGATGATACAGGCACATCGAAACAAGAAGCCTATGAGCAAAATGCGAAACTGACGAGAGCGCGCGAGATTCGGCTCATACCTTGACGTTGCTCAGATCATCGATGGAGCGAATGAGAAAGCTCTCGAGTGCCGGTGCCAGATAGGCAATATGACCATCAAATCCAATGGTGTAGATCGCGGTGACTCCGACCCACTTATCGCGGATGATCCAATCCGTACTTCCTTGTTTTTTCGAAGACTTCAGCACGTGGCTCATGAGGCGTCGGGATATGCCCATGTCGAGGTATCGCCCAGCACCTTTGCTGACGCCGAGACCCACGTAGCACAGGCGTTCTTTGATTATCAGCGCGTAGCAACCGCCCAGTTGGTAGTTGGGGACTGAGCCTACTAAGAATGGCTTCCATGGTATCCATCTTGGTGCAGCGCCAAACTGCGGCGCACTCGGCCAATGACGATCAAAGAACGTCGCCGTCAGTGCTTCCAAGTCTCCAAATGTTGCCAATTCTGCCTCCTCTGGTGGAACTCATTATTCGGTCACAAAACGGCCCAATAAAATAACGAGTGTGGGATGCATGACGCATCTTATTATCGATTATGGGGCGGGTAATGCGACGCATTGTGTCGCGTTGTCGTGCCACTATTTCTCTATGGAATTCAATCTCGCAAAAATTGCCACAAAGTTTTCAAGCACTCCCCCGATCGTTAAGCCCGATCATCTGGCGAGATTGTACGGCGCGCGTATTCTTCTTTGTGTAGTCGATGGAAAGATGTGCGACCGCTACGCTGGTTGGGGCTGGAGGGTCCATACCGCCAAAATCGCCAAGTTTCTCGGTGGTGAGGACGAGGTTGTAACCAAATCGAATCGCAGCAAAATTCGGCGTCAGCTTGTCGCTATTGAGCAGGAATGCTTGATGGCGCGACCAGAGCCTTGGCTACCGCAGCTCGAGTCGCTAGAAAAACATTTTGGTTTGACGCGCTCGGAATCGACGATTCTGACGTTGGCGGTACTGTTACAGGGTGATCCGTTGCTCAATGACATCACATCGGGTGTGGAGGGTGGACGTTGGCACTTGATCACGTTGATTTCATCATTCACCGGCCTCAGCGCTGTGCAGGTGCGAGATGACCTTCAATCCTCGGGGCGCCTATACGCAACAGGTTTTTTGGTTAAAAGAAGCGGATATGGAAATAGCCTCCACGAGCTCATAACGCCCTCAGATGCCATTCGCTTTGAGGATTTGTTAGACGGTGGAGATGCTCGGAACCTCATTCGTCAGCTGTGTCCGATTATGCGGCCACCAGAACTGCAAATCTCAGATTTCGATCATTATCGGGATGATGTCGAGCTGATCTCGGCCTTGCTAAGGGGGGCAAGTGCTCAGAACGCGGTAGGCATCAACGTGCTCTTGTATGGGGTGCCAGGAAGCGGCAAGACGCAGCTGGCGCGCACAATCATTGAAAGCGCCGGCATGCTGGGTACGGAGTGTGCCGATACCAACAGAGATGGTGACCCGCTCAGTGCCGAGGATCGGTTGTCACGCTACCTGACAGCGCAAACCTTGCTAAGCAGTGTGGACAACTCAGCGGTCTTGTTTGACGAGGTCGAGGAATTGCTTTCAGAAGACCCAATACCATTTCATGGTGTCAGCACAGCGCGGGATAAATCGTGGAAAACGCGCCTACTCGAACAAAACCTGCGTCCGACAATTTGGATTGCGAACAGTATCCAAGATATAGATCCCGCTCTTATTCGACGGTTCTCTTACGCCCTTCACGTTGATGTGCCTCCCATAAAAAAGCGTAAGGAACTGCTTGCCAATGCATTTGCTCACAGCGAGATTGCCACGGACTTGATTGACCGAGTAGCCCAGAACAATGGTTTAACACCGGCGGATATCGCGCGAACGCAGCGTATCTTGAAGCTCATTCCAGGCCATAGTCGTTTAGATGTGAACGAGCAGTTCGCTCGGGTCATCTCAGCGCGGCCTGGTGGGGTGAAAGCTCGCTATACCGCTCGGAGCTCAGTTGCCCGTGAGCTGCCATATCGCCTGGACTGGCTAAATGCCACGCCCAGCGTAATGGAGGTCTCGCGTATGCTCCGGCGGCGAGGTGGTGGGCGCCTCGGCTTTTTCGGGCCGCCCGGTACAGGTAAGACTGCATTTGCCCGATTCCTCGCCGCTGAGCTGGGTGTGCGATGCGTTGTTAAGCGAGCATCAGATTTGCTCGGCATGCATGTCGGTCAAACGGAACAGCGCATTGCTAAAGCATTTGATGAAGCAATGAATAACAATTGGCTCTTGCTGATTGATGAGATCGACGGTTTGTTGCAAAGCCGGAGTCAGGCGAAAAGCGGCTGGGAAGTGAGCCAAGTCAATGAATTGCTGACGCAGATTGATGAATTTGAGGGCTTCCTCGTTGTTGCGTCGAACTTTGTTGAGAAACTTGATTCGGCATTGTCGCGGCGTATCGATCTGAAGATTGAGTTCTCGCCTCTTGATCCAGCTCAGCAGAAAGAGGTCTTCGAGGAAGCCGTACTTGTTCTGGGCGACAGCGTATCGGCAGCCGAGAGCGTTTGGTGCCCTGCGGAGGGCACATTCGATGACCTCAGCCTCGGTGATTTCGCTATGGCCATTCGACAATGTGGGCTGCGCGCAGAAGAGCCCAGTGCTCGGACATTGTTCGAGTGCTTGTTAGAAGAATCCCGGAGAAAAGCAACCGTCAATTCAAGTGATATCGGTTTTCTGGCCCAATTGCGCAGACGACCTTTATGAGAGGTCGGAGTTGTCCGTTGATGGATGAGCCAGAATATCTGCGGTCAATGTGTCGCCCTGACGGGGAAGCTTACGCGTGGATCAACGAAGCTCGTGCTGATTTTGACTGGCTTCGCTTTGGCGTTGTGGTGGTCGCTGAAGCTGTGTGAGGAAGTAGGCGGTTATGCTTGCTGCTGGATTCAACAGCAATATAAGAAGAAACGCTGGAGAACTGATGATTAGTTTAAGCGAGCTCAACTTTGTCTGGGTGACAGACTCGTCAATGGCGCGTCGATACCGGCGTGAGTTGGCTACCCAGCGAGGCGTGCAGCAGGGCATCCGTGTGGGGACGACGCCCGAGCTGTTGGCAGTGCTGCGGGATGTCTATCTCTTACCTGAGGCAACGTGTTGGTCGATTCATTTGCAAAGGTGTCTTGCGTCCTCCCGTGAGGCGTTCTGGGCCAATTCTTTCCGGCGTGATCCCAAGGGCGTCACGGCTGCTGTTGAAGCGGCCTGGAGAGAGGTTCGCCTGAATGTGGCTTTGCAGGATCCCTGGCCGACCCTTCCGGATGCCCGGTTGAACAAGCGCCTGACTGATCTGGGTCTGCTCAATGAGATTCCAGTGGAGCATTGGCCGGAAGATATGGCCACATTGGCAATGGTGTTCTCGGGGGCGTATCAGCCGGTACGAGCACTGGCGGTCTCATGCAAAACGCCAGAGTCCCCCAAAACGTTGTGGGAGCAGCAGATCACAAGCATGCATCCTGCGTCTAATGGTTCAGGGCCACTCTCCGTAAAATGGCACAGGGGCGTTTCGTCGAGTGAAAGGGCTGAAGTTCAGTCTCGCCTGAATCGAGTGCGGGTGCGTTTTGGGAAGAGGCACGATGCCTCGGTTCTGCCCGATGATGACTCCTTCCAGTGCGTCAACGTTCGGGACAGCCTTGAAGCGATTGAGCTGGCCTTGTCGTCGATTCAGTGCCAGCTAGCAAAGGTATCGGGTTCGAAGCCGGCAGACTTTGGCATCCTGATTCCCAGACATTACGCGCATGCTTCGCGACTGGCTGACATGGCGGAGAAGGCTGGAATCCCTTTGGCCAATCTGCCCACGGTCAAGACTGATCGAGACCTGGGTGCGGAGCTTTTGCGGTTCGCCATCATGGTGATGATGGGATCGCCGCCGAGCATGGCTATGCGTGCATTGCTGTCGAACCCGCTGATGCCCTGGTCATTGGCCGATGGGCGAAAGATGGCCGATACCCTGCTGGACTACGGTTTCAGCATCAAGAAGCCGAGATCTCTTTCCGATGTGAGCCAAAATGTGCTCTCGCTTTTTGAGAGGGATCATGCCATCGATGCGCTGCCCGGGTCGCTGGATGTTTTGGTGGCTTGCCTGAGTCAGGAGGACGCGCTTCTCGCACATCGGCAGCGAGCCGAAGTATTGGCAGAGCAGGTCATTGAGGCGATTCGGTCCGGTGTTCGTGATGTCAAAGCACTGCTCGCCAAGATTCCAGTGCTTTCGTTGGCGGCTGAACGTGAGCGAGATGTTAGTCAGGAAGGTGTCTGCGTCTATGTCGAAGGGGAGTTTCCTCTGCGGCCTATTCAGCGCTTATTTGTTCTGGATTTTAACGACGGTCACTTCCCATCTGTGCCCAGTCTGTCGCCAGTGTTTTCCCTCGAAGAATGGCGGCGATTGAAGCAGGCGGGCATCCCGATTGTGATGCCGGCGGAAGCGGCGGAATGGCAACGCGAGATGTTCCGTCGACAGATCCAAGATGTTCGCGATCAGATGGTGGTGCTGATTCCACGCTTCAATCCACAGGGGGATCGCTTGAACCCTTCAGTGTCGCTGATGGACTTCGCCCTGCTTGATGGCAAGGCGAACGAGCCAGAAGACATGCTGCTCGATATCGATCGGGCGGATGACCGTCGACAGATGAGTTGGTTGGCCGAGGCCGCAGCGTCCGCTTCCCAGCCTCCAAGAGGCCCTCACGTGACCGACCTCACGCTCGGCAAAAATCTGCTGATCGATTTTGATGCGCGCAAGGAAAATCCCCGCACGCTGTCACCATCGAAGCTCGACGGGTTGCTGGTCAGCCCCATGGCCTGGTTGCTGGAAACCATTGATGCACTACCGCAGCTTTGGGGGCCTGACCAGTTTGATGCGTTGACCTCGGGTTCCATAGCGCACGCCGTGTTCGAGCATTTGTTCTCTGCGGGAACATCGCAGGTCAGCGCGGCAACCATAGAAGAGAAGGTGCCGGCATTGTTTGAAGCTGCCGTTCGCAAGCAAGCCCCGGCACTTTCAGCCCCCGAGTGGGCGGTAGAAAGAGAGAATTTGGTGGGTACCATTCTCAAGGGGGCAAAGCACTGGGCCGAAATGCTGGATGCGTTGGGTGCAGAGGTGGTGCAGGCCGAAATGAGGATGCATGGCCACATCGACAATATTGCGTTGTCCGGAATTGCGGATGCGGTCATTCGTTTGCCCAACGGCGCGCTGGCCGTGGTGGATTACAAAACCGCCAGTGCGTCGCGATATTTGAAACGGATGGAGGCGGGCTGGGATCTGCAGACGGCCTTGTACAGCAAGATGCTGGCAACCGGCGGGCCGAAGGATCCCGAACTGAAAGAGCGGCTGGCCGGTCTGGATGCCAGCTCTGTCACGTATTTCACCTTGAGGGATGTTACGGCGTGTGCGAACTATGCACCGCCTCAGTCGATCCGAGGGTGGCGCTTTGCGGGGGCGGATACTTCGAGTCAGGCCCTCGGCGTACTTTCCAGCCGGTTCGATGAGTTGAAAGCCGGGCAGGTGCTCATGCCGCGAGCCACCGTACTCAAGCTCATGGAGAAGGCGGGCATCGGCAGCTATGCCATGCAGGCGTCGCCTCTGACGTCCACAGTTGTGGATGACACGGAGGATGCCGCATGAACAAGGAATTTTCCCGCCTGATTCCAGCCAGTGCAGGGTCGGGAAAAACCTACACCCTGACCAAGCTGCTGCAACACGGAATTCTGGGGGAGCCGTGGGATGCGGATGGCCAGTCCGGTAAGGCCGCGTTGCCGAATCTACTCCGCCCTGAGGCGGTAGTTGCGGTGACATTCACAGAAGCTGCCGCGCAGGAACTTCGCCAACGGGTGCGTGGTGCACTGATGCATCCAGATACGTCGGACAAGGTGCATCTTTTGGATGAAGCCTATATCTCCACGATTCACGCGTTCGGTTTGCGACTGCTGAGCGAGTCGGCATTCGACAGAGGTGAGGTCCTCTCACCACGCCTGCTGAACGAGGATGAGCAAGCCCAGCTTTTGCGCCAGGCATTGGGTAAAACACAGAATCTGCGTTCGATCACTCGTGACCTCAAGCGATTCGGCTACAGTTACAACGGCGGAACAGGCGAAACAGCCGAAGATGCCTTTCGGTCGCGGGTGCTCAGAGTGGTGGAACTGCTCTCGGCGATGCCGGAGGCAAAGGATCTCGGCACGCTGCGAGCACAGGCGCGGGAGTATGTGGCGCAAGTGTATGGCAACGTCACCTCTGAATCTGTGGCTGATTTGGCGATTCGGCTGCAGCAAAAGGCGGCAACACTTTTGGCAGCCTTTCCGCAGTCATTGGAAGGACTTTACCCAAGCAACAAGAGTGCAACGGCAGCCTTCCGCGCAAACTTCGATGATCTGAAATCGGCAGCGGAGAGACCAGAGCTTCTCGAGTCAGACTGGGGGTTATGGAAGCGACTGGAATGTCTGCGGACATCGAACACGAAATACCCAACGCCTGAAGGCTACGATGAGCTCGCGCGGCAGGTGACGACTTTCGTGGAAGATGTCTTTCATCGGCACCCCGGCCCGCGGGCCGATGCGCAGGATCACATCGACGCCCTGCTGCTGGGGGCGGAAGAGGTTCTGTCGGCCTACCGGGAATTCAAGGACGAAGCGGGTCTTTTCGACTATGCCGACATGGTGGGTCAGGCCGTCAATGCGCTACAGCAGCCCGAGCTGAGAGAGCGGCTTGCGGCGAGTATGGACTGTGTAGTCATCGACGAATTCCAGGACACCAACCCTTTGCAGTTCGCCCTGATGTGGAGCCTGATGAAGTCCGATCTGCCCGCCGTGATGGTCGGAGATATCAAGCAGTCCATCATGGGCTTTCAGGGGGCAGACTCCCGTTTGTTTGAGGCCCTTGTGAAATCGCATCGTGAGATTGCCGCCCCACTGACGAGCAACTGGCGGTCACAGCCGCGATTGATGAGTTTCATCAATACGGTGAGTGGTTGCCTTTTCGATGACTACACGCCGCTCACGCCACAAGCCAGGGATGCAGAGCTTGATCCTCTGCATGTGCTGGTGATGCCGGATGCAACCGGCACCAAGAAACATGCCTGGCGTGCCGCTCAAATCGCGGCTGCCCTGAAAGCCAAGCTCGATGATCCTGCAGCCCGAGTTTGGGATCGACATAAAGAACAGTTTCGCCGTTTACGCGGAAGCGACTGTGCGGTGCTCTGCCCAACGCATACCATGCTGGCAAACTATGCCGAGGCGCTGCGGAGCCGGGGGATTTCGGTGCGCCTCAAGTCCGATGGCTGGCTTGAAAGCTACGAAGTACAAATTGCTCTGGAGGCATTGTCGTTGCTGCATGATCCGCAGAACCGTCACGCGCGATTGTATTTATGTGTCTCTTCTGTGGGTGAGCATTCGATGCAGGATGCGGTTCTAACTTTACTCAATGAAGAAGAACTCACCAACAGTTGTATTGAGGCTCTCGTCGAGCTTGCAGATCAGGCCAGTAGCCGCACGGTGGATGAGCTCATTTCCATGGCGCTGGAGAAGATGGGGCTCTATGACCACATTTTGAACTGGCCGGACAGCCGCCAGGCACGGGCCAACTTGCTGCGCCTGGAAGGTTTGGCTCGGGACTTCGTGGAAGCGCAACCGGAGTCCCGAATGGCCGCGGGGATCTATGGGACAGGTCTGCCACAGTTTCTGTGCTGGGTGCGGCAACGTGCTGAAAACGACAACGACATGCCTGCCGCTAGCAATCTCGATGAGGATGCGGTCGAGCTGGTGACCTGGCATGCCTCCAAGGGACGGGAGTGGCCGATTGTTGCTGTGTGCGGATGGGTGCAGAAAGTAGAGCCTCGTTTGCCGGATCTGCGACTGCATTACGACAATTTTAACGATCTGGATCGCATCCTTCACAGCGCCCGCATTGCCTGGAGCCCAGATATGGACTGTAAGGCGGTGCGTGAGCGCATCAGTGCCAGCCTCGAAGATGACCACCGAAGTCAAATTCTTCGCGAGATCTATGTGGCGCTGACTCGTCCCCGCGAGCAACTCCTATTGGAATGGCCTCTGGATGCTGTTGATCCCGACAAATCGACGCGCGCCGGCGTGTTGCAAAAACACATCAACATGCAACTTGAAGAAAACGAGCTCGTGTTGGGATCAGGTGCACGCTTCCAGGCTGTTGTGCAATACGCATCGGCGAAAGATGAATTTCAAACAACCGAGAGCGGTATGCCTGCGCTGCCCCGGTTTGGCCGGCGCGCGATGGGTGACGTCTTTCCAATGCTCAATCTCTCGCCTGATAGCCGAAGCCCTAGCCAGCATGAAGAAGCTGCATCAATGGCTGCTTGTACATTCGAAACTGTGGAATATGCACCGCCGCTGAACCTGCCCGATCATACTGACGCTGCTGCTGTTGGTACATTCGTCCATCGGGCCTTCGAACTCGGCGGAGTCGACGAACGATCGCGTCCGTATCTGCTGGTCGAGGCGCAGAAGCTTTGGCCAGAGGAGGGAGGGAATCTGTTGGATGCCCTTGCCGCTCACGTAGAGGCGTTTTACGAGTGTCTGAGCAGCAAACTTGGTTTTACTGAGTTCGCCAGTGAAGTCCCCGTTTTCGGCCTGGACGATAAGGGATCGGTGGTTAACGGTATCATCGACTTGTTGGCTGAAAGTGGAAAGTCAAAGCTCATCATCGATCACAAAACAGACCGAGATGTCGATGGTGGAAGGTTGCTGGAGCGGCACTTGCCGCAGATGTTGGACTACCAGATGCTGTTGGGCGAAGTCGTATTGGCGGTGAATGCAGTTCGATCGGGGCAGCTCATCGTGGCGGGTGAGGTCGAACGATAGATGGGCAGGGTGCCTGCGGTTTTTTCTCACAGCGGAAGACCCGAGAAAGCTACCAAAGGGGTCTCGCGGTCCTCTTCGTTTTATACCTGTTGGGGCAGCGGCTGGTCGGCGAATGACTCCCTCACCATCCAGGATATCGGTCCCGCCATCGGTCGGGATCAGATTCCTGTGTAAAGCCATAGTCGACCAGGTCCTCCGCGACCTGGACTATGACTTCGCGCAGCTCTAATGCCTGCAACCAGTCCGCCGGAATATCACTTTCCGCAAACACGCATCCCAACATGTTCCCTGCAATACTTGCGGTCGAATCCGAGTCACCGTCATGGTTGGCGGCCATGAGTATCCCATCAGTGAGGTGCTTCGACTTCAGCGCGCAGTAAATGCCAATAGCAAGCGCTTCTTCACCAACCCAGCCTTCTCCTAGCTCCCTGATGGCGCGGTTTTGATCTTTGGGTGACGCGGCCACCTCCATGGCTTGGCGAATCGCATCGGCGGTTTCGTCAGCACCTGGATGTTGGTCCAGGTAGTTCAGCGCCGTCGCAATACTCTCCGGCAGGTTTCGTTCGGCCATGAGTTCTGAAATGATGACTGCGAGTGCGCCGCTGCTGAAGTAGCCACTGGGATGGCCATGTGTCAGTTTTCCAGTCTCTACTCCGAGCTCAAAAGCGTGTGCTGCACCCAGCTGATTGGCGTACGCAAAAATCCCGATAGGTGCTGCGCGCATAACAGCGCCGCAACCTTTGCTATCGTTTTTAGCGGTTTCGCCGAAGTGATGTAGAGATTCAAGCGCCGTCAGGCAAGTGGCACCGGGGGCGCGTCGTTGGTGGAGTTCCTGCACCCCCCAAAGCCAGCCATCAGGATGATTGCCTCGCATTGCCGGCGAATCCACGCCTTGTGTTTTCAGCCACCGTATATAAGCGTGGTGGATAACACTTGGCGGATGGCCGATGCCTTTCTCGTTGCCGCGGACCCAAGCGCGAATAAGCCCTTCGGCTGTGAACAGCGCCATCTGGGTATCGTCCGTAATCGCACCTTTGCGACGGTAGGCTTCTGAAAACTCGGGTTGGCAGATCCCGCCTTGGCCGAAGAATTTGTGAATCTCATCAAGGCGCATGAATTCCACAACACCGCCAATCGCATCGCCAAGGGCGCCGGCTAGCAGGCAGCACCGCGCTTTGGACTTCAGAAAATCTGTCGCTGGTGCATCGCTCATGGAGACTTCATTAATAGCGCGGCACGGTAGTTTACTTGCGCATGCGCCGTGTCACGTCGCATAAAGCTTTGCCAGTGATCGTGCGGTCTCAGCGAATTCCTCCCGGAGCTTATCTGGCCCGTCCACGACAATCTGATCCCCGAACCCCAAAATCCACCAACGCAGTTCCGCAGAATCTAAGACGCTGACTGACACGGAATGCCAGTTGTCATCAATAACATGGATGGATTGCTCCCTGCCGAGCGGTCGTTCCGCCAGATGGCTCGCCACGGAGGGTCGCACTCTGAGACGCAAGTTCAAACTGTCAGGTGAAGAGGCGTATTGAAAGCTGGTCTCGACGTAGCGATCCAAATCAAAGTCTGCGAGTGGCCTTGCAGGTTCGTCGATAATTTCAGCTCGGTCCATGCGATGAAGCGCATAGTGCACCGGATCGTTGTAATCCCAGGCTGTTGCGACCAAGTAATAAATTTGGTGACGTAAAACCAAGGCAAGTGGGTGCAGGAGATGCTCTTTGCTCTTCGCGCTTTCTCGCGCTCGATAGCGAATCTTCAACTGGTGTCCTTCTAACAGAGATTCGCTGACGCCCTCATAAATTTTGGCAGAAACGGCAGGTGGCTCAAGCACTGGCCCCCGCCGAGCCACTCGAAAGATGGACTTCCACTTGTTCTGACGCTGACCGCGCTGCGACTCCAAGACCTCCTTTGCCCGAGCAAAATACGGTTGGATGTGTTCTATCGCACCTGCTGGCAGGGACTTGTCAAGATAATCTCGGCTCATCATCCATGCCATAGCGGCGGTTGGTTCCATGCCGGGGATGTCGAGCACGCGCGCATGACCTGGCCAGAACCAGTGCTTGGCTCTGCCTCGTTCTTCACAGGTGTAGCCAAAGACTGCCGATAGAGAATCAAGATCTCGTGCGACTGTGCGATCAGTTACGGCGAAGCCCTCAGACCGGAGCCGATCGAAAATGCCTTGGGTTGATATGGTGCGCGGCTCGCGGGGTATGGAGCGAATCATCAGCCATTGGCGGAACAGCGTGTCATGTATCGCAGACATGGATTCGGCTCAACTTCGTAGGTTTAAGCAACATTGCCACAGCTTTGCCATACATGCGACACAACACGTCGCGCGAGTAAAAATATGGCGCGGCCTCAGCTGGAGAGCACATCCGCCGTGAGATAGCTCATCGAAAGCATAGCTTTCAACTAAATGGACAGTTATGAGAAACAACAGATAGGTCCGGCACTTTCCGCTTAGGTCGCCAAATGAGTCAGTCGGCTTCCGGGTGAATAGACCCGAAAGACGCTGTTCAAGACAGCCGTTGCTCGGCTGCTGGCAACCGTATAAGCAACAGGAAGCAGTCGTTCCCTTAGGCGTTACCCCTCAGAAAAAAGGAGGCATTTTAGTTCCGGAACTGGGAACCATCCGGCTCGCTGAAAGCCTCTATCAAGATGCGGCAGTGCGCGTCCGGGCAACCCAAGAATCTCATTGAAGCCCTCAGCGTGGAACGCAAGGGTGATTCGAGGGCGTTGTTTTAAGCTCCATACCGGCCATTCTGAAGCTGCACCTGCCCTACGGCAATGAGCATTTCCAGCGCAGCGGGCAGGCGGGCCTTCCAATTTCCGCGCCCTTTGAAGCGGCCCTCGATGTCGGTGATGGAAAGCGGTGCGGGGCTGCTGCGGAGCAAATAAGCAACAGCTTTGACCTGTTGGATAGGATCTTTGGGCCACGCTTGAGCGGCAACGGGTGCGACTGTGTCGTCGCTATCGGTGCTGGTGTCCAGTTCTTCCTGATGAGCGGTCTGCTGGGTTTGGGGCGCTTGAAACTCGGGACGCAGCCAGTGGATGCGGCCTTTGACTTCCTCGGCAGCGCGTTGAGTATTGAGGGCGACTAGGCGCTCCAACACCGATTCGGTGAAGGCTTTTTGGGCTTCGGCCTGTGTTGAGCCTTCGGTGGGCGTGTCTAGACCGTGGGCCACGCGGAGTGCGGGAAGCAGGTCGGACCAGCCGTAGGCGTCCAGTACGGCGGCATCCAGTTCATCGTGGAGCTGACGCAGCACGGATACTAACCCTTGTTCGTGGATAGTCTTTTCCTTGTTGCTCAGCGGCTCGCCGGAACGCAGCTTTTCCAACACGTTGTACATGCTGGTGAGCGTGAGTCCGGGGTGAGCTTCCTGTTGGCGCTTGCGGTTGGCGTCGAGTTGTTCGGCGAGATTGCGGATTGTTTCTGCCTGTGAGTCCGTTGAAACTGGGAACGGAAATGAGTCGAAGCATCGGGATTTATTGTAGCGAGGTCTGTCCTCCAGCGTTCCGCCTGCGTTCATCGCCCAGGTGACATGAATTTGTGATGACAGCACACCGAAGTGGCATCCGTCATACAGTGCGAACATGACCGTCGTGCTGTCACAAATCGCTTCCGCACCAACCCGAACAAAGGTCCGATGCTTTGCCGTCAACGATGTGGCGATCATGTCAGACAGCCCCACTAAGGCTGGCCGAAATGTAGAGCGGGCCTCTCCGTAAACCCACCATCTTTCTCGAAGGGAAAGTCTGTTGTTGTGGTCTCTTTCAGGCTTCACATGATGCAGAACGTGTTGATAGAGCGCCGGGTGCGTTGCCCTTGCTTCGCTCTCCGTTAGCCCAAAGAGGTCAAGTGCCATCAAACCACGCGGGCTTTGAGTGATGTCTCGTCCAGAAATCAAGGGGAAAATCGGTGCTGAGCTGGAAGATGACAACTTTCTGACCTCAGCTGCGTTGAGAACAAAACCCTTTCCGGTGAGCTGATACCCCACGCAAGCCATTCCAGCATTGGCCCGCAACGGTCTTGCCGCGTTAGGATCGAACCCAATACGAAGGTTTCCGTTAATGAGACCACGTTCGGTGACTGTGGTGACTCGAACCTCTCCGTCACCAGAGCTGTCCTCTCGAGTAATCGACACCAAATTACCTTGGTCCTGAGGTGAGACGCCCACGGTCATAGCCACTCGAACCGCAGCGCCATCCGTATTGTCAACCCAAGGGTGGTCGCGAATAGCAAATCGAATGCTCAGCGGTGGGCTTGCGCCCAAATGTGCATCAATGACCTTGCGACTGAACTCCTGACGAATGCTATTCGTGGTAATGAAGCCGAACTGTTGCGTAACACCATTCCTGGTGTTTTCAGCCGCAATGTCCCACCAGTACATCACAAAGTCAGCATGGTCAGGAATATCGGGGTAGGCTCCGCGTAATGCGTCAAGGTAACCGTCACCGAAGTCTGCGCGAATCTTCCGCGCTCCGATATACGGCGGATTGCCCACCACAAAATCCGCCTCCGGCCATTCGGCCTTGCGGGGATTTAAGTAGCGCTCAATCGGAAGCTGCGCTGACTCGTCCGGTATGTCATTGCCCGTGACTGGCGAGACCTTCATCGTCACGCCATCCCAGCGGGTCTTGGGCTTGCCGCTGTCGTCAGTTTCATACTCGATGCTGTCCCAAGCGAGCACGGCATCGCGGTTTTCGATGTTCTTAAAGTCGCGGATGACGGGTTGCGGTGGGTTTACGTTGCCCTTGGTGCGAAAGTGCCATTGCAAATAGCCGATCCACAGCACTAGCTCGGCAATTGCTGCTGCCCGCGTGTTCAGCTCGATACCCAGTAAGTTGTGCGGGTCCACGGTTTCACCGGTGCGGGCGTCGAAGCGGTCGCCGTCCAGCGCTAGGCCGGTTTGTGTGTCGCCCAGGTCATCCAGCGCATTGAGCACCTCCCCTTCGAGACGTTTGAGGTGTTCCAGTGTCACGTAGAGGAAGTTGCCCGAGCCGCAGGCCGGGTCCAGCACTCGCACATTGCACAGCCGATGGTGGAACCGGCGCAGCTCGGCGGCAGCATCAGCTTCCTTCTCCTCGCTGGCCAGCATCAAAGCGGCGGCGTGGGTTTGTTTCCATTCCTCACGCAGCGGTTCGATAACGGTCGGCAGCACTAGCCGTTCGACATAGGCACGTGGCGTGTAGTGCGCTCCGAGCTTGTGGCGCTCCTTGGGGTCCAGCGCTCGTTCCAGCAGGGTGCCAAAGATGGCCGGTTCCACCTGCGTCCAGTCCGCCTTGGAGGCTTCAATCAGTAGGTCGATATGGTCGCGGGTGAGCGGCATGGCTTCCGGCGACTTGAACAGCTTGCCATTGAATTGCAGCACATCTTCAGCCAGCACCGCACTGAATCCGCCCGTGTCCATATCCGTCCACAAGGCGGTGAGCATGCGCATGGCCGTTTCCGGCTTTTCACGGTGTGTTTCCAGCAGGTTGCGGAAAGCATCATCAGGCAGCAGGCCCACATCCTCCGCGAACATGGTGAACAGGCAGCGTTGCAGGAATCCTGCGCGCCGGGCCGCTTCGATGCCGGAGGACTCCAGGCTTTTGGCGAGGTTCGCGAGCTTAGTAGCAATCTCGCGTGTGACCTTGGCGGCGTGCCGTGACGGGTCGAGGTGCAGCGGGTCGAGCCAGATATCCCGCAAGCGCTTGCGGACTTCCTCTTTTAGCAGGTCAGCCAGCGGGATACGATGGCTCAGCGGGTCTGGGAAGGGCGTGTAAGTCGCACCGGAACGGGAAAACTCCGAATACAGCTCCAAGCGGTGCCCAACATCCACAACGATAAGGAAGGGCGGACGGCCTTCGTCGGCAGGCAAAGCGCGGGCGTAGTTCTCGGCCTGTGAGCGGGCGCGCAGCAGAGAGTCGTCCATCTTCTGCTTGCTCACACTGCCGCGAATCTTCTTCGATTCCAGAATGAAGCAGCCGCGCCGGTACAGGTCGATACGCCCGGCGCTGGTCGAGCCGTCACCGTGGGCAAAGGTAACGGGGCGCTCGAACTCATAGGTTTGATCGGGCGTGGGGTGCGGTTTGTCTACGCCCAGCAGCTCGCACAGGTCCATGAGGAAACTCTGCGAGGTGGCAAGCTCGGATGCGGTGACACCCTGCCATTTATCGACGAATTCTTGTGCTTCCACGGTTCTTGGCCGCTCCCTTCTATGGTTTGATTAATTTACAGGGAATGGCGCGCTGGCGCTTGAACTACCGCATGTCGTCTATGCGCCTATTGGGTGAACAGCTCCGAAAATAAACTGCTTCCATTCGTGGCACGCTGCCAGGGACCAATCGGTTGATTGACTGACTGCTTTCGGGGATGCGGTGGGCGAACGCTAACAGCTAGTGAACTTCTGCGCTGAAGGTTTGCAAAGGATCCGCTGGATACTGGTGAAGGTCGGAGCGACGCTGTCGCCAAGAGCAAAACCTGCCAATACTTCGATTGCGAAGCCATCCGTCCAGAAAGATCTGCGGATTGTACTAATGCAGAGTCATTATGCGACGTGAAACGTCGCGGTTCATTAATAAACTTCTAGCTGAAAGTGAAGCTGGAGTGCAGTGTGACGAGAGAAGCAATCAAAAACTTCGAATTCGAAGGGCTTCACTATCAGCTGGTTTTCTCTGCCCGCAACTCGATCACCCTTGGCGTTGTGGCCGGCCGGTCTGCTCGCTATCAGTTGCCCTACGATCCTTTTGAGAAGTGGGGTGAGCAGGAGCATTTTGTTGTCGAGGACATCAAAGCGCTAAACGCTCCAGTTTCGCTGCTTAGAGCTGTCCTGCAAGCCATCTATGACTGGATTGCCAGTGAACGACCCGGGTATTTCGTCTTCAGTGCGTCAACGGATCGCAAAGTGCCGGTATACGACCGCATTGCAGATCGCATCGCTGCCAGGATGGGCTACAGCTTTGTCCGAGATAGCTCGGTGTTTCACTTCTTTCGCCCGCACTCTGGGTCGCCGCTTGGACGTCTTTCACCATCACAGTTTCAAGCAGGAAAGATCGTCATGGGCAGCAACACACAGGGCTAGAAATTACCACCGAACTTCTCGGCTGCGTGCGGGCTGTAGCTACCGTGGCAACCCAGACGTTCGAGAAAACCAGCGAACTGTCGGACTAGTTCATCTAGCGACGCATTGAGCCGGTGATCGTCGGGAACCAGGTGTAGGCGAAAGCCTTTGGAGCGAGCGAATGCCACAGAGTTTTCTGCTGGAATCACGTCATCCTGCCAGCCATGAACAATTTCTACGTTATTGGTTCTAGGCTCAAACACCTGTTGTTCGTAACCGGGCATTCGGAGCGCAGGCGCCATGGCGAATACGCCTTCACAGGCCAGCTGGTTGGCTGCCACAAATGATACGTAGCCGCCCATGCTGGAACCAACCAGACAAAACCTCTCCGGTTGGTCGGCAGCAAGTCGGTCCAGCAGCATCTGCGCGCGCTCGTCCGGATTCATGGTTGAGGTGTAGTCCAAGCTGTAAACCTCACATCCAAAGCGTTCGGCCGTATTCGCCAATCTCTTGATCTTGCGGCCCCAAGGGCCACTTTCCTTGCCATGTGAGAAATAAACGTTCATCAAAGGTTCTCGCACGGATCTGCGTTGCAGTCCGCGCATTGATTATCGGAGTCGTTACCATCTGTAGGATGGCCCATCACTGAGGTGTTGGTCATCCCGTTCAGAAGAATTCAATAACCCCGGATAAGGTAAACGTCGTCGATATCAATTTCGGCGGTGTCCAGGTTCTCAGTCATGATGCGAAAATAAAAACGCCCATTGTGGCGACAGTCTTCGTTGAGGAATTCACCGCATTCCGATTCTGCGAGTTCCGTACCGTATGGGAGTCCTGACACACCATGCATGGTCGCCATCCAGCAGCTCACAAAGGCGGTTGATGTCGCGCGAGTCTTTTCTTTTGTGAGAGATTCGCTGACCTTTTCGAGCCCCCGCCAAACCAACGAAGCTGGATCATCCAGATCAACCCATGTTGCCCATCCGGATCCAGGAAGCGGCGAAATTCTTCCCGTATCACCTTCCCATGCACAAGAAAATCTGGGGACCCCACTTAGGTCATGTCCGCAGATAATTCGATGTCTATCTGGGCCGTCGGTAAACCAATTTTCTGGGATATAGCCGAGCGTCAGATGAACTCTGAGTTCAATGTCGACATGCTTCTTAGTCATTGGCGACCTGGAAAAATCTTGCTTCTTCCAACGCTGAGTGTGGCCGCTGGCGGTACGCCATTGGCATTAGCAACGATTTTCCCGGTCGTGGTCATAGCGACTGGCGGTTGGTCTTCCGAAAACTTAAACAGGTAGCCTTGGATATTTCCCCAGAAATCAATCCGGCCCGCGTTAATCCGATAGTGCTGCTCTGCTAGTTCTTGAGCGATCTTGGTCTGTTCATCAACCGGCAGCCCGCGCTTCTCCCAGGACAGCTTGATGCGTCGTCTAGGTTCAAGCACGGCGCAGGCGAATATAGGTGCACCATTGCGAACGAAATCCGTCTGCACGAAGACGAATGACGGATACCGATCGGATTCGTACCGCGCCATGTTATTGAGCCCTCTTGAGATCGCCGGTCGACAGCAGGCGGCAAGTTTTTGATCCGCCTTTGCCGGAGCTTCCATACTGGTGCTCCTGACCATGTGCATCCGTGATCAAAACCTCGGTATAGCAGAGAAGATCAAGATCGTAGAATCCATCAAATTCGTCCACGAGTACGCCTTCGCCAGGTTGGATGTCGACGTAAACGCGGTCAGGCGTCGCCGACGTCGTAAACACTTCATGCCCATCCAATGTTGCGGAACCCGCTCCAGAGGCGACAAGTTTTTTAAGCACGGCAGGAGTTGAGTTGACGAACCAAAGCTCATTGCCCTGGCGCGAGTACCAATAAAGCGGATGTCCGAAACGCTGTGTTCCGCTGGTCCAGACAAATCCATCGAACTTTCGCTTGAGTGTTGGGTTGGGACAATTTTGAATTTGTTCTGATGTTTGCATTTCGGGTATCTCGGCGTTGCTAGCGAATCGAGTGATCGCTTTGATGTGTTTCATGTTCTCTATTCGGGGCCGAGTCTAGTCATTCGTGCGACATAAGGTGTCGCATGACAAATGTAGGATATTGAACGAAAAGCGGTGGGCACTCAGCCCAATACAATCGAGGGAATTTGTTCGATGTACGACATTATTGGTGACGTTCATGGCTTTGCTCGGCCTTTACGGGCATTACTAGTAAAGCTGGGCTACCAGATAACTGACGGTGTGTACCGTCATCCTGCGCGCAAGGTCATCTTTCTTGGGGATTTCATCGATCGAGGCCGGCAGAACCGGGAGGTCGTCGGCATTACCCGGCGGATGGTGGAATCCGGCAGTGCCTTTGCGGTGATGGGCAATCATGAGTTCAACGCGATTGCCTATGCCACCTCTGATCCGACTCAACCGGGTGAATTTTTACGACCGCGAAATTCCAAGAATTTCGGTCAGCACGCGACATTTCTCGATGAGTTTGCGCCAGGTTCTGCTGAGCATCGAGACTGCGTTGATTGGTTCGCTACACTGCCGCTGTATCTTGATCTTCCTGGGCTGCGAGTCATTCATGCATGTTGGGATGCGGCGGCCATCGATGAATTAAATGGGGCACTTAGCCCGAGCAACACGCTTACACGGGAATTACTGATCTCAGCCAGTCGTAAAGGCGAGCGTGCTTATGAAGCCGTCGAACGTTTGCTCAAGGGCCCCGAGGTTTCGTTGCCTGCCGGCCGCAGTTTCCCCGACAAAGACAAGAATCTGCGCACCGAGGTACGAATCAAGTGGTGGTTGAGCCCTGAAGATCACAGCTTTGATGAGCTGGTGGTCGGCCCGCCACTAGCGATTGAGGCCGCGCGAAACACGCAAGCTCCGGCTTGGCCCATCAGGCCATATGCATCCGATGAAAAGCCGGTCATCATCGGGCACTACTGGATGAACGGCCAGCCGGCGCCGCTGGCCAGCAATGTTGCTTGCCTTGATTACAGTGTCGCCAATGGAGGTGAACTTGTTGCTTATCGCTGGGATGGGGAGAAGCATCTGTCCGCAGACAAGATGGTGAGGGTGCTGAATACGGTAGCTGAGGCCGCGATTTGAGCGGCTGTGGACTGGACGTTTGGCCGAAATCAAACTCCAGCTTGAAAAGGCGTTCTAGCCAACTTACAGAGCCAGGAACAAAAGACCGCTTCGCGATCGGTGGTCAAGTTCTATGGCGGAATTGGCTGAACGCAAAGCACGTATTTTTCGTTCGTGAGAGTTGGGGAATAGCTACAGGCGCTCCAGTTCGCCCGCCGGGTACATAGTGTTGGCGTGCATGCCGATGGTTATCACATTACGTTCAAAAAGCTCAGGAAATTGTTGGCGACAAAGCAACACTGTATCGCTTGCTAGGCGCACGTCTATGCGTGTTTGGCAATCGGCGGTTTGGTTGATCTCGATCAGTTAGATTCTGTTCTTGCTATCGGATTGCGTTATCCAGGTAGGTTTGCACATGTTCATTGCTGGCGTGCACCAGCATCTCTAGTCGCACTGTTGCCCGCGTCATGCCGCAGAACAGGACCGGTCGGCCACTTTCCACCCGCCAGTCCGGCGGATCCACATCGACCAAGATCACGCAGGGGGCCTGTCCGCCTTTGAAGCGATGTACGCTGTCAAACAGAATCCGCCCATCGGTGTAGATGGGCTTGTGGTCGGCGTCGTATTCCAGCGTAAACTTGCGAATGGCCACACCGGCGATCTGATCCAGGCCGTACAACTCGGACTTGTCCAGCCCCTTGCAGGTCAGGATAACGATGTCTTCGTTTCTGAATCCCTGGCTGCGCAAGGCATTGATGCGTGCAGTGAGCAGCTTCCACTGATCCCGAGGCTGGTCGAACGGTGTGACGCCGACGCCCATACCGGGAACATTGATGGCGGAACGAAACTCGATGCCGTGGGTTCTGGCGATGAAGTCCGCAATGGACGGCGGGCTGCGATAGCTGATATTGGCCCGGTAAGTGACTTTGGCGGGTACTTCGATGGAGCGGTTACCGCGCAGGTTCTGATAAGGATCCTCGAACCAGATCAGGTCGTAGTCTTCGGTGAGGAACAGCTGCAGCACATCCCACCACTCCTGCTGAAAGTCCTGGCCCTCATCGACGATCAGGCGCTTGAAGCGAATGGCTTCTGGTACATCGATGGCGATCACGCTTTCGACGATCTCGTTCCAGAACTTCGGATTGTTTTTCTGGCGGGAGAAATCGACGGTGTGACCGGCGCGTTCCAGCGCATCCACGCACAAGCCGTGAAAAGTGTTGATGAGCAGGTCGGGGATCTGCTTATCGACCAGTTCCGCCATCTGGTCGCGTAAAGGGCGGTTGAAGCAGACGTAAAGCGTGGGTTCATCGGCGCTGGTTTGCTGAAGGAATTTCAGGGCCACCTGCGTTTTTCCGCAGCCGGCGACGCCCTGAATGCGCAGGCGAAAGGGATGGAAACTGAGGTTATCAATAACCTCCTGCAACCCCGTTGACAGCTGTGTGTAGGCGCGCTCTCCCGCGGTGATTGTTGTGCCCACATCAGGTGCGAGTTCATAAGCCTGGGTGAAGAACTCGATGACATTGTCCGGGACGGTTGTTGTGTCGCGCTCGTCGGGTTTCAGCAGGAGTTCAATACGTTGAATCAATTCCGCATCGGACTTGGAATCAACGATGCGCGACATATCCAACACGGGGCTGTTGATGTTGCGCACGCGGTGATCTGGGCAGTACAGCAGGTAGTCAACGATAAGGCCGTGGTTGTGGCGCTGTTCGCTGAATTTCTTGCGAATGACGTCGATCGAATCGCCGATTTGAGTATGCAGATTCTTGGACTTAAAGGCGTACTCCTTGACCAGGCCTTGGCCGGTATCCTTAAGCCGACCGTTCTTCTGCTCGATCACCAGTACATGGCCCTGGCGGCTGACGATGACGAAATCGATTTCACCGTAAGCCGTGCTGTGCTTGGTGGAGCGGGCCCAGTGCACCGAATGGAATACGGTGAAATCGTTCGGCAGTTCCTTGGACAGGCGCTGCAGTGTCTTGGCTTCGCCAGGATGGATGTCCTGAGCGATGGCGACGCCAGCGCCATTCGGAATTGTGCGTGCCAAGAATGAGTCTCCCTTTCGTTGATAGTTATCGTCAGAACATTCTAATGCCGCAGGCGCAAGAGGTTAGGGCAACTTCTAGGACAAACAGCATGCTTTTAAAACGCGACATAGCGCGTCGCATGGTGGTGGCACCATGATGATCCCAACGCGGTATTTCCATCATGACCAGATCCAGAATAAGTCAAACGCTCCCAGCAGCTCCTAGCCTTGCGCATCTTTTTGCAGCGCGCCTTCTGCTTGAGCACCCACAGCGCAGCAGAATCTTGAGTCGTCAGCGTCGCGACGACGAAATTGTGGCTGAGATCCTACTGTGCGATGAGGATGGCGTTGAGGCGCTTAGTACTGCGGACGTCATCAAGCGTTTGCGGCAGCGCGAGTCCAAGCTTCGTGGCGAAATCAACGCTGACTCAAAACGACTGTACTTCCCGCAGTTGCATGGATTGGCTCGCGATCTGGGATTGAGTGTCGCCGAGCTGCGTATCCTCTCGTTGGCTGTTCTCGTTCAGGGTGATCGCGACCTCCACACGGTGGCACGCAGTATTCCGGTCCGGTCACGATCGGAGCTCGCTCAACTGATCTCGCGCGTGATTGATGTGCCATTCGTTGAAACGCGGGACGCACTGAAGCCAAACGCACGACTGTTGGATACCGGATTGCTCGCTCCCAATTTGATGTGCAGTCCCCAGCACGAGTTGGATGATTTCTTGCGCCCGGCGGACGGTCTATCCATCGACGCCGTATCGGCCCTTGATGACGAAAGCAGAGCCCTCGCGTTGTTCTGTGAGCCCGCGCAAGCCCCGAAATTGTCGCTCGAGGATTTCGATCACTATCGGCGAGAAGTCGAAATGATCAGGGACTTGTTTGTTGGAGCTGCGGCTCAACACGCATGCGGCGTGAACGTCATGCTCTATGGGCCGCCGGGTACGGGAAAGACCGAGTTGGCTCGCGCCATAGTCGCAGCTGCGGAGTTGCGAGGTGTCGAGACCGCTTATTCAGACAGGGATGGTGACCCACTGGACCCCGCAGCGAGGGCGGCAAATTTCCGTCTGTCGCAACGCCTGCTTTCGGTCGAAGGGCAGGGTTTGATCATCTTTGATGAAACGGAGGAACTGCTCGAGTCCGACGACAACCCCTATGCCAGTCGCGGGCGAAACGCTTCGATCAAAGCCTGGAAGAATCGATTGCTCGAAGATAATCCTATCCCAGCGATCTGGACTGCTAATGTGCTAGATCGCGTGGATCCAGCGCTGCTGCGGCGTTTTTCATTTTGTTTGCGGGTAGATATTCCGCCACGTAGCAAACGACGAAATATTCTCCAGCAACGTTTTGCAAGTGAGTGCTTTGATGACCGCTTACTGAACAAAATCGCAGATGACGAACGGCTAACGCCTGCCGACGTCGCAAGAAGCCGAAAGGTTCTAGACATGTTGCCGACCGGGGACGATGACGGTCGATCGGAGCGTCTTGCAATGATTCTCTCGGGGCGCCCGGATGGTGTGCGCATTCAGCACCGTTCGTCTAATGAATTGCCAGAGCTGCCGTACGAGCCTTCCTGGATCAACGCGACCCCGGTAGTTACGGATATTGCGCCGCGGTTAAAGCGATTGGGTTTTGGAAGGCTGGGTTTTTTTGGACCGCCTGGAACCGGCAAAACCGCGTTTGCCAATTATTTAGCAAAAGAACTGGGAGTGCGATGCGACGTCAAACGCGCTTCGGATCTTCTTAACCCCTATGTGGGCGGCACCGAGCAACGTCTCGCCGCCGCTTTTTCCCAGGCGCGAAAGGAAAACGTGTTGCTGCTGATAGATGAGGTCGATAGCTTGCTGTCGGACCGCGCAGGAGCAACGCGGAGCTGGGAAGTCAGTCAGGTCAATGAACTCCTGACCCAGATTGATGAATTCGATGGTTACTTGGTGATCTGCTCAAACTTCACTGAGCGATTGGATAGCGCCATCAACAGAAGAATCGACGTCAAAGTGAATTTCAGCGCCATGACGCCCGCTTGTGTTCAGCAGGCATTGGTGGCGGCTGCGGTTTCGCTGGGCGATACGCATGCAGAAGCCCAGAGAGTTATCGAAGCCGAAAAGGATCTGCTCCACGCGAATCTCACCCTTGGGGATATTGCGTGCGCGATGCGGCAATCTCAACTGCGCTTCGACAGTGTGGGGGCCTTGGCGCTTGCTGAGTGCGTTCGTACAGAGGTGGAATATCGGCGGACAAATGGGTCGCGTGGGATTGGCTTCCACAGCAGATCCTAGTGATGTCTTCCATGGGTGGATTGAAGATAACTCACGTTTGCGACAGCCGCATACCCGTATTCGTGGGCCGGAACTATTTTATGGTTCAGGTTTCATCCTTCCGCCTGGAACCAGATGAGAAGTGCCTGAGGGGCTGTGATCGCGTAATAGGTCGCGATCACAACGATTGGACCAAGCGCCGAGAGCGCGAAGTTAACCATGGATTTAGCGCACCAAAAGCAGCTGATTCTTGTTCGTCGTGTAGCAGGGCGACAAACGCGCCTGGTTCATTGACCATGACCTTATGCCCGGCAAACGCCCCAGGCATATTGACTCACTACCAAAGCGTTGGTTGATGGTGTCCATTGTGCTGGATAGACGTTCACCTCGCTTGGCAGAGTTGTTATTGGTGAATAAGTCCATCTGAGCGCTGACGCGCGGTGACAAGTTCATGAGATTTACACCGGCCTTTTTGTACTCATAGCCGGGCTTGTATAACTGCTCGAGCGTACGCACCGCGAACTTTCCGAGCATGGTAGTTTCGTCCGTAGCGTAAGGCAGATTCAGAGTGAAGCCGTTAGAGTGCTGCGGCTTATCCGGCCTGAATACGTTGGTACAAACGAACACCTGTAGCGTGCTGGTCAGACTATTTTGTCGCCGCAGTTTTTCAGCTGCGATCGACACAAAGGCCAGTATGGCTTCTTTGAGTACCGACAGTTCAGTCACAGCCCTGCCAAACGACCGGCTTGATCGAATCTGCTGCTTTGCCGGCGGCGAAATCTCTAAGTCAGTACAGACTTCACCGTTGAGTTCGGCCACGATTCTTTCGACCACAACGCCGAATTGTTGCCGGAGATGCTTGGGGCTGGAGTTCTTCAAATCTGCGACGGTCTGAATCCCCATCTGCAGGAGCCGTCGTTCGGTTCGAAAGCCGATGCCCCAGACTTCGCCTACGGGAATCTTTGTCAGCAATGCGGATTGGTCCGGAAGACCCAGTGTTTCGAGGTCGAAGACGCCCAGACAGTCAGGTGACTTCTTGGCCACATGGTTTGCTAACTTCGCCCTGGTTTTGGTGCTGCCAATGCCAACGCAGACAGCCAAGCCGGTCCATTGGTCTACGCGCTTACGGATTGCCTGAGCGTGCTGCTGAAGATCACGGATACCGGTAAGGTCAAGGAAACTCTCATCAATGCTATAGACCTCTTGGCTGGGTGCCATGTCACTCAAGATTGTCATCACCCGGTTGGATAAATCCGCATAAAGGGTGTAATTCGAGCTGAAAACCGCCGTCTGTCTTTGAACAGCCGGGTCGACCTGATGCCACGGTTGAGCCATCTTGATGTTGAGGGCCTTGGCCGCAGCAGAGCGAGCGACGACACACCCATCATTGTTACTCAGGACAACAACCGGTTTCCCTCGTAGTGTTGGATTGAAGATGGTCTCGCAGCTGGCGTAGAAATTGTTGACGTCAACCAGCGCGATCCGGCGCTCAGAGCTTGCGACCGATCCCACGCACAATCCCCGTCACGACACCCCAGATGATGTGGTCTTCGTCCTTATCCAAGAACATGGGTTGGTACAGATCAAGCGCATCATGGCGTGAGCAAAGCGCCATACGGCCATTGATCAGATCCAGAACCTTCACGTACACACCCCCCTGAAAAACAGCCACCACTAAGTTGCCTCGGCGAGGCTCCTGAGAGCGGTCCACTGAGGCGATGTCACCCGACAATATCCCCAGGTTCTTAAGGGACTCGCCTTCAATACGCACAAAGAAGGTCGCCGGCGGATTGGTCACCAGCAGTTGGTTCAGATCGATCGTGTCTTCGACGAAGTCGGCGGCCGGCGACGGGAAGCCGGCCTGTGGCCGTGGCGAAGAAATGAGAGGCAAAGCCAACAAAGGCGGATCGATCACTGCAGGGTTTAACCAGGTGACGTTTGTGGCGGAGGTGATGTGAGAGCTGTCCATAATGACAGTAATACGCCCGACGCTATGATCGGCGCAAGGGGCACGCCCCTAAGTCCGTGATTTACAATCGGACGCACCTCGGCTGACCAGAACGACCATGTGCTTTTCCGCGCAAGCGAGCTTCGACCTCAACGAACTAAAGCGTGAATACGATGCGCTGATCGACTACCAGTTGTTTGCGGACCTCTTGGAGCAACGACTGACCAACAGCGCGATCAAGATTCCCAAGGCGATGGAAGCTAACTTTCTGGCACCGACAACTGCGATTGAGGAGCAGATCGCGAAATCAATCCACCAGTTCCGTAAGACCGAGGCGGGTCGACTGGAAGCAGAGCTTTTCAAGCAAACAAAGCGCTTGGCCGATGCCGAACGCAAGCTGCAGAGCAGGGAAACGAAATCTGCACGCGATAGCCAGCGAATCGCCACCAAGAAGATCAAATGGTCCAAGGGCAAGTTGGCAGATTTGAGACGGGAGAACCTAGAAGCGAAGGATTCCAGAATTTTTCCATTTCAGTACGTCGCCGTCGTCGTACGCGAGAACGGCCAGAACTGGATTCGGCCGATGCGTTACCACTGCCGACCGGCTGGTAAACCCGCCAGCTACGATCGCCGGTTTGACGGGTTGTACAACGCGAGGCGCGACAACCTACGTGGCTTCTGGAAAGGGCAGTTCGGAGAATCCCATGCACTGATGAGAATCACCGGGTTTTACGAGAATGTTGCCCGACATGACTTTGAACGGCGGGACCTCAAAGCAGGCGAAAAGCCCGAAAATCTGGTTTTGGCATTCCACAGCCAGGAACAGGCCATGACCGTCGCCTGTCTGTGGTCACATTGGAAACAGCCCGGCCTGCCATCGCTGGACTCTTTTGCAGCAATTACCGACGAACCGCCACCGGAGGTAGCGGCCACCGGTCACGATCGTTGCGTGATCGTGTTGAGCGATGCGGCGGCATCAAAGTGGCTCGAACCTGAAACCATGGAGCCTGAAGAGCTTGATGCCATCCTGGATGATCGCCCGTCTCTCTATTATGAACATCGCATAGCCGCTTAATGTCCGGATTTCCGGTGCAAGTGCGTATCTGGTCAATAAGAAAGACTAGCGGAGCGCATCAATGGGCTACTGGATATTTCAAAATGAGGAAAGCAAACGGTGCATGGCCATCAACGACGGTTGTCTGGCCGATTTACCAATCGATGACGATCTAGGAGAGCTGCTGTTCGATGGGCCGATGCCTGCAATGATCGCCAAGATGTACGTGGCGAATCACGGCGGTAGGCTTGTCGAGACTGCAAAGCAGATTCTGGACACGGGCCTGGATCAAAAGCTGCCTGCTTCTCACGCCGTGAGCATCCCTAGTGATTTCCCCGCGTAGAAATTTCAGATAATGCGATCTCGTGAATTAAGAGATATCCAGGCTAACTTCTGGAAACTCAGGGCTGGGGCTGCGACGCTAGCAGGCAATCGGCCGGTCTCGTCACTGCTCGGTCATACATGTAACAAGCGAGTTCGTTTTGTCGTTGCTGGCCACAAGTAACCAGTAATCAGCGCCGTCGTTGCAAAAATTGCCGCCGTAATTAACCGCCATGTATCCCTTGTACGATCCTGCTGCCGAGCAGTTTGAGCCACTCAGCTCCATCTCCGTTTCGTAATAACTCGAACCGATAAACTCAACGTTACCAGCCGCTACGCAAGTGGGACTGACAAGAGTTGGATTCGAAATGGCGCCATTGTTGATCCGTATGCTGATTTCCGGATCTGTTTTGAGTGTGAACTCCCCATTGAGCTGCCTGACGGACAGTCCAGAAACGGCCTTTGAATTGTGATAGCTGACGCTCTGTGACGTGCCATCGGAATGGTCAACTGTGGCGGTGAGCTTGTCCTTGAATAGGCCGTCTGAAATCGCAAATGAGAGTAGGGAGCCGGATGACTTTTCCAATGAATCACCAGTCGCTTGGAAATGAACGGCGTCAGTCACGTTGTCGTAGCTTGACCCAGTGACCGCTCCGAAAAACGACCGGCTTCCCCAGCGGCCGATCATTTTTCCGTCGGTCGCTACCAATATCGCGCCTTCTCCGGAGTACAAGCCAATAAGCTCGGCATCCACTGCAGGGCCGGGGGTCGGCGTTGCAGTCGGGCTCGAGGAGGGCGCTGGCGTTGATGAAGGCGTTGCGGTTGGAGCCGGCGTCGACGTTGCGATCGGAGCGCTGGAATCGCCGCTGCTTCCGCCGCAACCTAAGCCAAATACTAAAGGCAGACAGATTAAAGTTCGTTTCATAATGTAGCACATGTGCCGTGGTCATATTGGCACATGCTAGTGATTCTTGTCTCGTGAGACAAGACCGCGAAAATATTGCCCGCCTTTTTGGAGACGCTCTGAGAGCAGCGCGCAACGACGCGAGGCTGTCGCAAGAGGAACTCGCGTTTAGAGCGGGTGTAGACAGAACATTCGTGAGTCGGGCTGAGCGAGGTGTTCGCCAGCCAGCCCTAGCAACAGTCTTTCAACTGGCTCAAGGTCTCGGGATTCGGGCGAGTGAGCTCGTGGAAATGATGGGCGACCCAGAACTCTCCGACGATTAACGTCAGTGCCTCGCGCGAATCTGAGGTCAGCGACATCTTTCACCGACTTGCTTTCGAGGGGGCCTATTCCGTGCGCAATGACCTGCAGAGTAGGGCAGATGCTTATTGTCCTGAAGTCTACCGATTCTTCAGCTGAGCGATCGTTTTATCAAAGGACCCGATTAGCTTTGATCGGTCTTCAGATTGGGGGACATGCGTCTCCGTTAGCCCGTTCCCGACCCAAAGCGGTAATCCATCTCACAGCGTTAGGATTTCCAAGGCTTCCAGATTGACGACATTCAGCGGAGCTTTTACAACAAAGCCAAGGAGCTTTACTGGCCGATCCGTGCGTTCGCGGGTAACACGCTAACAGCAGAACGGCGGTCTCATAGGGCATCCTTTCAAACGGAGATGCGGCGTTTAGCGGGGAACGTATCACTTTGCAGGGCGTAGGCTCCGGTGGCGCTTATCTGGGCATCCTCGGCAACGGACCCAACTCGAGCATCTTCTCCGCTTCTGCGTTGAGCTTCACCTTCAGTTCTTCCTCATTTTGGAAGCGCACCTCAAATAGACCCAGCAGATCGCTGGGCACCTTGCGTGACAGCTGGAAGTCTTTGTCCGGCTCGGATTCGGGCCGCAAGATTAAGATGCGGTTGCGTCCCAACTGTCCCATGAACAGGCCAATTTCAAATATGACGTTGTCGCGAGGGCTATAGCTGGCCGCTCCTCGTGAAACCGTTAAATCGTCGGACGTAACTAGTGCCACAGCGAAATCAAATTCGATTACCGCCTGCTCTAAGCGCTCTAGTGTCAAGTCCCCGGTGACGAAGAAATTGGGGTCAAACCAGGGCACAACTTCCAGACCATCTCGCCTCAGTCTGTCCGCAGCACGCTGTGCGGTCTCCCTAGTTTCCGTTGAGCTAATGACGAACACGCGTGGGTGCTCACGGTTGTCTGGAGTTTGTTGGTTGCGGTCATACAAGCGTTTGCAGAGCTTGCGTGTTATGGGTGGATAGAGTTGAGCCGGGAACCGATTGACCACGTTCATGAAGTCCACGCCGCTCACCTTCGCGACGATGCTGTGTTCGCGTGCCTGAACTGTAGTTGCCCGCCCATTGAGTGGCTCGACGGCATTCATCTCGCCGACGTGCTCATTGGAGTGGCGTGTCCCTGCGATCCTATGGCCGTTGAGAACAACGTTAAAACTTCCCTTGATGATCAGAAATACGTCCGTGTCGCTGGCGCCCTGTTCAATGATCACGGTGCCTTCCGGAATCGGCATGAATTCGGCGACGACCTCCAGTGCTTCGGCAATCTCTCGATTGTGCTCCACGGCTTCTTGCCGCAGCAGATATTTGATGCGCTCTTCGCGGCCATCCTTGCTAAGTAAACGTTCAATCATTTAACGGTCCTCAAGGGGCATTGCTTCATGGCGTTGCAGCAGATGTGCTGCTTGTTACGGTAGTGATCCCAGAATTTGGTTTCTTCGATGTGCTGATGTCGAAGGGCGCTCAAAAGCTGATCGAACATTTCCGAGTGGTTGTCGCAGTGCATGAGCGATCGATGCCGATGCAGGCTGCCGTTCGGGCAGGGGCAGGCTCGGCGGCGCCCAATGAGTCTCAATCCATCCTGTATTCGACCATCGACCGTTTTGGTGTCGTGCAACCAGGCACTGGCGACCACGCCGCTCGTGTTGACGAGTTTGAGGGTCTTGCCGTGCTTGCCGGAGTGTTCCCGCAGCCTCAGGCGGCCTTCAGCCAAGTCACGCAAGCAATCGCCGCCCATTGCGAGTGCCGCCCTCTCCGCCAGGGCCTCATAGGCCGCAGCTCCGCCGTGGGCCCTCTGAGGTCCATGCCACACACCGGTGCGCTTGGCTCGCAGTGCGCACTTGGCGAACTGCTCGACCTTGCCCCACCAAAGATCGGCCGATGGTCTGTCGGTGACGGACAAATCCCCGTCGCCTTCCCAGCCCAGACACCACAGGCCGTTCTCCTCAATGTGCATCTGAGGACACGAAGCCGGCAGCAGCGTAGGTGTCGCCTCTCTGACGCGAAACAAACTGTCTTCAATGATGACTTCAAGCGCAATGGTTTGCGATCGCCCACTGGGCCGCGCCACATCCAGCTGGAAGTGGGCTGTGATCGACGCATGTGCAATGCGGTAGATATTGCGAGCGGTGGCTGCGGCAAATAGATCCTGCCAGGCTGCAGGTTTCGTCATCTTACTTGCAATGGGGGCGAAAACTTTCTGAATGGGGGCGGAATTCATCTTGGGCTTGGGACTTGGTGCTCGTCATGACATAGGGTGCAGACTGCACCTGCTCTACAACATCCGCAGTCTCCATTTCGTCCAGACGCTCCAGCATCTCGTCGTAGTCCATGCCACTTGCCTTTCGGTGGGTGAAAAGATTCTGGATGTCGGGGCTGGCGGCGTCATATGCAACCTTTCCGATGGCTGTTTCGGCCGCATCACAGCGAATCTGTTCCTGTTCCGATCTCAAAACGGAGCGCGATAGCACGCATGGCAAACGCTGACCTTTCATGCCCAGGCGCGTCATGGCCGTGATACCCATCTCCAGCCCCACCTGTAGCCCCAATGTCGAGACATCGATGCCTGCCTGATTCAGTACTTCACGTGCTAGCTCAAAGCCGCTGTGCAGCGCGGCGGAGCACAGAACGGCGTCATCGGCGGATGCTTGCTCATCGGTATTGTGCGCGGTGCCTTCGACCGTGATGCCGTGGATGCAGTCACCAATAAAGCGCACCTTCAGCCCGGCGAAGTCGCTGCTAAGCACGGCGTCGAGTTCGCTGCGCAGGACATGCAAGGCCCGAATCGCATTCTCCAGATACAGCTCGTCAATCTCGAACTTGGCGATGGCGTTATTTATATAGGCTGTAAAGCCGTCAATGTCGGCGTACAGGCTGACCACGTCTTGGCGGCGCGAGTTGTTTGGCGTCAGGCCGCCCAGGTCCAAGTCACGCATCGGCGGCGTATGGCGTGAAAAGAAAAAGCTCTTTGGCGGGTAGTCGGCAAGGTCTTGCTTCCACTTGCGGATGACTTGGTCAACCGTGATCCCCAAGGCCGCATTGTCCACGCATTGCTGGACCTGCTCTTGCGTTAAGCGCACATGCTCAGGGGTTTCGACAGCATGCAGACCAATTGCTCGGCGGGCATTGTTGGTGAGATAGATACCGGCGCCGTTGCCTTTGAGCATTTTGGCCGCTCGATTCGCGGGGTTGCCCAGAAACAGAGGCTCTCGTGCGCCGGGGCGGCCATTGTTGACCGCCAACGCCATGCCAGAGTCAATCCCTACCCGCACTTTCGCATCCGCAATCCGTTTGTCATCATCGCCGGTCTGGGACAGGACATCTATCACCAACTGGGCATTGGCCACGGCGTGCTCAATGCGCTGCTTCTCTTTGACTTCGTCTCCGTTGTCGTATGGCTTGGGTACCACAGCATGCAGGCGCTGATTATGCACATCCACCAAAGTCGCATCGGTTTCGTTGATAAGTCGCTGTAGCGCCCGGATATGGCGGTTTAGGAACGTCAGAGTAACCTTGTGGCTATGCTCGGTTTCCTCAACAGTGTGATTGAAAAGCTCCGGAACATTGATGATGTCGATGTAAACGTGAGCCCCTTGAACCAGATACGCCTTGCTCTTCGGGATGTTCTGAAGGCTCATGTTGCGGGTGTAATCAACGATAGTGATGTCGGCCACCTCCCCGAGCCGCTTCTGGATTCGTTGGAGGGCTGTGTTGTAGTTCCATTTGTGCGCGGTCATTTGAGCGGCTCCTTCGGCCATACTGTGTTACATGTATTTCCGGCACGCCCAAGGGATATATATTCGGCGCCGTTGCTTCGGTCCATTGGGTGCCTACTTGACTGTATGACTGGCAGCACAAAATCGGACACACATGAAATGTCCAATTTCACCGCCAAAGTCATACATATATGTGAACGCGTAACACGAGAACCGAATGGCCGAGAAAAGAAGGCAGCCCAACAGCCTTTGCGCTGACGAGAAGCTGGCGTGTCTTAATGCCCTGTCGAAGGGCGATCGGAGTAGATTGTTCCTTGCTGCGCAAAAGATGACATGGTTCGAGGACCACTTTGAACCCGAGGATCTCATGCAAGAGACGTTAGCGGTGCTGCTTAGAGATTCAGTTAGCTGGCCGGATGAATTGGATGTGATGGCGGTGATACGCGAGAAAATGCGTGGTGTTGCCGCCGACCTGCGGAAAAGACGGGAGCACCGTCAAAGTAGCTTGCGTGTTGAGTTGTCTGGGGACCTCGCGGACACAATACCGGCCAGTCACTTCGACCATGGCTACGAAGACGTGCGTCTTTCGGAACTGACATCAGAACTGGAGCGCTGGGCTGCGGCGGATCAGGATTCAACGGTCGAGATCGTGCTCATCTCCAAACTCCTTGGAGAAGCCAAAAAGGACGTTATGGAGGAATGGGGCTTTTCAAATCAGCAGTATGACGCTGCTCGCCGAAAGATTCAGCGCAAGGTGAAATCGATGATCGAATCAATCGATCGGGAAGGTAAAGATGAATAGGCTACAAGATGCGAAGATCCAGCTTAGAAACCTTGTCGATTCGCTGGCAGATGACGTCTTCGAGGCATCTGATGAAGAATTATATGAGCTGATGGCTAAGAGTGGATTAGACGCTCAGGTAGCAAGCACCTGGTTTGATGAGCAGTTAGCCGCTGGGTGCAAACGGGCCAAGAAGCATGAGCTTCAAGAGGCGCGCGATCGGTTAAACATGCGCCACTCAGTTCCAAATCGCCGAAACGTGTTGCGCTCAGTTGAGCAAGCGAAGCAGCGTATTAGGAAATTGGCTCAACGAAATGGAGCGGCAAGCGATGGGTTAACTCTTGCCGCTCGCCAAGGAACAGAATCTCTTTCTGAGATGTCCGACGGGGAAATCTTAAGCCTCGCCGATGATTTGGACGAATTGGCACGGCAGACTGACGAAACTGATGATCGGCCTCACGAGGATTGAGCAGGAACTCCTTGACTGGGGCATCGAAGATCCGAGAGATATCGATATCGAGGCAATTGCATCAGTCAAAGGTGCCATTATCAGGTATCGCGATCTAGATACTTGCGCGGCGAGAATCGTCGGTGCAAATGGACGTGCGATTATTTCCGTTCAACGCAGTGATCGACTAGAGCGTCGGCGGTTTTCTATTGGTCATGAACTAGGGCATTGGGAGTGGCATCGTGGCGAGGTATTGTCTTGCGAAGCGCAATCTATCGAAAGCCATCAACTCGTCGGAGGGGTGGAACGGGAGCTCCTAGCAGATCGGTATAGCGCACAGCTGCTAATGCCCAGTTATCTTATGTGGCCAAGAATTGAATCAGAGCCACGTCTCACTTGGGAGGTGATCCGAGCTGTCAGCAGCGAATTCCGCACAAGCCTGCGTGCGGCAGCGATACGTATTGTCGAATTAGGCGTCAAGCCGATGATCCTCGCATGCTACAAGCATGGGCACCGTAAATGGTACACCCGCTGGCCGGGAATCCCGGATCATTTAAAACCATCATTTGACCTGCCGGCTGGAAGTGCCGCTCGCGATTTTTCGGAAGGAAATGCCGGCAAAAACGCGCTTGTTAGGACGCCTGCTAGGGTCTGGTTCAGTGGAATTGGATGGGGCGATGTATCGGAGCAATCAATGAATGGCGGTGACGAAGAGGTTCTCGTCAACATCTTCATCGATGATCCGGCGATGCTGAAGGAACGACGATGGTAAGGGATCAAAAGCTGGGATGTCCGCTTTCTCATCTCAGCATTGAGCATATGTCCGGAAGTCGTAGTTCTGCTTCTGGCCGCAAACGGAAGTAACACTGGCAACGACATCCAGTGAGATTGGTTTAAATTCTGATCGCTCACCAGTCCTCTTCGCAGCATGCGCTGACTGCGAGGATGGCTCACAGAACAATAGACTCCTCAAATATAGTTGCCTAAGTTTTCGTCATCGATAGCGTCGTAAGTCGAAATCAGTTCCGGAAACAGATAAGCCACCGAATACATCGGAAAGCTCGCATGCAATTCGCCGCCTTCTTTGGGTGTAATAAGAAGCCGATCCTCGACGCACTGGCGAACAATCTTAGCTGCGCGCTCTTCCACATTTCCGGTCGAACTTGTGACTTGCCCTTGAGAGCGCGGCCCTTCTTGATAAATTTCTAGTAGAAAAGCAGCAGCCCCTTCGGCTCGCCGCAACTCTTCTTCGCGTACCTCACAGAACTGCACAACACGCTCAAACAATCGTGCGGAGTGCAGGCTTTCCAACATGAATGCCGTCTCGCCGAGGGCGACATCCATCATAAAATTCACAAAGCGCTGACCATCTCGTTCAGAGAGAGCTCCTCGGCCATCATAGGGAGATTGCGGCGGACGATCTGCGGCAGCGAGCAACGCTTTATAGCGGTCCGCATGATTTGAGAGTCCGCGTGACATCGACCATAGCCCAGAACCGCAAGCGCCAGCTTGTTTTAGCAGGCCATCGAGCAGGAGTCTTCCGACACGCCCGTTTCCATCAAGAAACGGATGTATCCATGTGAATCGATGATGAACCAGCATGGCGCTGCGGATCGTTTCGCCCGCGAGCTTGTGCATTTCGCGCAAGGCGCGAACAAACCCCAATATTTTTTCTGGGGGCGGCGCGACATGGCGCCCCACACTGACGAAGTGCCGTCTGAATTCACCAGGCTTAAATGCAACCTTATGCCCATGATCGCGAGGCATCGCCTGCATGTCAGGATGCAGCCCCGCCATAAAACTCTTGTGCAGCCAACACAGAAAATCTGGCGTTATCAGATCGGCGTCGGCTCCTTGGCTCGAAACAAGTTTAAACGCTTCCCAATACGTTGAAGCACCGGCTTTCGCTTGCGCCAGTAATGCTCGGTCCCCCTCGGTAAGGAGGCCTTCGTCACCAAATCCCATTTGCTCAGCCATCACTGGATGAACGCTATGCCCCTCGATCAAGTTCGTGTAATAGCAGTGGACATGCGTCATGGCCATGGCAAGTTGGGTCGCGGTGGCCGGGTGCAGACGACCTTCAAGGTCGGCACAACGACGTTTAAGCTCGCGTTCCTTCTCAATAAGCTCCGCGGTGTCGAGATTGCACGGGGATAGCTTTCCTATGGGAAGCATGGATCTATCCAGCCATCAGCATGCTTTCGTCCATCAGGCCCACCGTAGCCTTGGACGTTCCCAAGCGGCGCCTGTGACTTTCCAATCAGAGATCATTGGCCATTACGTTCATCAAACTGAGGCCCCGAAGTAGCGGCTTTCACTTTCCTGCACTCAAAATTCCCCATGGACGCTTGTCAGACATTCAGCTTTACGGTGAACCCAACTCTACGCCGATTCGAACATTGGACAACTTGTCATCAGGACTTAGCAGCCATTGCTAACCAGCCCCAATTTTGACTCGTTCTGGCCTATCAGAGTCCTCGATGTGCCGGATGAGGCTTGCGGCCCACACACATTCGGAGTGATCATGAGTTTCAGTCGAAATCTGTAGGAGTCGATGATGAGCACATCTAAGCCCGAGCGGCCAATCTTGCCGACATTCGATGAGCTAATTGCCCACATGCAAACAGAACAGCATCTCAAGGGTGCCGAGAAAATGAGGCGCGCAACGGGTCAAGACCTCCGTGATAGCTTCAAACCCGATGAATTCACAACGGCGTCGGCGGCAAACAAGCGAAATGATTGAAGCCCTTGTCCCTCGCTGACGTGTGATCGATTGGAGCTTGCACTAGTTACCCGGCAAAATTGCTGCAGGTAAAGGCATCTCGATGACGTCGAGCCTCGCTTCATGTGAGCTTTCCGGGCCACTGTGAGGAAGCTGCCATACCCGCCTGGCAACAGGATCAACGATCGTTAGACGTCCACTTTGATCAAAAGCCATCGTATCCAAAAACAGGTGGTTGCCTAGCAAAACGGGCTCCGGTGGATCTCTGAATGGCGTGTGCCCACTGATACCTATCGCCACACGGTCATCGACAGGGTCAAAATTCGGCGCTGGCGGTTTGTGGATGTTGTCGGGGGCTGGACGGCCCTTTTGGTCATTTCGTTGATGACGAACTGCTCTGAGAACCTTTTTGGCAATCAGCGCAGCGTCCCTTGACCACAGCGAATATCCAGGCTGACTTGCGCCGTGTTCGTCGAAAGCCTCCGGAACTCCCCAATCCAAACGAGTCCCAAATGGGACCGTTGGAGGCTGTTGGGCATGCACAAGCCCCGCGACACGACCATCGCTCAACAGCACTTCACGGCTCAAAGGCAACATGGATAAGTAGTCAGCGATCTCAGCAAGCTCTGAGTCGCCATAACGCTTTAGCCAGACATTTCCATATTGTGTTTTCCATTGGCACGTGAGCGTGCTCTGCGGATTGCGCCACCACGACAGAAATTGAGCATCGTGGTTTCCCAAAACGGCCCCACAACCTGCCGTATCGCGGAAAAACCGAACACAACCTAGCGGGTCTGTCCCTCGATCAACAAAGTCACCGACACACCATAGACGATCAGACCCAGGCGTGAACCCAATGCGACTTAGGAGTGCCTCAAGCAGGTGGAACATCCCGTGGAGGTCCCCGACGAATAGGTCTCTTTGTTTCAATGGACTCAACGGAACTCCAGATCGTCCTGCCGCGTTAAGAACGTGCTGATGAAGTTGGTGATTTTAAGTGCCTGGGCCAGATTTTTCTCAGTTCCGACGCGAACTACGAGAATTCATCCTCAGAGTAAGGTTGTTCGCGATACTCATAGGGCGTCATTCCGCCGAGCGACTGATGGGGGCGTTTGGCGTTGTACTCGCAACGCCAATCTTCGGACACTTACCCAATAGAGTGCTCGATCCGAACCGCGAGCTCGCTTGGATCCCGGACCCACCTCAACAAGACAGTGCGGCTTCCCGTCGCAGTGACTAGGACGTGACCGTATCCGAAGACTCGTCCGCAAAAGCCCTGGACCGCCGATACAGATTCAATCTGGCTTCGCGGCAGAAATGACTCTGCACGGTGGATCGTGGCCCACATGCCAACGGAGATTTTCAGGCCGGAAGGTTTTACGACGTAATGCCGCGAGTGGCGGTGGATCGTGCAGCGCAGCAGAAATAGGGGGACGATGATCGTGAGGCCGAGTAAGCCGAAGACCGGCCCCGCGCCACTTTCGCGATCCACGTCCATGAGCATCCAGCATGCCAAACCTAGCAAGACCGGTCTGATGTAGATGCCGCGGGAGATAACTGCGCGATAGACGGCGCCGCTAGCGCCCTGAGAGTTGGAAAGGCCTTGCTTGGTGCCAGTCAATGAATTGAATTGTTTCACGTTGTCGCTCCTTGGTTGCACGACCATTGCACCAGTGCCGCAAAGATGAGCAAATCTGCGCCTGATCGTGTCGTAGAGAACAATTTCCCAGCTAGAACACCAGCAGATTCACCAAATTGGCTAGCAAGGCAGCGATAGCAGCGACGAGCAGATAGATTCGGGGCTCGCGCTGAAGCTCGTAACCCATCTCATTGAGCGTAAACAAGCAGTAAAGCGCGAGGACGTCTGCGGGCCCCGTGTCGAACGCAAGCAAAACGCTCACAGCCGCAAGCAGCACGTGCCCCAAAGCTGCTAAGACAGCACTTTGGATCAGTTGCCTGATGCTCAGCGCTGCAAACCTTTCAGCGTATTCGGTGCTCCTGATCACAATGTATGTCCACATTCTTGCCGTGTAGTGGCGGACGCAAAGTGCGCCCGAAGCTTGTTCCGGACAATCCAGGCAGCCTCAGCAGCTGTGGACGCGAATCCAGATTCATCCACAAGTGCCCTAGAGGCTGGTGCCATGACCTGAAAGCTTGGTCCCTGAGGCCCGCTGTAAATTCGAAGATTGGCGGAGGAGGGATTGGTGGACGCCTTCAGGTTTCCTTTCACCCATGAAAAAAAGTTCTCGTTGATGAGGTCATGGATTTCATTTGCCAAATCCGCTTCGTCATGCGCAGCCCGTGCAGGCTGAATGACGCTTATCCGCGCGGCGCGCTGATTGTCCTGGCCATCGATGACGGCAATACGGGCGGCCATCAACAGATGGCGCCCTTGGGTAGTAACAAGCTGATGCATTTCGATGCTCCTGTGAAAATTCGTTGGCCTTGCGGTCCTTGGAAAACAGGTTCATCTCACTTGCAAAGTCAGCAAATCTCTTCAGTTGCACGTCCGTTAGGTCAACTCACGCACTCTAATCAGAGGTCCGGGATTCGGGTGAGGGCAGGAAGCTGATTGTTGAGGAAGTCATTGGTTTCAGCATTGGGGGGCGTGAGGACATTTCCCATGACATAACCACTGCGGGCGGGGTATTACTCAATCCATTCGTGGGCATCGTCGCTCGTGCGCTCGGTCAGTCTTCGGACTGGAATGTGATATCAGCGCGTCAGGGTGTGAGCCGACGCAATGTCGGCGTCATAGAACAGCACGCCACTGCTGCACAGGCCGCATGGACGCTGATCAGCCCACTCATCACCCACGATATGCCAAGTGCAGCCATTCCTTGGATCGGGGGAGGCAGTCAGAATAGGAGCCAGGAGACCGTTGTTCTGTCTATCGGTGTGGCTTGCTCCAGATCAATGCTCCTCTTATCGAGTGGGGCCTGGCGCACCTTCTGAAAAAGCATGACGTTCGGTTTTAGCAGTTCGGTGTCTTGCATGTTTTCGTTCTTCACAGGCACATCGGACCCTGGGCCGCCTTCGTCGGTGGCCCAGAATTCCTTCTCCTTTAAATCAGATTGCGTTTTGCGTGAGCGGCGGGCGCAGCTGCTGCTTGCGGTGGCGCGTTGCCGACATTGCGATCGGCCATGACGTCCAAGGCGTCCGCCATGTGCACAAGCTCAGGGAGCTTGTGCGGCAAGCGCCTCTTGCGCTCGTTGTTCGGAAGGCTCAGCCAGTCCACGAGCTCACCCAGCCGGTCAGCGCCGTAAGGCCACGTTCGAGCCATGTCGTGCAGTGGCCCCGCAATGACCGCCGCCGTCAGCAACTCATGGCGCATCCGGTGGCACAGTGTTGCGCCACGGGCACCGCCGAGGGTCTGAATCTTTCCTAGGTCATGTACAAATCCACCCAACAGGGCCAGATCCATCGCCGAATCCGAATTGCCGTACACCATGTGCATCAGCGCTTGAGTCTTGCGCATACAGCCCACGGTGTGAACGAGCAGACCACCCTGGTACGCATGGTGATAATGCTGGCCGGCAGGTGAGGTCACCAACGGTTGATACACCTTTGGATCCAGCAGTAGCGCTCTCATGAACGCGTGACTCTCCGGTCGGTTCAGCTGCCCCAAGTACCCTACCAGTTGGGCAAGCGCTTGATGCGCAACAGGCGGGACATCGGAGTGCGGGATGAGGGCGGCCGGATTGATTACGTCTTCTTTGGACAGACTCTGGAATCCTTCCAGCGTGGCGACTGTCTGGTCGTTGAGCTGACGAGGACGGGTCTTTGCCCATATCAGCGAACCGGTCCGTAGGTCTGTGAGCCACGGGTTCTTCTGCAGACGAGCATTGGCTTGAAAGGTGCCAGAGTAGTCAGCCAGGGTCACCTGCATGTACGGTCCGGCTGAGCCAGTACAAATGGCCGTGTTTGTCACTTTGTACTGGCCTTCGGCGGCCAGCCCTGGGATATGGACAAGCTCGGCGACGCTCAGCATGGCTGCAACTCCATCTCGTCGGACAAGCGACGGGTTAAGGCGTCCCGCAACAGCGAAAGAGACAGATGAAGGGCACCAGGCACGGAATCCAGCCATAGGACGATGGCGTCCACATTGTCATGAGCCGGCTCATTGGTCAGAAAGGGCACCAGTGCCTTTCCCGGCGGAACTTTGGCAATGATCGCAAGTGCTTGAGCCTTGCGTTTGAGAGCCCGCTGCCTGCGGACTGAGGCGGTCAAGGCGACGACATTCCTTTGAGCTTTACTCGTCACGGGGCACCTCCTCGGGCAGTGCGCCGCGTACGAGCGATTCAAAGGCCGAACCGTCACGACGCGTTAGGTTCGGCACATATCGCGAATAGACACGAAACAGCATGGTGGTATCCATGTGCCCCATTTGCCGGGCGATCCACTCTGGGTTCTCTCCCGCTGCTAGCCATAGCGTGGCTGCGGTATGACGGGTCTGGTACGGACGACGCTTTTCCAGGAGCAGGTTGCGCAGCAGGGGATACCAAATGCGGTTGGTGAAGTTGTCGACATCAATCGGCAAACCGCTGCGGGTGCAGAATACGAACTCGCTATGGCCAAATGTGGCTTCACGTTGGCGTAGCAGCGCCTGCAGGACCGGACCGCTCATGTAGATCTCACGCTGCGAGTAGTCCGTCTTGGTGTAATCGACCGCGCCACGGACGATGGTCTCCCGGACGAGAATCTGGCGGCGCTCAAAATCGACGTACTTCCACTTCAAGCCGTGGATTTCACCCGTCCGCATGCCGGTAAAGAAACGAGTGGTCAGGTAGTCCTTGTAGTCAGTGCGAATCCGATCGATCAATGCCGTGACTTCCTGAAGCGTGAACGGGTAAATGTCAGCTCGCTGCTGCTTGAGGCGTTTGACCTTGCTGACCGGATTGCCGATGTCGAAGCGATCGGCCGCTTCCTCCAGAATCTGTCCCAGGATCTGTGTGATCCGGTTGATGGTCTTGGGCGAGAGCGCATCGTTGCCGTTGCGGCCCTTGATCTTTGCGAGACGGGAGCGAAACGCAAGCACGTCCGCCTTGGCGATCTGGGCGATATCCTGATCCCCAAAGCAGGGGATCAGGTGACGGTCGAGGGTTGAACGAACGGTTGCCGCATGCGAAGAGCGCCAGCCGACCTCATTTTCGTCGTACCAGGTATTGGCAAACCCGGCGAAACGAGGGGTCGAATGCCCAGGCCGAACCGGTGCCGTAGAGGGGGCACTGTCCACGAACTTCTTCGCGTTGGTGCTTCCGGGGAAGTACGTCGCGTAGTTGAACGTGCCGAGCGTGATTTCTGCCTCGATCTTGGCGAGGACGCGCTGCATCGTCTTGCGGTTCTGCGGCGTGTCCTTAAGTTTGGTCTGCTCTCTGCAGCGCTGCCCCCGATAGCGGAAGTCGAAGAACAGGTACTCTCCGCGAACGTTGATACTAGCCATGGCAGACGCCCCCGTTGGTCATCGGGATGCACAGCTCGTCTGTTGCGTGGGAGCACATGTCCCGCTCGATGGCTTCCCAGATGTACAGGATCTTGCGCCCACCAAAGGGGCGGAAGTAGTGCCGCCCCTCTAGCAGGACCGAATCCTTCAGGCGTTCACGAATCGTGCGAACGTCGTACTTGATGCGCGCCGACAACTCGTCGGTGGTGAGATACGTCTTTTCCATAGTTGAATTACCTTGATCGAAGAAACACCAGCGGCGGGTGCCGCCGGGCTTCTTCAAGTTCTCGCAGGTAATTCATCGAGCAAATCTCGCCGAAATGTGCTGGCAGGTCGAAGCCCCGTCCGGGAGCATTTGCCATCTTGTGCTGCAAAGTAGGCTTTCGTTTTGAGCAAATCTCTGACGTGAGACCGAAGGTCAATTCGAGGCCAAAATGTGATCCAGAAATTTCTCCGTGGTCACGATTTGGTCACAATATGGACACAAGGGCCTGAAATTGACACTTGTCAGGCGCCTTGAGCGAGCGTGGATCGTGGGCGACTTGCGCGTCGACCTCGAGTTGCTGCCGTGTAACTTAATGATTTTAAATAATTAATCGAAAGGCCATTGCATGCCGATCGGGTGTCCCCTATACTTCGTTGGCTCTGGTGCGGGGTGGAGCAGCCAGGCAGCTCGTCGGGCTCATAACCCGAAGGTCGTAGGTTCGAATCCTACCCCCGCT
>CAZVMN010000018.1:0-44772 GCA_964629015.1 uncultured Oceanococcus sp.
TTCCTGCCGGAAGGCAAAGACGACGTTGTGAAGGCTTACAACGTGACCGTCACCACTGTGAGCAAAACGCGCGAAGACCTGGCCAAGTTGCTGAAGAAAAGCGCTGACCAGATCAAGGTGACCATCGACGGCAAGAAGCCTGTTGCCAAGAAAGCGACCACCGCGCGCAAGCCGGCTGCTCGTAAGGCTCCGGCCAAGAAGGCCACCACGGCTCGCAAGGCTCCGGCCAAGGCGGCTGCGGCCTCCTAAGCCACGATCCCCCCCTCGGCGGTGCGTCAGCACTGCCGCCCCCGCCGGGTGCTTCCTTCGGAAGCGCCCGGTTTTTTTTGCCTGTCGTGAGGCGGTAAGACGTGGGTTAGGGCGAGGCCCACGTTCAATCGTCGTCGCTGTCTGCGCTACGCCGGCGTCGTGAGCCTTTCTTGCGGGCCGGCTCGGCCGGTGTTTCTTCCAGGGAGCCAAAGGCCGCCGCAATCAAACGTTGCCAGGCTTTGGTGCCGCGTACCGCATCCATGTTTTCTTTGACGAAGGTTTTGGCGTCTACGCCATCCAGGCCGTCTGAGAACTTGTCGCGTGCGTAGCGAAACAAATCTTCCTGAATGCCCAAAACATCAGGTATCCCGAGGAACTGGCGCAGCTCTTCGGGCTTAAGGTCGATTTCAATTTTGATCTGCACACGGGTCTCCTAATGTGAGGTGGAGTCCAGTGTACGGGTTTGCACGCGAGGCGTTCAGCCCTGAAGGCGCTTACGCGCCTCGGCGTACTTTTCTGCCGTTTTGGCGATGATCTCGTCGGGCAGATTTGGGCCAGGTGCTTTTTTGTTCCAGTCCAGCGTTTCGAGGTAGTCGCGCACGAACTGCTTGTCGAAGCTCGGCGGGCTGATGCCGAGCTGATATTGGTCCGCAGGCCAGAAACGCGACGAATCCGGGGTCAAAACCTCATCGATCAACACCACGTTACCGTCATCGTCCAGGCCGAACTCCAGCTTGGTGTCAGCGATGATGATGCCTTTTTCGCGGGCGTACGCTGAGGCCTCGGCATAGAGGCGCAGACTCAGGTCGCGGACCTTCTCGGCCAGTTCGCGACCGATCAGGTTGACGATGTGATCGAAAGAGACATTCTCGTCGTGATCGCCGACAGCCGCCTTGGTCGAGGGTGTGAAGATGGGTTCTGGCAGCTGTTCGGCCTGCTGCAGGCCTTCCGGCAGCGCAATACCGCACACCGTGCCGGTTGTCTGATAGTCCTTCCAGCCTGAGCCAATGATGTAGCCGCGTACGATGGCTTCCAATGGCAGCGGCTTGAGCTTTCTGACCACGATGGCCTGATCGGCGAGCTGCACGCGCAGGTCTGGGTCAGTGATCACGTCGGACAGCGGCGTGTCGGACAGATGATTGGGTAGCCAGTCGGCGAACTTGTTGAACCAGAAATTGGCCAGCTGCGTGAGCACGGCGCCTTTACCCGGAATCGGATCTGGCAACACCACATCGAAAGCGGACAGACGATCGCTGGTGATGATCAGCAACTTGTCGTCGTCCACGGCATAGATGTCACGAACCTTTCCGCGGTTTACAAGCGGCAGGTCAAGCAGGTCTGTGGTGTGAACAGCTTGAGTCATGCGTGGCTCCGGACAAGTGGTGCAGATTTGCGAAAAAATGGGCGCAACTTTATGCCAGGCTGCCCTTTTAGGTAAAGTAGCGCCCCGACCGCCCGACGGGCGGTCACTCATTTTGCAGTTACTACGTCGTTCCAGGTTCATGAATACCCAAAAGCCGGTTATTGCGCCGTCGATTTTGTCGGCCGATTTTGCTCGCCTTGGCGAGGATGTCTCACGCGTTCTGGATGCCGGCGCGGATTGGGTGCACGTGGATGTGATGGACAACCACTACGTCCCGAACCTGACCTTCGGCCCGATGATTCCCAAAGCCCTGCGCGATTACGGGATCACCGCGCCGATGGATGTGCACCTGATGATTGAGCCGGTCGACGCCATCATCCCGGAATTCGCGTCCGCTGGTGCCAGCTTGATCAGCTTCCACCCGGAAGCATCCCGGCATGTGGACCGCACCATCCAGCTGATCAAGTCGCATGGTTGTCAGGCGGGTCTGGTGCTCAATCCGGCTACGCCACTGAGCGTGCTCGATTACGTGCTGGAGAACCTGGATCTGGTCCTGGTGATGTCGGTGAATCCAGGATTTGGCGGGCAGTCGTTCATTGCCTCGGCGCTGGACAAGCTGCGCGCGATTCGCCAGCGGATTGATGCAGCGGGCTTGGCCACGCGTCTGGAGATTGATGGCGGCGTCAAGGTCGACAACATCGCCGAGATCGCCGCTGCTGGCGCCGATACGTTTGTCGCCGGTTCGGCCATTTTTGGCAGTGATGACTACGCCGCGACCATCGCCAAGATGCGTCAGCAGATCGGCTCATGAAGCAACAATTGGTTCCGGTGGTGCGTGAAGCACTGTCGGATCTGGAAACGCCGCTGTCGACTTACCGCAAGCTGGCCGATTGTCCCAACAGCTTTTTGCTCGAGTCGGTGGAAGGGGGCGAGCGCTGGGGCCGGTACTCCATCATCGGTCTGGAAGCGCGTGAGCAGATTTGTGTGCAGCGTGGTGAGCTTGTTCATCGCCGTGACGGCGAGGTGATCACGCGTTGCACGCCGACCGACCCGTTGCAGTGGATTGCCGACTATGCGGCCAACGTGGAAGCGCCGGATCTGCCGGATCTGCCACGTCTGAATGGTGGTCTGGTCGGTTACTTCGGCTCCGATACTGTGCGTATCATCGAGCCGCGCCTGGCTGGCGTCAGCCACGAAGATACCGTGGGAGCGCCAGACATCCTGTTGCTGCGCGCTGATGAACTGGTGGTGTTCGACAACCTGCGCGGTCGCCTGCATTTTGTGATTCTGTGCACGCCGGGTGATGAGTCCGCCGCCGAAGCCCGAATCGACGAATTGATGGCGCAGCTGGCCATTCCGCTGCCAGCTGAGGCACCGTGGCATTTCGATGAGCCGGAAGCCTTGGCTTTCGAATCCAAATTCGGTGAGCAAGGCTACAAAGCGGGCGTCGAGCGCATTCGCGAGTACATTCTGGCTGGCGATGCCATGCAGGTGGTGCTGTCACAGCAGCTCAGTGCGCCGTTCGATGGACGTCCCTTGGACCTGTATCGCGCGCTGCGCAGCCTCAATCCTTCGCCATATCTGTACTACTTTGACTTCGGCGAGGGCGACGAGCGTTTTCAGGTGGTTGGCTCATCGCCGGAGATTCTGGTGCGCCTGGAAGATCGCGAGGTCACTTTGCGTCCGATTGCGGGCACGCGGCCGCGCGGTGCCACCGCGGCGCAGGATCAGGCTTATGAGCGCGAGCTGCTCGAAGATCCGAAGGAGCTGGCTGAGCACCTGATGCTGATTGATCTGGGGCGCAACGATGTTGGGCGTATTGCTGAGTCAGGCACGGTCCAGCTGACCGATCGCATGGTCATTGAGCGTTACTCGCATGTGATGCACATTGTCTCCAATGTCAGTGGGACCTTGCGTCAGGGAGCCGATGCGATTGATGTGCTGCGCGCGACCTTCCCCGCGGGCACGTTGTCTGGCGCGCCGAAGATTCGCGCGCTGGAAATCATTGATGAACTGGAGCCGAGCAAGCGCGGCGTGTATTCCGGTGCAGTCGGCTATTTGGCCTGGAACGGCAGCATGGACACGGCGATTGCGATTCGCACAGCGGTGGTCAAAGACGGACGTATCTTTATCCAGGCCGGCGCTGGCATTGTGGCCGATTCCGTGCCCGATTCCGAATGGCAGGAAACCATGAACAAAGCGGGTGCTGTGCTGCGCGCGGCTGGCTTGGCGCAGGCGCGCCGGCATGCGGAGGGACGCTCATGATCCTGATGCTCGACAACTATGATTCGTTCACTTTCAACCTGGTCCAGTACCTGATGGAGCTGGGCGTTGAGGTTAAGGTTGCCCGTAACGATGAGATCAGCGTCGACCAGATCGCTGAGATGGCGCCGTCACACATTGTGGTTTCGCCCGGGCCCTGTACGCCGAACCAAGCCGGTATATCGCTCGATGTGATCGGACGCTTCGCCGGCAAGACCCCCTTGTTTGGCGTGTGTCTTGGCCATCAAGCAATCGGTCAATTCTTCGGTGGCAAGGTGGTGCGTGCGCGGCAGGTGATGCATGGCAAAACCTCGCTGATTCATCACACCGGACAAGGCGTGTTCGCCGACCTGCCCAGCCCTTATACCGCGACGCGGTATCATTCGCTGGTGGTGGATGCGGCAAGTTTGCCGGATTGTCTGGACGTCACGGCCTGGACGGTGACCGAGGACGGGCAGCGTGACGAGATCATGGGGTTGCGTCATCGCGAACTGGACGTCCAAGGGGTGCAGTTCCATCCCGAGTCGATCTTGTCCGAGCATGGCCACCACATGTTGAAGAATTTTCTGGAAGGCAAATGAGCAACGCGACCTACACTGCGGCCCTGAATCAGCTGCTTGATGGTGAGAATCTGCAGGCTGATACCACCTCCGAGGTGATGCGACAGATTATGGGTGGCGAAGCCACGCCCGCGCAGATCGCCGGTTTTCTGATTGCCTTACGCATGAAAGGTGAAACCGTCACGGAAATCACCGCAGCCGCTCGTGTCATGCGGGAGTTTGCCGCGCCGATGGGCTTTTCCGAAAGCTTGCGAGCACAGCTGATTGATACCTGCGGTACGGGTGGTGATGGCTCCAGCTTCTTCAATGTGTCCACCGCCAGCGCAATCGCCTGTGCCGCAGCCGGAGCCAAAGTCGCTAAGCACGGCAATCGTTCGGTATCGAGCAAAAGTGGCAGCGCCGACGTGCTGATGGCGGCTGGTGTGAACGTGGAATTGGGGCCAGAGCAGGTCAAGCGTTGCGTTGAAGAGATTGGTTTGGGCTTCTTGTTCGCACCAACCTTCCATCCTGCGATGAAGCACGCAGTGGGGCCGCGCAAAGAACTGGGCGTGCGCACCGTGTTCAACCTGCTGGGACCGCTGACCAATCCGGCCGGTGCACGCCGCCAGGTCATGGGCGTTTTCGGCAGCCAATGGGTTGAGCCCATCGCGCAGGTGCTGGGCAATCTGGGCTGTGACCATGTGCTGGTTGTGCACAGCGAAGATGGTCTGGACGAGGTCAGCCTCTCGGCGGCGACCCAGGTTGCCGAGTGGAAAGATGGCGATCTGCACACCTACAAAGTGCAGGCTCAGGATTTCGGTTTGTCACGTTGCGACCGCAAAGAGTTGCAGGTCAACGACGCGGAAGACAGTCTGCAGCTCATTCGCTGGGCGTTTGCCGGCGAGCGCGGCCCGGTGGCGGACATGATTGCGCTGAACGGTGGTGCCGCCTTGTATGTGTCCGGTGTAGTAGCAGATTGGGAGTCCGGCGTGCGCAAGATTCAGGACGTGCTGGAAAGTGGTGCGGCGGCAGAGAAGATGTCAGAACTGGCCAGCTTCACGCAGACATTGGCGAGCGAATGAGCACGGTCCTCGACAAAATTCTGAGCCACAAGGCCGACGAGGTTCGTGCGGCCAAAAAGGCCGTTTCTGTCTCCGGTCTGGCCGAGCTCAGTGAGCAGCAATCGGCGCCGCGTGGTTTCGAAGCGGCCATGAATGCTGCGATTGCGGCTCAGCGTAGCGCGGTCATCTCTGAGCTGAAGAAAGCCTCGCCCAGCAAAGGATTGATCCGCGAGGATTTTGATCCGCCATTTCTTGCTGCCAGCTATGAGCGTGGCGGAGCCACCTGTTTGTCGATCCTGACCGATGAGGCGTTTTTTCAGGGCCATGCCGATTTCCTGGTGGCGGCACGTGCGGCATGTGCATTGCCCGTGCTGCGCAAGGATTTCATGATTGATCCTTACCAGATGGCACAGTCACGCGCCTGGGGTGCGGATTGCATCCTGTTGATTGTGGCGGCCTTGTCGGATGCGCAGATGAACGAGCTCTATGCAGCGGCGCGCGAGTACAGTCTGGATGTACTGGTGGAAGTGCACGATGGCGCTGAGCTTGAACGTGCTTTGCACTTGCCGGGTGGTCTGCTGGGGATCAACAACCGCAATCTGAAAACCTTTGAAACCTCGCTCAACACCACGCTGGGACTGTTGCCCGACGTGCCTGCTGATCGTGGCGTGGTGACCGAGAGTGGTATCAACGGTGCTCAGGACATGCGTGTGATGCGCGAGGCCGGCGTTTATGGGTTCCTGATCGGTGAGCACCTTATGCGCGAACCCGATCCGGGCGAGGCTTTAGCTGGCTGGTTGAAGAATCAGGATCTTGCGACCGCTTGATTCGATCAGGCCGTCGTCTTCCAGCGTTTTCAAAACCCGACCGGCCATCTCGCGCGAGCAGCCGGCGATGCGCGCCAGCTCCTGTCGGCTCAGTTTGACCACGCAGCCGCGCTCATCACGCTGAGCATCGGGTTGATTGGCCAAGTCCAGCAAAATGCGCGCGACACGCCCCGAGACATCGAGGAAGTTGAGGTCAGCCAGCCGGCGTGAAGTGTCGCGTAGACGCAACGCCAGTTGCCCGGCCAGGACCTTCATAACTTCCGGGTGTTTGGCTGAAAACGCCTTGAAAGGCTCGAAACCCATTTCTGCGACCCAGGTTTCCGCCCGTGTGCGGACCAGCGCGCTGCGCGACTCCAGATGAGGGAACAGACACATCTCGCCAAAAAACTCGCCTGGATGGCAGTAGGCGAGTACCATTTCGCGCCCTTGTTCATCCTCGGCCAAAATGCTGACCGAGCCTTCCAGGATCAGATACAGACATTGAGGCGAATCACCCGAGTGGATCACGGTTTGTTTGGCGCTGAAACGGCGCCGGTGCGATTGGGTTACAAAGGCCCTAACCGCCGGATCTTCAAGGAAGTTGGTTTCACCGATCGCACTCATAAGGTGGAGATTACCTAAAAATGGAAGCACGTGTGCGCTGGCTTGATGGGGCCAGTTTTGTCGCCGAGACCGGCAGCGGTCACGCCATCGTGATCGACGGGCCGCCGGACATCGGCGGGCGTAACATCGGGCCCCGTCCGATGGAACTTATTCTGCTGGGTGTCGGCAGTTGTAGCAATGTGGACGTCATTCACATTCTCAAACGTGCGCGTCAAAACGTGGTCGATTGTGATGTGCGTGTGACCGCTGAGCGTGCCGAGACCGATCCCAAGGTGTTCACCGCGATTCATCTGCAGTTCACGGTCAGCGGCCATGATCTGAAGCCGGCGCAGGTCGAGCGCGCGGTCAAACTGTCGGCGGAGAAATACTGCTCGGCCAGCCTGATGCTTCAGGCCACTGTGAAAATCACCCACGGCTGCGATATCGTCGAACTGGGGCCCGCCTCAGCTGCGCAAGATCAGGAGTAATACTGTGCAGAAAAAACTCGCTCACAAGCTCAAGCTTCACGGTTTCAACAACCTGACCAAGTCGCTGAGTTTTAACATCTACGACATCTGCTATGCGCGTAGCGAGTTGCAGACCAAGGAGTACATCGAATATATCGATGAGGCTTACAACGCTGAGCGGTTGACCGACATTCTGACTGAGGTGGCCAACATCATCGGCGCCAACGTACTGAATGTGGCACGCCAGGACTATGAGCCGCAGGGTGCCAGCGTGACCATCCTGATCTGCGAAGAGCCGATGGACGATGTGCAAAAAGAGACGGTGGTCGCACATCTGGATAAGAGCCACATCACCGTTCATACCTATCCGGAAACGCATCCCGATCATGGGATCAGCACCTTCCGGGCGGATATCGACGTTTCGACCTGCGGGGTGATTTCGCCGCTGCGTGCGTTGAATTATCTGATCAACAGTTTCGAGTCCGACATTGTCACGATGGACTATCGCGTGCGTGGCTTTACCCGCAATGTGAAGGGTCGCAAGCATTTCATTGATCACAAGATCAATTCGATTCAGGATTTTCTTGAACGCGATATTCGCAACCGTTATGACGCTATAGATGTGAACGTGTATCAGGAATACATGTTCCACACCAAGATGCGGCTACGTGATCTGGACCTCGACACCTACCTGTTTGGGGAAGGCGTGGACGAGATCACGCCCAAAGAAGCCAAACGCATTCGACGCAGCGTCGAACACGAGATTCTGGAAATCTTCTACGGGCGGAATATGCCGCGATAGGGGGGGCGCTGGATTGTGGGCTAGCCCTTGTAAGCGGCGCTGGTCATGACTTTGGCTGCCGCTCGCATCAAACCGCGCAACGGGGGTGGTAATTCCCGCCCACCAGCATCGCGCGCTTGCTGGCCGTGGCGCGCTTCATCCTCTTTCATCTGCTCAACAATCTGTCGACTGCGCTTGTCGCCATCGGGGAGTTGGCTGAGGTGGCCTTGCAGATGTTCTTCGACCTGGCGTTCGGTTTCTGAGACGAACCCCAGGCTCCAGCGATCCCCAGCCAAACCTGCTGCTGCGCCGATCGCATAAGCGCCGGCATACCACAGCGGGCTCAGCTGGCTAGGTTCGCTGCCCAGCTCTTCCAGACGTTGTGTGCACCAGTCCAGATGGGCCTGTTCCTCAAGTGCAGCATCCAGCAGATGCTCCCGTGTGTCGGGATTGCGCGCCACCCGTGCCTGGCCGCGGTACAGGGCCTGAGCGGCAACTTCCCCGGCGTGGTTGACCCGCATCAGCCCGGCCGCATGTTGGCGCTCGCGTGCATCCAGCGTTTCGTCGTTGTCCCGGGCGGGATAGCTGGCCTTGTCGGTGGGGCCGGGGCGCAGGCTGTTAAGGCCGTGCTGCAGGTCGGCAAGCAGGGCATCCAAGGGTGACAGGTGGCGTTTGCTCATGGGTGCATTTTAAAGCGCTGGGCGAAATTGCAAAATTCTCCACCGCCACTGGGAGAACGCGCGCGCTGCCCGCATAATCAGGGCATGAGAATAAGCCTGCATTTATCGCCATGTGGCTAACCGCCGACGATGTGCCACGACGCCTTCCGGCGGAGTGGTCTGCAGCGCTGGCGATTGGTGACGAACCACTGCTTGTCGAGGAGTCGGCGGACGCCTTGCGGCGCGCGGCGCGAGATCAGGGTTTTGATGAGCGCAAGGTGCTGGAAGCGGGTGCCGGTTTCAACTGGGATGAGTTGCTGGCCGAAGGCAGCACCCTGTCGCTGTTTTCGCAAAAGCAGTTGATCGAACTGCGCGTGCCCGAGGCCAAGACCGGCAATGATGGCAGCAAAGCGTTGCAGGCTTTCGTGGCCAACCAATCACCGGACATGCGCTTGCTGGTGATTGCCACAACCACTGCGGCACCGCCCAAGGACAATGCCTGGATGGTGCGCGTTGCCGAGGCCGGTGTGGGTGTGCGCTGTCGTCGCTTGCGTCCCGAGCAGTTGCCCAAATGGCTGAACCAGCGGGCCCGGGGCCTTGGTTTAACCTTGACCGAGGAGGCCCTGAGCTGGCTCGCCGAGCAGGTCGAAGGCAATCTGTTGGCCGCGCGTCAGGAGCTGGAAAAGTTGCCCTTGTTGGGCGTTGGCAAGACCTGGGATTTGCCGGCTTTGCAGGCGGTGGTCAGTGACCACGCCCGCTATGCCAGTTTTGATCTGCCCGACACGCTGCTCAAAGGGGATCTGGCTACCGGTTTGCGCATGATCAAGCGTTTGCGCGAAGAGGGCGCCGCGCCGGTGCTGGTGTTGTCCAGTTTCGTGCGTGACATTCGCAGCCTGCATCTGGCTGCGCAGAAGGCCGGGCAGGTCGGCGCCGATCGGGCGTGCGCCGCTGCGGGCGTGTGGCGCAACCGTCAAAGTCAGTTTGTCGCTGCGCTCAATCGGCTGGGTCCAGGTGGCGTGAGACGCTTACATCTGCTGGTCGTCGGTCTGGATCGCACGGCCAAATCATCCCCGGAAGCCCGTTTCTGGGAAGACTTGATAAACTTAGCGGTTCGCTTGGCTGCGCCGCGTGCGCGACGAGTGGCTTAAGCTCAACAAACGATGAGAGAGATATGTCTGCCAACGCTGCCGCTGTAACTGCGGCGGATCAGGAATTTTTGCAACGCCAGATGCATGCGGTGGGCCAGCGTGCGCGCGAAGCCGCGCGTGCGATCAGCGCGGCGGAGCCAGGGGTTAAGAACGCGGCCCTGTTCGCACTGGCGGATCTTTTGGTCAGTCGTGAGTCCACCTTGCTGGCGGAAAACGCCCGTGACATGCAGGCGGGGCGCGAGAAAGGTTTAGATCCCGCCTTGCTGGATCGTCTGGAATTGACCCCGGAGCGTATTCGCGCCATGGCCGAGGGCGTGCGCCAGGTCGCGGCGCTGGATGATCCGGTCGGCGCGATCAACCATTGGTCATATCGTCCCTCCGGGATTCAGGTTGGCAAGATGCGCGTGCCGCTGGGCGTTGTTGGGATTATTTACGAATCACGCCCGAACGTTACCGCTGATGCCGCTGTGCTGTGTCTGAAATCCGGCAACGCGGCGATTTTGCGCGGTGGTTCCGAGGCCATCCGTTCCAACCTCGCGATTGGGGCCTGTGTGACGCAAGCGTTGCGCGATGTGGAACTGCCAGCCGATTGCGTGCAGATATTGGACATGACCGATCGCGCCGCCGTGCCGATCATGGTCAGCATGTCGGACTACATTGATGTGATCGTGCCGCGCGGTGGCAAAGGCCTGGTCAGCGCTGTGGCCGAACATGCACGTGTGCCCGTGCTCAAACATCTTGATGGAATTTGTCACGTCTACATCGACGACAAAGCGGATCGGGCCAAGGCCCTGGCCATTGCGGTCAATGCCAAGACCCAGCGCTACGGCACCTGCAACACCATGGAAACGCTGCTGGTCGCTCAGAGTCGCGCAGCCGAGTTATTGCCGGAATTGGCCGCGGCCTATCGTGAAGCCGGGGTGGAGCTGCGCGGTTGCTCGCGTGCCCAGGCTTTGGTCGATGACATGGCCAGCGCCAGCGATGAAGATTGGGCCACCGAATATCTGGCGCCGATTTTGTCGATCCGGGTTGTCGATGGTCTGGAACAGGCTATGGCGCACATTCGTCAGTACAGTTCGCAGCATACCGATGCCATCGTGACGGAGGATCTGGTCAAAGCGCGGCGCTTCCTGCGTGAAGTCGATTCCAGCTCGGTCATGGTCAATGCTTCGACCCGGTTCGCGGATGGTTTTGAGTATGGATTGGGCGCTGAGATCGGTATCAGCACAGACAAGCTGCATGCCCGCGGTCCCGTTGGGCTGCAAGGTTTGACTACAGAGAAATATGTCGTAATGGGTGACGGTCATATCCGCTGAAACAACGCTACTGGAGCTTGCCAGCACGGCTTTGGATGATGGCAAGGCCAAAGACATGGTGACGCTGGACGTGCGCGCACTGACCACGGTGACGGATCACATGCTGATCTGTTCTGGTACGTCGCAGCGCCACGTCAAATCGTTGGCTGAAAACCTGGTCAAGACGTGCAAGGATGCAGGCCATCAGCCCGCTGGCATTGAGGGTCTGGACGAAGGCGAGTGGGTGCTGGTGGACCTGGGTGGCGTGGTTGCGCACGTGATGCAACCGCAGGCCCGTGCCTTCTATCAACTGGAAAAGCTCTGGTCGATGGGGCCATCCGAGGACGACAGCCAGGCCGACGAGGCCGAGCGCCAAGGCTGATCGCATGAAGCTGCGCGTGCTGTGCATCGGAAAGCGCATGCCAGCATGGGTAGACGCGGGTGTCGACGACTTTCTGAAGCGCTTCACCCGCCAGTTCCCGCTGTCGCTGGATGTGGTGGAGGCCTCGCCGCGGAAGGCCGGTATGACCACGGAGCAACTTCAAGAGGCCGATTCGCTGCGCTTGAGCCAGCGCTTGAAGTCCAACGAGCGTGTGGTTTTGCTCGACGAACGTGGCAAACGCCATGACACCCGAGAGTTTGCGGCGCGTATCGAACAATGGCAGTTGGATGGCCCCGATGTGGCCTTGATTATTGGTGGCGCCGATGGACACTCCAAAGCGTTTCGTCAGCAAGCCCATGAGCTCATTTCCCTGTCCGCCATGACGATGCCCCACGGGCTGGCGCGTTTGATGCTGGTGGAGCAGATCTATCGGGCCTGGACAGTGATCTCCGGGCATCCTTATCACCGTGACTGATTTCCAATTCATACTTGCATCGCAATCGCCACGACGGGCGGATCTGCTCGGGCGTTACGGCCTGCGCTTTGACGTACGCCCGGCGGATATTGACGAAAGTCGTCAGCCTGGCGAGAAGCCCGACACTTTCGTATTGCGGCTGGCGCGGGAAAAAGCCGCCGCGGTGGGCGGTGCGGGTTTGCCGGTGCTCGGTGCCGATACCGTGGTGGTGCTGGATCAGGATGTTCTTGGCAAACCACTTGATCGCGCCGATGCGATCAATATGCTGACCCGCTTGTCGGGGTGCACACACCAGGTTTTGACCGCGGTCTGTGTGTGCGACCGGCAACGCAGCGAAACTGTGCTGAGCTGCACCGAAGTGCAATTTGCGCCGCTCACGGCTGAGCAGATCGCGGCTTACTGGGCCAGCGGGGAGTCGGCGGGTAAAGCCGGCGCTTATGCGATCCAGGGTCTGGCCGAGGCTTTCGTCAGCGAAATTCGCGGCAATTACTCCGGTGTGGTGGGTTTGCCGCTCCAGCCTAGCCTTGGGCTGCTAAAGTTGTTCGGTGTAGAACCGCCAGTCTGGTCTGTGAATGAGTGACGAAATTCTGATTAACGTCAGCCCCCAGGAAACCCGCGTGGGCCTGGTGGAGCAGGGCGTGTTGCAGGAAATCTTCATTCAGCGCGCCAGCCATGTCGGTGTCATGGGCAACATCTACAAAGGCCGAGTCGAGCGCGTGCTGCCGGGCATGCAGGCGGCATTCATTGATGTGGGGCTGGATCGCACGGCATTTCTGCATGCCTCCGACATCCATGTTGATGCAGCAGCTACCCCGGCCAGCAATGCTGGGGATATCAGCGCTTTGCTTCGCGAAGGCGATTCGGTGCTGGTTCAGGTCATCAAAGAGCCGCTGGGTAGCAAAGGGGCGCGCCTGACCAGTCAGCTGACCATTCCGTCGCGTTACTTGGTCTATCTGCCGCACGCGGATCATGTCGGTATATCGACCAAGATTGAGGACGAAAGCGAGCGCACCCGTCTGCGTGATTTGCTGACCCAATTGATCGAAGAATCCGGGCGTCCTGGCAGTTTTATCGTGCGCACCGCGGGCGAGGGCGTGAACAGCGAAGAGCTGCGCAATGATGTGATGTTTCTGCATCGCCTGTGGGATTCGATTCAGGAGGCGGCCCCGCAATCGCCTGCCGGCACGCTGGTGCATAGCGATTTGCCACTGATCATGCGCACGCTGCGCGATCTGATGAATGACGACATTGAACGCGTGCGCATCGACGATGAGGCCGCGTTCAATCGTTGCGTGACCTTTGCCCAGCGCTTTGTGCCCGGCACCGCGGAGAAGATCGAGTTGTTTGATGGCACCGCGCCGATTTTCGATTTGTACGGTGCAGAAGATGAATTGCAGCGTGCGCTGGATCGCAAGGTGCCGTTGAAATCCGGCGGATATCTGATCTTTGATCAGACCGAGGCGATGACCACCGTGGACGTCAACACGGGCGCTTACGTGGGATATCGCAATCTCGAAGAGACCATTTTCAAAACCAATCTCGAAGCGGCTCAGACCATCGCCCACCAGCTGCGTCTGCGAAATCTGGGCGGCATTATCATCATCGATTTTATCGATATGGTGGATGAGACCCATCGTGAGCAGGTTCTTGCCGCTCTGGGCAAGGCCATGAGCCGCGATCACGCCAAGAGCGTGGTGTGTTCCTTGTCCTCGCTGGGACTGGTTGAAATGACCCGTAAGCGGACCCGCGAATCGCTGGAACGAATCCTGTGCGAGCCCTGTCCTACCTGCATGAGCCGTGGCCGCATCAAGTCCGCCGAAACCGTTTGCTATGAAATTTTCCGCGAACTGCGCCGCACTGCGCGTCAGTTCCAAGCGCGTGAATATCGCGTGCTGGCTCATCCGGATGTGATTGCGCGCTTGGCCGATGAGCAATCGACCGGCCTGGCCGAACTCGAAGAGGTCGTGCACAAGCCGATACGTTTGCTGGCCGAGGCGCAATACCTGCCTGAGTCCTACGACGTCGTACCGCTGTAACCGGGGCCGCTCCTGATGAACAGGTTGCGACGGCGTCTTTGGGTCACCGGTGTCGGCTTTGCGGCGACCGTATTGATCCTGCTTGGGCTGCTGGTGGGGGCTTTTCGTATCGGCGTCCAATTGGTGCCCGAGTACCGCGCCGAAGTGCAGGCCCGCGTGGCCGAAGTCCTCAAAACGCCGGTTGAGATTGAGGGCATGGATCTGATCTGGCGTGGGCGCTACCCGACGTTACAGCTCAACAGCGTGGACATCGGTGATGATCCCGAGGCGCGTCTCAGTTTCGATCAGCTCAATCTCGGTTTTTCCTTGTTTCGCCTCGCCGCCGGTGATGTGATTCCGCGCCGCATCAGTCTGGTTGGCACCCGCCTGCAACTCAGTTATGAGGGTGGGCGTTTGCATCTGGCCGGCGTCGAGTCCGATGGCTCAACCCAGGCCGCGCCAGATGACTTTCTCGATCAGTTGCGGCGTGTCGCCGAGGTGCAGTTGTTTGATGCCCGGGTGCGCTGGATTGACCTGGACAATCAGCGTCCGGTGCGTGATTTGCAGGTGCAACGTCTGAGCGCAGTTCGGCGATTCGGTCGCGTACAGGTGCAGGGTGATCTGCATCTGGGCGGGCAACCGGAGACCCGGCTGGAAGCGGAGTTGCTGCTGGATCCTGAGCCCTGGCGGTTGCGTCGGGTGGAACTGGATGCGCGCAATTGGCAAATCTGGGAGGACATTCAGGCTTTCTTCCCACAAGCCCCCGCCTTGGCTGGCCAGCCAAGACAGCTGGTGCTCGACAGCCATTGGCGCGACGGTGAATGGCAGCAGGCCACACTGGAGTTCGACTTCGTCAATTTGCGCCCTGCCGCTGTTGCGCGTGGGTTTCTGGAATTGAGCGGCGAGTTGCAGCTCAGTCGCCCCGGTGAAAGTTATGCCGCAGGGCGCGAAGCCTCTGGTGTGCGTGCGTCCATGCAACTCGATCGTGTGATTGGCCCAAGCGGTCGTTGGCCGCAACAGCACGTGCTCGCCGAATGGACACCAGGTGATAAGGGTTTCAGCTCCAGTCGTTATGCACTGAATGCGCAATATCTGCGGCTGGATGATCTGGTGCCCTGGTTCGCGTTGTTGCCGGAATCCGCCGCACAGCCATTAAGCGCCATGGCGCCAGCCGGTGAGTTGCACGATGTGGTCGTCCGTTCAGCACCTGGCGAGCAGATACCCGAGCTGACGGCCGAGTTTCAGCAGTTGAGTGTGCGCCCGTACGATCGCGTCCCCGGAGGGCACAACCTCAGCGGCGCTGTCAGCCTGGGTGCCGGCGGCGGGCGGGTTCAGCTGACCAGCCAAGATCTGGTTTTTGAAGCGCCCAAAGTGTTTGATCAACCCCTGATGTTGGACACTTTGAGTGGCACAGCGCGGTGGCAGAAAAGCGCCGATGGTTGGCGCATTGACGCACCGGCCTTGCACTACGCCGGCATGAATATGGACGGTGTTGGGCGTCTGGAATTGGCGCTTGGTGAGCAACCGACCATTGATCTGGACCTCAATTTCTTCTGTTCTGACCCTCGTCCTTGGCTGGCCTACCAGCCGACGATTTGGCACGACTCACTGAAGTCCTGGTTGAACCGGGCGATTGGTCCTGCCCAGGTGTCGGCCGGGCAAGTCGCGATCCGCGGCCCGCTGCATGGCATTCCTTATCCCCAGGGTGAGGGTACCTTCCGGGTTGATCTGGATTTGCGTGACACCACCTTCAATTTCGCTCCGGACTGGCCGGCACTGGATGTTCAGGCTGCCAATCTGTTGATTGACGGCAATGAGCTGAGCGTGGAGGTGTCCGCAGGCGGCATCTCCAAGGCCACCATCCAGCAAGCCAGTGCGCTCATTCCGGACTTACGGGATTCGGTGCTGACAGTGGATGCCGCGGTACAGGGCGATGCCGCTGACATTTGGGCCATGCTTGGCCGTTCGGGCTTGCGCAAAAATATGCGAGAGGCTTTCGACAGTTTGGATTTGTCCGGGCGGACGCAGGGCGAACTCAAGTTGACTTTGCCTTTGAAAAACATGCGTGAGGTCGACTATGCCGTTGATGTTGAACTGGATCGCGCGGCCTTGTGGACCAAATATTGGCCCGATCCGGTGCAGAAGATCAGTGGTTCTTTGCACATCGACCCGGATGGCTTGCGTGGACGCGATATGAGCGCGGTGGTCGCGGGATTGCCGGCGCAGGTCAATCTGGTCCCGGATCAAGGCAAAACCCGCATTGAGGCGCGTTTCAGCGCAGAGCCGAAAACCTTACCCGCGTCTGTGCCCGTGCCGCAGTGGCTCAAGGCGCGAGGCCAGGGCAGCAGCGATTGGCGTTTGGAGATGGAAGTCGGCCGCGGTGCTGACAGGGCGGTGATTGTGCGCTCGCCCTTGCTGGGTACCGCGCTGGATTTACCACAGCCCTTCGCCAAATCTGCGGAGCAGGTCCGGCCTTTGGCGGTGAGAATCGAACCTGATGCGACCACTCGCGTTCATGTCACTTACGGTGAGCGTCTCGGCCTGGACATGCTGCTGGACGAGAAGGGGCAGGGTTTGCGCGCTGCACGGTTGAATTTGGGCGGCGATGCGATGCCGGCAGGTGCCCCCGGGTGGTGGATCGAAGGACGTTTGGCTGAAGTCGATCTGGGGCAATGGTTGCCCTTGATTCAAGAGCTGACCAGCAGTTCCGGTACCGCCGCCGCGGCACAGACTTTCGGTGGTCTGGTGCTGAAAGCGGATACCTTGCACGCATTCGGGCAGCGCCTACCGGACACGCGTGTTCAGGTGACGCGTGAGAGCGAAGCTTGGGCCATCGGCGTGGCGGGATCACGGGCACAGGGCACGATTTTCATTCCACACCAGCAAGCGCAGGAGCGGTTTCGCCTGCGTGGAGACTTCCAACGCCTGAACTGGACGCGCGAGGTGGATTTGCGCGGCGGTGATCAGATCGATCCCAATGACATTCCTCATCTCAACATCGAGGTTGAGGATTTCGCGCTCAACGATATCGCACTCGGGCGGATGCGCCTGGACTTAGAGCCGGTCAGTCGCGGCACGCGAATTACGCGATTTCTGGTGGATTCGCCCAAGCGGCGCGAGTTGGATGTGTCAGGCTTGTGGCTGCGCGACAACGCGGGGACCTCCGGTGCGGTTGAATTCGCCATGGATACCGAAGCGTTCTCCAGCTGGCTGACAGTGTTTGGCTATGAAGACCATCTGGTGGCGCAGCGTGCGCGTCTGAATGGTCGTCTGAATTGGAGCCCAAGTGCCGAGGGCCTGAGTGTGTCCAGTGTCAGCGGGCGCCTGGATTTCGATTTCAGCGACGGACAACTGCTCAATATCGAGCCAGGTGCGGGCCGCGTTCTGGGATTGTTCAGTATCAATGCGCTGCCGCGGCGTTTCTTCCTCGATTTCAGTGATGTCGTGAATACCGGGCTGAGTTTTGACGAGCTGTCGGGCGGCTTCGATATCACCAACGGATTGGCCACGACCCAGACTTTGCAGCTCAAAGGGACTTCCGTGCGGGTTGCCGTGCGGGGTGATGTGGATCTGGTTCAGCGGCGTTACGATCAAGTGGTCACGATCTACCCCGGGGTCAGTTCCGGTGTGTCGTTGGCGGCCACCGTACTGGGTGGCCCCGTCGTCGGGCTGTTTACCCTGCTGGCCCAGGAACTGTTGGATCAACCGCTGGATCAGGTGACCCAGATTGGCTATCACCTCGGTGGCAGTTGGGACAATCCGCAAGTGAGTCGATTGCAATGACAAAGCTGAATGTGGCCGCGCTGCAGTATTGCGCCAGCGATGATGCGCAAGCCAATTTTGCTCAAATCACAAATCTGGCCCGTACGGCGGCGCAAGATGGCGCGCAACTGCTGCTGTTACCGGAAAACGCCCTGTTCATGGGGCGGCACGAGCGCGACAAGCTGGTTTTGGCAGAGTGCGTCGATGCAGGACCCTGGCAGCAGGCCTTGGCCGATCTGGCGCGTGATTTGAAGGTTCATCTGGTGGTTGGTTCGTTTCCGCTCAAGGTGGAGGGCGATCCCGAACATGTCTGGCCGTCAACTTTGGTGTTCGGGCCGTCCGGCCAGCGCATCGCACGCTACGACAAGTTGCATTTGTTCGACGTGGCGTTGGACAACGGCAAGATTTATCAGGAGTCGCGCTATTTTCGACGCGGCGACAATGCACCGCAGTGTTTTGACTGTCACGGTGTCCGCGTGGGGCTTTCGATCTGCTATGACCTGCGCTTTCCCGAACTGTATCGTCAGTTGGTCGCAGACGGTGCTCAGCTGTTGCTGGTGCCGGCGGCATTTACTCATGCCACGGGGCAGGAGCACTGGGACGTGTTGCTGCGCGCACGCGCAGTGGAAAATCTCGCCGCCGTGATGGCCGCCAATCAATGTGGCAGCCATCCCAGCGGTCAGCGCAGCTGGGGCCATAGTATGATCATCGACCCGTGGGGCCGGCCTTTGGCCAGTTGTGATGAGGAGCCGGGTCTCTGCCAGGCCAGCATCGACCTGGACGTGCTGGCCCGGCGTCGTCGGGAATTCCCCGTTTTGCAACACCGCATCTTGTAACCATGTCCAATATTCTGGAACGCACTCAATCCCACTTGCTCTCACCGGCGAATCTGCAACTGTCTGACCTGGAGCAGGTTTTGCACAGTTTGATGCGTCCTGGCGTGGACGCCGCGGATCTGTATTTCCAGGCCCGACGCAGCGAAAGCTGGTCGCTGGAAGAAGGTATCGTCAAAAGTGGTGGCTACGGCATTGATCAAGGTGTCGGCGTGCGCGCGATCAGCGGCGAGACCACCGGCTTTGCCTATTCCGATGAACTGGAACGACCGGCTTTGCAACAAGCCTGCGAGGCGGCCGGCGCGATTGCTCGGCAGGGCGGCTCCGGCGCGATCACCGGCTGGCGCAAACCAGCCGGGCATGCCTTGTATCAGCCGCTGGACCCGATCGCCAGTCTGGATGCGGATGCCAAACTGGATTTGCTGCGGCGCGCGGACGCGGCAGCACGTGCGGCGGACTCGGCGGTTTCACAAGTGATGGCGAGCTTGTCGGCCAGCCACGAGCACGTTTTGATTGCCGCCTCTGACGGGACCTTGGCCAGCGACATCCGCCCGTTGGTGCGTTTGCAGGTTCAGGTTATCGTCGAGCGAGACGGCAAGCGCGAGTCGGCCAGTGCCGGTGGTGGTGGTCGCTACGAGTTAAGCCACCTGGGCGAGCGTGTGTCGCCAGAAGAATTGGCCAAAGAAGCGGTGCGTTTGGCCATGCTGCGGTTGGATGCGGATGCCGCGCCTGCCGGCAGCATGCCGGTGGTTTTGGGGCCAGGTTGGCCCGGCGTGCTGTTGCACGAAGCGGTCGGTCACGGTCTGGAGGGTGACTTCAATCGCAAAGGCAGTTCGGTGTATTCCGGTCGGGTCGGCGAGCAGGTTGCATCCTCGCTGTGCACCATCGTGGATGACGGCACGCTGGCCGAGCGCCGCGGGTCCTTGAACATCGATGACGAAGGCACGCCGACGCAACACAACGTGCTGATCGAAAACGGCATCCTCAAAGGTTATCTGCAAGACAAGCTCAATGCCGGTTTGATGGGCGTTGCGGCGACCGGCAATGGACGGCGCGAATCGTTCGCGCATCTGCCCATGCCGCGGATGACCAATACCTTCATGCAGCCCGGCCCGCATGATCCGGGTGAGATTATCGCCAGCGTTGAGCGCGGGCTGTACGCCTGCAATTTCGAAGGCGGCCAGGTGGATATCACCTCCGGTAACTTCGTATTCAGCGCGTCGGAAGCCTATTTGATCGAAAACGGCAAACTGGGTCGTCCCGTCAAAGGGGCCACGCTGATCGGCAATGGGCCGCAAGCGCTCAATGCTGTGTCGATGGTGGGCAACGATCTGGCCCTGGACAGCGGCATCGGGGTGTGCGGCAAGGATGGTCAAAGTGTTCCCGTGGGTGTGGGGCAACCGACGCTGAAAGTCGACATATTGACCGTGGGCGGCACAGAAACGGATTGATGGCCCGCAAGCCATCGTCCCGCCGTCCACCCGCCGGCGCCGCGCGTAACGCCGCCGTTGGACGATTGCGCATCATCGGTGGGCAATGGCGTGGTCGCCTGTTGCCCGTGGTCGATCGCCCCGGATTGCGTCCGACCCCGGATCGCGTGCGTGAGACCCTGTTCAACTGGTTAGCTCACGATCTGCACGATGTGCGGGTGCTCGATATGTTTGCTGGCACTGGTGCCTTGGGATTTGAGGCCTTGTCGCGGGGCGCGGCCAGCGTCGTGATGTTTGAGCCGGACAGTCTGGCTGCGCGTCAGCTTCAGGACAGCGCTGAAACCTTGGGTGTCGGCGCCTCGCAGCTTGCGATTCGGCGCGGTGACGCTGTGGCGCAATTGGCGGCCAGCGGCGACAAATTCGACGTGGTGTTTATCGATCCGCCGTTTCAGGCGAATTTATGGGATCAGGCGCTGGCCGTGCTGCCGCCGCTGCTCAATCCGGCGCATCGGGTTTATGTGGAATCATCCCGCGACTGGCCCGGACCGGCGGATAGCGGCTGGCGTGAAATCAAGCACAAACGCGCGGCGGATGTGGAGTTTCGCTTGCTCGACTATAGTGGGCACCCCGAATCAATGCGTGGAGACAATTCGTGAAAGCCGCCTACACCGGGACTTTCGACCCGATCACGCTGGGTCACACCGACATGATTACGCGCGCCAGCGCGATGTTTGATGAATTGGTTGTGGCTATCGCTCGCAGTTCTGCCAAGAATCCTTTGTTCACGCTGGAACAGCGCGTGGACATGGCGGAGCGTTCGCTGGCGCATATCCCCAATGTGCGGGTTTGTGGTTTCTCTGGTCTGATTATCGAGTTCGCGCGCCAGAACGGCGTCACCGTGTTGGTGCGCGGTGTGCGCAACAACACTGATTTCGACTATGAGTCGCAAATGGCGCGGATGGTTAAACACCTGGCGCCGGAAATCGACACCATCATCCTGCCGCCAACGGCCAAATACGCTCACATCTCCTCCACCCTCGTGCGTGAGATTGCCCAGTTGGGTGGTCCGCTAACCGATCTGGTACCGGAGTTGGTTGAGGAGGCTGCCAAGTCCCGGCCGTGGGACAAGTGATGTTTTTTCGTGGGCTATTGCTGGCGGCGTTATGGGTTTCCACGCCCCTGTTCGCAGCACCGACGCCGCCCAAATGGGCGGTGGCGTCGGCCCATCCGCTAGCTACCAAAGCCGGCCAGGATATCCTCGAGGCGGGTGGCAACGCCTTTGATGCCGCGGTGGCAGTGACCGCAGCATTGGCAGTGGTCGAACCATCGGGCTCTGGGCTGGGCGGCGGCGGGTTTTACCTGCTCCACGATGCGCGCAGCGGTCGCAAAGTGTTTGTCGATGCGCGGGAAAAAGCGCCGCTGGCATCGGACCCCGACATGTATTTGGATGCCGATGGCGAGGTCGTCGAATCGCGTCTGCGCAGCCACCCTTTAGCGGCAGGAATCCCGGGGATTCCCGCGGCGCTGGAGCATTTGAGTAAGCAGTACGGCCAGCTGTCATTGGATGACAGTCTGAGTGCGGCCAAGCGCTATGCTCAAGATGGCTTTGAGGTGGATGAAAAGCTCGCGCTGTACATCCGCTTTCGGGCCAAGGCATTGGCTGAATGGCCAGCCAGCGCGGCGATTTATCTGCCCGATGGCAAACCCTTGGGTCAGGGCGACACCTTGGTTCAGGCCGATCTGGCCAAAACCCTGGAGCGCATCGCCGTGTTCGGTGCGGCGGGTTTCTATCAGGGACGTGTTGGTCGGCAAATGGTCGATGCGGTGCGCGAGGCCGGTGGGATCTGGAGCAACAAGGACTTGGCGGCCTATCGCGTGGTTGAGCGCGCGCCAGTCATCATGGATTACCGCGGTTGGCAGATCGTCAGCGCGCCGCCACCCTCATCCGGTGGTCTGGTGCTCGGGCTGATGTTCAACATGCTGTCCGGCTATGACTGGTCCAAGCTGGATCAGGGCACCCGCGATCATTTGAGTATCGAGGTGATGCGTCGCGCCTATTACGACCGCGCACGCTTCATGGGTGATAGTGATTTTTTCGATGTTCCCAGCCGGCAATTGCTCAGCCGCGACTATGCGCAGCAGTGGCGTAAAACCATCAAGCTGGATGAAGCCACAGCGAGTTCATCTCTGCCACAAGTCGGTGGACAGAGTGGCAACGGTCGCAACACCACGCATTTTTCGATCATCGATGGCGCCGGCAATCGGGTAGCGGCGACACTGTCGATCAACTACATGCTCGGGTCAACGTTTGTCGCTGCGGGCACCGGTGTGTTGCTCAACAATGAGATGGATGACTTCGTGGCCAAGCCGGGTGAGCCCAACGGCTACGGTCTGGTGGGTGGCTTGGCCAATGCGATTGAGCCGGGCAAGCGGATGTTGTCGTCGATGACGCCGACCTTTGTCGAAGGTGCGGACAAGATCGCGATTCTGGGCACGCCGGGCGGCAGTCGCATCATCACCATGGTGTTCGAAGCGATCAATGGCGTGATTGATGGCAAAAGCGCAAAAAGCATCGTCGCTGAGCCGCGCTTTCATCATCAGTATCTGCCGGATGAAATCGAATACGAACCCGGCGGTTTGAACCCGGAACGGCGTGCCGAGCTCAAGAAACGCGGCCACAGTCTGAAGGAAATGTCGCGGCAGTACGGCAATATGCAGGCGGTCATCTGGGACATCAAACGCGACCGTGTCGAAGCCGCAGCCGATCCACGCGGTGTGGGGCAGGTGCGGCTCGGGAACGCCGCCGAGTAATCCGTTCTGGGCCGAGGCGGTCCCTGTTCAGAAAGCTGCAGTTTGAGCGCAGGTGGTGCGATGCCGGGCCAGGCGTTCGCCTGACCCGGTCTGTGCGGCGTCAGCTCACAGGCGTTAGCTTCACCATCATCCTGGAATAGCCGCGAACCCAGTTCGACTGAACAATCTCGGGTTCCTCGACCACTTCGATGTTGTCAAAGCGCTGAACAAGCTCTTCCCACAGAATGCGTAGCTGCATTTCTGCCAGGCGGTTGCCCATGCAGCGATGCACACCGAAGCCGAAGGCAATGTGGTTGCGGGCGTTCTTGCGGTCGATGATCAGCTTCTCAGCATCCTCGAACACCGATTCATCGCGGTTGCCGGACGAATACCACATGATCACTTTGTCGCCCTTGCGGATGGTTTGGCCATTGAGTTCAACGTCGGTTTTGGCGATCCGACGCATGTAGGCCAACGGGGTTTGCCAGCGAATGATTTCCGAGACCATATTGGGAATCAGGCTGTGATCGGCCTTGAGCTTGGCAAACTGGTCGGGGAATTTGTTCAGGGCGTAGACACCGCCAGACATGGAATTGCGCGTGGTGTCGTTGCCGCCGATGATCAGCAGAGCGAGGTTGCCGAGAAAGGCCATGGGGTTGTGCACCATGTCTTTGGTTTCGTCCCGGGACAACAGCAGACTGATCAGATCGTATGACGGTGTTTCGCCGGCATCCATGCGCGCTTTTTTCTCCCACCACAAGGTGGAAAACGCTTTGACGGTCTCGGCTGCGGCCTCGAAGAAGTTGTCATTGTCACTGGGGCCGCCGGTGGCTTCGGGGCTGGCAGCCAGCACGTCTGACCAGCGCACCAAGTCCGAGCGGCGTTCGTAGGGGTAGTCGAACAGCGTCGCGAGCATACGCGCGGTCAGCTCCTTCGAGACATGGCTAACCCAGTCGAAGGGCGTGTCGAGCGGCAGTGCGTCGAGCACGTCGGCCACGCGCGTGCGAATGAGTCCTTCGAGTTCGCGCAAATTCTTCGGTGCCACGACACCCTGAACGGCCATGCGTTGCTCGTCGTGCTTGGGCGGATCCATGGCGATGAACAACTCGGGTTGTACGCCTTGAATGTCGCCCATGAGAATGAGAGGTTCGGCCGAAAACAGGTCGTGGTGTTTGTCGACGAACTTGATGTCTTCGTGGCGGGTCACTGACCAGAACGGGCCGAATGGCGTGTCTTTGGCGTAGTGCACAGGACATTCCTGGCGCAACCGTTTGAAGTAGGCTTCGGATTGCCCTTGGCGGACCAAAAACGGGTTGCTGACATCAATGTCCTCAACTGCGAGGGTGCTGACGTCCGGCACCTGGCTCTCGACGAAGACAGGGGGCGTTTTGGTCAGGCCCAGTTTGCGCTTGGTGTTGTGCAGCACGCGCAGGCCCTTGATCTGGACATCAGCGGGTACCACCTTGGCGGCCACCTGCATGGCTTTGGCTTGAATACTCATGTGCGGTCTCTCTCCTGCGTATGATTGGCTTGCGACGGCCGTGTGCTACATCTGGAATTCGGGCAGGTGCACCACCAGCCCGTCGAGCTCTTCTGAAGCGACGATCTGACAAGCCAGCCGTGATGACGGGGCTTTTTCCGGTGTCATATCGAGCATCTGTTTTTCGTCATCGCCAGCTTGGCCGGTTTTGCCAACCCACTCCTCAGCAACGATCACGTGGCATGTGCCGCAGGCGCATTCGCCACCACAATCCGCGTCGATGCCGGGCACCATGTTGTCGACTGCGAGTTGCATCAGTGGTTGGCCGTATTCCAGCTCCACCTCGTGCGTGGTGCCGTTGTGCTCAATGAATGTGACTTTTCCCATGCTGATCATCCTTATCATGTTGAATAAACAGGCCCACGACGGCCCGGAGGCTGTGTGTGAGGGGCATGCGCAGACGTGGTGATCGGCGCCGTTCAGGTATGACCCGGTGCATTACGAAACATCATTCACGCTCCTCAAGTGCACGCTGGCAAGGGATGCGCAGTGGCATCGCGTGCTTGTTCTGTGTGATTTCAGTATGCGCAAGATGTCTGGCGTAGAATTGTCTTTATCAGACAATAACTAATCATTATCAGCCAGATGAGCGGCGCTCGCGGGCTGGCAATGAGCGGTGGATAGGGTGAGGAGCGCGGATGGTGATCTCGGACAACATTGCAGTACCTGCACGCTATTACGTGCGTCTGCTGGAGGTTCTGGAGTCGTCGGGGGTGCCGACCGGCGCCTTGCTGCAGCAGGCTGGAATCAGCGCGCGCGGCTTGCATGAGCCGGATGCCCAGCTCCGTTTACGCCAGATCGAAAATCTGATCAGTGTGGCGATAGACGACTATCAGATTCCCGCTGATTCGGCCTTCGAGCTGGGCGCCAGGATCAGCGTGACTACCCACAGCATTGTCGGCTTTGGCATGCTCAACAGCCCGAATTTTGAGAGCAGCCTGCAGTTTCTGGCGCGCTTTTTCCGCCTGGTGATGCCAACCTTCTCGATGCGGTACACCAAGCATGCATGCGGGGCCACGCTGACGTGGCTGCCGGTTGTCGGCATGAGCCCACGTTGCCTTGCGTTTCATATCGAATCCATCGCCAATGCCGCATACCGGGAATTTCGCGAGTTGTCACCGGATCTTCCAGTCTTCCGAATCGAGATGTCGATTGACCGACCAGTGCATTGGGCGCGCTACAACAGTCTGACAGGTGGGCGTTGGGTTTTCGGCCAACTGGACAAGCCGGGGATCACCATCCATTTCGACTTTGATGCCTCCAGCTATCCACTCAATACCGCCGATACCAATGCCTTCAAGGTGGCGGAGGCACGCTGTCGCGCTCTGCAGCACAACGTCGCCACCCGCGGCTCGTACAAGGATTGGGTGCTGATGATGCTGCGTGATGCGGCCAATGGTCAGCCGAGCCTATCGGACCTGGCCAGCGTACTGAACCTCTCTACCCGTACTCTGAACCGCTATCTGATGAACGAGGACACGAACTTCCGGACATTGTCCAACCAGGTTCAGCACCAGTTGGCATGTGAGCGCTTGAGCGACCCTTGGTTGAGTATCACCGAGATCGCACTGTCACTGGGTTTTACCGAAACCTCGAACTTCTCGCGCTTCTTCAAGGCCAAGCAAGGTCTGAGTCCGCGTGAATTTCGCCGTCAATTGTCGGCGTCGCAGCACTGAGACCGGATCAGACCAGCTCGGCGAACAAATCGTGTTCGTCGGCGCCGGTGATTTTGACCTCGACAAATTGGCCGGGACGACCGGCGTCCGGCGGTAGCACCACCTGGCCGTCAATTTCCGGCGCATCGGCCGGACTGCGCGCCAGCACGGCTTCTTCGTGGACCTCGTCGATCAGTACCGTCATGGTCCGGCCGACTTTGGCCGCCAGGCGGTTTTCGCTGATCTCGGCCTGGGTGTGCATGAAGCGCTCCAGGCGTTCCTGTTTGAGTTCGTCCGGTACCGGGTTGGCCAGCGCGTTGGCCGATGCGCCGTCCACCGGGGAGTAGGTAAACGCACCCACACGGTCCAGTTGAGCTTCTTGCAGGAACTCGAGCAGGATCTCGAAATCGTCGTGGGTTTCGCCCGGGAAGCCGACGATAAAAGTGCTGCGCAAGGTGATGTCCGGGCAGATTGAGCGCCAGGTTTTGATCCGCTCCAACGTGTTCTCTGCCGCCGCCGGACGGCGCATGGCTTTGAGTACGCGTGGGCTGCCATGCTGTAGCGGGATGTCCAGATACGGCAGGATCTTGCCCTGCGCCATCAGCGGGATGACGTCATCCACGTGCGGGTAGGGGTAGACGTAGTGCAGGCGGGTCCAGGCGTCGAGTTCGCCCAGGGCCTCGCACAGATCGTACATGCGCGTCTGCCACTCGCGGTCTCGCCATTGGCCGCTTTGATATTTGATGTCGACACCGTAAGCACTGGTGTCCTGGGCGATGACCAGCAACTCCTTGACCCCGCCGCGGACCAGGCGCTCGGCTTCGAGCATCACATCGTCAATGCCGCGGCTGCGCAGCTTGCCGCGCATGGAGGGAATGATGCAGAAGCTGCATTTGTGGTTGCAGCCTTCGGAAATTTTCAGGTACGCGTAGTGGCGCGGGGTCAGCTTGATGCCGCTGTCCGGGACAAGATCCAGATACGGATCGTGCGCCGGCGGCAGCTGGGTATGCACCGCGTCCATCACCGCCGCGTAATCTTGCGGGCCGGTGATAGAAAGCAGATCGGGAAAGCGTTCGCGGATGACCTCGGCCTTGGCGCCCAGGCAGCCGGTGACGATGACTTTGCCGTTTTCAGTCAGCGCCTCGTCGATCGCACCCATGGATTCCTCCACCGCCGCGTCGATGAAGCCACAGGTGTTCACGACGACGACGTCAGCCTGCTGATAGCTGGGTACAACCTGATAGCCCTCGACCCGCAACTGGGTCAGAATGCGCTCCGAATCGACCAGGGCTTTGGGGCATCCCAAACTGATGAATCCGACGCTGCCGCTGCTGCCTTCCGACATGGTGCTCCGTGTGGCGCGGGCGTGGTGATGAGCGCGCCGTTGATAAAGTCCGCAATTTTAGTGCATTCCCGCATATGACGGTTCATTGGCGTGCTCTTGTCGCCCTGGCGCTGGGCGCAACAGGGATTGGCTTTGCGCCGATTTGTGTGCGCATGATCGAACTGGAGCCGGTGGCTTCGGCGTTCTGGCGACTGGCGCTGGCGGCTCCGGCGTTGTGGATCGTGAGTGCTTGGATAGCGCGGGGACGCGCGCGTGCCGAGCCCGCTGCCGCTCGACACCCATTGTTGTTGGCGGTGGTTGCGGGTCTGGCGTTTGCTGGCGATTTGGGCGTGTGGCATTACTCGATCGTGTTCACCAGCGTGGCCAACGCGACGCTGTTGGCCAATCTGGCCCCGGTGTTTATCGCGATCTGGAGCATCACCGTGCTCGGATTGCGACTCGGCGGCGACTACTGGTTCGGGCTGATTCTGGCCTTGAGCGGTGCTGCGGTCCTGGTCGGGGTGAATTTTGGTCAGGGTGATGCGTTGCTCGGCGATGCGCTGGGTGTGCTAACTGCGGCGTTTTATGCGGCGTATCAGTTGTCGATTGCCGGTGCGCGGCGGCACTACGGCACGTGGCAGTTGATGTGGATTTCCACCGCCGTGTCGGCGCTGGCCTTGCTGCCCATTGTGTTGATGACCGACAACGCTTGGCCACAAAGCCAACAGGACTGGATGTGGCTGCTGGCCTTGGCCGGGATCAGCCATATTCTGGGGCAAGGTCTGATTGCCTACGCGTTGGCTCATCTGGCCTCGGCATTTGCTGCGGTGGGGTTGCTGGTTCAGCCGGTGGCGGCGGCAGGCTTTGCCTGGCTGCTTTTGGCTGAGGCCGTCACCCTATGGCAAGCCGTGGGTGGCGCCGTGGTGTTATTCGGAATTGCAGTGTGCCGCCGGGCGCGTTAGCGCTGGCACTGCGGACAGAAGTAGGACGCCCTCTGGCCGATGACTTCGCGTCGTATGGGTGTTTCGCAGGTTTTACAGGGTTGCTGGAAGCGGTCGTAGACGTTGAGTGATTGCACGAAATACCCGGGCGCCCCGTCAGGACGCAGAAAATCGCGCAAGGTGCTGCCGCCGCTGTCCAGGGCATCTTCCAGCACCTCGCGGATGTGTACCACCAGGTTTTGGTAGCGCTTGAGGCTGACTTTGCCCGCGGCGCGGCGAGGGTCGATGCCAGCCCGAAAAAGCGCTTCTGAGGCATAGATATTGCCCACGCCGACCACGGTTTTCTGGTCCATGATGAAATTCTTCACCGCGCCTTTGAGGTTGCGTGAACGCTGATACAGCGCTTTGGCACAGAAGTCTTCACTCAGCGGTTCCGGGCCGAGTTGGGCCAGCAGCGGATGGACACCGGCATCGCGTGCCTGCCACAGCAACATGCCGAAGCGGCGCGGGTCGTTGAAACGCAACACCCGTCCGTCGTCGATCAACAGATCGATGTGGTCGTGTTTGCGCAGCTCGGTGTCAGCCGGCACCACGCGCAGGCTGCCGGACATGCCCAGGTGCAGCAGAATGTCGCCGTTGGGCAGTTCAATCAGCAGGTACTTGGCGCGTCGTTTGACGTCGAGTACGGGCTGATCCTCGACCCGGGCGCTCAGATCCTCCGGCACCGGCCAGCGCATGCGCGATTCGCGCACGTCGGCGCCAAGCAGGCGATGTCCTTGCAGCGCTGGCAGGATGCCGCGTCGGGTGGTTTCAACCTCAGGCAACTCAGGCATGGCTCAGGGTTCCAGCAATTCTTGACTGGCTGAGCTGGGCAGCATGTACATCAAATCCAGATCCGGGCGTATCAACTCCAGCCGCGGTTGGCGGCTGCGGATGAGAAAATCGATGCTGCCGTTGTCGAGCATCACCGTGACGCGCTCACGGACGTCATCAAAATCCATTTTGCTTGGGCGCACCAGCCATTGCGCCTCGCTGTTAGCCCATCGGGCGAAAAGCGCCGCGCTGCCATCCTGGACCAAATTGAGTTCGCCCTGCGGCAGACGAATGCTCCGAATCGTGACCTCAGGTGGGATCAATCGGCGGCTGACCAGATCCGCATAGTTGTTGTCGAAGCGGGCGGGATTGAGGTCGGCGACCAGATGAATCTGCCCCTGGTATTGGACGTAGCGTTGTCCGCTCAGGGCTTCCGTACCGCCGATCTCGAATGATTGCCCGTCGATGCTGACCCGCCACAGAGGTGGGTCAAGCCGAATGGACTTAAGGTCGGCATCGTCAGGGTCCATCTGCCGATGGCTGCTCACGCTGAGTAATCGCAGGATTTCGTTGACAGCAGCTTCGTCGGCGCGCATCGCAACGGGCTTCGTCAGCGCCCAACCGTGGTCATCACGCTGCAATTGCAAAGCCGGAGGCTGGCCGTTGCCGAGCTCCAGGCGAATGGATTGCGCCTTTTGAGGATCTGCGGAGCTTATGGGTTGTGCAGCAGGGACTGTCGGTTCGGGTTGGCTGAGCAGCAAGAGAATGCTGAGCAGCGCGGCGATGGCCGCGAGAATCAGGTTGGTGCGACGGACGGTTGTCATGGGTCAGCGCCTCCGCCGTCTCAGCCACCAGCGCATGATGCCAGTGGCGAGGAACACTAAGGGGAGGATAACCACGAACAGGGCGGCAAGCAGCGTGGTGATCCGCGGTGATAGCGACAGGCTGAGGTCGGGTGCGGGGGGCAAATCAATGGTGATCTGATCATCACGGCCAACCAGCCATTGAAACAAGGCCACAGCCAGCGGGCGGTTACCCACCTGGGTGAGATAGCCGTTGGCAAGAAAATCCGAATCCGCGATCACAGCAGCGCGCTGGGTGACGTTGTCGTAAGCACGCTCCATGATGAAGCCGAAGTGCACCGGGCCTGCCAGATCGCTGTCGTTGTCAAACTCCAGGCGGGTACGCATGGGGCCGGTTTCCAGCCAGGATCGTTCGACGCTGGTGAGCAGGGCCGTGCTGTTCCACGTGCTGTCAGCTTGGCGCGTCAACCCGGCCGCGCCGGCAAAAGCGCTGAGGTCGGTCAGATGTTCGCTGATGGGGTGTCTTGGGTATTGCGCGACCAGGGCCATGGCAGGGTGGCCGCTGCCCAAGGATTCGTAATCTTGGTAGATCAAGGTGCCGTCGAGAAACCTCAGACCCAGTTCTGAATACAGTGTCGTCGCAATGGGGAGGCCGGGATCACCGAGCAGCAGCATGTTGGTGCCACTGTTCAGCTGTTTGAGCAGATTCTCCGTTTCACCTGGCGTGAGGGGGCGTTGCGAGGCGGCGATCACGACCAAATCCGTATCTGTTGGCAATGCCTCGGTGGCCAGACTGACTTGGCTGGTTTTCAGGCCTTTGTCACGCAGTAGCGCAGCCAGCGTGCTGTAGCCGGATTGCCCGCTGTCGCCAAGATCGCGCTCGCCGTGCCCACTCAGGAAAACGACGTGTGCGCCTTGCGCTTGGCCCAGGCGCTGCAAAGCCGCGCTGATGTTGGGTTCGGACAGCACACTGAGTTTTTCCTGGCGGCCCTGATATTCAATCACCACTTCACCGCTTTCCCCAATGCCCAGGCGGCGCACGGCTTGCGGATCGGATGCCGGATCACGGAACGTCAGGGTGAAGTTGTCCTTTTCTCGTAGGTATGGCGCGAAGCGGGCACTGATTTCGCTACGCGTATCCGCGGATGGGAAAATCCACGCGGTGGCGCTGATCGGATCAGGCAGCGTGGCCAGCACGGCCTGGCTTGCGGGTGTCAGGCTGTTGCGGTTGTTTGCGGTCCAATCAAACTGCTGGTTATAGCGCACCGACAGCACGCCCGCGGCGACGATGATGTACAGCCACAGCGCACTGGTCAGCAGCAGGCTTAAGCGACGCTTCATGCCTGTTGCTCCCAGCTCAGACGTTGGATCGAGAGCCCCAGAAAGCCGATGCAAAACAACAAGTAGTAGGCGACATCGGCCAAATCGAAAGCGCCGCGGCGTAAAGCATCAAAATGACTCAGCAGTGAGAGATGCTCCGCCAGGGCCGCCAGCGGGCTTGCCGAGGCGCCAGCGACCTGCAGCAACCACAAAACCAACAGCAGCCCGAATCCGGCCAGTGCGGCCACCACGGGCTGAGGGCATAACACCGAGACGAACAAACTGGCGGCGGCGAAGGCCGCCAACATCAGCGCGACGCCCAGAATGGCGGCGGCGAGCAGGCCCAGATCCAGCGAAGTTCCGATCTGCAGCGACAGCGGCATCAAGCTGGTGAGTCCCAGCATCAGCCACAAAAAGCCTAGAAGCCCGAGAAATTTCCCCACTACGATCTGGCTGAGTGAGGCGGGGGAGGCGAGCAGCAATTCCAAACTGCCGCTATGGCGCTCCTCAGCAAAGCTGCGCATGGCGAGGAGGGGCACGACCATCAGAAAAACAATGCTGGAAAAGCCAAACAGTCCACCGCCGACGAATGCGGCCACACCGATTTGGGTGTTGGTATGGCCCAAAGTGGCGAACTCCGCCAATAGTAGCCAGAACACAATGCCCAGAATCAGCTGGACTATGCTCAGGCAAGACCAGGCCAACGGCGAAGAAAACAGCCGTCGCCATTCATGGCGGGCGATCACCAACATGCGGCTCATGGCGTGACAACGGGGTTGATGGCGATGCGTGCGCGTGGGTTCATGCGGTCAACTCGGCGAAGATTTGTTCCAAGCCCGGGGTTTGCTCTTGCAGTTCGAACAAACCCCAGTCACCTGTGACCGCCGCGCGGGCAATCGATTCACGCGGGTCTGTGCCCGGTGATACGGACAAGCGGAAATGTCGGTTGTCCTGGCTGTTCACGGTGGTCACCCCATCAAGCTCGAGGAGTTGCTGTTGTGATGGCGGGCGATTCAGGCCAAGCAGCAGATGGTGGCCATCCACTTCTCCGTTGGCGCTTTTCAGCCTGTCCAATGAGGATTCGTAGACGATCTGGCCACGCGCCATGATCGCGACCCGGTCACACACTGCCTGAATTTCCGACAGCATGTGGCTGGATAACAAAATCGCGTGATCGCGGGCCAGTTCACGGATCAGCAGCCGAATCTGCCGCATCTGGTTGGGGTCCAGGCCATCCGTGGGCTCGTCCAGCACGATCAGTGGTGGGGCGTGGATGATGGCTTGTGCTAAGCCGACGCGTTGTCGAAAGCCCTTCGACATCGAGCCGATCACTTGGGCTTGAACCTGTTCCAGGCCGCAAGACTGGACAGCGCGCGCAATCGCGGTCTTGATCTGGCTTCGTTCCACCCCGTGCAGGCGCGCAGCGAAACGCAGATATTCGGCAACCGTCAGTTCAGCGTGCAGCGGGGGTACTTCGGGCAGGTATCCCAGCAATGTTTTGGCGCGGACGGGGGCGTTGACCATGTCATGGCCGTCGATGCTGACCGTGCCTGCATCGGGGGCCAGGCAGCCGGTGAGCATGCGCAGCGTGGTGGTTTTGCCCGCGCCATTGGGGCCGAGCAAGCCGACGACTTCACCACGTTTGAGTGACAAGCTGACCTCGCGCACGGCCTGATGTGGGCCGAATGCGCGTTGCAGATTGCTGGCGTGAAGCAACAGGCTCATGCGGGTGACTGGTCGGGAGGGGCCAACAAAAATGCCCGCAACAGCGGGCATTTTCAATTCCGGGATACAGCCGCCGGATTATTTGATTTTGGCTTCCTTGAATTCGACGTGCTGGCGAACCACCGGGTCGAATTTCTTGAACACGAACTTATCAGGCGTGTTGCGCTTGTTTTTGTCGGTCGTGTAGTAGTAGCCGGTGCCAGCAGTGGACACCAATTTGATTTTTTCGCGAGCTGATTTGGCCATGACTTATACCTTCTCGCCGCGGGCGCGCAACTCGGCCAGCACGGTGTCGATGCCGCGTTTGTCGATGATGCGCAGACCCTGATGGGAGATGCGCAGGCGGACGAAGCGTTTTTCGCTTTCCACCCAGAAACGCTTGCTTTGCAGATTCGGCAAGAAACGACGACGCGTTCTACGGTTCGCGTGCGATACGTTATTGCCGGTTTGGGGGCCTTTGCCCGTCACCTGACAGACTCGTGACATGATTCTTTCCTGGAAAAGCCGGACGCGTCGTCTGACGCAAAAGGGCGCGCTTTATATCAGTTTCCCGTGAGTTGGGCAACCAAAATATGGCGACGCCTTGGAATGCGCGCGCGAGCGAAATGGCGCAATCCCTTACAGCAAGCCGCGATTGGCGAAACTTACGCTCTCTCCGTCGCCGACCACAATGTGATCCAGCACGCGAACATCGATCAAGTTTAGCGCATCGCACAAGCGCGTTGTGAGCTGTTTGTCCGCCGGGCTGGGTTCGGCCACGCCGGAGGGGTGATTATGCGCCAATATGACGGCGGCGGCGTTGTGACGCATGGCGGCCCGAACAACTTCGCGCGGATAAACGCTGGCCCCGTTGATGGTGCCAAAGAACAGATCCTGCAGTTCGATCAGGCGGTGTCGACTGTCCAGCCACAAGCAGCTGAACACCTCGTGCTGACGATGGCGCAGGTGACGGCAAATCAAAGCGGCCGCTTGTTCCGGTGAACTGAGCGCGGCTCCGCGCTTCAATCCATCTTTGAGTTCGCGTGTCGCCATGGCCAGCACCGCCTGAAGCTGGGCGTACTTGGCAGGGCCCAGACCGGGCTGCTCACAGAAAGTCGTTTGGTCAGCACATAACAAGGTGCGCAGGCCGCCGAACCGCTGCAGCAGATCGCGGGCCAGATCCACGGCACTTTTGCCGGGCACACCGGTGCGCAGAAAAATTGCCAGCAGTTCGGCATCGCTGAGTGCATCCGGGCCGCGCAGGAGCAACTTTTCACGCGGCCTTTCGGCATCCGGCCAATGGTTGATAGGCATGGTCTTGTCGCCTTCACGGCTTCGCTGTGGAATCCCGGTAGAATCTACGCAGACTTTGAGGATTTCCGGACACATCCGATGAACGTTTTGCTCGGCGTGAGCGGCGGGATTGCCGCCTACAAAAGTGCCGATCTTGTGCGCCGCTTGCGTGAGCGCGGCTGTGACGTGCAAGTGGTCATGACGCGTGCCGCCCAGGAATTTGTGACGCCGCTGACCTTTCAGGCGGTGTCCGGGCGGGAAGTCCGCACGTCATTGCTGGATACCGCCGCTGAAGCGGCGATGGGGCATATTGAACTGGCCCGCTGGGCGGACCGCATATTGATTGCACCGGCGTCGGCGGATCTGATGGCGCGGCTTAGCGCAGGTATGGCCGATGATTTGCTGACCACGGTGTGTTTGGCGTCTGCAGCGCCCATTTCCCTTGCGCCTGCGATGAATCAGCAAATGTGGCAGGCCCCTGCGGTACAAGCCAATCTGGCGACGCTGCGCGAACGCGGCATTGAAATTCTTGGGCCGGGTGAAGGTGATCAAGCCTGCGGTGATATTGGTCCTGGGCGCATGCTTGAGCCGGTCGAATTGGCCGACATGATCACCGATGAGAAGCCCGATGGCGTGCTCGCCGGGCTGCGTGTATTGATCACCGCAGGACCGACGCGTGAGGCGTTGGACCCGGTGCGTTTTCTGACCAACCGCTCGTCCGGAAAAATGGGGTTTGCTTTGGCCGCGGCCTGTCAGGCGGCCGGTGCCCAGGTGGAATTGATCGCCGGGCCAGTGAATTTGCCCACCCCAATTGGCGTGCGTCGCTACAACGTGGAATCGGCCCAGCAGATGCTCGACAAGGCCAACGAATGCGTCGGCAAGTCGCAGATATTTATCGCCACCGCGGCGGTGGCGGATTACCGCCCGCGTGCTGTGAAGGGTGACAAGATCAAGAAAACCAGCGATTCAATGGCCTTGGAGCTGGAAAAAACGCCGGATATTCTGGGCGAGTTGTCACGCCGCGAAACCCATTTGTTTACCGTAGGCTTCGCCGCAGAAACGCGGGAGCTTGAGCGTTATGCCCGCGACAAGATGCAGCGCAAGAACCTCGACATGATCTGCGCCAATGAAGTCGGCCCCGGTCAAGGCTTTGATGTGGATGAAAACGCCCTGTCGGTGTTCTGGCCCGGTGGTCAGTTGCAGTTGGGGCCGCGCCACAAGCGCGCGCTGGCGGGTGAGCTGGTCGACCTGATCGCCACTCGCTACGCGGCGGGCGATGACCATGCGGGTGCTGTGGCGCCCTGATTCTTTACTTCAACCGGCGGGTCACCGCCCACGTGCATGCACAACATTCAATTCAAGATTCTCGATAATCGTCTGGGTGACGAATTTCCGCTCCCCAACTACGCAACCCCGGGCTCCGCGGGCCTGGACTTGCGTGCGTGTCTGGATGCGCCGATCGACTTGGCGCCAGGGCAAACTGAGCTTCTTCCCACCGGCATGGCGATTCATATTGGTGATCCCGGATTGGCCGCGGTGATTCTGCCGCGTTCGGGTCTGGGGCATAAGCACGGCATTGTGCTGGGCAATCTGGTCGGTTTGATCGACTCCGATTATCAAGGCCAGCTGATGGTGTCGTGCTGGAATCGCGGCGACACGACGTTTCGCATCGAGCCCGGCGAGCGCATCGCTCAGTTGGTTTTTGTGCCGGTTGTACAGGCGCAACTCGAACAGGTGGAATCGTTTGACGTTTCCGAGCGAGGCGAAGGCGGCTTCGGCCATACGGGAACCCGCTGATGGCTCTGAATTCCAAGCAAGCGATGAACGTCGCGCACGTTCTGACCGAAGCACTGCCCTACATTCAGCGCTTCCGGCGCAAAACGGTGGTGGTCAAGTACGGTGGCAATGCGATGACCGACGAAGCGCTGCAAAGCAGCTTTGCGCGCGATGTCGTGCTGATGAAGCTGGTCGGAATCGATCCGGTGATCGTGCACGGTGGCGGACCGCAAATCGGCCAGGTGCTGGAAAAACTCGGCAAAAAGTCGGAGTTCATCGACGGCATGCGGGTGACCGATGCCGAGACCATGGACGTGGTCGAGATGGTTTTGGTGGGCTTGGTCAACAAACGCATCGTCAATCTGATCAACCAGCATGGCGGTCGCGCGGTTGGGCTGTCGGGTAAAGATGGCGGCATGATCCGTGCGCGGCCCTTGGCCGACGCGCAAGGCCAAGCCAAGCCGGAGCTCGGCCTGGTTGGCGAGGTGGCTTCCATAGACCCGGGGGTGATCAGTCGCCTCGACACTGGCGGATTTATCCCGGTGATTGCACCTGTGGGGGTTGATGATCAGGGCAATGCTTACAACATCAATGCCGATCTGGTTGCAGGCAAGATCGCGGGCGTGTTGGAAGCCGAGAAGCTGATGCTGCTGACCAACACGGCCGGGGTTTTGGACAAGCAGGGTGAGCTGCTTACCGGATTGTCTGCGCAGCGGGTTCAGGAGCTCATTGCGGATGGCACGATCAGCGGCGGCATGTTGCCCAAGATTCAATGCGCTCTGGATGCGGTGAGCAGTGGCGTGCGCGCGGCCCACATCGTGGATGGCCGTGTGCAGCACGCCGTTTTGCTTGAATTGTTCACCGATGAGGGTGTGGGCACCCTGATCAACGGTCCGAGACGCTAAAGCCTAATAGAGCCGGGTCGGTGTTTTGAGCTGGATGAAGCGATTCAGATCACGCTCGAATTCGCTGTAAACCTTCTCGCGTTCCAAACGCATAGCGTCCAAAGCCGCCTCGCTGGTGCGCACAACCGTTTCAAACTCCAAGATCTGCCTTTCAAGTTTTTCCGGCACGGGTTTGTCTTCGCTCTTGAGTTTGTCTTCGCGTGCTTTGAGCGAAGACAGCGTGCTTTTGCTCTCGCCGACGGATTTCTCGCCCGAGGCGATGCGTGAGTCGAGGATAGCCAGTTGGTCGTCACGCCGACGCAGGATTTGATCTTGCGTAGCGTAGGTGCTGAGCAAGAACTGGTCGTAGCGGTTTTGCTCGTCCTGTTTGCGTTTGGCTTCAGCCTCCGCCTCACGCTGTGCCTGTTCAGCGGCCAGCTCTTCCGTACTTTTCGGGGCGTTTTTCTCTTCCACCACAACGCCGCGATCGTTCAATGTCTGAACCTCTTGCTGAGCATATTTGGCAGGAATACGGTCGCCATAATGTACGCGCCCGTTCTCATCGACCCAACGATAGGTTTTGGCATGCGCCGCGCTGGCCGTAACAACGGCCAGAATCAGCAATAAAGCTCGCATCTGCTCAATCCATCCTGAAATGACTTACAGGATAACGTAGCCGCGCGGATTTTCGTTGACAGAACGTCCGTGCGGCTGAGCGATCAAAGATGCAGCCCGCACTCCGTTTTCGGTTTGCCGGCCCAGCGCCCTGAGCGACCTTCGCCTTTGACGGTGCAATGGGTGCAACCGATGGAGGAGAAACCGTGGGCGACTAGCGGGTGGAACGGCAGCTTGTGCTCGCTGATATAGGCGTCGCGCTCTTCCTTGCTGACATCGATCATCGGATTGAATTTGATGATGCCGCGGCGTTCTTCGAACACCTCCATCTGAGCCCGGTCGTCAGTTTGCCAGCCCATCAGGCTGGAAATCCAAACGTGATAGTCGGGCTTGACCGCCTCCAAAGGCTCAACCTTGTTGATCGAGCAGCAGAAATCCGGATTCTTGTCGTAGGTTTGGTCCGTCACGGTGAACTCGTGCTTCCAATCCTCCGCGTGCAGGCTGAACACGTCCAAATCCAGCAGTTTGGTCAGGTATTCCTTATACAACAGGGTTTCACGAAAGTGGAAGCCGGTGTCGATAAAGGCAATCCGCTGTTCTGCATTGATGCTTTTGATGATGTGCAGAAAGTACGCCGAAGTTGCTGCAAACGATGACGTGACCAGCACCTTGTCGGTGGGAAAGTCTTGATAAAGCTGACGCAGACGTTGCTCAAAGTTGAGCGGTCGGTAGCGCGCATTGAGAGCCGCGATGGCGGCTTTATCCAGGTCGGCGCTATTGGCTGGGCTCGGCGGTGCCGGGTCCAGGACCTGATTCAGCTCGACGGCTTCTGCGGTGGCATTCATGAGGCTTCCAGCGCTGGGAGAATCTGGTGAGTTCAGAAGCTCCGTGGGTTTACGACGGTGCGCAAATTATCTTATCGGAATATAAAGGGCGAGTTTGTGTTCAAAATGGAATAACAAAATAGCCTCGTCCTGCGCGGCTGCTTACACCCCGTAGCGGGCGCGGTAAGCCGAAATCTGCGCATGTTTGCCGTCATCACCACTGGCCAAAAGCCAGGCTTCCAGGTCCGTCAGGCTCACCAAGGCGCGTACCGTGAGGTTTTGCTCGTCAGCCAGTTCCTGGGTTGCGGAGCGCTCGCCCTGACCCTTTTCCTGGCGGTCGAAAGCCAACATGGCCGCCACCGGTTGTGCGCCAGCGTCACGAATCAAGCGGATCGCCTCACGCGCAGCAGTACCCGCGGTGAGTACATCGTCGAGGATCAAAACCCGACCATGCAGCGCGGCACCGACGATATTGCCGCCTTCACCGTGATCTTTGGCTTCCTTGCGATTGAAGGCGAACGGGTAATCGTGGCCACGTTCGGCCAGCGCGATGGCGACTGCAGTGACCAGTGGAATGCCCTTGTACGCCGGGCCAAACAGCATGTCGAACTCAAGCTCGGAGGCCAATATCGCTTCTGCGTAGGCGGCCGCTAGGGCCCGCATCGACGCGCCGGAGTTGATGTTGCCGAGGTTGAAGAAATAGGGGCTTTGACGGCCCGACTTCAGAGTGAATTCACCAAAACGCAAAACGCCGCATTGCTGGGCGAGTTCGAGAAAGCGGGTTTGATATTCGTGCATGGCGGTTGGTGCGGCGGGTGAGGTCGCGGACAGTACTGAAATCCGCGGCGGTCGCCAACTTAGTCTTGGGCTTGTTTGACCTTGTCGTAACGCTCTAGCGCGGCTTTTCGCGACTGTTTCAGGTCAACGATAGGCTGGGGTTGTGGGCCGGATAACCACCGATCGCGGTAGCGTCGGTCGGAGTCGAAGCGTTCGGCTTGAGTGTCCGGGTTGAAGATACGAAAGTAAGGGGCGGCGTCTGCTCCGCAGCCGGCGATCCATTGCCAGCCCATGGTGTTGGCAGCCAGATCGGCGTCGACCAGTGTGTCCCAGAACCAGGCGGCGCCAACGCGCCAGTCAATCCCCAGGTTTTTGGTCAGCAAGCTGCCAACAATCATGCGCACACGGTTGTGCATCCAGCCAGTGGCCCACAGTTCGCGCATGCCGGCATCGACCAGCTCAATGCCGGTTTCACCGCGTTGCCAGGCGCGCAAATCGCTTTGTGCGCGTCCTGCATCGCGCCAATCGAATGACTTGAAGCGCGGGTTGAATTCGTTCTGCGGTGTATCGGGGAAGTGATAGAGCAAGTGGTGTGCAAACTCGCGCCAGCCCAATTCCGCGACAAACTTATCGTGCTCCGCACCGTCCGTGCTGCTCAACGCCGCACGAATCTGGCGCGGCCCGATCTCACCGAAATGCAGATGCGGAGACATTCGCGATGTGCCGGTTGTGCCCGGAATGTCGCGTGCTTGCGCGTAGTGGTCGGCAGCATGCTCGACAAAGCTGTCGAGCTGGTCCAGAGCGGACGCCTCGCCGGGTGTCCAGTGCGCCCCCATCTTGTCGCCCCAGGGGTGGTCGGGTTTGAGTGCCAGGGCGACCAGGTCCAGGCTGTCGAGATCAGCATTTTCGGGCCACACAGACGGTGCGGGGGTGATTTGATTTGGCGCCGGCAACCGCTGCTGCGCGGCTTTCCAGAACGGCGTGAAAACGCGATACGGCGCATCCGCTCCAGTTCTGATCTGCCACGGCTCCAGGAGCAGAGCGGCATTGTGTGAGCGCGCATTCAGGCCGTCGTCACTTAGGGCCTTTTTTATATGCGTGTCGCGTGCGATAGCAGCCGGTTCGTAGAGTCGATTCCAGGTGATCGCGTCGGCCTTGAACTCGCTGGCCAGTGCGCGCAACTCATCCAGGCTGGCACCGTGGCGAAGAATCAAGCGTTGGCCCTGCGCGTTCAGGTTTTTACCCAGTGCGTCCAGCGACTGATGCAGCCACCAGTTGCTGGCCGCGCCGGGTGCCCAGGGCGCTTCTTCATCTGGTGCATGAATGTAAACCAGGCAAAGGGCGTCAGCGTGGGCGCAGGCCCACTCCAGCGACGGATTGTCGGTTAGGCGAAGATCGCGGCGAAACCAGTGAATGATGCGCATAGTCGGAAGTTTAATGGCGGTATGGGTATCATGCCCGCTGATTTGCCAACCGCTTGATCATGCGCATCATCAGCCTGAATGCCAACGGCATTCGCTCCGCCGGCCGCAAGGGTTTTTTCGACTGGTTACCGCAGCAGGATGCGGATGTGGTGTGCATACAGGAAACCAAGGCGCAGGAGCATCAACTCAAGGACGATACGCTGTACTACCCTGACGGCTATCACTGTGCCTATGAGGACGCGACCAGTAAGAAGGGCTACAGCGGTGTTGCGATCTACAGCCGTCGTGAGCCGGATGAATGGGTGCGTGGGCTGGGCTTCGAGGAGTTTGATCCGGAGGGGCGTTATCTGGAGGCACGTTACGGCGACCTTTCGGTGGTCTCCTTGTATCTGCCTTCGGGTTCCTCTGGCGATGAACGTCAGCAGGCCAAGTTTCGTTTTCTCGATCTGTTTTATCCCTACTTGCAGCAGTGCCTGGACAGCGGTCGTCGTTTTATCTTCTGCGGGGACTGGAACATTGCTCAGACCGAACTTGATCTCAAGAACTGGCGCAATAACCGCAAGAATTCCGGGTTTCTGCCGGAAGAGCGCGCCTGGATGACCCGGGTGAAGGATGAGCAAGGCTGGTTGGACACCTTTCGTGAGCTGCACCCTGAGGCTGAGGGCGAGGCCTACACTTGGTGGTCCAATCGCGGCAGGGCACGCGAGAACAATGTGGGGTGGCGCATCGACTATCAGTTGGCGACACCGCATTACAAAGACGCAATCAAGGCGGCCTGGGTCCACAAGGACAACTTTTTCTCCGACCATGCCCCGTTGATCGTCGACTATGACGACTGAGGTGGCCGCGCGCCGCAGCTGGTTACAGGCCCTGGCCACCTATCGGCGGCCGCACATTTTCGCCATGTTGTGCTTGGGGTTTTCCGCAGGGCTGCCGTTCCTGTTGGTATTTGCGACCTTATCGGCGTGGCTGGCTCAGGTGGATGTGTCGCGGACCATGATCGGTCTGTTTTCCTGGATCGGTATCACCTATTCCATCAAGGTGTTTTGGGCGCCGGTCGTGGATCGTCTGCCGATTCCGCTGCTCACGCGCTGGTTGGGGCGACGGCGCAGTTGGATGCTGCTGGCGCAGTTCGGTGTAGCCGTCGGTCTATTGGGCTTGGCGTCATCCGATCCCGGCGTGGCGCTGGAGCCCGTCGCGTGGCTGGCCTTGTTGGTCGCGTTCTCTTCAGCGACTCAAGACATTGCGGTGGATGCCTGGCGTATCGAAGCCGCGCCGCGTGATGAGCAGGGCGCGATGGCGGCAGCGTATCAGATGGGCTATCGCATCGCTTTGCTGGTGGCTGGTGCCGGCGCCTTGTTTCTGGCCGCGGAATACAACTGGATGGTGGCCTATACGGTGATGGCCGCGTGCATGGGCGTCGGCGTGTTAACCAGCTTGGCGATCCGTGAACCCGCGCCGCAAGCCAGCGCGGAGTTGAATGCGCAGCTATCCGGCCCGGCGATACAGCGTGTCGCCCATTGGTTCTATTCGGCTGTCGCAGGCCCATTTTTGGATTTCTTTTCACGCAACGGCGTGCGTTTGGGCATCACCATACTGGCCTTCATTGGCCTGTTTCGGGTGACCGACATCACCATGGGCGTGATGGCTAACCCGTTCTACCTGGATATGGGCTACAGCCTCAAAGAAATCGCCGCCGTGGCCAAAGGTTTTGGCGTGTTGATGACGATTTTCGGCACCGTGGTTGGCGGTGTGGTGGTGGCGCGCATTGGCGCTGAGCGTTCTTTGGTGCTGGGCGGGATATTCGTCATCCTGACCAACCTGAGCTTTTCTTTGCTCGCCGTGCTGCCTGATCCCGGCATCGCGGGGTTGACCATTGTGATCAGCGCAGACAACTTCTCTGGCGGCTTTGCCGGCACCGCGTTCATCGCCTATCTGTCAGGCCTGACCAACGTGGCTTACACCGCCACGCAGTACGCCTTGTTCTCCTCGCTGTTCACTCTGCCGGGCAAGTTGATCGCGGGGGGCTCGGGCTGGGTGGTGGACAGCTTCAGCTACCCGGTGTTTTTCCTGTACACCTCGGCCCTGGGCATTCCGGCGCTCATCATCATCAGCTATCTGATTCGCCACCCCAGCGTGAATCCCAAGGGCGACGAAGCGGCATGAATCAGCGCCAGTCGAGCTGATCCAGCGGGTTCATGCGGTCACCGGGCTGATTGGGGTCGAAGTCCATGCTGAAATCGCCGTAATCGCCACGGTTGAGATCGAGTGCCCCAGCGGCATCATTGGGGGCGCTGGTTGGCTGGGCAGCGAGCTCCAGCCAGCTGTCGAAATCGAGCTCTTCGACTGCGCCATCGTAGTACTGAATTTCGAGTGTTTCGGATTCCAGATCCAGAGCTACGACTTCGAAACTTGAACCGCCCGGAATGCGGTGCCAACTGCCGATCTCGATGCCTTCGAACACGCCGATCATATCGCCTCCTTCCGCTTGCGCGGATGTGCGATCGGTCCGTCTGCGCCCTGACCCTGCGCCGAGGCAGGCGGGCCGATCCGTGGCCCTTTATAGGCCGCTGAAATGGCCTGATTCAAGCCGGAACTACAAGTGCATGAATCCAGGTGAAAATTTTGTGAACGCCTGGGATTCGACTGCGCTATGTCGTCTAGGTTTCTGATTCTTCAATGATTTTTTGTAGCGCTTGAGCGAGCGAAAATAGCCGTGTGCTATGAGAGGCGGTGCCTAAGCCACTGGATTGACGATGGTTTCGCCGTTCGTCGATTTATCGCCGCTGATTAGCCCCTATCAGCCGATTTGCGCAGAGCTCAGGGGGCTGGGTTGGGCTGTGAACGATGAACTGCTTCAATCGCTTCGAGAACGTCCGCGGACAGGGTCAGTGAAACCGAGGCGATGTTGCTGCGCAGCTGCTCCATCCGCGTCGCGCCGACGAGGTTGCTGGTCGTAAACGGTCGTGAATTGACGTAGGCCAGAGCCATTTGCGCCGGGTCGAGGCCGGCTTCACGGGCGATTTCAACATAGGCGCGCGTGGCCTTGATGGATTCATCGTTGGTGTAGCGGCCAAAGCGGGGAAACAGCGTGATGCGGGCATCGACCGGCATGTTGTCCAGGTACTTGCCTGACAGCACCCCGAAGCCCAGGGGGGAATACGCCAGCAGGCCGACATCTTCGCGGTCGGCGAACTCGGCCAAGCCGATTTCGTAGCTGCGATTGAGCAGGCTGTAAGGGTTCTGAATCGAAGCGATCCGCGGCTTGTCCTGGTCGTGCGCCAGGCGCAGATACTCCGATGTGCCCCACGGCGTTTCGTTGGAAATGCCGATATGGCGGACCTTGCCCGCTTTGACCAGCGTATCCAGGGCATCCAGCGTTTCTTCAATCGGCACGCTGTTGTCGCTCTGTGCTGGCACATAGCCAAGCTTGCCGAAGAAGTTGGTTTCACGGTCCGGCCAGTGCACCTGATACAGGTCAATCACATCGGTTTGCAGGCGGCACAGACTGTCATCGCAGGCGGCGAGCACGCTGGCCCGATCCAGCGTCGGGCCTCCGCGCACCCAGGGCAGCCAGTCCGCGCGGCCCAGCACCTTGGTTGCGAGAACGATGTCATCCCGCTTGCCTCGGGCCTTGAGCCAGTTGCCCAGTATGCTCTCGGTGGCACCCTGAGTTTCGGCTTTGGGTGGCACCGGGTACATCTCGGCGGCATCGATAAAGTTGATGCCCTGGCCGATCGCATAATCGAGCTGCTCGAACGCTTCGTCCAGGGTGTTTTGCTCGCCCCAGGTCATGGTGCCCAGGCCGATCAGGCTCACATCAAGACCGGTGCGGCCTAGCGGACGGTATTTCACGAAGCCTTTCCTTCGATCAACTCGCGGCGTTTGCGCGCCATGTCTTCGATGATCGGGCGCAAGATGATTTCCATCGCCAGCGCGGCCTTGGCGCCCGGCACCACCAGGGTGTTGGGGCGCGACATAAACGAGCCATGAATCATCGACAACGCATACGGGAAGTCGATCTTCAAACGCGCCGGACGCGCCACTCGCACCACCGTCAGGCTTTCATCCGGTGACGGAATCTCCGGGGCAGCAAACGGATTGGAGGTGTCGACCAGCGGCACGCGCTGGAAATTGATGTGCGTGCGCGAGAACTGCG
>CAZVMN010000019.1:0-32013 GCA_964629015.1 uncultured Oceanococcus sp.
TGGGTTTGATCGTGGCCATTCCCATGCTGCTTTGCCACACCTTGCTGCACAGCCGTGCGCGTGGCTTGCTGCATGTGCTGGAAGAGCAGACCGCTGGGTTGGTTGCTCAGCGCGCCGGGCGTTAGAGCACAGCCATGTTGCTGTTTTTGCTCGATGCCCGCGAGGCGATCGATGACTTCTTCACCGCCGGAGGTCCGGTACTGCAGCTGATTGCAGTGCTGACCTTCGTCATGTGGATGCTCATTCTGGAGCGGGTGGTGTACTACCTGCGGCCATTCCAGAGCGAGCTCAAACATGCGGCGACGGACTTCCATGCGCGTCAGGATCTGTTTTCCTGGTACGGCGATGCCGTGCGTCGCATGTTGGTGTCCGAGCTCAAGGTCAAAGTCAACGACAACCTGCGCGTAATCAAGGTGCTCATCGCCCTGTGTCCGTTGTTCGGTTTGCTCGGCACGGTGACCGGGATGATCGATGTCTTCACCGTGCTCTCGGTGACCGGTGGCGGCGACGCCAAGCTCATGGCGGGCGGTGTGTCGCGCGCGACCATCCCGACCATGGCCGGTATGGTCGCGGCGCTATCCGGCGTCTTCGGAAATATATATCTCGAGCGCATGGCACGGCGTCGCCGTGAAGCCATCGATCACGAGCTGCCTCGACATCATCTGGAGCCGGCGCTGTAGCCGGCTCGTCACAAGGACTCCTTATGGCACGTAGTTACGTATCCAACGACGACATGGAAGAAGAAGGCGCAGTGGATCTGACGCCGATGCTCGACGTCGTGTTCATCATGCTGATCTTTTTCATTGTGACCGCCAGCTTCATCAAGGAAGCAGGGGTTGAGGTCAATCGTCCGCAGGCCAACACGGCAGAACAGAAAAATGCCGCGGTACTGGTTGCCATCAACGCTGACAACTCGGTGTGGATGGACGGCCGCCGCGTCGACATTCGCTCGGTGCGCGCCAACATTGAACGCCTGCACGCGGAAAACCCCGAAGGCGCGGTGATCATTCAGGCCGACGAACTGGCTTCGGTGAAAACCTTTACCGAGGTGCTGGATCAGGCGCGGCAGGTGGTGCCTCCGGAACGCGTCTCACTGGCCACAGAGCAGTAGGAGGCCGGGATGCGTTTATTGATGGTGGTGTTCCCGGCTGCGATTGTGACTTTCAGTCTGCAGATGGTGATGGTGTCGCTGATTCAGTTTGCCGATCGCCGACTGGATGAATCGACAACGGTGAAGTTGCCCGAAATTGCCATGCCTGAGGTCGAAATCAAGACCCAGCGGCAACTGGAAAAGCCCGAGAAGCCGCAGCTGGATGACACCCCGCCGCCGGAAGTCCCGGAGCAGGCTTTCGACAATATCGACGGCAATACGCAGATCGGCGCGTTGGGTGGTGTGGATCAGTTGGTGGCCAAGCTGGACCTCAGCATGGGCAGCGGCTTATCCGCATCCGACGGTGAGTACCTGCCGATTGTGAAGGTGGCGCCTCAGTATCCGCGTCGCGCTCTGAAACGCGGGCTGGAAGGGGATGTGGTGCTGGAGTACACCGTGACCAAGCAGGGTTCCGTGCGAGATCCGGTGGTGTTGCAAAGCACTGATGCGGTGTTCAATCAGGCCGCCATCGATTCTGCTCTGCGATACAAGTACAAGCCACGTGTGATCAATGGGGAAGCCAAGGAGGTTCCCGGTGTTCGCACCCGCATCAAGTTCCGCATGAGCAATGGATAAAATTATGCTGAAACGATGGACGGCACTGGTGCTGGTGGGGTTGCTCGGGCCAGTGACATGGGCGGGGGCGCAGAGCGGCGCAATTGATGCACGCACCTTTGATCAATTGACCAAAGCTCAGGAATTGGCGGCCGAAGACCGCCACGACGATGCGCTGTACATCCTTGATCGCCTTAAGGAGCGCGGCCGGCTGAACAGCTACGCCACGGCGCAGCTGTGGAATTTCTACGCGTTCATCTACGCCAGTCGCGATCAGTATCAGCAAGCCATTGATGCCTATTTCAAGGTGATGGAACAGGAAGACGTTCCCAACGGCTTGATGCTGACAGCCAAATACACCATCGCCCAGTTGTACTTTCAGATGGAGCAGTACGGTGACTGCATCCGCTTCATGAATGAGTGGTTGGCCACAGCCGACAAGCCGACGCCCACCGCGCATATCATGCTGGCGCAGGCTTATTACCAGACGCATGAGTACGATCGGGCCATGGCCCATGTCGATGATGCCATCGCTTTGGAGCGAAGCAGCGGCAGTCGTATACAGGAAGGCTGGCTGCGCCTCAAAGCTGTGTTGAGCTACACCAAGGGTGACTACGCATCCACCGCGCAAACCTACGAAGAACTGATTTCCCTCTATCCCAATAGCACCTATCTGCGCCAACTGGCAGGCATGTACAGTGAGACCGGGCAGGGCGATCAACGGCTGGCCGTGTTTGATGCACTGTACGAACACGGTGCGCTGAAGTCCGAGTCTGACCTGCTCAACCTGGCTTACATGTGGCAGGGCGAGCAGGTGCCGTACAAGGCCGGGCGCATCATCGAGCAGGGTATGGCTAAGGGCGCGATCCAGGAATCGCCCAAGAACGTGGAATCACTGGCCAATGCCTGGGCTCAGGCCAACGAGTACGACAAGGCCATTCCAACGCTGAGCAAAGCCGCGCAAATCAGCGGCGACGGGCTGTATTACGCCCGTCTGGCTGGCGTCCATTTCAATGCCGGCGACTATGCGGCCGCTGCCGAAGCGGCGATCAAGGCCGATCAGCAGGGTGGTCTGAAAAACCCCGCTGGCAATTTGATGCTGCTGGGCATGGCCTACTTCAACGATCGCAAGTACGAACCGGCCTTGCAGGCATTCCGCCGCGCCAAGCAATCGCGTGACACGTTCGCGTCGGCCAACAAATGGGAGTCGTACACGCTCAAGGAGATCGAGCGTATTCGTGCTTTGGCGCGCAGTCAGGATGAGTTGGAACAGCGCACCCGCGATGCCATCGAATCGCGCGAGAACAATCTGGACGCGATCAGCATCGGCGGTTGATCAGCGTCTGGGTTCCGGCCACGGTGCATCCGCCGATTGACCCAGTGGCAGCGTGACGGCATTGAGGTCGGCGCGGTAATCCACCGCGTTGAAAAAACGATCCAATCTGACAATCAAGGGAAACGGCCGTAACGGCTTGGACAGGGGTCGCGTGAAGTCATCCCAATGCACCGGGATGACAGTGCGCGCCCCGGTGGCGTTGATAACCTCGTCAAAGTAAGTCTGGTAATCATCCACCAGCGCCACACCAAGCACGGCAATATCAGCCGTGTACGGCGCCAGTGCGCCGGGCTCGAAGCCCGCGCTGCCGTGGTGGAGTATTGTCCCGTCTGCATGCTCGATCAGGATCGACCATGTGCCGCCCTGACGGTAATCCATATAGCCCGCCGGTGGGTGGAGCACTGAGGTGATATCGCCGGTGGGACGCCCGCCGGTCGCTCCCGCGTGGCGGCTGGCGACCCAGCGCACGGTGAATGGGCCGTATTGCATTGCCGTTTGGCTGTTGGTCTGCTTGAGACGCGCCGGGTCCAATCCCGCCCCGCGCCCGATGTTCAGTGTGCTGCTGGAGCCGATCAGATCGGCGTTGGTCAATTGAGCGACCACGCCAGCGTCCATGGCATGGTCAAAATGTGAATGCGAGACCAACACGGCGTCCAGGGTGCTCACGCCGGCATCGCTCAGGCCGCGCCGAATGGCGCCAAGGTCGGGGGCAATGGATTGGTTGCTGAGCATGTTCCACAAACCGGGCGGACGGGTGAAAAACGGGTCGATCAACACCGCGTGATCAGCATCGCGGATGAGCAGCGCGCTCACGCCCAGCCAAGTCAGCTCAACACCAGACGGTGATTCGCTAAGAGGGGCGCTGGCTTGCTGGTATCTCTGCATACCCGGTTGCCAGAGCGCGGGTAGTGCGAACCAGGTCAATACGGCGAGCGTGACCAGGATAATCAGCAATTTCAGGAGCAAGCGCATAGCGAAAGCAAAAGTCAGATGAGGGCACCAACCATACCTCCTGCTCCGGGTCTGAACCAGGGTGCGGAAAATGCACGGGGCAAGCCGATATCGCTGTTAGAATCACCTTAGCGGAGGTGCAAATTGATACGACTGATTCTTTGTGATGACCATCGACTGGTGAGGGCTGGTCTGCGCCGGGTATTGGAAGATACGCCGGGCATGGAGGTTGTCGCGGAAGCCGGCACGGGCGAGCAAGCCATGGAGCAGGTGCGTGAACTGAAACCTGACGTGGTGCTGATGGACGTCAACATGCCGGGCATCGGCGGACTGGAAGCGACGCGTCGCATTCTGCAGCGGCATCCCTCGGTCCGCATCATTGCCGTGTCGATGCATATGGATGAGCCGTATCCCAGCCGTTTGCTGTCCGCGGGTGCGCGCGGTTACATCAGCAAAGACGCCGCGGCCGACGAGGTGGTCAGCGCCATACGTCGCGTCGCCGATGGCGGTATCTATGTCGCCGCCAGTGTCGCCAGCAATCTGGCAGCCAGTCTGGTCAAGGGCAGCGATGCAGACCAGTCGCCGTTTGATCGGCTGTCCCAGCGCGAAATGCAGGTGATGTTGATGGTCACCAAGGGGCTGGGCAATCAGGAGATTTCCGACAGTCTGTGCCTGTCCCCGAAAACCGTCAGCACCTACCGCTACCGGTTGTTCGACAAGCTCAATGTCACCAATGATGTGGAATTGACCCGCATGGCGATGCGTTACGGCGTGTTGGATGACGGCAGCTGAGAGCTTTGATGCGCAAGCCTTTGTTCGCCGGCTGACAACACAGCCGGGCGTTTACCGCATGCTCGATAGCGGCGGTGAGGTGCTCTACGTTGGCAAGGCGCGCAATCTGAAAAAGCGCGTGTCCAGCTACTTTCTCCGGGCCAGTGGCAATGCCCGTATTGAGTCGATGGTCGATCAGGTCGCGTCCATCGAAATCAGCATCACCGCGTCCGAGGACGAAGCATTGCTGCTGGAAAGCAGCCTGATCAAAAGCCTCAAGCCGCGCTACAACGTGTGCTTGCGTGATGACAAAAGCTATCCCTATTTGCGACTGACAGCACACCGCTATCCGCGCATTCAGTTCCATCGCGGCGCGCGCAAGCCCAAGGAACGCTATTTCGGGCCGTTCCCCAGTGCTGCTACAGTTCGCGAAACAATCTCGACTCTACAGAAGGTTTTTGAGATAAGAGGTTGTTCAGACAGCTATTTCGAGGCTAGAACGCGCCCTTGTCTACAGCACCAGATCCGGCGTTGCAGCGCGCCCTGTGTCGGGCTGATTTCAGAAGCTGACTACGCCGCCAGCGTGGATGCGGTCAGCGACGTGATGCAGGGCCGTGCTGAATCGCTGGTCTCGACCTTGCAGGACCATATGGACGCTCAAGCCGCCGAGCTGGATTTTGAATCCGCCGCGCGCACCCGTGACCGCATTGCCGCGATCCGGCGTATGCAGGAGACCAAGATCGTGACTGGTCTTAAGGGCGACGCCGACGTCATTGTGCTGGAAACGCTCAATGGGGTGATCGGCGTGGGTGTGATGAGTGTGCGGGCCGGGCAGAACCGAGGCCAGGTGCAGCACTTTCCGCGCGTGCCTAAGGGGGTCGAGGCCGATGAGTTGATGAGTGAGTTCCTCGCTCAGCATTACACCTCGCATGTGCCGCCGGACGAGTTGATCGTCAATGTTGCTCCCGCGGAAATGGACTGGCTGAGTCACGCGCTGAGTGAAGCGGCAAGTCGCAAGCTGGTGATCAAAGCTCAGGTGCGTGACGTCCGTCGTCGCTTGCGTGATATGGCCAGCGCAAGTCTGAAAGAGGCCATCAAACACCGGTTGCTGTCACGCCAGAATCTGGGCAGCCGGTTGCTGGCTCTGCAGGAGCGCTTCGCCTTGGAGCGCGTGCCCGAGCGCCTGGAATGTTTTGATATCAGTCACAGTCGCGGCGAGGAAACGGTGGCGTCGTGCGTGGTGTTCGGCAGCGAAGGTGCGGACAAATCGCAATATCGACGTTTTGCCATTGATGGCATCACGCCAGGCGATGATTACGCGGCGATTCGTCAGGCCGTGTCGCGTCGTTTCAAGCGCGTGGCCAACGGTGAGAGCCCATGCCCGGATGTGTTGCTCATCGATGGTGGGAAGGGGCAGCTTGCGGCCGCCATGAGCGCGCTTGAGGAATACGCTATCAATCCGCCGCTGATTCTTGGAGTGGCCAAGGGCAGTGCGCGTAAGCCGGGGCTTGAGCAGCTGTTTATGCCCGCCAAGGATGAGGCTTTGCGGCTGGACGACGATGATCCCGCTCTGCACCTGATCCAGCAGGTGCGCGACGAAGCTCATCGATTCGCCATTACCGGACATCGCGGTCGTCGTGGCAAGGCGCGCACGCGCTCCGAACTGGACGACATACCCGGTCTCGGGCCAGTGCGGCGTCAGGCGCTACTGCGTCGATTCGGTGGTATGCGCCAATTGCGCCGTGCCAGCCTTGATGAGCTGCAGAAAGTCGAAGGCTTTCATCGCGAGTTGGCACGGCGCGTGTATGATCATTTGCACGAAAACCCCTCCGGATAACTGTTTTGCGCCTGACTTTGCCGACGCAATTGACGCTGCTGCGTGTGCTGGCGATACCTTTGCTGGTGCTCGTCTACTACCTTGATTTCCAGCACAACACGATTGTGGCGGCGATCATTTTCATATTGGCGGCGATCACAGACTGGCTGGACGGCTATCTGGCGCGCCGTTTGAACGCCATGTCCAACTTTGGTGCGTTTTTGGACCCGGTGGCCGACAAGCTGATTGTGGCCACGGCGCTGGTGGTTTTGCTGCAGAACGATCCGAGTGTGCCCATGTTGTTGCCGGTGGCTGTCATTATCGGTCGCGAGATCACCATTTCCGCGCTGCGTGAGTGGATGGCAGAGCTGGGGCAGCGCGCCAGTGTGGCGGTGCGAGGCATCGGCAAGCTCAAAACCGGCACGCAGATGACGGCCATCTCTATGCTGTTGTGGCAGGAATCCACCTTCAATTTGCCGGTTTACGATTTGGGCTACGCCCTATTGCTGATCGCGAGTGTTCTGACCCTGTGGTCCATGGCGGTCTATTTGCGCGCCGCGTGGCCACTGCTGTCGCAGGCCGACTGACCAGTAAAGGGTCAATCCGGGGCGGGTTGACACTCGGAGAAAAACCCCTAAAATGCCGCCTTCCTCGCTGACGCAGCCGCTTCTAAAGCTCGCAAGTCGGTGAATCCGGACGGGTTTCCGGGCGTCACCAAAATGACGTAAAATAGGCCCAGATGCGGGAATAGCTCAGCTGGTAGAGCGCAACCTTGCCAAGGTTGAGGTCGCGAGTTCGAACCTCGTTTCCCGCTCCAGTTACTGCGGTCCGATGCGTTGTCGGAGAATCCGCGACATCTGACCCCGGTTCTTCCGGGGTTTTTTGTATGATCTGCACAATGGCTAGGTGGTAGAGTGGTTATACAACGGCCTGCAAAGCCGTGTACACCGGTTCGATTCCGGTCCTAGCCTCCATTCAATCGTGCATGGCCCGGGTGGCGGAATTGGTAGACGCAGCGGACTTAAAATCCGCCGGCCATTGCGGCCGTGCCGGTTCGATTCCGGCCTCGGGCACCAAACGGTGGCGTTTGGAGTTTGGTCCAGCTATGGGGTCGATCTCAGGCCTCCTACGCCCATCTCGTCGTCTGGAATTCCCGCTCGTGACGCTCTTGCCCATTTCGAGGCTTGAGTATGTCTAAGTCGCTCTTGAGCGCCACCGACCTGTGGTTTCGCCGCGGCGATCGCGAGCTTTTCGGCGGTTTCTCGGTGGACTTTGAGCCGGGCGAGGTGATGTGGCTGCACGCTCCCAATGGACGGGGTAAGACCACCCTGTTGAGAGTGCTGGCGGGCTTGGTTACGCCGGAGAGTGGCGGGCTTCTGTGGCGCGGCCAGCGCTTTGTCACGCGGCTGGATGAATCGCGGCAAGCCATCAGTTTTCTCGACGAGCGACTGGGGTTGAGCCGTGATCTGAGCGTTCAGGACAATCTGCGGTACGTCGCAGACACGTGCGGCGGCGATATGTCGCACACGGTTGAGCACCTGGATTTGCAATCACTGCTGCCGCGGCGAGTCGGTCAGTTGTCGACCGGCCAGAAAAAGCGCGTGGGTATGGCCCGCCTGTTGCTGGAAAATGCCATGGTCTGGTTGCTGGATGAGCCTGCCAATGGTCTGGATAGCGACAATCGACAACGCTTGGGTGAGCTGATTGAGAGGCACCGTCTGAGCGGCGGCATCTGTGTATTTGCCAGTCATGACGAGTTGCCGCTGGCGCAGCCACCACGCGTCGAAACCCTGGAGTGGCCATGCGTGGATTGAACGCACTGCTGCGCCGCGAACTGCAACGCTATTGGCTCCGGCGCGGCGACGCGCTGCAGGCACCGCTGATTTTCTGTCTGATCTGTCTGCTTTTCCCCTTGGGAGGGGTGCCCTCGCCAGAGCATCTTGCACGCTACGCGCCTGCAGTGATTTGGGCGGGTGCGCTGACCGCGTGCATTTTCGGGCTCGAAGCATTGTATCGACAGGAGATGTCGGAAGGTTGGGTCGACGCCATGTTGCTGTCCACATGGCCGATGCCGCTGGTGCTCTTCATCAAAGCCTTCGTGCACTGGTTGTTCACTGGTCTGCCTGTGGTTTTGCTCGCCTGGCCGATGAGTCGTGCGCTGTATTTTCCTGCGGAGCAGGTGTCCGCGGTGGTGTATGGCTTGTTGCTGGGGACGCCGGTGCTGGTGCTGCTCGGGGGCATCGGTGCGGGGCTTACCGCGGGGATGGGGCGAGGGGGCTTGCTGACCAGTTTGCTGATGCTGCCGCTGTATGTGCCGGTGCTGATTTTTGGCGCCGGTTGCGGGGTTGCGGCGCACGACGGATTGCCCATTACGGGTCAGTTATACTTGCTCGCTTGTATGCTCGTAGCGGCCATGTTTCTTGCCCCCTGGGCCAGCGCCGCAGCTCTTAAGATCGCAAGCGAATCCTCCTGATTTCTATGTGGCTTTGGTTTCACAGGCTCGGCTCCGGCCCGACCTTCTATCCGTTCGCCGGGCGCTTGGCCTGGATTCTCGCCATTCCTGGCGTCGTACTCCTGTTGCACGGGTTGTACGGTGCACTGTGGACGGCTCCGGTGGACTATCAGCAGGGTGATGGCTATCGCATGATTTTCGTGCATGTGCCGGCGGCGTGGCTGTCCCTGTTTATCTACACATCAATGGCGGTGGCCGCGGTTGTGGCGCTGATTTGGCGCATGAAGGTCGCCGAAGCCTACATCGTTGATGCCGCAATCGTTGGTGCCGGCTTTACCGCCGCCGCTTTGATCACCGGCATGTTGTGGGGCAAGCCGATGTGGGGGACCTATTGGGTATGGGATGCGCGGCTGACCTCGGAACTGATCCTGCTGTTCCTGTATCTCGGTGTGCTCGCGCTGGACCAGGCAATTGAAGACAAGCGCCAGGCCGCCCGTGCCTGCGCTTTGCTCGCGCTGGTGGGAGCGGTCAATGTGCCCATCGTGCATTACTCGGTGGAGTGGTGGAACACCCTACATCAAGGCCCGACGGTGACCAAGTTTGATTCGCCGTCGATGGACACACGCATGCTGATTCCGCTGCTTGAGCTGTCCCTGGCGAGCACCTTGTTGTTTGGCACTATCGTGCTGGTGCGTATGCGTGCAACCTTGCTGTGGCGGGAGCGGCACAGTCGGTGGGTGCGGGCCATCGTGGGGGGCGAGCAGTGAGCGAATTCTTCGCTATGGGTGGGTATGCCATCTATTTGTGGCCGAGCTACGCGGTATTTCTGGCGGTCTTGTTTGGTGCTTGGGGAACCGCGGTGTGGCGTGGGCGTCGAATCCGCCGGGCTATCTTGCGAGAACGGTGGGGGCAGAACGGAAGCTGATGACAAGACGACAACGACGAACGTTGATGGTGGTGGGTTTGGTTGTGATGGTGGCGGCCATTGCGGCCATGGCCAGCCAGGTGTTTCGCGAAAACCTCATGTACTTTTATAGCGCGACCGAAGTGGTGGGTGGCGAGGTGCCAGCGAATGCGCGGATTCGTTTGGGTGGCTTGGTGGTTCCAGGCAGCCTGCAGCGCGAACCCGCCAGCCTCAAAGTTGATTTCCGTATGGCGGACTGTGAGCACTCGGTGCCGGTCAGCTATGAGGGCATCCTGCCGGATCTGTTTCGCGAGGGGCAGGGGATCGTTGCCACCGGGCGGTTGCAAGAAGGCGTTTTCGTCGCTGACGAAGTGCTTGCCAAACACGACGAAAACTACATGCCGCCCGAGCTTGCCGAAAAGCTCGGTGCCGACGGTACGGGGCACAGCTGCGCGCCCTTCAAGTCGCTGGAAAGCTTATGATTGCGGCCGTCGGACATTTCGCCTTGGCTGCCGCGCTGGCGGTGTCCCTGATTCAATTTCTGGTCCCGCTGTGGGGCTTGCGTTCGCGTAACGTGTCTTCGTTGACCCTGGCCTTGCCGGCTTCGCGCGCGGCGTTTGCACTGATTTTGTGCGCCTTTGGTCTGCTGACCGTGGCTTTCCTGCAAGATGATTTTTCGATTGCCTACGTGGCTCATCAGTCGAACAGTGCCTTACCCCTGATTTACAAGATCTCCGCGGTCTGGGGTGGTCACGAAGGGTCGTTGCTGTTGTGGTTGATGATGCTCACTGGCTGGGGGCTGGCGGTTGCGTCGCGCTCACGCAAGCTGCCTTCGGAAATCAGCGCAACGGTGCTGTCGATTATTGCCGGTGTCACTGTGGGCTTTTTGCTCTTCGTGTTGCTGACCTCCAACCCTTTTGAGCGCTTGCTGCCCGCTCTGGCTGAAGGGCGCGACCTGAATCCGTTGTTGCAGGATCCCGGTTTGGCGATTCATCCGCCGATGTTGTACATGGGCTATGTCGGTTTCACCGTGCCGTTCGCATTTGCGATCGCCGCTTTGTTGCACGGTCGCCTGGATACCGCTTGGCTGCGCTGGACGCGACCCTGGGCAACCTGGGCGTGGAGTTACCTCACACTGGGCATCATGCTGGGGTCCTGGTGGGCGTATAACGAACTGGGCTGGGGTGGTTGGTGGTTCTGGGATCCGGTGGAGAACGCGTCGTTCATGCCGTGGTTGGTCGGAACGGCTTTGATCCATTCGCTGGCGGCGACAGAAAAGCGCCGGGTCCTGGCCAGCTGGACGATATTGCTGGCGATCGCCGCGTTCGCGTTGAGTCTGCTTGGAACATTCCTGGTGCGCTCCGGGGTGCTGGTGTCGGTGCACGCCTTTGCCACAGACCCGGCACGTGGTGTTTACATCCTTGGATTTTTCAGCGTGGTCGTCGGGGGATCTTTGGCCCTATACACCTGGCGCGCATCAAGCATGAGCCTGCAGGCGCCGATACGGCTGAATTCCCGCGAAGGTCTGTTGTTGATCAACAATGTGTTGTTGGTTGTCGCGGCGTTCAGTGTGCTGCTCGGCACCCTGTATCCGCTCATGGTGGACGCGCTTGGGCTAGCCAAACCCTCGGTAGGGCCACCCTGGTTCAATGCCACCTTTGTGCCGCTGATGCTGCCCATGTTGGCGCTGGTCGGGTTTTCCTGGCGCGTCAACTGGTGGAAGGCCGACTGGGGCGCGGCTGTGCGGGCCAATCGCGTGGCCATGATGATCGCATTGGTGGGTGGCTTGGCCTTGCCGATTCTGACCCCGGATGTGCGCGGCTTGGGCATTTTTGCCGCCTCAATTTTGGCCGTTTGGTGCACGGTCACAGCACTGGCGGAAATCTTTGCCTGGCTGCGTAAGGGGCGTTTGCCGCCAGCGTCGATTCTGGGCATGAGTCTGGCCCACCTGGGGCTGGGGGTTTTTGCGATTGGTGTGGGCATGGTCAGCCAGGCCGATGCGGAAAAGGACTTGGCCATGCGGCCCGGCGATCAGGTCGAGTTCGGTGGCTACCAATGGGAATTCCAGGGCACCGAACATCTGGAAGGCCCCAATTACAGCGCGGAGCACGGTGTGGTTGTGATCCGTGATCGTGATGGTGACGAGGTCGCCGTTCTTGAGCCGGAAAAACGCCGCTATCACTCGCAGCCCAACAATCCCATGACTGAATCGGCGATCGATATCGGATTTGTGCGCGACCTGTACATCTCTTTGGGTGAACCTCTTGGCGAAGACGCCTGGAGCTTGCGCTTGTACGTCAAACCGTTTATCCGCTGGATCTGGTTTGGGGCGATTCTGATGGCGATCGGCGGTGGCATTGCTGCCAGTGACCGGCGCTATCGTATGGAGCGCCGACGCGAAGAGGCCGCTGTGCCGGTTGGGGGGCAGGCATGAGGCGATTGATGGTCGCCGTGCCATTGATTGTGTTGCTGGCGCTGGTCGTGGTGCTCTGGCGTGGATTGTCATTAGATCCTCGCGAAGTGGATTCGCCCTTGCTCGGGAAACCGGCGCCGGCATTCACTTTGCCAGTGCTGGGTGGCGATCAGATGCTGTCGCAGGATCTGTTCCTGGGGCGGGTCAGTTTGCTCAATGTGTGGGCCAGTTGGTGCGTGGCCTGCCGTGCGGAACACGGCATCTTGAATGCGTTGAGCGAGCAGCCGGGCATGACGATCTATGGTCTCAACTACAAAGATGACGTTGAGGACGCCAAGCGCTGGTTGGCCGAGCGGGGCAATCCCTACACCACCACGCTGCGTGATTCGGATGGCTTGGTCGGTATTGATTGGGGCGTATATGGCGTACCAGAGACCTTTGTCGTCGACAAACACGGCGTCATTCGTGAGAAGCGTATTGGGCCGTTGACCTGGGATTACGTGAACCAGGATCTGCTGCCGTTGATCGCCCAACTGAAGGCGGAATCCTGATGCTGCGCTGGTCAATGATTGTCGTTGCGCTACTCCCTTTGCTCGCCCAAGCCTGGAGTGATCAGGATGAAAATCGCTGGCGTGCGCTGAATGAGGAATTGCGTTGCCTGGTTTGTCAGAATCAGTCGATCGCCGAGTCCGCGGCGCCGCTGGCTAAGGATCTGCGTGCTCAATCCCGTCAGATGATTGAGGCGGGCAAATCTGATGCGCAGATTCGCGAATACATGACCAACCGGTATGGCGATTTCGTGCTGTATCGCCCCCCGTTCAAGCCCACCACATGGCTGTTATGGTTCGGGCCGCTGTTGATGCTGTTGCTTGGCGTGGCGTTGGTTTGGCGGATGCGGCGCGGTGTCGTTGCCAATGGACATGCGGCGAATCGCGAACAGACCCATCAAGACATCGAGCGCCTGCTCAAAGATATAGACAATGATTGAAGCGGTTTGGATGATTGGCCTGCTGGTCGCTCTGGCGGCGGGTTTGTGGTTGGTCATCGGCAGTCAGCGCGGTGCGGCTGGCGTACAGACGCGTGACCGTAGCAAGCTCAACGCGGACGCTTTCGTGCGGCAGCGTGACGTGCTGAAAGCGCGCCTGGATGACGCTGAGCTGACCAATGAACAACATGCCGAAGCCTTGGCGCAGTTGGAACAAACTTTTGCTGCGGAGATGCGCACTGCGGAGAAAGTCGATAAACCGCTGCGCAACACGCCCTGGCCGTTGTGGCAGAAACTGGTTTTGTGCCTTCTGCCGGTGGTGATCACGGCCGTGAGTTTTCAGATCAGCAACGGAGCCCAGCATTTCGTGTCGCCGCCGTCGGGCGATGAAGGGCAGCCCTCCCTGGAAGAATTGGTCGCGGCTTTGCAAGCGCGGCTGCAAGAGCAGCCGGATGATCCGCGTGGCTGGATGATGCTGGGTCGCTCGTACGGGGTGATGGGCCGTCACGCACAGGCCGCCGAAGCCTACGGACGTGCCAATGCACTGACAGACGAAAGCAATCCCGACTTGCTGGTCGCTCAGGCCGAAGCGTTGGGGATGGCGAATGATCAGCGCCTTGATGGTGCATCGCTCACCCTGATCGACAAAGCGCTAGCCTTGGATCCGCAGCATCTGCGCGGTCTCTGGTACGCCTTGCTGGCCGCGGCGCAGCGCGGTGATGACGTTGCGCAAACGCAGTATCTTGAGCGACTCAGTCAGCTGCCTGACCTGCCCAACGAGATGGCCCAGTGGTTGGAGGCCGAATTTGGCGTGAACATTGCGAGCACGAACAGCGGCACGTCCGAAAATGGCATGAGCTTTGAGATCAACGTGGCCATTGCGCCAGAGATTCAAGCGCAGTTGCCCGAGGGGGCGACATTGTTCGTTTTTGCGCGTGCTGCTGAGGGGCCTCCCATGCCGCTGGCGGTATCGCGGCAGGCGCTGCCATCGCAGTGGCCGGTACGGGTGACCCTGAACGACAGTATGAGTATGTTGGAAGATATGAACTTGTCGTCGTTCGATGCTTGGGTCGTTGTTGCGCGCATCAGCGCGTCGGGCCAGGCTCAAGCGCAAGCGGGTGATTGGCAGGCGAGCATTCCCGTGAATGCGCCGCCGCAAGGGCCACTTGAGCTCACTATTACAGAGCAACTGCCCTAAGAGGCATTGCCACATCGTATGAAATCCGGAGTTTTTCAAATATGGCTGAACTGAATTTTGATCGACTGCCACCGGCACTGCCGGCCTTTGGCAAAGTGGTGGTGTCGCGGGCATCCAAGACGGTGGAGCTTAAAGAGCCGCTGATTGCGACCGCAGACAATGTCAAACCCCGCGCGATGATGGTGGCTGCATATCGTCGGGTGTGCGGTGGTAAGAAAAGCGCCTTCTTGCCGGTGTGTTACCCGCAGGTGATGGTTTTCCCCCTGCATCTGCATTTGATGGGGCATCCGGATTTTCCGTTGGCGGCGATGGGCATGGTTCATGTGTCCAATCGCATTGAACAGGCCCAGCCGATGCCGATTGACGCCAGCTACGATGTATCGGTGGAAATCAACAGCATTAAAGAGACGCCACGTGGATACGAGTTCGATCTGGTGACCGAATTTCAGGACGAGCAGGGCGCCGTGGTGTGGCGTGGTATCACCTCAATTCTGAGTCGTCGTAGCGACAAATCGGCATCGTCCAGCAGCAAGAGCAAGAAAAAACCGCCGACGCCGACCCCGAGCAGCCTGCCCGAAATGGCGACGTGGACGCTCAAGGGCAACCTTGGTCGCCGCTATGCGTTGGTTTCGGGGGACGTGAACCCCATCCATCTGTCCGCGCCGACGGCGAAATTGCTCGGTTTCAAGCGCGCCATCATTCATGGAATGTGGACGCTGGCGCGCACCGCCGCGACCCTGCCTGTCAACACGGAAGAGTCTGGTGTGCTGGAGGTGGAATTCAAGACGCCCCTGTTTTTACCAGGCAAAGCCAAACTGCATGGCGAGGCCAAAGCCAGCGATTTCATTTTCGAGGTCAAGGACGCCAACAATCACAAGCCGATTCTGTCCGGCAAATGGACTGCAGGAGCCTAAGATATGCGCATTCGTAAAGCCGTATTCCCAGTTGCTGGCTTGGGCACACGATTTCTGCCCGCGACCAAGGCCAGTGCCAAGGAAATGCTTCCTATCGTCGACAAACCGCTGATTCAATACGCGGTAAATGAGGCGATCAGCGCCGGTGCTGAAGAATTGGTGTTCATCACCAGCAACAACAAAAATTCCATTCTGGATCACTTCGATCGCTCCTATGAGCTGGAGCACACGCTGGAGCAGAAGGGCAAGACCGACACGCTCAGAGAGCTGCGTGAAGTGCTGCCTATCGGCGTGAGTTGCATGTACATCCGTCAGCCCGAGGCGATGGGGCTTGGGCATGCCGTGCTGTGCGCGCAACCGGCCGTAGGCGATGAAGACTTTTCGGTGATTCTAGCGGACGATTTGATCGACGGAAAACTGCGTCCGTGTCTGGCGCAGATGCAGCGCGTGTATGCCGAATACGGCACCGCGGTGATCGCGGTTCAGCGTGTGCCGCCGGAGGAAACCTACAAGTACGGCATCGTCGACGTCGAGCCCATCGGCAACGGTGTCAGCGAGATCAAAGGCATTGTCGAGAAGCCCAAGCCCGAAGATGCACCGTCCAATCTGGCCGTGGTTGGCCGCTATATCTTGCCGCCGCGGATTTTCAAGATTCTTGGTTCCACCGGGCGCGGTGCCGGTGACGAAATTCAGCTCACGGACGCGATTGCCAAGATGCTGGAAGAACAGACCGTGCTGGCTTACGAATTCGAAGGCACGCGCTTTGATTGCGGCAGCAAGTTGGGTTATCTGCAGGCCAATGTCGAGTTCGGGCTCAAGCATCCGGAGTTCGCTGACGAGTTCAAGGCGTACCTGAGTGATCTGACCGGCGGTTGGGATACGAAAAAGTAAGATTTTCCCGTTGAAAACAGCGATTTTTGCCTCCCGTTCTCGTACAATAACGGAAATAATCTGACGACCTGGAGATACCCATGAGTGGGGACCTCATTCGCAAGTTTCTGGCCAGCACCCCGATGTCGGGAGGCAGTTCCGGATACGTTGAGGCGGTTTATGAGGAATACCTGAAAAACCCGGATGCGGTCGACGAGAGTTGGCGCAACTATTTCCGGGGCTTGGGTGATGCCGATCAGGCTGAGGTGGCGCATCGTCCGATACGCTCCTCGTTCGTCAAGATGGCCAAGGAACGCGCCCGTCGGGCGCGCCGTGGCGAAGCGATGAATCCCGAAGCGGCAGAGAAGCAAGCGGCCGTTCTTCGACTCATCAACTATTACCGCGTGCGCGGTCACCAGGCCGCCAAGCTTGATCCGCTGGGTCTGAGCAAAGGGCCGCAGGTGCCTGACCTGGAGCCGGCCTTCCATGGCCTGGGCGAGCAGGACATGGACACTGTGTTCAACACCGGCTCGTTGGCGGCTGAAGACCGCATGAAGTTGCGCGACATTCTCGACTTGGTGCGCACCGTGTACACCGGCTCGATCGGCGCGGAATATATGTACATCACTGAAACCAGCGAAAAACGCTGGATTCAGCGCCGTTTGGAAGGTCAGGTCTATCAGCCTTGGTTGACCGAGCAGGAACAGCGAACCGTGCTCATGCAGCTCACCGCGGCGGAAGGGATCGAGCGCTATCTGCACACCAAATATGTCGGTCAGAAGCGCTTCTCACTGGAAGGTGGCGACAGCCTGATTCCAGCGCTGGATGAGCTTCTGCGTCGCAGCACCACCCACGATGTGGAAGAAGTCATTATCGGTATGGCGCATCGTGGGCGACTCAATGTTTTGGTCAACACGCTGGGCAAATCGCCGGCGGATCTGTTTGCCGAGTTTGAAGGCAAAAATATCGAAGACGATCCGCGCGCGTCTGGTGATGTGAAATACCACATGGGTTTCTCCACCGATGTCGATGTCGATGGTCGCCGCTGCCACATGGTTCTGGCCTTCAATCCCAGCCATTTGGAGATCGTCAACCCGGTAGTTCAGGGGTCCGTGCGCGCACGGCAAGTTCGCCGTGGTGATGAGGCTGGCAAGGAAGTCATGCCGGTGCTGATCCACGGGGATGCCGCATTCGCGGGGCAGGGCGTGGTCATGGAAACCCTGCAGCTGTCGCAAGCCAACGGTTTCTCCACCGGCGGCACGATCCATTTGATCGTCAACAATCAGATCGGCTTTACCACGCCGAATCCGATCGAAACCAGTGGCCGCCGTGACTCACGGACATCCTTATATTGCACCGACATCGCCAAGATGCTTGAAGCGCCGGTGTTCCACGTCAACGCTGATGATCCGGAAGCGGTCGTTTTCATCACCCGCTTGGCGGCGGACTACCGTGCAGAGTTCAAGAAAGACGTCATTATCGATCTGGTTTGCTACCGTCGTCACGGTCATAACGAGGCCGATGAGCCGGCGGTGACGCAGCCGCAGATGTACCAGAAGATTCGTAAGTGGCCGACCACGCGCGCCTTGTTCGCCGAGCGTTTGGCTGAGCGTAATGTGGTCAGCGCGGATGATTCAGCCAAGATGCTGGAAGAGTACCGGGAAGGCCTGGATCGTGGTGAGAACATCGCGCGTAAAACGCTGGGCATGGTGGGTAATGAGCACACCGTGGACTGGAGCGTTTATCAGGGCGGTGACCACGCGGAGAAATCCAAGACCGCGATCACGCTGAAAAAGTTGCGTGATCTGAGCGAGCGCCTGCTGCAATTGCCCGAGGGTTTCACGGTGCACGACCGCGTCGGTCGGATCATGAAAGATCGTGCGCGTATGGCGGCAGGGGCGGCGCCACTGGACTGGGGTTTTGCCGAAACCATGGCGTATGCGAGTTTGATCGATGATGGCCACAATGTGCGCCTCACCGGTCAGGATTGCGGTCGCGGTACGTTCTTCCACCGTCATGCGCGTCTGCACAATCAGCAGGAAACCCTGAGTTACACCCCGCTTTCGCATGTCGGGCCGGGGCAGTTTGAAGTCCTGGACAGCCTGCTGTCGGAGGAAGGCGTGCTCGGGTTTGAATACGGCTACGCCACCGCCGATCCCACCACGATGGTGATCTGGGAAGCCCAGTTTGGTGATTTCGCCAATGGCGCCCAGGTTGTAATGGATCAGTTCATTGCATCGGGCTATTCCAAGTGGGGGCGCTTGTGTGGTTTGACCATGTTGCTTCCGCACGGTTACGAAGGACAGGGACCCGAGCATTCATCAGCGCGTCTGGAGCGGTATCTGCAGATGTGTGCCGAGAACAATATGCAGGTGTGCGTGCCCTCAACGCCGGCACAGATGTTTCACATGCTGCGTCGTCAACAACTGCGCAGTCTGCGTTCGCCGCTGGTGGTCATGACGCCGAAAAGCTTGCTGCGTCACCCGTTGTCGGTGTCTCAACTGGAAGATCTCACCAAGGGTGAATTCCAGCACGTCATCGACGAAATCGACGACCTGGATCCGAAGAAGGTCAAGCGTGTTGTGGTGTGCAGCGGCAAGGTGTTCTTCGATATCTACAAAGCGCGAGAAGAAGCCGGTATTGATGATGTCGCGATTGTGCGACTGGAGCAGCTGTATCCGTTCCCGACCGAAGCCTATGGTGCGGCGCTCAAGCGTTATCCGAATGCGCGCGATATTGTGTGGTGTCAGGAAGAGCCGGAGAATCAAGGGGCTTGGTATCAGATCAAGCACCGCCTGCAGATTCCGCTCAGCAAGAACCATCGCATGATGTATGCGACCCGTCCGGGCGCTGCGTCGACCGCGACCGGCTACAACAAGGTCCATGTGATCCAGCAGAATATTTTGATGCAGGCCGCGCTGAAAGAAGGTTCAGTGCTGGTCGGCGCGTAAACATTTTCAAGGCCAAAAACAGGCAGGAATCCCGCGAGGAGCCAATTTAATGAGTATCGAAATCAAGGTGCCGGCACTGCCGGAATCCGTCACGGAAGCTACGGTGGCGGAATGGCACAAAGCGGAAGGTGACAGCGTCACCCGCGATGAAAATCTGGCCGACCTGGAAACCGACAAGGTTGTGTTGGAAGTGCCAGCGATCGATAACGGTACTCTGGTCAAAATCCTGGTCCAGCCGGGTGATACCGTCACCGCGGGTGACGTGTTGGCCGTGTTGGAAGCCGGTGATGCTGCGCCCAAGAAGAGCGATGACAAGCCGGCGGCATCTCAGCCGAGCAATTCGTCGGATGAGGCCGAGCCGGCCTCGGGTGATGTGCAGCAGAGTCCTGCTGTCCGTCGGCTGCTGGAAGAACATGATCTGGACGCCAGTGCGATCCCGGCCACCGGCAAAGGCGGCCGCTTGACCAAGACGGACGTCGAGAAATACCTCAAAGACGGTTCCGGCAAGTCAGCATCGGCTGCTGAGAGCAAACCGGCGGCCAAGGCCCCGGAAACCCAACTGGGTGATCGTGACGCTGGCGCTGTGGGTTCGGCACCGGTACAGGATGAGCGCATTGAACAGCGCGTGCCGATGACGCGCATTCGTGCACGCATTGCAGAGCGTCTGGTAGAAGCGCAACAAACCGCAGCCATGCTGACCACCTTCAATGAGGTGGATCTGCACGCCGTCGACAAACTACGCAAGCAATATCGTGATGTGTTCGAGAAGAACCACAAAGTGCGTCTGGGTTACATGAGCTTCTTTGTGCGTGCGGCGGTTGAAGCGCTCAAGCGCTATCCGATTGTGAACGCTTCGGTCGATGGCAATGACATCGTCTATCACGGTTATTACGACATCGGGATCGCGGTGTCGTCGCCGCGTGGCTTGGTCGTGCCGATTCTGCGTGATGCGGACAAGCTGAGCTTCGCCGAGGTCGAATCCTCGATTGGCGAGTTTGGTGCGCGCGCCAAAGACAACAAGCTGACCATGGATGATCTGCTCGGTGGTACGTTCTCGATCACCAACGGCGGCGTGTTTGGCTCGATGATGTCGACGCCGATTCTCAATCCGCCGCAAAGCGCCATTTTGGGCATGCACGGTATCAACAAGAAGCCGGTTGTGGTCAACGATGAGATTGTCATCCGCCCGATGATGTACCTCGCGCTGACCTACGATCACCGCATCATTGATGGCCGTGAAGCCGTGATGTTCCTGCGCACGATCAAAGAAGTGCTGGAAGATCCGGCGCGCATGCTGCTGGAAATCTGAGTGCGACGGCGTGATGCCGTGGCCACAACATCAAGGAGCCGGCTGAGCCGGCTCTTTTTACTACCGCGGAACCACAAGTCCGCGACAAGGAACTGATCATGAGCAAGAAGTACGACCTGATCGTTATCGGCGCCGGCCCTGCGGGCTATGTCGCGGCCATTCGCGCAGCTCAGCTGGGTATGAGCGTGGCGTGCATCGACAAATGGGTAAACCACGATGGTAAAGCCGCCTTTGGTGGCACCTGCCTGAATGCGGGCTGCATTCCATCCAAGGCCTTGCTGGAGTCTTCCGAGCTGTATCACCGCGCTCAGCATGAGTTCGACAAACACGGTATCGGTACCGGCAAGATCAAACTGGACGTCGCCGCCATGCAGGCGCGTAAGACTGGCATCAGTCAGCAGCTCACCGGTGGTATCGCGCAGCTGTTCAAAGCCAATGGCGTGGATGGTTTGGCGGGCTCCGGACAGATTCGTGGTCAAGGCCAAGTGGCGTTTACGGCGCTGGGCAAGAAGAAGGCGGAGATCCTGGAGTGCGAAAAAATCCTGATCGCCAGCGGATCTGAACCGGTGGAATTGCCGATGGCCAAGTTTGATGGCAAGTACATCGTCGATTCCTGGGGCGCGCTGGAGTTTGAAAGTGTGCCCAAACGCGTCGGTGTCATCGGTGCTGGCGTCATCGGCACGGAGCTGGGCAGCGTGTGGTCGCGTCTGGGATCGGAAACGGTGCTGCTGGAAGCGCAGGATCAGTTCCTGTCCGGTATTGCCGACGGCCAAATCGCCAAAGACGCCTTGCGCCAGTTCAAGAAGCAGGGTTTGGACATACGCCTCGGCGCGCGGGTCCTGTCGGCTGAGGTCAAAGGGGCTGGCGTTGATGTCAAATTCAGCGTCAATGGCGACGAGCACAGCGAACGCTTTGATCGTTTGATTGTGGCTGTTGGACGCCGCCCTTACACACGTGATTTGTGCAGCAGCGATGCCAGCGTCGAACTGGATGAAAAAGGCTTTGTGGCGGTCGATGAGGCCTATCGCACGAGCATGCCCAACGTTTACGCTGTGGGCGACGTCATCGGTGGCTTGATGCTGGCCCATAAGGGCAGTGAAGAAGGTATCGCCGCAGTTGAGATCATGGCCGGCCATAAAGCTAAGGTGAACTACGATTGCATACCTTCTGTAATTTACACCTTGCCGGAAGTCGCCTGGGTTGGAAAAACCGAGGAAGCACTCAAGGCCGCGGGTGTGAACTATCGGACGGGTAGTTTTTCATTTGCTGCGAATGGCCGGGCAAAAGCACTCGAAGCGGCGGCTGGCCAAGTCAAGATGTTGGCCTGCGCGGAAACGGATCGCATTTTGGGTGTTCATATGGTTGGGCCGTACGTGTCCGAGCTGGTCGCCGAAATGGTCTTGGCCATGGAATACGGCGCCACCAGTGAAGACATTGCGCTGACGGTTCACGCGCATCCGACTCTTTCAGAATCCGTGCACGAAGCCGCTTTGTCGGTGGATGGTCGTGCCATTCATGCCATTAACAAAAAACGTTGATCTTATGATTCGTAGCTTGATCGCACTGGGACTGGTCGCTGCTGCCATGCCCGCTTTTTCCGCTTCGCTGGATTTGACCTTTGGCGAAGATTCGATTCGTGGTGAATACGCCGTCGCTGTTGGCCAGCAACGGGCAGACAATGTGGCTTCGCTTGATCTTGGCGTGCTGTATCAGGATGAAAGTGGCAGCGATGCTTTGCTCGGCCATGTGGGTTTGATGATTCTTGGTGACACCGGCGCGCCCAAAGCCAATGTCAAAGCCGGAGTCGGCGGACGCGCGGTGATTCTTGACAGTGACAGCGGTTTGACCGGCGCGGCAATTGCGCTGGGCGGCACCCTGGATGGACGTGTTCCGGATTTCAACCGTATCGGTGGCCGTGCATGGGTGTTTTACGCGCCCAGCGTCAGCGCCTTTGATGACATCGACAAATATCTCGAGTTTGGTGTCAGCGTGGATTACCAACTGATTCGTCAGGCTTACGTGGTGGCGGGTTACCGCAAACTGGAAGCCGGCTTGGATGGTGGGCCGGATGTGGAAATCGAAGATTCTGCCTTCATAGGTTTGAGGATGGTGTTCTAAAATGGCGGGGCACAGTAAATGGGCCAATATCCAGCACCGCAAAGGAGCTCAGGATAAGAAGCGCGGCAAGTTGTTTACCAAGCTGGCCAAGGAAATCATTGTTGCAGCACGCATGGGTGATCCGGATCCGGCCACCAACTCGCGCCTACGTTTGGCGGTGGACAAGGCGAAAGCCCAGTCGATGCCCAAGGACAATATCGAGCGCGCCATCAAACGTGGCGCCGGTGTTCTGGAAGGCGATGCGTACGAAGAGATTCGTTACGAAGGTTATGGGCCGAACGGCGTGGCCGTGATGGTCGATTGCATGAGTGATAACCGCAATCGCACGGTGGCCGAAGTTCGCCATGCGTTCAGCAAGCACGGCGGCAACTTGGGCAACGATGGCTCGGTCGCGTATTTGTTCGACAAGAAGGGCTATTTCCTGTTCGCGCCGGGTGCTGATGAAGAGCGGATCATGGAAGTGGCGTTGGAGGCGGGTGCCGAAGATATCGTCAGCTACGACGATGAATCGGTCGAAGTGATCACCGGCCCGGACGAATACCAAGCGGTGAAAGACGCGCTCGAAGCCGCCGAATTGATTGCCGAAGACAACGACGTGACCATGCGTCCGCAGACCAATGTCGACCTGGACGAAGAGAGCTTTGCCAGTATCCAGCGATTGGTCGAGGCGTTGGAAGATCTTGATGATGTGCAAAACGTTTACGCAAACGCTGAATTGAGCGAGTAGACATGACCTCGTCCGTGCGTATTCTGGGTGTTGATCCCGGTTCGGTGCGCATGGGGTTTGCGATCATTGACTTCCACGGACAACAGTTCACCCATGTTCACAGTGGCCATTTTGCGCTGGGGCGGGGGGATATGGCGCAGCGGCTGGCGCGAATATTTCAGGGGTTGAATGACATGATCGAGCAATATCAGCCGCAGGCGGCTGCGGTCGAGACGGTGTTCGTTCAGAAGAATGTCGCCAGCGCGATCAAGCTGGGACAGGCCCGTGGAGCGGCCATCGCGGCGATTGCCTGTCAAAAATTGAGCGTGGCCGAGTATCCGCCCGCAACGGTTAAACAGGCCATTGTGGGTGGCGGTCGAGCCGATAAACAACAGATCAATTTCATGGTTCAGCGTTTGGTGGCCCTGCGTGAGGCACCGCAGGAAGATCAGGCCGATGCTTTGGCCATCGCCGTCTGCCATGCGTTTCACTTGCGCTCTCAGCGCTGGGGCGTGGCACGATGATTGGCCGTTTGTCCGGGACTCTGCTCGAAAAAGCACCACCGCAGGTCTTGCTGGATGTGCATGGCGTGGGTTACGAACTGGAAGCCCCCATGTCCACCATCTTTGCCTTGCCCGCGGAGGGGCAGGCCGTGGTCTTGCACACGCACATGGTGGTGCGAGAAGACGCCCAGTTGCTCTACGGCTTCGCATCCCACGAAGAGCGCACCATGTTTCGCGAGTTGCTGCGGATCAACGGCATCGGCGCCAAAATGGCGCTGGCGGTGCTGTCCACCTTGAGTACCTCCGAGTTGCTTGCGGTGATTGAAGCAGGCGACGATGACCGCTTGACCCGCGTGCCTGGCATCGGCAAGAAGACAGCCCAACGCGTGCTGCTTGAGATGCACGGGCGTTTGAGTCGTTTTGATCAACTCAATCCATCCGGAGCGGCGGGAGCAGGTGGTGCGCCGCAGGACCGGGCCGAAGCCCAGGATGCATTGCAGGCCTTGGGCTATTCCGCGGCCGAAGCACGCAAGCTGGTCGCCAAGGTTGATGCCAGCGTCACTGGGGCGCAGGACGTGATCCGTTTGGCATTGCAGGCCGCGGCGCGATGAACGACATACCGTTTGAAGAGCGCTTGCTGTCACCTCAAGGTGGCGGTGAAGAAGAGCGCATAGATCGAGCGATTCGGCCGCGCACGCTGAACGAATATGTGGGCCAGGAACCGGTCCGCGAGCAGCTCGATATCTTTATCAGCGCCGCCCGTCGCCGAGGTGAGGCGCTCGATCACGTGCTGGTGTTCGGGCCGCCAGGATTGGGGAAAACCACGCTGGCTCACATCATTGCTAGTGAGCTGAACGTCAATCTGCGACAAACCTCCGGGCCAGTGTTGGAAAAGCCTGGCGATTTGGCCGCACAACTGACCAATCTTGAGCCCAATGATGTGCTGTTTGTGGACGAGATTCACCGTCTCAGCCCCGTGGTGGAAGAAATTCTGTATCCCGCGATGGAGGATTATCAAATCGACATCATCATCGGTGAAGGACCCGCAGCGCGCTCAATAAAGCTCGACTTACCGCCGTTCACGCTGATCGGCGCAACGACCCGGGCAGGTGCGTTGACTTCGCCGCTGCGTGACCGTTTCGGCATCGTGCAACGTTTGCAGTACTACAACACCCAGGAGCTCACCTCGATTGTGGCGCGCTCGGCCAGTCTGCTCAATGTTCAGATGGATGAGGCCGGTGCACGCGAGATCGCGCGCCGCTCACGCGGAACGCCGCGCATCGCCAATCGACTGTTGCGCCGCGTGCGTGACTACGCCGAAGTCAAGGCAGATGGCAGCGTCAATGCGGCGCTGGCCGATGCGGCGCTCAAAATGTTCGAGGTTGATGAAGAAGGTTTCGATCTGATGGATCGCAAGCTTCTCGGCGCCTTGGTACACCGCTACGGCGGTGGGCCAACTGGTGTCGACGCTTTGGCTGCGGCGATTGGCGAGAGTCGGGATACGATTGAAGACGTCATTGAACCGTATCTGATTCAGCAAGGTTTTTTGATGCGGACGCCGCGGGGGCGTCAGGCGACGCCGCAAACTTACCGATTGCTCGGCCTGGACGCGCCGGGTAACAGCGACCTGTTTCAGGGCTGATATGTTTGAGCAGCGATTTCGCGTGTATTACGAAGACACCGATGCCAGCGGTGTCATGTATCACGCCCGTTATCTAGCATTTTTCGAACGCGCTCGCACGGAGTACTTGCGTGCACTCGGCTACGATCAGCAAACGCTGATGCAGGATCAGGGCATTGCGTTCACTTTGAGTGATCTGAGTGTGCGCTATCGACGCCCCGCACGGCTCGACGATGAACTCATCGTATCCGTTGTAGTCGAAAAGGCCGGTGCGGCGTCAGTTCAGTTCCGACAACGTATGTGGCTTGCCGCCGCAGCGGGTCAGGATCTGGCGGAGTTAACTGTGCGCGCCGGGTGTGTGGCGTATCCTTCCTTCCAAGTGACCCGCATGCCCGAGGATGTGCGGACCGCATTGCAGAGCAAATAAAACCCTATGTCCTTCAGTCATTTGATTCTCAACGCCAGTGTGCTGGTGCAGATCGTCATGGGCCTGCTGGTGCTGGCGTCGGTCGTCTCCTGGTTCATGATCATTCGCAAAAAAGCCATGCTCGATGCGCTGCGGCGGGCGGCGGACCGGTTCGAGGACAACTTCTGGTCGGGTGGCCGTCTCAACGACATCGCGGACGCCATGCGTCGCCGCAGTCAGCAGCCTATCGGCTTGGAGTCATTGTTCCAGGCAGGCTTTGAAGAATTTGAGCGCAGTCGCGGCGAAGGCGGAGACCGTGATGAAGTGCTGGGCGCGGCGCAGCGTGCGGTGCGTGTTGCGCACATGCGCGAGATTGATCGGTTGGAAAGTGGTTTGCCGGTGCTGGCGACGATTGGTTCAACCTCGCCTTACGTCGGTCTGTTCGGCACGGTGTGGGGCATCATGCACGCCTTCATCGGTCTCGGTAACGCCAAGCACGCCACTCTGACGATGGTTGCGCCCGGCATTGCTGAAGCGCTGATTGCGACCGCGATGGGGCTGGTTGCGGCGATACCAGCGGTGATTGCGTACAACATGTTTACCAGCCAGGTTGATCGTCTGGAATCACGCTTCCATGCCTTTGCCGAAGAGTTCATCGGCATTGTCGAACGCGGCCTGCAGAAACCATCGGCATGATGCAGCAGAAAAGGCGCCGGCTAGCGCACGAGATCAACGTCGTGCCGTATATCGACGTGATGCTCGTTCTGCTTGTGATCTTCATGATCACTGCGCCGCTGCTGACCCAAGGCGTGGAAGTGAATTTGCCCGATGCCGCGGCAGAAACGCTGGAGTACGACAGCGAGAATGAGCCGGTCGTGCTGAGTGTGGATGCACAAGGCAATTACTACCTGAATCGTGGTGAGAATCCACAAGACCCGGTGAGTGACGAGGATATTCACCGGATTGTGGTCAGCATTCTCAAGCACAAGCCCAATACCTCCGTGGTGGTTGAAGGTGACGAGCAGGTACCGTATGCCCGGGTGATGTACGCGATGGGATTGTTGCAGGGGGCAGGCGTCAAAACTCTCGGTTTCGCCACTGAAGCACCGGAGTAGGGTTTCGCGATGAAGTTCGACGCCCAGGATATTTTTGCCCTGACGGTCGCTGTTGCTTTGCACGTGCTGGTTGCAGCCTTGCTGTGGTTTGGTGCGCCATCGTTGTTTCAGCAGCAAGCTCAGATTGTGCCGGTGAAAGCGGTTTTCCTGGATACGCAACGGCAGAATCAAGCGGAACAAGCGCGCTTGCTGGCGGAAGCCGAAGCCAAACGTAAAGCCGAAGAAGAGGCCAAGCGCAAGGCGGAAGAGGAAGCCAAACGCCGCGCGGAAGAAGAGGCGCGCAAGAAAGCCGAAGCGGAAGCCAAGCGCAAAGCTGAAGAAGAAGCCAAACGCAAGGCTGAAGAGCAAGCTCGCATCAAGGCTGAGGCGGAGGCCAAACGCAAGGCCGAGGAAGAAGCCCAACGCAAAGCGCAGGAAGAAGCCCGCAAGAAGGCCGAAGCCGAGGCCAAGCGCAAAGCGGAAGAAGAGGCGCGTAAGAAGGCCGAGGCTGAAGCCAAACGTAAGAAAGCCGAAGAAGAAGCCCGCAAACGGCGCCAGAAAGAGACTGAGCGCCGCATGAAAGAAGCTTTGGCCGCCGAAGAGGCTGCCATCGAGGCCGAACGTGAGGCCGCGGCGCAAGCCAAGCGTGATGCCAGTGACCGGGAAATCTATCAACGGCAATTGTTTGAACACATCCAGCGCCACTGGTCGCGCCCGCCAGGCGTAGATGACGATTTCTCCTGTCGCATACAGATCAAACAGCTGCCTGGTGGGCAGGTGCAGAGCTTCCAACTCCTGCAGAGCTGCGGCAACAGTTTCCTTGATGCATCCGTCGAAAAAGCCATACGCAGCGCCGATCCGCTACCCTTGCCCAAGAACCCGCGGGTTTTTGAACGAACACTGACTTTGATATTCCAACCGTGATGATGAGCCGAATACTGATCCCTGTGCTGTGGCTGCTTTGTGCTCCGGCGTTCGCCAATCTGGAAATCACCATCACCGGCGGGCAGGTTGAACCTGTGTCGGTGGGTATCGTGCCTTTCCAGATCGAAGCTTTGGAGAACCTGGATACTGACGTCGCGCGTATTGTTGAGACCGATCTCAAGAGCAGCGGGTTGTTTGCGCCGTTCCCGCGCGAAGACATGATCGCTCAGCCGAGTCGCACCGAAGACGTGCGCTACGAGAACTGGCGTGCTCTGGGCGTGGAGCATCTGGTCGTCGGCAGCATTCGTCGTGGCTCGATGGGCAACTGGCTGGTTGAATTTCGCATGCTGGACGTGTTTCGCGGCACGGAATCCCTGGCTTACGAAATCCCGGTCAGCGCCAGTGGATTGCGCTACGCCAGCCACCAGATCAGCGATTTGATCTACCAGAAGTTGACCGGTCATCGTGGCGTGTTCAACACACGGATCGCCTATGTCACCGCAGAAGGCACGGTCGAGAATCGGACCTACAAACTGATGATCGCCGATGCCGATGGCTACGATCCGCGCCAACTGGTCAGTTCGCGTGAGCCCATCATGTCCCCGGCGTGGTCGCCGGACGGGCGGCAAATGGCCTTCGTTGCGTTCGACAAAGGGCAGTCGGCGATATATCTGCAAACTGTGTCTACCGGCGTGGTGCGCAAGTTGACCAATTTCCGCGGTATCAACGGCGCGCCGAGTTTTTCACCGGATGGGCGCAAGTTGGTCATCACGCTGTCGCATGAAGGCAACCCGGAAATCTATGAGTTGGAGATCGCCAGCGGAAACACGCGACGCTTAACCAACGATCCGGCGATCGATACGGAACCGTCCTATTCGCCGGATGGTCAGTACATCGTGTTTACATCAGATCGGGCAGGGCGGCCGCAGATTTATCGCATTCCCAGCTCGGGCGGTGAGCCCAAACGGTTGACCTTTGAAGGGCGCAGCAACGCGCGTGCGACATATTCGCCAGATGGACGCTTCTTAAGCCTGGTCCATCAAAGTGACGACGGTGGCTTTCGCGTCGCCGCGTTGGAATTGAAAACCAATGACCTGCGGGTGCTCAGTGATGGGCCGTTGGACGAAAGCCCGAGCTTTGCACCTAACGGCGTTGTTATAATTTATTCCACCAAGGGGTCTCGCGGGGCCGAGTTGGCGACTGTCGCGATAGACACCGGTATCCAGCAGGGTCTGACGCAGCCGGGTGATGTCAGGGAACCGGCTTGGTCGCCGTTCAACAAGTAGGACGACACAATGAAAAATCAGTTTGGCATTTGGATCATGGCCGCCGCCATCGCGTTGGCGGGTTGCAGTTCGACGCCGGATCAGCCGGAGGACGCTGGCGCCTACGATCAGGACAACATGGGTCAGAGCGGTGGCCTGAATGGTCAGGGTATTGATGACCGTGAACTCGGGCAGGCCAACTCACTGAGCCAGGCTGAGCAGCGTGATGCGGCCTTGCGTCAACAACTGACGGTCTACTTTGATTACGACAGCAGCCAGATTCGGGCCGACTTCCTGCCGGTACTGGATGCTCATGCGCGCTACTTGCGCGACAACCCCGGCGCACGTATCCGTCTTGAAGGTCATACCGACGAGCGTGGCACCCGCGAGTACAACATTGCTTTGGGTGAACGCCGCGGTGAGGCGGTGCGCCGGGCTTTGCTCCTGCGCGGTGCGGCGCGGGCTCAATTGCTGGTCGTGAGCTACGGTGAAGAACAACCGGCCGTGCTGGGCGCCGGTGAGACGGCTTGGGCCAAGAACCGCCGCGTTGTCATGGTTTATCAATAATGCGTATTCCCATCGTTCTGGCCGTGGCCGCTCTCAGCGGCTGCGCAAGCATGGGCTCCGAGCCCGATCCCGTTCAGCTCAAGCTCAACGCGCTGGATGCTGAAAATCAGGAACTGCGCTCGGAGTTGACCGAAACTCAGCGCCGTTTGAGCGGCTTGGGAGCGGTGGGGCTGGGCAGCAGCGTGACTAACCTGGAAGAACAGGTCCGCATGCTGCGCGGTCAGGTCGAGGAGTTGCAGTACAAGCTTGATCGACAGAACGAACGCCAGCGTGCACTTTACGTCGATATCGACAATCGACTGCAAAGTCTCGAAGGTGGGTCCGCTGGCGACCGCAGTGCCGCCTTATTGAAGGAAGACAACAACGCCGACCAAAAGGCGTACCTGGCCGCGTTTCAGAGTCTGAAATCTGGCAGCTACGACCAAGCGGTTGGCGCGTTTCAGAGTTTTCTCGGGAAATACCCCGAGAGCCCTTACGCGCCCAATGCCCAGTACTGGATTGGTGAGGCCTTTTACGTGGATCGGGCTTTCGACAAAGCCTGGGACGCGTTCGCCAAAGTGCTGAGCCGCTATCCAGCCAGTTCCAAAGCCAGCGATGCGCTGCTCAAGCAGGGACTGCTGCGGGTCGAACAGGGCAAAAATGCGGAAGGGCGGACCTTGTTGGGCAAAGTCGTCAGCGATTATCCCAACAGCACAGCGGCCAATCTGGCGCGTGAACGTTTGCAGCAGATGGGCGGGTGAGTGAGCGTGTTGCAAGCTCAGGTGCCTTGCGAAAAACATCGAATGCGTCGCGCCTGAAGGTCACGGAAGTCTTTCGCTCGTTGCAGGGCGAAGCCTTGCAGGTGGGTTTGCCCACGACCTTCATTCGGCTCACGGGCTGCCCCCTGCGTTGCCAGTATTGCGACAGTGCTTACGCCTTTCATGGTGGGCAGTGGCGCGAAATTGATGATCTCTTGGCCGACCCCCTGGTCCGTCAATCCCGCCACATCTGTGTGACGGGCGGTGAACCTCTGGCACAAAAGGCCTGTATCGCGCTGCTGGAAGCGCTGTGTGACGCCGGCCATGACGTCTCGCTGGAGACCAGCGGAGCGATTGATATTGCGTCCGTGGATCCGCGTGTGTGCCGCGTCGTGGACATAAAAACACCGGATTCGGGTGAGGTTCGACGCAATCTCTGGGACAACCTGGAGCGGCTTACCGCACGGGATCAGGTCAAGGTGGTGATTTGCAGTCGCGCGGATTTCGACTGGGCGGTAACGATCATCAAACAGTATGGCTTGCTTGATCGCTGTTCGGTGCTCGTATCGCCCAGCTTTGGTCAAGTGGATCCTGCAGAGCTGGCGCAATGGGTTCTGGACAGTGGTCTTTCTTTGCGTTTTCAATTGCAGTTACACAAGTTGTTGTGGGGCGATGAGCCAGGACATTGAACACACGCCGCGAGATGCGGTGATTTTGCTGTCAGGTGGGTTGGATTCCGCGACAGTGTTGGCAATGGCGCAAGCCCAAGGTTTCCGCTGCCATGCCTTGAGCATTTCTTATGGACAGCGCCATGTGGCGGAATTGGAAGCGGCCCGAGCATTGGCAGAACGTGCAGGCTGTCTGAGCTATCGTCGCATCGAGATGGATATGCGCTTGATCGGCGGTTCAGCGCTCACTGACCTCGCGATTGATGTGCCGACCACGCCCAGCGACGACATTCCCATCACCTACGTGCCGGCGCGCAATACCGTCTTTCTGTCGCTGGCGATGGGATTGGCGGAGGTACTGGGTGCGCAGGATTTGTTCATCGGCGTAAATGCTGTGGACTACTCGGGGTATCCCGATTGTCGACCGGCATTTCTGGAGCAGTTTCAGAAGCTCAGCCAGGTCGCGACCAAGGCTGGGGTTGAGAGCGGGCAGGGCTTAACCATACACGCGCCACTGCTTGAGCTGAGCAAAGGCGACATCATTCGTCAGGGTATCGCGCTGGGCGTTGATTATGCGGAGACGGTGTCCTGTTATCAGGCGGATGAGCAAGGCCGTGCATGTGGGCGCTGTGACAGCTGCCGCCTGCGCCGTGAGGGGTTTTCGCAGGCTGGTGTCGATGATCCCACGCGATATATCAGTGCAAGCACTTGAATTCGTCGCAAAAATGACTATCCTTTCGCGCTCCGCTGCGAAGGCGGAGTCGAAAATGCAGTATCCGGGCCGTTAGCTCAGTTGGTAGAGCATCGGACTTTTAATCCGCTGGTCCCG
>CAZVMN010000020.1:0-29993 GCA_964629015.1 uncultured Oceanococcus sp.
ATTACCACGAGAAACCGCGACCGGGGAAACTCGCCATCGCGGTGACCAAGCCGTTTACAACGCCTTCTGAGTTGGCGCTGGCCTACACGCCCGGCGTGGCCGAACCCGTCCGGGCGATTATGGCCAACCCGGCAGATGCCTACCGCTACACGTCCAAGGGCAATCTTGTGGCTGTCATCAGTGACGGCTCAGCCGTGCTCGGCTTGGGTAATGCTGGCCCGCTGGCATCCAAGCCGGTAATGGAAGGCAAGGCGGTACTGTTCAAGAAGTTCGCCGACGTCGACGTTTTCGACATCGAAGTGGAATCCGAGACCCCCGAGCAGTTCATCGACACCGTGGCACGCATTGGCGGCACGTTCGGTGGCATCAACCTCGAGGATATTGCCGCGCCGCACTGCTTTGAGATTGAAAAAGCCTTGCAGGAGCGTCTCGACATTCCAGTCTTCCACGACGACCAGCACGGCACTGCGATCATCGTCGCCGCTGGTCTGCTCAATGCGCTGGAATTGCAAGGCAAGCGCATCGAAGATGTCCGCATCGTGTGCCTTGGCGCCGGCGCGGCAGGCATGGCCTCCCTACGTCTGTGCCAAGCCCTTGGCGCGGCGCGCGAGAACATGTTTGTGATTGATCGCGCGGGTGTGATCTACGACGACCGTGACAACCTGCCCGATTACAAAGCCGAATTTGCCCGCAGTGGTGATGGCCCACGGACGCTGAGCGAAGCCATGAAGGGTGCCGACGTCTTTATCGGCGTATCCGGCCCCGGCTTGGTCGATGCGGATATGGTCGCCAGCATGGCGGAAAAACCTGTGGTGTTCGCGCTGTCGAATCCCACCCCGGAAATCCTGCCGGAAGTGGCACAAAGCGTGCGTGCCGATCTGATTATGGCAACCGGTCGCAGCGATTTCCCCAATCAGGTCAACAACGTTCTCGGCTTCCCGTTTATTTTCCGCGGCGCCCTGGACGTGCATGCCAAGACCATCAACCAAGCTATGCACTTGGCCGCGGTGGAAGCCCTGCGTGCTTTGGCCCATGAGCCAGTGCCTCGTACGGTGCTTGATGCGTACGACCGCGAAAGTTGGTCCTTTGGCCCCGACTACATTATTCCCACACCGTTGGACCCGCGCCTGATTGATGTGGTGCCCAACGCTGTGGCGCGTGCTGCCGTAGAGTCTGGCGCCGCCCGCGCCCCTTATCCGGCGCACTACCAAGACAACTGACAGGCCGCAGCCTTACGTCCGTGCTGCACCATTGGAGATCATGATGAGCGACAGCAAATTCGTCCTTACGAGTCCGGAAGGTCAATCCACTGACCTGCCCCTGGTCGAAGGCACTTTGGGACCCAAAGCGGTTGATGTGCGCGGCCTGTACGGCGCAACCGGCAACTTCACCTATGACCCCAGCTTCAACTCGACCTGTAGCTGCGACTCGGCCATCACCTATATCGACGGCGGCCAGGGCGTGCTGCTGTACAGGGGTTATCCGGTCGACCAGCTGGCCAACAACTCCAGCTTCATCGAAGTGTGCTACCTGCTGCTTTACGGTGAGTTGCCGAGCGCGGCGCAGCTGGAAGAATTTGACCAAGCGATCCGTTACCACACGATGTTCAACGAATCGCTGCGCAGCTTCTTCAACGGCTTCCGCTACGACGCACACCCCATGGCCATGATGGCTGGCGTGGTCGCCTCACTGTCGGCGTTCTACCACGACACCACCAACATCAACGATCCCGAGCATCGCAATATCTTTGCGCGCCGCATGATCGCCAAGATTCCGACCATCGCCGCAGCGGCGTACAAGCGCTCGATCGGTCAGCCGTTCATGTATCCGCAGAACAATCTGGACTACTGCTCCAACCTGCTGCACATGCTGTTCGCGGTGCCGGCAGAAGAGTACGAAGTGGACCCAGTGGCGGCCAAGGCGCTGGATGTGCTGTTCATCCTGCATGCCGACCACGAGCAGAATGCCTCCACCTCGACAGTGCGTCTGGCTGGCTCCACCGGCTGCAACCCCTACGCCGCCATCGCTGCGGGCATTACCGCGCTGTGGGGACCGGCTCACGGCGGCGCCAACGAAGCGGTGCTGCGCATGCTGGATCAGATCGGCGACATTTCCAACGCTGACAAATTCATCGCCAAGGCCAAGGACAAGAACGATCCGTTCCGCCTTATGGGCTTCGGCCACCGCGTTTACAAGAACTTTGATCCGCGCGCGACCATCATTCGCGAGCATTGCCATAAGGTGCTGGCGCATCTGGGCATGGAAAACGATCCCAAGTTCGAGCTGGCCATGAAGCTGGAGCAAGTTGCACTGGAAGATGATTACTTCAAAGAGAAGAAGCTCTACCCGAACGTCGACTTCTACTCCGGCATAATCTACAAGGCACTGGGCATTCCGGTCTCGATGATGACCCCGATGTTCGCCATTGCCCGCACCGTTGGTTGGGCCGCGCACTGGCAGGAAATGACCGCAGACCCGAGCAACCGTATCGGTCGCCCGCGCCAGATCTACACCGGCAGCCCGCGCCGCGACTACGTCGACGTCAAGCAGCGCTAAGCGCCAACACGCGAATACAGCCGCGGCCTCCTCGGAGCCTGCGGCTTTTTTATGCTTAGCATTCCGCCAAGCGGGCGCGCAGGGTGGGCAGATCCCACCGCGTCATGGGCTTCCCGTCGATTGGTGAAAGCGGCACCCAGCGCAGATCATCCTGATCGAAAACGACCAGCTCGACCTCCGTGTCCTCGGCCAGAAACACGCAACTGGGACGACGCATTTCGCGCCCCGAGGGATGAATGACGCGACGTTCCTCGTCATCAAACGGAATGTTGCGATCACCGAGAAAAAAATCGACCGCCTCATCAAACGGGCTGAACAGATGCAGCACGACACTGCTACGCGGCGTCGCCAAGCCGTTGACCACCGCACCGACTGCGCGTGGCTGGAACTCCGCAGTCAGCTCCATGGCTTTGATCGCGATTTCGCGCAAATGCCGCAGACGCGTACTCCAGGTCTGGCCTTCCATGACTTCCAGGTAGTCACGCAGCGATTCCGCAACTTCGACATTGCTTGGCGCAGGCGCGCGCGAGCTGCCGGTCAATCGCTCGGTAGCTTTGCTCTTGGCCACGGCGAAATCCTTGACGCCCTGCTCACACATTAGGCGCGCCGCTTCTCGCGCAATCTCGCTGCGCAAATCTTCGCTGTGACTCAAAAAATATCCTCAAGCAGCTCATCTTCGCGACTGGGGGGTGGCGCACCTTCCGTCACCGACCCATCTTGTGCGGTGTAGCCGTAGTCCGCGGCTTCGGGCAAATGGCCCTCAATAAAAATCTCAAACTGGGCATTGAGCTCCCCATAAGACGCGAGCAAACCGGTCTCCGGATCAATACGCGCGCTGACCACGCCCGCCGGCTGTGGACGCACCTGGTTGGGCACGCCATCCAGCGCCACAGCCATGTAGTTCATCCACATGGGCAAAGCGGCCTGGCTACCCGTTTCACGCGCACCAAGCGGCTTGATATCGTCGAATCCGACCCATGAGACCGCCACATGCTGTGCATTGAAGCCACAGAACCATGCGTCGATCTGATCATTGGTGGTGCCCGTCTTACCCGCCAAATCATCACGCCCCAACTGCCGCGCGCGCCGCGCGGTGCCACGCTGAACCACATCACGCAACATGTCGGTCATGACGTAAGCATTGGCCGCACTGATCGCGCGCTCCGCCTCTGGCGGGAAGGCCAAGCCTTGCTCATCTTCGTTGAGTTCTGCGGTGCCGAGCGCCGCGCGCACCTCATCCAACTCTGACTGCGCTTGACGTTCTGCTTCACGTTCGCGCTGACATTGCGCCTCGCACACGCTGGGTGGCATCGCCTGATGCAATATCTCGCCTTCAGCCGTGCGTACCTGCTCGATCAGATAAGGCTCGATGCGATACCCACCGTTGGCAAACACCGCGTAAGCGCCAGCCATTTCCAGCGGACTGAAGACACCGGTGCCCAAAGCCATCGACAAATCGCGCGGAACGCGATCACGATCAAAACCGAAACGCGTCACGTAGTTGCGGACAGTGTCCAAACCCGCCCCCTCAAGCACGCGGATCGCGACCAAGTTACGTGAGTTGTAAAGCCCCGTGCGCAGCGGGGTCGGCCCATAGAAGCGACCGCTGTAGTTCTGCGGGCGCCACGCGCCCCCCAAAGCCGCGTCATGGAACACCACAGGCGCATCATTGATCACCGTAGCGGGCGTAAATCCGTTCTCCAAAGCCGCCGAATAGACGAAGGGTTTGAATGAGGAGCCGGGCTGACGCTGAGCCTGCATCGCCCGATTGAATTTGCTGGCGAAGTAGTCAAAGCCACCCGACATGGCTTGTACCGCGCCCGTTTCGGGATCAAGCGCCACCAACGCACCTTGCACTTCCGGAACTTGGGCCAATGCCCATGTTGCTGCGCCGTCCTCGTTCACACTGGAACGCAAGCGGACCAAATCACCCTGCACCAAGACTTGTTGAAGGTCCTTGTACGGCTGCTGCGCAGGTTGCAGGGCAAGCACTCCACTTGCGCTCGACCAGACCAGGATTTGCGATTCACTGACGTCCAAAACCAGTGCGGGCTGCAACCCGCCGACAGAGGAAAATTCCTCCAACATCGGCCCAAGCAAGGCGGCCCTCTCGTCTTCAGCAAGATCGGTCAACTGGGTACCGAGATCACCAAATTGTGCTTCAGGACCGCGATATCCGTGGCGCAAGTCGTAGCTGATGAGATTCTCGCGCAAGGCGGACACTGCCGCTTTCTGGCTTTTCCCATCAATCGTGGTGACGACTTCAATACCGCTGGTGTAAGCATCCAGCCCAAACTGATTGATGATCCGAGCACGCGCGTACTCCGCCACGTAGTGAGCTTCCACATCAATGGTCGCCCGCCGTAGCTCAGCACTGATTGGCTCCGCAAGCGCGGCATCGAACGCGGCTTGGTCGATATATTCCAGCTCATGCATGCGCCGAAGCACATAGTTGCGGCGCAGTAACGCGCGCTGTGGCCCGGAAATCGGATTGTAACGCGACGGCGCTTTTGGCAATCCAGCGATCATCGCCATCTGGGCCAGGCTCAGATCATCCAATTCCTTGCCGTAGTACACCTTGGCGGCGGCACCGATGCCGTAAGCACGATGCCCGAGGAAAATCTTGTTCAGGTAAAAGGTCAGAATCTCTCGCTTATTGAGCTGACGCTCCATCTGCAAGGCAAGCAAAATTTCGCGAATTTTGCGCACATAGCTTTTTTCAGAGCTGAGAAAAAAGTTTCGCGCCAACTGCATGGTAATGGTGCTACCACCTTGTGCTTTCTCGCCGGTCAGCGCGAGCACCCAGGCCGCGCGCAACAAGCCCTGATAGTCCACACCAGGGTGCTCGAAGAAGCGATCATCCTCCGCGGCCAGAAAGGCCTTGATCAACGGGTCCGGGATGTCTTCATACGCCAAGGGCTCACGACGCTCTGCTCCGTACTCCCCAATCAACTGGTGATCTGCGGAGTAAATCCGCAAAGGGACCTGCAGACGCACATCCCGCAATCCCTCTGTGGATGGCAAATCCCGAGAGTAATGCCAAATCACCCCCGCCACGCCAAAGGCCGCGATAACACCGCAGACAAGACCGAAGATAAACAGATATTTGATCAAACGCATGGGGATATAAGGTGCTCACAGCACGCGGCAAGCCAAGCGTGCGCAAGCGCTGCAAATGATTGAAGTGGCTGCAAGAGTTGAAACCTGCTTGGTGTGAGATATAGTAGCGCTTGGCCGAAATGACGGCCATGTAAAAAGGGATCGGGATCATGCGGGGGCCCCGGAATGGGTGTTTTGAGCAATCTGTTTGCAAAACGTTCGACGCCGCTTATCGGCGTTGATATCAGTTCGTCCAGCGTGAAGATGCTGGAGCTATCGAAAAAAGGGGACAGCTACCGCATTGAAGCCTATGCGATCGAACCGCTGCCAGCGGGCGCGGTCACCGAGCGCCAGATCAGCGATTCCGACGCCGTCGGCTTGGCCTTGGCCAAAGCGCTGAAGCGCTCGGACAGCAAGTTGCGCAAAGTCGCCACTGCTGTTGCCGGATCATCGGTGATCACCAAGATCATTCAGATGCCCGCGGACATGCGCGAGTTGGAAATGGAAGAACAGATCAAACTGGAAGCGGATCAGTACGTCCCCTATCCGATTGACGAGGTCAACCTAGATTTCCAGCTTCTTGGCCCAACCGCGAATTCGCCGGATACGGTCGATGTATTGCTGGCGGCCTGTCGAACCGAAACCATTGATGAGCGCGTACTCACGCTGGACCAGGTTGGACTGGAAGCCGTTGTGGTGGATACCGAAGCACAGGCGTTAGAAAACGCCTGCATGCTGTTGCACCCGCAAATGCCAAACAATGGCGAGAATGCAACCTGCGCTGTCATCGATATCGGCGCCATCAACACGGTGTTCATGGTGTTGCATGACCGCAAGGTGATTTACCGTCGCGAGCAGGCTTTTGGCGGACGCCAACTTACCGAGGACATCATGCGCCACTACGGGATGTCCGAAGAAGAAGCCAACAACGCGAAAAAGATGGGGGGTCTTCCCGAGGATTACGACAGCGAAGTCCTGCCTTACTTTATTGACGACCTGACTCAGCAAGTTGACCGCTCCTTGCAGTTGTTTTTCGCGAACTCCCCCAAGTTCAGCGAGATCGACCAGATCATCTTGTCGGGAGGCACGGCAAACATCCCGCACCTCGCCGATCGTGTTCAGGAAAAGCTCGGCGTATCGACGGTCATTGCCAATCCGTTCAAAGGCATCCCTGTCGCGAACAAGGCGCGCCCGCGTCAGTTACAGCAAGATGAGGCCTCCCTGCTGTTGGCCTTCGGCCTTGCCATGAGGGCCTTCGACTGATGATAAAAATCAACCTGCTCGACTGGCGTGAAACGCAACGCCAGGAACGACAGAAACAGTTCTTCATCTCGCTTGCGGTCGCGGCGTTGGTGGGTGCTGGCATCGCCTACGCGATGAATGCCAAAGTTGTCGGCGACGTCGATTTTCAGAAAAACCGCAACGCACGACTCAAGCAAGAAATCAGCTTGATGGACAAGCAGATCAAAGAGATCGACAAGCTTGAAAAGGTCAAAGCGGACCTTCTGGCGCGTATGCGCATCATCGAAGAGTTGCAACGCAGCCGTACGGAAATCGTGCATTTCTTTGACGAGTTGGTCACCACCGCGCCGGCTGGGCTCTACCTCAAGAGCCTGCAGCAGAATGACCGGACAACCAACGTCAATGGTGTTGCAGAATCCAACGGCCGGGTATCCACCTACATTCGCAATCTGGATGGCTCACCGTGGTTCGAGAAATCACGATTGATCGTCATTCAGTCGCAAAAAGACAATCGCCGGCGGCACAGTGACTTCCAGCTGCAATTCCAAGCGACCAAGAAGAAAGAGGAGGACGGCCAGTGAATTTTCGTGAAGCCCTGGACGAACTCCAATCCCTGGATCCAAACAATGTGGGTGCGTGGCCAGCCTTTGTCTATGTTGCGGCCTGCATCATCGTAACCGCCGTCATCATTGCTGGCTCGTACTACTATTTGGTGACACCGAATCTGGAGCTCCTCGAGCGCGAGAAGCGCACCGAAGTCACGCTAAAACAAGACTTCGAGAAAAAGCAGAAGCGTGCTGCGAATCTCGACGCGTATCGCGCGCAACTCGAAGAGATGGAGCGCTCGTTCGGCAGCATGCTGCGCCAACTGCCCAGCAAGAGCGAAGTTGCCAATCTGCTCAACGATATTTCGCAAACGCGCGTGGCAGCCGGCTTGGAAGAACAACTGTTCAAGCCAGAGAATGAGCGACCGCGCGATTTCTACGCGATCTTACCCAACCGCATTGTCGTGACAGGTACGTACCACGAGATCGCAGAATTCGTAAGCCGTGTGTCGGCTTTGCCGCGTATCGTCACGGTGAACAACGTCAAGCTCAGTGCTGAAGCCAACTCCAGCGATCTGCGCATGGAAGCCATCATCACAACCTACCGTTATCTTGACGAGTCGGAGAGCGAATGATGACGAGATCAAAAATCCGCCATACGCTACCTCTGCTTGCTATTGCCGTAGGTGTGGCACTGAGCGGGTGTTCACGCGACATGAGCGATCTGGACAATTACATCGCGGATGTGAAAGCTCGAAAAGCGGGCCCCATAGATCCGATTCCGCAAATGACGCCATATGAGCCATTTGCCTACAGTCGACGCGGGGAACGTAGCCCGTTCGAGCCTTTCGATCAGGATGAACCCGCCCAACTGGCAGCAAACAATCTGCCGTTGAACACGCTGCGCCCGGATCTGACGCGCAATAAGGAACCTTTGGAGGAATTCCCTCTGGATGGCATCCGTTTGCTCGGGACACTCGAAATCCGGCAGCAAACCTACGCATTGTTGAGCGCGCCTGACGGCATCGTTCACCGCGCAACCTATGGCGATCATCTCGGCCAGAACTACGGCAAGATCGTCAAAATCACCGACGCGCAGATTCAATTGGAAGAAATCGTTCCGGACGGTTTTGGCGGCTATGTGAAACGGCCCGCTGTCGTGGCCATATCAGACGAAAGGTAATCATGTACTTGCGTATCACACATCAGACTGGCAGTACCGCAGGTACGGACTTTGGGGGGCACAAAGTGAGAAGAAACATGGCGACGCACGTCAAAAACACCATGCGCGCAAGCGTCGGCCTGTTGCTGGCCATGGCCCTTCCCGTCAGCGCTCAGGCCGAGCAGAAACTGCTCGAAGTCAATACCGCGCCACTGGGCAAAAATCGTCACTCGATCGAACTCAAACTCGACGGTTTGGCACCACAACCTTCCGTGTTTGCACTGGAAACGCCGCCCCGCATTTCCATTGACCTGCCCGACACCAAGCTGGCTCTTGAGCAACGTCGCATTCCGCTCAACGTCGGCCCCGTACAAACGCTCACCGCCGTCGAAGCCAGTGGCCGCTCACGGATCGTGCTGAGTCTCAGCGAACTTACGCCCTACACTGTTCGAGCCGATGGCAATAGCGTAGTGGTTGAACTCGATGGCCCCTCTCGAGCCAGCTCGGCCATCAAACGTCCCGTCTCAGCCGGGGTGGTGAAAACCACCGCGCCAGCGTCCTCAGCCAACGCATCGGGGCGTTTTTCCAGCATTGATTTTCGGCGCACAGAGACAGGCTCAGGCCGGCTCATGGTCGAACTGGGTGTGGATGCGGCAGAGGTTGATGTACGTAGCGAAGGCGGCAAGATTGTTGCGGTATTCCGCGGCATCGCCCCGACCGACGACATGCTCTCGCGCATGGACGTGCTGGACTTTGCCACACCGTTCAAATTCATCGACGTCTCACGCGATGGCAGTGACGGGCGCATCGCTATCACGCCCGTTTCAGGCGCTCAGTTTGACCAAGTGGCATATCAGCTCGGCGGAAGCTTCACGCTGGAGCTCCAGCCTCTGAGCAAACAGGAACAAGAGCAGCGCGCGCGCGAAGAGCCGCAATACCAGGGCGAGCGCCTCAACGTGAACTTCCAGAACATTGAAGTTCGCGCCTTGCTACAAATCATCGCTGACGTCGCCGGCAAGAATCTGGTGACCTCCGATTCGGTGTCAGGCTCGATCACCCTGCGCCTGGAGAATGTACCGTGGGATCAGGCCCTGGACATCATTCTGCGCACCAAGGGGCTGTCCAAGAGCGAAGCCGGTAATGTGATCTGGGTCGCGCCCACGGCGGAAGTCGCCGCGCAGCAAAAGCAAGAGCTGGAAGCGATGAAGCAGGCTGAAGAACTTGCTCCGCTGGTCGGCGAGATCATTCAGGTCAACTACGCCAAAGCCATTGACCTCGCATCCCTGCTTGCCGATGAAGACTCATCATTTGTCAGCGAGCGCGGCACAATCACCGTCGACCAACGCACCAATGTACTCATCGTCAATGACACCCGCGAGAAGCTGGCTGGCATTCAAAGCTTGGTTCGCCGCCTGGATGTGCCTGTTCGCCAGGTCCTGATCGAGTCACGCGTGGTCGTTGCGAATGATGACTTCAGTCGCTCCATCGGCACCAGCTTCGGGGTCAGTTTTGCCAATATCGGCAGCGATGTGACGATTGCCGGCTCGGGCAACATTGGGGCCGCCACGGAGCTCCAGAACCTCACATCCGGCACTGCGTTCGACGTCGTCGACAGCAACCGTCTGTCGACCACCTTCCCGGCCGCCTCGGATGGCGTGAAGGCTCCTTCATACGGTGTGTCCATCCTCGGTTCAGACTTCCTCGTGGATTTGGAGCTCTCCGCACTTCAAGCCGAAGGTAAGGGCGAAGTGGTTTCAACGCCGCGCGTGATCACCGCCAATGGCAAGGAAGCCTTGATTGAGCAGGGTGAAGAAATCCCCTACATCAACACGGTGACTGCTGGCGGCGGTGCCGCCCAGCAAACGCAGTTCAAAAAAGCCGTGTTGTCACTGCGTGTCACCCCGCAGATCACGCCGGATGATCGTGTGATCATGGATTTGGAAGTCTCCAAAGATACGCGTGGCGCGCTGGCTGCTCAGGGACAACCTGCGATCGACACCAGTAGTGTGAACACACAAGTTCTGGTCAACAACGGTGAAACCGTCGTGCTTGGCGGGATTTTTGAGCAAGCCACGGAGGAAGGCGTGAACAAAGTGCCATTGCTGGGAGACATCCCGATCCTTGGCTTCCTGTTCCGCAACACGATTCGCCGCAATGACAAACGCGAACTGCTGATCTTCGTGACACCGAAGATTCTGAGCGACGGCATCAAGACCAACTGATCTTACACCCAACCCAATGAGGCCCCGATCGTTATAATCGGGGCCTTTTTATTTGTGCGGCATTCGCCGCTCCGGCTGCTTTGAACGACTCGCCTCCTATCTTTCTGGTTGGCCCCATGGGTGCCGGCAAAACCACCGTTGGTCGCCATCTCGCTCGCCTGCGCGAGATGCGCTTCATTGACGCCGACCATGAACTGGAAGCGCGTACCGGCGTCGATATCCCGTACATCTTCGACAAGGAAGGCGAAGCTGGTTTCCGCGAGCGTGAAGAGCAACTGATTGATGCCCTTTCACGCGAACGTGGCATCGTGCTCGCGACGGGCGGCGGTGTGGTCATGCGCGAAGCCAATCGCAAACACCTGAAAGACCGTGGCCGCGTGGTGTACCTCTATACTGAGGTAGAGCAGCAATGGCGTCGCACCCGCAAGAGCAAGAACCGCCCGTTGCTGCAACAGGACAACCCGAAAAAGATCCTCAAGGAGCTTATGGCTTTACGTGACCCGTGGTATCGCGAAGTTGCCGATCTGATCATTCCAAGCAAAGCACAATCGGCGCGCTCACTGGCCATGTTGATCAATCAGAAACTGACTCAAATGGAACCCAAATCGTGAATTCGGTGCGCATTGACGTCGACATTCCTGGCAAGCGCTACCCCATCCATCTGGGCCGCGACCTCATTGCCCAAGCCGCCCTGTATACAGACAGCGCACGAGCAGGGCGCGCCTTCATCATCACCAATGACACCATCGCCCCGCTGTATTTGGGCCAGGTACGAGCCGCGCTAGGGGATCAAATTCCCGTGCATGTCATGCCAGATGGTGAGCGCTTCAAATCCATGGAACAGTTGAACGCTGTTCTCGATCAAATGCTTTCGCTCAAACTGGGCCGAGACACCACAGTCGTCGCTCTCGGCGGTGGCGTGGTCGGTGACCTCTCCGGCTTTGCCGCTGCGATCTATCAGCGCGGCATCTCCTTGGTGCAGATTCCAACCACGTTGCTCTCGCAGGTGGATTCGTCGGTCGGTGGCAAAACTGCGGTCAATCACCCCATGGGCAAGAACATGATCGGCGCGTTTCACCAGCCCGACAGCGTGATCACCGATCTGAACACTCTGGACAGCCTGCCTGACCGTGAATTCAAAGCCGGCGTCGCCGAGGTCATCAAATATGGCTTGCTCGGTGATATTCAATTCTTTGAATGGCTGGAAAGCAACATGGCTGCGTTGCTGTCGCGCGACGGAGATGCGCTCAGCCATGCGATCGCGACATCGTGCCGTCACAAGGCCAAAGTGGTCGCTGCGGATGAAAAGGAACAGGGACTCCGCGCCCTGCTCAATCTCGGGCACACTTTCGGGCATGCGATAGAGGCCTATCTGCAGTACAAGGACTGGCTGCATGGCGAAGCAGTCGCCACCGGGATGTGTATGGCCGCTGATTTGTCGCAGCGCCAGGGTTGGATCACTGAGCAGGATTGCCAGCGCGTGGATACCTTGATCAGCGCAGCCGGGCTGCCAACCACCGTCCCGCATGGCCTGAGCGCTACGCAGATGCGAGAACTCATGCAGGGCGACAAGAAAACCGCCGCCGGTCGCGTTCGTCTGGTGCTGTATCGCGCATTGGGCGATGCCATGCTCAGCGCCGAGTACGACGACGCGCTCCTCATGGACACCCTCCACCACTATTGCGAGACCTGACATGGACCTTGCTCCGTACGCCGCCCACCCCGACCGCAGCCGCGGTCGACAGCACGCCGAAACGGCACCGCAAATGCGCACGGAGTATCAACGCGACCGCGATCGCATCGTCCACTCGACCGCCTTTCGCCGACTGGTCTATAAAACCCAGGTCTTCGTAAACCATGAAGGTGACCTGTTTCGCACACGACTCACGCATTCCCTGGAAGTGGCCCAAATTGCGCGCACGATCGCGCGCAATCTGCAGCTGAACGAAGATCTGACCGAAACCATCTCACTGGCACATGACCTCGGTCACACCCCTTTTGGGCATGCCGGTCAGGATGCGCTTAACCACTGCATGCGCGACTACGGTGGGTTTGAACACAACCTGCAGTCCCTGCGTGTGGTCGATGAACTGGAAGAAAAATACGCCAGTTTTCGTGGTTTAAACCTGTGCTTTGAATCCCGCGAAGGCATCCTCAAGCATTGCTCACGCAAGCACGCGCGGGAGCTTGGCGATATCGGTGAGCGCTTCCTCAACCGCCAACAGCCCAGCGCAGAAGCGCAACTGGCCAATCTTGCGGATGAGATTGCCTACAACAATCACGACATTGACGATGGACTGCGTGCCGGCCTGCTAAGCATCGAAGGGTTGCGCGATACAGCGCTGTTCCGGCGGGTTCACGATCACGTCATCGCCACCTATCCATCCGTCGAAGAACGCCAGTTGAGGCATGAAATCGTCCGCCGCATGATCAACGAGCTGGTTGTCGATCTGACGCGCGAGACAAACACTCGCTTATCGGCCCTCAACCCGGAAAAGATCGACGATATACGCGCCCACAATCAGCCGGTCGTTGCCTACTCCGAGGCCATGGCCGCAGAATCTCGCGAACTCAAGCGTTATCTGCTGAAGCATTTGTATCAGCACTATCGCGTGCACCGTTCCGGGCGCAAGGCACAGCAGGTCATCGGTGACTTGTTCGGCGCATTCCATAGCGATCTTCGCTTGTTGCCTCCACGCCATCAGGAGGCGGCCGAGCGTTACGGTCTACCCCGCGCAGTCGCGGACTACATTGCCGGTATGACCGACCGCTTTGCCATTGATGAACACGAACGCATGTTCAACCCCCGCAAGCCCTAACTCCGGGCCCAGAACTGTACGCCAGCGTATGGAAACTGGCGCAAAATTTGCTGCGGCGCACATAGGTTTCTATAATTGATCGGCTCAGCGCGGAGAAATGCCGCCCAGCGGCCTTCGCCCTCAACCGATTGACGCTGCCGGACGACGGAGGCTCTGTCCGAGAGCGCAAATAAAATCAACACCTTGCGACCCGTACGGCGCCATGAACTTGGCGACGGTTCGGTTCGCCCCACCGATTGCTGGCAGGTGAGCATGATGCAGAGTGGTCTGTACCGCCCCGAATTCGAACACGACAGCTGCGGCTTTGGGCTGATCGCCCATATTCACAACAAACCCAGCCACTGGCTGGTGGAAACCGCGGTGACGGCGCTGGCGCGCTTGACCCACCGTGGTGCAGTGGCAGCTGACGGCAAATCTGGGGACGGCTGCGGCCTGCTCATGAAGCGCCCGGAAGCTTTCTTGCGACAAGTCGGCCAAGACGCCGGTTTCCGCGTCGCGGAGAACTTTGCCGCAGGCAACGTGTTCCTCAACACCGACAAAGCCATAGCGCAACGCGCACGTGAGGCCATGCAGGTCGCTGTTGAGGCCCAAGGCCTGGAACTGGCGGGTTGGCGTGAAGTGCCGGTCGACACCGCGGCTTGCGGTGAGCAGGCCCTGCGCCTGCTGCCCACGATTGAGCAGGTCTTCGTCAACGCCCCCGACGACATGGGCGCCTTCGATTTCGAGCGCAAACTGTTCTTCGCACGCCGCACAGCTGAGCGCGAAGTGGCCAAGTTCGACCGCGAATTCTACGTATGCACGTTGTCGTGTCGCGTGCTGTTGTACAAAGGCCTGGTCATGCCGGCGGCGCTGCCCGCGTTTTATCTGGACCTGAAGAATCCTGCGTTGGAATCGTCAATGTGCGTGTTCCATCAGCGTTTCTCGACCAACACCTTGCCGCAATGGCGCTTGGCCCAACCATTTCGTTTCCTCGCCCACAACGGTGAGATCAACACGATTCAGGGCAACCGCTACTGGGCTAAGGCACGCGCCAAGAAGTTCCAAACCAAGGACCTGCCCGATATCAGTGCAATTGAGCCACTGGTGACCCAACAAGGTTCAGACTCGCAGAGTCTGGACAACATGCTGGAAGTGCTGTTGGCTGGCGGTCTCGACGTGTTCTCGGCCATGCGCATGATGATTCCGCCCGCGTGGCAGAACATCGAACAAATGGACCCGGACCTGCGTGCCTTCCACGAATACAACTCCATGCACATGGAACCGTGGGATGGTCCAGCCGGCATCGTATTCACCGATGGTCGCTACGCCGCCTGCTCCACCGACCGCAACGGTTTGCGCCCGGCGCGCTATGTGATCACCGATGATGATCACATCACCCTGGCCTCCGAAGTCGGCGTTTACGACTACAAACCAGGTTCGGTCATAGCCAAAGGCAAACTCGGCCCCAGCCAGATGATGGCGGTGGACACCGAGAAAGGTGAAGTGCTGACCTCGTCCGAGATCGACCGCCGTTTGGCCGCGCGCCAACCCTACAAGAGCTGGCTCAAGCAGAACGTACGCCGTCTGGAGTCCGTGCTCGCCGAAAGCGAACACGAAACCATGGCGCCGGGCACCGTGCGCATTTTTGAGAAGCTGTTCCAGATCACCTACGAAGAACGTGATCAGGTTCTGCGTGTGCTGGCCGAAGCAGGGCTAGAAGCGGTCGGCTCCATGGGTGATGACACCCCACAGGCGGTGTTGTCGCACAAGGTGCGTCCGCTCTACGACTATTTCCGGCAAGTCTTCGCCCAGGTCACCAATCCACCGATCGACCCGCTGCGCGAGCAGATCGTGATGTCGTTGGAGTGCTGCCTCGGCGCAGAGCGTTCGGTATTTGAAGAAACACCGGAGCGCGCGTCGCGCCTGCTGGTCGACTCGCCGATCCTGTCGGAAGGCAAATTCCGCGACCTGCTGTCGATCGACAATCCGGCCTACGCCCACGAGATCATTGACCTCAACTACGACGCCAGCGGCTCCCTGCTCGATGCCTTGAACGCGATCTGCGATCAAGCCGAAGCGGCTGTGCGCAACGGTAAGGTCGTATTGGTGCTGACCGATCGTCACATCGCCAAAGACAAGCTGCCTGTCCACGCGCTGCTGGCCACCGGTGCGGTTCAGCATCGTCTGGTTGCCAAAGGCCTGCGCTGCGACTGCAACTTGGTTGTGGAAACCGCCACGGCGCGCGATTCGCACCAGTTTGCGGTGCTGATCGGCTATGGCGCCAGCTGCGTATTCCCGTACCTCGCCTACGAAACCCTGCGTGATATGGCGCGGGTGGGTGAAATCAAGAACAAGACGGGTTCAGAGTTGGAGCGCGCCTACCGCAAGGGCATCAACAAAGGCCTGTACAAGATCATGTCCAAGATGGGCATCTCCTCAATTGCCAGCTATCGCGGCGCGCAATTGTTCGAGATCGTCGGTCTGTCCGACGACGTGGTCGAGATGTGTTTCAAAGGTACAACCTCGCGCATCGGCGGTGCGGAATTCACCGATCTGGAAGATGACAGCCGCGTGCTGAACCAGCTGGCCTGGAATGCGCGTAAAACAATCGACCAGGGCGGCCTGCTCAAGTACGTGCACGGTGGCGAATACCACGCCTACAATCCGGACGTGATCCAGACCTTGCACGTTGCCGTCAAAAGCGGTCGCTACGAAGACTTCAAGGCCTACGCCAAACTGGTGAACGATCGCGACCCGATGACGTTGCGCGACCTGATGGCGCTCAACACCGACAATCCGATTTCGATCGACGAGGTCGAAGGCATCGAAGACATCCTGCCGCGTTTCGATTCCGCGGGCATGTCACTGGGCGCACTGTCACCAGAAGCCCACGAGGCGCTGGCGCAGGCCATGAATCGTCTGGGTGGACGCTCCAACTCGGGTGAGGGTGGCGAAGACATCCGCCGCTTTGGCACCGACAAGATGTCCAAGATCAAGCAGATCGCATCGGGCCGCTTCGGTGTCACACCACACTATCTGGTCAACGCTGAGGTGTTGCAGATCAAGGTCGCTCAGGGCGCCAAGCCGGGCGAAGGTGGTCAGCTGCCCGGGCACAAGGTCAACGATTACATCGCCAAGCTGCGGTATTCCACACCGGGCGTAGCGCTGATCAGCCCGCCGCCGCACCATGACATCTATTCGATCGAAGACTTGGCCCAGCTGATTTTCGACCTCAAGCAGGTCAACCCCGATGCGCTGGTCTCGGTCAAACTGGTCTCCGGTCCCGGTGTGGGTACGATCGCGGCCGGTGTGGCCAAAGCCTACGCCGACCTGATCACCATCTCCGGCTACGATGGCGGCACCGGCGCCAGCCCGCTGACCTCGGTGCGTTACTGCGGTACGCCGTGGGAGTTGGGCTTGGCCGAAACCCACCAGACCCTGCGTCAGAATGATTTGCGTGGAAAAGTGCGGGTGCAGGCCGATGGTGGTCTCAAGACCGGTCTGGACGTCATCAAAGCGGCAATTTTGGGTGCTGAGTCTTTCGGCTTCGGCACCGCACCGATGGTGGCGCTGGGTTGCAAATACTTGCGCATTTGCCACCTCAACAACTGCGCCACCGGTGTGGCCACGCAGAACGACACATTGCGCGAGAAGCATTTCATCGGTGAAGCCGAAATGGTCATGAACTATTTCCGCTTCGTCGCCGAAGAATGCCGGGAGCTGCTGGCTCAGCTGGGCGTGCGTTCCATGGGCGAGCTGATTGGTCGCACCGATCTGCTCAAGCTGCTACCGGGCAAGACCAACAAACAGGGCAAGCTCAATCTGCAGCCGATCCTGGATGCTGCAGGCATGGTCAGCGATGCGCCGCATCAGTGCGCCGAGCCACGCAATCTGCCGTTTGACCGGGGCGAACTGGCCGAGGACATGGTTCGCGCCACATTGCCGGCCATCGAAAGCATGAGCGGTGGCGAGTTCGCCTTTGATGTGCACAACATCAACCGTTCGATCGGCGCGCGCGTCTCCGGCGAAATCGCCAAGCGCCACGGCAACCAGGGCATGGCGGCGAATCCGATCACGCTCAAGCTCACCGGTACCGCCGGACAGAGCTTCGGTGTGTGGAACGCTGGCGGCCTGAATCTGGACCTCACCGGTGACGCCAATGACTATGTCGGCAAGGGCATGGCTGGCGGTCAGATCGTGATCCGTCCGCCACTGGAATCACGCTTTACCGCCAAGGAAGCCACCATCATCGGCAACACCTGTCTGTACGGCGCCACCGGCGGCACGTTGTTTGCGGCCGGACGTGCCGGTGAGCGCTTCGCGGTGCGAAACTCGGGTGCCATTGCCGTGGTCGAAGGCGTGGGTGACCACGGCTGTGAATACATGACCGGCGGCGTGGTCACTGTGCTCGGCCCGGCCGGCGTCAACTTTGGCGCAGGCATGACCGGCGGCTTCGCCTACGTGCTGGACACCGACCGTCAGTTCGTGGATCAGTACAATCACGAACTCATCGACATTCATCGCATTGCGGCCGAGCACATGGAAGCCTATCGCAACCATTTGCGCGGTCTGCTGACACAACATCTGCGAGCTACCGGCTCCGCGTGGACGGCGCAGATTCTGGATGATTTCCGCGACTTCCTGACCCGCTTCTGGCTGGTCAAACCCAAAGCCAGCGAAATCAATTCGCTCCTCGACACCATCCGTCAGGCGGCCTAAGGCCGGCCAGGACTGAACATGGCAAAGAACGCTCTGCAATTTCTCGATCTGCCACGGCATGATCCGAAAAAGACCCAAGTGGAAGTCCGTATTCACGATTTCCGCGAAATTTACGGTCAGTTCGACAAGGAACAGGCGGCCAACCAGTCTGCGCGTTGCCTGTCTTGCGGCAACCCGTATTGCGAATGGAAGTGCCCGGTGCACAACTACATTCCGGACTGGTTGAAACTGGTCTCGGAAGGCAACCTGTTCGAGGCGGCCGAGCTGTCGCACCGCACCAACACCCTGCCGGAAATCTGCGGGCGCGTGTGCCCTCAGGATCGCCTGTGTGAAGGGGCCTGCACCCTGAACGACGGCTTTGGTGCCGTCACCATCGGCTCGGTTGAGAAGTACATCACCGACACCGCATTGGAACAGGGCTGGCGTCCGGACATGAGCGGCGTCACCCCCACCGGCAAGAAGGTCGCCATCATCGGTGCCGGCCCAGCCGGTCTGGGTTGTGCGGACATCCTGGTGCGCAACGGCGTGGAAGCCATCGTGTTCGACAAGTACGCCGAAATCGGCGGCTTGCTGACCTTCGGCATCCCGCCGTTCAAGTTGGAAAAAGAAGTGGTCAAACGTCGCCGCGAGGTGATGGAAGGCATGGGCGTGGAATTCCGCCTGAACACCGAGATCGGCAAAGACATCACCTTGCAGCAGCTGCTTGATGAGTATGATGCTGTTTTCCTTGGCATGGGCACCTACGCCTACATGAAAGGCGGTTTCCCGGGCGAAGATCTGCCCGGTGTTTACGATGCCCTGCCGTTCCTGATTTCCAACATTGATCGTGAACTCGGCATCGAAAAAGATCCGTCCGATTTCATCGACATGCGCGATCAGCAAGTGGTTGTGCTGGGCGGTGGTGACACCGCGATGGATTGCAACCGCACCTCCATCCGCCAGCAAGCGGCCCGCGTGACCTGCGCTTACCGTCGCGACGAAGAGAACATGCCCGGTTCACGGCGCGAAGTGGCCAACGCCAAAGAAGAAGGCGTGCGCTTCCTGTTCAATCGTCAGCCGGTGGAAATTGTCGGTGACGGCAAAGTCGAAGGCGTGAAGCTGGTCAGCACCCGTCTCGGCGAACCGGATGAGAACGGCCGGCGTCGCCCGGAAGTGATCGAAGGCAGTGAGGAAATCGTACCGGCGGATCGTGTGCTGGTCGCTTTTGGCTTCCGCCCCAACCCGCCGCAATGGCTGACCGACCACGGCATTGAAGCCGACGACGGTGGTCGCATCAAAGCCAGTGGCGCCGCCACGATCAAATACCAGACCACCAACCCCAAGGTGTTCGCCGGTGGCGACATGGTGCGCGGCTCGGATCTGGTGGTCACCGCCGTGTTCGAGGGCCGCGAGGCGGCTGAAGGTATCCTCGACTATCTGGAAGTCTAAACAGGCCGATTCACGCTCGACCTCGCATTGTGCCCGGGCATCACGGATAATCCCCGGGCGTTTATTGGTCGAGTCGTGATGACATTAGCGATACCTGATTCCGAGCGCCTGATTTTTGCCTTGGACGTGCCCGACGCGTCCGCGGCAATCAAACTCGTTAACGAGTTGGGCGACACCGTAACTTTCTACAAGCTGGGCCTGGAACTGGCGATGAGCGACGACTATTGGCGTCTCATCGATTTCCTGCTTGAGCGCGGCAAAAAGGTCTTTGCCGACCTGAAGTTTTTCGATATTCCCGCGACCACCGCCAGCGCGGTACGCCAGCTCTCCGAACGCGGCGTGCACCTGTGCACCGTGCATGGCAACCAAGGCATCATGCAGGCCGCTGCGGATGCCCGTAATGGTGCGCTCAAAGTGCTCGCCGTGACCGCCTTGACCAGCCTGGACCGCGGCGATCTGGATGACCTGGGTTTTGCCTGCGATGTCGAGCAGTTGGTGTTGTCACGAGCCCGTCGCGCTTTTGAAACCGGCTGCGACGGCATCGTCTCTTCCGGCATGGAAGTAGCCGCTGTCCGTGCGGCCGGTCTCGACAAGCTGATCGTGGTGACCCCGGGGATACGCCCCGTCGACAACCGCCCCAGCGACGATCAAAAGCGCGTGCTGTCTCCCACCGAGGCCATTCGCCTGGGCTCCGACTACCTGGTGGTTGGCCGCCCCATCCGCAATGCCTCGGACCCGCGTGCGGCCGCAGCGGCCATTCAGTACGAAATTTCCCAGGCGCTTGGCGCCTGACACGACCCAAAACCATGAAGAATGATCTGCTACTGCGCGCGTTGCAGCGCCAACCCGTGGACCGCACCCCGGTCTGGATGATGCGTCAGGCGGGGCGCTATTTGCCGGAGTATCGCGCCACCCGCGAGAGCGTCAACGGTTTCATGGGGCTGTGCCAGAACCCCGATATGGCCTGCGAAGTCACACTGCAGCCACTGCGTCGTTACCCCTTGGATGCGGCGATTCTGTTCTCCGACATTCTGACAATCCCTGATGCGATGGGTCTCGGCCTGTATTTCAGCGCCGGAGAAGGCCCCAAGTTTGAACGCACAGTGCGCAGTGCAGCCGAGATCGATGCCCTGCCCCTGCCCGACCCGAACAAGGATCTGGGCTACGTGATGCAAGCGGTCAGCACCATCCGACGCGAACTCAATGGCGAAGTGCCACTGATCGGCTTTGCCGGCAGCCCCTGGACGCTGGCCACCTACATGGTGGAAGGCGGTTCCTCAAAAACCTTCGGCACCATCAAATCTTTGCTTTACACCGACCCTGCAGCGCTGCAGCGCTTGCTCAATAAACTCGCGGACGCGGTCGCGGCCTATCTCAACGCACAGGTCGAGGCCGGCGCCCAGGCCTTGATGATTTTCGACACCTGGGGTGGCGTACTCGCGCATCAGGCCTACCTGGATTTCTCCCTGGCCGCGGGCCAGCGCATCCTGGAACAACTGCAACGCGAACGCGATGGCCACAAGATCCCCATCGTTTGGTTCACCAAGAATGGAGCAGGCTGGCTGGAGCAGCAGGCTGATGCGGGATTTGATGCTCTGGGTTTGGACTGGACGGTGAACCTGGCTGATGCGCGTCGGCGCGTTGGCGATCGCGTCGCGCTGCAAGGCAACCTCGACCCATCGGTCCTGTTGGGCAGTCCGCAGATGATCCGTGAACAAGTCCAGCGCGTGCTCGGCGAGTTCGGACCAGGCAACGGACATATCTTCAATCTGGGCCACGGCATCACGCCGGAGGTCTCACCGGACAATGCCGGCGTCATGATCAACGCCGTGCACGAATTCAGCCCCGCTTTTCACCGCTAATCCGCCGTCCAGGGGACTACGCCATGCCGGTCACACCTTCTCGCCGTTTGTTCCTGGCTGTCATCGCCATATTCTCGTCCTCCGCCGCCCTGGCTGAAGAGGGGCTGTGGACCTTGGATAATCTGCCTCATCAAGCACTGGCCGAGCGCTATGACTTCAAACCGACGCAGGACTGGGTCGATACGCTGCAACGCGCTTCGGTCAGGCTGGCTGGGGGCTGCTCCGGTGGCTTCGTGTCCCCTGAAGGTTTGGTACTGACCAATCATCATTGCGTCAGCCGCTGCATCGCCCAGTTGTCGAGCCGCACGGAGAATCTGCTGGAGCAAGGCTTTTTAGCCCGCTCGCGTGATGAAGAAGCGATCTGCCCGGAGATTGAGCTGAATCAGCTGGAAAGCATCACTGATGTCACCAGCGAGGTCGAAAAACCCGCTGACGGTTTGTCTGATGCCCAAGCCAAGACGGCACGCAAAGCGGCCATGGCCAGTCTGGAGTCGGAATGCGCACAGGCGGATGTTCATCGCCGTTGTGATGTGGTCAGCCTGTATGAAGGCGGTCGCTACCACCTGTATCGCTACCGCCGATTCCAGGACGTGCGCCTCGTGTTTGCGCCAGAAACAGCGATAGCTGCATTTGGCGGCGACCCGGACAACTTCAGTTTTCCACGCTACGCGCTCGACATGGCATTGCTGCGCGCTTACAGCGAGGGTAAGCCGGTGCAGTCTACTGAATACTTCAGAATCAAGCCTGCAGGCGCCGCGCAGGACGAGTTAGTCTTCGTCACCGGCCACCCGGGCTCAACCCAGCGCAGTTACACCGTGGCCCAGCTCACAACGCTGCGCGACGTGGTGCTGCCGCAGCGCCTGACCTATCTCTCCGAGCTGCGCGGCGTGATGCGCCAGTTCATGCGCCTGGGCAGCGAGCAAACACGCATGGCGCAGCGTGAATATTTCTCGATTGAGAACGCGCTCAAGGCGTATCGCGGACGCCACGCCGCGCTGAGTGAAAGTGGTTTCATGGAAGCCGCGCAGCAGCGCGAAAACACCTTGCGCGAACGGGTCAGCGACGACCGCCGCCTGCGCAAGAGCTCTGCCGTCGAGGCCTGGGCGAACATCGCCGCCGCCCAGGAAGTCTGGCGCGATGCCTATACCGAATATTCACTGCTGGAGAACTTGCGCGGCTACCAGTCCGACTTGTTATCCATCGCACGGCATCTGGTGCGCGCTGCTGAGGAACGCAGCAAGCCCAATGCACAACGCCTGCGCGAATACACCGATGCGGCACTGCCACAGCTGACACAAAGACTTTTCTCCGCCGCGCCGATTCACAAAGAGCTGGATATTCTGACGCTGGATTGGAGCCTGGAGAAGTTGCGCGAATTGCTCGGGCCGGATCATCCCGCCGTGGTGCAAAGTCTAGGTAGTGACTCCCCACGGGCGCTGGCGCAACGCTTGATTCGTGACACGCACCTGGATGATCTGGCCACACGCAAACAGCTTTGGGATGGTGGCGCAGCCGCCATCGCAGCCAGCGACGATCCCTTGATTGCCTTTGTCCGGCGCATCGACCCCAGCGCGCGTGCTGTGCGTGAGCGCGTGGAAAACGAAGTCGAGGCGGTTGTTGAGCGCAACGCCAGCTTGATCAGCCGAGCCCGCTTCGAACTGGATGGCACCAACAGTTATCCGGACGCGACCTTCAGCCTGCGTTTGAGCTATGGCCAGGTCAAAGGCTGGAAAGAAGCCGGCGAAGAGATCTTCCCTCTCACCAGTGTGGGCGGGCTGATCGCCCGTGCCACAGACCAGCCGCCGTTTGCCTTGCCTCCCGTTTGGGTCGATCGCCTGGCTGAGGTGGACCTGGCCACGCCGTTCAATTTCGTCACCACTCACGACATCATCGGTGGTAACTCCGGCAGTCCGATGCTTAACCGCCAGGGCCAATTGGTGGGCTTGATCTTCGACGGCAACCTGCATTCGCTGGGCGGGGCCTACGCGTACGACGGGCGCTACAACCGCGCCGTGGCCGTTCATCCCGCGATCATGCAACAAGCGCTGCAATCGGTTTACGATGCCGACAACCTGATCGATGAGCTGTTTCCCACGCCATGAGTCGTCATCCCCGCGAACAGATCTGCAACTGGGCGCGTAAAACCGATATCGAGCACGACTACCACGACAACGAATGGGGCGTGCCGGTCACCGATGATCGCAAGCTGTTCGAGTTCGTGATTCTGGAAGGCGCACAAGCCGGTTTATCGTGGCTGACCATCCTGCGCCGTCGCGACGGTTACCGCCGGGTTTTTCACAACTTCGACGTTGAGCGCGTAGCGCGCATGAGCGACGAGGAACAGGCCAACGCGCTGACTGATGCCGGCATCATCCGCAATCGTGCAAAAGTGCGCTCAACGGTCAGCAACGCGCAGGCGTTTCTCCGTGTGCAAGAGGAGTTCGGCAGCTTTGCCCGCTACATCTGGGGGTTCGTCGATGGACAGCCCGTGCAAGGGCAACGCCAGGGCATGGGTGACATCCCGGCCACCACACCCCTGTCAGATCGCATTGCCAAAGATTTGAAAGCGCGCGGCTTTACCTTTATGGGCAGCACCATCGTCTACGCGCATATGCAGGCCACCGGCATGGTCAACGACCACATCCAGAGTTGCCCGTGCCACGACGAGGTGCACAAACGCGCCGCCACGCTCACCCTGGATTGAACGACGATGACTCCAGCCGGCGGTACAGCGAACGCACGCTGATACCCGCGATTTGTGCGGCGCGCGCTTTGTCGCCCTGGCAGTGCTCGAGCAATTTGTTGAGGTAGCGTCGCTCCTGGGTTTCCAGATCCACCCAGGTCATTTCCTCGGCAACGCCGATGTCAGCAGGCTCGCTCAAACAACGCTGCAAAACCTCCTCATCGATCAACAGCTCACGGGCAAAGATTGTTGCGCGCTCAAGAATGTTGCGCAGCTCTCGCACATTGCCGCTGAAGCGCAGCGACATGAGGCGGGCCAGAGCCCGGTCACTCAGGCGATAGGTTCGATCCGGATAGAGTTTGTCGAGTATCGAGCGGGCCAGCAGCGGAATGTCATCACGGCGCTTGCGTAGCGACGGCAATACGATGGGAAACGCGTTGATCCTGAAGTACAGGTCTTCGCGAAATTCACCGCGCCGAACTTGCTCACGCAAATCCTTGTGGGTGGCACAAACCAGGCGAAAGTCTGCTCGCCTGACCTGGGTATCGCCCACAGCGCGATAGGTGCCGGTTTCCAGCAAACGCAACAACTTGACCTGCATACCCAGTGGCACATCGCCAATCTCATCCAGGAACAACGTCCCACCATGCGCCGCTTCCAGCAGCCCTTTCTTGTTGTGCATGGCGCCAGTAAAAGCGCCTTTAACGTGTCCGAACAGCTCGCTCTCGAACAGTGTTTCAGTCAGACCGGCGCACTCCACCGTCACCATGGTTCTGTGCGCACGATGGCTGGCATCGTGCAGCGCACTGGCGGCCAGCTCTTTGCCACTGCCGGTTTCGCCCAACAGCAACACGGATGTTTCATGCGGAGCAACCAGATTGATCAGTTCCAACATGCGATTGAACGCGCTGCTGCGGCCGACCATGCGCGCAGCATTGGCCTGCGCACTGGCGATTGCGACGGGTTTGAGCACCTCGATGAAATAGCGAGGCTCGCCACCATCGTTGAGTATCGGCACCATTTCCACATCAATATGCTCGCTGCCCCGCGGCGTATTGTGGATGTGCAACACGCGCTCTTTGGATGCACTACGCCGACATGCCGCGAGCGGACAGCTTTCCCCGGCCTGATCACAAGGTCGGTCGTAGCCATGAGAAACCTCATAGCAGCGCGCCGCCGGCGGCAGGTCACCGAAGCTCTCCCGGTAAAGACGGTTGCTGGCGACAACCTGATAGTCCGACGACAACAAGATCGCCGGATGATCAAGCGCATCCAAAATGGCTTCCGGGGCCAAACCGGCAGTATGGGGGCTGGTCATTCGCCAATTCTGGCAGAAATCTTTGCCAGATATGACAAAACCAATGGCGCATGCGCCGCCCATACGCCCGCATGACGCCAGCGAAATTTCATTTTTTTATTCAACATCAGTAAGTTGCGAATTAAATCCAGGTTGCCAAAAAACTGGCACAGGCATTGCTCAGAGGCGGGAATAGCGGCATTGTTAGCTGACTCTAAACTCCAGGAGAACAGAACGTCATGGACCCATTTGTGCTCGCGCGCATTCAGTTCGCGACAAACATCAGCTTCCACATTTTGTTTCCGGCCATCACCATCGGTCTGGGCTGGGTGCTGTTGTTCTTCCGCATCCGCTTTACCCAGACCGGCGACAAAGCCTGGGAATACGCCTACTTCTTCTGGGTCAAAATTTTTGCGCTGACCTTCGCAATGGGCGTGGTCAGCGGGATCACCATGAGCTTCCAGTTCGGCACAAACTGGCCGGGTTTTATGGAGAAAGCCGGGAACGTGGCCGGACCACTGTTGGGTTATGAGGTGTTAAGTGCGTTCTTCCTGGAAGCCTCTTTCCTCGGCATCATGCTGTTCGGTAAAAACCGGGTCTCCAACCGCCTGCACTTGCTCAGCACGTTCTTGGTTGCCTTTGGCACCACCTTGTCAGCGTTCTGGATTCTCGCTCTGAACTCGTGGATGCAGACCCCCGCAGGCATTCAGATCGTCGACGGCGTGGTGATGGTCGAAGACTGGTGGGCGGTCATCTTCAACCCCTCATTCCCGTACCGCTTTTTCCACATGCTGATCGCCTCGTTCCTGACCACCGCGTTCCTGGTTGCTGGCGTCAGTGCCTGGCGCGCGCGCAGTGGCGTCGATGGTCCAGCGACCTGGAAGGTCATGCGTGCCGGTGTGGTTGTTGCCGCCGTTCTGGCACCGCTGCAAATTTTCGTCGGCGACTTGCACGGCCTGAATACGCTGGAGCATCAGCCAGCCAAGGTGGCGGCCATGGAAGCGGTTTGGGAAACCGATACCGCGGTGCCGTTCAACTTGATTGCCTTCCCGGATGAGGAGGCGCGCGAGAATCGTCTCGCCATCCAGATCCCCTATGCGACCAGCCTGATTCTGACCCATGATCCTCAGGGTGAGGTCAAAGGTCTGAATGAATTTGAGGGCGAGCATCCACCTGTCGGCATTGTGTTCTGGTCATTTCGCATCATGATCGCGGTTGGCGGCTTGATGGTGTTGGTCAGCTGGTGGGCGAGCTGGCAGCTGCGCGGAGGCCGCGAACCCCATCGCATGCTGCTGCTGACACTCTCAGCGATGACATTCTCGGGTTGGGTCGCTGTGCTTGCAGGCTGGTATGTGACCGAGATCGGTCGTCAACCCTGGATTATTCAGGATCTCATCACTGTCCAGGACGTGGTCGCCGATCACGCCAGCGCGACCATGACCGGCACACTGCTGGGATATTTGCTCCTCTATAGCTTCCTGCTGGTCAGTTACATTGGCGCCATGCGCCACATGGCGACCAAGCCGGCCGCCTCCCTGGCCTTGGGGCCTGTGACCTTCACCAACCAGCCTTCGGCCCAAAGCTAAGAGGAGACGCGACATGGAATTCTGGCTTCCAATTATCTACATGGCCGCGATGGGTCTGGCACTGCTCATCTACGTGATTCTTGACGGCTACGACCTTGGCGTTGGCATCCTCTTGCCGCTCGCTGATGAGCGCGAAAAAGACATCATGGTGGCCTCCATCGGCCCGTTCTGGGACGCCAACGAGACCTGGATCGTGCTTGGCGTTGGCATCCTACTGATCGCCTTTCCGCTCGCTCATGGCATCGTGCTGACCCATCTGTACCTGCCCGTCACGATCATGCTGATGGGCCTGATCCTGCGCGGTGTCGCCTTTGATTTGCGCGTCAAAGCCGGCGATCACCGCCGCGCGTTGTGGAATCGGGCCTTTTTCGTCGGTTCCCTGGTCAGCGCCATGGCTCAAGGTTGGATGCTCGGCGCCTACGTCACAGGCCTGCGCGGCGACACCACGAGCATCCTGTTTTCGGTGCTCATCGCCCTGACCCTACCCGCCCTCTACGTGATTCTTGGCTGTGGCTGGCTGAGCATGAAAGCCGAAGGCACGTTGCTGCGCAAAAGCCAACATTGGGCAACGCGGGCAGTCTGGCCGATGGGCATCGGTCTCGGCTTGATCTCGATCGCAACCCCGCTGGTGAGCCCGGCTATCGCAGCCAAATGGTTCAGCTTGCCCAACGCGCTGTGGCTTGCCCCCATCCCGCTGATCACCCTGGCCAGCTTTGTCGGCATTGTGCTGACCCTGCGCGCATCCTCAGAGCGGCAGGCCGAACAACCCTGGCGTCTGTTCGGACTCACCGTGGTGATCTGTCTGATGTCCAGCTTGGGCCTGGCTTACAGCCTGTTCCCCCACATCATCATCGGTCAGATGACGATCTGGGAGGCCTCGGCCTCGGTCAGCTCGCTGCTCTTCACCTTGGTCGGCGTCGCGCTGACCCTGCCGATGATTCTCGGCTACACCTTCGTCGTCTACCGTATTTTCCACGGCAAGGCGACGGAGCTCAGTTACGACTGACTTCAAGGAGACCTGATGTCCAGCATTCATGATGTGTTGATTGTCGGTGGCGGTGCCGCCGGCATTGCCACGGCTGCCAGCCTGAAAAAACGCCAACCCCAACTCAGCATCACCATCATCGATCCAGCGGATGTTCACTACTACCAGCCAGGTTGGACCCTGGTGGGTGGCGGCGTGTTTACACCGGAACAGACTGCGCGTCGCATGGATACGCTGATACCGGCCGGCGTGCAACGCATCAAAGCCTCGGTGACCGCATTCGAGCCCGACGCCAACGTTGTGGTGCTGGACAACCAGGAGCGTGTGAGCTATCACCGCCTCATCGTCGCGCCGGGACTGACATTGAACTGGGACGGCATCGAGGGCCTGAGCGAGACGCTGGGCAAGAACGGCGTCACCTCCAACTACCGTTATGACCTTGCTCCCTACACCTGGGAACTGGTCCAGTCGCTCAAGGGTGGGCACGCCGTATTCACCCAGCCACCGATGCCAATCAAGTGCGCTGGCGCTCCGCAAAAAGCCATGTACCTCTCCTGTGATCACTGGCTGCGCAATGGCGTGCTGGACAACATCAAGGTGGACTTTTACAACGCTGGCGCGGTGCTGTTCGGGGTCGCAGACTATGTCCCGGCGCTGATGAGCTATGTGGAAAAATACGCCATTGGCCTCAACTTCGGCCACACCTTGACGCGGATAGACGGCGAAGCGAAAACCGCCTGGTTTAAAACCACCGATGCCGACGGCAACAGCAGCGAAACCAGCTGTCAGTTCGACATGATCCATGTTTGCCCACCGCAGCAAGCGCCCGACTTCATCCGTCACAGCCCGCTGGCCGATGCCGCCGGCTGGGTTGATGTAGACCAGAACACCCTGCGCCACAAAAGCTACGACAACATCTGGTCGTTGGGCGATGTAGCGAATGCCCCCAACGCCAAAACCGCCGCTGCCGCACGCAAACAGGCTCCCGTTGTGGCCAACAATATCGCTGCCGACATTGCTGGCAACAGCCACGGCATCGCACACTACGACGGCTATGGCTCATGCCCGCTCACGGTCGAACGCGGCAAAATCGTGCTCGCGGAATTCGGATACGGCGGCAAACTGTTGCCGAGCTTCCCCAACTGGTTCTTGGATGGTCGCAAACCCAGCCGACGCGCTTGGTTCCTCAAGGAAACCATGCTGCCACCAATCTACTGGAGCGGCATGCTCAAAGGCCGCGAATGGCTGGTCAAACCGGTTATTGAAGACAGCCAGTAGTCGGCCAAACCTCCTCCCACAAAAAAGCCCGGACTGATTTCTCAGCCCGGGCTTTTCTATAACTTGGCGATTTAGCCTAGCCGAGCAGTTCTTCCACCGCGGCACGCTCTTCGCGCAGTTCCTGTTCGGTGGCATCCATGCGAGCTTGGCTGAATGCGTTGATTTCCAGCCCTTGCACCACCGTGTAATCCCCGTTTTCGCAAACACACGGATAGGAATACACGATACCTTCAGCAACACCGTAGCTGCCGTCGGAAGCCACACCCATGGAGACCCAGCCACCGTTGCTACCCAGAGCCCAACTGCGCATGTGGTCAACCGCAGCCGAAGCCGCGGACGCCGCGGAAGACGCGCCACGGGCTTTGATGATCGCCGCACCGCGCTGTTGCACAACCGGGATAAAATCGTTTTCGTACCAAGCCTGGTCCACCAGACCCATCGCGGCTTCGCCACCAACGGTTGCATGATGCAGGTCCGGGTACTGGGTCGCGCTGTGGTTACCCCACACGATCATCTTGTCGATGTCGGTGG
>CAZVMN010000021.1:0-28045 GCA_964629015.1 uncultured Oceanococcus sp.
ATGGTGTTCATCAGTCTGGAACTGCTCGGACGCACCCGGCCGTTCTCGCTGTCTTGGATTCTCATCGGGTACACCCTGATCAATCTGTTCGCGATCTGGTTGTTTGGTGCACGCGCCTGGTTTCGTTACGGCGAGTTCTTTGCCGTGATGTTCCGCCTGGTGGCGCTCATGGCACCGATTGCATACGATCGTGATCAGAGCGGCGCCCGCCGCTTGCGTTTGCGCTGGCCCATCAGCGGCTTGCTCCAACAACGCATTGAGCACCTCAGTTTGCTGGTCTTCATCCTGTTCATGCTGTCATCGACAGCCTATGACGGCCTGCGCGAAACCAGCCTGTGGTTCAACCTGTTCTGGAAAGACCCTTTCGGTTGGCTCACCTCCCTGCTCGGCCAGCCACCGATCTACGCGTACGTCGCACTGCGCCCTTGGTATGTCGTCTATGAATGCCTGTGGCTGATCGCATCGCCGTTCATATACCTCGGCCTGTTCTGGGTGTTTCTATGGCTGGGTCGCATGCTCACACGCACGCCACTGACGGTCGCGGAACTGGCACTGCGCTTCGGGTACAGCCTGCTACCGATCGTGCTGGTCTACCATGCCACCCACTACTACACCCTGTTGCTCAATCAGGGGGTCAAAATCCGCGCGCTGGTTTCCGATCCGTTCGGTTGGGGCTGGAATCTGTTCGGCACCGCGATCACCGGGCGCGTGCCGATCATTCCGGATATGGGCGTGGTCTGGAACACCCAGGTTTGGCTGATCCTGATCGGCCACGTGGCCAGCGTTTATCTGGCCCACGCCGAAGCCCTGCGCAGCTTTCCCAATCGCGCTCAGGCCACGCTGAGCCAGATCCCCATGCTGCTGCTGATGGTGCTGTTTACCGGCATTGGCTTGTGGATCTTGGCCCAGCCGCTGCAGGGTTAGGCAAACACCGCCACACTCTGCTGACTCATGGCCAGCGCACGCCCCGCCGGGGTGTACAGCGTCGCGTGCTGCTGCGAATAACCGTTGGCCGCGCCGTGGGCGTACATATGCACGAACCACCAGCCCTGGCCATCACGCGCATCGTCGGCCTGCATGTCATCAAGCATTTCCAGATGCCAGCTCATGGAGCTCAGCGGCTTGGGCTGGCGCTGCATCTGCGCCACGGCCGGTGGCAAGACATCCATCAAGGCCACCACATGCGCCTCGCTGAACTCTTGCGGCTGACGGAACCGCACCCACACGCCGCATTCGGACTGGCTGCCGCCGCTCATCGGGTAGCCGCCAAAGCCCCAGCGCATATCAAAGTGCTGGGTAAACACCGGCGTCAGTCCCTCCAGATAAGGTAACGACGGCAAGCCCTCGACGTCTTTGGCCTGTGGCCGCGCTGGCGCGTCAACGCGAATGCTGGAATCGCGCCCATGCCCCAGGCACGCGCTGATCGTCGTGCACACCTGATCGTTTTGACGCAGCGCCGCCTGCGCCCAGCTCACCGATTTGCCACTGCGCAAAGCTTGGCACTCGACCTGCGCCAAACCGGACGCTGGCGGCCCAATGAAAGCTGTCATCAAGGCACGCAACGGCCGGTCGGTGTCGAGATGCTGACGCAGCGCGGTCAAGGTCAAGGCGGCACTGAGACCACCGAAGGCGGCGCGCCCTTGCATCCAATCGGGCGTGAAGCGCACCTCATAGATGCCGGCCTGATCACTGGCTCTGACCTGCTCCAGCAAAGACGAAAAGGCGGTCATGTTTGGCTGTGACACGATGTTGTCCTTAAAACTCTTGAACGGAAATCGCGGCCATCAACTGAGGCAAAGCCCAAGCAAACGCGTCGCGATAGTGCGGCCAGTCGTGATACCCCGGCCCATAGAACCAGACCTCATGCGCAATCCCGGCATCCGCCAGGGTTTGCTCGAAGCTGGTGTTCATCAACAACAGCAGCGGTTCGATGGCGTAGGTCGGTAGATCCGCCTCATCATCGTGTCCGCCGCCGGGCAAGCCGTTGCCACAAGTCAGCAAAACCTGAGTCTCGCGCAATCCGTCCACATGGGTGCCGGGATCATGCGCTTGCCAGATGTCAAAGTGGGTCACCGGATCACCCCAGATCGGGCCATTGGGCGTGCCGGCGATGGGGTTGCCCAAAAACGCGTACAGCGCACTGACCCGATCCAGATGGAGGAAATCCACAGCACCGGAAAACCCTGCCGCGGCCTTGAAGCGTCCAGGATAGCGGGCCGCATAACTCATGGCACCAAAGCCGCCCATGGACGGCCCGGCGACAGCGCGATGACCGTCGCCAACCACTCGCAAATGACGTTCCAGATACGGCAGCATGACGCTCATGTGATAGCTCTCCCACTGATAAGAGCCATCACGCCAGTCGGAATACCAGCCCGGGTTACCACCCCCACCGTCGGGCATGATCGCGATCACCGGCAGATCTTGCAGGGCCTCGGCAATCCGTCCTTCGCGCGTCCAGCTGAGATAGTCACCCGGCGCATCATGCAGCAAATACAAAACCGGGTAGGCCTTGTCGCTGGCGTCGTAATCCTTGGGCAACCAGATGCGCACGCGGTTGTTGGTGACGCTGACATCGTCCGGTAAAGGAATCAGGACTTCGAAGCAACGCGGTGCAGGACAGGCCGGATCATCTTCGACGACGATGCGCGTCAGGACCTCATCGGCACGCCCCCCTTGGCTGACGCCGGATGAGCCACAGGCGGCCACCACCAGCACACCCAGACATGCGCCAGCGCGCGCAAGAAACTTCACATTCAAGATCGAAACCTGCCTAAGGACAGCGCTTAGCTTAGGCGATGTTACCGACCGGGTACAAACTTATGAGGAGGCGCGCTTGGTGCTGGAAATACGGCGCGTCGCAGACGGTTTGGTGTGGCTTTGCTGCCGTCGCTCACGGTAGCGCTGGAGGATGCCGCCACCCTGCCCTGGGCCTTTGGATCGGCTGCTACGCGTATTGAGCAATCGCCTTACCATGGCTTTGTCGGTGACATCCAGATTGAGATAACCCTCATCCAGACAACGCTCGATCAGCTCATGGTGATCGTCATCCAGATCCGCGCAGACCAGCAACTGTTCAAGCGCCGAGTTCATTTCCAGAAGATCGTCGTGATCCATTGTCGCCTCCTTCACCGATGCCACGAATGGTGTCTGTGGTGATACTCCTATCCACCGCACAGTGCAAGTCCATCGCACCTTAGCTTGAGCCGTAAGCTTGACACTGCGCAGCCCAGCTTTTTAGCTGTGATGCAGAACAATCGGGAGACCCGTCATGAGTAGCAAGCCACGTATTCCGCGTGACCCAGAAAACGACTACAGCGAAGCGGCGGCCCAGCAGCGACGCGACTTCGTCGAACAGCAAACCGGCACACGCCTGACTCATGCGGCGCACTACGCCTTCGAGCCGGAGCAGACACGCGGCAACATCGAGAACTTCACCGGCGTGATCCAGGTTCCACTTGGCCTCGCTGGCCCGCTGCTGGTCAACGGTGAGCACGCGCAGGGAGAGTTCTACGTGCCCATGGCGACCTCAGAAGGCACCCTGGTGGCCAGCTACAACCGCGGCATGCGTCTCACCCGTGAGGCCGGCGGCGTCAACGTGACCGTGGCTGACGATGCCATGCAGCGCGCCCCGGTCTTCACCTTTGCCAGCGCCCGCGAGGCACGCGACTTCGGCGTCTGGATCAAGACCAATATGGACGCGATACGTGACGCGGCCCAGGCCACCACAAGCGTCGGCAAATTGCGCAACATCGAGCACTACGCGGTGTCGCGTTTTCTGTACTTGCGGTTCAACTACACAACTGGCGACGCGGCCGGTCAAAACATGTGTGGCAAAGCCACGCACGCGGCCTGTCAATGGATCCTCGCCAATACCCCAATGACAGTCGCGCGCTTCTCCCTGAGCGGCAATATGGACACGGACAAAAAGCCGTCGCTCATCAACATGCTGCACAGCCGCGGCAAGCGCGTCATCGCAGAGTGCACCGTTGCCAACGAGCTGCTGCAAACCATCATGGGCGTGGATGCGAAAACCCTGCATGAGCGACGCATCATGTCGATGAGCGGCGCGTTTTTGGCGGGCTCGCTGAACAACGGCGCACACGCCGCCAACGGCATCACGGCCACGTTCATCGCCACCGGCCAGGATGCGGCCAATGTGGCGGAGTCCTGCGTGGGTCTGGCGGTGGGTGAGCTGACCGACGCCGGTGACTATTATTTTTCCATCACCCTGCCGTCACTCATCGTCGCCAGCTACGGCGGCGGCACCGGTCTGCCCGGGCAACGCCAATGCCTGGAAATGATGGATTGCTATGGCCAGGGTCGCGCGCACAAGCTGGCCGAAATTATCGGCGCGACGGTTCTCGCCGGTGAACTGTCACTCGCCGCTGCGGTGGCTAACGGCGACTGGGTGACCAGCCACGAGCAATACGGGCGCAATCGCTAGCCTATGTTCAGGCCGTGGCCGAGAGTTTCAAGCCGACAATACCGGCCACAACCAAGGCCAAACTGATCAACTTGAGTGGGGTCACCGCTTCGTGGAACAGCACAATGCCCACGATCGCAGTCCCCAGCGCGCCAACACCGACCCACACCGCATAGGCGGTACCCAACGGCAACTGGCGCAGCGCCACGCTGAGCAGATAGAAACTCACGCCCATCGCCAACACAGTGATCAACGACGGCAACGGACGGGTGAAACCTTCGGTGTATTTCAAACCCACCGCCCAGACCACTTCAAACAGCCCGGCAACAAGGAGAAGAATCCAGTTCATGTATTTGACACTCTCAACGGCAGGGACGTCCCCGCTGCCCGACCGAGCCTAATCGAAGTAGCTGCAGCAATAGTCCGTGACTTGGAGGATACGCAGCTGAAACTTGGCCTGCGCTGGCACTTCAAAAGTCTGCCCTGCGCTCACCGACTGCCAGTCCTGGCCTGGCAGCTTGACCTCCAGTTCACCCGCTGTGATGTCCATCAGCTCTCGCACCTCGGTGCCGAACTCGTACTCACCGGGCAGCATGATGCCCAAGGTCTTTTTGCTGCCATCGCTGAAGATCAAAGTGCGGCTGGTGACCTTGCCGTCGAAATACACATTACCGGCGCGCGCGACCGATACATTTTGAAAATCTGACATCACTTGCCCTTGTTGGCTCATGGGGATCGTGCGGCGATATGCCGCGCCGCGCGTTTCTACCACAGTTCCGTGTGAGAGTGACAAACCGGCGAATCGCCGGCATCAGGGACGGCGCGAAACCTCAGCCCGTGCACGAGCCGCACACGCCATCGCGCTGCAAAATCACCGCCGCCAATGCAGCCGCCCACAATCGGTAAGCCGGGGCGCCGGGATGAAAACCATCGCTGGCCATCAACCGGGTGTCCGCTGCGTAGGGGATCGGCACGAAGCGCACCCCAGCGACACTCTCCGCAAAAGAGGCCATGGCTTGGTTGAGGCGCCGTGCGCGCAAGCCCAACCACCAGCGTAAAGGGTGCGGCAGAGCCGGGAACAAATGCATCGGTGGCAGCGAGGACAACACAATCCGCCGGGCCGCATAATCGCCCTGCAGCACCTCCACCAGTGTGTGCAGGTTGCGACGCCAGCGGCGCATTGAGGTCATGGCCGTCACGTCATTCACACCGATGGAAATCACCGCCACATCGATCGCTGCAGCAGGAGCCTTTTGCAAAGCCGTCAGCAACTTTGCCGAATCATCGCCACTGTTGGCCAGCAGACGCCAGCTCACCGCAGCATGCGGGGCCAAAGCGTCCACCAGCTGACCCGACAGCGCATCGCCTTGTTGAGCCACGCCAACACCCGCCGCGGCGGAATCGCCCGCGATCAACAGACGCAAGGTCTGTCCCTGACCGCTGTGTCCTTCACGCGGGCCGCATGGCTCGGGCAACAGCGGCGTCGAGCGTCGGACCCAACGCCCTTGGGCATAAAGCAAAGGTCCCATCAGGACCACGGCAGCGTGTTCAATCACCCAGCGTCTCGTGGCGGAAAACACCGCCGACTATAGGGGATTCAGATTGTCATGAAATCTTTGCCTGGAACTTGCGTCGCTGCAGCCCGAGCAAAACCAAGCTGAGGACGCCCCAACCCAGGCTGCCACCGGCTGTCACCTCGGCATCCCGGGCGCCGCTTTGCACATCCGCTGCGTAGTCCGATTGGCGCTGAGTCGGATGCGGCCCGGTGAAGACCTCCTTTTTCGGGTCCCACGGCGATGTGCCCCATCCCCGTTCAAGCGTGGTGATGGTGTCGCCCTGAATCTCGACGTAGGCATACGACACGTTGTCGGTCTCATCCGACTCAATCACATTGTTGTACTCATCCACCACTGCGGTGATCACATAACGACCATTGCCTTGCCCATCAAACTCAACGTATTGGCCTGGGCGCTGCCAGCGATAGACATCGCCCCACCCCACAGACAGCCCGACAAAGCCATCGGTGAGCGAGAAGCAACTGCTTAACGGACTGTCACCACCAGGCTTTTCCGTGCCTTGGGCAAAAGCCCGCCAATCGCCCCACAACTGATCGGCGGGACAGAAGCCGGATTTCGTCCCGGTCCCGACGCGGTGATACTCGCCGCTGACCGGATCGGTCACCAGCGCGAGGTAGTAGCTGAGGATGTAGTCATCATGAAAGTGCGCATGGGTCGGATGAAACGAATACGTTCCGGCCTGGACGTACTCGATCGAACCGTCGCTGTAATGCACCGCCTGTTGCATGTCGCCAACCACCAAACGCGAAAACGCTTCTTCGGGGTTCAGCTGTGCGGTGCCGGCAATGAAGTCTTCCAGCAGACGGAAGCGCATATCGTAAATGCCTTCACCAATGTTGATCGGCCCGGAGGTCAATCGCAGACAATGCTTGGCATCCGCACCGCCCGCCTCGGCGGGCAGGTACTCATCGATTGAGCATGACGCCAGCGTGATCCCCGCCACCGACGCCGGGGGGTTGATGGTGTCGGGCGGATACACCCCATTGAGCGGGTTCAGCGGCGCCGTGAAGGTAAACTCATACGGCGGAACGGTGCGCAGATTAGGATACAGCGGGCGACGACCCGCTTCACCGGTCACCTGCTGACTCTCTGGCGTCACCGACTCCAGCTTGGCGCGCAAACGATAGGATGCGCGAGAAACATTCTCAGCCCGCACGACCACGCTCCACAGACCACCCTCAGGATCACTGACCTGGGCCTCGGAATTGAATTGGTTGCTAGTGTTGTCGCTGGCGCGCAGCTCGCCCGCCGGATCATATATTTCCACCGCAAAGGTGTCGGTGCGTTCGGGTGTCGCGATACCCACCCGCAAACGCGCCCCACCGGGAACAATGTCCAGCGTGTAGGTCTCGCAACTGTCATCAGAACAGCTGTTTGCCCGACCGTCGAAGGTGCGTGATTGATGCCAGAAGTAGGCCTCATCGAGCTCCATGCGGCCGTCGTCGGCTTTGGTCGTTTCGTAACGCTGGGCGTAGCTGATCTGCTCGGCCTTGCTCAGCACCACATGGTCACCCTCGGGATGATGTGCGGCGGTCGTGGAGGACGCAACGAGAAGAATGGGAATGAGCGTATAAGATTTCATGGCGTCCTCAATGCGGGCTTATAGCCCCGTCAGTTCGTACAAAGCCTGGAGATAAACCTCCAGCGGCAAGTCTTCAGGCGGGGCTGAGGTGGCCGTCATCAAAGCCTGTTGCACATTGGCATTGAACTCCCCGATCAATGGCAACTCGGCCGCGGGATTGGCGACCAGGTCCGGCGGACGGCGATGGTGGGTGGCCTGCTCATAGTCATAGGCAATGGCCAATGCCGTGCCTTCATCAAAGCGGCGCACAAAAATCTCCATGCCACGCGGCACGCCCACGGATTCATCAAAACCCACCGGCACCACCACCGATCCCATCTGCGTGGTCGAGCCAAAATCACAGGTACGCCCGCCAGTGGGTCCCGGCGAGAGGATCAGTGCATCGAGACGTATGGGGTCGCCGTTGGCATCGAGGACAGGTTCGCCGTCGACATCGGTGAGACTGTCCATGGCAGCGGTCACATAGTCGCGCTGCGCCACGATCGCATCGAGTTGCTCATCGCTGGGTTCCAGATCGGGATCGTCGACCGCGACCAGGGCAAACAAGGGCGCTGTGCGCAGCCCGACCCGTAGCGTTTCCACGATGCCCTCCATGCCGAGGCAATCGCCCCGGTCATTGGCGTCACTGGCGAACAGACTGGACACACAGCGGCGCGGGCTATGCCCGCCCTCCAACTCGAACTGACGGAAATAGTCGTTCATGTCGAAGTGGCGCGAACCTGCGCCCACATTCTGAAAATCGGGCAGATAGACGTCATGAATGATGGCGCCCATCTCGGCCATCTTGGCCACCGCGGCCTCAATCAATTCCCCCTGCACGCCAGTGCCGGCCGGACTCTCCAGGCCGCCGATCTGGCGCGCAATGCCGATGTGTCGTCCGGCAACACCGTGAGTGTCGCGGTCCAGAAAATCGGCGTAGCTGCGCGGGCGTTGCGCCGCGGGAAATTCCAGGGTTTTGGCATCACGCGGATCGACACCCGCCATTGCGGTCAGCATCAACGCGGCATCGCGCACGTTGCGCGTCATCGGCCCACCGGTATCGCGGGCGTGCGACAGCGGGAAAATGCCGTGCTGCGAGATCACACCGAGACTCGGCCGCACCCCAACCAAGCCGTTCACCGAACTCGGATGACGAATCGACTGACAGGTGTCCGAGCCGGTGCCGCCCAAGGCAAAATTTGCCGCGATCGATGCGCCGGTGCCGGATGACGAGCCGGCCGGGCTCTGACTCGTGTTGTACGGATTGGTGACCTGAATCGCACGGGCGGAAAAGCCGGTGGTAAAGAACGCGAACTCGTCCTGGTTGGCTTTGCCCAAAATAACCGCGCCGGCAGCCCGCAAACCCTCCACCGAGTCCGCATCCACGCCGGCCTGATGGCCGAGCATCGCGTACGAGCCCGAGGTCGATGGATGGTCGTAGGTGTCGTAGTTGTCTTTGAGCAGCACCGGCATGCAATGCAGGTAGCGCTCGCCCACGCCTTCCAAGGCGTAAAGCTCGTCCAAGGCACGCGCTTGATCCAAGGCGTAGGCATTGATGTGCAATACCCCGCTGACCGGCAAGCCGCCGCTCGGCTGGGGGAATTTGTCGATCGCAAGGATGCGGTCGATGTACATCTGGACCAGCGACTCGCAGGTCAACACGCTGCCATCGGCCAACCGCGTCTTGCCCGCCAAAGCGTCGTGAACGCTGGCCATATCCGCCTCGATAAGCTGAAAAACGTCGCTCGACGCGGCGTCATCGGGCTGCCGGCCACCATCACTTTGACAAGCGCACAACACCACCACCGCGGCGCTGAGCACCGCGCGTTTGAAACTGATCACTTATTGGGATTCCGGTTGTTCCAGTGTGAGCACACTGTGGTTGTTGGCGACCATGTCCGACGATGACGCACTGCCACAGGCTTGACGCTCGCGGCTGACCCGCTTGACGAAGAACTGCGGCGCCAGCGAATACGGGGCCAACTCGCAGTCCTCTGCGGTTTCTGCACGGCCCACCTGCGGTGGTTGATTTGCTGGCAGGGTGATCACCTCCGGGTGATACACCTCAGGACGGGGTGCAGATTCGCTGGCGGCGGCCGCGGATCCAAGCAGACTCAGCATCGCAGCCAAACGTGCCCAGTGCGTCCAGCTCTGCGTTCGATTGTTGTGCATGTCTTCATTTCCACTTCAACGTAAACGGGATCGTCCCGGCCGGCCTGTCACCGAATCCCCACGAACGGTGGGACCGACCGGGACGCTCCACTCCCTGAAGCTGTGGTCCGCGCTGATCGCGGGACGCGAACCACTCAGGTTCGCTGCCACCTTTGGCGTTCTTTCCCCTTGCCCCCGCCGAGTCCATCGGTCACGGTGCAAACGCGATTGGTTGGCAACTGTCAGGCATCAAAGCACAGAGCGTGCCAGTTCCAAGGCACTGGACAGGAAACCTTATAAAGCGCTATCACATCAGTCATGATGGAACCGCTTCAAAACTGTGCACCTGTGCATAGTGGACAAGCCCCATCTTGGAACACGACCTGGGAAACTGCGTCATAGCTGTGCATGAGGCTTGGCGCAATTATTGCTTCGTCGTCCCTCGATCATACGATCTGGATCACAACGAGGACCGCGCCGCATGTCGATTTCCGTGGCATTAATTCACCGGACTGAATATGCCTACGACCGCTTGGTCAAGATGTCGCCACAAGTCATTCGCCTGCGGCCGGCACCCCATGCGCGCACCCCGGTCACCGCTTACAGCCTGCGAATCAGCCCGGAACCGCACTTCCTCAATTGGCAGCAGGACCCTCAGGGCAACTGGCAGGCCCGTGTGGTGTTCCCCGAACCCGTCGACCACTTCAACGTGGAGGTCGAAGTCATTGCGCGGCTGGATGTGTTCAGCCCCTTTGACTTTTTCATTGAGGACGACGCCGAACATGTGCCGTTCAAATACGCCGACAGTCTGAAGAGCGAACTGGCGCCTTACCTGCGCTGCAGCAAAGGTGGCAAAGCCTTCAACAAGTATCTCGCCGGGATCAAACTCAACGGTCAGCGCACGGTCGACTTCCTGGTTGACGTCAACCAAAAGTTGGAACAGGCCATCGAGTACCGCATCCGCATGGAGCCTGGTGTGCAAACACCGGATGAAACGCTGACCAAAGCCTCAGGCTCATGCCGGGACAGCGCCTGGTTGCTGGTGCAGTTGCTGCGCCACCGTGGCATTGCTGCGCGTTTTGTTTCCGGCTACCTGATCCAGCTCAAAGCCGACGTCGAAGCGCTCGATGGTCCCTCGGGCACGGACCACGATTTCACCGATCTGCATGCCTGGTGCGAAGCCTATGTGCCGGGCGCAGGATGGATTGGCCTGGACCCAACCTCCGGACTGCTCGCCGGCGAAGGTCACATTCCCTTATCCGCGACCCCGGAACCAAGCAGCGCAGCCCCAATCAGCGGCGCAGTCGATGAATGCGAAGTCACCTTCGCGCACCATATGGCGGTGACCCGCCTGGCCGAATCACCCCGCGTCACCCTGCCCTACAGCGAAGAGCAATGGAACGCCATCGACGCGCTGGGCCAGCAGGTCGATGCCGACATCCAAGCGCTGGATATGCGTCTGACCATGGGGGGTGAGCCCACCTTCGTCTCGATTGACGATATGCAGGGCGAGGAGTGGAACACCGCCGCGGTCGGACCGGCCAAACAACGCTTGTCGGCCGAGCTGGCCCACCGTCTGCACCAGGAATTCGCCCCCGGTGGCCTGATCAGCTTCGGCCAGGGCAAGTGGTACCCCGGGGAGTCGTTACCGCGCTGGGCCTATAGCATTATCTGGCGCAGCGATGGCGAGCCGATCTGGCAGGACACCAGCCGACTCGACTTGTACTCCGAAGGCCCCAATCCGGACGTCGAAGATGCGCGGGCTTTGATGGAAGCGGTGACGGACACCCTGCATCTGAGCCACGAATGCATCACTCCGGCGTACGAAGATCCGCTGCACTGCATGGCCGAGGAAGGCCAACTACCGCCGAATGTGGATGTCACCAGCGGCGACATTGATGATCCTGAGAAACGGGCCCGGCTGACCCGTATCTTCAGCCAGCCCTTGAGCGCTCCACGGGGCTTCGTGCTTCCGATTCAACACTGGCAGTCTGACGTGCGAGGCCGCCACTGGCTGTCGGAAGTGTGGGAGTTCCGTCGCGGCAAATTGTTCCTGATTCCGGGCGATTCCAGCATCGGTTTGCGCCTGCCCCTGGAAGCCGTGGGCGTCGCGCGTGGCGGCCCCGTCGAGCCGCTGATCGTGGATGACCCCACGCGGGCGCGCCCGCCCCTGCCTGCGCGCTTCGAAGCCGATGTCGCGCAAGACCAGGGCAATCCGCAACACACGCCGCAAAGCGGTGGCGGCAATGTTGCTCCAGGCACGATTCGCACCGCCATGGCGATCGAACCCGGCAACGGCGTGCTGTCGGTGTTCATGCCGCCAGTGCGACGCGCCGAGGAATATCTGGAGCTGGTCGCGGTGCTTGAAGATTGCGCCAAAAAGCTCGACCTGCCGCTGCGCATCGAAGGTTATCCACCGCCCGCCGACCCGCGCTTGCAGCAAATCAAAATCACCCCGGACCCGGGCGTGATCGAGGTCAACATTCACCCGTCCTCGAACTGGAACGAACTGCGCCACAACACCACGCGTCTGTACGAAGCCGCGCGCCTGTCACGCCTGGGCACCGAGAAGTTCATGATCGACGGCAAGCACTGTGGCACGGGCGGCGGCAATCATATTGTGGTCGGTGCCGCGACACCCTTAGACAGCCCATTTTTGCGTCGCCCCGACTTGCTCGCCTCGGTGATCCGCTACTGGCAGCGCCATCCCAGCTTGTCCTATCTGTTCGGTGGACAGTTCATCGGCCCGACCAGTCAATCACCGCGTGTTGATGAGGCGCGCGACGATCTGCTTTACGAACTGGATATCGCACTCAATGAAATTCCCATGCCAGGCCAGACGCCGGCACCACCGTGGTTGGTTGACCGGGTGTTCCGCAACCTGCTCACCGACCTGACCGGCAACACGCATCGATCGGAAATCTGCATCGACAAGCTGTACTCGCCAGACTCGTCCACCGGACGTCTGGGCCTGGTCGAGTTCCGCGCCTTTGAGATGCCGCCCCACGCGCAGATGAGTCTGGCCCAGCAACTGCTGGTGCGGGCCTTGCTGGTGTGGTTCTGGCGTGAGCCGTATCGCCGCCCGCTGCGCCCCTGGGGCGCAGATCTTCACGATGCCATGCTACTGCCGCACTATCTGCGCCAAGACATCAACGAGATTGTGAATGACCTGCGTCAGGCCGGTTTCGACTTCGACCCCGCCTGGTTCGCACCGCACTACGAATTCCGCTTCCCACGCTATGGCGAGGTCCGCATCGGCAACACCACGCTGGAACTGCGCGGCGCGCTGGAGCCGTGGCCGACAATGGGCGAGGAACCCGGAGGCGGCGGCACCGCGCGCTATGTCGACTCATCTTTGGAACGCGTACAGCTCAGCGCACGCGATCTGGACCCCACCCGTTACGCAGTGCTGTGCAACGGGCGGCGCCTGCCTTTGCAGTCCACCGGGGTGAGCGGTGAGTATGTCGCCGGCGTGCGTTATCGCGCCTGGCAACCGTGGTCCTGCCTGCATCCCACGGTGGGCGCACACAACCCACTGGTCTTCGATCTGGTGGATCTGTGGTCAGGCCGCTCGATCGGTGGCTGCACCTATCACGTGCATCACCCCGGCGGACGCAGCTTCGAAACCTTCCCGGTCAACGGCCACGAGGCCGAAAGCCGCCGTCTGGCGCGGTTCTTCGCGTTTGGCCACACCCCTGGTCCAGTCGTTATCCCCCCACTGGAACTCAACCCCCGTCACCGCGTCACATTGGATCTGCGGAGACAAGCCACAGGAGCTTTCTGATATGGGCGTGCCCCGCGCGTTCAACACTTTGAAAATGGCCGGTTTCTACGACGAGCTGGTATCACCGGCGCAGCGCAATGAACCGGTTTCATCGCGCATTCTCAAAGTGCTTTCGCAATTGAGCCAGGACGAGCTCGACCAACGCCGTGAAGCCGCTGAACTGGCGATCCGAACCATGGGTATCAGCTTCACCGTTTACAGTGAAGGCTCCACCATCGACCGAGCGTGGCCCTTCGACATCATCCCGCGGGTCATCCTGCTGGAGGAATGGCAACGCATCGAACGCGGTTTGAAACAGCGCGTCACCGCGTTGAATCATTTCATCAGTGATGTCTACGCCAAACAACAGATCATCGCCGATGGCGTCTTCCCCGCCTGGGTGCTCGAGAAATCGGTCAACTTCCGTCCGGAATGTGTCGGCGTGGAACCCGCTTTCGGCGTGTGGTCGCACATTTGCGGCTCCGATTTGGTGCGCGGCAAAGACGGCACCATGTATGTGCTGGAAGACAATCTGAGGGTACCCTCAGGTGTCTCCTACATGCTCGAAAACCGCGCCATCATGAAGCGCATTTTTCCCGAGCTGTTCGAACATCAGGACATTCACCCGGTGGGTGAGTACCCGGGCCAACTGCACGCCACCTTGTCGGCATTGAACCCCAACGGCAGTCACCATCCAACCATCGTTTTGCTCACACCGGGCATCTACAACTCGGCCTATTTCGAGCATTCCTATCTGGCCCAGCAAATGGGCATTGATTTGGTCGAAGGTTCGGATCTGGTGGTGCAGGACGATGATTGCGTGTACATGCGCACAATCGGCGGCTTGCAACGTGTCGATGTGATCTATCGACGTATCGACGATTTGTTCCTGGATCCGGAAGTGTTTCGTCCCGACTCCGCTCTCGGCGTTCCCGGACTGATGCGCGCCTGGCGCGCCGGAAAAGTCGCCTTGGCCAATGCGCCAGGCGCCGGGGTCGCGGATGACAAAGTCGTCTACGCTTTCGTCCCCGACATCATTCGCTATTACCTGGGTGAAGAACCGATCATCCCCAACGTGCCCACTTGGCAGTGCGCCAAACCCGACGACTGCGACTACGTGCTGGAGAACATCGCCGATCTGGTCATAAAACCGGCCAATGAATCCGGCGGGTATGGCCTGTTGATCGGTCCTCACTCGAGCGCGGCGCAGCGCAAGAAAACCATCGCCCAGGTGCGTCAAGACCCGCGCAACTGGATTGCTCAGCCGTGTCTGAATCTGTCCACCACCCCAACCCTGACACCCAAGGGTTTGGCGCCGCGCCATGTCGACCTGCGCCCCTTCATACTCTCGGCGGATCGCCAGTACGTCACCAACGGCGGCCTGACCCGCGTGGCCTTGAAGGAAGGCTCGCTGGTGGTGAATTCCTCGCAAGGCGGCGGCAGTAAAGACACCTGGATTGTTGATGCCCATGCTCTGGGCGAAGCCGGAGACCGCGCATGATGCTGTCTCGCATTGCCGAAAAGTTCTACTGGTTCGGCCGCTACCTGGAACGTGCTGAAAACACCGCGCGTCTGTTGCTCAGCTATTCCGACATGGTCCTCGACCTGCCGCTGAATTCGCGGGTCAATTGGTATCAACTGGTCGAAATCACCGGCTCACAGATGACCTTTGAACAACACCACCGCAGTGCAGGCGAGAACGTGGTGTTGCGCTATCTGATCGAAGAAGACATCAACTCGGGCTCGATACACAGCTCGCTCAAGTTTGCCCGTGAAAATCTGCGCACCATCCGCGACCGCGTACCGCGGGAAATGGTCGAAAGCATGAACGAGTTGTGGGCCTACTTCGGCACCGAAAGCGCCGGCTCGGTGCGCCGTAGCGCCGCGCGTATGCGCTTTCTGCGCGGCTTGATCGATCGCTGCCAGACCGTTCGCGGCCATGTTCGCGGCAGTATGTGTCGCAACGAGGCGTTCTACTTCCTGGCCATCGGGCGCATGCTGGAACGCACCGATATGACCACCCGCATCATGGACGTGCGCGTCGATGACCTGCTGCCCGATGAAGTGGACAATCTGCCCGCCTTCGATGCCTTGCAGTGGATGAGCGTATTGCGCTCATTGTCCGCGTATCAGATGTATCAGCGCGAAATGCACGGCCAGGTCAAGGCCAGCGCGGTAATCGAATTCTTGTTCCTGAATGACACCTTTCCACGCTCCGTGCATTACGCTCTGGACTCGGCACGATCCTGCGCTCAACGCCTGCCACGCAACACTCCGGTGCTTGAAGCACTGGACCAATTGCTGACACATGTGGGCGACTTCAAAGCCAAGCTGTTGGCCAGTGATCCGGGCACTTTGCGCGAAACCATTGATGACATTCAGGCTGAAATTAGCGATATCGACCGACTGTTAAGTCATAATTACTTTTTGCACGACGCCGCGCAGAATCAACAGCAGTAATTCAAAGGCTTTCACCCTTGGGTCCACTTTTTGATCGCTACACGCGCGCGTCCGGCCGCTTTGATGAGCTGACCGGCGACGACGGTCAGTTGCGTCCGCACTGGCAGTATCTGGCCGGCGCACTCGCCGAGCTGGAACGCAGCGACTTGGCCGAGCGCCAGAACGAAATGCGCCGTCTGCTGTTCGAGAACGGCATTTCGTACAACATCTACGACAAGGACAAGATTCGCACGCGAGCCTGGCCGATGGACCTGCTCCCGCTGATCATGACCAGCCGGGAGTGGCGCGAAATCGAAGTGGGTGTGGCGCAGCGCGCCGAGCTGATGCGTCACATCATGCATGACCTGTACGGCGAGCAAATGCTGATTCGCCATGGTTTGCTGCCCCCTCAGCTGGTCTTCGGTCATCGTGGATTTCTGGCCTCGTGCACCAGCACAGCTCTGCCCTTGGACCAGCAGTTGATCCTGTATGGCGCCGATCTGGGTCGGGACCCGCAAGGCAACATCTGGGTTACTGGCGACCGCACTCAGGCGCCATCGGGTATCGGTTACGCGTTGGCCGCACGTACCGTCAGTTCGCGGGTGCTGCCGAGCATCTTCCGCGAATCCAACGTTCATCCGGTGTTGCCGTTTCTGCGCGACGTACGCAGTCGCCTGATCCAGCTTGCCGAGGACGAACTCGATCATATCGCCCTGCTCACCCCGGGGCCGGCCAACGAAGCGCATGCAGAACACGCTTACCTGGCGCGTCAGCTGGGGCTGCCGCTGGTCGAGGGCGTTGATCTGCAGGTCACCGGCGGCGCTTGCTATCTGGTCAACGGCGACCAGCGCAAACCGATTACCGTGCTGTTGCGACGTCTTGACGACGACTACTGTGACCCGCTGGAACTCAATCGACACTCGTTACTTGGTGTGCCGGGCGGTCTGCAAGCGGTGCGCAATCGGACCCTGACATTCGCCAACCCGCTGGGCAGCGGCATTCTGGAAAACCCTGCGCTGATGGCCTTCTTGCCCGGGATATGCCATTTCCTGCTGGGTGAAGAGCTCAAGCTGCCATCGCAAGGCACCTGGTGGTGTGGGCGCAAAAGCGATTTCGACTACGTGCAGGCGCATTGGGAAAGCATGGTCATTCGCACCTTCCAGCCCAACCGCAAAAACCCCGCGCTGGCGGTTTGTCGTCTGAGTGAAAACGCCAAACGTGGGCTACTTGATCGCATTCGTGCGCGTCCGGATCACTATGTCGCGCAGAGCATCAATGCGCACGCCACCGTGCCACTGATATCCGGCGATGATGTGATCAGCCACCCGGCCGAGTTACGCACCTTTGCGGTCAACGCCAAAGGCGGTTTCCGAGTCATGACCGGCGGTCTCGCCCGGGTTGGCCGCGCGCCCGACAGCTGGCGCTTTTCCAGCCAGCTCGGGGGCATGAGCAAAGACATTTGGGTGCTGGCGTCTGAGCCGCAGCGGTATTCACAAACCCTGCCGCAATTCCTGCCTCGACTGCATTCCGGCAGCGCCAACATGCAGCCGCACATCTTTGAAAAACTGCTCTGGCTGGGCCGCTACACGGCACGTGCGGAGTTGCTCGCCCGCTTGCTGCGCATGGCCTTCGAGCGCCTCGCCGACGCCCCGCCGCAAGCGCCCGATGCCCTGACGTATACGTTGCTCAAAGCAATCACCTGGCAATCCACGTTGTATCCGGGCTTTGTCGGCCCGGTCGGCGAAGCGCAGTTGAATGACCCTGTGCCGGAATTGTTGCGGATAACCTACACCGACTTGCCCGGCGGCTTGCGCCACGACATCACCGCGATGGCTGGCTCGGCCGATATCCTGCGCGACATCCTGGGGCAGCAGATTTTCCGCACCCTCACGCAGTTGGAAATGGCCCTGCAGTTCCCGGGGGACTTCACCGCAGCACGCGCGGCTGTGGACGCCACCTTGACTCAGCTGACCAGCCTCCAGGGCTCGCTCTGGCGCACCATGACCGAAGACCGAAGCCGTTCGATGATCGAAGTCGGCATGTGTCTGGAGCAAGCGCTGGGCATGGTCGGGTTGATTCGCTCTTTCACCACCGACGGTGGCCCCGCGGCTCTGGACAACGCCGGTGGTTTGCTGTTCGAACTGACCAACACCCCGAGCGCGCTCACCCCCGACGTGGCGGCCTCGACTCACGCCGGCGTGCTGAGCAATCTGTTGCTCTCGGATACCAATGCGCAATCTCTGCGCTATCAATTGATGATGCTGGAACGTCTGTTGCGCAGCTTGCAGTCACCCGGCCAGACCGACCCGCTGGCCACCGATGTGACCACCCGCTTGACCCAACTGGCCACCTGGGAGCCCGAACAACGCGTCGATCCCGACGGCCACATCCTCGAAGACAGCCTGAGCGAGCTGGACACTTGGCTGCGCGAATTGGGTGAAGGGATAGAACACCGTTATCTGCAACGCCGCCCCATGCGTCAGACCCAACTGGTGGAGGTCGCCTGATGCGTTACCGACTGCGCCACTACACCCACTACAACTACGCCAAAGCCGTCGACCAAGCACACAATCAAGTGCGCATGATGCTGCGCGACGTGCCTTACCAACAGTGCATACAGCGCGGCATCCGGGTCCGCCCGGGGCCGCGTTACGCCAAGATGCACATCGATTATTTCGGCAATCGCGTGCTGTATTTTGAAATCGACCGCGAGCATCGCGACGCGCGCATCTTTGCCACCCACATTGTCGAGGTCAATCGCCCACCAGGCCCTGACCCCTCAAGCACGGCCGCGTGGGAACACATCGCGGCGCGACTGCGCGGCCTGGACGACGAGGAAGCCCGACCTTTGCAGATGTACCGGCTGCCGTCGCAACTGGTCACGATCCCGGATGACATTGCCGAGTTGAGCAATCCGCACTTCACCACCGGACGTCCGATTCTGGAAGCGGTGCAGGCCTTGTCCTCCAGCATCTTCGAGAACTTCAAGTTCAACTCCAAAGCAACCACCATCGCGACGCCGGTGGCCGACGTGCTGAAGCAACGTCAGGGCGTGTGCCAGGACTTCGCTCATCTGATGATCGCTGCGCTGCGTTACAAAGGTTTGGCTGCGCGCTATGTCAGCGGTTACATCGAAACCCTACCGCCCCCGGGCAAACCGCGTTTGGTGGGCGCCGATGCATCACATGCTTGGGTCAGCGTGTGGTGCGGTGATGATGGCTGGCAGGATATCGACCCGACCAACAATCTCACCCCGACCGTGAATCACATCACCACGGCCTGGGGCCGCGACTATGACGACGTGATTCCACTCAATGGTGTGATCTTTGGCGGCGGCGACGAATCCAGTTTGATCGTGCGTGTGGACGTCGAGCGTCTGCCCGCTGAGGACAACGCGACAGCATCTTGAGCTGTTCGGCTCATTCAGACTAGCCGGTGTTGCGCATGCCCGCCGCGATGCCGTTGATTGAGCGCAGCAACGCCTCTTTCCAGATCGGATCATCAGGACGCTGACGACAGCGCTGAATCAGCAGCGTTTGTATTGCATTGAGTGGGTCCAGATAGGGACGCCGACGCTCCAATGAGCGGGCCAGCACCGGATCATCCCCCAGCAGATCATCCTGCTCGGTGATCGCAAGAATCTGTGTGCGTGTGCGCTCATATTCGCCACGGATGGCCTCAAAAATCACCCGGGCATCAGGACCGGCAAGCGCGGCATAACGCTCCGCGATGTCCATATCCGCTTTGGACAAACCCATTTGTGTGTTGTTGAGAAAGTTGGCGAAAAAGGGCCACTCCCGCGCCATACGCTTCAGCCTGTCCAAGGCCTGTGGATCAGCCTGTGTAACCTGCTCCAGCGCACTTCCAACCCCCAACCAACCGGGCAAGGTGTGACGTGACTGCGACCAGGCAAATACCCATGGGATGGCCCGAATCGAAGACTTGCCACGTTCGGCCTGGCGTCGATGGCTGGGGCGCGAACCGATATTCATGGCGCCGATGTCACTGACCGGCGTGGCGTCATAGAAGTAATCGAAAAAGCCCGCTGTGTTCTCGGTCAGTTCGCGATACCAGGCTTCACCCGCATCGGCCACGGTCGCCATGGTGTCGAGAAAATCCTCCGGTGCATCTTGGCTGCGCAGGGCGTGCTTGATCACTCCAGCCACCCCCACCGTCAACTCGTAAATCGCAGTCTCCGGGTTGTTGTAGCGATAGAAGATCATCTCACCCTGTTCAGTGAACTTCATCCTACCGTTCACGGTACCGGGCGGCTGGGCAAGAATCGACGCATGTGTGGGCCCACCGCCACGGCCGACGGTACCGCCGCGTCCGTGGAACAACAGGCAGCCCACGCCCTGATCTGCGCACAGACGCGTCACCTCACGTTGAGCCCTGTACAGATTCCAGGTCGAGGCCAGAATGCCGCCGTCCTTACAGGAATCCGAATACCCGAGCATGACCTCCTGATCACCCCCGGATGCATCGAGCATCTCGCGATACAGAGGGTCGCTGAGCAAGGTCTGCATCACCGGGCGAATGTGGGCCAGATCCTCAATCGTTTCAAACAGCGGAGAAATGCGTATGCGACAGAACGCGCCGTCCGCCGTCCACCCCGTCAAACGGTAAACCGATGCCAGGGCCATGACCTCGAGCACATCACTGGCCGCATGGGCCATCGAGATCACATAGGCACCGAAAACGTCATCGCCAAACACATTTTTCGCCTGCGCCATCATGCGGATTGGCTCCAGCACCTGCCTCACCGGTTCGGTGAAGAACTCCATCGGCGGCGCTTCCGGCGGCTGACGTATGACACGCGCCAGCAACTGCATGCGCATGGCCTCGTCGAGCTCTTCGTAGTCGTCGCACACGCCAGTTTCGCGCAGCATAGCGGCCACGGCTTCTTCGTGGCGTGGTGATTCCTGACGAATGTCCAGGCGCGCCAGAGAAAAGCCGAAGGCTTCCGCGGCGAAGATCAGATCCTTGAGGCGGCGATCAGCGATGTTGGCGTCGCCATGACTGCACAAGGAGCTGTGAATCAACTTGAGATCGTCAACCAGGGCCTGCGCATCGGTATAGCCGCCCGATGCACGATGCGAGCGACGCGCACGATTTTCCAGCTCCTGCTGGATCTGCCGGCTCATCGCCTGCAAGCGCTGGCGCATCAAGTACAGCTTGCGCCGGTACGGCTCCTGGCTGAAGCGCTCGGGCAAGGCCCCGCTGCGCTCCAGGAAGGCCTGCTCATCCGCGGCCAAAGATTCTTCAAACGCGGGCGTCGGCGTGCACCAGCGGCGGGCCTGGGACAACTCATCCATCAATGCATCGGTTTCGCGCAAATAGAAGCCCAGAACCTCGCGGATCTGCATGCGCAGCGCATACCAAGTGGTGTGCACGGTGACAAAGGGATTGCCGTCACGGTCGCCGCCCACCCAGGAACCAAAGCGCAGAAACGGGGGAAAACGCACGGTCTGGTCAAAATGACGCCCCAGCGCACGCTCCAGATTGCGACACAACACCGGGACCGCAGCAAAAATTGACTGATGGAAGTAATGCAGGGTGTTACGGATCTCATCCTCAGCCGTGGGCCGCTGACCGCGCAGTTCTTCGGTCTTCCACAGAATCTGGATCTCGCGTGTGATGTCTTCCAAAACCTCAGGCGATTCGCCCAGCTCAAGCGCTTCGTTGGAGGTGAAGATGCGACGCAGCGATTCCATCACCGTGCGGCTTTTGGCTTCCGTCGGATGCGCCGTGAACACGGCGTTGTAACGCATCTGACCGAGCAATCGGGACATTTCCAGCGCATCCATGCCGGCATCAACCGCACAACCCAAGGCTTCATCGAATGAGCCGACCCACAATCGGCCACCGGCCTCGACCTGTCGCCGACGACCACGGTGCTGGCACAGTTCATCCGCCACATTGACCAACTGGAAGTAGATCGCGAAGGCCCGGATCACCTGCATCAGGGTTTCGGCATCCAGCGACTCGATCAGCGAACCCAAGGCGTCGAGCGTATTGGCCGCATTCTCCTGCCCCGAGCGCAAAGCGATGAAACCGGTGCGCAGCTCTTCAACCACTTCAAACACGCCCGGACGCGCATGCTCGGCAATCACATTGCCGAGCAACTTCCCAAGCAATTTGACCCGTGCTCGCAGGGTGAAATCTTCAGCATCTACGGCCATGTTGTTCATCAACGCAACTCCTCAAGTGCGGAACCGGGATCTTCCTCGCCATCGCCGACCAGTGGATCAGCGGGATGTGTTGGGTTCGCCGGACGTCCGGCGGCAATCGCCACGGCACGACGCGCGCGCCGCTCAATCGCTTGCCAATCGCCTGCGGCAACCAGTTCGTCCGGCGCCAGCCAGCTGCCGCCGACGCAAGGCACATTGGGCAGCGCCAGGTAGCGCGCCATATCCTCTTCGCCAACACCGCCGGTCGGGCAGAATTCGATGTCGGGCAATGGCCCGGAAAACGCTTTGAGCGCCTCCGGCCCGCCTGCAACCCGCGCCGGAAAAAGTTTCAATGCACGAAAGCCGGCATCGCTGGCCCGCATGACTTCAGTGGGCGTCATCACCCCCGGTAACAGTGGTATGCCGCGCGGGGCTTCGAGCAAAGCTGGCGGCAAACCCGGCGAAACGGCGAAAGCGGCGCCGGCCTCAGCGCTGGCGAGCAGATCCTGCGGCGTCCTCACGGTACCGGAACCGACCACAGCACCCGGCACTTTGGCCATGATTTCCATCGCCGCCAGAGCGCAATCCGAGCGCAAGGTGATCTCCAAGTAAGGCAAACCACCAGCGACCAAGGCCTCAGCCAACGGCTGGGCTGTTTTCAAATCACGCACCACCAGCACCGGGATCACCGGCGCACCGTGCATCACATCCTGAATCGTCAACAAACTCATCCTCGTTAGAACACGCTGGCGGCGCCCGCCTCGGCGCCATTGTTAGCCTCGCGCAAATGCACAAACATTTCGCGCCCGTAACCGCTGGGACTGGGCAAGACCGGCGCGATCTCGCGAGATGCCCATTGAGTCTCGTCGACCAGCGCACTCAACGTGCCGGCGGTTGCATCCAATCGGATGATGTCGCCATCACGCACCTTACCCAGTGGACCACCTTGCGAGACTTCCGGAGTGACGTGGATCGCCGCAGGCACTTTGCCCGACGCCCCCGACATGCGTCCATCGGTGACCAACGCCACTTTGAATCCGCGATCCTGCAGAATCCCCAACTGCGGGGTGAGCTTGTGCAGCTCAGGCATACCGTTGGCGCGCGGTCCCTGCCCGCGCACCACGGCAATCAAATCGCGCTCCATTCGTCCTTCTTTGAACGCCGCCAGCATCGCTTCCTGGCTGTCGAACACCATGGCGGACGCCTCTATCACGCGGTGCTGCTGTTTGACCGCGGCCACTTTGATCACCGACCTTCCGAGATTCCCGGTCAGCAGCTTGAGCCCTCCGCTGTCAGCAAAGGGATTGCTCAGCGGGCGCAAAACCTCGTCGTCACCGCTGCGTTGCGGCGCGTCCTGCCAACGCACACCACCGTCATCGGCCAAGCGCGGCTCACGGGTGTAGGCAGTTAAACCCGCACCGGCGACGGTCTGAACATCGGCATGCATCAAACCACCGTGCAACAGCTCACGAATCAGAAAACCCATGCCGCCGGCCGCATGAAAGTGGTTCACATCCGCGCTGCCGTTGGGATACACCCGCGCCAGCAGCGGCACCACGGCAGACAGGTCGGAGAAGTCATCCCAGTTCACAACAAGCCCCGCACTGCGGGCAATCGCAACAATGTGCAACGTGTGGTTGGTCGATCCCCCGGTGGCCAGCAAACCGACGATGGCATTGACGATGGAACGGGCGTCGATCATCTGACCGACGCCGGGCGCGCCTTCCCGCGCCAGACGGCCGGCCTGACGCGCAGCCTCTGCGGTGAGGGCATCTCGCAGTGGCGTGCTGGGGTTCACAAAGGCAGCGCCGGGAAGGTGCAAACCCATCACTTCCATCAACATCTGGTTGGAATTTGCGGTGCCGTAGAAGGTGCAGGTGCCCGGGCCGTGGTAGGCCTGCATTTCCGCTTTGAGCAAATCATCGCGGCCCAACTTTCCTTCCGCATAGAGCTGACGGATGCGGGCTTTTTCATCGTTGGGCAAACCCGATGTCATCGGTCCCGCAGGGACAAATACGGTGGGCAGATGTCCATAACTCAAAGCCCCCATCAACAATCCGGGGACGATTTTGTCGCACACGCCCAAAGCCAGCGTGGCATCGAACATATCGTGCGAGAGCGCAATCGCGGTGGACATGGCAATCACATCGCGCGACAGCAACGACAACTCCATGCCGGGTTGCCCCTGCGTCACACCATCACACATCGCTGGCACGCCACCGGCAAATTGTGCCGTGGCGCGCACCTCGCGTGCTGCCAGCTTGATCAAACCGGGGAAACGGCCGAGTGGCTGATGGGCCGACAGCATGTCGTTGTAGGACGAGACGATAGCCAGATTGGGCCACTGCAGCGCAGCCAACTCGCCCTGATCTGCGCCCGCCGCGGCAAATCCGTGCGCCAGATTGGTGCAGGACAAATGCCCGCGTGTACGGCCCTGTGCGCGTGCCTGGCCGATCCGTGCCAGATACTCGTCCCGCTGTCCCTGACTGCGGGCTTCAATGCGAGCAGTGACATCCGCCACCACTCGGTGCAGGGTTTGAACCATCTCGGTGCTCCGGTTTGCCTTGTGTTTCAGATGCTACGCTAAGTCCCGAAGCAAAGACCGCGCCGATCTCGCAAGGTCATGAGCAGGAGAACTTCAAATGGCGGGTGGTGACAATTTCGATATGGTCATCTTCGGTGGGGTCGGCGACCTCGCCACACGCAAACTGTTGCCGGCGTTGTACTACCTCAATCGCGACGGACATTTCGTCAGCGGCAGCCGCGTCATCGGCAGTGGACGCAGCGAGCTGTCCCGCGAGGGCTTTCAGCAACACGCGGAAGACGCCTGCCGCCGCTACGTGCGGGAATCTGACCTCGACGAATCCGCCTTGCAAACCTTCTTGCAACGTTTGGATTATGTCCGCGTGGACGCCGCCGAGCCCAGTCATTTTGAGGAGCTGGCGGAAGTCCTGAACCGCCAGGACCCGGATCGTACGCGGGTTTACTTCCTCGCAACTCGCCCCGACCTTTTCGCCACCCTGTGCGAAAACATCGCGGCGGCCAAGGTCAACACACCGGCATCACGCGTGGTGCTGGAAAAGCCGCTGGGCACCGATCTGGCCTCGGCCAACGAAATCAACTGCCGGGTTGGCGCGGTGTTCGCCGAAGACCAGATATTCCGAATCGACCACTATCTGGGCAAGGAGACCGTGCAGAACCTGATGGCGCTGCGCTTCGGCAATGCCTTGTTCGAGCCCCTATGGCGACGCACCAACATCAGCGATGTGCAAATCACCGTAGCTGAGCTGGTTGGGGTCGAGGGTCGAGCGGATTACTACGACACTACCGGCGCGATGCGCGATATGGTGCAGAACCATCTGCTCCAGCTCCTGTGCATGTTCGCTATGGAACCGCCCTGCTCCAACGAAGCCAATGCGGTGCGTGACGAAAAGCTCAAAGTGCTACGCGCGCTGAAACCTCTGGTCGGGCAAGCCGCATTGAGCAACACGGTGCGCGGCCAGTATCGCGCCGGGGCGATCAATGGCCAGGCTGTACCCGGCTATCTGGATGAAACCGGGGTGGCGCCAGACAGCGAAACTGAGACCTACGCGTTGATCAAAGCGCACATCGACACTTGGCGCTGGGCCGGTGTGCCGTTTTATCTGCGCACGGGCAAGCGCCTGACCGAACGTCGCGCCGAAATCGTGGTGAACTTCCATCCGGTGCCGCTGAACATCTTCAGCAAAGACATGGGCACCCTACCGGTCAATCGCATGGTCATCCGCCTGCATCCGAACGAAGGCATTCGACTCAATGTGGTCGCCAAACAACCGGGACCGGCGATGCGCCTCAAGCCCGTCAGCCTACACCTGGATTTCGCCAGCACGTTCAAGGTGCGACCACTGGACGCCTACGAACGCCTGCTGACTGAAGTGATACGCGGCAACCTGACGCTGTTCATGCGCAACGATGAGTTGGAAGCCGCCTGGCGCTGGGTCGACCCGATTATCGCCGCCTGGAAAGACAGTGGCGAATCGCCGCGCGGTTACAACGCCGGCAGTTGGGGACCGTCGTCGGCCGTCTCGATGCTGGCGCGTGACGGCATGGTTTGGCACGAAGAGGTGGAAGATGCGCGCTGAAGATCTCAGCTGGCACCGCTTCACCAACAGCCAAACACTGGCCGATGCGCTGGCCAACCAGATCGCCAGTGACCTGAATCAGGCTTTGGGCGAGCGCGGCGCGGCCAGTCTGGCGGTATCCGGTGGCTCCACACCCCGGGCCCTGTTCAACGCCCTGTCACGAATCGACCTGGACTGGTCGCGGGTGACTGTCCTGCCAGTCGACGAACGCTGGGTGGATGAAAACGACGCGCAAAGCAATGCACGCCTGATCCGCGGGCAGTTGCTGCGGGAGCGTGCAACAGCGGCGCGCTTTATCAGTTTGAAACATCCAACGAGCGATCCGCATGCCGCCGAGCAAGCTTGCAACGCCAGTCTGGCATCGCTTGATCAACCCCTGGATGTGGTGGTGTTGGGCATGGGCCTGGATGGCCATACCGCATCCTTGTTTCCTGACGCCCCGGAACTTGCCGACGCACTGGCCAGCACCCGTTGTTGCCATGCACTCAGCCCGGCCAGCCAGCCCACTGCGCGCATGAGCCTGACACCGGCGCTGCTCAACAGCGCGCGTCGGCGCGTGCTGCACATTGAAGGTGAGGACAAACGACGCGTGCTGGATGCGGTGCTGGCCGACCCACAACCGATGCGCTTCCCCATTGCGATGGCGTTGACGGCGGAGGCCGCCGCGCCGCTGCAGATCTACTGGGCGGCGTAAAAGCCCGACCTCAGGACAATCCACCCGCCGCTTTGAGGGCATCCAGATCGGCGTCGCTGAAACCCCAGTCGCTCAGCACCTCTTGCGTGTCCGCGCCGTGGGCCCGCGAACCAAATTGCACTTCGGACTCAGTGCGTGAAAAACGCGGTGCCGGGGCTGGCTGGGTCATGCCATCCACATCGATATAGGTCTTGCGCGCGGCATTGTGCGGATGCGCTGCCGCTTCATTGAAATCGAGCACCGGGGCAAAGCACACATCGGTGCCTTCCATCAGTTCACACCACTGCGCCTGAGTCTTGGTCTTGAACACCGCCGCGAGCTTGTCTTTGAGATCTGGCCACAGCGCGGGGTTGTTCTGATTGCCAAACACCTGCGGATCAAGCTGGGCCTTCTCCAGCAGCAGCGCGTAGAACTGCGGCTCGATCGAACCGATCGAGACATATTTGCCGTCCTGGGTTTCGTACACATCGTAGAAATGCGCACCGGAATCCAAGAAGTTGTAACCGCGCTTGGATTTCCACATGCCCATGGCCTGCAGCGAATGGAACATGGCCATGAGTACGGCGGAACCATCCGTCATGGCCGCATCCACCACTTGCCCTTTGCCTGACTGACGCGCTTCCAGCAACGCCGCCAGCATGCCCATGACCAGGAACATGCCACCGCCACCGTAATCGCCCACCAGATTGAGAGGAGGCACCGGCTTGTCGCCGGCACGACCAATCGCGTGCAGCGAGCCGGTCAGTGAAATGTAGTTGATGTCATGGCCTGCGGCTTTGGCCAGCGGGCCAAACTGACCCCAGCCGGTCATGCGTCCGTAGACCAATGCGGGATTCCGAGCGAGACACGCATCCGGCCCGACGCCAAGACGCTCCATCACACCCGGTCGGAAACCTTCAAACAGGATGTCGGCCTTTTCGACCAGTTTGAGCAGCGCTTCAATGCCTTCAGCCGACTTGAGATTCAACGCGATCGAGCGCTTGCCGCGCCGGGCACAGTCGGGCAAGGCCTGCTTGCCCGAACGCTTCTCCACCGAGATCACCTCAGCCCCCATGTCGGCCAGCAACATGCCCGCGAACGGCCCCGGGCCAATGCCCGCGATTTCTATGACTTTGACGCCTTTTAGTGGGCCCATGTGTCTCT
>CAZVMN010000022.1:0-27975 GCA_964629015.1 uncultured Oceanococcus sp.
GCAGTTTTGCGTGGCGCTGTGGCGCAAAAGGATGCTAAAATCGCTGATTCGCTGCGTATCCTCTACGGAGGCAGCGTCAAGCCCGAGAATGCCGCGGATCTGTTTGCGCAGCCCGACATTGACGGAGGCCTGATAGGCGGTGCGGCCCTGGATGCCTCCGCGTTTTTGGGCATCTGCGAAGCGGCGCGTAACGCCGACTGACTTTTCTTTTTGTAGCGACTTATGTACACAGTTTTGGTAGTGGTTCAGGTGGTGCTGGCGGTGGGCCTGATTGGCTTAATCCTGATTCAGCACGGCAAAGGCGCGGATGCAGGTGCTGCATTCGGCAGCGGTGCGTCTGGCACCGTCTTTGGCGCACGCGGCGCGGCGACTTTCCTGAGCCGCGGCACGGCTGCGCTTGCCGCGTTGTTCTTTGTGACCAGTCTGGTTCTTGCCATCATGGTGGCACGGGGTTCAGCGGAGCGTCAGAGTCTGACGACGGGGTTGTCCGAGCCAGATACCAGCCAACCTGTCGCTCCGGCGGAATCCACGTCGCCGTTGCAGGTCGAGACTCAGCCGCTGCCTCCATCTGAGGAGTAAGCGCTCAAACGATTGCCTTCGTGGTGGAATTGGTAGACACGCTATCTTGAGGGGGTAGTGGCGAAAGCCGTATGAGTTCGAGTCTCATCGAAGGCACCATCATCAGCCCGGACTGACATTCAGTTCGGGCTTTTTTGTGTCTGCAGCATCGAGGCGTCGGTGTCTGTGGCGCGCGTACAATCAAGCCGCGCAGCGAGGAGAGCCGCATGAGTTTCTACGACAAATATATCCTGCCGCACTTGATCGACATGGCCTGCGGGGTCAAGCCGATTCATCGGCAGCGGGCCAAATTGGTCCCCAAAGCGCGTGGCAAAGTGCTCGAGATTGGGATCGGTACCGGCTTGAATCTCAGTCACTACGATCTTGAGAAGCTCGATGAACTGTGGGGCTTGGACCCCGCCCTGGAGATGCATGGACTGGCCAAACAGCGGATGCGCAAAGCCGGTTTGGAGGTCAATTTACTGCCACTGCCGGCCGAGGAAATACCCGCCCGTGATGGCGAGTTCGACACCATCGTTTGTACCTACACGCTGTGCACAATCCCCGATCCGGCTCAAGCGCTGCGTGAGATGCATCGGGTGCTGGCGCCGCATGGCGAGCTGTTGTTTTGCGAGCATGGCCGCGCGCCGCATTCCCGTGTGCGCCGCTGGCAGGATCGTTTGAATCCGGTGTGGCGGCCGCTGGCTGGCGGCTGCAACCTCAACCGTGACATTCCGGAATTAATCGGTCAGGCCGGCTTTGTCGTGGATACGCTGCAGAGCATGTATTTGCCTGGCCCCAAAGCCATGACATACAACACCTGGGGGCACGCGCGGCGTAAGTAAACTAAGCGCTGCGTTGGCCAGGTAGTGTCTGAATATTCCACGACGCTTCAGCGTGGCGAATCACGACTTGGTCACGCCCGCCTTCCTTGGCGGCATACAGAGCGGCGTCGGTTTGGCGAAAGAGCAATTTCTCTTCCAGGCGTTGCTCCGGTTGAATCAATAGCGCACCGATGCTCACGGTCAGAATGCCTCGCGGCGCGTCTGGGTTGCTCATGTGCAGGTTGTTGATCTGTGCCCGCAAATCATTGAGTTCGGCTTCAAGTTGCACCACGCTGTCGACTGACGTAACCGCAATCAGCTCATCGCCGCCCCAGCGGGCGACCGCCTCAGCGTCACCGTTGATGGTGCTGCCGAGCATGTCGGCGATCAGGCGCAGACATTTGTCGCCCGTGTCGTGGCCGCGGCTGTCGTTGAGCTGTTTGAAATGATCGATATCGACCAAAATCAAGGCCTCCAGCTCACTGTTGCGCAGCGCCGCTTGCCGTAGGTACTGGCGCAGGTAGCGGTCAAAGGCCGCGCGACTGGCCAGGCCGGTCAGTTCGTCGAAGTTCGCACCGATCGACATCATCTGCCGACGCAGGAAATTATCGCGCTCGCGGTGTTCGGTCAGATACACGCCGACGATCCCCATCATCGCGGCAAGAATCAGAAACAGTGCCTGAAAGCCTAGTCGTTCGCGCGGCAGTTCGAGGAATGCGCTGAGTCCGACATAGATGGTGACCATGGCAACAATCACGGCGAGGCAGGAGCGGAGCAACAAACCGCTGAACAGGCAGCAATGAAAAATCGCGAAGATCATGCCCTCGTAATGCTGCATGCCTCCGCTTTTCGCAACCTTGATGTCGATGCCAGTCAGTATCAGGCTGAAAATGCCATAACAGCTGATAATCAGTCCGTCGCGCCATCCTTGCGGAACGATGCTGATGATATGCATCATCAGCAGTACGCCGAGAATCGCGCTGCCGCGAAAGATGGCGATGGGGCTCCAGACGCCACCATCACCAAAGGTGACATTGACGATGACGAAGGCGGTGTAGAACGCTGCGGCCAGAAGCATGCCGGTGCGCGTGAACGCCAAGCGACGACGCTGGTGGTCGTCGATGAACGCCAGTTCCAGCGTGGGGGTAAACCTGAGGGTGCGAAAACCCCGGTCGAGCTGTCTGCGAAACAAACCCAGCGTGGTGGGCGAGTTCATCTGTGTTGCCGCGTCAGGATAGCTTCGCCAACATCGACAGCGGCGCTGCCAACATGACGCGCTTCATCGCCGTCCATGGCCAAGAGGGCACACAGGCTTCTGCGGTTTCAGACTCGATCGCTTTGACCAGCGCTTTGCAGCCGGTTTCCAGGTCGACACGGAATGGCGCATTTTTGAAGTCGCGATTGATGTCGGTGAGGATGTAGCCGGGATAAAGGGTGGTGACTTTGACCGGGGTGTCGATCATGTCGATGCGAATGCCTTCGCTCAGATTGGCCAAGCCGGCTTTGGTCGCGGCATAGGTTGCAATGGAGCCCTTGAGACCACGCCAAGCGCTCATCGACGACAGTGTGACCAGATGCCCGTGATTCTGCGCACGGAAGATTTCCATGGCCGCTTCGCATTGCGCCAAGGCGGCGCAGAAATTGGTTTGGGCCGTGGCCAGATTGTGCTGGAAACCGCCGGTGCCGATCGGCGCGCCCAGACCGATGCCAGCGTTGACGATGATGCGGTCCAGCTCGCCAAACTCGGCCTGGAAGTCACGGAAGACCGCAAAGACCTGATCGTAATTGTTGACGTCCAGGGCGCGCACGCTGACTTTGATATTCGGATTGATCGCGAGCAATTCTTCACGCACCGATTCCAGTGTTTCCAGGCGTCTTGCGCAAAGCGCCAGATCGCGCCCCATGGCAGCAAAGCGTTTGGCCATGCCCAAGCCCAAGCCAGCGCTGGCGCCAGTGATCAGTATTCGTTTGCGGGTCATTGCTTGTCGGAATGCAGGAATTGCTTGGCATGCTAAACGGATTGCGCGTGCGAATAAAATCCAAGCTGTTACAATCCCGCGCCCCAGATGCGCTTTAGCGCGGTTTGGGCTCATGGTGGACCGTGCCGGTCCTCTCGCGGCAAATCTCTGTAAACCCCGCCAGGCCCGGAAGGGAGCAACGGTAGCAGGTGGTTTGGGCGCCGGGATGTGGCTGGCACGGGACACCTCCAATTTTCTGTCCCAGTGATCGCATGGCCCCGTGTTTTGGCGCGGTAGACGGGATAAGATAGGGCGATGAGCTATCTCGCCCTGGCCCGAAAATGGCGGCCGCGTAACTTCTCCGAACTGGTTGGTCAAAGCCACGTGCGCACGGCGCTGGAAAACGCCTTGTCGCAGGGGCATCTGCACCCGGCGTTGCTGTTCTCCGGCACGCGCGGTGTTGGTAAAACCACCTTGGCGCGGATCATTTCGCGCAGCCTCAACTGCGAAACCGGCGTCACCGCGACACCTTGCGGTGAATGCAGTGCATGTCGCGAGATTGAGGAGGGGCGTTTCGTGGATTTGATTGAAATCGACGCCGCTTCACGAACCAAAGTGGAAGACACGCGCGAATTGCTCGACAACGTGCCCTACGCGCCGGCACGTGGGCGCTATAAGGTTTACCTGATTGACGAGGTGCACATGCTCAGCAAGCACTCGTTCAATGCCTTGTTGAAAACCCTGGAAGAGCCGCCGGGGCATGTGCAATTCCTGTTTGCGACCACCGATCCGCAAAAATTGCCGATCACGATTTTGTCGCGCTGCCTGCAGTTTCATCTCAAACGCATCAGTGTCGACGACATCACTGCGCGTATGCGCTTCATCCTGGGTGAGGAAAGCATTGAGGCCGACGATGACGGCCTGCGTCGGCTGGCACGCGCTGCCGATGGCAGCATGCGTGATGGCCTGAGTTTGCTGGATCAAGCAATTGCATTCGGCGGTGGGCAAGTCACCGACGACAGCGTGCGCCAAATGCTCGGCAGTATCGAGCGACGGGACTTGTTGGCCTTGGCGGGGGCTATTGCCGATCAGGACAGCGCGGCCGCGTGGGCTGCGATTGAGCGTATTGCCGAGCAGGGCCTGGATTTTGCCGAAGTGCTCGAGGAGCTGTGCCGCTTGTGGCAGCGCTTGGCCGTCGGACAGCACGTGCCCGAGGCTCTGGACGAAGTGGAACAAGCGGATTTGAGCGCCTTGATGGAGCGTTTCAGCGCCGCTGATTTGCAGGTGTTCTATCAGATCGCAGTCAACGCGCGTCGCGACCTGGATTGGGCGCCTGATCCACGCAGTGGGTTTGAAATGACCGTGCTGCGAACCTTGGCCTTCCTGCCCGACAACGCGGCGGCGGCCCCGCCATCGTCCACTGGCGGCACGCCACAGCCACGGGCGTCCGCGCCGGCTCAAGCCAAGTCGCAGGCGGCCCCGGCCCCGACGCAGGCCAGCGTCAGCGTTGAATCGAAACCCAAGACGCGTGAAAGACCGACGGCCCAGCTAGGAGAGCTGCAATGGCCGGGCTTGATCAAGCAATTGGGCTTCAATGGTTCGACCGAAGTGGTTGCTCAAGGCTGCAAGATCGGCTCGCAGGTGGATCAGACTTTGACCCTGGAGGTCAGCCCTCAGGTTCAAGCCTTGTGCACCAGCAGCGTGGAAGCGCGCCTGCGGGACGCCTTGCGCAAGCATCTCGCGTTGCCGGATTTGGTGATCAAGTTCGAGCGCCCGCAAAGCACCGATGCCGGCGAATCTGTTGACGACATCGTGCGCAGTCCGGAAGAGAAATTCCTGGCCCTGCCGGCGGTGCAAAAAGCCATCGATATGTTCGACGCTGAAATTCAGCCTGGTAGCTTTCGCATGCACAGCGATGCGCCGGGCGACAACCCCATTCATTGACCAAGCACCGCGCGCGGCGGTGCGAACAATACGAGGAATGCTATGAAAGGTGCTCTGGGCAACCTGATGCAGCAGGCTCAGCAGATGCAGGCCAAGATGCAAGCGATGCAAGATGAGATCGCCAAGCTGGAAGTCACGGGCGAGGCCGGTGGCGGTATGGTCAAAGTGACGCTCAACGGCAAGCACGAGGCGCGCCGGGTCGAAATCGATACGGACCTGCTGGGCGATGACAAAGACATGCTTGAGGATCTGATTGCGGCGGCGATCACCGATGCCAGCCACAAGGTTGAGCGCACGCAGAAGGAAAAAATGGCTGAAGTGACCGGCGGGATGAATCTGCCGCCGGGCCTGAATCTTCCGTTCGGCCAGTGATTTACCCTCCAGCGCTGGAATCTCTGATGGCGGCGCTGCGTTGTCTGCCCGGCGTCGGGCAGAAAACCGCACAGCGCATGGCCTTTCAGTTGTTGCAGCGCGAGCGTGACGGCGCACGTCAGCTGGCCCGGTCGTTGGACCAAGCGCTGGATGATCTTGGCCATTGCCAGGACTGTCGCATGTTCAGCCAGGGTGATTTGTGCCCGATCTGCGCTTCGGACAAACGCGATGGATCTTTGCTGTGCGTGGTTGAGAGTCCCGCCGATGTGGCTGCGTTGGAAAGCCATACCGACTACCGCGGGCGTTACTTTGTCCTGCTCGGTCGCTTGTCGCCGTTGGACGGTATCGGCCCGGAAGAGCTGGGTTTGGCGCGCTTGGCCGAGCGCATGGCCGATGCCGCGGTGCAGGAGGTGATTGTGGCGACCAATCCGACGGTGGAAGGCGAAGCCACAGCCCATTACATCGCTGAATTGGCGCGCGCTGCGGGTATTGCGGTGACGCGTATCGCCCACGGGGTGCCCGTGGGTGGCGAACTGGAATATGTCGATGGCGGCACGTTGGCGCATGCGCTCAGCGGTCGTCGTCAGGTGGAATGAAAATGAGTGATCGGCTGGATATCGAAATCGACGACCACGGCATCGCCACGGTCAGCCTCAATCGGCCTGACAAGCGCAATGCCATCGACTGGCCTATGCTCAGGGCGTGGATCGACGCGCAAAAGCAGCTGACCAAAACCCCGGGGCTGCGCGGTGTGATCATTCGCGGTCACGGTGCCTCATTCTGCGCCGGTCTCGATTTTGCCGCGTTTGGCAAAACGCCGGCGCGTGTGGTGCAGGCGTTTTTTCAGCCGGGTGGGCGTGATGCGAATCTGTTTCAGCAGGCTTGTATCGGCTGGCGTCAGTTGCCGGTACCGGTGGCCGCGGCAATACATGGTCATTGTTTCGGTGGTGGTATTCAGCTGGCTTTGGGCGCCGATTTTCGTTTCAGCCGGCCCGATGCCGAGTTTTCCGTCATGGAAGCCAAGTGGGGCCTGATCCCGGATATGAGCGGGATGATCACACTGCGCGAATTGATTCCCATCGACCTCGCCAAACGTTTGGTGATGACCGCTGAAGTGTTCTCGGGTGAGCAGGCCAAAGCCTGGAATCTGGTGACGGAGCTGGCGGATGATCCGGAGCGCGCCGCGCGTGAGTTATTGGATCAGATCGCTCAGCGTTCGCCCGACGCGGTGGCCGCCGCCAAAGGCTTGCTGCATGAGACCTGGCAGGCGGACGACAACAAAGCGTTGGCAGCAGAGCGCCGCTGGCAGCGACGTTTGCTGGTCGGCGACAATCAGCGCATCGCGGTGAAACGCAATCTGGGCGGTTCGGACAAGCCGTTCGCGCGGCGCCGTATCAAGTCGCTGTAGGCGCTGGCATGAAACGGCGGCGCAACCAAAAGTCGAGACTGAGGTAGCGACCCGCGCCGGTGAAGAACAGACTCAGCAGCATGATCAGATAGGTCACAGCGAATTCCACGCCGTTATTGAGCACCACGAACTTGCCGCTCGATGTGAGCCACTCATAGTTGCCATGCTCGCGCAAAATGTCGCGCGCGCGCTCCAGCTTTTGTGCAGAGGCTTCAACCCGCTCATTGGCGAATGGCGCGCTGGGGTCGGCAATAGCCTGCCAGCCGTAGTCGGCGTGGACGGTGGTCGCCGCAACCACCATGGTGATGATCAGCGGAATCGCCATCCAACGCGTGAACAGCCCGACAAGCAGGCATAGGGCGCCGCCCAGTTCGGCGAAAATCGCCAGGGCGGCCAGCACGGTTGGAAAGGGCAGGCCGAGACCCCAGTCCGAATTGCCGAACCAAGCCGCGGTGTCCTCGAAATGCTGCAGCTTGCTCATGCCGGCCATCCAGAACACAGGGACCAGGTACAAGCGCAGAGCCAAAGGGGCGAGGAAATCGATTGCGCGGGTTTTGTCGAGCAGTGTCTGGGCACGTTGCATCAGATTCAGCATCAGGTCATATCCATCTTGGGTATAGCGATGAAGACCTGATAACGGGCTATTGGCTTTCAGGCGTTTCGCAAGACCAGACGCAAATCACAGCGTCGCGCTTCCATCGGGCCGGCTTCAGGTGCGAATCCGGCCCACTCGTAGAGGGCGCGCGCCTCTTTCAACACACTGGCGGTTTCCAGACTGACGGTGGTGAAGCCGTGTTCACGGGCCCAAGCCAGGGCGTGGCCCAGGCAGGCCCGCCCAAGACCGCGCCCACGCCATGCGGGTGACAGATACATGCGCCGCAACTCGGCATGATCATCGCCGTGAGGGAGCAGGGCGCAGGTCGCGACCAGCGTGTCTTGCCGATCGAAGAACAGATCGAAGAATCCCCGGCGGTAAACACTGGCGGGTTGCTCAAGATCGCGATCGATGCCGTCACGTTCCGGCGCAAGGCCATAGCTGGCCAGAATCTCGAACACGAAGGGTGCGAGCACGGTTTTATCCGTGTTCTGAGCGGCTCGACGTGTCAGCTCGAACGCCGAAAAGTCGTGGCAGTCCAGCGTCTTGGCCATCCACTGATGGGCGATGCTGCCAAATAAAGTTTCACCCGGGCCGGTGACATGAAAACCGCAGCGCGCGTAAAACGCCACGGCCGACTCGCGCGCTTGCAGAACGATCTCGCTGACACCGCGCCCACGGGCCCAGGTTTCCAGTCGTTGAATCAACAGCCGGCCCAGACCGCTGCCCTGATAGCTGGGGGCCACGGCCATGGATCGGATCTGCGCGCGGCCTTGTCCCAGCCAATGAATACGGCCACAACCGACCACCTCGCCTGTGTCGGATTTTGCGATCAGATGATCGATGCCGGCTTGGTTTTGGGGTTCCGCTTGTGGCGTTTGATGCGGTAGCCAAGGCGCGCGCAGCAGAGCCCAGCGAAAACTTTGGTAATCCGACCAGTCGCTGGGCGTTGTTGGGCGGAGCAGGCTGACGTCGGATGACTGCGGTGGCACGGATGGATCGCGTCTTATACTGGGGATGTGAACATGCTAGTCGAGAATGTTATGCGTCGCGCGATCGTGTTGATTTTTTGCGCTTGGGTTGTGGCAGCTTGCAGCGATGGCGGCGGCGCCTCCGTGCTGCCGGTGCATGCCGCCAACCCGGATAGCCCATATGCATCTGTTCTGGCGCCATGCGCGCGCGAGTCGGGTGATCAGCGCAGTTGTCGTCTCAATCAATTGCCTTTGCTCGGCATGCAAACCACCGCGCCAGACAAAGCGGCGGTGATGGACCGCGTGGCGACAACCCATCCATGGATGGCGCAACGGTTCTCCGAGTTGCTGGATGTGATGCCGCCGGATCTGCTGACCCTGATGCGCAGCGTCACCGCCATCATCATTGGCGCTGATGTGCGTCCTTCGTTCTACTGGAGCCTGACCGGTGCTATCTATCTCGACCCCGCGGGCTTGTGGCTCAGTGTTGAGGAAAAACGCACGGTCGATCCCGCGCCGGATTACCGCAGCGGTTTCGGCAATGGCCTGACCTATCGGGTGATCAATCGATATGTGATCGACAACGACTATGCGTGGTACAGCTACAGCCTGAATGATGATTCCGAGCGCACATTGGACGATATCGTGCTCCCTGTCGCGCGCTTGCTCTACCATGAACTGGCCCACGCGGCGGACTTTCTGCCCGCGGACCGGATGTCGGGATTCAATCCAACCTGGACGGTGCTGGAAGCGACGCGCTTTGTCGAGAACCAAGGCCAACAGCTGTCGCAGATGCTGGAGGGGGTTCAACCGCTGAATTCACAGCTGATGTTCGATCTGGCGGGGGTCAATTTTTACGGCAATGAGCCCACCGAGGCGCAACGCGCTTTGCAGGCGCCGGATGTCTCGGCACAGTTCGCGCCGGACGGCGCCAACGACGATTACGCCTACGCCAGCCGTTTTGAAGATGTCGCCATGCTGTTTGAAGAAACCATGATGGCTATGAGTTTTGGTGTTGAGCGCGACGTTGCCGTGGCGCCAAAGCCTGCTGACGGCGATCCGCATATCGTGGATTGGGGCCAGCGCCGCCGCATCACGGATTCTCAGGTGATTGAGAGAGCCAGGCTGGTGGGTACGCGCATCTTGCCTGATGCGCCGATCAGCAGCTTTCTGAATAGCTATGGGCCACCCAAGAGTTTGGCCAGTGGTATCACCTGGAATGGCAATCTGGATCCGGACAATCCGTCCAAAGCGCTGGCATCGCCGGTCCGCGAGCAGATCATTCCCAGGGACGAAGTGCGTTAGCGCGTGGTGTCCTGATCAGCGAATTCAGTCGACGTCGCGGAAGGAAGCATCACGCTTTTGCAGCTTCGCACCCACGGCTTCTGCAAAATTGGGACGGGCGATGATGGCTTGCTGCAAGTCCGCTTCCAGCCTGAGCAGCTCGGCTTGATTGAGCCAGCTTTTTTGATACAAGGCTTTGGTGCCGCGCACGGCATCCGGTGAGCGCGCAGCGAACTGCTCGGCCAGCGCCATGGCCGCGGCGTGAGCATCTTCGGCGATGCGAGTCACCAGGCCCAATGTGAGGGCTTCATCCGCGTCGATCTGGCGCCCGCTCAAAGTCAGTTCCAGGGCGACATCGTACGGCAGCACCGGTGGCAGGGTCTGCGAGATGCCCATATCGGGAATCAGACCGTAGTCGATTTCCATGATGCACAAGCGCGTGTCTGGCGCGGCGATGCGCAAGTCGGCGCCCATGGCGATTTGAAAGCCACCGCCAAAGGCCACGCCATGCAGGGCGGCGATGACGGGCACCGGAATGTCGCGCCACACGGTCGCCACGCGCTGAGCACGGTTGGCGATCTGGCTGTCGTCGGTTTCAAACGCGGAGGCCAGACTCTGCCCGGGTTGCTGGAAACTGGGGAAATCCAGACCGGAGCAGAAACTCGGACCTTCACCGGACAACACCACGGCCCGCACGTCTTTGCGCGCGGCCAGCTCCGCACCGATGTCATACACCACGCGCATCTGTTCGGCATCGAGGGCGTTGTGGCGCTCGCCACGGGTGAAGCGAACGTCGGCAACGCCGCTGTTCAATGTGTAGCGGATGCGATCACTCATGTGCTTATGAATCCTTTTTTGGGTCCAGATAACGCTGGGTCAGACCGGCGTAGGCATCAATGCGGCGGTCGCGCAGAAACGGCCAGATGCGCCGCACGCTTTCTGCGCGGGTGAGATCAATATCGACGCGAAGATTGACCGCATCCTCACCGGCACGCGCCAGAAATTCGCCTTGCGGACCGCAGACGAAGCTTGAGCCCCAGAACTGCGCGCCAGGGCCGCCGGCCGGGTCGGGCTCATGGCCCACCCGATTGCAGGCAATCACCGGCAAGCCGTTGGCGACGGCGTGACCGCGTTGCACGGTGATCCAGGCATCGCGCTGGCGCGCTTGCTCGTCCACCGTGTCATTCGGGTCCCAGCCGATGGCGGTGGGGTAGATCAGCACATCGGCGCCGGCCAGAGCCATCAAGCGGGCACCTTCCGGGAACCATTGATCCCAGCACACCAGCACACCGAGACGGCCCACGCTGGTGTCAATCGGCTCGAAACCCAGATCGCCCGGGGTGAAATAGAATTTTTCGTAATAGCCTGGGTCGTCCGGAATGTGCATTTTGCGATAGCGCCCGATCAGACTGCCGTCGCGTTCAAAAACTACCGCCGTGTTGTGGGCCAGTCCGGCAGCGCGTCGCTCGAACAACGAGGCCATGAGCACCACATTGCACTCCCGTGCGACGGCGCTGAGCGTTTCGCAACTCGGCCCGGGGATGGGTTCAGCAAGGTCAAACAGGGCCGGGTCTTCGATCTGGCAGAAATAACGACTGGTGTGCAATTCCTGCAGCACCACCAACTCCGCGCCTTGAGCGGCCAGTTCACGGATACCGGCGATGCTGGTCGCCAGATTGTCGTCGCGGTTGTCGCCACAGCTTTGCTGGACCAAGCCAGCTTTCAGGATTCGTGAGCTCATGCGGGCAGATTCATGGTGACACAGTGCAGGCTGCCATATTGCCGGATCAGGGCCTGACAATCGACTGCGACGATGTGACGGGACGGCATGGCTTCACGCATCACCGCAAGCGCTTGTTCGTCAGCCTCGCTGCCGTAGGTGGGCATCAGCACGGCGCCGTTGAGGATCAGGAAATTGGCATAGCTGGCGGGCAGGTCGTCGCCCGCTTCGTTGCGGTGTATGCCGGCCCAGGGCAGCGCCATGAGTCGATAAGGCTGGCCATCAAGTGTGCGCAAGGCGCGCAGTTCGTCGGCCATGAGATTGAGCTCATCACGGTTGATATCGGTCTCGTCGCCAGCGGCCTGATAAACGATGGTGTCGGGGCTGACAAAGCGCGCCAAAGTGTCGATATGGCCATCGGTGTCGTCGCCTTTAAGCGCGCCGTGATTCAACCACAGGATGCGCTGCAAGCCGAAGGCTTCGAGGAGTCGCTGTTCAATGTCGTGCGCGGACAAGGTTGGGTTGCGGCGTGGGTCCAGCGCGCTGCTGCGCGTGGCCATCAACGTACCTTGGCCGTCGCTGTCGATGGCGCCGCCTTCCAAGACCAGATCGACTGGGCTCAGCGGCACATCACCAAAAGCCCCCAGGGCGGCCAACTGCGGGGCCAGTGCGTTGTCCTTGTCCGCTGGATACTTGCCGCCCCAACCGTCAAAGCCAAACTTCAACAGCGTGGGTTGGCCATCCCGGTAAACGCCGATAGGGCTGTGGTCACGCGCCCATACGTCGTTGCTGGGCAAACGATATAGCGTGATTTCGTGGGCGAGGTTTTGCTGCTGCAGCCAAGCACTCAGACGAATATGCTCGGCGTCGCTGCCAACCGTAATGCGCACCGGTTGATAGGCCGCAATGGCCAGGGCCAAGCTCTCGAAGCAGCGGCAGACCTGCGCAAAGGCATCGGCTGAGGCGGCGAAATCGCCGTCCGGATTGGGCCAGGTCAGCAAGATGGCGGATTGTGCTTCCCATTCGGCGGGCAGTCGGATCATTATTTACAGTGTGTTGAAAAGTGCGTTGGCGGCGTATATAAGGGCACACAGCCCCCGTGTGTTGACGCGGATGTCGCGCATGATAATTGACCATAGGAGAGCCTGTCCGATTGGATGAGGCTTCACCAGCCAGGAGACAAAGATGCTGCTTTACGGTTCCAAGATGGCCCCCAACTCGGATCGGGTCGAAATGTATCTGCACGAGAAGGGCGTCGACATCCCGTTTCGTCAGATCGAGCTGATGAAGGGCGAACATCATGGCGATGAATACAAATCGATCGCGCCCAATCGCAAGGTGCCCGCACTTGTGCTGGACGACGGTACGGTGATTCGCGAGAGCATCGCGATCTGTCGTTATATCGAAGAGCTGCATCCCGAGCCGCCCTTGTTCGGCGCTACGCCGGTCCAGCGCGCTCAAGTCGAGATGTACCAGCGCATCATGGAGCTGGAGCTGATGATGCCGATCGCGATGACCTTCCGCCATGGTCACCCGGCAGCCAAGGCGCTGGAGCCGATTCAGTTGAATGAGTTTGCCGAATTGCAGCGCACCGTGTCGCTCAAGCGCATCAAGGTGCTGAACAAAGAACTGGCTGATCGTGAATTCCTGCTCGGTGATGATTTCACCGTCGCTGATATCACCGCTTACATCGGCCTCGGTTTCGGGCGTATCAGCAAGATTGCGCCAAACGCGGACGAGCATCCCAACGTGGTGCGTTATCTCGAAACCATCGCTGCGCGCCCCAGCGCGCAGGCGCTTCGTGCGGGAGCCGCGGCATGATTCATCTGTACACCGCACCAACGCCAAATGGCTGGAAAGCCTCGGTTTGCCTGGAAGAGCTGGCGCTGCCGTACACCGTTCACCCGATCAATATCATGGGGGGCGATCAGCACAAGCCGGAATTTCGCGCGCTCAACCCCAACGGCAAAATTCCCGTGATTGTGGATGCCGACAACGATGATTTCGCCGTGTTCGAGTCGGGCGCGATACTGATATATCTGGCAGAAAAAACCGGTCGCCTGATGCCGGCTGACGTCAAAGGGCGCTCAAAGGTCCTGCAGTGGCTGATGTTTCAAATGGGTGGGGTCGGGCCGATGATGGGGCAGGCCAATGTGTTTTACCGCTACTTTCCGGAGAAGATTCAGCCGGCGATTGATCGCTACCAGAAAGAATGCCGGCGCTTGTTCGAGGTCATGGACAAGCATTTGAGCCAATCCGAATGGCTGGCCGATGACTTTTCCATCGCCGACATTGCCAATTGGTGCTGGGTTCGAACCCACAAGTGGTCTGGGGCGTCGGTCGAAGGCCTGGAGAATCTTCAGCGCTGGATTGATGCGATGTATACGCGCCCGGCCTGCGTCAAAGGTGTGGAAGTTCCGGTCAAGCTGCCGGATCTAACCGACGAAGGCAGCGAGAAAAGCGCCGAAGAGTTCATCAAAGGCGCACGCAACATTGTTGAAAAGTAAGCCTTAGTAATTGGGGTCCCCGGCGCGCAACTGCTCTCGGTTGTAAATCTCCCGCGGTTTGCCGGGGATGACGGCGTTGATCACGTGGTCGTACTCGAAAAACACGATGAAATCGCCGTAGACCCAGCGGCTGATCGGCGGGTCACCGACCGGGCCGGACATGCTAATGGGCTCACCATAACTGTTCAGCACGGCAGTTTTGCTGATGCCAGTTTGCGGCAGATGGCTGCGATCCACCGGCATGTGCTGATAATCGGGCGCCATGTCCGAAGGTTGTTCGGGCACAGGGCCGCCCGGTAGGGTCAGCACTTCGGCATGCAATGGCAGGCTGGCGAGCAAGCCAGTGAGTAAAAAGGTGCGCGTCATGGTCACAGTCTCCAGCAGTACTCCGATATTAGCGTGACCGCAGCGGGCCTGCATCCCGTCTGCCTCACAAACCTGCATGCGTATACTGGCGCCGCCATGAAACAACCCTTCGAACTCTTTATCGGTCTGCGCTATACCCGCGCCAAGCGCCGCAACCATTTCATCTCGTTTATTTCCGGAACCTCTATCGTCGGTATCGCGCTTGGCGTAACGGCTTTGATTACCGTGTTGTCGGTGATGAATGGATTCGAAAACGAGTTGCGCGCCCGCATTTTGGGCATGACCTCACATGCGGTGATCAATCAGGCGGGGCGCGCTATTCACAACTGGGAATCCCTGGCTGAGATTGTTGACGAGTCCCCCCATGTTGTAGGCAGCGCGCCGTTTATTGAGGGCGAGGGCATGGTGCGGCGTGGCCAACAGCTCTCGGGGGTGTTGTTGCGTGGGATTGAGCCGGCGGCGGAAGCGGCGATTTCGAAGATCAGCCAGCATATGCTGGTCGGCGCATTGGATGATCTGAAGCAGGGCGAGTTTGGGGTCGTCATTGGGCGGCATCTGGCCATGGCTATGGGCGTGGTGCCGGGTGATACGCTGGATTTGATGATCCCTACAGCCAACGTGACGCCGGCTGGTGTGGCGCCGCGTTTTCGGCGTTTCAGCGTTGTTGGCGTGTTCGAGATTGGAATGTACGAATACGATCGCAGCTTGGTGCTGATGCATCGGCGCGATGCGGCCGCCTTGTATCGATTGGGCGATGCGGTGAACGGCTTGCGGGTGGAATTTGACGATGTGTATCAAGCGCCGTTTTTGGCCCGCGATTTACAGGCCCGTCTGCCCGGGTTTTACCAGGTCAGTGACTGGACCCGACAACATCGCAATTTCTTTGCCGCAATCCAGACCGAGAAGCGCGTGATGTTCATCATCCTCAGCTTGATTGTGGCTGTGGCGGCTTTCAATATCGTGTCCACCTTGGTTATGGCGGTGACCGACAAACAAGCTGACATCGCCATCCTGCGCACACTCGGTGCGTCGCCGCGCAGCATTATGGCGGTGTTCATGGTCAACGGCACCCTGATCGGCGTGGTCGGCACCTTGTTGGGATTGGCCGGCGGTATCGCCTTGGCGCTGAATATCGAAACCCTGGTGCCGGCAATCGAATCCTGGTTGGGGCGTGATCTGCTCGCCGACGATGTGTACTACATCAGCAACTTGCCGTCCGATTTGGTCTGGGCCGATGTGATCAAGATCGGTTTATTGTCCTTGGGTTTGGGGCTGATCTCGACCTTATATCCCGCTTGGCGTGCGGCGCGAGTGGAGCCAGCAGAGGCTTTACGTTATGAATGATGCGGTGATTGAATGCATTGAATTGTCCAAAACATTCAATGATGTAGGGCGAGAATTGAATGTTATTTCCAATGTCAATTTGCGCATCGACACGGGTGAGGTGACAGCCATTGTTGGGCAATCCGGCTCGGGCAAAAGCACTTTGTTGCAGCTGCTTGGTGGCTTGGATGAGCCCAGTGGTGGCGAAGTGCGTGTGGCCGGGCAAGCGTTCAGTCGTTTGGGACAGGCCGCTCGTGGCCGCATGCGCAATCAGCATCTGGGTTTCGTTTATCAGTTTCATCATTTGCTGCCGGAGTTCACGGCACGCGAAAACGTAGCCATGCCTTTGCTGCTCAGGCGGATGCCGGCCGCCAAGGCAGAGCGTGCTGCGCAAGAGATGCTGGCCCGCGTCGGTTTGGCCGAACGCCTGGATCACAAACCGGGCGAACTGTCCGGCGGAGAACGCCAGCGTGCGGCCGTGGCGCGAGCGCTGGTCAGTCATCCCAAGTGCGTGTTGGCCGACGAGCCGACTGGCAATCTGGATGCACAAAATGCCCAGCGCGTTTTCGAACTGATGCTGGAGCTGAATCGTGAGCTGGGCACCAGTCTGGTCATCGTGACCCACGATACGGGATTGGCGGCGCGCGCGGATCGTCAGTTGGAACTGCGCGAAGGACGCCTGCAAGCGCTCTGATCATGACGCGCTTGGGGGTCACGTCGCTGACCTGGCCCGGCTTGGCCCTGGCCACCATGCTTTGGGCGGCCCTGCTCCTGTTCCGCGATCAGCCTTTGGCGCCGTGGTGGCCAGCGCTGGTGTTTCTCGTCGCACCACTTTGGCGACGCCAAGCTCTGATGTGGTTGCTCATTGGCATGCTCGGTTGCTGGATGGCGTGGACCTATCAGCACAGCTGGGCACAGCGCGTGATGGTGCCGGCGCAGGATATGACGCTGCGCGGTACCATCGTCGATCAGCCTGAGAATGCCGACGGCAATGCGTACTTCGCTTTCAAGCCGGACGCTGAGGCGATGGGGTTGCTGCGAACCTCCTGGTACCGCAACGCACCTGAGCTGAAACCTGGAGATTGCTGGAATCTGCAATTGCGCGTTCGTCCGCCTCATGGCAACGCCAATCCGGGCGGATTTGATTACGAGTCTTGGCTGTTCCGCGAGACGTATGTCGGCAAAGCCAGCGTGCGCGGGGGTGAATTGTGCGGGAAAGCCGGTGACGACTGGCGTGCACGCTGGGCGGAGGCGTTGGACCTGTTTGAGCGTCCACGCGCGAGTGCGACCCTGCGAGCGTTGCTGTTGGGCGATCGGCGCGATATCCGTGATGAGGATTGGGCTGTACTCCGGCGTACCGGCACGACCCACCTGTTTGCAATCTCCGGGCTGCATTTGGGGTTGATCGCCGCCTTGGGCTGGGCTTTGGGGATCGCTATATGGAAGCTTATCGGCCTACGCTGGTGGCCGCGAGCCCGCGATTGGGGCGCGATAGGTGCTGTGCTCCTGGCCGGAAGCTATGCGTGGGTGTCAGGCTTTGGTTTACCGGTTCAGCGCGCGCTGATCATGTGCGTGTTCGGCGTGCTGGCTCTGCTTGCCGGGCGGCAGAGGCAGGCTGGTCATGTCCTGGCTTTGGCCTTTGTCTTGGTGGTGGCCTTTAATCCCTTGAGTGTCTTGATGCCAGGGCTTTGGCTGTCCTTTGTGGCGGCGGGCGGGATTATCGCGTACCTGCATGTTCACGCGGGGCAGTCGTGGTTGAAACAACTGCTCGGCATACAAGTTCTGCTGGCGTTTCTGCTATTGCCCTTGAGCGTGCTGTTGTTTGGCGGTGTGTCGATACTGGGTGCGTCGGTCAATTTGTTGCTCGTGCCACTGTTCAGTGTGTTGCTGCCGTTTTTGCTGTTCAGCAGTTTGCTGCATTTGGGATTGGACTGGGAGCAACCGCTAGGCTGGGCGTTGCAGCTGCTGGATGTTATGTGGGCGGGTTTGGAGTCTGTTTCACAATGGCCTTTGGCGTATTGGGAGATTGCCCAACCCACGCTATGGGTGGTTGTGCTGGCGACGCTCGGCGTGTTGCTGTGGACACAGCGAGCGTGGGGCCGGCGGGCTCTGGGCGGCTTATTGCTTATGCCGCTGGTTCTGGCCGGGCCGGAGCGCCCGGAAATCGGTGAGCTGCGTGTGTGGGTGTGGGATGTGGGGCAGGGCCAGAGCGTATTGCTGCAAACTGCAAATCACGACTTGCTTTACGACACCGGCCCGGCGTGGGGGCGCTTTAGCGCGGCCGACAGACTGATATTGCCTGCGCTGCAGTCCTTGGGGGTCAGACGGTTGGATGGTTTGATGATCAGTCATCCGGACAGTGATCACGCCGGTGGCGCAGAGGTTATCCAGCAGCATCTGAAACCGCATAGGCAATGGGGCGTTGAACATGCGCCCTGTCGGGCGGGGCAATCCTGGCAGTGGGACGACGTCGATTTTGAAGTGGTTCACCCTGGCGATGGCGCGGGTTCAGACAATGACCGTTCATGCGTGTTGCGGGTGCGCAATGTGCATGGCCGGACGATGGTGCTGCCTGGGGATATTGAAGCGCTTGGCGAGGCGACATTGCTTGCGGCTTATCCCTCACTCCGCGCAGATGTGCTGCTGATGCCGCACCACGGCAGCAAGAGTTCATCCACGCAAGCTTTTGTTGAGCGTCTCGAACCTCGGGTGGCTCTGGCCTCTGCCGGTTGGAACAACCGTTGGGGGTTCCCATCATCGTCAGTGCGCCAGCGCTACTTAAACGCAGGGGCTGAGGTTCATGTCAGCGGCGATGAAGGCGCTTTGCGGGTTGAGCTGGGTGAGACCATTGAGGTGCGCGGCTGGCGCAATCTGCAGCCGCGATTGTGGCGGGATTTTTCGTCCGACAGCGAGCCGTGAGCGCGTCCATCGCCTATTATGCGCGGCATGAGTGATCGCAAACCTGACACCAGCGGCACGGAGGTTTACCTCCGGCTGCTGGAGTACGCCAAGCCGCACTGGCGCATGTTTCTTTTCAGCCTATTCGGCATGGCCGGCTTCGCTGCGGCGGACGTATCGTTCGTCGCTTTGATGCGACCGTTGCTGGATGGCAGCTTCGTCGACAAAGATCCTGCCGTTATCCGGCTCATGCCTTGGTTGATACTCGGCCTGTTTTTATTGCGCGGTGTCTCCGCATTCGTTTCGGCCTACTGCATGGCCTGGGTCGGGCGCCAGGTGATCAAGGCCTTGCGCGGCCAGGTCTTTGACCAGTATCTGCGTCTGCCTGTGGCTTTTTTCGATCAGTCGAGCTCAGGCAACCTGATTGCCAAGTTGACCTATCACACCGAGCAGGTCGCCGAGTCGACCACCAACGCGCTGACCTCGGTGGTGCGCGATGGTCTGACGGTGATCGGTCTGATCTGCTTGATGTTGTATCTGGATTGGCGTTTGGCCTGCTTTATTCTCGCCGTGGGGCCCTTGATCGCCTTGTTGGTGACCTACGTCAGCCGTCGTTTTCGCAAAATCAGTCGGCGTATTCAGGACTCCATGGGTGATGTCACCCACGTGGCGGAAGAAGCGATCAGCGGCCAACGCGTGATCAAGCTCTATGACGGCGCAGATTACGAAGCCGCGCATTTTGCCACGGCCAACGAAACCAATCGGCGTCAGCATCTCAAGCTGGTGAGCACGCGCGCGGGCAGTACTGCGATGGTGCAATTCATTGCAGCCTGGGCGGTCGCAGCGATTGTCTATTTCGCCACCTCACCGACCGTGATCGATAGCATGACGCCAGGCACCTTCGTGGCTTTTATCGGGGCTATGATGAGTTTGCTGCAGCCGCTGAAGCATCTCACCACTGTGAATGAAACCTTGCAGCGTGGTATTGCTGCAGCTGGCAGCATTTTCAGTTTGCTGGAGCAGCCCGCAGAATCGAGTGGTGGTGAACGCACCCTGGAGCGGGCGCAGGGTCATATTGCAGTCCACAACCTGAATTTCCGCTATGCAGCGGACAGCCCGCAGGTGTTGCACGACATAAACCTGGATGTGCAGCCTGGGCAAACCGTGGCTTTTGTCGGACGCTCTGGCAGCGGAAAGAGCACCTTGCTGTCGTTGCTACCGCGTTTCTATGATGCGGTCGACGGGCAGATTCAGCTGGATGGCATCGACATCCAGGAGTTCCGTTTGCGAGATCTGCGCCGGCAGTTCGCCCTGGTTGATCAGAACATCACTTTGTTCAACGACACCATCGCGCGAAACATCGCATACGGCGGTCTGGCCAACGCGAGCAAGGACGATGTCCGCGAGGCGGCGCGCGCCGCGCATGCCCTGGAATTCATTGAGGCTCTGCCAATGGGGTTTGAGACCCAGGTTGGTCAGAATGGTGTGTTGTTGTCCGGTGGTCAGCGCCAGCGTTTGGCGATCGCGCGGGCTTTGCTCAAGCCCGCGCCGATATTGATTCTGGACGAGGCCACCTCGGCCCTGGATACCGAGTCCGAGCGCGCCGTCCAACAGGCTTTGACCACTTTGATGGAAGGTCGGACCACGCTGGTCATCGCGCATCGGCTATCGACCATTCAGGGCGCTGATCTGATTGTGGTGATGGACGGCGGGCGTGTGGTGGAAACCGGCCGTCACGACGAACTGCTTGCCCGGGATGGCTATTACGCCTCGTTGTACAACATGCAATTCAGCGATGAGTGAGCCGCTGATATCGCGGCTTTGGTACGGCGAGCACCCGCTCCAGTTTGTGTTGCGTCCTCTGGCATGGCTGTTTGGTCTGATCTCGCGCACACGCCGATGGGCCTACGCGAAGGGCTGGCTGAAGCAGCAGCGTATGGCGTTTCCCGTGATCATCGTGGGCAACATCAGCGTGGGAGGGGTGGGCAAAACACCCGTTGTGATCGATTTGGTCCAGCGCCTGAAGGCGGACGGCTGGCGCCCCGGTGTTGTTAGTCGCGGCTACGGCGGTCGTGTGCGTCAGCCGACCCCGGTGTCGGCGCAGTCCGATCCGCAGCAGGTCGGTGATGAGCCTGTACTGATCGCGCAACGGACCGGGTGCCCGGTGGTGGTGGGGGCGCGTCGAGCGGACGCGGCGCGACTGTTGTCAGCCCAGGGCATCAATATCATCGTGGCGGACGACGGTTTGCAGCACTATGCGTTGGCGCGCGATTTCGAAATCGTGGTCATTGATGGTCAACGTCGCCATGGCAACGGTTACTTGCTACCTGCCGGTCCTCTGCGCGAACCGCAGCAGCGGATTCAGCAGGCTGATCTGGTTCTGGTCACTGGTCAGGCGGTTGAGGGCGAACACGCCGTGGTAGGCCAACTGGGACAGGCGCGTCATTTGCTGAGCGGGCGTCGGCGTCCCCTGGCCGAATTTTCCAATGTTCACGCGGTGGCCGGGATTGGCAATCCGGCGAAGTTTTTTGATGCGCTGACTAACGCCGGCTTGCGCATCACCGCGCACCCGTTCTCCGATCACCATCAATTTTCTGCGCGGGATTTGCATTGTCCAGGTGACTTGCCGATTCTGATGACCGAAAAAGATGCGGTGAAATGTCAGGCGTTTCGCAATTCGCGAACCTGGGCGGTTGAGTATGATGCGCGGATGCCTGAGGCTGCCTGGCAATCGTTACGGGCCCGTCTGCCACGGCCTGCCACTCTCTAACACTCAGACTCTGAATTTCATGGACAAAAAGCTCCTCGACATCTTGGTATGCCCCGTCAGCAAAGCGCCACTGCAATGGTATCCCGAGCGCCAGGAATTGGTGTGCAAGGTGTCGCGTTTGGCCTATCCGGTGCGTGACGGAATACCGGTAATGATTGAGTCCGAAGCCCGCTCGCTGGATGATGGCGAAGACCCATCCGCGCCAGTCTCGCCGTGACCTTTCGTGTTGTCATTCCGGCGCGCATGCAATCGACGCGGCTGCCCGGAAAAGTTCTGCTTGATCTGGCCGGCAGACCGCTTCTTCAGCACGTCGTGGATCGCGCTCGGGAAAGCGCAGCATCAGAGGTCTGGATTGCCACCGATAACGACACGGTGATGTCGCGTGCCCAGGAATGGTCGGTTCGGGTTCAGATGACACGCGAGGACCATCATTCCGGCAGTGACCGTATCTTGGAGGTCGCCGATGCGCAGGGCTGGCACGATGATGATGTGATCGTGAATCTGCAGGGCGATGAGCCGCTGCTACCCGCAGCGTTGATCGATGCTGTGGCTCACGGCCTGGATGGCGGCGCGGATTGGGCCACCTTGGCCACGCCCATTCATAACGCCAGTGAGTACTTTGACCCGAATGCGGTCAAGGTCGTACGGAATCAGGCTGGGGATGCGATGTATTTCAGTCGCGCGCCGATTCCATGGGGCCGCGCAGAGGGGCCGTGCCGCGCTTTGCCTCAAGGTATGCAGGCCTTACGCCACATTGGTCTGTATGCGTATCGCACGTCCGCGCTGCGACGTTACTGCGCGGCGCCTCAAGCTGACGTTGAGCGCTGCGAGTCGCTGGAACAATTGCGCGCCTTGAGTTTGGGGATGCGCATCGCGGTCACGGTGTGTGACCAACCCCCGCCCGCGGGCGTTGATACGCCGGAAGATCTTGAGCGGGTACGACAGGTTCTGGACGCTGAAGCCTGATAAATGCGACGCGGCGGGAAGCCGCGTCGCAGATCAGGTTTAGGACTCGCTGCCCGAGGTTTCCTTGGGCGTGCTGCTGCCCGCAGGACTGGGCTTGTTGACCAAGTCGGATCGCGTTTCCACCATCTTCAACGCAGGTTTGGTTGGTGCCGCTGGTGCACTTTCTGTCTGCACGGGCTTGGCGGCAGGCGCCGGTGAACTGGCCGGTTTGCTTGCAACCGCTTCAGCCGGTGGCTTCGGTGCAGCAGTGGTCGCTGGTGCTGGTGCCGCGTTTGCCGGTTTGGATTCCGTTGCCGCCGGAGCACTTGAGGTCGGCTTTTCAGCAGCCGGCTTTTGCGCCGGTTTGTCATCCGCCTTGGGCGCCGCCGTGTTTGAGGCTTCGGCTTTGACAGGTGCCGGTGCGGGCGCGGGAGTTGGTGCCGCGACCGCAGCACTCTTGGGTGTCTCGGGTTTGGTTGGCGCGCCTTCTTGCGCGGGCTTGCTGGTTTTGGCGTTCTCTACGCCATCCGCTTTGCCAGCAGCAGGCAATGTCGCATCAGAGTCGGCCGCCGGTGCTTTGGGCTTGGCATTGCCTCGGCCTCGTGAACGCGCCGGTTTGTCCGCGCCGGCATCCGCCGCAGGTTTGCTTTCGTCATTGCGCGGCTTGTCGGACTGATCCGTGGACTTTGTGCGCTCGCCGCCGCTGTTCTGATTCTGATCGTTGTTTTCCGCGGCATTGCGGTCGCCACTGCGCCGACGCCGTCCGCCACGACGACCACGCCGCCGCGAGCTCTTGGGTTTTTCATCACCATCGGCTGCCGGATTGGAGTTTGGCGCGTTGTCGTTGGACTTGATCGAAGCATCGGCCGCTTCGGCATTGCGCGCGTCTTTGGAGGCCTCTTTATTTTGCGATTTTCCGCGGCCTTTGCCTTTGGTTTCGTTGCTCTTGCCGGTGGCCAATTCCTCGGGCGTGGCGCGATTGGTGATGAGTTTGTCATCGCGCCGGCCTCGCTCGTCGCGATTGTTGTTACTGCGCCGGCCGGTGTTGCCAGTGCGCTTGTTATTGCCGCTGCCGCGCTTGTTGTTGGCATTGCGCCCGGAGGATGCGCGCTGACCATCGCGACGGCGTGTGTCGTTCTTGTTGCCTTTGCCGGACGCGTCTGCGTTGGTGTCGGCGGATTTGAACAGATTGATCAGGGCCTCGATCAAGCGCGTGAGCAGGCCAGGGCCAGCCGGCGCAGCGGTTTTTTGGGGCTCGGCTTTGGGTGCCGGTTCCGGTGCGGGCTGAGAGGGCAGGAAGGCACTGACCGCAGGTTTTTGCAGTTGCGCTTTGCTGGGCCGCTTCTCCTCAACCACACCCTCGGTCACGCTGGCTTGGCTGAGTAGCTCGTGGCTGAGGACATCGTTGTCGTCGGACTTGAGCTGATCGCCGCGTACGCGTTTGATTTCGTAGTGCGGGGTTTCAAAGTTGGGGTTTGCCACCAGCGACAAACGGCAGCCAGAGCGGCTTTCGATCTCGGTCAGTGCGGTGCGTTTTTCGTTCAGCAAGAACACTGCGACGGCGACCGGCAGCTGCGCGATAACGCGCGCCGTGCGGTCCTTCAGAGACTCTTCTTCGATCAGGCGCAGAATCTGCAGTGCCAGCGATTCCACGTTGCGGATCGTGCCGTGGCCTTCACAGCGCGGGCAGGTGATGTGCGCATGTTCGCTGAGCGATGGGCGCAAGCGCTGGCGCGACATTTCGAGCAGGCCGAAGCGCGAGATGCGACTCATCTGGACTCTTGCGCGGTCCATCTTGGCCGCATCACGCAGGCGGTTTTCCACCTCGCGCTGATTTTTGTTCGGGCCCATATCGATGAAATCAATCACCACCAGGCCACCCAGATCGCGCAGACGTAGCTGACGGGCGATTTCCTCGGCGGCTTCCAGATTGGTATTGAGCGCGGTTTCCTCGATATTGCCGCCGCCGGTGGAGCGCGCCGAGTTGATGTCGATGGAGGTCAGCGCTTCGGTGGCGTCGATGACCAGGGCGCCGCCGGAAGGCAGGCGCACTTCGCGCTGATGCGCGGTCTCGATCTGGCTTTCGATCTGGTAACGCGAGAACAGCGGGATGGTGTCGCTGTACAGTTTGAGTTTGTTTTGCAGTTGCGGCATCACCGCCTGCATGAAATCCATCGCCTGTTGATAGATTTCCGGGTTGTCGACAACGATTTCGCCGATGTCCGGGCGCAGGTAGTCACGCAGCGCGCGGATGATGATGTTGGATTCCTGGTAGACCAGAAACGGGCCCTTGCGCTCATTGGTCGCCTTGGTCATGGCTTCCCACAACTCGACCAAGTAGTTGACATCCCATTGCAGCTCTTCGGCGCTGCGACCAACGCCAGCCGTACGAGCAATCACGCCCATGCCTTCCGGCAATTCGAGCTGGGCCAGCGCATCGCGCAGTTCGGAGCGGTCGTCGCCTTCAATGCGGCGGGATACGCCACCGGCGCGCGGGTTGTTCGGCATCAGAACCAGATAACGCCCGGCCAGCGAGATAAATGTGGTCAGAGCGGCGCCTTTGTTGCCGCGCTCTTCTTTCTCGACCTGGACAATGATTTCCTGGCCTTCTTTGATCAAATCCTTGATCTGCAGCTTGCCGTCTTCCGGCTCTTTCTGGAAAAACTCTTTGGAGATTTCCTTCATCGGCAGGAAGCCGTGGCGATCAACGCCATAGTCGACGAAAGCGGCTTCGAGGCTGGGTTCGACGCGGGTGATGCGTCCTTTGTAGATGTTGGCTTTGCGCTGTTCGCGACCGGGGGATTCCAAATCCAGGTCAAGCAGGCGCTGACCATCGACGATCGCCAAACGCAGCTCTTCAGGCTGCGTGGCATTCACCAGAATGCGTTTCATATTGTCGTTTTGTCCTTGGCGCTCTGACCCAGGGGCTTTTGGCCGCCGCGGGGAGCGCGGTTAATTCGTTGCATAAAGCCGGATTCGGCATCCTGTCGGATCCAGCGGTCTTGTTACCGCGCAAACCGTCAGCGGTGTGCGGCGGCGACCGTGCCAAGCGTGGGGAGGCCAAATGGCCGCAGCGCGCTGATCAGCACGGCATAGCGCTCATGCGACAGCATCCAAGGTGATTACAAAAACCGGCAGGAACTGCCTCATGCGCGATCGGGTGCGTATGATTCGGTTCGCAGCAGCAGGATCGAAGTTCATATCGTCCTGAAAACCTGCGCGAATCCGGCACCGTTACAGTGCTGACATCCGATGGACGGCTATTGTGCCACAGAATATTGCGAAAGTTTCATATTTAATCGTCGGTGATGGCGAAAGCGGTCAGCGCCTGGACAATTGGCTGTTGGCGCGGCTCAAGGGCGTTCCGAAAAGCCATATCTATCGCATCATCCGTAGCGGCGAAGTGCGCGTGAACAAGGGGCGGGCAAAGCCTTCTTCGCGTCTGGCCGCCGGCGACAGCGTGCGCGTGCCCCCGGTCCGCCGTGATACGCAGGATCAGGCGGGTTCGGTTCCAGCCGGCATGACGACGGCATTGGCGGACACCGTGCTGTACCGCGATGACGATATCCTGGTCCTCAACAAACCGGCGGGCATGGCCGTGCATGCGGGCTCCGGGGTGCGCTTCGGGTTAATCGATGCAGCACGTGCGTTGTGGGGAGAGCAGTGGCAGTTGGTTCATCGCCTCGATCGCGAGACCAGCGGGTGTTTGTTGCTGGTCGCGCGGCGCGAGCTGCAGCATGGATTTCAGGCGGCGCACGACGCAGGCGAGATTCGCAAGCACTATCAGGCACTCGTCCACGGTCGTTGGCCGGAGGATGCGCGATATTTGGAGAGCCGCCTGGGGAAGTACCGTGATGCCAGTGGTGAGCGGCGTGTTGGTGCGGGAGATGATGCGCCCAACAAGCAGGCGGTCACCCATATTGAAAGGGTCGAATGGTTGCGCGCCAGCAGTTTGCTGGATATTCGAATTGAGACCGGCCGTATGCATCAGATTCGAGTGCACACGGCTGACGCTGGCCATCCGGTGGTTGGTGACGGAAAATACGGTCGCCGTGAGATGGACAACGCCTTGGAGCTGCCATCGCGTCCCGCTTTGTGTCTGCATGCTAGGGCGCTGACATTGGAGCTCGATGGGCGCGCGATCGATGTTAGCGCGCCGTTGCCTGCGCCATTTCAGAGCATTCTCGCGGCGCAATCCTGAACGCGGCTCAGTCTTATGCACAATTCCTCCTACAAGCTGGTCATCTTTGACTGGGACGGCACCCTGATGGATTCAGCCGGTGACATCGTTGACGCGATTCAGCAATCGATAGCCGCCATGCAGTTGCCGAAGCGCGACGATCGCAGTGTGCGACGCATGATTGGCCTGGGGCTGGAAGACGCCTTTACCCGTTTGTTCCCCGAGATAGAGCGTGGCGCATTGCTGCAAGTCGCCGAGGAATACCGGCGTCGCTTCGGCTTACGCACGCAGGTTTATGGACAGGCGTTTCCAGGGGTTGAGGCGATGCTGGATGAATTGGCCAGCGCGCAGCGGCAGTTGGCGGTCGCGACCGGCAAAAGTCGGCGGGGCCTGGATAAAGCTCTGGACACCACCGGTTGGCATACACGATTTGTCGCCACGCGCTGTGCCGACGAAACCGCGCCCAAACCCAGCCCCAAAATGCTGCATGAGCTATTGGATGAATTGCAGCTCGCGCCTGAGCAGGCGTTGATGATCGGCGACACCACCTATGACATGGATATGGCGCGACAGGCGGGTATGGACGCGGTGGCTGTGAGCTGGGGGGTGCATGAGGTCGATGAACTGGTCAGCGCGGGCGCGCTGAGTGTGCTCGATGATCTGGCAACCTTGCCGGCGTGGATACGCGCTCGCGGCTAGGGCAGGGCAAATCCAGCCTGACGCAGCAGGCGCGCTGTGGTGATCAGGGGTAAACCGATCAGAGCACTGGGGTCATCGCTGATGATGGCCTCGCACAGGCTGATTCCCAACGCTTCGGACATGAAACTACCGGCGCAATGTATGGCGTCTGGTTCAGCGTCGAGATAACGCTGAATCTCGGCCAGGACCAGCGTGCGAAAACGCACACGGGTGATGTCGCAGGCCGCATAGGTCTGGTCTTTATGGACCACACACACCGCGGTGTGAAACTGCACTTCCCGGCCCGACAGCGCTTGAAGTTGCTCGATTGCAGCCGCGTGACTGCCGGGTTTTCCGAGGATGAGCACGTTACCGTGTTCGTCTTCAGTGGCGCACAGTTGGTCGCTGCCAATGATGCAGGCGTTGGAATGCTGCTCGCGCAGCGCAAGCGCTTTGCTCAGCGCGAGGCGCTGCGTGGTCGCCGCGACCGTTTCATCACTATGGCGTGATTCGTCCACATCCGGACTGCGCGCGATGAACCGCAGGCCGAGGCGTTCGAGCAGTGCGCGACGGTACGGCGAGGAGGAGGCGAGGACCAGCTCCGAGGCTTGAGAATTGCCGGAATTCATTGACTTTTCACCACAAATCACTAGAATCCGCGCGCCATGCGCGAT
>CAZVMN010000023.1:0-27392 GCA_964629015.1 uncultured Oceanococcus sp.
AAGACAGCGAGAACGGCCGGGTGCGTCCGAGCAGTTCCAGACTGATGAACACCATGTACAGGGCAACGGCAGGCCAGTAAGCCCAACGCTCGGCGGGGTAACGTCGGCGTCCGGTGAGCCAATCGGGTCGCAGGCCTTGGATCAAATCGCTCAGCGTGCGCCACGGACTGAGCGCAGCATAGGCGTTGCCCGCGAGGCTGCTGGCGTACATCGTCCCCAAGGCAAACACGATCCAGAAATAGGTCATGTTGAAATTGCGATAAGGATCGATCGAGCCCCACAGGCCGGTGACGATGGCCAGCAGCATGGCGGCAAGGCTGAGCAGACCCAGCGGCCAACGCAGGCGGCGCAGTCCGCGAGCGATCAGACTGTGGCCGAAGGCATAGTGGGGGCTGGGTGATTCTGCATCCGCACGGCTCAGGAAAAAGCCCATGACCACGAACGACAAAGCCAGCGCGGCCATCGCGCCGTAGATGTACATCCAGTAGGGCATCGGCAGACGGTAGGGTTCGCCGAACGAATGCGCCTGAGCCCAGCTGGGCCATGCAAGCGCGATCAGCGCGAAGGAGCTGCGTCTCACGGGCGCGGATAGACTTCGAGTGTCGCCAGGCGTTGTTGGCCCTCGTGCCATTCCAGTTCGAAGCGGCCGACGCTGTCGGCGACGAACTGAACCTCGGACGGGTAAGCCGGTGCCAAGTATAAATGCAGATCGTAGTCGTGCAGATGCAGGTGGGCCATCTGTGGGCTTTGCGCACTCAGACGAACCTGATCGCCCTGATAGACACTGAGCGTGCGCGGTGCGGGCGGTTGTGCCGGGTGCAATTCAAACTGGAAGTGATGCTGGCCGGTGATGTCGGCTGCGCCCGACGTGGTGGTGGGTTTCAACACCCACCACAAAGCCGCCAGCACCAGCGTGCTGACGATGATCAGTATCCAACGGCTCGGGGTCATCTTAGTCGCGGTTGTAAACCCGCTCCCACATCTGCAAGTAAGCTTCGGCGGAATTGAACAACGCATCCAATGCTTCGCTGCCACCTTCCAGCCGCACTTCTTCCACGAAGTCCGCGACCAAACCGTAGTGGGCCATACCGACTTCGTCGATGTGCCAGAACTTGCCACTTTCCGGGATCATGAGCAGGTCCACCGTCAACGGTCGGAAGCCGGCAAATTTCCCGCTCCAGTCCGCGCCGCTGAACAGGGTGAAAGGATATTGCACCGGCTCGGAATCCCCGCCGCGCGGTCCCGGATGGCCACCAAAGCCATTGGCATCGGCACCATAGCCCAGGCCCAGGATTTCGTTGCTGTCCACGCCAGCCCGTTCACGCCAGAACTTGAGCTTCTCGAGGAACTCAACGTGCTTGATGCCGTTGCCTTTGTACGGATAGATCGTGCCGCCCGCTTGCAACATGCGGATGGCTTGGTCGCTGGTCAGGCCGCCATGGGCATCGTGAGAGGAGGCCATCGGGTAGGGCGGATCACGCTGTTCTGCGATATCCAGCATGATGTCTTTGCTGTGATAGGCCGCATGGTCGATGTCGATGACCATACGCTTGTCCATGATGGCGTTGAGCGCGTACTCACCCAGATCGGTCACCGTGCGCGCATTGCAGCGCTTGCCTGAAGGGTAGGTCGGTAAAGTGCCGCCGGTCACATCCAGCAGCAATGCAGTCAGCGGATCATTGCCGGTGCCGGGAATTGCGGTGGTCATTTCCTGGCCGGGGTAGCGTACCGCTGGCTCGTCCTCGGGATACTCCCGGCATTCGGTGGTTTCCCAGAAACGTCCGGTGTCGAGGAAGTTGAGGAAGTTGATCACGTCGCCGCTGAAGATACCGGCGCCGCCCAGCGAGCTGTCGATGTCGTGGAAGGGATAAATATGCCGCACGCCCAGATCCCACAGACGATCCAGCTCGTCGTCGATCTGTTGCTCGTCACACTGACGTACTTCGATGCCGCCAGGCAGCATGGTCACGCCGCAGTTGAACACCTGGGCCACTTCGATGCCGAGAACGACAGCGAGCTTACCGTCGTTGATAACTTCGCGCGCTTCCTGCGGGCTTTTGACAATGCGGAACCAGCCCTTGCCCGGTCCACCGTTCTGCGCATCAACGTAGTCCTGAACATCAAAGAGGTATTCGACCTGTTTGGTCGAGACACTGGCGTCGTTGCAGTCGTTGCCGGGTTTAAGCGAATACAGCTTGCCCACGTTACACAGGGCCGCGATGTTGGTGCCGTGATTGACCATCAAGCGTAGGCCGGACAGCCAGGCACGTTCGACCCATTTGTAATACATCACCTGATGAGTCAGGAAGTTGCGTTGCGGCCAGTCGACAAATGTGGGCCAACCTTGGGTTTCGTGAGTGGCTGCCGGTGTCCCTTCCAAAATGTTGTTGGCATCAAGGATGCCTTGTGGACCGTGGAACGATGCGCAATTCTCCAGCGCGTGAGGTATGCCGAAACGGTGGAACACTTCGCCGTAGAGCACACCACCCGCAGACGGGCCGACATCGCCGGCGTAGGACATTTCACTCGACATGCCCATATGCGTGTGAACATCGGCAAAGCCGACCGCGGGTTCGTTCACGCCGCGTCCTTTGAACGTGGAACCGGTGACGGCCGTGGGCATTTCCGGGAACGCGGTGCACGGCTCGTTGGTCGGGATGAAGCGGAATGCACCGCTGTCGGTGCCTGCGTTACTCAGGACCAAAGCGCCGTTCTCGGCCGTCACCAGCGCCAATCCGGCACTGTCCGAAGCGATGCTGAAGCTGTCGCTGCCGGCGTCGTAATCGATGGTCCAGATGGCTTCGTCGCTGAGACTGCTGGCTGACTCGACAGCGCTGCCATTGGCGCTCATGGCCGAGCTGTCGGTGGCGTAAAACAGGTATTTGCCCAGTGTGGCCGCTTGCATGAAGAACGCTTCGCCGCTGACAGGGTCGGGCGCGGCCGCGTTGTAGCCGCCATCCACCGCGGCCACGTAATCGCCCGTTGCCACCGATTGCAGTGCGTAGCACCCGCCCGCCAGGGCGTAACGATCTTTCGGAACCGGTGACAGGGGGCCGTCGCTGCCGCCAGGTGGCGAATTGGCATTACACGCGGCCAACAACACAGCAACGCTGATGGCGGACAATACGGAACGGGTTTTCATGACAACTCTCCTGCGCACCGCGCTTCAGTTGGTGCTGTGATTCTTATCAGCAGGAGTCTAGCCGCTTACGCAGGTGGCGCGGGCTTGGTCACAAAGGCTTGTAAAAATTTACTACTTTTGGGCGCGTCAGGAAATGCGGATGCCCAGAATCTGAATCAAGCCGACGGCGATCAGATAGGCGGCGACGATGTAGTTCAGCAGTCGCGGCTTGATCAGGATAGCGACGCCGGCAAGGACCGACAGTAGCGGTGCCAATTCAAGATTAAGAGTCATGGTGCGTGCTTCTGAAGAATGTTGCGGTCGGCCTGTGACGGCCGACCGCAACGGTACCGTCTTTACAGCGAGTCTTTCAGAGCCTTACCGGCTTTGAAGGACACTGACTTGCTGGCTTTGATCTTGATCGTTTCGCCAGTAGCCGGGTTGCGACCAGTGCGCGCGGCGCGCTTGCTCAGGCTGAATGAGCCGAAGCCGATGATCGAAACACGGTTGTTCTTTTTGACGCTCTTGCCCACCAAGCTGGTGAAAGCGTCCAGAGCAGCAGCGGCATCCTTTTGCGAAATGCCGGCTTCTTTGGCCATGGCGGCCACGATGTCCTTCTTGGATACGGTGTCTGACATGTTGTCTCCTGATAGATGGATGCCCCAAATTCTCCGGGCCACGGCAGTCTTAACGAACTGAACATAAGTTACAACCGTCCGTAAGGATTATTTTTTGCAGGCTCACGCGCCTGCGCGCTTGATTTTCCGCGGCGTGAGCGCAAAATTCCGCCGCCGAATAGTCGGTTAGCGTGAGATCACAGCCGCTTGGTTACCGCGATATTTGAGGCGTCGAGTGCGCCATGGGTTCATCCCTGTTTGCGATGTGGAGCCTGCTGCGCCCACTATCGCGCATCGTTTTACTGGGCTGAAGCCGACGATGCGACGCCCGGCGGGGTGCCGGTGGAGTTGACGCAGGTGCTTACGCCCCACTTGCGTGTGATGCGCGGAACGGACCGAAAACCGCCGCGTTGTATTGCGTTGGAAGGCGAGGTTGGTTTGGCGGTGAGTTGTTCCATTCATCCTCGCCGCGCCAGCGTATGTCGTGACTATCCGCCCAGTTACGAAGACGGCGCGCCCAATCCGCGCTGTGATGAAGCACGTCGGGCACATGGCCTGGCGCCGCTCACAATGGCCGATTGGGAGGGTTGTAAGCCACAGCTGACCCCGCCGCGAGCGGCTTAATCGGCAGGGCCGCGGGCGAAGAAGTTTTCAAAGCGCAGACGTTCCGCGCTGATTTCCGCCAAGCTGGTCAAGGCAAAACGAATAGCGGCCCCGGGGCGCCGTTGGGCGAGTTGGGCTGCGTCCAGAGGTGCGATGCAGCCAAGCTTGGGATACCCGCCAATGGTTTGCCGATCACTGAGCAAAACGATGGGCTGGCCCGACGGAGGCACTTGTACCGCGCCGTAAGCAATACCTTCGGAAACGATCCCGGGCACGCGCTGGCCAATCGCCTCACCTTGCAGGTGGTAGCCCATGCGGTCGGCCTGGGGCGAGACGGTGTAGACAGTATTCAGGAGCCGATCGATATCTTTGCTATCAAACTGGGCGAACTGATACCCGGGAATGAGGCGCAGGGTTAGCTCCTGGCGATAATCCGGGATGTAGTTGCCGGGTACGCAACGTGCCGCGGTTAGACGAGCGGAAAATGGCAGGTTGTCACCGGCCGTCAACGCGCGGCCGTCGCCATGTAGTCCACCGAGTTTTTCGCGCACGCTGGTTGCGCAGCTGCCATAAACGAGTGGGGCCTGGAAGCCGCCGGGAACCGCCAGGTAGGTGCGTAACCCATCGCGAGCCATGCCCAGATGCAGGGTTTGCCCGGCGTGAATCTCATGTGTGCACCACGGTTTGATTGGGCTGTCATCAATCCGCGCACTGGTTTCGGCGCCGGTTAAGGCGAAGCTGGTGGTGGCCTGTGCGCGCAGGCTGACCGGGCCCAGAGTGATCTCCAGCGCGGCGTGACTTTGCGCGTTGCCAAGCAGATAACACGCCCAGGCTAAGGCGTGCCGGTCCGCGGCGCCGCTGGGGCTGATGCCGAGTTGCTGATAGCCGATTCGGCCGCGATCCTGCAGCAGTGACAAGGGCCCCGCCTTGATGACCTCAAAGCTCATTCGAGTTCGCCGCCGCTGGCCAGGTAGGTCGTGCGATCGATCGGCACAAAACGCACCCGATCGCCCACGCGCAGGGGATTTTGCGCCGCGCTGCACAGCGCCAACATGTCTTTTGAGCTGCGCCCGATCAGATGCCAGCCGCCCGGCGTTTCGAGCGGATACACCGCCGTTTGTTGTTCCGCGATGGCGACGCTGCCGCTGGGAACCCGGGCGCGCGGCTCGCGTCGTCGTGGCAGTTGCAATGCCGGGTCCAGGGTACCCAGAAAACAGAAGCCGGGTGCAAAGCCGATGGCGTAAACGCGGTAATCCGCGTCGCTGTGGAGGCGGATCACGTCTGCGCGCTTCAGTCCCGTGCGTGCACACACCTCGGCCATATCGGGTGCAGCGTCGTCGCCGTAGTAAACGGGGATGTCAAAACGTTGTGATGCGTGGACATCCGCCGTGCTGTTCAGTGTTGCCGGCTTGATATCGGCAAGTCGTCGGCAACAGTCGTCGGCGCTCAGCTTGAGAGGATCGAACTCGATCAACACGGTGGTGTACGACGGAACCAGATCAATCAGCGCATCACCTAGACGCTGACGGATGGCCGCACAGGCCAGGCGCACGTGCTCGGCTGTCTGTTCGGTGATCTGCTCGCCCAGGCTGAGCAGGCAGGTGCTGTCAGAAACCGCGAAGGTCGTCATGCGCTGTGCTCGCGCAGCGCCTGAATCACCGCCGGCGACAAGGGATTGTCGCCATGCACGCACAAGGTGTCTGCTTCAATGATCAGCGTGTTACCGTCCATGCTGCGTATCTGTCCATCGCGAATCAGTTGTCGGGCTTGCTCCACAATCGTGTCGACATTGTCGTGCACGGCGCCGGGCAGGTTACGTGGCGCAAGATGTCCATCGCGGGTGTAAGCACGGTCGGCAAAGGCTTCGAACATTAAGGACAGGCCATAATCCGCAGCGCGCTCTCGCAGTTGTTGGTTGTGCTGCGCATCGCCGGCCTGGACCACCAACGGTAAGCCAGGGTCAAAAGCGCTCAGGGCCTCGAAAAGCGTGTGCATTACTGTGCTGTCGCGCATCATCTGGTTGTACAAGGCGCCGTGAGGTTTGACGTGCTGAATCCGCGTGGCGTGCTTGCGACACAAAGCATCCAATGCGCCGATTTGATACAGCACATGTGCGCCCAGTGCGTCGCCGCTGAGCGGAAACGCACGGCGTCCAAAACCCTCTTTGTCGGGATAGCCGGGGTGCGCGCCGATTTGCACCTTATAAGCAACGGCCAGGGCAATGGTTCGATCCATGGTTTGCGGATCGGAGGCGTGCCCTCCGCAGGCGATATTGGCCATGTCGATGTGCGGCATCAGCACATCGTCGGCCCCCATGACCCACGGGCCATAGCTTTCGCCCATATCGCAATTCAGTTTCATCCAGGCACGGTCTGCAAGCAGATGGTCAGATTACCGCAAGCTTCCAAGCCAGGTCTCACTCGTTGAGCCAACGTGCGACCAAGGCGGGTACGGCTGAACTGGCTTTGTCGCGGATCCATTCCACGCCGCTCAGGTCGGCATCCGCCCATGGCGTGATCACGCAGACGTGGCGCGCCCGCTGCGCGCAATGCATCAAACCCGCGGCGGGCCATACCGACAGCGACGTGCCGATAACCAGCAAACGGTCGGCTTGCTCAACCAGTTGTACCGCCAGATCCATGGCCGGCACCGGCTCACCAAACCACACCACGGCGGGCCGCAGCGCGGCGCCATCCGGGGCTTGATCACCGAGCTTGATATTGCGCGAGCCCAGATCCACTTCGACAGCCGGATCGCGTTCGCTGCGTCCGCGCATCAGATGGCCGTGGAGATGCAGCACCCGGGCGGAACCGGCGCGCTCATGCAGATCGTCGACATTCTGGGTGACGATATCCACATCGAAGCCACGCTCCAAATCCACCAAGGCATGATGGGCCGGGTTGGGTTGGACCTGGCGCAGCTGATCGCGCCGTGTGTTGTAAAAGCGCAGTACCAGTTCTGGATCGGCTGCCCAGGCCTCGGGCGTGGCGACGTCTTCTGGACGATGGCCTTCCCACAGGCCGTTGGCATCTCGAAACGTGGCCAAGCCGCTTTCCGCGCTGATGCCAGCGCCGGTGAACACAACCACACGTTGTTTCATGTTGGACGAGAGAATGAACCGGCCGGTTATGCTCGCCCAGCGCGGTGCTTTGCGCCAGGGTCGGCGGCGTGTCAGTTGCGCGGTTGCCCCATCAAGGCGATACGCAAGCTGGCTTTGTGATTGCCCGGTTTCTTGGGCAGGGCGTACAGCTCATCCAGACCGGCATCGATGTCTGCTCCGTCGTCGAGCGCGGCGACACCGCCGTGTGGGGCCAATTGGGCCCTGATGATCGCGCGTGCGTCCTCTTCCAGGCCGCGCCATGCCTGACGCAACTGTTGCAGGCACCAGACTCGATAATGATGGGTGACGGTGCCGCGAAAACTCAGGCTGACTCCGTGTGAGTCGAAGCGCTTGCGGCCCGCGGCCCAGGCGGCAGCGTTTTGGCTGAGGTAGGGCAGATAGTCACCACAGACGCGTGTCCAAAGAGGAGCCCAGAGTGGACCCTCGGGCGCCAGCCAGCGTTGTGTTGGCCATGCGCGTGGTGCGTTCCACATGCGCGCCAGCCATTCGTAAACCGCAGGGGCGCGGCGCCGCATCACCTCCGCCGGATCGGGATCGTTGCCAAAATGCCGGAACATCGACGCAAAGTAGCCGTAGTCAGCCAGGCTGGGTTGGTCGCCCAGCAGGTATGCGCGTTCGCTAAGCACAGGCTGCAAGAAATCCAGCTCATGCAGGTACAGATCACGCACCGCATCCGCATTGCTTTTGTCCATGCCGTCGCCCCACAGCCAGGTTCGACGCTGACGCTGCGGAAAATACCAGGCCATTAGTGGGCGCGGGACACCGGGCGGACGCACTTCATCAGCAATACGACGCCCCAGAGCGCGACGCGAAGCCAGCGGTTCCCAGCGCCACCACATGGCGGGGCGCCACAGCCACTCATCCGCGTAGTCTTCGATCAGCGCGGCGAGAAAGGCCTGGGCCGGATCGGGAGGCGTTGCAGGATTGTCCGGGTAGCGCTGTTCCAGCCAGCGGATCGTGGGTGTGGTGTCGAACAGCCACAGATCGTCTGCGCTGTGTAGGGCCGGTACCTTTTTGACCCCGGTGCGGGCGTACAACATGTCCAACGCCGCCGCATCCCCGGTCGCCGTCGTGTAAGCAATGCCTTTGTTGCGCAGGTAGGCCTCCAGCTTGCCGCTGAAGTAGGAAATATCCATCTTATAAAGTGTGTACGGCGCATGTGGGTCTGTAGGACTCATGCGGTCATCCTGGCGATCAGTTGATTGAACGCCGCCATGGCCTCATCACGCTCGACAACCCCGTCGCGGATCAATTGACGCATGCCCCAGAAACCCATGATCAGCGACCAGCCGACCACGCGGGCTTGCGTTTCGTCCATATCGAACTCGCGCTGAAGAGTGGGTAGCCACAGGTCCAGGATGACCTCACGCAGGCCGCGCCGGATTGCATCCAGTTCCGCGCTGTCTGCCGCAGTGCCATTGATCAATTGCCACAGCGCATCACCACGGCCCTGCGGCAGATCCAAGCTAATGGCTTCGGCAGCCGCAATCGCCTGGGTCAGATTGTCGGGATATGTCGTCACCGAATCGTGCGTGGCCGCACGCACTTCTTCAAAGATGTGCTTGGCCGTCTTGGCCAGCAAGCTCTCCAGACTGGAAAAATGTTGGTAAACCAACTGCCGACTGGTGCCGGCCTGCTCAGCCAACGCGCTCATCGACAGTGCCGTCCAGCCTTGGGTCTCCACAATATGGGCGGCGGTCTCAAGCAGGTTTTGCTGGCGCTCGGCGCGGCGCAGATAAGCGCGCTTGCCGGAGGATGACTTTTTAGAAGTAGACATTTTGTAAATATTACTCCAGCGTGGGTAGGCCGTCGACACGATTCAAACCGCGCGATAAGCGCGTGGCAGTAGCCCCCAGGTGGCTGAATCGACTGAAATACAAGGGAAGCTGAGATTCCCTTTGCCATGGCCAATGGCTCATGTATACTTCGCCGCCTTCGCGCCCGTAGCTCAGCTGGATAGAGTACCTGGCTACGAACCAGGCGGTCGGGAGTTCGAATCTCTCCGGGCGCGCCATAAAAGAAAGAAGGATCAACAGGTTATGCTTGTTGGTCCTTTTTTCGTTTCGGAGCATAGGACCGCTTGTCTGCTGTTCCAGATGGCTGCACATCAAGTCAGCCGAGTGACCACTTATCTCGCCATATGTTGGCGTATGGTGATCGTGCAAAATCGGCCCGGGGCTGCTGAGGGGCCAAACGGATTTCGGAAGAAATCGAATCTCGCCGATTCTGACCTCTTGTCACCATTGCAATGATGCGTGATGACACTCAACGTGCGTTGGATGCAGGTGGTTTGAAGGCGAATAACCGACTCGTCTCAGACATTCAGCGACGATAGGAAGGATAAACGCCCTTTGTCGAGCATGCGACGTTAGCCGCATCCGTGCTGACGGTCGAGCTTGGGGGAGTTGCTTAGAGCTTTGAAAAGCGCGTTATGCAGCAGCCTTATACATCGCCTCGCCAGCCGCCAGGGGATCACTGTCCTTCGCATAGCTTTGCAGCCAGTCAGAATAGTTATGCACGTTGGGGATATCGCTGGGGTGAAAATCCTGCTGGTAGTAGTGGGCAATCATCGGCAACAGGCGCGTGAAGATGCCCTTGCTGGGATGGAATAACCACGGCAGGCCCTTGGCGTATAAGTTCAGGCGCTCGGCGAAGGTGAAGCCGTCCATGCGCAACATATGCCAGGGCGCAATGAGGCTGTACAGACTAAATGCGACGGTGGCATGGCTCATGGCCAGCGTGCGGCGCAGATAGCCGACTTTGGCCACTTTTTTCATCACATCAAAGGCGACGGCCTTGTGTTCCATTTCTTCTACCGCATGCCAGGCCAGCATGCTGCGGACACGTTCGTCGGCCCCTTCCAGTACGCTTTTTTCAGCAAAGAACAGGTCCGCCATCATGGCGGTGAAGTGTTCCAACGCAGCGGTCATCGCTATGTTGTATTCCGGCGACATGCGATCCAGACGCCGTTCGGTGATCGCCTTGGTGTGCTGGGTAAAGGCATCGATATTGATGCCTTGGCGCCGGAGTCGCTCGTTGTACTTTGTATGCACCATGCCGTGCTGGCCTTCCTGCAGCATGAAGTCTTTGACCTCGGCCATGAGTTCAGGGTCCTGAATCGCGTCGCGAAAAGCCCGCACCGAGGCGATGAAATAGCGCTCGCCGTCCGGGAAGGTCGCTTGCACGGCATCCACCAGGCGTGTCTTGAAGGGGTTGCCGCCGACCCAGTATTTGGGGACGTCTTCGGCATCAAAACCAAAATCCAGATTCTTGCGAACGGTGATCGCTTCTTTATGTTTTTGCTTGCCCATAGCCAGCCCTCCTATTTGATGACAAACATACTAGGCTTGCCGCTGCATTGTGCCTAGGTGTATCGACGACAAAAAGGGATTATATTGCGACAATGGCCACGGTCCTGGATTTGCCCACGATTAGCGTACTGATGAGCGCGGCGGCTCGCTGTGGGGTCGATCTGAATCCCGTGCTCGCTGCCTTGGAAATAGAACCCACGGCGGACGGGGCGCCTATCGCTTAAATGGCGCTGCACGACATCAATGCCATGTTGGAATGGCCAGTGCGCCGCGTTTACGTGATGTGGGCCCCTTGCTGGACTGGATTCCTCAGCTTATTCACCCGGCCATTCACTTTGATGGCGCTGATAATGGTCAGGTTGCAACACTGGAAGTTCACCTGAATGACTCTCAGGGGCAGCCACATCACTCGCCCCTCATGAATGAAGTGATTCTCGCCGTGGTGCACAGGATGATGCAGCGCGTAACGTCGGGCAAGACGGTGACTAGGCTCGTCGAATTTAAGCATCCGGCAAGAGTGGATCAGGCCTTTTATGAGCAGCACTTCGGCTGCGAAGTGACGTTTTCTGCACCGCTGAATCAATTAATCGTCAGCCGCATCCGTGCTTACGGTCGAGCTTTGGTGATTTGCTTAGGGCTTTGATCGGTTTGTGACCGAGATTTTGGTCTGTTTCATAGTCCGAAGACACGCAACGTCGCGCCCGCGTGACCTCAAAAAGCGTTGGAGGCGACGTTTGACCCGCCACGCACTTTTGCTACTGCAAAAGCACGCGTCGCCTCAAACGCCTCTTAACTCAAGCGTTGGGCACCAATTGAGCGTGGACTTGTGGTGGAAAGATTGAGAGTCTGTACACCCGAATTGTTCTAAAACAGAGAGAGTCGATGAAGCGCTGCTAATCCAATCGTTTGGTCATTTCACTGCACACTTTTGGAGGCGCCTCATGCCTACGGCCCCACTCTCACTTGTTGGGATAGATTTCACCTATCCATCGTTGTCCACGCCGTTGTTTCGCGATCTGTCGCTGAACGTCCTGATTGGCTTTACGGGCGTTGCCGGCGCGAACGGGGCCGGTAAATCCACCTTGCTGCAGATCGCGGCGGGTGTTCTTCAGCCGGATTCCGGTGTCGTGGTTCGCCCGGGGAAGGCTGTGTACTGCGCTCAACGAACGGACGCTCCGCCTGCGGATTTCCAAGCCTTTCTCGATGACACGGGAGGGCATGTTTATGCATTGCGCGACCGCTTTGGAATTGAGTGGGACTGGCTCGAGCGATGGCATACGCTCAGCCATGGTGAACGCAAGAGAGCGCAGATCGCTTGTGCGTTGTGGCAGGAGCCAACCGTCTTGGCACTGGACGAGCCCACAAACCATATCGATCATGAAGGGCGGCGTCTGTTGTTGGATGTCTTGTCCGAATTTCGCGGTATCGGTTTGATTGTCAGCCACGACCGCGAGGTTCTGGATGAGCTCTGCTATCAATGCCTGTGGGTCGATAGCGGTTCGGCGCAGGTTTATGCCGGCGGATATTCGCAGATGCAGGAAACACGGGCCATTGAGTCCGAAACCATGGCTCGTGTCCGGGACAAGGCGGTGCGGCAACGCGACGCCATCAAACGCGAAGAAGTGGCCCGGCGAGAGCAGTCGCTGCGAGCGCACCGTGCTCGCTCCAAGCGTCGTCTCGACCGCAAGGACCATTCTGCAAAAGCCGCGATCAATGCGCGCATCAATACGGACTCGAAAGACGGTAACCGGCTCCGACAAATCGAGGGCCGGGTGAAGCGCGCCGAGGCGGCGGTGGCGGGCGCGCAAGTCCGTAAGCGGCGTCGCGTGGGTATTGAACTACCGGGGGCCGTTTGCAAACGCGATTTTCTGTTTCGCATCGAGGGCGGAGAACTGGGCATCGGAGGGGGCAGAGTCCTGCACCACCCCAAACTTCAGATGCGACCGGTCGACCGAATTGCGGTGATGGGCCCGAATGGTTCCGGAAAATCGAGCGTGCTCGCCTTCGTCCGCGACCATCTGAATATCGAACCGGAACATGTGATTTATCTACCCCAGGAGATATCGGTAGCACGTGGCGCGGAAATTCTGGCGCAAGTGAAAGAGCTTCCCAAGGATCGACTGGGTCAGGCCATGCAGGTGATTGACCGCTTGGGTTCGAACCCAAGCGCGTTGTTGGACAGTGAAAAGCCCAGCCCCGGTGAACTGCGCAAACTCTTGATTGCGCAGGGGATGACTCAGCAACCCTACCTGATGATCTTGGATGAGCCGACGAACCACATGGACCTGCCATCGATCGAAGCTCTAGAAAGTGCGCTCGCTGATTGCGTGTGCGGACTCTTGCTGGTCAGCCACGATGCGTGGTTTCTGCGGCGTTTGACAACGATGAGCTGGACGATCGACACCCGCCACGCTGCCGTTCCAAACCTTGTGATTCGCTCGGGCACCTTGTAGGACTCATGCTCGAGTCCGCAACGCCGTTGAAGCCAATTGCGAAGTATCAAGCGATTGTTCTGCCGCTACCTAAGGCGGGCACTACCGAAGAGGATATGTCCCATTCAGGCCGTGCTGATGGGACAGTCTGGTGCACTTCGCACCAGAGCTCAGTTCTGGGACGCTTCGGCGGGGAATGCCGGAAGGTCGGTTGGGAAGGGCATAATCGCGGGGGAAATGATCCAATGATTCTCTGGAGACATGAACGATGAAACTCGCTGGAGGCTGCCATTGCGGCGCAATTCGCTACGAAGTTGAAGGTGACCCTTACACGCATGCGTTGTGCCATTGCTCAGATTGTCGGCGGCATGCGGGTGCGCCGATGGTGGGGTGGACCATGTATCCCCAAGACGCGCTGAAGATCACCAAAGGCGCGCCAAAGCTTTACGAATCATCGGAGCACGGGCGTCGGCAGTTCTGTTCAGATTGCGGTACGGGGCTTTTCTATACGAATGCTCAAACGCTTGCTGGCCTCGTTGACATTCAGAGCGGCACCTACGATGAGCCGGCGGCGATTCCGGCGCGTGTCCATATTCAGGTCGCCGAGCGCATCAAATGGATGGAAGGTGCGCATGAGCTTCCCGCATTCGACCGATATCCGCCGATGGATGGTTCGGCGGGATAACGCCGCCTTGAACACACCTGAATCGAGACCTTGAGTCACAAGGGGGGCTTCGTGCAAATCCAGATCGAATCCATCAACAGCGCCGACGTTCGGGCATTGCTCAGCGCACATCTCAAAAGCATGCACGAGTACTCACCGGTCGAAAGTATTCACGCACTTTCCACAGCAGAGTTCAGTGATCCTTCGCTGACGTTGTGGTGTGCACGGGAAGGGCAAGCCTTGATGGGCTGTGGTGCACTCAAACAACTTGATGAATCCCACGGGGAAATCAAATCGATGAGAACGGCTACCGAACATCTCCGTAAAGGTGTTGCTCAGGCTTTACTTGAGGTGATTCTTGACGAGGCTAAAGATCGCTCGCTAGGCCGGCTCAGTCTTGAAACGGGATCACACGATGCTTTTGCCCCCGCCCGCACGCTGTATGCAAAGAATGGGTTTAAGGTTTGTGGGCCTTTCCCGCCTTATGTCGATGATCCATATAGCGTTTTCATGAGCAAAGAGCTGTCGTCAAATCCCCGCGTGGAGCCAGCGCGGTAAGGGGGTCAGGGACTTATGAATTCGAACAGGGTGTCCCTTACGGGGTGAATGTCTAGGGTGTGCTGGCCTCAGATCTGTCAAATTCCAGGGCGCGTTGGCGTGGTGGTTGCCCTCGCGGCGTCAGCGTTTTTCTTCTGGCTCTGGTACGAGCGCTATTGGAGCATTGAGTTCAATGAGCTCGGTCGGTATTACGATGCACAACATCAGGTTGTGTATACCGACGCCGCCATGGTTTGGGGTTTGCCGGCATTTGGTTTTCTGCTGATTGCTGTTGCAATGATGTTGTGCTGAATGTGGCGCTCTCGAAGTGCGCGGCAAGGTGGGCGCAAGGGACAGTCATGAGGATGAATCGGCGTTGCGCGTGGTCACAACGAATCAACGCGACCCATGCACATCGTCCAAATGCATTGCGTCTCAGTCCGACTCAGTCCCTATCCTGCGGGCTTACCCCAAACCATGGCCTGCTTCGATGACCACTCCCAACCTGCTGACCGTGCATTCCGGCAATGTCTTCACCATCACCTTCAACCGTGAAGACAAGATGAATGCGATGACGGGGAGTTTTCTGACGGATCTGAAAGCTGCCCTGGATCGGGTCAAATACGACGACACGGTCTCGGTCGTGGTGCTCAAAGCCACGGGTAAGGCCTTCACCACCGGCTACGATCTGGACGGCAGTGACTGGGTTTTGTCACAAAACCCGATCGAGATGCGAGGGCGGCTGAATCTCGACCGCGATCGGGAAGACATCAAGACCATCCTGGAATACTGGTGGACGATGTGGAAATTTCCCAAACCCATCGTCGCCCAAGTGCAGGGTCTTTGTTTGTCGGGTGGCGGAGAACTGATTGCGATGTGCGATCTGGTTGTTGCTGCGGAAACGGCGAAATTTGGCCACCCGGCCGGTCGGGATCTGGGCATTCCACCGACTGTATTCCTGTGGCCCATGTTGATTGGCATGAAGAAAACCCGGGAATTTCTCTACACCGCGCGCCTGTTCAGTGCCACCGAAGCCGAGCGGCTGGGTCTGATCAATCGGGTCGTGCCCTTGCATGAACTCGAGAAAACCGTCGACGACTTGGTGGCGGATGTTGCCAAAACACCGGTCAACAATCTGGCGATTCTCAAACAGGCCACCAGTCGCTTCTATGAAAACATGGGCCTGTTTGCCTCCGGTGATCAGGCGGCTGAACTCGACGCGGTGTTTCATCAAAGCGAGAGTTTCGTGAGTTTCTTTACCCGGGTAGCCGAAGAAGGCGTGCAGGCGGCGCTGGCAGAACGGCGTCAACGTTACGGTTAGCGCAGATAGAGAAAGTTTGCTGATTTTTCGGCTCTGTCAAAGCAAGCCAAGCCGAGATCAGCGGTCCTCCGACTCCAGAACCATGCCGATTTTCACACCTTGGGCCGCAGCTCTGTTCTCGGGTCAATCGGACGTGCGTATTATGAGACCTATACACCTTTCGAGAGCTCTGGGGCTGCGGAGCCCCCCAGGAGCACCGTTCCACATTGCCATTCAAAAGACATTGAACACATTCCAAAAGTTGACTGAAAAGCTAAAACGTGTCGAAGCAGAACGAGATGATTGCCGGAAGGCTTACTTACTTTTGAATCACGCACATATGAAGTTGTTGGAGGATTCAAACCGGTTGCAGGTCAAACTCGGGCGCGCCGCACAAGATAGTCAAGATTCTTACTACGCAACACTGGCCAAGCTTCAGGAAGAGCGATCACGCCACGCCGCGGCGGAGTCAGAACAGAGGGAGGCGATGAATGATGAACGGCGTGTTTCCGAAGATCTTCTAGAGACGGTCATTAGTGAAAAATTGGAAATTATTAGCCATCAGATTGAAGAGATTCATGAGCTCAAAGCGCTTTTGAAACTATCCAGTTCTAAGTTTGACGCTCAGGAGTGACGAACTGTCGGTCGATAAAAGCCAGACCTCAATGCTGAGTGTGCTCAAAACGGAGAACGTAAGCATTGTGCCGTCATTTCAGGAATCCACGGCCTCGTTTTCAATGGCCGGGCTGGGGTGAGCACTGCGTTGTTTAGCGCTCATCAAGGTATTGAATTGACGCACCCAGCTCTTCACGGGTGCCCTACAACGGAAGCATGTTGAGTCCACATCCTTAGATCGGACAATCCCATGGAGTTGATCAAACGGGTATTTTTGGCGTGTATCGCGACGTCGCTGATTTCGCTGCTCGTTGTTGCGCTGGGACCCGATGAGGGCCTGGAAGCGCTTGGCGGGGTTCTGATTGCCTACGGGTCCCTGCTTTTTCACATTCCAGCGGGTCTGGTCATTGCCGTGCAGGCATACAGAATTCGCTGTTTCAACCCCATCGTTGCTGGCATTTTGGTCTACTTTGTGGTGATTTATGCGGGTGGTGTTTACGTTTGGGGCGTGACAAGCGGTGTCGATCGCAAGGTCGAGGACTTCGTCGATTCGCATGTCGACCCCGCGGGATTCGAGCTGCGCGAGCTTGGCAAGAGCCTGCACATTCGCCAGATGCGTGGATTGCCGCTTGATCCGGGGGAGCTCGACAGGGTGAAGGTCATGCTCGATGCGGTCGAAAACATCGATGCATCCGAGCAGGCTCATCATCCGATCATCTGGTATGCCGCGGCCATCGGTGAGTTGGATCTTGTCAACGCGATCATTGATCGCGGTGCGACACTTGATGAACCCGCACTCTTTGAGGTTTCACCTTTGTACGTTGCGGTTCGCCACGGCCACACGAGCGTCGTTGAAAAGCTGATCGAAGCCGGGGCGGACCCTGATGCAGTCGACGCCAAGAAAAGGCCTGCCCTGATGGTGGCCAGCGAAAAAGGTGACCTTGCCATGGTGGATGCCCTGATCGAAGGCGGTGCGTCAGTCAATCTTGGCAACCACGAGGGTGCCGCGCTCACCACCGCGCTTCGAAGCGGCAATGTTGAGATCGTGCGGCGCTTGCTTGAGGCGGGTGCGGAGATGACCCCAGTGCTGGGCCTGCATCCGGCAAGCTGGGCTCAACGACAAGACGACCCGGCCTTGTTGCGGTTGCTGGCGACGAAAACCGACGTCCTCAGCGTTCGGGTCGGCGAGAACGACCCGCCTGCCTTTGCGGCCCTGGCCAACTGCGAGATGGACACGTTTTTCGACCTTGTTAAGCTGGGGACATCACCCAATGCAATAAACAAGCGCGGTGAATCGTTGGCGCTGTACCTGCTCAAATACACGTTCGAGCGCTGTCCGGAGATAAAGGCTCGACGCGCCGAGCTGATCTCGCGCTTCATCGACCTTGGCCTCGATCTGCGGGCGACCGATGAGCGGGGCAAACCGTTGGTGCTCGTGGCGCTTAACCACGGCCGCGTGGAATCAGCCCGTCAACTGGTTGCTGCCGGCGCACCCTTTGACGGGTTCTACGGCAAGAAAAACCTGCTCATCCTTGCGGCCGGCGTCGGCGCTAACGACCTGATCGATGTGGCACTGGCGCATGGCATGGATATCAATTTCGTATCGGACGGCCTGAATACCGACAGCGCGCTTTACGAGGCTGCCCGCGAAGGTCAGCTCGAATCCGTGCTCCACCTGCTGTCGCGCGGCGCGGCGATGCCGGATACCGCGATTGGGCTGCGAAGAATGTATTTTGCGGCGGGCTCACATCCACACGTCTTCCGTTATTTGCTCGAACGGTATCTTGCGGGTGGACGGAGCAAAGAGCATGACCAGATGATTCGGCGGGGCGCCCGTGACAGTAAGAATCAAGCGTCGCAGGCGATGCTGGACGCGGCGGGTATTCCCTGAGCGTCCGCTGGGGTCTTTTAGGCCATGCCCTGAAGGATCAGAACCAAGCCGGACAGGCCCAGCGCGAGCATCACCGTGCGCACAAACAGGCGCTCGCTGATGCGCTGCTGAATGCGGTGCCCGGCATAGACGCCAGCGATGGCCACGGGTGCAAGCAGCGCGCTGGCCAAAAGCGTTTCGCTGTTCCACAAGCCCACCCAGGCGTAGCTGACAACCTTGCTGGCGTTGATGGTGGCGAAGAACACAGCCGCGGTGGAAATCCACAGGGCGCGTGAAAGCTGCAGCGTCGCCAGATAGATATTCAGTGGCGGACCACCGGCGTGGATCAGAGTGCTGGTGGTGCCCGCAATCAGACCCATGACGACGCCCAGCGGCGCGCGTAGCCGAGCGCTCGCGCGCAGGCCGGTTTGCGGCAACAGCTGGACGCCAGCAAACGCCAGCGAGATCACGCCGACAACGAGCTTGAGTCCTGCGTCATTGAGGTGGCCCAACGCCAGTGTGCCGGCTACAACGCCGATCAGCGCGGCGGGCACAATCTTGATCAACTCGGCAAACGCCAGATTGCGTCGATGGTGAGCAATGGTTTGGGCATCCATCAACAACAGCAGCGGCAAAACCAACACCACCGCGGTGGCAGGCGATATGACCAACGCCAGCAGTGGGACGGCGACCACACCGGCACCGCCAGCGAATCCGCTCTTGGAGATGCCAGTGAAGAACACACCAATGATCGCGAGCGTCACAACCCAGGGGTCTGAGAGCAAACTAGGTAAGGTCATGCGCTGTCTTTGTTGACCTTACGGGATCAGTTCAGGCCGGCTTTGCGCAGGCTGCGATTGCGCCACCAGGCGGTTGAGACCAGTAACACGGCGACCAACTCGCTGCTCGCGACCAGGGGACTTAAGGCGATAGCAACGGCGATGACTGGTAACAGCCAATGGCGGTGAAACGGCTCAATCCATCGATCGCGGACAAACCACAGGCCGACCAGGTACAAGGCCGCCGGCAAAGCCACGGCCCAGTGGCCAAGCTGAGGCGCAACGGCGGCGTGATGGGTTGCGATATCCACCTGCACCGCAACGCCAGCCCCAACGGCCGCACCACCAAGAAACACCAGCAGATGTCCGTAGCCCCAGGTGAATGCACGCTGTCGACTGTCGTTGGCGAGGTGGTCGTCGCGGGAGAAGTACAGCCACCACAAACTGAACAGAATGACCAGGGCGGTGATCGCAATGCGGATGACCGCAAGCTCTGCGTGTTCGCCAATGCTGTGCTTGATCGCCATGGAGCCAGCCAGCAAGGTTTCCCCCAACACGATGATGTTGAGCAAGCCGTAGCGTTCCATGATGTGATGACGGTGCCAGGATGTGGCCTGTTGTCGCTCGGCTACGACCGGCACGCTCAGCTCAAGTAGGACGCCAAGTCCGAACAGCACAAGAAAAGGTCCCATGGCGCTGGGTTGAAACAGCAAGACGCCAATCCAGTAAAGCTGCGCCAAGGTGATGCCGGCCGCGTAGTACAGGGCGGTTTTGCGACAGCTAGGATCATGCCGGGCCGCGCGCAACCAAAGCACCACCATGGAAATGCGCATGATGACGAAGCCGATCACGACCAGAAGCAGATCGTTGCTTTTGAAAAAGGCGCCGATGCCCGCGGCAATGGTCAGCGAGCCAGCCATGCTGAGCATGGTCAGTAGGCGAAACGCCGTATCGTCGTTGTCGTAGGCTGAAGCGAACCAGGTGTAGTTCATCCAGGCCCACCAGATCATGAAGAACGCGGCAACGAAGTGAATCAGCCCGTCGCCGATGTGGTTTTCCGCGATTGCGTGGTGCAGGCCGGCCGCTGCGGCGGCGATGGCGATCACCGAGACCAGATCGAACAGCAGCTCAAGGGGGGTGGCCGCACGATGCGATTCATCCTTGCGGCGCGGTGGCATGGGGCGAACATCCAGGAGTTTCGAAATCATGACGGAGGCGTCGTGTGGGTGGGACAGAGGGCGGAAGATCCGTTTGCTATTGGGGCAGTGGAATGAACTCGTCTTCATCGCCCGGTACCAGAGCGAAACGTCCTTCGGCCCAATCGCGGCGGGCTTGCTCGATACGCGCTTTGCGACTGGACACGAAATTCCAGTCAATAAAGCGTTTGCCCACAGTCTCACCACCGACCAGCGCGATACGCGCATCTGTGCTGGCCACGACCTCAACGTCATCGGCCGCCGTCAAAACCGCCATGCTGTGTTCAGATACGTCGGTGTCGCCGATGCGTATGTTGCCGGCTGCGACATAAACCGCACGCTCCGGTGAATTGGGCAGCACCAGCGTTTGCCCGGCGCTCAATGCCGCCTCAACATAAAGTGTCTCGGCAAAGGTTCTGACCGGCGAACTCAGCCCGTACGCCGAGCCCATGATGACCCGCAGTGGCACGCCGTTGATTTGCGTGGCCGGTAACTGCGCTTTCGGGTAGTGATGAAAATCCGGATCGGTCTCTTCATCCGCCTCGGGCAGGGCTAACCAAAGTTGCAAACCGTGCAGGCTGTGGGGTTTGGCCTTGATTTCGTCGCGTTGGCGTTCGGAGTGCACAATGCCGCTGCCGCACACCATCAGGTTCAGATCGCCCGGCCGTATGGCTTGCTCGTTGCCCAATGAATCGCGGTGCAGAATTTCGCCATCAAACAGATAGGTCACCGTGGCAATGCCGATGTGCGGGTGCGGCCTCACATTGATGCCGTCGCCGGCCTTGAAGGTGGCCGGGCCCATGTGATCGAAGAAGATCCACGGCCCCACCATGCGACATTCGCGGTTGGGCAAACTGCGTCGCACGGAAAATCCGCCCAGGTCTTTGCTGTGTGGCTGGATGACCAGTTTCAATGCACCGCAGCCCGGCGCAAATTGACAGTCCTGCTCTGCGTGCGCGTTCAAATTGCTCATGCTATGCCCCGTGTCTTGAGAATTGCGTGGAAACGAGCCCGGCTCCTTGGCAGTCGGGCTCGTGCCTCATTATGGCCTTATTGCTGTTGCGTCAACGTTGTATAGCTGGTGACCGCGAACACGTCAGAATCTTCTTGTAACGCGAACCGCACCGGAAAGCCGTCTCCGACCCAGTGTGGGGCCGGGGCATTGTGGGTTGCCAGAATGGTTTTCATACCGATCTCCTGGTTGATTGATCCGACACAGAGATGCTAATAAAGCAACAAAGATTCGAGTAGGGCGTTAAATAAAACTATTCGTTGCATAAATGAAACAGTGATGTGGTGTGATCATGCATGACCTCAACGAGCTGTACTACTTTGCCCAAGCGGTGGAACACGGCAGTTTCGCGGCGGCGGGGCGTGCCCTGGGAGTGCCGAAGTCCAAACTCAGCCGGCGTATCGCCGCGTTGGAACAGCGTTTGGGGGTGCGTCTGATCCAGCGCTCCACCCGCCATTTTCGCGTCACGGAAATTGGCCAGATTTACTACCGCCATTGCCAGGCCATGCTGATCGAAGCGGATGCCGCCGAGCAGGCTGTGGCAAAGACCCATGCTGAACCCTGCGGCAGCGTGCGGCTGAGTTGTCCGATCACCTTGTTGCATGTCCATGTCAGCCGCATGCTGGCGGATTTCATGATGCGTTATCCCGAGGTGACCGTGCACCTGGACGCCACCAACCGGTTGGTCGATGTGGTAGCGGAAGGTTTCGACTTGGCGATCCGGGTGCGGCCGCGTCCTTTTGAGGACAGTGATCTGGCTCACCGGGTGCTGTCGGAACGCGGCCAGTGTCTGGTTGCCAGCCCGGACTTGTTAGAGAAACTGAGTGAACCGGCCCGTCCGGAAGATCTGGCGCTGTGGCCCAGCGTTGCACGAGGAACACCGGAGCAAAGCTTCGCATGGACCTTGACCGGCCCGGCTGACGAGATCGCGGAGCAAGAATTCCATCCGCGTTTGATCACCCGGGACATGCTGGCTCTGAAAAGCGCCGCGCTGGCGGGGGTGGGCGTTGCTCAACTCCCGCTGTTGATGGTGGAGGAGGATCTGCGCGCGCGACGGCTGATTCAACTGTTGCCGCAGTGGCAGCCACGCCCGGAAATCATCCACGTGGTTTTTGCCTCGCGACGCGGCATGTTGCCCGCGGTGCGCTGCTTGATCGATCATCTCGCCGACGCTTATGCCGCGTTTGAGGAGCGCTAGCACGACGGTTTAACCTCACGCTAGCCGCAACCAGAGCGCATGGAATCGCGTATCGTCATAGCTCAGGGCCCCAACACCACGCCCACACTTACACTGGAGTAAGCCGATTCATGGAACAGATCAATGTGCTCTTGGTTGACGACTCGGCCGAGGACTTGGCGCTCGGAACAGTGGTTTTCGAAGAGCTCGGGCGTTCGGTGCAACTTCATTGTGTCACCGATCCCGAGCAGGCCATGGCCATGCTCGATGGGGAATGGGGTCGTCCTGAGCCGCTGAAAATTGACTTGCTCATCACAGACTGGGTCATGCCTGACGACGGCGGCATCAAACTGATCACGCACATGCGTTCCCACGATCACCTTGAACTGATCCCCATCGTGGTCTTGACCGGCACCGACCGGGCCGATGAGATCGACTGGGCCTACCGGGCCGGTGCGAACACCGTCGTGCGCAAGCCGGATGGGGTGGACAACTACCGCGCGATGATCGATTTGCTGCTGCAGTATTGGGGCTCATTGGCGCGCTTGCCGACCCGGGGCTGATGCGTGATCGACGCGCTCCTCATCGGTAAGCTTTGATCGGAAGGGTTGGCGATGCGCGGTCAGACCGCTTTCACGCTGTTTCAATCGCTGCCCGCCGAGGTGATGGCCGACTTGGCGCGTGTCGGCAGCGTTCAGCGCTATGCCGACAAGCAATTGATCGCCCAGCGGGGCGAGTGCGAACGCCAGCTCAATGTTGTGGATCAAGGACGCGTGCGGGTCAGCAATGTGGATGTTGAAGGGCGTCGCACCGAGACCGCCGTACTTGAGGCCGGTGACAGCTTCGGGGAGTTCACCTTGCTGGCCGGGATGCCGCGGTTCTTTGATTTTCACGCACTCGGGGACACCCAGATTCGCACCATCAGCAAGGCGCAGTTCGACACTTTGATGCAAGGCAGCGGCGTGTTTCGTGACGGCATCCTGACCATGCTGACGCATCGTTTGCTCACAGCGGTTGGCATCATCGAAGACATTCGGCGCCTTCCGCTGTCGGCCCAACTGGCGAAGTTCTTGCTGCATTGCTGCGAACAGCAGACCGACGGTCGCTGGCTCTACCGCGGCACGCAAACCGATTTGGCGGATGCGCTTGGGGTGTCGCGGGTGTCCATCGGTCAGGCTTTGAAAACCCTGGGCCAAGCCGAGTTGATTACCACCGGCTATGGCTATGTCCACATCATCAACAAGCCTGCACTGCATCGCTGGGTGATGCGGCGCTCCACGCTGTTGCCGGGGTAGGGCAAGCTTTTCAAATGTAAAGAACTTGGCATTCCGGGGCGCTAAGCCTTGTTATGTTGGCAACAGACCCTGTGGAGTGCCTCGCATGAAGCCCGAAATTGTTGTTCTGATCGTCATTTTTGCCGCTTTTGCGACAGCCGAAGCGCTGCGTACCGGTTTGTTCAAGAAAACCGGGCAACGCTCCAAAGACGTTGTGGTGGAAGTGGTTGGATCGCTGGTTCTGCTGGCTTTGACCCAGCCGCTGGTCCTGCTGGCGTCGGCCAGTTTGACGGCGCACTGGTTCCCCGGCCTGGAGGGCAGCCTGGCAGGCTACTCCGTGGTCACGCAATTCGCCTTGCTGCTGATTTTTGATGACATGATGCAGTACTGGTGGCATCGCTTGTCACACACCGTGCCCTGGCTTTACAAGCTGCATCGCCCGCATCACGACGCGCCATACATGAGCGTTCGTATCGTCTACCGCAACAACATTTTCTATTACGCACTGATGCCGAGCCTGTGGTTTTCCGGCGCTTTGATCTACATGGGGCTGGGGCCGGTCTACGCTGTCTACCTGGTGATCAAGCTGACCATCATCTACGGTGCTCACTCCGATGTGCGCTGGGATGCACCGCTGTACCGCATCCCCTGGCTGTCACCGGTGATGTGGGTGGTCGAGCGGACCATTTCAACCCCGGCCACGCATTCGGCGCATCATGGCCAGCATGCCGACGATGGTGTCACCCATTACAAGGGCAACTTTGGCAACATGCTGTTCTTCTGGGATGTGCTTTTCGGCACCGCTAAAATTACGCGGCGGTATCCAACGGCTTATGGGGTGGAGAATCTGCATGAGGCCGGGGTGGGCGAGCAGTTGCTATGGCCCTTGGTGCCGTCGGCTGAGAAACATGCCCCCGCGCACAGTGCTGTCGTGGTGGAGAATGGCCAACCTCGCGCGTAGCATCGGCGCGAAGCGCGGTGTGGCGCGGGCGACTTCGCCAGGCACGCCTTTTGAACGGATGAGAACCCTATGAAATTCGGCATCATTGTTGGGTCAATGCAGGCACCATCGAACAGCGCCAAGGTTGGGCGCTATATCGCACACCAGGCCGAGGGCCTGGGGCACGAGGTGTTTACGCTGGATCTTGGTAAGACCCCATTGCCGATGTGGGGCAGTACCCGCGAGGAGGGTGATCCGCCGTGGTCAGCTCGTCAGGCGCAGCTTGCTAAGGAGCTGGCCGGGTGCAGTGGCTATGTGATCATCAGCCCGGAGTATCACGGTATGGTGCCGGCCGCGCTTAAGAACGCGCTTCTGCATTTCGGCAGTGGCGAGCTCGGCCACAAGCCGGCCTATCTCATTGGGGTGTCTGCCGGCACCGGCGGCGCCTATCCCATTGCTGAACTGCGCCTGAGCAGCTCCAAGAACAACCGCCTGTGCTACACGCCAGAGCATTGCGTTGTTCGACAGGCGAATGACGTGCTGAATGACGATGGCGACAACAACGAACAAGCCGATGTCTACACGCGCCAGCGCCTCGACTACGGCCTGCGCATACTTGTCGAGTACGCCAAAGCGCTGACCCAGGTCAGAGACAGTGGCGTGATCGATGACAAGACGTTTCCCAACGGTATGTGACGCCGATTCGCTTGATTCAGATGCTCTTGGTGCGTCGTGGTCATCGGCTATTTCGGGACAGTGTGCGTCAACGTGTCCAATGGGCTGAGAACACCGTGCCGTCCACGGCTGATGACATGGGTGTAAATCTGAGTGGTGCGGACATCCTTGTGCCCGAGAATGTCCTGCACGGTTCGGATATCCGCACCCGATTCCAGCAAATGCGTGGCGAAAGAATGGCGGAAAGTGTGGCAGCTTGCCGCTTTCCGAATGCCAGCATTCGACACCGCAATCCGCACCGCGCGACGTAGGCCGGATGCATCCAGGTGATGGCGGCGTATGACCGCATCGTCCCGATCAAGCGCGCGTGAGCGCGACGGAAAAACGAACTGCCAGTGCGACGAGGTGCTGGCATAGGGCTGCTTGCGTGCCTGTGCATAAGGCAGCTTCACCTCGCCGAAGCCTTCGGCAAGATCCTTGGCATGGATCGCCAACGCCGTATTGATCTGGGCGCGCAGGGCCGGGTGAATGGACTCCGGCAACGGGACGGTGCGATCCTTGCGGCCCTTGCCGGCGCGAACCGTGATTTGACCGTACGCGAAGTCCACATCCTTGATGCGCAGCCGCAAACACTCCATCACGCGCAAACCTGACCCATACATCAAAGACACCGCCAAACGTTCCCACCCCTCGAGCTGGCGGATGATCTCAGCCACCTCCGCGCGCGTCAGAACCACCGGGATATGCTGAGACGCCTTGGCCCGGGTGACATCACCGAGCCACTCCAGTTCCAATCCCAGAACATGGCGATACAAATACAAAATGGCCGCAAGCGCCTGATTTTGAGTGGATGCTGAAATCTTGCGATTCATGGCCAGGTGACTGAGAAACGCCTCAATATGCCGTTTACCCATCTCACGCGGATGTTTCTTGTCATGAAACAAAATGTATTGCCGCACCCACAAGGTGTACGTTTGCTCCGTCCGGTGGCTATAGTGTCGAGAACGAATGGATTGACGGAGTTGATCAAGCAGTTTCGGCGTGGTGCTGTTCATATCCCGTTTTCGGCAAAGAGGTGTCCTGGTAGCTACGGGAGATCATTGGGGTTTCGGACATCCGTTAGAGGCGAATCGGGGATTAGAGTGAGTTACCTTGTTTTATCTGTGAATTGTGTAAGTGTGAGTTGCTGGCTAATTCACGCTAATAGGCGTTAGGCGCTAAATCAGTTATGGCAAACGTATACATCATCGATTCGAGCGTGTTGATCCGATTTCCGGGGGTTCTAGCTCGTTCGTCTGAAGCTTCCATTGTGATTCCAGAAGTGGTTCTTTCAGAGTTGTCAAAGAAGGAGAAGATACGGAACAGTAGTAGATTTTCTGACTTGTTCCGAGCTGCATTTTCGTCCGGAGTGAGAGTGGCTCCGACTCCGCCGCGAACTGAAATCGACTTTCCTCCGTCACATCCATTACTTAATCGACTAAGCGCTGGTGATTTGGAGATAGCGCAGGTCGCTAAAGCCGTGCTCCAGAATGGTGAGGAGCCTTTTGTAGTCACTGAAGACTTAGTTTTGGCACGCTTTCTTGCGGACATTGGAATAAGTTCGCTTTCAGGTGCTCAATTTATCGAGATCACGAGCCAGAAGCCCATCAACAAAACAGTTGATGCGTCTGCGAAGAAGGTTGTCACATATCAAATAAGACACCTCATTTGGGGCTTTGTAAGCGGCGTTGTTTCTTCGCTTTTGGGCGCGCTGATCTACGAAAACATTGCACTGATCGCTTCTACCATCCCGGTGTGGGGAACCGTAGTTGCGATTCCACTCATCGGTGTGGGCCTATTTTGGTACCGAGAGCATTTCAGGCTCTCTTATGGTGTGTTTGAATTCTTTGTTGGTTTGATCATGTCGTACTACGTGTTCTTTCCTTCGTTCGACTATTCGTCCATGGGTCTAGCCGAAGGCATACAGCTGCTCGGGGGTATTTATGTCATGGTTCGCGGGCTTGATAACGTTGGCAAAGGAATAGCAGGCACTCGCTTGGAGAGCCTGTGGGAGAGGCTATTTTGAACGCCGCGCCTAACAACACGTTGCAGGCGACGTTTGACCCGCTGCCCATTTTTGCTGCCGCAAAAACAGGCATCGCCTCAAAC
>CAZVMN010000024.1:0-26239 GCA_964629015.1 uncultured Oceanococcus sp.
GTCGCGAGCGCAACCGTCGCGTGGAACTGCGCATCAAAAACTAAAGCGTCGTTCTAAGAGACAAGAAACCCCGGCATCGCCGGGGTTTTTTTATGCCTGACAGACGGGCTCAAGTAATGAGCCCAGGGCATTGCTAAGCTTGCTGACATGTCCATCGATCTGACTCTCACTGCCAGCGAATCCCAGGCACGGGCACTGCGCCGCAGCCACAATTTGCTGAACCGCGCACACGGCTCAAGCGTCTGGCCGGCGCCGCAGATCGTCAGCCTGGACCAATATCTGCGACAGCAATGGCTGCTCAGCTGGCCTCCGGAGCAGTTGCTCTCGCCCAGCCAGGAGCTGTGTCTCTGGCACAACGCCGTCGAGCACAGCGTGCGCCTTGAGGATGCCGCCGATGACGCTTTGATCGGCCAACGCGCACTGGCCCGTCAGTTCATGCAAACCGCACAGTTGGCTGCCCGTTGGAACATCAACCCCAACGATGGCCCACAGTGGACAGCGGAACAACGCGTGTTTCGCGCCGCGCACGAGCACGTTGAACATGAGCTGATTAAGCAGAAAACGCTGACCACCCGCCATCTACCACAGGCCTTTATCCGCGGCCTGCAAAGTGGAACGATCAAGGCACCGACTTCGCTGATCTGGCGGCCATTGCCCGGGGTACAACCGTCATACCTGGCCAATGTGCTCGATGCCCTGCAAACGCAAGGCTGCGACATCACCACAGACAACCCGCTCTCAGCTGACTCAACCTCGCATTTGCAGTGCTGGTCCAGCGCCGATGACTCATCATTGTGGTTGTCGCTGGGTCAGCGCCTGGTTGAACGTTTACGCGAAAATCCGGAGATCCGCCTGCTGGTCGCCGTGCCACGCCTGGATGCACAGCGACAGCAGCTCATCACCAGTTGTTGGCGGCAGATTTTTGTCGCAGACGCGTTGTCTGAACAGTGCGGCGATGCGCCTGTACCGTGGAGTTTTCAGCAGAGCCCGTCTCTGGCCGAGCACCCCGCCGTGGAGCTTGCCCTGAGAATTGCCGATCTCAAGCCTCGTAATAACCCATTCCAGACGCTTTCCAATTTGCTGTTGCATCCCCTGTTGTTCGCGGGTGCATCACGGGAACTCTGCGCGCAACTTGAGGTGCGCCTGCGCGATCAGGGCACACGTCACGATATCGGCAGTCTTCAGCGGCATCTTCCCAGCCACGCGCCACAAGCGTTGCGTGAGCAGTTTCATCAGCTGCACGAAGCCGTCATCGCCACACCGGAGCGCGCACGCCCACTCGACTGGCTAAAGCACTGGCGAACCTGTTGGCTGGCACTGGGCTACCACACCAGTGGTTCGGAATGGCCACTGCGCGAGGAGTTCGATCAAGTGCTGCTGGAATTCGCCGGTCTGGATAGCGCATTGGGTGCGATCCAACACAGCGAGGCGTGTGCTTGGCTGAAACAGATCGCACAACGCCAACGCTACCAACCCGAAGGTCTGCGCGAGGCGCCAATCCAGGTTTGCCAACTGATTGATGCCGTCGACCAGGCCGCAGATCACTTGTTCATCGCAGACATGCATGACCGCGCATGGCCGCCGCCGGCCCACCCCAACCCATTCCTGCGCTTGGAAGATCAAATCAGCGCCGGCATCCCGCAAGCCAGCGCCAATGGACAGCTGCACGAGGCGCGTGAAATCTGGCAGGCCTTGCAACGTCAGCACCCCCACATCGATGTGTGGTGTCCGTTGAGCAACAGCCAGGGTGCCGAATCGCATCCGAGCCCGCTCATTAAGGGCAACTGGGAGGCGGCTGAAACACCGATATTGGGCATCGCGCAAAAATTCGCGACGTTACCCGAGGCCGATCCTGCGCCGCCCCTGCCAACGACGCGCCAGCAAACTCAGCACGGGGGGGTGTCAATCGTGCAAGCGCAGGCGCATGGCGGGTTCTTCGCCTTTGCCCGCCATCGCTTGCAGTTGCGCGCACTGGAACAACCACTGGAAGGTCTTTCAGCGCTGGCGCAAGGCAATTGGATACATCAGGTGCTTCAAACATTTTGGCAGGATCATCGCCAGCAAAGCGCCCTGCTCGCCTTGGACGACGATGCGCTGCTGACTGACCTTGCCCCTCGGGTTGCCGCCGGGGCCGGTCGGTTCGTGCCGCTCGGGCGCTATGGCCGCCAGTTGCAGGCGGCTGAATCCGATCGTGTTTTGCGCTGCTGCTTTTCCTGGCTCACACACGAAAAACGCCGCCGTGACGATTTTGAGGTGATGTACTGCGAAGCCAGCCTGGATGATCGCATCGAGCCGCTGGAATTTCGTCTGCGCATCGATCGCATCGACCGCTGCCAGACTGAACACGGTCCGCGCTATCTGGTGATCGATTACAAGACCGGCAGCAACCTGGAAGAGCGTTTTTGGAAAACCCATCAGTTCTATGAGCCACAGCTGCCGCTGTATGCGACCAGTGCCCGTCTGGCAGAGCTGGATGTTCCGCAGGTCGATGGCATCTGTTTTGCTCAGGTCGACGAAAGCCATCCGGCGTTTATCGCCAGCCTGAACTGGCGACGCAAGCTGATCGAGGACGACAGCAAAACCTTCCACGTGGACTGGGACGATATCCTCGGCGCGTGGCGCGCGCGTCTGGCCGAACTGGTCGCTGAATTCTGCGCTGGCAACGTCGACTACGACATGAATCAGGACTATCGACGTCGTTATCCCGTCGCTGACCTGCTACCGCTGATCGACCAGTTCAGCGAGGATGACGACGCATGAGCGCCGCGATCTCTGATGCTAAGGCGCGTGCCGATGCACTGCGACTTGATCACAGCGTTGTGCTCCGTGCACCGGCAGGCTCGGGAAAAACCGGCCTGCTCATTCAGCGCATGCTGGCTGCGTTGGCGGTGGTGGAACAACCCGAGAACGTGCTCGCCATCACGTTCACACGCAAAGCGGCGGCAGAGATCCAACATCGCCTGATCCAGGCCCTCAAGCAGGCTGAGAACGACACACCGCCCGCGGATGCATTCGCGCAGAAGACCTGGGCGCTGGGGCGCAAAGTGCGTGATCGCGATCAGGCGCTCGATTGGCAACTGATCGACAATCCGTCTCGCATCAACGCCACCACGATTGATGCCCTCAACCGTGAGTTGGCCTCGCGCATGCCTGTACTCAGCGGGCTGGGCAGCGTGCCAGAACCGCTCGATGATGCCAGCGGCCTGTATCGTGAAGCCATCGCCAGTTTGTTTGCGCGACTCGAACAACCGGGTATCGATGCGCAGGAACGCACAGCGCTGCAGCATGTTCTAGCGCTGGCCCAGAACCGGCTCGACAAACTGCTTGATGGCCTCTCCAGCATGCTGGCAACCCGCGAGCAATGGCTAAGGGCCTGCCTCAGCGCGCGCGGGCAAGACCATGCTCTTGGAGAGCAGCTGATCCGCCAGCATGTGGACGACGCCTTGCAGCATGCGCTCAACCGCTTGCCGCAAGCTGACACTCGACGCGCCTGGATTGAAGCGCTGCGCAGTCTCGCCGTCGACGGCGCACAGACGCTGGCACCCGCGCTCGAATTGGAGGATTGGCCTCCCCCCGATCTGGAGCACCTCGCACACTGGCAGTGGCTCAGTCGCACACTGCTCACAGCGACCGGCAGCTGGCGCAGCCCGCGCGGCATGAATGTGACCGGGGGATTCCTCAAGGGACATCCGGCCACCGCCCAAGCCAAGCAGCTGATCGAAACCTTTGCCGCACACGGTGATGCAGGCGCGGCCACCCTCAACAATCTGGCCGGCCTGCCCAATGGCTATCCACAAGCGCTGAGCGAGATCGCAGCGGCACTCAATCGTGTATTGCTGCAGTTGTGCGGAGAGCTGCGCCTGATCTTTGCTCAACGGCAGCAAGCGGATTATGCCGAGCTCGCGATCGCCGCCCTGGATGCCTTGGCCGACCCACGCAGCGGTGTGGCGGAACGTCAGCACGCGCGCATCCAGCACCTGCTGGTGGACGAGATGCAGGACACCAGTGACGCCCAGCATCATTTGCTGGTGCAGTTGGTGTCCGATTGGCAGCCGGGTGATGGTCGCAGTCTTTTCCTGGTCGGCGACCCACAGCAATCGATCTATCTGTTCCGGCAAGCTCGGGTGGAACTGTTCCAGCAGATTTTCGACAACGCCAAACTTGGGCCGGTGTCGCTGCACGCGTTGCAGCTGAGCAGCAATTTCCGCAGCCGCCCGGCGCTGGTGCAATGGTGCAACCAACACATGCAAACGTTGTTCGCCCAACGCGCAAGCCCAGTCGGATTTGCGCCGTCGCAGGCACAACGCGACCTGGGTGGAGAAGGCACAGCGGTGCTGGTCGCAAGCAGTCCAGAGGACGAAGCACAACAAGCGGCTGATCGCATTGCCGCCAGCTTGCACAGCGCGCCAGAGCGTAGCATCGGCGTGCTGGCTCGCAGTCGCGCACACTTTCAGCCCCTGCTGAGAGCGCTGGACGAGCGCGGCATCGCCTATTGCGGCCAGGATCTGGACCCGCTGGAGCACACGCCCGCGGCACGGGATTTCCTAGCCTGTGTTCATGCCTTGCGCCATCCCGCCAACGACATGGCCTGGATGCGTCTGCTGCGCAGCCCCGGGGTTGCGCTGAGCTGGGCGGCGCTGGACACGCTCGCGGCCGAGCTGCCCGATCAGCTCTGGTCTCAACGCGCACGCCACGCCGACCTCGCCGAGCTGAAGCGCTTGCAAAACTGTCTGATTCATTTGGACACAACCCCTCCCCTGCGCAGCAATCTGCCACTGGCGGCCAGCTGGCTACATCGTCAATTGGGTCTACGTGACGACCTGAATGCGGCGGAAACGGCGGATCTGCTGCGCCTGGAATCGCTCCTGCTCAAGCACTGCCCATGCGGCAGTCTGGAGGATGAACAGGCTTTTGCGGCCGCGGTCCGTCGCTTGTTCAGCCAAGCTCCACCCGCGCGGGTTGAATTGATGACCGTGCATCGCTCCAAAGGTTTGGAATTCGATCATGTGGTGTTATTTGGCTGCAACGCCGGACTGCGCCGCTCCGATGCGCCACTGCTGCGCTACGAGCAACGCGACCACGGCTGGCTGTTGGCGCCCAAGCCCCGTGAATCGCTCAGCCAGGATACGCCGGCCACACGCATTTATAAGTTGCTCAACAACCAGGCGCAGCAAGAAGACGCCGCCGAAGCGCTGCGTTTGTTCTATGTCGCATGCACCCGGGCACGAGAGCAGCTGGATATCACTCTCAACAGCGCTCAACGCGGCGACAAGCGGAATTTCGCGGCCTTGCTGATCGACAGTGGCGAGTCAGCTGATTTGGATGGAGCACGCCAGGAACGCGAAACCTTATGGCGTCCTGTTCTGCACCCTCGTTTGCCGCTTGAGCGTCGCCAACCTCAATCACTGCAACAACTGACATTACCCCGTGCAGCACGCACCAGCAGTCCCAGCCGGCTGGCCACCGCTCAACGCGATCGCATCGCAGCGGGCCTGGACTGGAACCGGCTGCGCGCCAGCCTGACCGGGACGCTGGTGCATGAATGTCTGGAACGTGCCGCAGATTTGCCCGCGCTTCCCGACGCAAGTGTTCTCAACAGTTGGCGTGGGCCTTTGCGCGCGGGCCTGAGTCGACGCGGCTTGCCGGATGACCTACTGGATGAAACCTGCGAACAGGTCGTCACGCTGACCCTACGGGCCTTATCCGGCTGGGGTGCTTGGTTGCTCGCGCCACGCCGCTGGGCGCGCAACGAGTTCGCCCTGGCCGGCTGGCAAGATCACGAGTGGGTCAGTGCCATCATCGATCGCTGTTTCGAGGATGAGCATGGGCGCTGCTGGGTCGTGGATTACAAAACCAACGCAGCGCCATCGGATGAGGTCGCCGCGTGGCTTGATCAGCAAAGTCGGCATTACGATCAGCAACTGTCTCGTTACGCGGATTTGATGGGCGCATTGCGGCCACGCAACCACCCCGTCGCGGCCTTGTACTTCGTCGCCTGCGATGCGCTGATGATCCGCGTAGATCAGGGCTGGCAGCAGGTCTTCAGCGCCGAGGACATCAACACTTTGATCCCCCCCCACATTGACCCCACCTGAAGCAGCGGCGATGATCCCGGCCCCGCAATCGCCCGGTAGCCCCCATGGCCGGCAAACCCGTCATCGAAGCCCAATTCGGCCCAAATTTTCCCCGTCGTGGCAACGCCTTTTCGCGCGCCATCGGACGCACGCTGATGCGCCTGCTCGGTTGGCGCGTCGTCGGCTCCCCACCCAATGAGTCCAAACTCATGGTGGTTGCCATCCCGCACACCTCGAATTGGGACGGCATCATTCTCCTGCTTGCCATGCTCGCGGCGGGTCTGGATTTGCGCTGGGTCGGCAAACACACCCTGTTTCGCGGCGTCACCGGCAAGATCCTGCGCTGGGCTGGCGGTGTCTCTGTGAATCGCGCCAAAGCACAGGATTTCGTCGGTAGCGTGGCTCAGGCATACCGCGAGAATGACAGCCTTGCGCTGATCATTGCACCGGAGGGCACACGCAAACCTTCCGCACGCTGGAAAACCGGTTTTCACCGCATCGCACAGGAAGCCCAGGTTCCCATCGTGATCGGTTACATGGACTATGGCAGCAAAACCGTCGGCTTTGGCCCCGGCATGGACGCCACCAACGACTTCGATGACTATGTCACGCAAATGGCGCATTTTGTCCGTGACGTCAGGCCTCGCCACCCACGGAATTTCGTCCTTCCCCAGCGCGACAAGCGCGAGGATAGAGAGACCTGATTGAAAAGATTTCAGCGCAGGTGATTTCTCAGCTTTGGCAGCTAAGTTTCGAGAAATGAATAGGAATTCCCAGTCATGCACAGCGGCTGTGGATAACTCTGTGAATACTGTCCATCCGGAACCACAAAACCACACAACGACGGCCATTTCTACGCTGCTGATCAATTCGTAACCAATCTGACTTGTTGTTTAAAAAACAAGCACTTACGATAATAGCTTCGGTCACGGCAAGGTCTTGACAGAGGATTTTTTACGTGTTTGGACAAAACCCGATTTTGTGCATAACAACAAAGCCCTGCACGCCGTGGTTTCGCTGAAATCTGCACCAATTTGGACCGCAGATTTTTCGCGCGACGCACTGCGCGAATGCAGCGTTTTGTGCATCGGTGGCTTCGATCCCAGTGGGGGAGCCGGTGTGCTCGCGGATGTGCGGATCATCGAAGCCCTGGGCGGCCATGCCAGCGCCCTGATCACCTTGAACACCAGCCAGGGCCGCACCACCTGGACCGGGGCATCCGCCCAGCCTCTGGAACTGATCGTTGAGCAGTGGCAAAGCCTGCGTGGCAGTCTGCCCATTCATGCGATCAAAATCGGCGCACTCGCAAACACGGATCAGGCCGACTGGTTGATCGATCTGATCGAAACCCTGCAGGTTCCAGCCGTACTCGACCCGGTGCGTCGCAGCAGCAGCGGCGGTGTGCTTTCGCATGACCCAGCACTCAAGCGACTGCTGGCGCATTGTTCCGTTGTAACGCCCAATCGAGAAGAAGCAGAGGCGTTGTTCGATAACGGCGATGTCCATACAGCGCCGTGCCCTGTGCTCATCACCGGGGCTGACAGCGCACTGCGCGATGGAGCACCGCACATTCAGCACGATCTGTACACGCAAGGCCAACACACCCAGTGGCACGGTGCGCTGTTGCCCGGTCGTTACCGTGGCAGCGGATGTATGCTGGCCAGCGCGCTAGCCGGCTTCCTGGGGCAGAAGCAAGCGCTTGAACACGCCGTGCCGCTGGCTCTGAATGCCGTCGAGCACATGCTACGTCACGCCTGGCATTTCGATGACGGCGTCCACCTCCCCAAAACGCCGGCATGAACACACCACGCGGCTTGTACTTGCTGGCCGATGAATCGGTGCTGTCTTTCGAGCAGTGGCAGCAGCGGCTTGTACCCTGTTTAAGCGCGGGTGTCGCGCTGGTTCAATACCGTGCCAAAGAGCAGGACGCTGCAGCTCGCCATGAGCACGCTTTGGCGCTACTTGGCTGGTGCCGCGAAGCGGGCGTGCCCTTGGTGATCAACGATGATCTTGCACTCGCGCAATCGATTCACGCCGATGGCGTTCACATCGGAGCCAGCGATGCTGCGGTGACTCACGCACGGGCAACACTGGGCGCAAACGCACTCATAGGCAGTTCCTGTTACAACGATCTGGCGCGCGCCCGAGCGATGCGCGATACCGGTGCCAGCTATGTCTCGTTCGGGCGCTTGTTCCCGTCAAAGACCAAACCTGACGCCCGGCCTGCCTCCTTAGACACAATCACTCTGGCCCACGAAACGCTGGACACGACCATTTGCGCCATCGGCGGCATCGACGCCTCCAATTCGGAACGCGTTTTGCGTGCGGGGGCCGACCTCATCTGCGTTGCTGACGGCATCCTGAGTCAAGCCGATCCGTACGCAGCCACACGCAAACTTGCGACAATAGCGGACGCCGCCTTTGCGCAGCGCTGACTTTTGCACCTATAGCCAATCTCATGAGCCACTCTGAACAACTCTTCGCCCGCGCCGCCCAACACATACCTGGGGGTGTGAACTCGCCCGTTCGCGCCTTCGCGGGAGTGGGTGGTACCCCGCGTTTCATCCGCTCGGCGCAAGGCGCCTGGATCGTCGACGAAGACGGTCAGCGCTATATCGATTACGTGGGATCTTGGGGACCGATGATTCTTGGCCATCAACACCCCGACGTGATCGCAGCCTTGAAGGACCAACTCACCCGCGGCGTGAGCTTTGGCGCACCGACCGCGGGGGAAATCGAAATGGCCGAATTGGTGTGCGAACTGGTCCCGGCGATGGACAGCGTGCGCATGGTCAACTCCGGCACCGAAGCCACCATGACGGCTTTGCGTCTGGCGCGCGGCATTACTGGGCGCGACGCCATCGTCAAATTTTCCGGCTGCTATCACGGTCATGCCGACAGCCTGTTGGTCAACGCCGGTTCCGGCGCCCTGACCCTGGGGGTACCGAGCTCACCCGGCGTCCCAGCCGATCTGGCCCAGCACACGCTGACGCTGAATTACAACGACAGTGCCGCGGTCGAAGCTTTGTTCGCGGAACGCGGCCAAGACATTGCGGCCATCATCGTGGAACCGGTCGCCGGCAATATGAATTGCGTGCTGCCTCGGCCCGGGTTCCTGGAAACGCTGCGCAAGGTTTGCGATGCACATGGCGCTTTGCTGATTTTCGATGAGGTCATGACCGGCTTCCGTGTTGCTCTGGGCGGTGCACAAGCGCACTTCGGCATCACCCCGGATTTGACCACGCTGGGCAAAATCATTGGCGGCGGATTGCCCGTCGGCGCGCTGGGTGGCAAACGCGAGTACATGAATGCACTGGCCCCGGTTGGCAGCGTGTATCAAGCCGGGACTTTGTCGGGTAACCCATTGGCCATGCAGGCCGGCTTGGCAACATTACGTTACCTGCGCGACCACCAACCACACAGTGCTCTGGCCGCCACCACACAAGCGCTGGTGGAAGGTATCGCAAGCGCTGCCGAGCATGCAGGCCTGAGTTGCCCGGTGGTCCATATCGGTGGGATGTTTGGCGTGTATCCGGGCCAATCCTCGACTCCGCAAAACCTGGATGAGGTTAAGCGTGGCGATGTGGCGCTGTATCAGCGTTTCTTCCACGCCATGCTCGAGCGTGGCGTCTATCTGGCACCTTCGGCTTTTGAAGCTGGCTTTGTCTCCATCGCCCATGGCGATGCGGAAATCGAAACCACGCTTGCGGCCGCGGCCGACAGTTTCGCGGCAATTCAGGAGCAGGGTCCGGCATGAATCTGGAGGCGGCGCTGGAAGGCCCGCCATGGCTGATCTCGGCCCTGGGCTGGATTCAGACCCATCCGGTTGAAGCGGCCTTAATCCTGGCCCTGGCCGCTGCGGTCGAAGGCCTTTTCCTGGTCGGCATGCTCATCCCGGGATCTCTGCTGATGTTCTCCGCAGGTGCCATCGCGGTGGCTGGGGAGATCCCCCTCACCCCGGTCATGCTTGTCGCCGCACTTGGCGCCTGGATGGGCGACTGTCTGAGTTTCTATTTGGGCTGGCGCTATCGACGCCACCTGCCCGCCATCGCCGCGCGCCTGCGTATGCCCGGCGCGATCACGCGCGGAGAGCAGTTCTTCGCCCGCCATGGCGGCAAAAGTATCGTGCTTGGGCGTTTGATCGGACCACTGCGCCCGCTGGTCCCAGCCATCGCTGGAGCCTCGGCCATGCGGCCCAGTCATTTCATGACGATCGATCTCATCGCAGCCCTGTTGTGGGCGCCCGCCTATGCGCTACCCGGCGTGCTGGTCGGCGCGACGATCAGTCTTGCCGCAGAGGTCACGACACGCCTGAGTCTGCTCGCGGCCCTGATTTTCGGACTGATCTGGCTGGTGTGGTGGCTGGTGACACACATGGTCCGCTTGTTTCAGAACCATGCCGAACCGTGGCTGTTGCGCGCCATGGATTGGTCGCACAAACACCGGCGGCTGCGCCGACTTGGCCCCGCCCTGGCCGATCCGGCGCAGCCGGAAACACCGGTGCTCCTTGTCAGTTTGGCCGGACTCGGAAGTCTGGCTTGGCTTGTCGGCACCCTGTGGTGGGGTGGGCTGAGCAGCCCTACCCCGCCGCTGGTGGATGATCTGGCCTACGACACGCTGGCCGCGCTGCTCACCAGCACCGTGCATCCCATCGCCATTCACATCAATGCGGTCGGCAGCCAGGTCGTCAGCCTGCTGGTGGGTATCGGTATGCTGCTGCTGTTTTCCAGCCAGCGAAAAGCGCGCCTCGCTGCACATTGGTCGGCGGGCCTGCTGGGTGGTGGACTGCTCGGCCTGGCGCTGCCTGGCGGCGCCGGACAATTGATTGGCCCCAGTACTTTGCTCGACACCCCGACTTTGACGGCCGTCAGTCTGAGCTTGTGGTTCAGCCTGGCGGGCTTGCTCACCACCAGACGCAGCGCCGGTGTCCGCATCAGCTTGTATTTGGTGGTTGGTTTTATCTGTGGCCTGATGCTGCTGGCGCGCTTGATGCTGGGGCAGATCAGTTTCAGCCAAAGCCTGCTCGCCGTTGTCATCTGCTTGGCCTGGGCCAGCTTGCTAACACTCGGTTATCGCCGTCACATGCGCGGATCGCGCCCGCCGCCACTTACGCCGTCCCTGGGTCTGGCCAGTTTGCTGCTGATCGTCGGCGTGATTTTGGTGCGTCCTCCGCCTGGCACACCGCCACATCTGAGCTGGGATGACCCGGAACGCTCGCCGGCGCGCATCAACCTGCTGTGGCAAGGCTCCCTCGTCGACATCAGCAACAGCTTGCTCGCCAACGGCTGGCAGCCGGCAGAAACCGCATCGCCCAAGTTGTACATCAATTGGCTGTTGCCCGACTCTGACCAGCGGCCACCGGCGCCACAGTGGTTGGCGGGCCAGCGCCCGATATTGCGCTATACCCACGCGCTGAGCTCTGGTGAAACCCTAATCGTGCGGATCTGGCCAGACGGCCCCCAACGCTGGCTGGGTCAGGTCGGCCATCTCTCCACCCGCCATTGGGCCGGATTGCTACATGTCCCCGTCACCGATCGCGAACCTCAGGCTGCAGATTGGCTGGCGCAAAACCTATCCTCGGATTGGAGCATCCTGCGGGCACAACGCCATATCCCGCTATACCGCCTTGGACCGAGACCGGGCGAAAAGCTGAAATAGGCGCACACAGTGCGTAAACTGCCCGCTTTTCCGCCACAACAAAAGAATGAGCGCGCAAGGGACTTCAACCGGCTTTATTGGCCGCATGCGGGCGCAGATCAACCGGGGCGATTCCTGGCTGACCTACGATCTGGGCAATCTGTTGCCGGGCGACAAAATCGACGAAGACGCCCTCGAGGATTTCGAGGACTTGCTGATCCAGGCGGATCTCGGCATCGAAGCCGCCACCGAGGTCTGTGAAAAGCTGCGCGCTGGCATCAATAGCGGTCGCATCAAGCGTCCAGACCAGTTGCGCAAGGCCTTGCACGCCAGCCTGGTCGAATTGCTCTCCCCCAGCAGCATTCCGCTGGACATTCCCGAATTCATCCGCCCCTTTGTCATCATGGCCGTTGGCGTCAACGGTGTGGGTAAAACCACGACCATGGGCAAGATCGGTGCGCGCCTGAAACAGCAGGGTCTGTCGGTGATGTTTGCCGCCGGCGATACCTACCGGGCAGGCGCCGTTGCGCAGCTCGAAACCTGGGCAGAGAAAGTCGACATTCCAATCATCGGTCAGGGCCAGAATGCCGATCCGGCCTCGGTCATTTTTGACGCCTACAGCGCCGCCAAGGCACGCAATGTCGACGTCCTCATCGCCGACACCGCCGGCCGCTTGCACACGCAAGGCGGCCTGATGGAGGAATTGCGCAAAATCAAACGCGTGATGCAGAAGCATGATCAATTCGCTCCGCACGAGATGATGATCGTGGTTGACGCCACTGCCGGCCACAATGCGCTCAAGCAAGCTCTGGAATTCCATGAAGCGGTGGGACTGACTGGCATCACCCTGACCAAGCTGGACGGCACGGCCAGAGGCGGCGCGATTTTCGCCATCGCCAAACGGCTTGCACTGCCCATCCGATTCGTTGGGGTTGGCGAAAAAGCCGAAGATCTTGGCGTTTTCGACGCGCATGAGTTCGTAAGCGCGCTGCTCGGCGATACAGGCGACTGACCATGCTCGAACTTCGGGGTGTCAGCAAGCAATATGCCGATGGCCAGGTCGCGCTGGACCACATTGATCTGACCCTGGGTGAGGGCGAGATGGCCTTCCTAACCGGCCACTCCGGCGCGGGAAAAAGCACGCTGCTCAAGCTCATCGCCCTGATCGAGCGACCCAGCCAGGGCCGTATCATCGTCAACGGCACTGACATTGGCCGCCTGCCTCGCGGGCATATTCCGTATTACCGGCAGAACATCGGTCTGATCTTCCAGAATGTGCAACTGCTGCACGATCGCAGTGTCTTCGACAACGTCGCCCTGCCCTTGCTGATCCAAGGATTCAGCCCGCGGGATTTGGGCAATCGAGTACGCGCCGCGCTGGATACCGTCGGTTTGCTCGGCATGGAAAACAAAGCACCGGTGCAACTGTCAGGCGGCGAACAGCAACGCGTCGGCATCGCCCGCGCCTTGGTCGTGCGACCGCGCCTGATTCTGGCTGACGAACCAACCGGGAACCTCGATCCCGCCCTGTCTGCTGACATCATGGGTTTGTTCGGACGCTTCAACGAGCTCGGCGTCAGCCTGATGATCGCCACCCACGACATTGATCTGATCACCCGGCTCAACAAGCGCCGCATCGTGCTGTCGCGCGGTCTGCTGGAGGCCAGCGCATGAATACCGGGCAAGCCCTCAGTTTCAGCGGCTGGGTCCAAGCCCATGCACACGTCGCGCGTGACAGCTTGGCGCGCCTGCGCGTTAACGGTCTGTCCAGCCTGCTCACCATATTGATGATGGGCTGTGCGCTATCGCTGCCGACAACCCTGTGGGTGCTCACGCAAAACGCCACCCTGGCCAGCCACGATTGGCAGCGCCAGTTCAGCCTGACGCTGTATCTCAGCCAGCGCATCAATGAGCGACAAGGTGAGCAGCTTCTGGCCGAGCTCAAACGCGATCCTCTGGTTGAACGTGGAGAGTATCTGGCGCCCAAAGACACCCTGGCAGAGTTTCGTGAGTACTCCGGCTTTGGTCGTGCCCTGGATCTGCTGGAAGACAATCCGTTACCTGCAGTGATTGTGCTGTGGCCCAAACCCGGGACCGACGCCGCACAACTCGAAGCGTTTCTGGCCAAGCAGCACGCACGCACGGAAATTGATCTCGCACAGGCTGATTCTGATTGGCTGGAACGCCTCTCCGCCTTGCTCGAATTCGGTACGCGCCTGGTTCAGATCATGGGCATCATGCTCGGATTGACCGTCATCCTGGTCGTGGCCAACACCATCCGCCTGAACATTGAGAGCCGGCGCGAGGAAATTGTGGTCATGAAGCTCATCGGGGCGCCAGACGGTTTCATACAACGGCCGTTTTTGTACTCCGGCACACTTTACGGGCTGCTCAGCGGTGTCGTTGCCTGTCTTGGCGTGGCGCTGACGCTGAATGCGCTGACTCCGCACCTCGACGCTCTGGCTGCCAGCTATGGCCGCGAGATGGATCTGCAGGGTCTGGTGTTCGTCGACGGCCTTAAACTGGTCGGACTCGCCGCGCTGATGGGTTGGGTTGGCGCGTGGCAAAGCGTGTGGCGTAACCTGCGCCATATTGAGCCGGAATAGCCATCATCCGAGCGTCTGATGCCCGCTGCGAAAAACCCGCGATAGACCGCTGTCTCGCGGGAACTTCTAAGGGCTAACCGCATCTAAAACTTCAGACTTAGCACTCATATGGTGTGAGTGCTAAACTTGAGATGGAAGGCTCCACCAAGGGAGATAGTCAATGTCACATGCACTGACCTTGAAACAAGACAATATGCAGCTTGTCCCGCTGACAGGCAGCCTCGACGCTTATATCGCGTCGGTCAATCGCGTTCCTGTACTGGAAGCCGGCGAAGAGCGCCAGCTCGCAGAGAAATTGCGCGACGATGAAGATCTGGGCGCGGCTCAGCAGCTGATCATGTCCAACCTGCGCCACGTGGTTCACATAGCCCGCGGCTACATGGGTTACGGCTTGCCACTGGCTGATCTGATCCAGGAAGGCAATGTGGGCCTGATGAAAGCGGTCAAACGCTTCGACCCGGAGGTCGGCGTGCGCCTGATCTCCTTCGCGGTCCACTGGATCAAAGCGGAAATTCACGAGTTCATCCTCAAAAACTGGCGCATCGTCAAAATCGCCACGACCAAATCCCAGCGTAAGCTGTTTTTCAACCTGCGCAGCAAGAAAAAGCGCCTGGGTTGGATGAATCAGGATGAGGTCAATGCGGTCGCGCGTGATCTGAACGTTAAACCGGAAACCGTGTTGCAGATGGAACGTCGCTTGTCCGGCCAGGACATCGATTTCTCCAGTACCGGCAGTTCGGATGACGATGATGGCTATTACGCGCCCGAGGAATACCTCGCCAGCGACCAGCCCAATCCGGCAGAGCAGTTGGAAGAAACTGACTGGCACGATCGTCAGTTCAATATCATTCAGTCCACGCTGGAAACGCTGGACGAGCGCAGCCGCAACATCCTGCAGAAACGTTGGATGCAGGACGATGGACAGAAGATGGGGCTACAGGAGTTGGCCGATGTTTATGGCGTCTCCGCCGAACGCATCCGTCAGATTGAGGCCGTCGCACTGAAAAAACTGCGCAAGGCCATCGAAGCCTGATTGCATTCACCGCAGCCCATAAAAAAACCGGCGCTATCGCCGGTTTTTTTGTATCTGCTATGCCGTCACGCCGGGCAACAGATAATGATCCAACAACAACAAAGCGAAGATCGCCATCAGGTAAATGATGGAGTAGTTGAATAGCTTGCGCGGTAGGTCGTCCACCGGCTTGCGGACCAGCTGCCAGGACCAAAGCAGATACAGCACACCCAAAGGCAGCGCCCCCGCAAGGTAAAGCCAACCGCTCATTTTTGCCACGAACGGCAGCAACGCAACCGCGAACAATATCGCGGTGTAAAGCAGAATTTGCAGGCTGGTGAATTGCACGCCATGGGTCACCGGTAACATCGGAATACCAGCGCGCGCATATTCATCGCGACGATCAATCGCCAAAGCCCAGAAGTGTGGCGGCGTCCAGGCAAAAATAATCAAGAACAGGATCAAAGCGTGGGCGTGAATCTCGCCGGTAACTGCGGTCCAGCCCAGCAGTGGCGGTGCCGCACCGGCCGCGCCTCCGATAACAATATTCTGTGGCGTGGCACGCTTGAGAAACAATGTGTAGACCACGGCGTAACCGACCAGCGAAATCAAGGTCAGCCACATCGTCAGTGTATTGGTCAGCCAATACAGCAATGCCGCGCCGGTCGCGCCCAGCAGCGCAGCAAAACCCAAGGCCTGCGCATCACTCAGCGTTCCTGTCGGCAAGGGTCGGCGACGGGTTCGTGCCATACGCGCGTCAGCTTCACGATCCGCCCATTGGTTGAGGACCGCAGCACAGGCTGAACACAACCAGATGCCGGCACTCCCGCCGACCAGTACCGGCCATGGCACGATGCCCGGCGTGGCCAGGAACATGCCAATCACCGCCGTGAAGACCAGCAACAGAACCACTCGCGGCTTGGTCAGTTCGTAGTACTCACGCCAGCGCGGCACCGGCACGCTTTGAGTCGTACTGCTCATGGCGACACATCCACTCGGGCGGCAGAACTTGGACGCTCACGCCCTGCCATCACATTGATACTGACCACCACCAGTGCCAGCAACGCCGCCCCACCGTTGTGCGCCGCTGCCACCAGCAGAGGCAAACCCAGTTTGACACTGGCAATACCCAACGCGATTTGCAAACTCAGCGCAGCACCGAGCAAAACCGCCAACACGCGTGCCCGTGTGCGCCGCCAAATCAACACAGCCAGCGTCAGCAACGTCAGCGCCGTGACGATCGCACCGATCCGGTGGGTGAGATGAATGGCGGTACGCGCGGGGCTCTCGAGGATGCCGTACTCAAAGTTGATACCCAAGCCATGCCACAACACAAATGCATTGGAGAAGTCCGTATCGGACGGCCACCATTGACCATGGCAGGTGGGGAAATCAGGACAGGCCAAGGCTGCATAGTTGCTGCTCGTCCAGCCGCCCAGAAAGATCTGCCCAATCAGCACCAGCAGAGCCACCGCCGAAAACTTACGCAAAGCGCGCAGGCCAAGACCAATCGGCGCTGGATTCTGAAGCAGCCTCAACCACAGCAACATGCTCAGGGTCGTCATACCACCGAGCAAGTGGGAACTGACGGCGAGCGGCTTGAGCTGCCAGGTGACCGTCCACATTCCGAGAATACCCTGGAAGATCACCACACCGACCAGGCCCAGCAGCAAGCTGCGCGGAAGGCCGCGGTTCCAGCCAAAAACCGCCAGCGCAATGATCAGCAAGCCCAAGCTGGAAGCGAAATAGCGATGGACCATTTCCTTCCAGGCTTTGGCCGTTTCCAGCGGCCGCTCTGCGTGGCCCGCGTGCGCCTCTGCCACTTCGGCAGCCGGCACCAGGATCTTTCCGTAGCAACCGGGCCAATCCGGGCAGCCCAATCCGGCATCTGACAAACGCACGTAGGCGCCCAGCACAACGATGCCAAAGCACAGAATCAGCGTGAACAGCGACAGTTTCTTGTAGACAGCATCAGACACGGCAAAGCCATTCGGTGAGTGGGGTAACCCGGTATTTTAAGCTGTTCGGCAACAATCGGCACCCATACGCGGATGCGCATGCTGGCTAGCCGATATTGGACAGCTTGAGCAACCGCTTGATGTCTTTGAACATGCCCTCCAAAGGCAACTCATCACCGTAATACATCAAGAAGTTGCCCAGCGGATCAATCAGCAGAACAGGGTCTTTGACCGGCAAAGCGCCCAGCCAGTCGTCAAAACGCGCACGATCATCCGCGCTGAGTGACAAAACCTTCAAACGCGGATGCTCCTCAGCCAAAGCGCTGGCCAAGCTCGGCGCCTGTGCAGGCTCCGCAACCAACACCGCGCGTTGCACACGCCCGCGACGGCGGTGCAACAGGGTGCGCATCTGGCGGGTCTGCCACAGACGATACTGACAATCGTCTGCGCAAGCGTCCGTCTGCACATGCAAGACTGTCCACAGGGTGTTCAGCGACTCACTGTCACCATTGGCCAAATGGAAGTCCACCTTTGGTAAGGGGCGCGCGGGCGTTACCAAGTGGCCTTCTGCGGTATAGCTGTGCGGCTTCCAAGACTCGGGACCGTAATACAGCACCGCGGCGAGCACCATGGGCGCGAAGAACACCACCGCCATCGCGATGAATTTAAGACGGTTTCGGTTTCTCTGGATCATGGCGATGAGCGTTTGAAGTTCAAAAGAATGTAGAGGACCAGCGCGGTGAGCATGAGCGCTGCCCATTGGAAGGCGTACCCATAGTGCCGCTCTGGCGGGATACCCAAATCTGTCCATGCGCGAACAAATCCGTCGTCTGCCTGCGGGTCCAACAGGACAATACCGTTGGCCACCGGGCGCTGATACAAACACTCTAGCAGCGCATGCGATGGGTAATTCAAACGTTGTGGCCAGCTCGCGTCGAGCCCCTCACAGTGACCGTCATCGGTGGCCAGCCCGGCGCGCGGCAGACTGCGCCAAAAGCCCCGCAGCGTGACCATATCGCTGGGCAGTTCTCCGGTATCAGGGAGTTCCTCGCGTCGCAGAGGACTGGGAATCCATCCGCGATTGACCAAAATGAGAGCATCCGTGTTGCTCAACTGCAGCGGTGTCCAAACCTCGACACCAATCCGCTTGTTGTGCGTTTTGTTGTCGAGCAGCACTTCCTGATCGCTCCGCCAGCGCCCATGGAGCTCCACTCGGCGACCATGAACGGGCAACGCGCCACTCCGCGCCACATCAACAACGGCATCACTGTGGTCGCCCTGACGCGCTATGATGTCGGCCTTTTCTTGGCCGCGTTGCATCTGCCACCAGGACAGACTGCCGAACAGCAACACAGCCAAAGTCGTTACGAACGTGGCCCAGACCGGCGGGCGGAATCTCATGGAATCACCCTGATGAAAGTGTTCATTTCACTCATGTTGTTGGCCATCGTCGTGTCACTTGGATTCGCGATGTTCTTCATGCTCAACGATACAGGGCCGAAAAAACGCACGGTCAATGCACTGATGATACGCGTGGGGTTATCGGTAAGTCTGATCGTCATTTTGATCATCAGCTACTTCATGGGCTGGATTCAGCCTCACGGCATAGTGCCCTGAAGGCGCATCAATTCTGAGTAAGAAAAAGGGCGCTTGAAGCGCCCTTTTTCGTGATTCGGCGTAGCGCCTCGACTACAGAATGTAGACGAACACAAACAGTCCCAACCACACCACGTCGACAAAGTGCCAGTACCACGCGACACCTTCGAAACCGAAGTGTGACTCGGGCTTGAAATGCCCCTTCATCAAACGCAGGGTGATCACAAGAAGCATCAACGTACCCAGCGTCACGTGCATACCGTGAAAACCGGTCAGCATGAAGAACGTCGAACCATAGATACCCGATTCCAGGGTCAGGTTCAGATGCTGATAAGCCACCATGTACTCTTCCGCCTGGAAGAACAGGAAGATGCAACCCAGAGCGACGGTCGCCCACATCCACAACACTACGGTGCGGCGCGGTTTGTTCTCACGCAGAGCGTGGTGCGCAAAGGTGAGCGTCACACCTGAGGTCAGCAACAACAAGGTGTTGAGAAACGGGACGCCCCACGGGGGAATGATGCCGAAGTCTCCGCCCATACTGCCCGGACCGTTGGTCGGCCAAGCATTTTCAAACTGCGGCCACAGCACCGCATTGGTCATCACATCGGTGCCACCCAACCACGGCAGGGACAGCTGACGCGCGTAGAACAAAGCACCAAAGAAGGCGCCGAAGAACATGACTTCGGAGAAAATAAACCAGCCCATGCCCCAGCGGTAGGTCATATCGACCTGCTGGCCGTATTGACCGGTTTCAGACTCGTTAATAACGCCGCGGAACCAGATCCAGATGAACGCCAGCGATATAGCAAGGCCCACCCAAATCAGCATCGAAGCGCCATGTCCATTCAAATAGTTGGATACACCGCCCAACATCAGGAACAGACCGATCGTCAGGTAAAACGGCCACGCAGTGGGGGCAGGAACGAAGTATCCGCCAGTATTGCTCGACATCTCTAAGCTACTCCAATCACTGGTCGGCCTGAGCCAACCCGGTTGCATCAAATAAGGTATACGACAGGGTTACCGTAGTAACCTCCGGCGGCAAAGCAGGATCCAGCATGAAACGCACCGGCATCTGCTTGTACTCGCCGGCATCCAACGTTTGCTGTGAAAAACAGAAACATTCGGTCTTGCGTACGTAACGCGCCGCATTCCAGGGCACCACACTGGGGGTCGCCTGAGTGATGTAATCCTGATCGGTACGGTTTTCGGCAAAGAAATTGACCGTGTACAACTTACCGGGATGCACTTCGATGGCGTTTGACTCTGCACCAAAGCCCCAGTCCAGACTGTTGTTCACTGTGGTCAGAAACTCAACGCGAACCACCCGCTCGTTATCCGGCGCCTCGGCAACACTGTCTTCGAGTTGAATGCCATCGGTTTTCCCGTTGAGGCCGGTGATATCGCACACCAAGCCGTACAACGGAACCAGGGCATACCCGAAGGCAAACATACCCAGCACCAAGCCACTCAAACGGGCCAGATGAAACAACCGCTCACGCGGCGAACGCGCCTGCGTCTCACGGCTCACCGCGACATCACCACGAACATAGCGAAGTAGAACGTCAGCGCAACAGCGCCCAGCATCAGTGCCAGACGCACGTTGCTGGGACGCTTGTTGCGTGAATCCTTATCGCTCACGTTTAAGCCTGCGACGGAGCTGCAGCCGGCGCGTCATGCACGGCGGTGATTTCGCTTTCGCTGATCACAGGTGGCGTTTCAAATGTGTGATACGGCGCTGGTGACGGTACCGTCCACTCCAGTCCGTGAGCGCCTTCCCAAACTCGCGCCGGCGCCGCAACGCCTTTGCGCAGCACGCAGTTCGCAATCCAGTTGTAGGCCATGATGAACTGAGCGATGAAGAAGAAGAACGCCCCGACCGAGGAGATCACGTTCCAGTCGGTGAACTGCACGGCGTAATCCGGAATACGTCGCGGCATACCCGCCAGACCCGCGAAGTGCTGCGGGAAGAAGGTCAGGTTGATCGCAATCGCGGACAGCCAGAAATGCAGCTTGCCCAATGTCTCGTTGTACATGTGGCCGGTCCACTTGGGCAGCCAGTAGTAGATCGCAGCAATAATCGAGAACACGGCGCCAGGCACCAACACATAATGGAAGTGCGCCACCACGAAGTAGCTGTCGTGATACTGGAAATCCGCCGGCGCGATAGCCAGCATCAAGCCGGAGAAGCCACCGATGGTGAACAGGAACACGAAGCCAAGCGCGAACAGCATCGGGGTTTCAAATGTCATCGAACCGCGCCACATGGTGGCTACCCAGTTGAACACCTTCACCCCGGTGGGCACGGCAATCAGCATGGTCGCGAACATGAAGAACAGTTCACCAGCCAACGGCATACCCACGGTAAACATGTGGTGCGCCCAAACGATGAACGACAGGAACGCAATCGACGCCATGGCATAAACCATCGAGTCGTAGCCAAACAGGGTTTTACGCGCGAACGTCGGGATAATAGTCGAGACCACGCCGAAGGCCGGCAGGATCAGGATGTACACCTCAGGGTGACCGAAGAACCAGAAGATGTGCTGGAACATCACCGGGTCACCACCACCTGCCGCGGTGAAGAAGCTGGTACCGAAGTATTTATCGGTCAGCAACATGGTCACGGCACCGGCCAGAACCGGCATTGTGGCAATCAGCAGATACGCGGTAATCAACCACGACCATACGAACAACGGCATTTTCAGCAGGGTCATACCCGGCGCACGCATGTTCAGAATGGTCACGATCACGTTGATCGCACCGGTGATGGAAGAAATCCCCATCAAGTGGATTGCAAAGATCATGAACGGGAAGGCGTCGCCGGTCTGCAGCACCAGTGGCGGGTACATGGTCCAGCCACTTGCCGGCCCACCGCCATTCATGAACAGCGTCGACAGCAGCAAGGTGAAGGCGAACGGCAGAATCCAGAAGCCCCAGTTGTTCACGCGCGGCAAAGCCAGGTCGCTGGCTCCCACCATCATCGGAACCATCCAGTTCGCCAGCCCGGTGAAGGCCGGCATCACGCCGCCGAAAATCATAATCAGCGCGTGCATTGTGGTCATGGAGTTAAAGAACTCCGGATTGACCCACTGCAGGCCTGGCGAGAACAGCTCCAGGCGGATGATCAGCGACATAATGCCGCCAATAAAGAACATGATGAAGGCAAACCACAAATACAGGGTGCCTAGATCTTTATGGTTGGTGGTTTTGATCCACCGCATGATGCCCTTTTCCGGGCCATGATCGTGGCCGTCGTGATGATGGCTGTCGTGATGTTCGCTCATTGATCAGACTCCGATGTACTTAGCGGCGAGCAGCAACTTGAGCCGGCTGGACGAGATCACCAGCCGCGTTGCCCAGGGCATTGCGTTCGTAGGTAACGACCGCTGCGATTTCACGGTCTTTGAGATAGGCAAATGCCGCCATGGCGCCTTTACCTTTGAGGACACGGTCGATGTGCTCATCCACAGGTCCATTGGCCACGGCACTGCCGGTCAGCGCCGGGAAGTTGGCCGCAGCCATGCCCGAACCATCCGCTTGGTGGCAGGCCGAGCAATAATTCTTATAAACCGTTTCACCTTCGGACATCAGCTGATCACGCGTCAGCTCGACCGGCCCGCTGCTGGCTGCCGGTGCGTCTGCCGCGGCGCTGGCCACTTCAACCGGTGCGGCGTCAGCCATTTGCTCCGCATCGCCAGCCACTTTGCCACCACGCTCGGCAATCCAGCGCTCATATTCCTCAGGCTGGACAGCACGCACGACGACCGGCATGAAGCCGTGGTCGCGACCACACAGCTCCGCACACTGGCCACGGTAGATACCCGGCTCGTCGATCTTGGTCCAGAGTTGATTGATGTAGCCTGGAACCGCGTCTTTCTTGGTGGCCAAGGCCGGCACCCACCAAGCATGGATCACATCATTGGAGGTCAGCAGCAAGCGCACTTTCTTGCCGATCGGCAGAACCAGGGGTTCGTCCACTTCGAGCAGATAGTTGGGCACATCGGCCGGGTTGACCCCGGAGTCAAGCTGACGCGCTGCATTGCTCTTGGCATCCAGGTTGGAGAAGTAGGACACACCTTCATCCATGTACTCGTAATGCCATTTCCACTGGTAACCGGTGATCTTAATCGTGATGTCGGAATCCGAGGTGTCTTCCATCTTGATCAACGTGCCGGCAGCCGGAATCGCCATCGCGATCAAAATCACGAAAGGCAGCACGGTCCAAGCGATCTCGACCTTGATGCTTTCATGGAAATCCGCCGGTTTGGGATGCACCGACTTTCTGTGCGCGATGATGGAGTAAATCATCACACCGAACACCGCTGCCCCAATTGCGCAGCAGATGTAGAAGATCAGCATGTGCAAACCATGCACTTCGCGGCTGATCTCGGTCACACCGATGGGCATGTTGTATTCGGCAGCGTGCGCCAAACTGGCCAGCACCATGCCCGACAGGCCCCAAATCAATCGTCCCATTCGACAATTCTCCATCACATTGTTCATCGTGGCGTTCCGGCAAGCCACCGCGGTGACTGCGTCGACAGTGCTTTCCCAAGCACTGTTATATATCGTCTGCGCCAAAGCGCATCACCGCTCGGACTTACAGAGCCCTCACGGTACCGACCGGCTCCCTCGTAAGGCACGGCCAAGGGGCTGTGCAGCCTCTCCCCAAACTGGTTGTCGACCCAGGCAAACCGCTTCGCCCAGCTCAGCGTCGGAATTTTAGTCGATCCCCGGGCGACAGGCCACTCCCAAAATCCCATTTCGGTGCAAAAACACTTTGCTGATCCGCTTTTTCGGCGCTAGTCTGGCTGATCAAATTCTCCCCACGGGAATCTGCATGAGCGCCGCGAACACCCACTACCGTAGCTGTAACCTGTGTGAAGCCATGTGTGGCATCGCCATTACGGTGGAAGATCGCCAGATCACATCGATCAAAGGAGACCCGAACGATCCCTTCAGTCGTGGGCACATCTGCCCCAAGGCTGTCGCGCTCAAAGACCTCTACGACGACCCTGATCGCCTGCGCACCCCGCTGGAGAAGCGCGACGGCCAATGGCACCCCATCTCTTGGGACGAAGCCCTGGATAAGGCCGCCGCTGGCATTCAGCGCGTCCAACAGGCCCATGGTCGAAACAGCGTGGGCGCCTATCTCGGCAACCCCAACGCCCACAATTTGGGTTCACTGCTGATGGGTCCGCCGCTGTTGCGCGCATTGAAAACCCGCAATCGCTTCTCCGCTACGTCGGTCGATCAACTGCCGCATCATCTGGTGTCGTGGAAGCTGTTCGGCCACCAGCTGCGCATCCCGGTCCCGGACATTGATCGCTGTGATCACTTCGTCATCATCGGCGCCAATCCGCTGGCCTCCAACGGCAGCATCATGACCGTGCCCGACGTCAAAAAGCGTCTGCGCGCCGTCAGCAAGCGAGGACGCGTAACAGTCATTGATCCACGCCGCAGCGAAACTGCGGCGGCTGCGGATGTGCATCATTTCATTCGACCGGGCAGCGACGTCACGTTGTTGCTGGCCATGCTCAATCATCTGTTCGAAAGCGATCAGATCCGTCCCGGCGTTTTGAGTGAGTATCTGGATACCGACCCGCAAACACTGCGCGCTTACTTTGCACCCTGGACAGCCGAGCGCGCGCAGCTTGCAACCGGCATCGACGCTGCGACGATTCGTCAGTTGGTCGATGACTTCTGCGCCGCCGACGCCGCCGTGCTTTACGGACGCATGGGTGTTTCAGTGCAGGCCTTTGGCACGCTGTGCCAGTACCTGATTATGCTGTTCAATATCCTGACCGGTCGGCTGGATGCGCCGGGCGGCCTGATGTTCACAACGCCGGCAGCCGACATCCTGGCGCAAACCAACCCGGGCAGCATGGGCCGCTTTCATTCGCGCGTTCGCAAACTGCCAGAGTTCGGCGGTGAGTTGCCGGTCTCCACGCTGGCCGAGGACATCCTGACGCCAAGCCAGGGTGCCGACGACACACCGATCCGCGCGATGTTTCTGGTCGCCGGGAATCCGGTGGTCTCAACACCCAACGGCGAGCAACTCGATCGCGCACTGGCCAGCCTCGACTTCGTCGTCAGCATCGACTTTTATATCAATGAGTCCAACCGCCACGCTGACATCATTCTTCCGCCTGTCAGCCCGGTGGAACGTGCGCACTACGATCTGATTTTTCACCTGCTGGCCGTTCGCAATACGGCGCGCTACTGCCCGCCGTTGTTCGACAAACCTGCAGACGCGCGCTACGACTGGGAAATCTTGCTCGGATTACAGGACCGTCTGGCGCCGGCGAAAAACCTCAAGGACAAACTGGGACGCCGCGCCATGCGCCTGTTCGGGCCAACCGGACTGGTCGATCTGCTATTACGCACAGGTCCCTACGGCAAAGGTTTCAAACCCTTCGGCGAGGGTTTGAGCGTAGGGCAACTGAAGCGTCACCCCCATGGCATTGATCTGGGCGCACTCAAGCCGATGCTGCCCAGGGCATTGGGCCATCGTGACCGCAAGATCCATCTGGAAACGGCATTTTTTCTGGCTGATCTGGCACGCGTCCAAGACACCTTCGGGGAGCGCAAGGAACACGAGATGGTGCTGATCGGTCGCCGCCACGTGCGCAGCAACAATTCCTGGCTGCACAACAGCCATCGCCTAGTGAAGGGCAAGCCACGTTGCGTGGCCCTGATTCACCCCAGCGACGCGCAGCGGCTTGGCGTGGAAGGTGATGATGCGATGGTAAACGTTCGCTCACGCGTGGGCGAACTTGAAGTGAGCGCCAGCATCAGCGATGAAGTGATGCCCGGCGTGATCAGCATTCCGCATGGCTGGGGTCACGACAAAGATGACACCAGCTGGAAAACCGCGCAGGCTCATGCTGGCGTGAATCTCAATACGCTGACCGACGATCAAGCCCTGGACCACCTTTCTGGCAATGCCGCTTTGAACGGTATCCCTGTTGAGGTCAAAGCCGTCGCCTAGGCATTATTCCACAGGTGGTGCGATCTCAACTTCGAGGCCATCCAAAGCGTTGCTGACTTCGATGCGACAGGCCAGCCGCGAGCCAGGGCGCAGCTCGACATACTCCTCAAGAGCCTCGAGCATCATGTCCTCTTCATCGCTACGACCACCCGTTTTTTCCTGCCAGTTCGTGGCGACATAAACGTGGCATGTCCCGCACGAGCAGGTGCCGCCGCAGGTGCCTTCAACGCCGGTGTTCTCGTCGCGCAGCGCCTCCATCAACGGCTCGCCTTCCGGCGCGTCGATGGTGCGCTTGCTGCCATCGCGTTGAATGACATGAATCTGGGCCATGGTGTTGTCCTAAGCAAAAAGAAGGCCCC
>CAZVMN010000025.1:0-25716 GCA_964629015.1 uncultured Oceanococcus sp.
ACCAGTCTACTTGGAGGTCCAATCCGGCTTGACGTAGATCACGGTAGATCCAGCTGCGGCGGTCGGGGTCTGGATACCCGATCAAGTCGGGCATGACGGTAGGCCACGTCATCCCGGGCTTGATCCGGGATCCAGCTGCAACGGTCGGAGCCTGGATGCCCGATCAAGTCGGGCATGACGTGGTTGTAGGAGCGGTGCTTGCCCGCGACCAGGCCGTTCGAGACACGCCACCGCAGGTCGCGCGCAAGCTGCGCGCCTACTGGTGTTTCGGTCTGGCTGGACTCACCACTCACCACTCACCACTCACCACTCTGCCTTCGCCCACAGCGTTCACATATTGAACAACCGTTCATAACCCAGATGTCCTCCGAAGAAATCCACATCCGCATCCTCAAGCTGCTGGCCGAGCGGCCGGACATCACGCAGCGCGAGATGGCGGATGCACTAGGGGTGAGCCTGGGCAAAACCCATTACCTCCTGCGCGGCCTGCTGGACAAGGGCCTGGTGAAGATGCGGAACTTCCGCAACAGCCGTAACCGCGCCGGCTACCTGTACCAGCTCACCCCGGATGGCATTGAGCATAAGGCGCGTGTCACCCTGCAGTATCTGCAGCGCCGCATGGACGAGTACGAACAGCTCAAGGCCGAGCTGGAAGCCCTCAAGCTGGAGATGAACCGCAGCGCCGCCACCGCCTTGACACGCGACCGCCACATGGAGTGACCCCGGCATGACGCCCACACCCGACTTTCCCCGCATCCTCCACCACGGCGCCGTCACCGGTGTCACCGGCTCCTGCCACCAGTGGCAGGTGGATGCTGATCACAGCTTCCTCGTCGACTGCGGCCTGTTCCAGGGCGCGGAAACCTCGGGCAGCGGCCGGGCAGGGCGCGACCGCCTCGCCATCGACTTCGACATCGCCACCGTGCAGGCGTTGATTGCCACCCACGTACACATCGACCATGTGGGCCGCATCCCCTGGTTGCTGGCCGCCGGCTTCAAGGGGCCCATCCTGTGCAGCCCGCCCAGTGCCAGGCTGCTACCCATCGTGCTGGAAGATGCCTTCAAGCTCAGCTTTACCCGCGAACCCGCCGAGGTACGGCGCTACCGCAAGTTGGTGGAACGGCGGCTGCAGCCCATCCCCTACAACCGCTGGCACACCGTGGTGGACCGCAAGGGCCTGAAGGCCCGCATCCGCCTGCAGCGCGCCGGGCACATCCTGGGCAGCGCCTATGTGGAATGCGAGGTGAAGGCCGCTGGCCAGCCCAAGCACCGCACCGTGTTCTCCGGCGACCTGGGCGCGCCGCACGCCCCCATCCTGCCGGCACCCAAGCCGCCCTACGGCTGCGACACGCTGGTGATTGAAAGCACCTATGGCGACCGTAACCACGAAGACCGCAAGACCCGCCGCCAGCGCCTGGAAAAGACCCTGCAGCGCGCCCTACAGGACGAAGGCACCGTGCTCATCCCGGCCTTCAGCATTGGCCGCACGCAGGAGCTGCTGTATGAGTTGGAAGACATCCTGTTCCGCAAACAACAGCAGAGGATCAAGCCCGATCTGCCCTGGGACCAACTGCCGGTCATTCTGGACAGCCCGCTGGCCAGCAAATTCACCAAGGTCTATCGTCAGCTCCAACCGTACTGGGATGACGAAGCGCTGAAGCGCGTCACCCAGGGCCGCAAGCCGCTGGGCTTTGACCAACTGCTGACGGTGGACCGCCACGACGCCCACCTGCGCGTGGTGCGCCACCTGGCCAACACCAAGCGCCCCGCCGTGGTGGTGGCCGGCAGCGGCATGTGCAACGCCGGCCGCATCGTGAATTACCTGAAGGCTATGCTGGCCGAGCCTCGCCACAACGTGTTGTTCGTGGGCTACCAGGCGTCCGGCACCCCGGGCCGGGATATCCAGCAGTACGGCCCCAAGGGCGGCTGGGTGGAACTGGACGGTGATCGCCATGACATCCGTGCCGACATCACCACCCTGGGCGGCTACTCCGCCCACGCCGACCAGGCTGGCCTGCTGGCCTTCGCCACCGGCATGCGAAAATGGCCCACCACCGTCCGTGTCGTCCACGGCGACCCGGAGGCCAAGCAAACCCTCGCCCGCAAACTGCAGCAACAGGCCCGCGCCAAAGGCTGTGTGCTGCGGGTGGAGGTTCCGCGTGCCGCCGACGTCGGCGTGCGATGATGACTGCCGGTCCAGCCAATGCAGGTTGCCCATGAAGCTCAGTACCTTCGAGGCCGTCATGCGAGCGCTACACAGGTCGGAGGTTCGCTATTCCGTCCTTGATCCGAATGAAGGAGGAGGCGGGCCGCCCGAAAGATCTGGACGACATTCTTCATTTGAAGGAAATACTGGACGGTCAAACCGATGAGTAGCGACACCGCTGAAGAATTGCCCGACATTGATTGGGCCCTGACGACTTGGGAAGGCAGCCGAGCCGCAAAGCTCCGGCAATGGCGCCGCCTCAGCCTGCGTCAACGGTTCGAGGCCTTGGAAGAGATGAACCGCTTATCCCAGCGCCTCGCCGAAATGCGCCAACGACAAAAAGCCGTGGATGCCCGATCAAGTCGGGCATGACGGGGGAGTTATCGCAGCCGTCGTCCCGTATGCCTGATCAAAGTCATCCCGCACATCCGACAACTGTTGTCCCGCACACCTCACAACCGTCATCCCGCACTTGATGCGGGATCCAGCCGCAACGGTAGGACAATAGACACCCGATCAAGTCGGGCATGACGAAAGTAGTTACCTCAGCACTCACCCCTCACCCCTCACCCCTCACCCCTCACCCCTCACGAATGAAAATCCTCGTCACCGGCGCCGCCGGCTTCATCGGATACACCGTCGCCACCCAACTGTTGAAGCGTGGCGACGAGGTGGTGGGCTTTGACGTGGTCAACGACTACTACGACCCCGCCGTCAAGGAAGCGCGCCTGGTGGAGCTGCAGAAGCTGGCCGCCGAAACCGGCAGCAAGTTCACCTTTGTACGCGCCGACCTGGCCGATCAGGCTGCCGTGGACGGCTGCTTTGCCCAAAACAGCTTTGACCGCGTCATCCACCTGGCTGCCCAGGCCGGGGTGCGCTACTCGTTGGTGAACCCGCGGGCCTACGTGCGCAGCAACATCGATGCGTTTGTGAACATCATCGAAGCCTGCCGCCACAACGAAACACCGCACCTCACCTACGCCAGCACCAGCAGCGTGTACGGCGCCAACACCGACATGCCCTTCAGCGAGCACCAGCCCACCGTGCACCCGCTGCAGTTCTACGCCGCCACCAAGCGCGCCAACGAACTGATGGCCCATGCCTACAGCCACCTGTACCGCCTGCCCACCACCGGCCTGCGCTTCTTCACCGTGTACGGCCCCTGGGGCCGGCCGGACATGGCGCTGTTCCTGTTCACCAAGAACATCCTGGAAGGCAAGCCTATCCAGGTGTTCAACCATGGCAACCACACCCGGGACTTCACCTACGTGGTCGACATCGCCGAAGGCGTGATCCGCGCCAGCGATCAGATCGCCCAGCCCAACCCGGCCTGGGACAGCCACAACCCCGACCCCGCCACCAGCAACGCCCCCTGGCGGCTGTTCAACATCGGCAACAACAACCCGGTGAAGCTTTCCGCTTACATCGAAGCCATCGAAGATGCCCTGGGCAAAAAAGCCATCCAGGAACTGCTGCCCCTGCAGGCGGGGGACGTGCCCGATACCTACGCCAGCGTCACCGAGCTACAAACCGCCGTCGGCTACAAGCCCACCACCCCGGTGAAGGAAGGCGTGGCCAACTTCGTTGCCTGGTATCGCCAGTTCTATGGTGTCTGACCTGGCGTTCTGCGAGGAATCGCGTCGAGCGCCCTGACTTCACAAGTGGGTAAAAATGCATGCACAATGCACCCATCGAAGAGACAGCCTTGAGCCCGCCATGACCACGCTTCAAATCCGCCAGATGCCCAAGCCGCTTTATGCGCTGCTGTCGTTCCGGGCCGAACGCGCGCACCGGAGCCTGACGCAGCAAGCGGTTATTGAGCTGCAAAAGGCCCTTGGGGCTGATGGCCCCAACCGCCGCAGGCAGGTACTGGATGCCATTCAGCGGCGTTTGGAGCAGCCGCGTGAAGCCAATACTGCCGTCGATGCCGCAACACTGGAACAGTGGTTGCGGGCGGACCGCGAACGCTGAACCCATGCGCCTGGTGCTGGATACCTCCGCAGCCGCAAATCTCATTCTGGGAACGCCGGATGCGCAGCGGGTGGCCGAAGCACTGACTGCGGCCGATATCGTCATCGCGCCCATGCTGTATCAGAGTGAGGTGGCAAACACCCTGTGGAAGGCGGTTCGGTTCGGGGGACTTGCCGAACAGCTGGCGCAGAAGTATCTCGAGGAGGCCTTGGCCTTGGTGGATGAGTTCATCCCGGACGACCAACTGATGCCGCAGGCCCTGCACGCTGCCGTTCGAAACGAGCACCCGGTCTACGACATGGTCTTTGTGGTGCTGGCCCAACGGTTTGCCTGCAGGCTGCTCAGTACCGACAAGAAATTGATCACCCTGGCCAACGCCATCGACCCCACCATCGCGCTCCCATAAAAGGGGTCGCCGCCCAGCTGCCCCCATCACTCACCACTCACCACTCAGCACTCATCACTCAGCACTCAGCACTCATCACTCATCACTCTCTTCTAGACAAGGAAGTCCCATGCCCACAACAGCCATCCGCCGCTTCGAAGACCTCACCGCATGGCAAAAAGCCCGCGACCTGACCGCCAACGTCTACCGCGCCAGCACCGTCACCGGCTTCAACCGTGACGCCGGCCTCCGCGACCAGATCCGCCGCGCCGCCGTCAGCACCATGTCCAACATCGCCGAAGGCTTCGAACGCGGCACCCGCAAAGAACTGCACCAGTTCCTCGTCATCGCCAAAGCCAGTTGCGCCGAAGTCCGCTCCCAGCTCTACGTCGCCAAAGACGTGGGCTACCTGAGCCAAGAACAGTTCACCACCATCAGGCAAAAAGCCGAAGAAGTCGCCCGGATCATCGGCGGCCTCCGAAAATCCATCGCCCCCCAATAACCCTAGCCCCAGACGCTGCTTTTGCCCTTGCTGTTGCTGTTGCCGTCACTCAGCACTCACAACTCACCACTCACCACTCAGCACCGAAGCGTCTCACTCACCACTCAGAACTCACCACTCAGCACTGTCTTGATCACTCAGCACTCATGCTTCTGACTCTCCAAACCGCCCACATTGCCGTCATCGGCCTCGGCTACGTCGGCCTACCCCTGGCCGCCGAATTCGGCAAAAAGTACAAAACCGTCGGTTTTGACATCAACGCCAAGCGCATCGACGAGCTGAAGCAGGGTAGGGACCACACCCGTGAGATGAGCCCGGAAGAACTGGCCGAAGCCACGTTGCTGCAGTACACCAGCAACCCGGCAGACATCGCCGATTGCAACATCTACATCGTCACCGTCCCCACCCCCATCGACGCCCACAAACGCCCGGATCTGACACCGCTGCTCAAAGCCAGCGAAACCATCGGCAAAGTGCTGAAGCCCGGCAACATCGTCATCTACGAGAGCACCGTCTACCCCGGCGCCACCGAAGAAGACTGCGTCCCCGTCCTGGAAAGAGTCTCCGGCCTCACCTACTGCAGCACCGAACGTCTAGCTGCTGCTGCTGACGTCGCCGTTGCTTCTACTCATCACTCATCACTCACCACTCAGCACTCTGGGTTGCCACTCACCACTCAGCACTCCGCTTCCACTCAGCACTCCGCTGTCACTCATCACTCACCACTCACCACTCAGCACTCTGTTTTCTTCTGCGCATACAGTCCCGAGCGCATCAATCCCGGCGACAAAACCCACCGCCTCCCCGACATCAAAAAAGTCACCAGCGGCTCCACCCCCGAAGTGGCCGACCTTGTCGATAGCCTCTACGCCAGCATCATCAAAGCCGGCACCCACAAGGCCAGCAGCATCAAAGTGGCCGAGGCCGCCAAGGTCATCGAAAACACCCAGCGCGACCTCAACATCGCCCTCGTCAACGACCTCGCCATCCTCTTCAACAAACTGGGCATCGACACGCTGGAAGTGCTGGAAGCCGCCGGCACCAAATGGAACTTCCTGCCCTTCCGCCCCGGCCTCGTCGGCGGCCACTGCATCAGCGTCGACCCCTACTACCTGACCCACAAGGCACAGGAAGTGGGCCATCACCCCGATGTCATCCTGGCGGGTCGCCGCACCAATGACGGCATGGGCGCCTATGTGGCGAGCGAAGTGATTCGGTTGATGGTGCGCAAGGGCATCAACCCAGTAAACGCCCGAATCCTAATCATGGGATTGGCATTCAAGGAGAATTGCCCGGACCTGAGGAACACGCGCGTCATCGACATCATCACCGGGCTACAGGGCTACAACGCCCGAGTTGACGTGTGGGATCCTTGCGTTGATGCCGCCGAAGCCAAACACGAGTTCGGCCTGAGCTTGTGCGAGCCGGGCGAGGGCGAGTATGACGCCATCGTGGTGGCGGTGGGGCATGACGAGTTCCGGAAGCTGGGCGCGGCCGGAATCCGCGCGCATGGCAAGCCCGAGTCGGTGCTGTACGACGTGAAGTATGTGTTGCCGCCGGAAGCGGTGGATGGAAGGCTTTAAGTGCCACCATAATTCGATTAGGGATAAAAGCCATGACAAAAAAAATTAGTGATAGAGCAATTGTTGAAACGGGCAGGATTGGGGATGGCACCATAATCGAGGAGTTTTCAATTGTTCGCGCCGGTGCCATTATCGGCAAGAATGTCCGAATTCATCCGTACGTTATTGTGGGCGCTGGAGTTAATGTTGGTGACGATGTTGAAATATTTCCAGGCGCCATTCTGGGCAAGGAGCCTAAAGGCGCAGGTGCAACCTCGCGAGAGATTTCATTTAGCAAACAAATAATTATTGGATCGAATTGTTCTATAGGTCCACACGCAGTCATTTTTTATGATGTCGAGATCGGGAGTCATACGCTCTTGGGTGATGGCGCCTCGATTCGGGAAGGCTGCAGGGTTGGAAGTAGGTGTGTTATTAGTCGCTACGTAACAGTAAATTATTCGACCGTCATTGGTGATCGCGTGAAGATCATGGATCTCACACATATCACAGGCAACATGACAATAGCTGATGATGTTTTTGTGAGCACCATGGTCGGCTCCGCGAACGATAATAAGATTGGCCGAGTCGGATATGGCGATCAGATCAAAGGGCCGACGCTGGAATCCGGGTCGGTAGTTGGGGCGGGTGCTACGCTTTTGCCAAATGTATGCGTTGGTGCGAATGCTACCGTCGCGGCGGGTGCGGTGGTTACTAAAGATATTGCCTCAGGAGTGACAGTATCAGGCGTGCCGGCCAGGCCACGGGTTAACCCTGATGCTGAACTCAAATGACAACATAGGACATGGCATATGATCTCTGATTGTAAAATCATCGATCTGCCCAAGATCTCCGACCCCCGAGGCAATCTGACCTTCGTCGAGGGTGGTCAACACATTCCGTTCGACATTCAACGCGTGTACTACCTTTACGACGTACCAGGTGGCGCAGAGCGGGGAGGGCACGCGCACAAAGCTCTTCGACAGCTCATCGTTGCCATGTCGGGCAGCTTCGACGTCGTACTGGACGACGGTAGAGAGAAACGGCGCTTCCATCTCAATAGATCGTACACAGGGCTTTATATCTGTCCGATGATTTGGCGGGAGCTGGATAATTTCTCATCTGGATCAGTTTGTATGGTGCTGGCGTCAAATCGATACGATGAAGATGATTACTACCGCAACTACAACGACTATCTGACGGCTCAGGGGTTGGCGGAATGATTCCGTTTTTGGATCTGCGTGCGCAATACCTCGAGCTCAAAGATCAAATTGACGCCGCTGTCGCCAGGGTTCTGGATTCCGGCTGGTACGTGCTCGGCCCTGAAGTCGAAGCCTTCGAGGCCGAATGGGCGGACTATTGCGAAGCAAAGCACGCCGTCGGCGTGGCCAATGGACTCGATGCACTGTCGTTGGCATTACGGGCGCTCGACATCGGTCCCGGCGATGAAGTCATCGTGCCATCGAACACCTACATCGCCACCTGGCTAGCAATTTCGGGCGTGGGCGCAACCCCGGTGCCCGTCGAGCCAGACCCCGCCACTTACAACATCGACCCGGCCCGTATTCAGTCCGCCATCACCCCGCGCACCCGCGCGCTGTTGCCCGTACATCTTTATGGCCAGCCCGCGGATTTAGATCCGATCCTCAACATCGCCCATCGTCACGGACTGCGTGTGATCGAGGATGCCGCTCAGGCCCACGGCGCGCGCTACAAGGGTCGACGTATCGGTGCACACGGTGATCTCGTGTGTTGGAGCTTTTACCCTGGGAAGAACCTTGGTGCTATCGGGGATGCCGGGGCAGTGACCACCAATGATGCTGCGTTGGCCGCGCGCGTAGCGCTGTTACGTAACTATGGTTCCCGGCAGAAGTACGTGAATGAGGAGGCCGGCGTGAACTCGCGGCTCGATCCCATTCAGGCGGCGGTGCTCAGGGTCAAGCTGGGCGTGCTGGACGACTGGACTGAGCGTCGTCGTGGCATTGCTGCGGCCTATGCGAAAGAGCTTATCGGTAGCGGGTTGATCCTGCCTCATGTGCCCGATTGGGCTGAGCCTGTCTGGCATCTCTACGTGGTTCGCTCGCCCGGCCGCGACCTGTTGCAGAAACGACTGACTGACGCAGGGGTTGGCACGCTGATCCACTACCCGATCCCGCCGCACATGCAGGCGGCCTATGCGGATCTGGGCCTTGCGCCCGGGGCCCTGCCGCTGGCGCGCGATCTTGCGGGCGCGGTGCTGAGCCTGGCAATGGGGCCGCAAATGGCGATGGCGGACGCGGCGCGGGTGATCGACGCGGTCAGGGCTGCCGCTTGAGCGGCTCGTCTTACCGCACGATCCTGCGCTCCTCCTCGATCATCGGTGGGGCACAGGTCATCAACATCGCCGTTGGCCTTGTGAAGATGAAGGCCGTGGCGGTGCTGCTGGGGCCTGCAGGCGTTGGCATTCTGGGACTGTACCTGAGCCTCATCCAGGCCGCATCGTCCATCGCTGCGATGGGACTCGGCAATGTCGGCACCCGCCAGATTGCGGCAGCCCACGCCGAGGGGGGTGACGTTGCAGTTGGCCGCACGCGGCGTGCCTTGTTCTGGGGAACCTTGGCGCTTGCCCTGATCGGGGCGGCCCTGTTCTGGCTGGCAAGCGGCTGGATCGCGCGGGTGATCCTTGGCGATGAGACCCGCGAAACAGACGTGGCGTGGCTGTCGATGGGCGTCGCTCTCACTGTCGCTGCCGGCTCGCAGGGAGCGCTGCTGACCGGTCTGCGCCGGATCGGCGATCTCGCGCGGATCAACGTGGGCGCCGGGGTCAGCGGGGCGGGACTGGGCGTGCTGGCACTGTGGCTCTGGGGCGCGCAGGGCCTGATCGCTATGGTCCTGATCGCGCCGATCGTCTCCTTCCTTCTCGGCCATCTGTACGTCGCCCGCCTTGGTCCGCCCGCAGGCCCCCTCATCCGCATGCCCGAGATGTCGCGCGAATGGCGGGCGATGGTCACGCTCGGTTTTGCCTTCATGCTCAGTGGCCTCGTGACGACGCTGGGCCATCTGGCAGCGCGGACCCTGGTGCAGCGCGAGCTGGGGGTCGAGGCCCTGGGGCAGTTCCAGGCAGCTTGGGCGATCGGGATGACCTACCTGGGGTTCGTCCTAGGCGCGATGGGAACCGACTACTACCCCCGCCTGACGGCCGCGATCCATGACACCGCCACCGCAACCTGTCTGGTCAACGAACAGACCGAGGTTGCGCTGCTCCTTTGCGCACCGGTGCTGTTGGCGATGCTCGGCCTTGCACCCTGGGTCATCCACCTGCTCTATTCTGCGGAATTCGGCCCCGCGGTCGAGATCCTGCGCTGGCAGCTTCTGGGCGATATCCTCAAGGCGATGAGCTGGCCGCTCGGCTTCGTCATCCTGGCGTCAGGGGCCGGGCGTACCTTTGTCCTGACCGAGTCCCTGGGGATGGCCGTCTTCATCTTTGGCGTGCTGATCGGCCTGCCGCTGATGGGGGTCACGGCCACTGGGGTAGCGTTCTTGGCGCTCTATGTTGCATATCTGCCGATCGTGTGGTGGTTCGGCGGCCGCCGCATCGGCTTTCGATGGAGCCGCGCGGTCAAGGCGCAAGCGCTGGCGGTCCTCGCAGCGGCAGTCGCGGTCGACATCGCTGCACGTTCATCCGAGCCGTTGGGGGCTGTCCTGGGCGTGGGGCTGGCGCTGGCCACGGGGATCTGGGCGCTGATGCGCCTGTCGGCGATGGCGGGTGTCGGTGGCCGCTTGGGCCGCATCGCACGCGTTGGGGAAAAGGTAACGGGATGGATGATCAGGCGTTGATACGCATCTACGGCAACACAGACCTGCCCGAGGGGGCAGAGGGCCGGCCTCGCGTTACTTTAGCGCTGTTCGCCTACGATCAGGAGAAATACATTCGCGAGGCGGTGGAAGGCGCGTTCTCCCAGACCTATTCGCCGCTCGAGATCATCCTGTCTGACGATTGTTCCAGTGACCGGACCTTCGAGATCATGGAGGAGATGGCGCGGGAGTATCAAGGGCCGCATCTGGTGAAGGTTCGACGGGGGAGCACGAACCTCGGCGTCGTTCCACATGTCATGAGTGTGAGCAAGTCCTGCATGGGGAGTATCGTTGTCTTAGCAGCAGGTGACGACGTATCGCACTGCAATCGCGTTACAGAGCATGTTCAGATCTATCAGGATGATGACGTTTACTGCGTCACGAGCGCGTTCGATTTGATCAACGAAGTTGGTGATTTGATATCGTCAAATAATACCATTCCAATTGGGGCAAGGAACTCAAAGGCACATTTGTCCTACTTCGTTTCAACAAAATATGAGTATAAAGTCATTCAAGGATCAACAGCCTCGTACCGGCGCGAGGTTTTCGATGTTTCGCTGCCCGCAGAGAAAATCACCTTCTCAGAGGACAATCTCTTCAACTTCATCATATACTTACTCAATAAGCGAGTAATCCAGATTCCGCTTTCGCTCGTGCGATACAGAGCACACGACAATGCGCTTTCAAACCGCGGCAGCCGAAATATCTCTGCTTCAGATTTCGAGCGCGAATCATACTCGGCAGCCAAACGTGACATTAACAAAATGCATACATTTTTATGGCTTACTCGCCAAAATGGCGCGCATCACGTTAATGAGAAAACGCTAATGCAACTCGTCTGGCAGGCTAATATAGTGCAATCTTGGCCGAGTCTGTCGTTGATGCAGCGTGCCACTTCGATCGCAAGGGATGTCTATCACCGCCAGTTTTCGATGATTAAGTGGAAATTGGCGCGAGTATTTGGCTCCTTTCCGCAGTATCAGCCCAAGGTTTTCGTTGCTGACATTCTCAGAAAATCCAGATGGAAAACCCGATTTCAATTTCTGTAGCGATGGCAACCTACAATGGCGCAGGCTATCTGATCCAGCAGCTGGAAAGCCTCGCATCACAAGAGAAACTGCCTCTGGAACTTGTCGTCTGCGACGACGGGTCAACCGATGAAACAGTATCGATACTGGAAAGATATTCCGAGACGGCGCCTTTCCCGACTCGAATCTACCGGAATGAGAAGAATCTCGGGTTTGCAGACAATTTCTTGAAGGCGGCCAGTCTCTGCAACGGCGACTTCATCGCATTTTGCGACCAGGACGACGTTTGGCTTCCAAAAAAGTTGAAGGGTGCCTATGAAGCAATTGAGGAAAATCCTGAGACTCAGCTCGTGTTGCAAAAATCATATATCTGTAATGAGCGACTAGAGAGGTCGGATCGGATTTTTCCAAACGCAATACCCCCAGGGCGCTACGGAAAACAGAGTCAATTCGGTTTCTGGGTATGGCTGGGTTTTCTTCAAACCGTTCGAGCGACTGTGCTGGAATCCACCTCGCGGACTGATCGGCCTCGAAATTACTATCCCGGCCACAAGCTCATGTCTCACGACAAGCTAACGTGCCTGTTAGCAAATGCACTTGGTGGGATTGTCGTTCTGCCAGAGCCCGTGGCGCTTTATCGCCGACATTCAAATGCTCTGACTGGAGACTATGTTGTTCAGACTCTGAGGCAGCGCCTGGACAAGGCCCTTCCGGTCGGAAGCGATCACTATGCCTTCCTCGCCGAAGTTGCAAATGAAACAGCCGATTACCTTAGGCGCTTGGCCGTTGATTCCGACCCTGCAAAAGCATCGAATTTGATGGCGAGTGCGGCATCTTTTGACAATCTGTCAAGCATCCAAGCAACGAGGGCGGATCTGTACTCTGCGAGCAATGCTAAAATGAGGCTTCGAGACTATGCCCGCATTGCCCTATCAGGTGGGTATGTCGGGCTACCCATGATTTCCATGGGCTGGAAGAGTGCAGCAAAGGACTTGCTTCGTGTTTTTGGGCTGCTTGGCACATCCCGAACGGGACATTCCTCGTGATCTCCCTCCTCCTCCCTGACCTGCGCGGTGGCGGGGCCGAGCGAGTGATGATCGACCTTGCGCGAGAATTCGCCCGCGCCGGGCATAAAGTGGACTTGGTGCTGATGCAGGCGCGTGGCGCTTTTCTCGAGGAAGCACGGGATAGCTTTTCTGTGGTCGATCTTATGGCCCCCCGTGCGCGTGCGCTGCCATTGCCCCTCGTCCGTTATCTTCGGCGTCGCCGCCCAGACAGTCTCCTAGCCGGAATGTGGCCCCTGACCGTGATCGCCCCGCTCGCCGCGCGCCTGTCCGGGCATTGCTGCAGGGTTCTGGTATCCGAGCACGGCATTCTGTCTGCACAGTACCAAGGCTGGGGTAAGGCCCACCGTGTTGCGCTGCGAGCTTCGATGGCCTTGGGCTATCGGCTTGCAGATCGTCGCATAGCGGTGTCGATGGGGGTGGCGGATGACATTAGCAAGCTATCTAGCCTCCGCCGCGACGCCTTCGACGTGATCCATAACCCAGTTCCGCCACGTCCCTCACCGAGCGATGATGATTTAGCTCAGGTAGAGGCACTCTGGTCTGCTCCCGGCGGCGCGCGCATTGTTACGGTCGGCCGCATGAAAGCCGTCAAGAATCATCCGCTGCTGTTGCGCGCTTTTGCTCAGTTGAATAGGCCGGATGCCCGGTTGTTGTTTGTGGGTGACGGGGAGGGTCGCGCTATGGTTCTGTCCCTGGCGCAAGAACTCGGCGTTGCTGACAAAGTGATTCTTGCAGGCTTCCATCGCGACCCGACCCCGTTCTACAAGACTGCCGATCTTTTTGTTCTTTCGTCGGATTTCGAGGGGTTTGGCAATGTCATCGTCGAGGCACTGGCCTGCGGTACCCCCGTGGTTTCAACCGATTGTCCATCGGGCCCCAGTGAAATCCTTGATGGGGGGCGGTTCGGTCGCCTAGTTCCTGTAGGTGATGCGACGGCTATGACGCAGGCGATCTCAGAGGCGCTGTCTGCATCTGTCGACCGCGATGCCTTGATGCAGCGAGCGGCGAGTTTCGCCCCCGAGGTCGCGGCACAGAAGTATTTGGGTCTATTGGATCTTTCGTGACTTCAACGAATGTTCTGTTGGCACGCTGTCGTAAGCAGGTAAGCGTATGAGTTCTGGGGTTCTCTACATTTCCTACACCGGTATGCTTGAGCCGCTGGGGCAGTCACAAGTGCTGGCCTATCAAGAGCGCTTGGCAGCCAATCGGCCCGTGCATATTTTGAGCTTTGAGCGCGCGGATGACTGGGTGAAAGCGTCACAGCGCGAAGAGTTTAAAAAGCGGATGGCTGACGCGGGCATCCACTGGCATCCGTTGCGCTATCACAAGCGCTTTTCGTTACTTGCCACGTTTTGGGACATCCTCTGCGGAACGTTCAAGGGATGGCGCCTGGTTCGCAGGCACGCGCTGGGTATCGTTCACGCGCGGAGCTATGTACCCTCGGTGATGGCGCTGATCATCAAACGTTTGACGGGAGCTCGCTATGTTTTTGACATGCGGGGCTTCTGGGTGGACGAACGAGTAGATGGCGGAATCTGGCCTCGGGATGGCGTTGCGTATCGAGTAGGCAAGTGGTTTGAGAAGCGCTTCCTGCTGTCCGCCGACCACGTGGTGTCATTGACCCACGCGGGCATCCGTGAACTTAAGAAATTTGACTATCTGCGCGAGGCGATGCCGCCCACGACTGTCATTCCCACGTGTGCCGACTTGTCCCGTTTTAAACCGCAGGGCGATCCCGACACTGGCCTGGTTCTGGGTTATGTCGGGTCTGTGGGTACTTGGTACTTGTTCGACCAGGTGTTGGCAGCTTTTCGCCAATTGATTGAGCTGCGACCAGATGCCCGTCTGCTGGTGATCAACCGAAACGACCACGCATTTGTCCGAGAGCGATTACAGGTTGGCGGCGTGCCGAAGGAGGCGGTGGAGATTGCCGCCGCAACGCACGCCGAGGTCCCGGCGCAGATGGCACGCATGAACGCTGGCATCTTCTTCTATAAGCCCTGCTTCTCCCGGACAGCCTGTGCACCAACAAAACTGGGCGAGTTCTTGGGTTGTGGTATCCCTTGTTTGGCGAACGTGGGTGTAGGCGACATGGCCGAAATTCTCGAAGCTGACGGTGTGGGTGTTGCCATTTCTAACTTCGAACCCGCACCTGTTCGAGCTGGACTTTATAGGTTGCTGTCAATGATTACCGAGCCCAACACCCGCGAACGCTGCATAGCTTCGGCACACGCACGCTTCTCGTTGGATGAGGGCGTTCGTTGCTACGAGGCCATATATCGCAGTTTCGAACCAGCTGCTTGACGGACAGCCCAACGAGAATTAATCACACTACTAAAATGATTCTATTCGTTGGTTTTTTGAAAGACGTATGTATTGATTGCCAATTGTTTCAGTCGCATTAACGTATGAAAGTATTGGTTCTGTCGCGCTACTCTCGTCTTGGCGCATCCAGTCGCTTGCGAACAATGCAATACGTTCCGGCGCTATTAAATGCGGGAATTGAGATCGAGGTGGCTCCATTCTTCGACGATACATACCTTGAAAATCTTTACTCCGGCGGGCGTGCTTATTTCATGGCAGCTGGCTATTTTTCAGCTCGTATAAATAAGTTATTGGCCGCAAGAAACCTAGACCTTCTGTGGGTAGAGAAAGAAGCCATTCAGTGGGTGCCGTGGTTCTTTGAGCGAGCTCTTCTGCCAAAAAGAGTGCCAGTGGTTTCCGATTACGACGACGCAGCCTTCCATCGATATGATCTGCATGAGCGAGTCATAGTTCGACGATTGCTGGGAAAGAAAATCGATAAGGTTATGAAGTATTCCAGTGCGGTCATGGCAGGGAACCGGTATTTGGCTGACCGCGCGCTTTGCGCGGGCGCGAAACAAGTGAAAATCGTTCCGACTGTTGTCGACATTGATTTATATTCCATCAAGCGACAAACGCTGGATCATGGCCGACCTCGAATCGGCTGGATTGGCTCCCCCAGCACCTGGGCAGAGTATGGCGCACCGCTGATGCCTTTAGTCATGCTAGTTGCAAGCAAGCATAACGCTGTTGTTCGAGTGGTCGGTGCCGGGCCTAAGGCTTTGGTATCTGGCGAGGCGCTGGAGGCGCTTCCGTGGTCCGAGCAGTCTGAGGTTGCGCTGATTCAAGGCATGGATATTGGGCTTATGCCGCTTGACGATAGTCCTTGGGCAAGGGGTAAATGCGGTTATAAGCTTATTCAGTACATGGCCTGTGGCCTGCCGGTGATTGCTTCGCCTGTCGGGGTGAATTCGGAAATTGTCGAGCATGGCGTCAACGGATTTCTGGCCTCAACGCAAGCAGAGTGGCGCGAAGCCTTGGACCGCTTGCTCGGCGACGCCGCACTTCGCCATCGGATGGGCACTGAAGGTCGTCGCAAAGTCGAGCTTTGCTATTCGCTCCAAAGCTGGGCGCCTCGTGTAGCGCAACTTCTTATCGATACCGCGCGGAAGCACCCGACTTGATCTATATTGCTGTATTCGTTGCGCTAATCCTTATTCGCTATGCAGCTAGGAATAGCTATCGGGCGAAAAGGCAGCTCTATTGGCCTGTGCTCACGCTGCTTTTCTTGTTTTCGGCATTCAGATTCGAGGTTGGCTGTGATTGGGGCGGCTATCTCAATCAGTACTTGTTGGGTGGTTCGACAGAGGTAGAGGAAGTTCTAACAGACCGTGAGCCACTTTGGTGGCTCATAATTGGCTGGTTGAACGCATTCGACCTGCCCTATCCCTGGCTCAACGTGGCAGCCGGGATCGTTTTCTTTGCGGGCATGCATGTGATGGCACGTAGGCAGGCTGACCCCTTAGGGTTTTTGATACTGCTATTTCCGATTCTGATTATTAATATGCCGATGTCAGGCATCCGACAAGGGGCGGCCATCGGTGTTCTGTGCATCGCTTTTGCGGCATTTACGGATCGCTCACTCTGGCGGTTCGTCTTGCTAACGTTGATTGCCAGCTCCTTGCATGCCAGCGCGCTGGTCTTTTTGTTGCTCGCGCCTCTGGTCAATGGCACCTACTCTTGGAAGCGCCTCACGGTTGCCGCGCTGCTTGCTATTCCCGGAGCATTCGCACTTCTCTCGGGTGAGTACGCGGAGCTGGCAACAACGCGTTACCTTGGGACGGGCGTTGATGCGGCGGGTGCCGCTTTCCGTGTGGGACTTCTCGTCATTACGGGTGCCTTTTTCTTTATGGTGCTTCAGAAAAAGTGGAAGAGGGCTTTCCCCGAAGATTACAAGCTGGTCAGTATTGGTGCGATCGTCATGCTGCTGATGATCGCACTCGTGCCCATATCATCGGTTATTGGCGACCGTTTGGGATATTATCTTATTCCGATTCAAGTCATGATTTTCTCTAGAGTGTCGCTCTTTCCGGTATTTAAAGGGCGCGGATTCTATGCGGCTGCGCCATATTTTGGGCTTCTTTTGGTTTTTGTGGTCTGGGCCTGGTTGTCAACGCATTTTCAAGGGTGCTATTTGCCTTACCAAACTTGGTTGTTCGGATTTCCTGAAGGCGCCGATTATGTATATTAATAATTCAGTTAGCGGCGCATCGATGAAACCAAGTCAGCAAGTCATGACGGTGCCCTTGTTCAATGATTAGAATACGGCCGCAATAGTTGCAGGAGACGACTCCGGTGAACGCAATGAGTTACTGTGATCTTAAAGTCGGAATGTCAGCGAGCATTGAGAGGACATTCTCTGAGCAGGATGTTCGGCTTTTTTCTAAATTGAGTGGAGATAGCAACCCCATTCATCTCGATGAACACGTAGCCGCTCAATCAAGGTTCGGCAGAAGAGTTGTACACGGCGCACTTGTTTCGTCGCTATTCTCCGCGATTTTTGGGGCGCATCTGCCTGGGCCAGGCGCAATCTATATCTATCAGGATGTACGTTTTCTGAAGCCCGTCTTTCTGGACGCTGAAGTTGAGGCATCAGTTGTCATTTCGACCATGGACGACGCTCGAAATAGGGTTCACTTTGATTGCGTTTGTCTTGTTGATGGCGAGAAGGTTGCCGAAGGTAAGGCTATTCTTGTTGTGCCTTGAAGGGGTACGCCGCTTCCATGAATATTAATAAGAGAACCGCGTGCTTCACTCTTTCGCTTGACTGTGAAGGGCTTTGGGGCATGGCTGATCAAGAGGCTGTCTTGTCGGCCGGCCGAATCAATGATTCGGCGCTGCGGGATGCATACCAACTAATTTTGCGCGCGCTTGACCAGAATGGAGTCAAGACAACCGCAGCGTTTGTGAGCTGCTTCGCTTCGCGGCGAGAAGCGGTGCTGCAGAGCTTGGATTTAATTCAAGGCTTGGCCGAGTATTCGCCGGAGTGGTTCTCCAATATTGCCCCGGCGCTTGATGGGGGCAAACAGAACGGCTGGTGTGGGCATGAGTACTTCAAGGCATTTCAGCAGGCGGGGCATGAGATGGGCTGGCATGGCGCCACCCACATGCCGCTCAGCGCTGAGACGCCGCCTGAGGCAGTGGAGTTGGAGCTCACATTAGCGAAGCGGCTGTTTGCAGAGTTGGGGTCTACGCCAGGGACGATTGTGTTTCCACGTAACCGGATAGGGCATCTTGATCGGCTGCGTGGTGATGGGTTTTGCGCGTATCGGGCCAGCCCGCCGGGAGGCCTTTTGGGGCGTGTAACCGGCCTCGCCGGCGAGTGGCATCTATTCGACACCAGGGTGGCGGACAAGCCTCGCTACATTGATAGTTGGGGCGTGTCCCCCGCCGGATTTTTCCTAAACTGGCCTTCCGGGGCTCGATCCTTGGTGCCAGTGGGGGTGACGGTTCGCCGATGGAAGTCGCTGCTGCGTAGCGCCGTGGAAAGCGGGGGCTACGTTCATATGTGGTTTCATCCACACAATCTGATTACCGCGCCTGCGATGCGGGAATCGTTCACAAGGATAATGGCTGAGGTGGGCGCATTGGTGCGCTCGGGAGACTTGTCGAGCATGACGATCGCTGAGGCCAATGAGTACTACGGCGGGGCGACACACTGATGGGCGTAGATGTGCGTATCGACGATTTCGATATGGCGGGCCAGTTCGGCCATCTCCGGACCTTGTTCGCTAGTTATTTCGAGCCGGGCAACAAGTTGCTCACCTCTGAGTACATTGAATGGTTATACGGGCGAAATCCGTTTGGCCGTGCCCGCATGGTGGTCGCTTCTGAAGGTAGTACGTGGGTCGGTTTCATGGCCATGATTCCCGCCAACTTGATTAAGCATAGCGGTTCTTTAAAAGTATATTACGTTGTTAATGTACTGGTGCATCCAGATCATCATGGTAAGAATATATTTGGACGCATGATCGTTGCTGCCAAAGATCTTGTCGCGAAGGAAGGCGCTGCCCTCATGGGACACCCTAACGAGATGGCGATCAAATCCTGGCGCCGCGCGGAAATGCGTTTTCAGCCTCCGCTATTGCCTAGTTTAGTGTTGCCGTGGCGATCAAGTGACGCACAGGCGGTTCGTATAGATCGTTCTAATCAATTGGAGTCCTGCTGCGCTCGTGTGAAAGCTCAAGCAGAGCTGTCCAAGTATTGGAGCCTAGACATTTCGGGTGATTATGTCTCCTGGCGTTATTTGAAGCATCCAGTCAATCGCTATAGGTTGAGCAGAGTAGATGTCAATGGGGCTCCCGTCGGGTTGGTTGTTAGCCGCAGGATGAAGTTCGGTATCCATCTCGTTTTGGATTATTTCTTTATCGATGGGCATGAAAGGACTATTCTGAGCGCATGTCCCATGGTCTCCGTGGCGTTTCAGGCTCGAGAGCCTAGCGCAGCGTTGAAGCTCCCTAAGGTTGCATTACCGTTAAAGAAGCAGATGCCATTTTTCTTCACTCACTATGGCAGCGATGTGAATGGAGCTGACCTGGGTCAAATCGGCCTGTCTTTAAGCGATTTCTGATCAAACAAAAAATAAGTAACTAATGAAGGCTATTATTCTTGCTGGAGGATCAGGCACACGCCTTTTCCCAATCACCCGTGGTGTGAGCAAACAGCTCACCCCGGTGTACGACAAGCCGATGATCTACTACCCGCTGTCGGTGCTGATGCTGGCCGGCATTCGCGAGGTGCTGGTCATCACCACCCCGCAGGACCAGTCCGCTTTCCAGCACCTGCTGGGCGATGGCAGCGATTGGGGTCTGAACCTGCAGTACGCGGTGCAAGCCAGTCCCGATGGCCTGGCACAGGCCTTTCTGATTGGCGAATCATTTCTGGCCGGGCAGCCCGCCTGCCTCATCCTCGGCGACAACCTCTTCTTCGGCCACGGCCTGCCCGAGATGCTGCGCCGTGCTGCTGCCCGCGATCGTGGCGCCACCCTATTCGGCTACTACGTGCGCGATCCCGAGCGCTACGGTGTGGTGCAGTTCGATGCACAGGGCAGGGCGGTGGACATCGAAGAGAAGCCCACGCAGCCCAAGTCGCACTACGCGGTCACCGGCCTCTACTTCTATGACGCCGATGTAGTGGACATTGCCCGCAACGTGAAGCCCTCCGCCCGCGGGGAGCTGGAAATCACCGACATCAACCGCGCCTACTTGAAGCGCGGTGACCTGCAGGTGGAGCTGATGGGCCGTGGCTTTGCCTGGCTGGATACCGGCACCCACGATGCCCTGCTGGAAGCCGGCAACTTCGTCCGTACCGTGCAGGAACGCCAAGGCCTCCAGATCTGCTGCCCGGAGGAAATCGCCTACCGCCAGGGCTGGATCGACGCCGCCCAGGTAGCGCGCCTGGCCGAGCCCCTGCGCAAGTCGCGCTATGGCCAGTACCTGTTGGACCTCATTCGATGACCCTCAGCGAAACCCCGCTGCCGGGCGTGCTGCGCATTGAACCGCGCGTGTACGGGGATGCCCGCGGCTTCTTCGTGGAAACCTATCGCGCCGAGCAATTCCTGCAGCGCGAACTGAAACTGCAGTTCGTACAGGACAACCAGTCCCGTTCCCGCAAGGGCGTGCTGCGAGGCTTGCACTACCAGCTACAACAACCGCAGGGAAAGCTGGTGCGCGTGTCCCGCGGCAGCGTCTACGACGTGGCCGTGGACGTGCGCCGCGGCTCGCCGCACTTCGGCATGGCCTATGGCTGTGTGCTGGACGATGTCGCCCACCATCAGCTCTACATCCCGCCCGGCTTTGCCCACGGCTTTCTGGTGCTGTCCGACGAAGCCGACTTCGTCTACAAATGCACCGACTACTATCACCCCGCCTCCGAAGCCGGTATCCGCTTCGATGACCCGGCGCTGGGTATTGATTGGCCCAAGCTGGACGTGCCCTATGCGCTGTCCGACAAGGATCGGGCGCTGCCGCTATTGGCCCAACAAACGGTGTTGCCGTCGTTCGCGTAACGCGTTCGCTAGAGTCCTGATTTATGCATATCCCCCGTAACGTGCTGGTCACCGGCGCCGCCGGCTTTATCGGCAGCAACTTCGTGCATCACCTGCTGGCGCAGGATGCCGCCGTGCAGGTGGTCTCACTCGATGCGCTCACCTACGCCGGCAACCGCCAGAACCTTGAAGGCCTGCCGGATGCGTCCCGCCATGTCTTTCTTCACGGCGATATCTGCGATGCTGCCCTGGTGGATCGTCTGCTGCGTGAACACCGCATCGACACCGTCGTCCACTTTGCCGCCGAATCCCACGTGGATCGCTCCATCAGCGGCCCCGGCGAGTTTGTCCGCACCAATGTGACCGGCACCTTCACCCTGCTGCAGGCCTGCCGCCAGTACTGGCAAGTCGAGGCTGCGCTGGGAGATAGCAGCGTGCGCTTTCATCACATTTCCACCGACGAAGTGTTTGGCACCCTGGGGCCGGATGATCCGGCCTTCACGGAAAGCACCCCCTACGCCCCCAATTCACCGTATTCCGCCAGCAAGGCGGCTTCCGATCACCTGGTACGCGCCTGGTTTCACACCTTCGGCCTACCGGTGGTGACGACCAACTGCAGCAACAACTTCGGCCCGCGCCAGCATGGCGAAAAGCTCATTCCCACCATTATTCGTAGCTGCCTGAAGGGGCAGCCGATTCCCGTGTATGGCGACGGTAGCAATGTGCGGGACTGGTTGTATGTCACCGACCACTGCGTCGGCATCGAGGCGGTGCTCCGTAACGGACGGCTGGGTGAGTGCTACAACATCGGCGGCGGCAACGAGCAGCACAATCTCGACGTGGTGCGCCTGATCTGCAAAGTGATGGACACCGAGCGGCCCGATGGTGCGCCCCACGAGCGGCTCATCACCTTCGTCACCGACCGCCCCGGCCATGACTGGCGCTATGCCATTGATGCCAGCAAGATCCAGCAGGAACTGGGCTGGGTGCGGGCGCAGCGGTTTGAGGCGGAGATTGGGGAGACGGTGCGGTGGTATTTACAGCTGAGTGCTGAGTGCTGAGTGCTGAGTGGTGAGTGATGAGTGCTGAGAAGCGTCAGTGCTGAGTGGTGAGTGCTGAGGAGCTTCGGTGCTGCTGCCGGCTACTCGAACAGGTCAGCGTGGGTTCCGGTACGTACGAAGATGACCAAGGGAGGCTTGGTTTTATCGTCGACCTTGTAGGCGAGAAGAAAGTCACCGCCGATGTGGCACTCGCGATGCCCCTCCCACTCTCCTTTGAGTGGGTGATCAAACCATTCTGGCCCGAGTGGCGAGTCGTTGGCGATCAGCAAAAGCAAAGCGCGCTTTAGCTGCTTCATGTCGGAGCGGCCGGCGTGCGAGAGTCGCTGCCAATCCTTCAGGAAGGACTTTGTGAAGTCGGCCGCTCTCGGCGGGCTCGTCCGCTTACTGGCGGTTGATTTCTTCAAGGTCCACGAATAGCTCGGCAGCCGTCGCGAAGCGGCCGCGGCGCGTGTGAGCAATCTCTTCAGCTTCGGCCATTGCGGTGCGCGTCTTGGTGTTCGGGACTCGTAGTTCCAGCGGAAAGGCCTGATCCGCCACCACTCGCTTGAGCAGAATCCTGACGGCGTCCGACACGGAAAGGCCCATTGCGGCCAACGCTTCCTGGGCCTGCTTCTTGGTTTCGGGCTCGATGCGGATATGCAGCATCGTGGTCTGGGTCATGGTTGGATACTCCTGATATGCGTCGCATCGTATCTCATTTGAGATGCGGGCGTGAGCGCTCTACAGACAGCAACGAGTGAGCAAGACAGTAATGAGTGCTGAGAAGCGTCAGTGCTGAGTGCTGAGTGCTGAGTGCTGAGTTTGGGTTGCGGGCCGGGGGTGACGTTGGCATTATGTGACCAAGTAAATGGTCATGAAGGCTGACATGGACACGACATCAGTGACGCTGGCCGAAGCCAAGGCGCGCCTCAGTGAGCTGACTGAGCGGGCAGCGGCGGGTGAAGTGTTGATTATCACCAAGCGTGGTCGGCCAGTGGGTCGCTTGGCCGGTGTGCAATCCCCAAAGAGTCCCGTAAACGTGGCGCGCCTGCGGCAACTGACATCCGGTATGTCGCCCTCCACGGCCGAGGGTGATGCGGTGGTTCGCGACATGCGCGAGGGCGCCCGGTACTGATGCTGTATGTCGACACCAGCGTTCTGGTGGCCGCGCTGACCAGCGAGTCACAGACTGCGGTTGCTCAGGGCTGGTTAGGACGGCAGCCGGCGAATGAGTTGGCCATTAGCGAATGGGTGAAAACCGAGTTCTCGGCGGCGCTGTCGATGAAGCTGCGCGGGGGCTTTTTGCAGATTCCTGATCGTGCGGAGGCCCTGGCGGTTTTCGCGGAGCTGGTGGAGACCTCATTTCATGTGCTGCCCGTGACCCTTTCGGATTTTCGTGTGGCAGCTCGGTTTGCAGATCAACACAGCACGGGGCTCCGGGCAGGCGATGCGCTACATCTTGCGATCGCAACGAACCATGGCGCGCGAATTCGTGCCCTGGACAAGGGGCTTGTTGATGCGGCGCAGGCGCTCGGGGTCAGTGCGGCGCTGATCAGTGCTGAGTGAGGAGAAGCTTCAGTGCTGAGTGCTGAGTGGTGAGTGGTGCGTGATCAAGGATGGGCGCTGCGGCGAAGGATACTTTCAGCCCATTTATTGAGGCTGGTGCCTGCCGCGGCTGCTGCCTTCAGCGCGGCAGCGTGTATGGCGGGGTCGATCCGGAGCATTAGCTTGCCAGAGGCCGGCTTATCAGGCGCCTGGCCGAGCTGTTCGCAGGCCAAGATGTAGTCATCAATTGATTCATGGAATGCGCGCTCGACCTCGGCCACTGAGTCGGCGTGAAAAGTGATCAGATCGTCGATGCCAACCACCCGGCCGACCAGCACGCGGTCTTCCGCATCAAACTCGATGAAAGCAGCGTAGCCGCGGTAGGTGAGGTTGGGTTTCACGAGCTGACTCCAAGCTTTTCAAGATACTCACGAGCGGCCAGCACCCGGTACCGCAGGGCTGACCGCCTCGGGTGCGGTCGGTGAAAATAGGCCCGCCGCCCGTTGTTCTCAAACATGACGGACGATCCCTTTCCTTCGATGACCCGACACCCCAAGTAGATCAACAATGCTTCTATTCGATCCCAAGGGAGGTTTCCGTTGACCGGGTCAGCGAAAATCGCATCCAGCGTTTTTCGATGCTTGCTGTTCACGAGAAGATGCTATCACTAAATTGGTGCTTGGGCGAGAAGCGTCAGTGCCGAGTGAAAAAGAGAGTGCTGAGTGATGGGTGCTGAGAGGCGGGTTTGAAGATCCTTTTGACGGTGAATGCGGCTTGGAATGTGTGGAACTTCCGGCGGCCGTTGGTGGCGGCGTTGCTGGCTGAGGGGCATTCGGTGACGGTGTTGGCGCCGGAGGATGATGCAGTGCCTTCGCTTCTGGAGATGGGGTGCCACTTTGTTCCCCTGGCGATGGACGCGAAGGGGTTGAATCCGCTGGAGGGGGTGAAGCTGGTTCAGCGCTTCAAGCAGCAGTTTCGGGTGCTGCAGCCGGATGTGGTGTTGTCGTTCACCATCAAGAACAACATTTTTGGGGCGCTCGCGGCACGCGCCGTCGGGGTGCCGTTTGTGCCCAATGTGACGGGGCTGGGGACGGCGTTTCTCTCCGGGGGGCTGTTGCAGGCGGTGGCCGAGGGGCTGTATCGCCATGCCTTCAAGCGCTTGCCGGTGGTGTTCTTTCAGAATGCGGATGACCGCGATCTGTTTGTGCAGCGGCGCTTGGTGCGGGCGGGGCAGGCGCGCCTGTTGCCTGGGTCCGGCATTGATCTGCGGCGGTTTGCCGCAGCGAAGATGCCGCCCGCCACGTCAGCGCCGGTGTTCCTGATGATTGCCCGCTTGTTGCGGGACAAGGGCGTGCTGGAGTTTGTCGAAGCGGCCCGTCAGGTGAAGGCGAAGTATCCGCAGGCGCGGTTTCAGTTGCTGGGGGCGGTGGAGGCCGAGAACCGCACGGCCATTGATCGCGCTACCGTGGATGGCTGGGTCGCGGAGGGGGTGGTGGAGTATCTCGGCACCACGGCGGATGTGCGGCCCTTTATTGCCGACGCCAGTTGTGTGGTGTTGCCGTCCTACCGAGAAGGCGCACCGCGCACGCTGATTGAGGCGGCGGCCATGGCGCGGCCCTTGATTGCTACCGATGTGCCGGGCTGTCGTGCGGTGGTGGAGGATGGGGTGACGGGGTTTCTGTGCCAGGTGCGGGATGCCGGTAGCTTGGCGGATGCGGTGATGCGGATGTTGGCGTTGCCGCACGACGCGCGCGTGGCGATGGGGCGGGCGGGGCGGCAGAAGATGCAGCGGGAGTTTGATGAGGCTTTGGTGGCGGCGGCCTATCGGGACGTGATTGAGGCCGTGGCGGGGGTGGATGCCCGATCAAGTCGGGCATGACGCTAGGCAACGTCACCCCGGACCTGATCCGGGGTCCAGCTTCGGCGGTGGGTGTCTGGATGCCCGATCACGTCGGGCATGACGGTAGGTGTTGTTTGGTGCTTGTAGGAGCGGTGCTTGCCCGCGACCAAGGGGGCGCTGTGTCGCGGCCTAGTCGTCGCGCGCAAGCTGCGCTCCTACTGAGGGATCCGGCATTTGCTAGGGAGATGGCGGTAGGCAACGTCACCCCGGACCTGATCCGGGGTCCAGCTTCGGCGGTGGGTGTCTGGATGCCCGATCACGTCGCGCATGACGGTAGGCAACGTCACCCCGGACCTGATCCGGGGTCCAGCTTCGGCGGTGGGTGT
>CAZVMN010000026.1:0-20095 GCA_964629015.1 uncultured Oceanococcus sp.
CCAAAGCTTGAATGACTTCCACAAAGCTATCGGCAAACGCCGACACTGGCAACCAAATCGCACCTCGCCTCGAGCAATTGCTTGAGCGGATCAAGCATGCCTGCAATGCCAGTCACAGAAACCCTGACGACATCACCTTGCTGGCTGTCAGCAAAACCCAACCCGCAGCTGCGCTGATCGCGGCCTACCAGGCCGGACAGCGCGCCTTTGGCGAAAATTATCTGCAGGAAGCCGAAGGCAAGATTGATGCCCTGCCCGGCGACTGCGTGTGGCATTTCATTGGCCCGATCCAATCCAACAAAACGCGCACAATCGCCGAACGCTTCGACTGGGCGCACAGCGTCGACCGCCTCAAAATCGCGCGTCGCTTGTCCGAACAACGCCCCGAGGCCTTAGACCCACTGAAGATCTGTCTGCAGGTGAACACCAGTGGTGAGGCCAGTAAATCTGGCGTCGCACCGGAGGAACTCCCCGCTTTGTTCAAGGCGGTTGAAACGCTGCCACGGCTCAAAATCATGGGACTGATGAGCCTGCCGCGTCCCACCGATGACATGCAGGTGCAACGCCAGGGCTTTCGTCAGTTGCGCGAGTTGCGGGACAATATCTGTCCGCAGGCGCCAGTGCTCTCCATGGGCATGTCTCAGGATCTTGAAGCTGCGATTGCCGAAGGCAGCACCCTGCTGCGCATCGGCACCGCACTGTTTGGTCCGCGCGTATCAACCCATTCCGCTCAGGACCCCAGCGCATGAATCAGGACGAGATGAAACAGGCCGCCGCCGAAGCGGCGATCAAGCACGTCGAAGACGACACCATTGTCGGCGTCGGCACCGGCTCCACGGTGAATTTTTTCATTGACGCCCTGGCCAAGATCAAAGGCCGCATCGAAGGTGCGGTGTCGAGTTCACAAGCCTCAACCGAGCGCATGCGCGCGCTGGGCATTCGCGTGCTTGACCTGAACGAAGCTGGCCCGCTGCCGCTGTATGTCGACGGCGCCGACGAAACCAACGCACATCGTCAGTTGATCAAAGGTGGTGGCGGCGCGCTCACACGAGAAAAGATCGTTGCTGCGGCAAGCGAAAAGTTTGTCTGCGTGGTCGATGCCAGCAAACACGTCGGCATCCTGGGCACCTTTCCGTTACCGGTCGAAGTGATTCCGATGGCGCGCAGCTATGTCGCACGCGAAGTGGCCAAGCTGGGGGCGCGTCCGGTCCTGCGCAACGGCTTCGTCACCGACAACGGCAACGACATTCTCGATCTGCACGGTCTGTCGATCATCAACCCACCAGAACTGGAAGAGCGCATCAACCAGATCGTCGGCGTGGTGTGCTGTGGCCTGTTCGCGCAACGCCCTGCAGACGAAGTCATCATGGCCACCCCGGACGGACTCCAGGTTTTCTAAGCGCCCAAGACCTCGCGCAGTTGCGCCAATCGCTGCGGTGTACCGACATCCGTCCACAAACCGGCGTGACGCTCGCCACTGACGCGCTCCGAGCGCATCGCCGCGCGCAGCAACGGCGCCAATGCGAAACACCCGGGCTGGCAGCCGTCAAACAGGGCGGAATGCAGCAGGCTCAGGCCAGAGAATGTCAGCCGCGGTTCGGCATCGATCACTTTGTGTTCCGCGCTGAGCGCAAAATCACCCTCCGCATGGTGTGACGGGTTGTCCACCATCACCAGGTGGGCTTTGTCACCGGATGACCATTGTCGTGCTCGCGCCGCCAGGCGACGCATGTCGAAGTCGCAGTACACGTCGGCATTGGCCACAACAAAGGGTCCGGGGCCGAGTTGGTCGAGCACTTTGAAAATGCCACCACCCGTCTCCAGACGCTCGCCCTGCTCCTCCGAAAACACGCACTGCATGGGCCAGCGCCATTGTGCTTCGAGATGCTCGCGAATCTGCTGCCCCAGCCAATTGAGATTGATCACACAACGCTGCACACCCGCAACCGCGAGCTTGTCCAAGGTGTGTTCAATCAGCGTCTGCCCCCCGACCGGCACCAGCGGCTTGGGGCAACGATCGGTGATCGGCCTAAGCCTTTCGCCCCGTCCTGCCGCCAGGACCATCGCGTTCAGGGATTCAGGCATTGCTCTGCAATTCGCGTCAGTGCGGCCAACTCGGGGTAGTGTGCGGAAACATCGCGGATATAGCCGAGCACACGCGGAATATCGTCGAGATAACCCGCCTTGCCGTCACGGTGATTGAGGCGGGCGAAAATCCCCACAGCCTTGAGGTGACGCTGCAAGCCCATCCAGTCGAAATCGCGCTTGAAGTTCTCGCGAGAGGGCATGGCATGACCACGCGCCGCACTTTGCTTCAGGAAGTAATCCATCCAGCCGTCGATCTGCTGCGCGGGCCAAGCGATATAGCAATCGCGTAGCAAAGAGACCAGATCATAGGTCACAGGCCCGTGTACCGCGTCCTGGAAATCGAGTACGCCGAGGTCGCCGGTGTCCGCCCACATCAGATTGCGTGAGTGATAGTCGCGATGCACAAACACACGCGCTTGCGCCAGCGCAGCGTTGATCAGACGCTGGCATAACTCATCCCAATCGCGTTGCTCGGTGGCGCTGAATAAGCGCTGCCGATGAACACCCAGATACCAGTTGTGAAAAAGCGCCAACTCGCGCGCCAGAAGCGCTTCGTCATACGGCGGCAGCGCGCCACCATCCACATCCTGCATGTTGACCAAGGCATCAATTGCACGGCGATAGGCGGCGTCCGCATCGGCCTGCTTTAAGGCCTCAAGAAAAGTGGTTTTCCCAAGGTCATCGAGCAGCAAATACCCTTGCTGCAAATCCTGCTGGCGGACCACCGGCACACGCACGCCAGCTTGCTCGAGCAGCGCGCAGACCTCAACAAATGGTCGACTGTCTTCTTTGTCTGGCGGGGCGTCCATGACGATACAACTGGCCGCGCCGCAATCCCCCTGCGACAAAGCATTGGAAAATACGCGAAAATAACGCCGGAAGCTGGCATCGCTGGACGCTGGCTCCGGGGCACCATGTGAGGGCAGGACGTTGTCCAGCCACGCCAGCATCTGGGCGTAGCGCTCGTCCTGGCGAGTGTCGCGGGTCATGAACGGAAAACCACGGGAAAAGGTTTGCACGGATTCTACAGAATGTGCGGCGGCGTGCTGCTCAGCCTGACGCCGGCGCTTAGCGCCGCCCAGGCTCTGTGCGAAGAGTTGACCTTCAAGCAGCGCAGCTACGCCGAGCAACTCGTGGACGACGCCGCGCTGCACGCCGATGCCGGTGAGGTCGACCTGCAAGCCTATGGTGAATCACGCCTGCAGGGCGGCGTGCGCATGCGTTTCGGTCGCGACATCCTGTTCGCCGATGACGTGCGCTATCGACACGCCGACCGCGAATTGCGGGTGATTGGTCGCACCGTGTTTGAAACCGAAACCATTCAGGTTCAAGCCGATGCGGCCCAGATCAACCTGGACACCGAAGAAGCGGCGTTTGAGCAAGCACGTTACGTGGCGTTCTCTGCCGGCGCGCGCGGCCATGCCGATCGGCTCAGCGTCAGTGGATCGGCGCAGGCCAAGCTCAGTGGCGTGCGCTACACCACCTGCTCCCCAGATCAGGAAGCCTGGGTCCTGGAAAGCGACGAGATCACCCTGGATTCGGAGCGTGGCCTGGGATCGGCACGCAATGCCAAATTGCGATTTATGGGGGTTCCGATTTTCTGGGCGCCATTGTTCTATTTCCCGGTCGGTGAACAGCGTCAAACCGGCGTTTTGCCGCCACGCATCGGCGACAATGCGACCACCGGTCTGGACATCAGCATCCCGCTCTACATCAATCTGGCGCCGAACTACGACCTCACCCTGACGCCGCGCCACATGAGCGAACGTGGCGAGCAGATCGCCGCAACCGGACGCTATCTATTCAGCCATAGCGAAGGTGACAGCACCGTCGAATGGTTGGACGAAGATGAGCAAACCGGAGAAAGACGCTACTTGCTCGACACCACACTGAACGGCGGCACGCAGGACCACTGGAGCTGGCAGGTCGCCTACACCCGCGTCAGCGATGTGAGCTACGCCAGCGAGCTCGACACGCCGCTGTCGGACCCGGCGCAAAGTCAACTGCCGCAGTACGCGCGACTGCACTACCGGCACCTGGGTTACGGTCTGCACACCTCGCTGGCTGCCCACGAGTACCAAAGCCTGATCCGCAGCTTGGATGAGCCTTACTCGCGGATGCCCGAATTCAATCTGTCGCTGCAACCGGCTTACCGCAATGGGCGGGTGCGCCCCTTCATCACTGCGCAAGCGGTGAATTTTCGTGGGATCGACAATTCACAAACCTGGCGTGAGGATGCCCGCGCCGGGCTGGATTGGCGTTTGGACCTGCCACAAGCTTTCTTTACCGCGCACGCCGACTATCGCTGGACCGGATATCAAGAGCGCGATGATGGCGCGACCGTGAACACGATCGACCGGCATCTCGGCACCGCGCAAGCGGGGTTCGGCCTGAACTTCGTGCGTCAGGGGCGCTTTGGCCGCTATCAAACACTCACGCCGCAGGTGTATTACCTCTACGTGCCGTACACCGAACAGGACGCCATACCGCTGTTCGACACGGGCCAACCGGACTTCTCGTTTGATCAATTGTTTGCGCTCAATCGCTTTACCGGCGTCGATCGCATTGCCGATGCCAACCTGATCACCACCGCGGTGCGCACCGACTGGTACCGCGACTTCGGGCGCGAGCGCGTGCTCAGTGCCAAACTCGGCGTGCAATGGCGCGCTGAGGCCTCACAAGTGACTTTGCCAGACGAAAGCGCGCCCGCCTCCGGCAGCTCAGACTGGCTCGGTGAAATCGACTTCGTTTTGAATGATCGCTTGAGCGCACAACTGGTCGGCCAATGGAATGCCGACGAGAACCGCATGGACCAAAGCTCACTCGCGGCACGCTATCAGTACAGCGAAGATCAGTTCATCCACATCGCTTACCGGTTCCGCCGAGACAATTTCGAGCAAACCGACGCCATCGTCTCCATGCCGATAACGTCGCGCTGGAAACTCGCCGGGCGTTGGACCTACTCACTGGAAGATCACCGCAGCCTGGAAGCTTTGGGCGGGCTGGAGTACAGCAGCTGTTGCTGGGGTGCGCAGATCGCCTGGCGGCGCTATCTGGCCGGTGACGGCGGACGCTTCGACTCATCCATTTACCTGCAGTTGGAACTCAACGGCCTGGGCAGGATCGGAGAGGGTCTGGATCGACTCCTAACGCGTGATATTCTTTAAGATTGACCGCGCACCACACGCGCGCATCGACACTATTTCCGGATGTACATGAACCCCATTTATCGCCACCGCCACGCCATTGCGCTGGCCACAGTTTTGTTGCTCGCCAGCCCGTTGTCCCGAGCCGCTCAGGTGCTCGACTACATCGTCGCCGTGGTCAATGACGAAGTGGTCCTGAGCAGTGAACTGAATCAGTCACTCGATCAGATCAAACAACAGTTCGCCGGTCGCGGCCCGCTGCCAGAAGAAGACGTGCTGCGTCGCCAGGTTCTGGAGCGCATTGTTGTGACCAAGGCCCAGGTTCAAAGAGCCCTCCAAGGTGGCTTGCGTGTCAGCGACGAACAGCTTAACCAAGCCATGAGCGACATCGCCGCGCGCAATGGGCTGAGCCTCAACCAGTTTGCGCTGGCCCTGCGTCGCGAAGGCATCGATTACCTGCAACTTCGTCAGCAGGTGCGCGACGAGATTCTGGTCAATCAGCTGCGCCAACGCGAAGTGGATTCGCGCATTGTGGTGACCGAGGATGATGTCGATTTGTTGCTGGAGCAGCAGGGCGAATCCGACAAGGTGGAATACCACCTGGCCCACATACTGATCTCGATTCCCTCTGACGCCACGCCGCAAACCCGCGACGACGCCGCCGAAAAAGCCGCGAAGGTTGTCGCCGAAGCGCGTGAAGGCGCGGATTTCGCCCAACTGGCGATCACCCACTCTGACAGCCCCCGCGCGCTGGATGGCGGCGATTTGGGCTGGCGCCGTGGCAATGCGCTGCCGACCCTGTTCGCCGATGTGGTTCCCGAGCTGTCGGTGGGTGGCGTCAGCGATCCAATCAATGCAAGCGGTGGCCTGCATATCGTCAAGCTGGTCGAAAAGCGCGGCACGTCGGGCGATGCACTGGTCAAGGAAACCCATGCACGTCACATCCTGCTCAAACCCAACGTGCTGCGGAACCCGCAGCAGACACGGGCCCGGTTGGAAGAAATTCGCCAAGAGATCGCAGATGGCGCGGACTTTGCCAAACTGGCCAAGAAGCATTCGGAAGACCCGGGTTCGGCAAATCAAGGCGGCGATATGGGCTGGCAAGGTCCGGAGACCTTTGTCCCCGAGTTTCAACGCGCCCTGGATCTGCTGGAACCGGGTGAGCTGAGCCCCGTGTTCCAGACGCCTTTCGGCTGGCATATCGCCGAGGTCATCGAGCGACGCGAACGCGACCGCACCGAAGACCTGCGCCGCGCCCAGGCGCGTCAGGCCATTTTCCGTCGAAAAGCGGGTGAAGAGCAGGAAGTCTGGTTGCGCCAGTTGCGTGATGAAGCCTACGTCGAATACCGGGAACAGCCGGACGCCGGTTGAACCCGCTCATCCTGCATACGCCGGGTGAGCCCGCTGGTATCGGCCCGGAACTGCTGATCAAACTTGCCGCGCAACCCACGGCCGCATGTCGCGTGGCCGTGGCCGATGCGGCATTGCTTGAGCACACGGCCGCGCATCTCGGCCTGGCTTTGCAGTTGCGCAATTTTGACGGCACCGTTCAAGCAACACCCGCCGATACGTTGTGGCACATCCCACACACCATGGCCAAGCAGGTTAGCTTTGGGCAGCCCTCGCCAGACAATGCGAGATACTTACTGGCCTGCCTGAAAACCGCAGTTGATCAGGCCCGTCGCGAGAACGCCGCCATGGTGACAGGCCCGCTGAACAAGGCCGTGATCAACCAGGCCGGCATCGCCTTCACTGGCCACACCGAGTTCATCGCGGAGCATTGCGGAGGTATGACGCCCGTCATGATGTTGACCGCGGGCGACTTGCGTGTCGCATTGGCCACCACGCATTTGCCACTGCGTGCAGTGCCGGATGCCATCACCGCGGAGCGTCTCGATCACGTGATGAACGTTCTGGAACGTGAATTGCGCCAACGCTTCGGCATCACGACGCCCCGCATCCAGGTTTGCGGACTCAATCCCCACGCTGGTGAAGACGGACATCTGGGGCACGAAGACATGGACGTGATCGCACCGGCAGTGCTGCGACAGCGCGCGCGCTGCGGAGCGTCCGCGCAGTGGCTCGGTCCGGTGCCTGCTGATACCGCATTCACCCGCGAGCGCTTAGCCCAATGCGACGCGGTGCTGGCGATGTATCACGATCAGGGCCTACCCACACTCAAACATGCCGGTTTTGGCATGGCGGTCAATGTCACGCTCGGCCTGCCGATGATTCGCACCTCGGTCGACCATGGCACCGCGCTGGATATTGCCGGACAAGGCATCGCGGATGTCGGCAGCCTGCGTGCAGCGGAAGATATGGCGATCACTTTGGCGACCCAAGGTGTGATGCAACATGGATAAGCACCGCCCACGCAAACGCTTTGGGCAGAACTTCCTGACCGACCGCAACATTATCGAGCGCATCGCCGCCGCCATCCGACCCACTCCGGATCAGCACATTCTTGAGATCGGCCCGGGTCAAGCCGCTCTCACCGAAGTCGTGCTGCCACATTGCGGCAAACTCACGGCGGTGGAAATTGACCGCGATCTGGCCACAAGCTTGCGCGAGCGTTTTGCCTCTGAACCCCGTTTTGAGTTGATTGAAGCGGATGCGCTCAAAGTGGATTTCGCCACACTCGGCAACGGCCCGCTCCGCGTGGTGGGCAATCTGCCCTACAACATCTCCACGCCGCTGGTGTTTCACTTGTTGCAAAGCCAGGCGCAGATCGTGGATTTCCACATCATGCTGCAACGCGAAGTGGCCGAACGCATGGCCGCCGAACCGGGTAGCAAAACCTACGGTCGACTCAGCGTCGCGGTCAGCCTTGCGGCGCGCGCAGACATCTTGTTCGACGTTCCACCCGGCGCGTTTTTCCCACCGCCCAAAGTCCGCTCGTCGATCATTCGCCTGACACCGCGTGACGTGACCCTGCCCTGGAAGGCGTTGGATACCGTGCTGCAAGCGGCGTTCTCAGCACGACGCAAAACCCTGCGCAACGCCTTGGGGCGCGTGTTCACCGTGGAACAACTGGAAGCTCACGGCCTGGATCCGCAACTGCGCCCGGAAAAGCTCACCCCGGCCCAGTTTCTGGCCCTGGCAACAACGCTCCACAACGCGACGATACCAGCGCCCTGAGCGCGTTATTCCTGCGCCGCGAGCCGCGTATCCCGCATCAGACTTTCCTGCGCAAGCGACGCGACCAACTCACCCTCCCGATTGAAAATCTGGCCTTGGGTCAGACCGCGCGCGCCCTGTGCAGATGGGCTGTGCATGCAGTAAAGCAACCAGTCATCGAGTCGTGCGGGCCGATGAAACCAGATCACGTGATCCAGGGTCGCGGCGACCACATGTCGCTCGAACCAGCTCATCGCGTGAGGGCGCATGGCGGTGCCCAGGAAATTGAAATCCGAGGCGTAGGCCAGCACCGACTGATGCAAACAGGCATCGTCGGGTAAAGGGCCAGCGGCGCGAAACCAGATATGTTGCTGCGGCGGCATCGGCTCGGGTCGAAACGGATTCCGCGGCGTCACCGGCTTGAATTCAATGGCCAACTCTTGTTGATAGCCAGCCCTCAGTGGAGCCGGGCAATCCTCCAGCCAACGCTTGCGCAACTCGGACTCCAGCTCCAGATCTTCCGGCTGAGGCACATCGGGCATGCTGTCCTGATGCTCATAGCCCGGCTCGGGTTGTTGAAATGAGGCCATCATGCTGAAAATCGGCCGCCCGTGCTGTATCGCATGGACCCGTCGAACCGCAAAGCTGCGCCCATCACGGATGCGCTCCACGTCGTAAACAATCGGCGCTTCCATATCACCCGGCCGCACGAAGTAAGCGTGCACCGAATGGGCATGACCGTGTTCTACCGTGCGGCTGGCCGCCACCATGGCCTGACCCAGCACTTGCCCGCCAAACACACTGCGCCCGCCCAGATTGCGACTTTGGCCGCGAAACAGGTGCTGCTCCAGGTTCTCCAGCTCCAGCACCTCTATCAAATCTTTCAATGCGGCATTCATCGCCTGTCCTTGATCACCTCGCCGACACCGCCGTGCACAGCCGCTACGCGGTGAGTCAGGGGTCGATGCGTCGAGAAAATTGTGGGATAGTCGATCCCGACGGGATCGCATGTGGGGGAATTTTGCCAAATCCCGACACCACGCGCCCTGAACGCTCGCGTTAGAGAACAAATCAATGTCACAAATTGAAGCCTTGATCGTGGATGACTCCATGTCGGCGCGCTTTGCTCTCAGCCGCAGTCTGGAACCGCACAATATGAATATTGCGCAGGCCAAGACCGGTGAGGAAGGCGTCGAAGTGGCCAGTCGAGGGGAGTTCGGTGTGATCTTTATGGATCACGTGTTGCCGGGCATCGACGGCTTGCAAGCCATGGAGCAAATCCGCGCACTTCCGCAATACCAATCCACACCCATCATCATGTGTACGTCCAACGACACACAGGACTACATTGATGACGCCCTGGCACGCGGCGCTACGGATGTGTTGAGCAAACCACCGGACGGTGAAGCGCTCGACCAACTCCTGGCGCGCCACCTGAGCGCGCCAACACCCGCCACTGAAGCCGAACCCACAACCGAACAAGCTGCATTCGCAGCGGAGAGCCCGCGCATGAGCGACGACGCCAAATTGCAAGCCATTGACGAACGCCTCGACCGACTCGAAGCCATGCTGGAACGACTCGAACAAAACGTCACCCAGATGGATGCCCGCACCCGCGCCGTGGCCCGCGCCATCGCAGATCAGGCTGGCCGCGACCTGTCCAACCGTCTGATCCGCGCGGTGGTCACGCTCAAAGGCGGCGCGCCCAAATAAGCATGCAAAAACAACCGCCCCGCATCACCCTGGTGGCGGGGCTGGTCGGCACCTGCTGCGTGATCTATCTGCTGCAGTTATCCGGTCAGAACTTCTTGTTGCAGCATTTTGCATTGTGGCCGCCTGGGGATCGCGCACTGCAAATGGGCCCGCAAGGAGCGTGGCGCTTTCCGGATTTTCAGTTGTGGCAGCCCGTCAGCTATGCGTTCCTGCATGGCAGCCCGATGCATCTGCTGTTCAATATGTTTGGGCTGTGGATGTTTGGACGGCCGGTTGAGCAAGTCCTGGGTACCGCGCGCTTCGCATTGTTCTATGGCGTTTGCGTGATCGGCGCTGCCGTGGCGCAAATGATGGTTGCCCAATACACCGGCAAGATCGTGCCAACCATTGGCGCATCAGGTGGTGTTTTGGGCCTACTTCCGGCATTCGCCATTCTTTTCCCACGCGCGCGAATTCAGTTGCTATTTCCACCGGTGAATCTGCGCGCGCCGGTGTTCGTGTTGCTTTACGGCGGTGCGGAACTGCTGTTTGGCGTCACCGGGACATTGCCCGGTATTGCTCATTTTGCGCATCTGGGCGGCATGCTGTGTGGCGGTGTATTGCTGCTGTGGTGGCTACGCCCTGGCCAAAAACGGCGCGGTTAACAACGCTTCAGATTGCCTCACGCCATTCGCGGAATTTCTTTTCCAGCACCTGCCAGGAACTCGGTTGTCGGCTGGCCAATTCGGCATCAAGCTGCTTGAGTGCCAGTACACCGCCGCGGTAACCCTCAGCGACCAATTCACGCACATCACTGCCATCCGTCCGACAATAGTCAGCCAGATCCAGGCTGATCAGCACATCTGCGGCGCGCAATTGGCCCTGAGTCGTGGTATCGATGGCAATGTCCATCGCATTGAGAATGACATCGATCACGTTCTGCGGTTTGTTGTAGCGGCGCCCACCATTGATATCGACGGCGAGTAAGACCTCCGCACCCATCGCTTTGAGCGGCGACAGCGGTACGTTCTCAACCAAACCGCCATCGACCAACATGCGCCCGTTCAATTCGGCCGGCACGAAGATGCCGGGTATGGAGGTCGAGGCCACGATCGCGTCGATCAAGCGACCTTCTTTGATCACCACCGGCTCACCGCTGTGGATATCGGTCGCCAATGCGGCAAAGGGAATGGGCGCATCTTCGAGGCGTTTGTCGCCGACAAAACGCTGAACCAATTTGCCCACTTCGGCATTGCTCAGCAGACCGTAGCGCGACAGCGTTGCCGCCGCCATATCGACCCAGCGCAGCCCCATCGCCGCATTGCGCAAATCGTCGAGATCGACACCGTATGCATACAAACCACCGACCAAGGCACCGATACTTGTGCCGGTGATGTAGTCCGGTTTGGTGCCATGTTCTTGCAACGCACGCAGGACCCCGATGTGTGCCGCTCCACGGGCCGCCCCGCCGCCCAGAGCCACCCCCACGGTCGCTCTCTCGCGTTGCGGGCGCGGCGTGCTCATCGGCCGCTCCGGGCAGTCGACGCCGGCGCAGATGCAGAAACGTCAGCCTTGACCTCCGGCGTCCGAATCCAGCCAAACCGGCTGGCAACAATGCGTGCCATCGATTCGGCAAGCGGGCGCGAAGGAAAGCCAGCAATCTGTAATTCGTGGATCACCTGCCCATCAGCTTGCGCACGCGGCATCAAACGGGCCTGAAACCCCGCCTGCTGCATTTCCAGCAAGGCCTCTTGACCATCAACTTCGCGATCAAAACGATTGATCGTCAGCAGATAGCCATTCTCGCCCGGAATCGGCTGGTTGCCCTCCTCGCGCGGCCCAACATACGACGCTCGCGCCGGCAGCGGCGCTGCCGTGAGGTCGCGAACCGGCGGTGTGCTGTAAATCGGCAACACGCCGTGAGGCACTTCCAAATATTCGGGGTTGTACTTGATCAGCCCTTGATTGCCATCCTCGTTCTCGACCACCAGGAAAAATGGCCCGACACCCTTGGCATGAGCGTAACGGTGCATATCAATGCCGACGACTTTCAAAATTTGACGGTCGCTCAGCCCGAACCAGCGCGAACGCTCGTCGGTGTACAAGCGCTGGCGCGGTTCCAGACCCTCGCCACGCACAATCACATCATGATTGATCAAATTGCGCGCTGCCGCGTAGGTGTCCGCAAACACCACCTTGCCGTTGAACAACAGGTGTTCCAGGCGATTGAGCTCCGAATGGGTACTGGCATCCTCAGCGTATACGCGCGTGCAGTCATCCAGCACACCCGCAAACCAAGCGATACCATCGCGAACAACGAAATCGCCGGACAACTTCCCGCGCCGCCCTTGATGCAGCGAGTAGTCCAGTGGCTCTGCAATCAGCGCGGGCTTGTTTTTCCACAGAACGTAGCCATATGACTGGAGCACACTGTCAGCTGTGGGAAACTGAAACTCGCGCCCGGGCCGGAACTCGAAATTGCAGTCGAGCTCAACAATCTCAGCGTAGTCAGTGAGGCCGCTGGCCACGGAAAATGCGGCGGCGTGCACAGGGCCTGACAGACTCGTCGAAATAACGGTCAGACCCGCAATGATCAGCTTGGTTAAACGCATGGGAGAAGTTTAACTGCAGCGACCCGTATAAAATAGCCATCCAAATCATTCAGTCAGCAGCATGCTTAACGCCGACACAGAAATCGTCAACCTCAAACGGGAAGTCATCGGCATTCTGGTCCCAGAAGGTCAGAAGGTCCGTTTACCGTCCGGCACCCAATGCGGCATCACGCAAGCCTTGGGTGGCTCGTTCACGATCTATATTGAAGGTCGGCTGTTCCGGATCAACGGCGAAGACGCCGACGCCCTGGGCAAACCACAGCCGCCCAAAATCAATCTGCCGGAAAATGCCAGCGATGCCGAAGTTCAGGACATTGTGTGGCAGCAGCTGCGCACCTGCTATGACCCGGAAATCCCCATCGACATCGTCGAACTTGGCTTGGTTTACGAGTGCGAAGTGGAAACGCTGGGCTCGGATTCACGCAAAGCCATGGTGCGCATGACCCTGACTGCACCCGGTTGCGGTATGGGCGACGTGCTGGTCGCTGATGTGCGCCACAAGCTCGAACAGATTCCGACGATTGACGAAACGGATGTCGAACTGGTGTTCGACCCGCCGTGGAATCAGTCCATGATGAGCGAAGCGGCGCGCCTGCAGACGGGGATGTACTACTAAGGCTTTCGTGCCCGCTTGACTGCCGCCGCCGTGCGCAGCTCGTTGCGGTAGTGCCACATCAGATTGGCGATGAGGCGGATCTTGGGTTCGACCGCGTGCCCCTGCCCGATGCGAATCAGCTGGCGATAGTAGTAACCCTGAGCCCCCATCACGAACGTCATCTGGATAGGCTTTAACGGGCTGAAAGGGCTGAAAAACCCCGAGCGTTGCATCAGTTGTTGCTCTGGCGCCGGCAACTCATCCAAAGTGCCAGCCAACAAGGGCTGAACAAAATCATTGGCCACGCAGAAAGGTCGCCCCAGCCCGATCATTTGGCACACGCCCGATTCCACCGCCTGCTCCATCGTGGCTCTGCTGCGAAAGCCACCTGTGACCATGAGCGGCATCTGCGCGAGTTCTCGCACCTCTTCGGCGTAGCGCAGGAAATAGGCTTCACGCTGACTGGTACGCTCCAACTGCGCCTGATCGACATTTTTATGGGTGGTCACTCCGAGCAAGCGGGGCTGCTCGTAATTGCCACCTGAGATTTCCAGCAGATCAATGCCCTCGTCATTGAGCATGGCGATCACCGCTTGACTGTCTTCGGGCCCAAAACCGCCGCGCTGGAAGTCGGCCGAGTTGAGTTTGACCGACAAGGCAAAGCCACTGCCCACGGTCTTGCGGATCGCGCGTACGGTCTCGATCAGGAAGCGCGCACGGTTCTCGATGCTGCCACCCCAACGGTCGTTGCGCCGATTGGCCAGCGGCGAAAGAAACGAACTCAGCAGATAACCATGCGCCGCATGCACTTGCGCGCCCTTGAAACCGGCCTCTTCCGCCCAGCGCGCGGCGCGCGCCCAGCGTTGCACGAAATCGAGAATCTCATGCTCCTCCAGCGCGCGCGGCGTGGCGATCTGCCCCATCATCTGAACAGGCACTGCCGACGGGCCCATCGGCTCGTTGGTCACGTAGCGAAAAGACTGCCGCCCGGCATGCGAAATCTGCATCCACAACTGACTGCCCTGCGCGTTCACCACATCCGCCCAGGATTTGAGTTGAGCCAATCCCGACTCATCCTCCAGCACCACATTGCCGGGCCGCTCGAGTACGCGATGATCGATCTGCACATTGCCGCTGAGCAGCACTGCGGCTCCGCTTTCGGCCCACCATTCATACAGACGGTTCAGCTCCGGCGTAGCGTGCTGGTGCGCGTCGGCCAAACCTTCCGTCATCGCCGCTTTCACGATCCGATTGGCCACGGTCAACCCGCAAGGCAGGGTCAATGGGGTCGCCAAAATGCTCATGGGGTGTCTCCTTGGGGATTCGTGTATTGGAACAATTCTGCGACAATTTGAGCATGTCTGACACAAACACCCACGGCATCCGGATCGTCGTCCAACCGGAATATCTCCCCCAGCAATCGGATCCCGACAACCATCGGTACCTGTTTGCGTATCACATCGAAATCCACAATGAGGGCGACGAGTCAGTCCAACTGATCGACCGTCATTGGCGCATCACCAACGGACGCGGCGAAGTCGAACTGGTCAACGGTGAAGGCGTGGTTGGTCTGCAACCGGTGATTCATCCACAGGAGAGCTTCCGTTACAGCTCGGGCTGCCCTCTGGACACGCCCGTCGGCACGATGGAAGGTCACTACACCATGCAACGCGGCAACGGCGAGCGCTTTGAAGCCGCCATTGGCGTGTTCAGTCTGGCCCTGCCCGGCAGCCTGCACTAAGTTCATTGCGAGGAGAACCCCATGAGCTCACAACACGATGCGATTGAAGCGGCGGCCTTTCGGCGCCTGCTCAAACATCTGGACGAACGCAAGGATGTGCAAAACATCGACCTGATGAATCTGGCCGGTTTCTGCCGCAATTGTTTGTCGCGCTGGTACGCTGAGGAAGCCGCACAACGGGGCGTGGAGATCGACAAGGACAGCGCAAGAGCGCACATTTACGGCATGTCATACGACGAGTGGAAGGCCAAATACCAGAAATAAACGGCCACCACACCAACAGGGGGAGACAATGAAGAAACTACCGCTCACAGATGCGGCTTGGCTCATGTTGGAAAACCGCGAGCGGCCGATGCATGTCGGCGGCTTGCAGTTGTTTGAGTATCCACCCGATGCGCCGGCGGATTTTCTCAACGCCATTGCGGAAGAATTCCGCGCCGGGACGCTGGTCAAAAAGCCCTTCAATCAACGCTTGCGCAATCCCTACAGCCGCACCGGCAGCTTTCAGTGGATTGAGGACTCCCAATTCGATCTGGACTATCACTTCCGCCATTCCGCCCTGCCCAACCCGGGGCGCGTGCGCGAACTGCTGATCCTGGTCTCGCGGCTACACAGCACTCTGCTCGACCGTCATCGCCCTTTGTGGGAATCGCATCTGATCGAAGGCCTGGAAGGTAACCGCTTCGCCATTTACACCAAGATCCACCATTCCGTGGTCGACGGTGTAGCGGCGATGAATCTGGCGATGAATTCCTTCACCACTGACCCGAACGTTCGCGATCTGCCCCCGCCCTGGGCACGCAGCCGCAAGGATTTGCGGATCGCGCGCGAATTCAGCAACCGTGACGTGCTCGATGCCAGCATTCAGAAAGCCGGGTCGCGAGCGCGCGGCATCACCGGGGTGATCAAAGCCCTGCGCGACCAGTACAAACAAGCCAAAATCCACGAAGCGGAAGTGGTGCCGTATCAAGCACCGCCCTCCATCCTCAATCAAGCCATTACCGGCTCGCGGCGCTTTTCCGCGCAATCGTTTTCTCTGGCCCGTATTAAAGCCGTTGCCAAAGCCCTGGATGGCACGCTCAATGATGTGGTGATGGCGATGTGCTCAAGTGCATTGCGCACCTATTTGATCAGCCAGCACGCGCTGCCGGACAAGCCACTGATCTCCATCGTGCCGGTGTCTGTGCGCCCCAAGGACGAGGACAGCACCGGCAACGCAATTGGTTTCCTGTTGTGCAATCTGGCCACCAATCTGGGCAATCCGGCAGATCGATTCACCCGCATCCAGGATTCGATGCGATGCGGTAAAGCCCGTCTGTCGCAACTCAGCCGCGAGCAGATCATCAACTATGCGCTGGCTCTGACCAGCCCGATGGTGTTGGGTCAGCTGATCGGCGTCAAAGGCGATCGTCGGCCGATGTACAACATCACCATTTCCAATGTGCCGGGTCCGCGCGAGCCCCTGTATTGGAACGGCTGCCGCATGACCGGGCTGTATCCCGCCTCGCTGATGCTGGACGGGCAAGCTCTCAACATCACCATGGTGTCGTACGCCGATTCAATGGAGTTTGGCATTACCGCCTGCCGCAAATCCTTGCCGAGTGCACAGCGTCTGCTCGACTACCTCGAAGAGTCGCTGGATGAACTCGCGCAACTCGCCGGCCTCTAATCGCGTTATCTCCGTTTTCCAAATGAGACTATTCGCCATGCACCTTAAAGCCTTGTGCATCGCCTTGCTGTTGCCGTTGACGGCCATCGCCGCGGAGTCCGGGATCGTGCTGGACAACTTCGACCACAGCGTCCGTCCGCAAGATGACTTCTACCGTCACGTCAACGGGCAATGGCTGAAGACCACCACAATCCCCGCTGACAAGTCCAATTACAGCAGCTTCAGCGAACTGAGTGATCGCACTGAGCAGCAATTGCTCGACATCATCCAGGAATCCGCCAGAAAGGATGCGACGGGCGAGCCTCAGCAAGTTGGCGATCTGTACGCCAGCTTCATGAACGAGCAGCACATCGAAGAGGCGGGGCTTGCGCCCTTGCAAAGCACTCTGTTCGAGATCGACAAGCTCTCGAGCAAAGCACAGCTCCCCGAGCTCCTGGGACAGCTGGAGTGGATCGGTGTACCCGGCCTGATGTACGCCGGGGTCTATGCCGATGCCAAGAACCCCGAGGTCTACACGCTGTACATCGGTCAGGGAGGTCTGGGCTTGCCAGATCGTGAGTACTACTTGGCCAACAGCGAAAAGTTCAAGAGCGTGCGTAAGGCGTATCGCGATTACATCACTCGCATCCTATCGCTGGCCGGCACGATCGATGCTCGCGCAAAAGCCGACGCGATACTCGCCCTGGAAACGCGCATCGCGGAAAAACATTGGACCAAGGTGGAAAGCCGCGATGCCCAGAAGACTTTCAACCGGCTTGAACTGAACTCGATCAACGAGAACACCCCGGGTTTCGATTTCGCCGCTTGGCTAGACACCCTGGGAACGCGCAACACGACGACGGTGGTGGTCCAACAACCGAGTTATTTCGCCGCCCTGGGTGAGCTAGTCGACAGTGCCGATCTGGACATCTGGCGTGAATACCTGCGCCTGCGACTGATGGATGCCTACGCCCCCTACCTCAGCTCAGATTTCGTGGACGCGCATTTCCTTATGCACAGCCGCAGCGTGCTCGGCATCGACAGCAATAAGCCGCGTTGGAAACGCGGGGTAGCTCTGGTGGAAGACAAGCTGGGGGAAGCGCTGGGCAAAATTTACGTGGAGCAGCATTTTCCGCCGCGCGCCAAAGCCCGCATGAGTGAAATGGTCGACAACCTGATTGAAGCGTATCGCGAAAGCATCGCCAAACTGGAATGGATGGGCGAGGACACGCGCAAGCAGGCTCTGGAAAAGCTCGACAGCTTCACCCCCAAAATTGGCTATCCCGACAAATGGCGGGATTACAGTGCGCTGCGCATTGAGGCGGACGACTTGGTCGGCAATGTGATGCGCGCCAACGTGTTCACCCATCAGTTTTACGCCAAAAAAATTGGCCAGCCGATTGATCCCACGGATTGGCACATGACGCCGCAAACGGTCAACGCCTATTACAACCCGGTGGCCAACGAAATCGTCTTCCCGGCAGCGATTTTACAGCCGCCTTTTTTCGATCTGGATGCGGATGATGCGGTCAACTACGGCGGTATTGGCGCGGTCATAGGCCATGAAATTGGTCATGGTTTCGATGACCAGGGCAGTCGCTTTGACGGTGACGGCCGGCTGCGCAACTGGTGGACCGAAACCGACCGCGAGAACTTTGAAGCGCGAACACACCAACTCATCGAGCAGTACAACGGCTATTCCCCGCTGCCTGGATATCACGTCAACGGTGAACTCACCATCGGCGAGAACATTGGTGATCTCGGCGGACTGTCCATCGCGGCCAAGGCTTACCACCTGTCGCTTGGTGGCAAAACACCGCCCACCCTGGATGGCTATACCGGTGACCAGCGCCTGCTGATCGGCTGGGCTCAGATCTGGCGCCGTCTGTATCGTGAGGATGCGCTGATCAACCGACTCAAAACCGATCCGCATTCACCCGGTGAATACCGCTGCAATGGCATTGTCTCCAACGTCCCGGAGTTCTACCAGGCATTCGATGTCAAAGCCGACGATGCGATGTATCTGCCGCCAAAACAGCGCGTACGCATTTGGTAAAGCCCCTATGGGCTAACGCTTGCGACACAGCGTCAGCCCATCGGCAATCGGCACCAAGCTCAGGTCAATGCGTTCATCTTCAGCCACGTGCAGGTTGAAGGCGCGGATGGCCTTGGTGCTGTTGTCCTGGTCCGCCGGGTCCGCCACGCGGCCGGACCACAGGGTGTTGTCCACCGCGATCAATCCGCCGGGGCGAAGGAGTTCCAGGCAGGTTTCGTAATAGTCGATGTAGCCGCGTTTGTCCGCATCGATAAAAGCGAAGTCATAGGTCGCCGCCTCACCGGCATCCAGTCTTGCGCTGAGCGTTTCAATGGCCGGAGCAAGGTGCAGGTCAATCTTGTGATCCACACCAGCGCGTTTCCAGTAGCGACGAGCGATGTCGGTCCAATCGCGCCGCACATCGCAGGCCAGAAGGTAACCGTCTTCGGGCAGCGCCTGGGCAACACACAAGCTGCTGTAGCCGGTAAACACACCCAATTCGATGCAACGGCGAAAGCCCCCAAGCTGCACGAGCAAGGCCATCAGCTGCCCCTGCTCCGGAGCGATCTGCATGCGAGCCACCGGGTTGCTCGCCGTCTCCGCCCTGAGCTCCCGTAACACATCGTGGTCACGCAAACTCACGGACAACAAATAGTCGTAAAGCTCCTGTGGCAGAGTGAAACTGCGATTGGTCATGATGAAAATTGCGGGGAAATATCAGTGCAAGTTTAAGACCACCATACCCAGACACCCCAAAATCCGCGTAGAATAAGGTGATGGGGAAGCCACTGGATGATCCTGCTGTGTTGAAATCAACACGCATAAGCTCCTATATTCCGAGCGCGGAAGGGGCACACCAGCGGAAAAAATTCCTCGATGCCCAGATTCATGTTTTTCAAAGCAATTCACCAAATTCTTAACCGGGAGCTTCAACATGGGTAAACAAGGACTGATTGCCGGCACGGCTCTTGCTCTGGCGGTAGGCGGCCAAGCCTTCGCACAGGATAGCGAGGACCGGGCCACCTATATCACCATTCTGGGCACCTATTCCCAGATGGACGAAGACCGCGACGGCGCTCTGGACAACATCGACGAAGCGATGGGTATCCAGTTCATTCTGGGTCAGCAGCGGGCCAGCGGCCTGGGCTTCGAATTCACGCTGTTCGGCGACGTGATCGAGACCGGCTCCGGAAACGGCACCGATTTCTACCGTCCGGGCCTGGGCCTGGACCTGTTCTACGCCTTCGGCGATCGTAAGAGCTTCACCCCGTTCGTTCTGGTCGGGGCCGGTGGCACCTACAATGATGTGTTCCCGGATAGCGAAGATGACTACGACTGGTACGGTAACGCCGGCCTCGGTCTGGTTACCGGCCCGCTGAACAAGTACGACCTCAAGCTGCGCGCTGAAGTGCGTTACATCT
>CAZVMN010000027.1:0-18996 GCA_964629015.1 uncultured Oceanococcus sp.
CGTTGAATGACATGAATCTGGGCCATGGTGTTGTCCTAAGCAAAAAGAAGGCCCCAGGCGCGTCTGGCGCCGGGGGCCATCGACAGTCTAAAAGTTACAGGTTCGGGTTGTCTTCACTACCCGGATAGAACTGTTTGAACCACTTGCGGTACTGCAGGATCGGACCATCGCCGTCACACAGCAGCGGGTTCGGACGATACTTCTTGTTGTTCCAAACAATGAAGTCGACGCTTTCAAAACCGGCGGACTCTTCACCATCGGCTTCGCCAACCATATGGTTGACCAGGTGCTGCGCAACCATGGCTTCTTTGGTCCCCTCCGGATACTTGAAGTGGGTGAAGCTCATGTTCATCTTGGTCTGTTCGCGGGTGTACGGCACCGAGTAAGACACCATCGTCGCGATTACACCTTCGTGATCGAAGCGGAAGATCGCCAGACCCGGCCCACACTGATGGCCTTTGATGTAGCCATTCTTCATGTCGGTGAAGATTTCATGGCCCTTGAACTCGGTGGTCGCCGGGGGAATTTCCGGCTCGCCATGCAGGAACTTGAGGTGGGCGAAGTCAACACCATTCTCTGCCACTTCCTGCACCGCCGTGTTCACTTCCCAGTGCCCCGTACGCGGTTCGATGTAGTCATCGCTTTCCAATTCCGGGATGCTCGGCAGCTCCCACTGCGGGGCTTCCGCCTGCGGGTGATACCAGCACCAAATCATGCCCCACTTTTCAATCACCGGCAGGGTGCGCAGAATCGGTTGCTTCTTACACACCGGCGGCATGATCTTGGCGTACGGCACGTCTTTGCACCAACCTTCCGGGTTGAACTGCCAGTGGTGGAAGGTGCAACGAATGTTGTCACCGACGACCGTGCCACCATGCCCCAGGTGAGCCCCGAGGTGCGGGCAGAACGGATCGCTCAGCCCCGGCTTGCCGTCTTCACCTTCACCGCGGAACAAAACCCATTCCTGGTCGAGCAAGAACACATTGCGCACTTCGCCAGGCGCGAGGTTCTTGGAATAGTCCACGAAGAACCAGCCAGCAGGGATCGGGAACGGGCAACGCTCCAGCGATTTGGTTTCCTGCAGCAACTTGAGATCGATCACACTCACTTGAAACTTCCTCCATCGTGTTACCGGCGGGACCTTGCGAACAGGCAACCACCATGTCTGATGGAGACAGGATGCCTCCCCGCGGTTCAGCCGGCATCCCGTGGAAGCATCTTGCGACTCAGAATAGCTAGCGCTATAGTGATGGGTTATCTCAATATCGAGGCTAGCCTGGCGACGTCAATTTCAGACGACGCTTGCTGCGGCGTCGCTGCGCGCACAATGCCAAGACACGGCGCTTCAATGCGTGCCTTCAAAGCCGCAATATTTTCCTCCAGGCGAGGCTGCTGCGGTGGCAACACATTGGCAACCCAGCCCAACAAGCGCGCACGACGCGCGATTGCCTCGACACTCAGCAGCGCATGGTTGATGCAGCCCAGCCGCATACCCACCACCAGCAGCACCGGCCAGCCTGCGGTCGCGACCATATCGGCGAAATCCTCATGCGCATTCAACGGCACGCGAAAACCACCAGCCCCTTCGACCACAACCCAGTCGCAGCGGGCCTGCAATGACTGCGCCCCCCTGATCAAGGCCCTGGTATCTATCGACACACCAACATCATCTGCCGCCACATGCGGTGCAATCGGTGGTTCCAGCGCAACCGGATTGATATCGGCGTAATCAAAACCGTGCGTCGAAGCCGCCCACAAAGCCCGCGCATCGGCATTGCTCAAACCGTTTGGGCCCTGCTCGCAGCCCGCCGCCACGGGCTTGTATCCCACCGCCTTGTGCCCTTGCGCCGCCAGGGCATGGAGCAGCGCCACACTGACATGGGTCTTGCCACAATCCGTGTCGGTACCGGTTACAAAAAAGGTTGGCATATCAATTCCGCTGCATGATTTCGTCAAGCGCCGAGAGCAAACGTTGCACGTCGGTTTCGCGGTGCCCTGCACTCAGGGTGATACGCAAACGGCAGGTGCCTTCGGGCACGGTGGGTGGGCGAATCGCGGTGACCCACAGGCCGCGCGCTCGCAGGGCCTCGGATAACATCAGCGTGCGATCTTCCGGCCCAACAATCAGGGGCTGAATCGGAGTGCTGGATTGGGTGTCGGGCAAACCGAGATGACGCAATCCATCCCGAAACTGCGCGATCAGACCATCGAGATGGGCTCGACGCTCGTCCGCCTCGGCGACCAATTCCAAAGCCACGCGCAAACTGGCGACAAGCGCTGGCGGCAAAGCGGTGGCGAAAATGCCGGTGCGCGTGACCTGGGTCAGATAGTCGATGACCTCATCCGATCCCGCGACAAAAGCACCATAAACCCCGAAGGCTTTGCCCAAGGTGCCGGTCAGCACAGGCACATCGTCCACACCACAACCCTGCGCCGCGACCGCACCACGCCCACTTGGGCCCAGAACACCAACACCGTGCGCGTCATCGAGCATCAACCAAGCCGATTGACGGCGCGCCACATCGGCCAGAGCCGGAATGTCGGCTATATCACCATCCATGCTGAACACGGCGTCAGAGACCATCAAACGCTGGCCGCCAGCGGGGCAGGCACGCAATGCACGCTCCGCATCCATCACATCGCCGTGCGCGTAACGCTGCACCGCCGCACCGGAAAGCCGGCAACCGTCAATCAGCGACGCATGATTCAGCGCGTCCGAGACGATGTGATCATCACGCCCCATTAAAGCATCGATGACGCCCGTGTTAACCAGATAGCCCGAGCCCAACAGCAGCGTACGGGGATAGCCCAAAAACGCCGCCAGTTCGCACTCGAACGCGGCGATCTCCGCGCTGTGGCCATTGATGTACTGTGACGCCGTGCTGCCAACGCCGTAACGCTGCGCCGCCTGCGTCAAAGCCGCAATCAGCCGCGGGTGGTCGGACAGCCCCAGATAGTCGTTGCTGCAAAAAAGCGTAAGATCCGCATCGTCGGCTGCCACCGCCATACCCTGGCGCGCCGTGAATGGACGACGCACCCGATAACGCTGGGCCTGCTCGATACGCCTTAGCCGCTCTGCAGCGAACTCACGCAGCGGCTGCGTCACCGTCTTCGGATCGCGAATGGCATTGGGCGTCGGCTTCGACAGGCATGGGCCGAACGCCCAAATCGTCCATCAACCGTTGATCGGCTTCATGTTCCGGGTTGCCCGTGGTGAGCAATTTTTCACCGTAGAACATGGAATTGGCGCCGGCAAAGAAGCACAGAGCCTGAACCGCGGGCGACATGCTGGTGCGGCCTGCTGACAAGCGGACCATGGACTTGGGCATCAAAATGCGTGCGACAGCAATCGTCCGCACGAAATCCACAGCCGCCAGATCATCAACCTGATCCAAGGGCGTACCTTCAACCTTGACCAACTGATTGATCGGTACGCTTTCCGGATGGGTCGGCAAATTGGCCAGCGTACGCAACATTTCAGCGCGGTCAGTGACCTGCTCGCCCATCCCCACGATCCCGCCACAACACACCTTCATGCCGGCCTTGCGCACTGAATCCAGGGTATCCAGACGGTCCTGGTAGGTCCGGGTTGTGATGATCTTCTCGTAGTACTCCGCGGAGGTATCCACATTATGGTTGTAGTAATCCAGCCCGGCGTCGCGCAACTGCTGCGCCTGTTGTTCGGTCAACATACCCAACGTCATGCAGGTTTCCATACCCAGATCACGCACGGCCTGAATCATCTTGGCCACGGCCACGATGTCGCGATCCTTGGGACTGCGCCATGCCGCGCCCATGCAAAACCGCGTGGCGCCAGCCTGCTTGGCACGCTCAGCCGCCTCACGCACCTGCTCAACCTGCATCAGCGGCTCAACTTCCAAGCCAGTGTTGTGACGCACGCTCTGCGGGCAATAGGAACAATCTTCCGGGCACGCGCCGCTTTTGATGTTCAGCAATGTGCTGAGCTGCACTTCGTTGGGGTCGAAGTGGGCGCGGTGCACACTTTGGGCACGAAACAGCAGATCGTTGAACGGCAGATCAAACAGTGCGCGCACTTCCTCAGCGCGCCAGTCGTGGCGTAGCTCGGCCATGGCCATGTTCCATAGGGGTCAAGGGCAAGAGCATGAAAGCGCCCAGCAAGCCTGTCAACCCACAAAAGGCCGTTTGATTGACAGGATTCTCGACGCCCTATTGCCAGCTTTGTGCCCCGCCTGTGACGCGAGCCTGAATCAGCCGGGCGGCCTGTGCGCCAAGTGTCTACAGAGCTTGCGCCCGCTCGGCCATCAATGCCATCGCTGCGCCCTGCCCTTGCCTGCGCTGGCCAGCAGTGTTTGCGGCCATTGTCAGAATGATTCCACCCGCCCGGATTACGCTTGGGCTGGCTTTGATTTCAACACGAATCTGCGCGGCATGGTCCACGCGCTCAAATTTCACCACAAACTGGTGCTCGCACCGCTCCTCGGCCAGCAACTGGCCCAGCGAGCTCCGGACCATTTCCCCGGGTCGGGTTTTGACGCCTTAATTCCGGCTCCGTTACATATCAGTCGGCTGCGCGAACGCGGCTTCAATCAAGCCCTGGAACTGTGCCGACCTCTGGCCTCAAGCCGTGAGCTGACCATCCGCACCGACCTGCTCACCCGTTGCCGCCCAACGCCCAAGCAAACCCGCCTCAACAAACATCAGCGCCAGGCCAATGTCCGCAATGCGTTCAAGGCTCACGACGAAGTCAAGGGTATGCGTGTCCTGATTTTCGATGATGTGATGACCACTGGCGCGACCATTCAAGCCATGACCCAGACACTACGCCGGGCGGGCGCTGCCGAGATCGCCGCAGCAACACTGGCGCGCGTAGTTTAAAGCGTCTGCAGCAACAGCCCGGCGAAAATCGCCATGCCGAATCGTTGATTGTTCAGAAACGCGCGAAAGCAGGGCTCGCGCTGGCGCTCTCGAATCAGATATTGCTGCCAGACGAAATACCCGGCACCGACTCCGACCCCAACATAAAACAACAGACCATAAGCCTGCCAAATCCCCAACACGACCAGCAGCGCGATAACCGCCAACTGCAACAGTCCGGTGATCAAACGATCATGGTGGCCAAATAACACCGCGGTCGATTTGACCCCGATCTTCAGATCATCGTCGCGGTCGACCATGGCATAGAAGGTGTCGTAAACAATGGTCCACAACAGCGTGATCAGGACCAGCAGCCAGGCCACCGGGGGCACCGTATCGGTCACGGCGGCGAAACCCATCGGGATACCTGCAGCAAAGGCGATACCCAGGTGCGCCTGTGGCAGATAGGTATAACGTTTCGCGAACGGGTAGGAACCGGCCAGAATCACCGCCGGCACGCTGAGCAACAAAGCCAAGCGGTTCAGTTGTAAGGCCAACACGAACGCCACCAGTGACAGGACCACAAACACCATCAGCGCTTCCCAGGCTTGAATCTCACCTGCGGCCAAAGGGCGTTGTTCGGTGCGTTTAACATGGGGGTCAATCTTGCGATCGGCAAAATCGTTGATCGCACAACCCGCTGCGCGCATCAAAAACGTGCCGAGCACGAAGATAGCCAACACGCCCCACGGCGGCACGCCATCTGCGGCCACCCAAAGCCCCCACAAGGTGGGCCACAACAACAGCATGTTGCCGATGGGACGATCGAGTCGGACCAATCGATAATAAGCGTTCAAACGCTGAGTCAGCGCACTCAATGCTTCTTACTCCTCACGCATCGGCGTATTTTTGGCCAGCCGGCAGCCAGCGCATCAGCAACGGCCCGACCACATCGGGCTGCTCGCGAAAAACGCTCTCCGCCAGGTTGCGAACCTCCCCCAACCACGCTGCATCGCGCTGTGGGTCGGCGATACGAAACTCACTCAAACCCGACTGCCGCGTGCCGAGAATTTCCCCCGCCCCGCGCAGCTCCAGATCGCGCTCTGCCAGACGAAAACCATTGTGCTCATGGCGCAGCGCGTCCAGCCTGGACCTAGCAGCATCGGTCAGGGGCGGACGGTACATCAGCACACAATGGCTCGCCACTCCACCACGCCCGACCCGTCCGCGCAGCTGATGCAGCTGGGCCAGGCCCAGTCGTTCAGCGTTGTCGATGACCATGACCGACGCATTGGGCACATCCACACCCACCTCAATGACAGTGGTGGCAACCAGAATCTGCACATCGCCAGCAGCGAAAGCGCTCATCACAGCTTGCTTGTCTTTGGCTTTCAAGCGTCCGTGGACCAAGCCCACCCGCAACCCCGGCAAAGCAGAGGTCAGTTCGGCATGAATGTCTTCGGCCGCTTCGGCCCATTCCGACGCCTCGATCACCGGGCTGACCCAGTAGGCCTGGCGGCCTTGCTTGCACGCGGCACGCAAACGCTCGATTACGTCGCCACGGCGATTTTGTGGCAGCGCCACGGTCACCACCGGCTCGCGCCCGGGTGGCAATTCATCGATGGAGGAGAAATCCAGGTCAGCGAAAAACGTTTGCGCCAGCGTACGCGGTATCGGTGTCGCCGTCATGATCAATTGATGCGGATGACAGTCGTCGCGGGTCGCCAGATTCTTCAGACCCAGGCGCTGATCCACGCCGAAGCGATGCTGCTCGTCGACGACGATCAAACCCACTGCGCCGAATTCCGGCTCACCATGAAACAGCGCATGAGTACCAACAATCAGGGCCGGACCAGTGGCGGGAAGTGCCTCACTGGTGCCCGCCTTGCCACCAATGCGCAGGACCACCGGCACGCCCAGCGGTGTGAACCACGCACTCAAGGTCTTGGCGTGCTGACGTGCCAGGATCTCGGTCGGCGCCATAATCACGGCGCGTAACCCGACGCCGAGCGCCGCAGATGCTGCCAACGCCGCAACCGCGGTCTTACCCGCGCCGACATCCCCCTGAAGCAAACGCAGCATGGGGTTGGGGCGCGCCATATCCCCAAGGATCTCATCCAGCACGCGCGCCTGTGCCCCGGTCAATGCAAACGGCAAGGCCTGACGCAGCTGCTCCAGCAATGCGCCCCGTGCGATCGGCGCGGCTTTCTGATTCAGTTTTCGCGCCCGCAGGTTGAGCATGGCCAGGCGATGAGCGAGCAGCTCCTCGCGAATTAAGCGAGTCCGCGCGCACTCAACCTGATCCTGCTGATCTGGCGGCGGTGCATGAATCAAACGCAAGGCCGCATGCAGGCCCAGATCGAATCGTTGCTGCAACAGATCGGGAACCAAGACGTCCGAGCGCCTCAGGGCCTGCTCTATCGTGATTCGGATGCGGTTTTGGGTCAGCCCTGCCACCGCCGGATACACCGGCGTCAGGGTCTCGTGCTCGGCCTCTTTAGCTTGTTCAGCAGAAACCAGTCGATACTCCGGGTGAATCATCTCCAACTGGTAACCCGAGCGGCGTACGTCACCGAACACACGCACCCAGGCGCCGGGTTTGAAACCGGACAACTGGCGGCTGGAAAAATGAAACAGGCGCATACTGAGCATGCCGCTGTCGTCTTCCAGCGTGACCACTAGGCTGCGACGACGCCCGTAACGGATCTGGCTGTCCACGACCTGACCGCAGGCCAACAGCGGCTCGCCTTCGACGGCCGCACCGAAAGCCTGAACCCGCGTGCGATCCTCATAGCGCGTCGGCAGATGGAACAGCAGATCCTCGACCTGCTCGACGCCCAGCGCGCGAAACTTGTCCGCCAGTGCTGGCCCCACGCCAGCCAGCTCGGTCAATTGCATAAGGAGGTGTGCGCTATCTCAGCATCACTCACTGATTTCGAGAACGCCGTCGGCCTCCACCTGAGCGCCTTTGGGCAATTGCGCCACACCCAGAGCGGCGCGCGCCGGATAAGGCTGCTCGAAGTACTCCGCCATCACCTGATTGACCACGGGGAAATGGCTCAAATCGGTCAAATAGATATTGAGCTTGACCACATCCGCCAGACTGCCGCCCGCGGCCTCAGCCACGGCTTTGAGATTGTCGAATACCCGCCGAATGTGCACATCAACGCTTCCGGCGACCAGCTCACCAGTGGCTGGGTCAAGCGGAATCTGACCCGACAGATACACCGTCGAACCCACTTTCACCGCCTGTGAATATGTACCAATGGCCGCCGGTGCGGCGTTGGTGGAAATCGTTTCGCGTGTCATTTCTTATCCTGTTTCGTGCGATTGGCAACATCACCCACACTGCTTTCCGAACCCGCCCTGACCACCTTGACCACCGACGGCAGCTTGCGCACCTGGCGCAGCATGCGTGACAGGTGGGTGCGATCAGATACAGTCACCAGCAGTGACAGTTCGGCGATGTCGCCCTGTTTATCCTTGATCTTGACGTGATCGATGCTGCATTCCTCTTCGGCCAGCGCTGTGGCCACACGCCCCAGCAGTCCGCGCTTGTTTTCACCTTGCACGCGCAGTTCGACCGGATATTCGCCATTGACGTTTTCGGCCCAGACCACATCCACCTGGGCGCCGTTTTGACGATCACCGACCAGACCATTTTTGCAGTTGGCCTGATGAATGACGATCCCGCGCCCGGAACGAATCACCCCGCGGATGCGATCACCGGGGATAGGACGGCAGCAGCCGGCAAACTCCACGGCCATGCCCTCGGTGCCCTCAATCGCCAACGCGTACGGCTTGTCACTGCTCGCCGTGCTGCCCGACTCGAGCTGATGTGCAACCAGAGACGCCATGCGTCGCCCGGTGCCGATGCTCTCGAAAACCCGCTCCATATCAGGCTCTTTGAGCGTGGTCAGCAGCGTTTCGACCTTATCCGGATCCAGCTTGCGGATGGACAATCCACGCTCATGCAGCGCCATGGTCAGCAAGCGGCGGCCAAGTCGACGCGATTCATCGGCGCGCTGGTGACGCAAGTGATGAAGAATCGCGCTGCGTGCTTTGCCGGTTTTGACGAAATTCAGCCAAGTCGCATTCGGACTCTGATGGCGCGCCGTCACGATGCGCACCTGCTGACCATTGCTCAGCGGTGTAGACAAGGCCTGCAGATGATCGTCAATCCAGGCACTCACAGCCGAGTTGCCCAGATCAGTATGGATGGCATAAGCCAGATCCAACGCCGTGGCACCTTTGACCAGACGATAAATCTGCCCCTTGGGGCTGAACACGTAAACCTCATCGGGGAACAGATCGACCCGTACCGACTCCATGAAGTCCATGGCATTGGTGGTCCGCCGATTCACCTCCACCAATCCGGCCAACCATTCGCGCGCGCGCTGCTCCGGCGCCTGACGCGCCTGATCACGGCCAAGTTTGTACTGCCAGTGCGCGGCAACCCCGGATTCTGCAATGTGATTCTGGTCGCGGGTGCGAATCTGCACCTCGATCTTGACCCCCTTGGGCCCGATCAAGGTGGTGTGCAAAGACTGATAACCATTGACCTTGGGGCAGGCAATGTAGTCGTTGAACTGCTCGGAAATCGGCTGGTACATGCTATGCACCACGCCCAGCGCACGGTAGCAGGCGTCCTCGGAATCCACGATCACGCGAAAACCATAGAGATCCATGACATCCAGAAAGCGCAAATGCTTTTTGCGCATCTTCTGATAGACGCCGTAGAGGTTCTTGCGCCGACCGAAAACCGCCGCGCCGATACCTTCTTCCGACAAGCGCCGGTTGAGCTTGTCCTCGACCTCGCGGATCAGATCCTTGCGCCGGCCAGCGACAGCTTCCACCGAGCGCTTGAGCACGCGATGACGCTTGGGGTAACGGTTGGCAAAACCCAGATCTTCCAACTCGTTGCGCAGAGTATGGATACCCAGACGATGTGCAATCGGCGCGTATATCTCTAAGGTTTCCCGTGCCACCCGCCGACGTTTTTCCACCGCCATGGTCGACAGCGTGCGCATGTTGTGAAGACGGTCAGCCAGCTTGACCAGAATGACCCGCAGATCATCGGTCATGGCCATCATCAGCTTGCGCAGGCTTTCCGCTTGCGCCTCTTCACGCGACTGATCGGTGGCACGATCCAGCTTGCTGACACCATCGACGATGTGAGCAACTTCCTCACCGAAACGCTCGGCCACCTCGTGCTTGGCAGCCGGCGTGTCTTCGATTACGTCATGCAGTATGGCCGCGACCAGGGTGGTGTAGTCCATGCGCATTTCAGCAAGAATGCGCGCCACCGCCAAAGGATGAAAAATGTAAGGCTCGCCGGTCTTGCGGAACTGGCCAGCATGCATGGCCGCGCCGTATTCATGCGCCTCGCGGACGATCGCAATCTCATCGTCCGGTAAATAGGACTCAAGCAGACCGACCAGCGCATCAATGCCGAACTCACGGGTGATCCGCGAGGTGCGAAACGCGGTGTTGAGACGGCTGATGACGGGCAATTCCATAGCTCACGAGTATAGCCACGGATCAGCCCGGAGGCACAAAAAACGCCCCGGAGGTTCAACCTGCGGGGCGTTGGTATTCGCGAATCTGGAATCAGTCAGTGCCGACTTCGATGTTCGACAGATCCACTTTGAGCTGCGGCACGGGCGGCGGATCATTCTCGCGCAGCACATCGCGACCGGTCAGATCGTCGGCCACTTCGCGCAGCGCGACCACGGTGGACTTGTGGTTACCCCAAGGCACTTTGGAATCCGCGCCACGGGCAAGCTGGCGAGCGCGCTTGGATGCGACCAAGGTCAGCTCAAACTGGTTGTCGATGTTTTTGAGGCAATCCTCAACAGTGACGCGTGCCATGAGTGCTCGAATTTCTGAAACGTAGCCGGGTAGTCTAATCGGTATCGAGCAGATCCGCCAGCAGTGCTGCATGACGCTGCTGCTGCGTGGAGCTGCGCACTGCCGATGCAATGCATACCGCCTCCAACTCGTCACAGGCGCGCTCCAGATCATCATTGACGATCAGGTAGTCGAACTCTTCGTAGTGACTCATTTCAGCCACCGCTTCGGCCATGCGCTCAGCAATCGTCTCTTCGCTGTCCTGCCCCCGCCCGCGCAGCCGTGATTCAAGGTCGGCTCGCGACGGCGGCAGAATACCCACGCTGCAGGCGACCTCCGGCAATCGGGTTTTGACCTGACGTGCACCTTGCCAATCGATGTCCAAGAACAGCCAATGCCCGGCATCAAGGGTTTCCTGGGTGCGCGCCCGGCCTGTGCCATAACAACGTCCGAAGACCTCGGCATGCTCGAGCATCTCGCCCGCGGCTACCATCTGGTCAAACTCCTCGCGGCTGACGAAGTGATAATCGTGGCCGTCGCGCTCGCCCGGTCTGGGCGCGCGGGTGGTGTAAGACACAGAAAAGCTGGCCTCGTGGCCACGCTGATGCAGCCGCGCCATGACCCGACGCGCCAATGTGGTTTTGCCCGCCCCGGAGGGCGCACACAAGATGATCAGATTGCCTTGACTCATCGGCAAAGTCGCTGAAGAAGGTGCTCTAGTGTAACGACATGTGTGCACGCCGTTGACGCAGCGAAGCTGACAAATTGCGGGTTAAACTACGCGCATGACTTTGGTCGCAAGCCACCAAAGCACGCCGAACCACGGGTCCAAAGAACCCGCTTGAGGAGACACCTATGTTATATCGCATCCTTGCCCTGGGGCTGGGGTTGACCGTTGCCGCCTGTGGTGGCGGCCGGGAAACCGCAGCCAATACCCCGACTGACGACTCCATCTCTCTGGGGCAGACACCCGCGCTGGTCGACGTCAGCGAAAACCGCGCCGGTGAAGTCTACCGGCAGGAGATCGTCTCGGAGGTCACCGGTGACACCACCGTTGTGCAGGTGATGGAACCGAGCCAGCTGGTCGCCGGCGCCACCTACCCTTTGATCCTGCAAGGTCATGGTTATGGCGGCAGCCGCAATGTGGAACCCAGTGGCTTCCAGCAACGCCTGCGCGATGCCGGCTATTACGTCATCTCGATTGATCAGCGGGGGTTTGGCGAATCCTCCGGTCAGGTGCGCGTTATGGACCCGGAGTATGAGGGCCAGAATCTCATCGCTGTGCTGGATTGGGCGGAAAACCTGCCCGGCCTGCGCCGTCGCGCCAATGGGGAAATGTACGTCGGCAGTTACGGCGGCTCCTATGGCGGCATGTTCCAGTTCCTGCTGCATTCGGTCGATCCGCGACACCGACTGCGTGTCATGGCGCCGGACATCACCCCGCATGATTTGACCCAAGCTCTCACACCCAACGGTGTGGTCAAGTCCAGTTGGGGATTGCTGCTGGTGGCGGGCGGCGAAGCCGCTGGTGTCACCTCATTGCTGACCGGCGACCCCACGACATTGCTTCCAGAGCTGCTGGATCTAGCCGCTCAGGGCGTCACCAGCCAGGATCCCGCTATCCTGGAGATCCTGCTCAACGCAGGGATCAGCAACGCGTTCTCCGAATCGGGCTTCAATTTCATGCGCTATCACAGCGTGAAGTATTTCTGCGATGGCGAACCCGCAGGCCCGCAAAGCTTTCTGCTCGCAACACCGGATGAGCTGAGCGTCGCGCCGGACTTGCCGCCACCCGCCGACATCCTGATTTCGCAGGGCTTTCTCGACACCTTGTTCAACTTCAATGAAGGCTTGGCCAACTACGAATGCCGCAAGGCGATTGGTGGCGACGTGCGACTGGTCACCCACCAAAGCGGTCACCTGCTGCCCGCGCTGGGCCTGAATGAGCCATTGGACCCGCTGGCGCAAGTGATTACCCTCCCGGAACTGCAAAGCCCCGGTGGCAACCGCGATTGCGGCACCTATTCACAAGAAGAGATGTGGTTTGCGTGGTTTGAAGAAAAGCTTCAAGGCCGCGCGGGCATGGTGGCGGCAAACCTGCCACCGGAGGATAAGATCTGTCTGAGTCTGGCTGATGACGACGCCATCCTCGTTGACGACGTGCAGCACGGCGGCCAAAGTTTCGAGCTGGACAGCAGCACACCGCAGTTCAACGCTGTTCTCGGCGTTGCGGGCTCGCTCCTTGGCAGTGGTGCACGCGAAGCGCTGTTGGCTGATCAGCCCTTACTCAGCGTTGGTGAACAAGGCGCCGTCATCGCCGGCATTCCCACGCTTGATATTCAGATCGACGGTTTGAGCGGCGTGGAAATGAGCGAGTGTGCCGTGCCGGGCTCACCCATCCAGCTCGGCTGCGACCCGATTTTGTATCTGGCCATTGGCCATCGCCCGGCGGGACAAAATCACTGGGATCCCCTGGACGGTCAGATCACACCCGTTCGTGGTTTCGGCCCACACCAGTTGGACATGGGCGGCGTCGCCGAGCGCCTCAATCCTGGCGACGAACTGGCCTTGTTGATCTACGGCTTCCATGCTCAATTCCCAATCTCATGGTCACGTGACCTGCTGGTCCCCGCGGTCAACCTCAGCGGGACGCTGGAACTGCCCATGCTGTAATGTTTTGCTGACCACCAGCCACACAGCTGGTGGTCAGCGTGCTCGCCACAACAACGTCCATTGGAGAACGGACAGCAAGCCTGTGCCCACCAGCAGCACCAAAGACATGGGCTGTAAGAATTGCTCGTGTCCGAGGGCGAAGAACATGCTGTGCAGGGTCACCGTGAGCAAGCCGAGAAAGATCAGCAAGCCGTGCGCCTGACGGGTCCGCGCACCATCACGGGCGACTTCAGCAAAAGCCGCCAAAACCAAAGCAATGATGGGCACATTGAGTAGCAGATTAACCTGATTTCCGCCGGGAATATGGAACATGTCCCACTCGTGCCAGTACGCCGCGTCAATCTGATGCGTGAGGAGCACGGTCGCATTCAGCAGGAAAACTCGGAACAAGGTGGCCTGGGTCATTGGAACTCTCATGATGTCATGCGCCCATCAAACACCACGCGTGATCTCCCAGCAATAACCTCTGAGGTTATGAAACCAGCTCGCCGCGCAGGGCTGCCAGCGATCGCTGTTGCCGACCACGCTCGTCGAAATTGGCTGGCGCAAGCCACAATTCAAAGCTGCGCTGCAACGCCGGCCATTCGCTATCGATCACCGAATACCACGCCGTATCGCGATTGCGCCCCTTCACAACAGCGGCTTGTAGAAATAGTCCTTCGTAGCGAAAACCAAGACGGGCTGCGGCCGCGCGCGATGCAGCATTGAGTGCATCGCACTTCCATTCGTAGCGGCGGTACCCCAAGGCAAAAGCCTGACGCATCATCAAATACATGGCTTCCGTCGCGAGACGGGTCCGCTGCAAACGTGGCGAGAAGTTGAGATGCCCGACCTCCATGCAGCCATGCTCACGCACGATGCGCAAATACGCGGCCAAGCCCAGGGCCTCGCCGCAAGACGCATCGGCGATCACGTAAAACAGCATGTCGGGCTGCGCAACAGCGCCGTCCAGCCACTCGCGCAGTTCAGTCAGGTCAGCAAAAGGCCCGTAAGGCAGATAGCGCCAATTGCGACCGTGCTCATCTTCGCAAAACGCCGCCCACAAAGCCTCCGCATGCGTCGCCGGATCGAGAGGCTCCAAACGGCAATAACGGCCATCCAACACCTCCGCAGGGGGCGCGATCGGCGCTGTCCACTCTGGAACTGGTTGTCCGACAACGCCCTGATTGTTCGAGCTCATACGTTGGCGTTCGCTCAATCCAGATGATCGTCGATATATGTACACCAAGACGCACTGTCGCGAGCCGGCACCGCGCTGCGACCGCGAAGACCCAGCTTGAACTCAACCACCGAGCGCCATTCCTCACTGCCCACATCCGGACCATGCCCGGCCCCATCGCCGGTACCCACTCGAGACTCAACCCAGTCGAACCAAGCCGTGGTGCATGGCGCGGGGGCTTCAGCTTCGATGGAACGAGGCGCGCATGCGGACAGCGCCAAACCCGCACTCAACAAGATCCCATGCTTAAGCCACATCACTCGATGTTCTGAACCTGCTCGCGCATCTGCTCAATCACAACTTTGAGTTCGACCGCCAGCTTGGTCAGTTCGGCATCCATGGATTTGGAACCCAGCGTGTTGGCTTCGCGATTGAATTCCTGCATGAAGAAATCCAGCTTGCGACCGACTGGTTCGCTATTGCCAAGCTCTGCTCGTACGGCGGCGACATGGCTTTTCAAGCGTTCGATTTCTTCGTCCACGTCGAGACGCTGAACGAACTGAACCAAGGCCTGCTCGCGACGCTCGATTTCCATGTCAGTCATTTCAAGCAAACGCTGCTCCAGCTTTTCGCGCCACAGCTGGGCCTGCACCGGCAAGCGGGTCAGAACCCGTTCAACCAGCGATTCAATGCTGTCCAGCCGCGCGGCGATCACTTCGGCCATGCGCTGGCCTTCATCACGCCGGGCCGCTTGCAAATCAGCGATGGTCGCATCGGCCAACTGGCCAAAGGCACGGCTCAGGGCCGACATATCCATGTCAGCCTCACGCAGTACGCCCGGCCAACGCAATATGGCAACGGGGTCGACGCTGATCGCCTCAGGAAACTCGCCCTCGACATCACGCACTGCCGCGGCCAGTTGAGCCAACGCCGCGCGATTGAGGTCAAGTGCCGCGGCCTCGTCGGTGGCACTGCGCAAACGCACGTAGGCCTCGACCTTACCGCGCCCCAAGGCATCCTTGAGTTTGGCCCGCAGTGGGTTTTCCAGCGCCCGCAATTCTTCGGGCACACGCAGGCTGATATCCAGGTAACGATGGTTGACGGTACGCAGTTCCAGCTGCAATTCACCGGCCGGCGAGTCGCATCGACCGCGCGCATATCCAGTCATGCTGCTGATGGGGTAAGCTGCCATTCTTGCCTGTGGAGATGGGAGAAGGCCACGAGTATATACGCCGAACGGGAGCCGACCGCGCCGCTGTGCGAATTCGTCAGCCTGCAAGGTGATCGGCACAACAACCAGGATCGCGCCGAATGCTTCTCCACCAATCAGCGTCAATTCCTTGTTGTCGCCGACGGCATGGGAGGTCACGCCGATGGCGCGCTCGCTGCGCAATGTGTGATGGATGTCGCGCAACAGATTTTTCACAGCGACTCGAACCTTCCGGCGGCTCAACTCGTGCAGCGTATAGGCCTCGAATCGCATCTGGCCATTCAGGCCGTAGCCCCCACGCTCAGTGAGCGCCAGCAACCCCGGACGACCGTTGTTTGTGCGGTGGTCGATGGCCCTGCGGCCTTGTTCGCGCACGCCGGCGACAGCCGCGCGTACCTCATCCGCAAAGGACAAGTGGTCCATGTCACACGCGACCACTCAGCCGTGGCCATGCTGGTCCGCCGCGGCGACATCAGCCCGGAGGAAGCGCGCCACCACCCGATGCGCAATCAGGTCACACGCTGCCTGGGCGGCGGCGGCCCTCCGCCGGCTCTGGAGCTCACGCCCTGCCCGCCTCTGCAGTCGGATGACACCTTATTAATTTGTTCCGACGGATTTTGGGGACCTCTCGACACCAGTGAGCTTTGCGCCGACAAGGATTTGACCGAGCTCGCTGAACTTGCGGTCTCACGCAACCCCGGCAGTGCCGACAACTGCACCGCCCTGCGGATTCGTATCGAGTCCGTATAATCCGCGGTTTTTCAACCCCGGAAACTCCATGTCACGACCCAGCGGCCGCACCGCCGACACCCTTCGTCCGGTCACTATCGAACCCGGTTTTGCTCGCCACGCCGAAGGCTCCGCGTTGATCCGTTTCGGCGATACGCACGTGCTGTGCACCGCATCCGTGGAAGAACGCACACCGCCCTGGCTGCGTGGCAGCGGTAAAGGTTGGGTCACGGCCGAATACGGCATGCTGCCGCGGTCGACGCACTCGCGCATGGGCCGCGAAGCCGCCCGTGGCAAGCAATCCGGCCGCACCCAAGAAATCCAGCGATTGATCGGACGATCACTGCGCGCCGCGGTTGATCTGACCGCGCTTGGCGAGCGCGCGATTGTGATCGACTGCGATGTCCTGCAGGCCGATGGCGGCACCCGCACGGCGAGCATCACCGGCGGTTATGTCGCCCTGTGCCAGGCCATCGCCACTTTGGGCCTCAAACGCAATCCGGTGTTTGGCCAGGTTGCTGCTATCTCTGTCGGTATCTTTAACGGCACCCCGGTACTCGATCTCGATTACGACGAAGATTCTGTCGCTGAAACCGACATGAATGTGGTGATGAACGAAGCCGGTGGCTTTATCGAGGTGCAAGGCACAGCCGAAGGCCATGCGTTTCGCCGAGAAGAATTCGACGCCATGCTCGATCTGGCTGCTGCGGGTATCCGTCAGCTTCATCAAATCCAGGCCCAAGCGTTGGCTGGATAAGCATCATGGGCAAGGACACCTGGGTGTTGGCCAGCGGCAATCGCGGCAAGCTGGCCGAATTGCAACACGCGCTTGCGCCGCTAGGCCACGAATTGAAGGCGATCAGCGCCTGGACCGAACACAGCCCGGAAGAAACGGGCGACACTTTTGAAGCCAATGCACTGATCAAAGCCCGCCATGCTGCCGCGGTCACAGGCTTGCCCAGTTTGGCGGACGATTCCGGCTTGGCGGTCGATGCCCTGGCCGGCGCACCGGGTGTGTATTCCGCGCGCTACGCCGGCCCAAACGCCAGCGATGCCGACAACAATCGCAAATTGCTGGCGGCCCTTGCTGACGCTCCAGTTGCGCAACGTGGTGCGCGCTTCGTCTGCGTCATCGCGCTGGTGCGCAGCGCGGATGATCCCAATCCTGTGATTGCACGCGGCGAGTGGCCTGGCTTCATCGCCGAAAAGCCAGCCGGCGATGGCGGTTTTGGCTATGACCCTTTGTTCGTCGATCCCGAGTTGCAGCTCAGTTCTGCGCAGCTCAGCCGCGAGCAAAAGTTGGCGCGCTCGCATCGCGGCCATGCCATTGCCGACCTGCTGCGCCAGCTGTCTGCCCACTGAAAACACCGCGTGCCCAGCACTCATCTTCCACTCACGGTCTACGTGCACCTGCCCTGGTGCGTGCGCAAGTGCCCATATTGCGATTTCAACTCACACGCCGGGCAACCCGATGAACAGCGTTATGTCGATGCGCTGATTCGCGATCTGGATTTTGAGTTGCAAAGCCGCCCGCAATGGCCGCGCGTTCAAGCCGTGTTTTTCGGTGGCGGCACACCCAGCTTGTTCAGCGGAGATGCGATCGCGCGAATCCTGGAAGCTCTGCGTCAGCGACTGAGCATCACCCCCGATACCGAAATCACTCTGGAAGCCAATCCCGGAACCGCAGATGCCTCTCATTTCGCCGGTTATCGCCGCGGCGGCGTCAACCGCCTGTCAATTGGCGTGCAAAGTTTTGATGATGGGCAATTGCAACGTCTGGGGCGCATCCACACGGCCAGCGCCGCGCAAGAGGCTTATGCCCTGGCTCGTGAAGCAGGCTTCGACAATATCAATCTCGATCTGATGCACGGGCTGCCTGGACAAAGTTTTGCGCAGGCCATGGACGATCTGGAGCGCGCGATTGATCTGTCACCCGAGCACATATCCTGGTATCAGCTGACCATCGAAGAAGGCACGGCATTCGCGCAACACCCGCCGCAACTGCCCGACAATGACGCGCAGGCCGATATCGAAGACGCCGGCTTCACACGCCTTGGTCGCGCCGGCTTTCAGCGCTACGAGGTGTCGGCTTTTGCCAAAATCGGACGTCGCGCCGCGCACAATCTGAATTACTGGCGCTTTGGTGACTACCTCGGACTGGGCGCAGGCGCTCACGGCAAACTCAGCTTCAGTCAGGGTGTCCGGCGCCGTGCACGGCTGCGATCACCACAAAAGTACATGGCAGGAGCAGGCAGCGCGGCGGCACTGGCGCGCGAAACTTGGCCAGACACTCAGGAATTGATCAGCGAATTTGCTCTGAACACGCTGCGCATCGATGGCGCTTTCAGTCGCGCCCGTTTCGAGCGTACAACCGGCCTGGACTTTGCGCTTTTGGCCCCAGCAATCCAAGATGCCCTCGCGCTGGGATTGGTGCGCAATCACGGCAATCGGATCGAACGCACTGCACTGGGACGCAGGCACCTCAACCGCCTGCTCGAATGCTTTGCCGAAATCAGCGCATTTCAGTAGACTACGCGCC
>CAZVMN010000028.1:0-18398 GCA_964629015.1 uncultured Oceanococcus sp.
AAAGCCAGTTCGGCATCATCACCCACCAAGCCTTCCAATGGGTTGACCGGGTTTTGGCATGGGTTCTCGCGCAAATCCGCCGCCGCCCCAGCCGACACGAAACAGGCGCGGGCCAAATCGATGGTGGTGCCGTCATCACGGCGCAAGCCAGGCGGCTCCTGATCGGCTATGCCGGCGCTGGCCGATGCATTGTTGATGGTCTCGTCACCATCAATCTGGATGTGGAATTGCTCAGTGCCTTCGCTGACGTCATCGATCAACAGTGGAATCGAAACCCGCACATCGCGCACATTGGCCGGCAATGTGACGACGCGCGAACCGCCGACAAAATCGATGCCGTCAATCGCGCTGTCCGACGTGGTGTGCAGATTGATCTGGCGCTCGTCACTGAAGTCGCCGGAGCGACGCACCACCATCACCAGCTCACCGTAGGATTCAAACGCACTGGTGCCGGCAATGCTGATCCCCGGCTTGGGTTGCCAAGTGCAAATCAGATCGCAGACCCAAACCATGTCGTCGGGTATCTGCAAATTGGGCAATCCGATCTGCCCGGCGAGGCGGATCAAACGTTCGAGTTCCTGCGCATCCCAGCCGTTGAACAGATCAAACACATCAACGATGTCGATAGCGCCCTCGCCCAACTGCTTGTTGATCACCTCCCAGGCCGCCGGCATACGACCCGACAAGCGTTGCTCATCCATCAAGGCGGCCGACAACAGCAGCAACGACAAATGCGGATCACTGAGGTCTGCACCCTCCTTGATCTTGCTGAAATCCAAGGTGCTCAAGTCCACACCGGACTCAAACCCCAGACCATTGCGCAGGTTCTGTTCGATTTGCGGCAGGCGTTGCGACAGCCCACCTGAAGCGCCGGAAAAGCCGGGCGGCGGATTCAAAGCCATCCCGCGCTTGATGTGCGAGATGATGTTGATGTTCTCGGTCTGCGGGCCGGACACACGAAACAAGGTGTACAGCGGTGTTTCCAGCGTGATGTTTTCGCCACTGAGTTCGTCAACAAACTGGCCCGTGGCTTCGAGCTCAACCAATGCCCCAAGCGGCGCCTGCAGTTGAAAGCCACCTTGATTGTTGACGTTGACCGGCAACTGACCCTGCACACCGCCTTGCTGATTGAGCATGCGCGCTTTCATGTTCAACTGATTGAACAAGCCCTTTTGCACCACACCGGTGATGGGTGCGTAGGTGGTCGGTGTTGGTGTCGGCGTTGGCGTCGCGCTGGGTGTGGGGCTGGGCGCGGTCGACGGACTCGCGGTGGGAGCGGCAGTGGGAGAGGCGGTTGCTGTTGCGGTGGGACTCGGCGTTGGCGCTACGGTGCCAGTCGGCGTGGCCCCCGGGCTGGGTGACGGTGATGCGCTCGGGCTCGCGCTCGGATTCGGACTTGGTGTACTGGTCGGCGTCGATGTCGGACCAGCGCTGGGTGTGGCGGAAGGGGAAACAACCGGCGTGGGGCTGGCGCTGGGCGACGCACTCGGCGCGGTGCCGTCAGAGCCGGACGAACAACCGGCCAGCCACAGCAGCGCCCCTGCCAGCGCCAGATTGCGAGGCACGCTGCCCAGATTCAAAGTGTTCGCGACCGTGTATCGGGCGTCCCGCGTCAGCCAGTGCATCGCACGTCCTCATCATCATTGAACCGCGATCATCACGGCCCCTAACTAGATAAGTACGATGAGGTGCGTCCAAACGGACAGGCTCAGTGAATTTCTTCACCCAGGACGTGATGCAACCAGGCTTTGGCTTTGACCCAATCGCGTCGCAGCGTGCGTTCAGTGATGTCCAGCAACGCCGTGATATCGTCGTCGGAATAGCCGGCGAAGTAGCGACATTCGACCAGCATTGCCAATCGCGGGTTGAACGCTTCGAGCTGCGTTAGCGCCTGATCCAGATTGACCAGGAATTCATCGCTGGCCAGCTCGCCCACGTCATGGCTGTCGTCCAGACTCACCGCCGAACTGGCAGCCTGACGCTTGGCCGTCAGCCAATAACGCGCTTCGTCGACCAGCACCTGGCGAATGGCATGCGCCGCCACCCGCAAGAAATGCTGGCGATTCTCCCAGCCACCCGAATGACGAAGCTTGAGATAGGCCTCGCCAACCAAAGCGGTGGTATTGAGGGTGTCCCCCACTTGGTGCTGGCGTCGCAAAGTCGCCGCCAACCCCTTCAGCTCGGCATAAAGCTGTCGCGTCATATCCTGCAATTCGACTGCCGAGCCAGATTGAGCCATGGGGAGAGTGCAACGTACCGGGGGGATGTCCGCGCAATGCTAGCATCTCGTACTGAGAAGTAACGCGAACTGGATCACGAAATATGCCCCCGGCAGCCTCGCTTAGCCCACAGGAATGGCACGAACTGGAAAGTGCCTTTGATGCGGTCGCCGACCTTCCCGATGATCAACGCGAACGCAATCTGACTCAACAGTTGGGCAACCAACCCAAGCTTCTGCAGCATGCGCTGGGCTGGTCACGCTCGCTGGATGAGGCCGACGACTTTCTCGAACCGCCCTCTCAACCGGCACAAAAACCGTTCACACTGGCACCGGATCAGCGCGTCGACGACTGGCTGATCCTCAATCCCTTGGCCCACGGTGGGACCAGCGAGGTTTATCTGGTCAGCCGTGACACTCAGGATTTCCAGCAACGCGGCGCGTTGAAACTCCTGCGCAATGGCAGCCTGGGCCGTCAATTCAAACGCGAACGCCAGCTCCTCAATCGTCTCAGCCATCCCAACATTGCTCACTTCCTGGACGGCGGCACCACCGCCAGCGGACAGGCTTACACGGTGGTCGAATATGTTGACGGCGTCAGTCTGAATGAAGCCTGTCAGGAACACGGTCTGACGCTGCAGCAGCGCTTGCAGCTGTTTCTGAAAATCTGCGACGCGGTGCGCCACGCCCATGCTCAACTGATTGTTCACCGCGACCTCAAACCGGGCAATGTGCGCATCTCGCGAGATGGCGAGCCCAAATTGCTGGACTTCGGGATCGGGCGCTTGCTCGACAACCCGGAAGACCTGGAAACCACGCAGGTTCTGTTCACCCCCAGCTATGCCGCACCGGAACAGATCGAACAGAGCCCGGTTTCCGTGGCCACCGACATCTACGGACTCGGCGGCGTGCTGCATTTCATGCTGAGTCATCGCGCGCCCTGGGGTCTGGATAAAGCCAGCCTTCCGGTGGCCATCGAACGCATCCTGGACGACGAGCCGCCCAATCTGCTGGCCGGCACGCCAGCAGACGACGCGCCCTTTGCCGCTCGCGTTCTGCAAGGGGATCTCAACCACATCGTGCAAAAAGCGATGGCCCGCGAACCCGCGCAGCGCTACCCCAGCGTCGATGCCCTGGCCGCCGACATCCAGGCGTTCCTGGATTTCCGCCCGATCCAGGCCAGCGGACACAGCCTGAGTCAGCGAGGTTGGCGTTTTTTGCGGCGTAACCCATGGCAAAGCGCGACAGCGGCCACCGTGGTGGCCGCGCTGATTGCCGGCCTTACGCTTAGCCAAATTCAAGCGCACCAGATCGCAGCGGAACGCGACGCGGCTCTACGCTCCGCCGAGCGCGCCCATGCCGTACGTAGCTCGCTGTTCCAGCTGCTGCATGCCAGCCAATCCGACAATGAAGACCTGACCGGCCTGGATCTGTTTGAGAACAGCATCAATGACATTCGCCAGGTTTTCGCTGACGAGCCACAAATCGCCGCTCAACTGCTGGCCGGATTCGGTCAGCTGTATTTCCTCAACAATGACTACACCCACGCCGAGCCGCTGCTGCGCGAGGCTTTGTCGCTGGTCGGTGGCAAATCGGCTGAGGGCTGGCCGATGCCAGAGGCGCGGCTGGATCTGGCTCAAACCTTGTTCCGCACGGGAAACACCGAAGAAGCGAGCGTGTTTCTGCAGCAGGCTCTCAGTGTCATGGAGCAGGACCGCGTGCGTTGGCGACACGACCTGATCGATACAGCGACACTCAAAGCGCAGCTCCTGCGCAGCGACGGCAAGCTTGAGGAGGCCATTGATGTGCTGCGTGACGCACTGGCCCAACAGCTCGAGTTTGCCGGTGAGAACAGCACAGTCACCGCCGTGTTGGCGACCAATCTGGCCACCAACTATCTGTACGCCGGGCAACTCGAATCGGCGCAACGCGAATTCGAAAATGCCTGGCGCTACTGGACACTGACCGGTCAGACCGAGTCACCTGACGCCCTAAACCTCCTCAACAACTGGGGCATGGCCGCACTGCGTGGTGGTGACCTGAGCAGCGCAGAAGCACGCCTGGAACAGGCTCACGATCTCCGTACCCGCTTGTTTGGCCCGTCCGCTGCCCTCGCCGCGCTGAAGAAGAATCTGGCGGAGGTCTATTGGCAACTGGGTGACTATGAGGCCGCCCTGCCCATGATGAGCGAGGCTGAAGCGATGACCGTCGAGTTCGTCGGTGCCGAATCCCCGCTGCACATTGGTATCAGCAGCTATCTAGCCGATCTGTATCTGGAATTGGGCCGCCCAGACGATGCCGATACGGTCCTGCAGCGCTGCTGCGCGAATGTCGACGGCCAGACCTCGCTGCTTCATGCGCGGGCCAAAGCCATGACCCTGACGACGGCGGCCTTGGTCCAGCAGCAGCCGGCATCGTCGGCCGATTTCAACGCTCTGCTTGCCAGCATCACTGACACCAGTCCCACTGCCGATTCGGTTCGCGCTTTCATTCAGGAAAAATGGGCCCAGGCACTTTTGGGCGACGTCACAGCCCTGGACCACTGGAAACAGGCGGTCACATTGCGGCGCGCAGCGCAGGGCACTGAGCACTGGCAAACGCTGGCGGGACAACTCAAGTGGGCCAAGGCCTTGGCTTTGCGCGACCAACCGCAGCAAGCCCGCGAACTGACCCAGCAGACGCTGCTCGCTGCACGCACACGCTATGGCTCCGACAGCTCTGTGGTGCGGACTCTGGAAAACCAAGCGCCGCAGCTTTAAGACAGCGGCGCGAACCTCAGCGCCGCTCCACCACCGCCATGGTCAGGCGGCTGACGCACACCGTACGGCCCTGATCATCCACGATGTCGATCGCCCACACTTGCGTGCTGCGCCCGACATGCACCGCGCGGGTTGTGGCGGTAACACGGCCACTGGTGGCAGCCCGCACATGATTGGCGTTGATATCCAAACCCACGGCGTAATGGGTCGCCGGATTCAGACACAGATTCGCCGCGGTCGAACCGATCGATTCGGCCAGCACCACAGATGCACCACCGTGCAGCAACTTGAACGGCTGAAACGTGCGCTCATCGACCGGCATGGTCGCACACAGGTAGTCATCGCCCACCTCGGTAAACCGGATATCGACCACTTCCAAAATGGTGCCCTTGGCCTGGGCGTTCAGCTGATCAAGGTTTGGGGTTGAATACCACATCATAAATATCCCGAGTGGGTGAATCGAAGTCCGAGGTTATCGCCATCATTGTATGTGGCCGGGGTGTTGTTGGCCCAGCGCCCTCGTTGAACCGTTCAAGCGGCAAAGGCGAACTCAGCTCGTGGTTCGCCGACGGCTTCTCACACATTATTTGGGAACCCTTGTCCATGCCTCATTTCAAGCGATGGTTATCGACGCCATGTAGGCAAAAACTCACGCCCGAATGTGTCATTGGATGACTATCGTCATGCCTCATTGATGACAGCTCCCGATCCGCAGATTGGTGATGATGAGCCTCCCAAGCTCAGGCTTGAAAGACATCACAACAATCATAAGGATATGACATGAAATACCGAGCATTCGCGGAGCGGAGTCTTTTCATTGGTGCGTTCGTTCTCGTTCTGAGCGCCTGCGGGTCTAGCGGCAGCGGCACGCGGGCTTCCTCAAATGTCGACGGGAGCGATGGATTCAACGAAGAGGGTAACTTTGTTGGTGGGGGCTCGAATTCTGAAAGCGGCTTCCCCAACAACGGCAGCATTGGCGGCACCATTATCCAAGGCATCAAGCCCATCGCTGGCAATCAGACTTCCCCGGAAAAAGGTTTTGTGTGCCAGCAATCCGCGTCCTTTGATGCCGGAGCCTTTATCGACATTGGCGCCAATGGCCTGGTCGGCGGTCTACTCGGCAACCTCCTGGGATTGCTGCCGGGTGATGGCTTGAACAACTTGCTCAACGGGATCTCAGACAGTGTTCTCGCGCTGGACTCCGACCTGCGCACGGCAGCCGTCGTCACTCAAGCCCTGGCTGGTCTGGGCGGCATACTCAATTCCATGGATGTCATCGTGAATCTGCCCGACGGACAAGTCATGCCCGCAGGCAACTACGCGGTCTTCGCGGTCTCGTTCCCACCGTCTTTGCTGGAGCTGGGATTGCAAACCACATTGTCGGTGCAAACCCTGCTCGGTGACGTCGTGCAGGAGAGCGGCGCACAGCTAAACACGAACAGCCTGTCCATTCTGGGACTGTCGCCGAATCAACCCAACGCGAAAAGTCGCTACGCCCTGGTCGGCTTCAAAACCGTCAAACCGTACAACCGCGCCCAGCTGTCGATCAGCGCGGGATTGCTGTCACTGGACGTCGGCGAGAAGCTCTATATCCACGAGTTTTGTACCGCTGGGGATGTGATCGACCCGCCGGCTTGAGCCAAGCTTGCCAAACCGACATACCGCAATGTGGAGATAGACCAGCCCCGCGCCTCAAAGCGCGGGGCTCCAACTCCATGCCTGCATCCGCTGCAATAGTTTTGACAACGCCGTTACGGCCGGCTCAGCGTAAGAATAAGGTGATCGTAGTCCGCTACGTCAAAGGATGGCCGCGAGCAACGCGATGAGGTGCAGACAAATCCCGCCGGCCGGTCAAATTGGGGGTACGGGATATCAGGGTTCGGCAGATCCGCAGCCTGAGCGACCCATTCTATCCGTCGATACCATCCGGGCGTCTGCAGGGCCCGCGCAAACATTTGCGCGGCCTCTGCGGCATCTGTTGGTCCGAGAACCGTCAGGTGCAGTGGATCACGCGAAGCCTCGTAAGCCGCCAGCAGAATGCCGGATTCCTCAATGCGGCGCAGTGCGACAGTCCGGCGAGCGAGATGTCGCATGGCCCATTCCGCTGCAGAGGCATGGGATGCTTGCCCCGTGTAGTGCGCCAAACGATTGAACACGCGCGCTGCCAGGATGTTGTCTTCGAGATGAGGCCGCGGGTCCAGCAGACCCTGCGATTCGGGAAGCGGATTCAAACCCGCATCTTTGGCCGCGAAATCGGCTGCAATCCGATCAGCCAGCGACGTGGCCTGTTGCAACCACACCGGTTGCGCCGTGTGTTCATACAGAGCGACCCAGGCCCGCAGTGCAGCCAGCTGATCAGCCAGATGACTGTAACGATCACGCCAGAACAAACCCTCACGTTGCTGCGCGAGCAACCAGCGCCCCAGATGCAGCGCCTCCTCGCGGGCCTTTTCATCATCAGTAATCGCAGACCAGCGCAGCAAAGCCGGCACCATCTCGGCATTGCCTTGAACATAGATGGATTGATCCACCCGAGGCGGGCTCAGACGCGCGCGCCCCGCTGCATCAAGGGCGAAAAAATCATGTGCCTTTTGGCCCGGAACCTGATCGGCATCCTGGCTGTTGTAGAACATGCCGGCAGGACTTTGAAGATGCTCACGCACATAGCGAAGAATCTGGGCCCCTGCTTCCGCATAGTCATCTTCGGGCCATTGCGCAGCCGCCAAACTGTAAACCTCGAGGTAAGCCGCCTGTATCCGCAACAGCTTTTCGTAATGAGGTCGGTCCCAGCGGCCACCCGTTGAGTATTGATACACACCACCCCACACCGGATCGATCAATTGTCGGGCGGCGCTCAGCGTTTGGCGCGCCCTCAGCCCCGCCGTTTCATCACCCTCGGCAGCCAGCTCCATGGCCAGTTCAACATGCAGCCGGTCCATGTATTTCTGAGCCGTGCGTAAACCGCCACGCTTGGCGTCATACCACTCAAGGTGACGGCGCAACAGCTCGTCCGCCAAGGCTTGCGGCAAACGTGCGGGGCCCTGAGCCGTTGGACTCTCCGTGTGGTTTTCGCGTCCGTCCTCAGGCTCAGGATTGGCCGCAATCTGTTTCAGAATCTCAACAAATTTCTCTGGCGCCCGATAACCCGACCGCAGCATGATTTCCTGCCGATCCGAAGTCAGAAAAATGAGGGCCGGCCAGCCCCAGTCACGATAGCGATCAGCAATGGACGGATTGGCGTCATGATCGATGCGAATGGCGACAAAATTCTCATCGAGAACGCGCAAGACATTCTTATCGCGCAGTGTGGTTTGCTGCATGACATGACACCAGTGACACCACACCGCCTCAAGATAGAGAAAAATCGGCTTGTCCTGTTGTCGAGCTGCATCCAGCGTCGCACTCGACCAGTCTTGCCAGTTGGGCTCGTTTCGCTCGGCGCGTGCGGTCAGACTCAAAAGCATCAATAAGACACTGACAACTGTTTTCATCACCGCAACTCGCACATCGACATGTGCAGGCTTTACGCGCTGCAACCACAATCAGATGCCGACATAACAGCGCCAATGCTTTTAATGCTTATGACGCGGGGTTTGCAGCGCCCGCGCTACGCGGCCTTTGTCGCCGTGTGCGGTAACGACGCGCGCTGAACCGCAGACTCACGGTTTATCGCGATTGGGGGGGAGATGTTGAAGTGTTCTAAAGGTAGCGCAATGCAGTGAGCGGCTGAGCCAAAATCCACAAGCCGGCAATGGTTATTGCAATCATCAAAACCAACACGGGAAGCTGGCTGGCCATGGCGCCTCCACGGCTCCGAAAAACCCGCAATGCGACCCGATGCGCCACCCACACGCTGACGATATGCCCGATCAGGATCAGCCCCACCTGTGCGTGCCAGATCACGCCCATGTCGGGCAGGATGGGCGCACGAAAGCTGTGCAAGGTGCCGAACAGATTCCACTTCCAGCCAAACGGGTCGGACGCCAGGCTGATGATCTTTAAACCATGGCTGAGGATCAGCGTGGCGTAATGGGTCAGGTGATAGACAAAAGCGATGGGCAGCAAGGTGTAGCCGAAATCCAGCGCCAACTGATAAACCGTTCGCGGCGATCCGCTGAACCGTTTTGCTGCACTTAGCGTCAGCCAGTACAAACCCAGATACAGGAACGGCGAAAGCAGCAGCCACAATGTCTCCCAGCCGATGTACCAGGGCATAAATACGGCAATGGCATTGATCGGACGAACGCCTTGCCACGCGGTCATCCAACCGCTGGGATCACCCCAGAACAACATGGTCCACCACTGCGTGGCTTTGAGGCCATCAAACGCCGTGGTCGAAAGCATGGCCAGCGCGAAGACGACGCTGCTGATGTGCTCCGGACGTTGCTGCAAGAGACCGGCAAACGGCCAGCGCAGAATCACCCGACCGCGCTCGCCCTGTTCACCACGCTGATAGTCAATCGGGGCCATCAAGGCGATCAGCCGGAAGAAAACCGAAAAGAATTCGCAATGGCGAAACCACGCCCGTGCACCGATCAGCCAGACACCGGCCAGATTGAGCACGGTGTAGGCGGTCAGGAACGCGGCCAAGGGTTTGGGTCGCCCGGTGCCGAACAGCTCGAACCAGATGAAGCCCAGATACAGCACCAGCGCAGGCCAGTCGGCCAGCGCCTTGGGGTATGTGATTTTGCCGCGACAAAAGTCGCGCCGTACCCGGCCCAAACCGTTGACCAGCGTGTGCCAGGGATTCAGCGCCGCAAAAAAATTCCCCAACACTGGGGTGAGATACACAAACAGCAGGACAAAAATGATCCAGAAGAAGGTCATGCTGAAATTACGCAGCGGGTCGCGATGACCGGCAAAGCCGGTCACGATGCACAGCAGCAAAATGAGCACAGCCAACAGGCGCAGCGCAGGCATCAGCCGGCGCAGCCCCAGCAGCCAGGGCTGGTTGCTCACATCCAGCGCGCGCGGAGGCCCTGGTCGCGTGGACGCCGACAGGAAAATCCCCGCCACCACAAATGACACGATCAGTGTCGCCGCGGCGCCCCATGCATACAGCCACAGTGGCACCGGCAGCGTGTACAGTCGTCCGAAGCCGTGTGCAACCACAGCCCCCGGGCATGCCGCCAGCAAGGCGCCTGCGCACCAGAAAAGTCGAACTCGCATCATCAGCGCCGACCCGCGCAGGGCCGGTCAGTCATAGCTGCCTAGCGCGGGACCTCTTCGGGAACCGGCAGGGACTGCGCATCAGCCGACGCCTCAAGCGTCTGCTCCCACATGCGCAGATAGGTTTCCGCCGAGTTGTACAGCGTATCCAGCGCTTGCTGGCCGCCTTCCAGGCGAATCTCCTCCACGATGTCGGCAATCATGCCGTAATGGAACATGCCGGACTCGTTGACATCCCACATGCGACCGTCGTCTCCCGGCACTGCCAGCATCTCCACGGTGATGGGCGCAATGGTGTCGAACTGGGCGCCCCAACCCGGTCCGTCAAACATACGAAACGGATAATTCACTGGACCGGTGGCCATGATTCGTTCCATGCCACGCGGGCCAGGCAATGTGCGCAGACCATTGGCATCTGCACCGTAGCCGGCGGAAAACGGCCGCGTCGTACCCGAAGCATCCCACTGCTCCCGGAGTTGCTCGAGAAAATCGACGTGGCCCTTACCGTTCTTGTTGATCGGATAAATGATCCCGCCTTGGGCAATCAGCTGGCGCGCCTGAGCGTTGGTCAGACCGCCCTGGGCACCATGACCGGACACCATCGGGTAATCCGGCTCGGTTCGCGAGGTGTAATCCAGCATGATCTGCTTGCTGTTCAACTCGGCATGGTCAATGTCGATGACGAAACCTTTTTTCATCATCTTGTCGATGGCGTATATGCCAAGGTCGGTCACATCCAGCGAATTGCAGCGACGACCGGGCCCGTAGATTGGCGTCAAGCCGTTGGTAAACTCCAACAGCACATCGGTCAGCGGGTCCATGCCGAGGATCGAGCCGCTGGACGCTTCAAAACCCGCGCTGTAGAAATAGCTGTCACCGTTGCCGCCATCCGGACATTCGTAGGTGTCCCAGAAGCGACCGGTGCCGACAAAGTTGAAGATGTTCAGCACTTCGCTGAACAAGCCCGCGCCGCCCAATGCACTGTCGACATCGTGGTAGGGGAAAACCTGTCGCACGCCAAGATCCCAGATGCGGTCGATTTCCGCATCAATCTGCTCTTTGGTGCACATGGCGGTTTGCCCACCATCAGGTGTGCGCAGCACGTTACAACCGAAGATATTGGAAAACTCCAGGCCTGGAATCACCGCCAACTTGCCGTCTGCAATCACTTGGCGGGCTTCCGAGGGGCTGCCCACGATGCGATAAAAACCTTTGCCGGGCCCTCCGAACTGCGCATCAATGTAGTCCTGAATGTCGTACAGATATTCCACCTGTGCGACCCCCACGGGCATGTCACGACATTCGATATTGGTCGGCAACTCGCCGCGCGTCAGACTGGTGGCCTGAGCGACCTGACACAGGGCTTCAATGTTGGTGCCGTGGATGGTCATCAACCGCAAACCGGACATCCAAGCCCGCTCCACCCAGCGCCAGTACATTTGCTGGTGCAGCATGGAGTCATGAAACGGCCAGTCAACAAACGTCGGCCAGCCCTGAGTATCGTGGGTCTGCCCCGGCGTAATGTCGAGAATCAGAGCCTCGGGGTCGGTCAGCCCATTGGGGCCATGCAGCACACTGCAGTTCTTCAAGGCTTCGGTGACACCGAAACGATTGACCGCTTGCCCGTACATCACGCCACCGGCCGAAGGCCCAACGCCTTTACTGCCGTCTGACATCTCGCTGCCCATCGCCATATGCGTGTGCACTTCGGCAAAACCGAGCAGCGGTTCGTTGACATTGCCCTTGAAGGATTCACCCGTCACCGCCAATGGCATCTCCGGATACTCGGCACAGCCCGTTGCGGATTCAAAGGTCAGTGCTGCCGGCGTATCACCCAGCACCAGAACTCTATCGGTACCCAGCGCCAGCGCACCGTCCAACGTCGCCGCATTCAGCGCATTGCCGTTTTCGGTGAAGGTCCAATCAGAACCATCCTCTGGCGACGATTGCGCAACCGTCGTCACCTGGAATCCGCTGGCCGTCATCAACTGTTGATCAGGCGTGTAGAACAGATAACGAGCGAGATTCGCTGCACGCATGTAGAACTTCTCAGCGTCGTCAGCAGAAGCGCCATTGGCCACAAAACGCTGGCCATCGCGCACCACATAGGCATCGCCGGCCTTCATCACCCAGCACTGGTTATACAGATCGTATTTGCCAAGATTTGCGGTGGAACCGCCAGGCCCATTGTCTTCACCGCCGACGCCGGAACCGGCCTCGCCACGATTGGCCCCGCATCCACTCGAACTCGCAAAGACCAGCAAGGTGGTGAGAATCAGAGTGGCCGTTGCAAGCCCTCTGTTGTCCAATAGCGGCTTCGTCATAACGCGGTGTCTCCTGTGCGCGGTGTCCGCACATTGTTATCTGGTAAGCGCCGCCACAACGCCATAGTCAGCAGGCCGAACTGCTGAAGCGTGAGAACACGGCGGCAAAGATGTCGGCTGCCATATTACGTGCACCTCATTAAACAGGCATAGCAATCACGCTTGTTCAAACGCCAAATTGGTATTTTTTACTACGGCGGCAGCCGATGCTTGTACGAACTTTTAGCCCGTTAGCGCGATTCAATGGGTTGCTGACCGAAAACAATCAGCATGGGCATTTCAAGCGCGCGCATGTTCGGTCCAACTCACCTGCGCCGGGCTCGGACAACAAAGTTTTCATGTTGGTGACGGACTGGTGACTGCGTTCTTCGTACGTCATGAGCAACAGAAGTGTAAGGACCGGACCCGGCCAGCAGCAGACGACAAACTGCTCGCCGCAGAACGTCCGCAATCAGCACAAAGGTGTCAGTCCCGTTCGGCGACTAGAAAGCTTCCGCCCTTCTGAAAGCTGCCATTCAGAGGGTGTCCAGACAGGTCAGAAATGACCCAGATCTCGACTCTAAGCTTCAACAATTGCCCCAAATTCGACAGCCAGGATTTGGCTGCGGTCGCATACTCGACAGCAAGTGTCTATCCTTCCTATTCCCGCTTTTTGCCATCGGACAGCCCATGAAAAGTCGCGCATTCATAAGCTTGCTGCTATTCGCCACGCTTTTCTCCGCCTGCTCCGATGCTACGCCTGAAAAGGCGCCGGCACCCATTGACGATTCCGCGCGGGCGACCAACAGTCGCAGCGCACCTGTGGATGAGATCGCCATCAGTGGTCCATTGGTCAGCGCCCTAACGTCACAATCCAGTTTGCGGGTTGCGCGTGCTGCAGACGGGCGTTTTGTTGTCGTCTGGAAGAGTGGTGCAGACAATATTCATGCGCGCTTGTTTCATGCTGATGGCACAGCGCAAGGCCTCGTCATCAGCATTGCGGGGACGAGCGCTGCGCAGGACGCTCGGGTTGCGATGGATGCCAACGGCGCCTTTGTCATCGTTTGGCGCACACTCACGACCAATGGCACAGGCGATGATGTGTTGTTTCAACGCTTTGATGCACAGGGTCGCGCATTGAGCGACGCTCAATCAGTTCTTGTTCAGGATGGTTTAATCGACCTGCAAACAGCACAGGCCGGCGCATTGTTGCAAGCACGCCTTCAAGAAGGGCCATCAGAACTGGCCTTGGCCATGAATGCAGACGGCGACTTTGTAATAGGCTGGATACGCTACATGCAGCTGGGATTGTGCTGTGTCGATATGAACGGCCTGTCACTGTCGCCGTATGGGGCGTTTTATGTGCGCCCATATTTCGCTGATGGCAGACCCAAACGCTCGCCGCTACAGATCACGGCGGGCCAGAGTCGAGGCTTTCCAGCCTTGGCTATCGATGCGGTCGGCAATTTTGTCGCCGCGTGGCGGCATATCAATCTGGCTCTGTCAGTCAGCGACATCAAACTTCGCCATTACAGCGAGTACGGTCAAGTTTTAAGCCCTGCGATAGCCATAGCTAATACCGAACTGGCCACACCCGCATTGGCGATGAATGGTGCCGGTGAATACGTTCTTGTGTGGACACGCGGCAGCGATGGCAACCGCGAGATTTATAGCCAACGCTTCAGGCCTGATGGCAGCCCATCAGGGCCAGTGCAAAGTGTCATCGCGACAACCAGTAGCCTGGGCAGATTTGTACAGGCACCAGCCTTGGCCATGGCCGTCGATGCTAGCTACAGCATAGCCTGGGCCGAACTGGAATTCATTGACAACGAGCTTTATCGCTACGAAGTAATGGCACGGTGCTATGGAGCAGATGGCAAAGCTAGCAGCCCATCCCCAGCCAAGGTCAACCAGCATCCATTGACTGATCGCGCGGCTCAGCAGTTGCCAGCGCTCCCCGCCCTTACCGCGTTGGCTTATGGTGGCAACAGCGATGTGCTGATTGCCTGGCATCGGGAGATACAGCAGATCAGCGAGATCCGCGCCCTAAGCGTTAACGGTTGCCACTGAACCCCGCCGTTTTTGGCACTGGCCTTCCCGCGAAAACCGGACAGGCACCGGCCTCACAATGAGGCTCTTCCAAAGTACTCGGGGCTGACGCAACCCACTTTTTCTATCGCAAGTTCATCGCAAGAACTTGGTCGTCTGCAATTGTTTTGGTCGGAGCCACCAGCGCCAACGAGCGTTTCAGCGCTTATCCCCCTGAAGGGCCGATCCAACCGCCTCCAAGCGAGCGTCGGCTAAACGGAGCCAGTGTCTGTGATGGTGAGCGACCGCAATGCGCCCGTCTCGATCATCCAGCAGGACAACCCAGATGTTTCTTGATGGCCCGAACCCGTGGTCCGGCCACAGACACCTGAACGCCCGCTAAGGGTTGATTACAGACCTTCCTAATCTTGCCCCAGGCTTCAGCGCAAATGGGCACACCCGCCAGTACCTGATCATCGCATCGTGGGTGCCGTCACCTAAAACCGTTCAGAATGCATTAGTAAGAACGTGTTAGCCGACCTTGCTCGCGCGCGATCACGATGCTGCCCGCTGGCACCGAGGCGATGGAGTTGCGACAGGGTTGATTGGCCAGTTCGCCGCAGTGCCGCTCGGTCGGTCGCCCCTGTGGATCTTCAAGTAGGCCGAGTACCAGTCGGGAACAGTGCTCGCTGTCATGCAGGATGGTATTCACCGCCGGAGTGGGAACGAACAAAGCCCCCCGTCTCCGGTCAGGTTCACAGGGACATCGACAATCAGGACGGTTTGCGCTGACCGCACGGAAGCGATGGGCAAAGGGAAAGATTTCGACCCGCCATCAGCGTGGGCTCGGCGACGAGGGAAACGCCTCTGCGCCACAAATTGCCATTAATGACGATGGCAATGCCGTTGTCATATGACTCCAGGACGACAGTATTTACTCTGACCTCCTATACACCAACTTCGACAATACGCACACAAACAGCTGGGGCACTGAAGCACTCGTTGAAAACACCACAGTCAGCACATACGGCCCAAAACTTGTTATGGATGATGACGGCAATGCCACCGCGGTGACCTATCGATACGACGGCACTAATATGAACATTCATGCCAACCGTTTTGAATAAGTAATACGCAACCAAGTGGCGGCTTCAGGCAACAGTAGCCGCCACTCTAATTAGCCCGAACAACCCTACTCGCAGCGATAGCTTGTCACGAAGCCTTCCGTCGCCGAAACAGGTGGTCGAACTGATTCACAGCAACACTCATTGCGAACGCCAGCCCTTCAGGCTATTCGTATCCAACATACACCCAGGCACTTAACACCCGCAGAGTACGCACAAGCTTTCTAACGCTCTAATTGACGCGTCTTTTTATGTTGTTTTTCGAGCACCCTTCCAACATGAACCAGGCTCGTTAACTTGATTGCCGGCTTAATGATCAACTGCGCACTACCTGCTATAAACAACCAGGTACCACTATCAACAAGAGATTCATTGAAAAAGAAAAAGCTACCAACCAAAAACCATACAGCTATTAGCAAATCATTGAGTGCACCTAAAGCCTCATAGCGACGCTGAATGACTATATGTTGATTTCCAACGTCTATATCCAATTCCGCACTTTGATTCATCATCCCTCCTCAGGCCAGGCCGCTCTTAAATGGCATACAAGGGTTTAACGTTAATAACGTCAACGTCCATATAACATGAAGAATGGCGGGGGTTTTGTGGGCGTTTACCTAGCGCCCAACAAAAAACGCCTCCGAGATGGAGGCGTTTTCGTTTGTATGGTGGGCGGCACAAGATTTGAACTTGTGACCCCTGCCGTGTGAAAGCAGTGCTCTACCCCTGAGCTAGCCGCCCAATGCGGGCCGCGCTCGTCGCGCGGCCGCGTAATTTAGCCGCTGGGCGCTTCAAAGACAAGCCCCAGCCGGCCAACTTACATCGCTGCCTTGATTCCGAGCTCGGCGAAACCCTTGGCCGCGAAGTTTTTCTGGAACATGGCTTTGAGCTCTTCCGCCTTCGCATCGTAGCGCGCGCCGTCTTCCCAACCATTTTTCGGGTTGAGCAGTTCGGCGTCGACGCCCGGGCAGGACTTGGGCATCTTCAGGCCGAAGATCGGGTGCACGTCGTATTCCATGCCATCAGCATGCAGGTCTCCCGCCAGCGCAGCGTTCAGCATCGCGCGGGTCGCTTTGATCGAGATGCGTTGACCTTCGCCGTAACCGCCTCCCGTCCAACCGGTGTTGAGCAGAATGCAACGGGTTTTGTGCTCTTTAACCTTTTCGGCCAGAAGCTTGGCGTAGACCGACGGTTTGTGAGCCATGAACGGCGCGCCAAAACACGCGGAGAACGCCGCTTTGGGCTCGGTGATACCCACTTCGGTGCCGGCCAGTTTGGCCGTGAAGCCGGACACGAAATGATAGATCACTTCGTCTTCGTCCAGGATCGACACCGGCGGCAACACACCGAACGCGTCCGCGGTCAGGAACACCAGAGTATTCGGGTGCGGGCCACGTGCTCCCTCGGCCACACCGGGATTGCAGGCCAGCGGGTAAGAGAAACGGGTGTTTTCGGTAATCGAATCGTCAGACAGATCCAATTCCTGCGGGTCCGTGTCCTCCAGCGCAATACCCGGCAACGGCGGCACGTTCTCGATCAGGGTACCCGGCATGGACAGCGCGGCGGCGATCACCGGCTCGGCATCCTTGTTCAGGTCGATCAGCTTGGCGTAGCAACCGCCTTCAAAGTTCGACACACCTTCCACCGTCCAGGCGTGTTCATCATCGCCAATGAGCAAACGCTCGGGATCCGCCGACAAAGTGGTTTTGCCGGTGCCCGACAAGCCAAACAGAATCGCGGAGTGGCCGTCTTTGCCGATATTGGCCGAGGAGTGCATGGGCATCTCGCCGCGTTCCGGCAACAGGTAGTTCATCACCGTGAAAATGGCTTTCTTGTTGATACCGCAATAATCGGCACGACCCAAAACCAGGACACGACGATTGCGGAAATCCAGGATCACCGCACGGTCGGATGCCGTACCGTCGCGCTCCGGGTCGCAGCGGAAGCTGGGCACGTTGACGATGGTCCAGCGCTTGTCGTCTTCGTTCTCAATGCCGTCAACCTGGTCGACAAACATGTTCTCGATGAACATCGCGTGGGTGGCGTACTCACCCACGAAACGCAACGGAATCGCGTAGCTTGAAATCCAGCCGGAGTACTGATCCTTGACGTACAGATGACCAGCTTTGGCATTGAGGTGGTCAATCACGCGCGCGAACAGCGCATCAATCTTGTTCGGGTCGAACTTCTTGAAGTCGTTCTTCCACCACACTTTGTCGTCGATTTCCGGCCAGGCCACGGCAAAGGTATCTTGAACCGGGCGACCGGTGCAGGTCGGCTCGGTGTAGAAAATCAACGGACCGTGCACACCCAACTTGGTGGGAAACGCCTTTTGCTCGTCGTCCGGGCCATCCAGACGGACGCGACCGCGATCGTTGGCGATGGCTTCGTGGAACAGTTCCTGCTTGGTCAGGCCGTATTTGAATGTGACATTGGACAGACCCAACTGCTGTTCCAGTTGCTCAGCGATTCCCATATGTTTCTGCGCTCATGTAACCAAAATAAAAACGCCAGGCACATAGGCCTGGCGCGGGAAATGTCTAGCGTCGGGCGTCGATAACCTGCAGACGCATTTTGGCCCGTGTATTCAACGTTATCGTCTGTTTTGAGGCGATCAGTTTCACGTACACAAGCCGGGTTGACGCGGACGGGGTGGAACCATGCTCCACCGTATGGAACCGCGTATTCTAGCCGAATATTGCAGGAATGTTGAAGTCCTGCCGCGATCAGCGGAGACAAGGTGGGAGCTGGCCGATAAGCCGGGTTCTGTCGTGGACAGTCATTCCTCTGCGACCGA
>CAZVMN010000029.1:0-18169 GCA_964629015.1 uncultured Oceanococcus sp.
TTGCTGTCGCAAAGGCAGGCGCCGCCTCAAACGCACCTCAACGTGGGCGTTAGGCACTAATTCGTAAATTCCGGGCATTAATCATGGACAGTCGCGATCGAGAAGCATGCGCAGACTTTGGTGTTAGGTACTGGAACCGCTTTGATAGTTTTAGAACCTTCGAGGGTGTTTGCCTTAGCCACACCGGGGACTTCACAATTGCTAACGAAGCATGGAACCTGCTGCCCGATTTGGAGCGAGCGTATGCAGCGAAAGCCTACACAGCTTGTTTTACTCTAGCCTGCGCAATGATTGAGATCCATCTAAGCAAAGTCGCAGCACCCAATAGCAAGCAGCAATCATTGAGAACAATGCTGGAGAGAGAAGGCTTGCTTGATGAGTTGAGGTGGTTAGTTAAGCTCCGAAACGACATCATGCACGGGAACTCAAATGAGTTTGTTAAGTACTACCGTAAGCCAGAGCTTGAGGCAGAGTTAGAGGCGAAGTGCTTTGATGCATTCCGGGCGCTACATACCATTGCAGCGAGGGTTCCTGACCGTCGTGCCCAACAAATCGCTGCAGGTGACATTTGACCCGCCTGACCGGGTGCAGGGGCTCAGCCCCTGCGGATGCCAGCGCCGCAGGCAAGATTGCTGGCGAACTGACACCGTCAACCCCGCGATCACCAACGGGGCAGGGTAAAGCCATCCTCAATCGCGCCCTTGCTGAACAAACCAGCGTTCAGCCGTCCTCGCCATCGTCAGGCTCTGCCGTATCCGGCCCTTTGTATCGACTGTTGTTGGTCAGCCGTTTCACCCGGTAGCTTTTCAGTTCCGTCAGGTTGTTACGGGCCAATTCGTTGTCGATGTCACGCAAACTGTTCAGGCCCGGGTATATCCAGCTTCCCCAAATCTGAGGCGCCAGAATCAGCGGCATGCGGTGGTGCACCTCTGCAACAACACCTTCGGATTCCCGCGTGATGATTGCGAACGTGGCCACGTCCTCACCGTTCACCGCGTCGTGCCACACATCCCACAACCCGGCTAGCATCAGTTCATCGCCGGGTTCCGGCCCACGGAACGCAAACGGAATCTTTTCGCCGCTTTCATTGGTGGCCCATTCATACCAAAGCGAAGCCGGCACCAAACACCGACTGTGCCTCCAGGCGTGACGCCACATCGGCTTTTTACTCGCCGTCTCACTCACGGCATTGAACGTTTTGGTCGGCGGCTTGATTTGCTTCCACCAGCTGGGAATAAAGCCCCAGCGCGCTTCGATCAACGCCGGTTTCCCCGTGTGCTGATCGTAGATCACAATTGGCATCGTCTCGGACGGCGCAACGTTATAGAGCTCTCGATACCCGCGCAGCTGCTCCAAGACCGCATCCATATCCCGCCCCAAATCTTCGCCCAGGGCGCGCCAAGCAGACGCGTTAGGAATTAAGGCGTATCGGCCACACATAACGAGTTATCGACCCGTCAACAACTTCCGCTCGGATTCATATGAAGAACAAGCGTTGTCCGCATTTAGCGTGTTCTCACGGCTCGGCGAGCGTCGATTTCGTTCATGAGCATTCTCGCAAGCTCGTTTCAAGCGATCTAACCCGGCCATTCGTTTGTCAGGCTTACTCGTTCGTTCAGGCGCTCCACTCTTGGTTACGCCTTGCGGTCTGGCTTCTAGGTGCTCACTGATATCTGGTTGAACTCCATGCAGGCAGGAGTCTGCCTTTGCCGCGTCAATTATCTTTGTCATGTCGAGCACGTATCGACCGCTTGCCGCACTGGCATGCCTGGTACCGGTAGATGCCAATTGATCTTTGTAGGCTTTGCAACGCGCGTTGTCTTGAATCCGAGCTTGATAGTTCTTTGTCACACTATCGCGATAATGCTCGTTCCAAGCTTCGCCGATTTTTTGAGCAGTGCTTTGAGCTAGAACGGTCGATGGCATCAGCAACAGCAGCAGCCCGCCAATAAGTCCTTTTGTCATTGAGTCCCCCAACTCAGTGATCGCTTACTTCATTCCCATCAACTCAAGTAAGCGCTTCCGCCACTGATCTCTCTCCCGTTCGGATCGAGCTGCATACATCAGGGCTTCAACGATTGCGGTCTCGCGATCTTCACCAAGGTCGTCAGCCAACTCATCAGCCACGTAAGCGGGAAGCTTTTTCGCGCGAAATGACTTGTTCAAGTTGCTGACATCAACATCGATCGCTGTCGCTATAGCACGAACCGAACCATGTTTTTTCAGTGATTTTTCAATGAGTTCTGCGTGCATAGAGCGTCGGGCCTCGTTTTTGGCCGCAACACAATTTTACGCGTCGTGTTGACAGCTCTTGGTAGTGACTACCAATATCGACCACGTTTGGTACTGACTACCAAGTTATGGGCGACATCTCTTACAACTTCCACAAAGCAATCCTTCGTCGGGACGGCGAGGTGATTGCCGAAGTACACACGTCAGTGGACCGCGACGGTTCCGAGCCGATGTTCTTTCTCACTGTCGTGAACCATTACGCCGCGAATGGCGTAACGGATGAGCTACGGCTGGGCATTGCGTTCAATCGGAAGGACGCGTTTCTGTTTGCCTGCGCCAAGCTTGAGCAGATCGACGACCGCAAGGGCGGTCAGATCGAGATTCCCCCTGGCTTCCCCGGTGACGAGCATGTTCCTGTTCGTTACCGGGGCACTTTGAAGCTCAACAAGGGCAGGGCGGTCACCTTCGAGGATTCGACCAAATGAGCTTCGTTCTGGTCATCCGCTATCACCGCCGCAGCTGGGTGCTGGGCACTGACGATCTTTTCCACAAACCCGGCAGCGACAAAACGCGGCTGTTCGACAGCGAGCAGCAAGCCCGCGACGTGCGCCGCCGCTTCCGCAAGGTCAACACCGCGATGTTTATCCGTCCAGCGGACGACATCGAGCGGGGCAGGGTGGTGCACTCCAGAGGCCTTGCACGATGAGCGCCTTCGGTGTGTTCCAAGAATTGGCTGACGGTCGCCATACCGTTCTGACCAAAAACGGCCGTTTCCGTGGCTGGCCCTGCGACGAGTCCGACATCTGCGAGTTTCCCAGCCGAGAAATTGCCCAGATGCTTGTAGACCAGCTGGACCACACGTTTTTCGTCAGTGAGTTGTTGAGTCGGCGGGAGAAGAAGGCATGAGCATTGATCTTTTGACGCCACGCACCGACACCGCACCGGGTCGTATCTATCTCGCGCAGAAATACCGTTATTTGCCTCATGGCTTCCGCGCCAGCGATGGCCACAAGTTCAAATCCGCATTGGACGGATGGTTTCACGAAGCCATCGCAGAGGCAGCGGATCGAGCGAGCGAGCGGCACGCTCGCGAGTCCAGCGCGGCGCAGCCGCGCATGGGCTTGTCGAAACCTCAACAAAGGACACGCGCATGCGTGTAGCTCAGGAACGCGACCCGGTACGGGGCGGCAATTCTGCGTTGAGAGTTGACACGCGCAAAGCACGGCTCCGCCGTATGCGCGTTGGTGTTATCAAAGCCGCCGAGCGCATCGAGGCGTCCCAAACAAGGGGAGGGCGTCGAAGCAAAGCCATCATGGTCACTTTGACCTACAAGGGCGTGCACGACTGGCGACCCAACCATATCAAGACCTACATCAAATCGGTGCGGGAATGGATGCGCCGCAAAAAGGTGCCCTGTCGTTTCGTGTGGGTCTGCGAGCTGCAACAACGCGGTGCACCGCATTACCACATCGTTTTTTGGCTCCCCAAAGGCATCAGCCTGCCGTTCGCGGATCGTCGCGGCTGGTGGCCCCATGGGATGAGCAACCAAGTTGAGGCCCGCAAGCCTGTTGGCTATCTCGTCAAGTACGCCAGCAAAGGCGTCAAGACAGCCGCAGAGCTTTGCGACCTGGGCCACGAATTTCCGCGCGGGTGTCGCATACACGCGTGCGGCGGTCTGGATGACGACGCCCGTATGGATCGTCGCTGGACGCTTTCTCCGGGGTACGTTCGGGACTACTGGGACACTTACGAGTACGACGTACGCCCATGTGTCGGTGGCGGGTGGGTGTCTCGAAAGACCGGGGAATGGCGATGTAGCAGTTGGATGGTCACGTTTATCGGTGACCACTTTGTTGACGTTGAGGAGTTTTAATCATGGATTGCAAATTGTCTGCACTCGTCTCCGGGGTGCAATTTAAGAAGTCCCAGAAGGGCAAGATTTACTGTCAGATTCACACCGTTGAGCCTTTCAACGATGGGGTAGGGGAGCGTACCGGCGTCATCCTGTCCGGTGACGAGGCCGCTGGCCGTGTGATCGAGCACGCGTTGAAAGCCAACCGCCCCGCGAATGTGGTGCTGTCCGGCCGTTGTGGCCCGGATCGCCGATCCAGCTACACGCCCTCGATCTGGATCGAAGACGCCAAGCAGCCTCAACAGGCTGCATCGCCCCGCGCGGCGTAGTTCGTCGCGGTGTCGATCTGGTACAGGTGCAATGACGATGCAGGCGGGCAAACGTACGTCCTTCTCCAAGGCAACGCGCCCCGATGCACGGCGGGTGGTGAGTGGTTCACGACCGAGCAACTCACCGCCGAAATCATCCAAGAACCTGTGTTCCAAGACTACGTTGAATCCATGGGGTATCCCGGAATGATGGACTTGATCTATATCGGCATCGCAATGGGCCTATTCGCACACGGTTGGACGGCGGGGGTAAGCAGTCGATGACCCCCGCCGAAATTGCTGAAACCGTCAGTTTCTTCGCCTTCTGCTGGATCACCGGGTACGGCGGCGGGTACATCAAGCGCACTCTGCAACGAGTGGGCGACAACATCTAACCCGGACACGTTCAAGGAAAGGAAACCATGAACAAATTGCAAAAAGTGGGCGCTGCGGCCCTTGGCATGGTCGCCACAAACGTAGCACTGGCGTACGACTTCACTGCTGCACAAACGGAAGTGGATACCGCGGTCAATCAGATTGTTGACTGGGGCATCGCGCTGGCCGTCACGGTGTTGGTCGGCTTCATCGGCCTCAAGCTGATGAAACGCACCGGCAACAAGATCTAACGATCTTGGGCGAGGGGGCAAGGACGCCCCCTCGCTGCTTTCAGGGCGCACCATGCGAAACCTATTCCAATCGGTCACAGCTGTAACAATTCTGAGCTTGTCAGCGACAGCGAGCGCCCAGCAGATATGCGCGGAGGGCTACTACTTCCAAGCCAATAGCGTCAGCAAGATATCAGGCGACAACTACACACAGGCTCCGGACTACAGTTCCGGAACGGACCTTCAAGGCATTCTAGGCACAACGGTCGACCGTCCAGAGCGAACGGTTTATGACTGCGGTGGCAAACAACTCAAGCAATCGCTTGCCGTTCTGAACTTAAGCACAGCATCACTTTACGCAGGCGGTAGTGCTACCGGCTCCGCATCGGTCACGGGCACATACAACGGCAGTTACTCGCAAGACACCTCGTGCCACACAAACAGCACCACCACTCACGATACATCCGTAACCTATCGCGTATTCGGCGTCTGCACGGCAGGAGAACCCCCTTCTGAATGTGAAGCAGGCGAGCAGGGCGGCGAAGTTGTGGCAAGCGGGGAAGGGCAAGACGGTTGCGATACCAATGGTTGCGCCGTCGTCTCTCACGCCGCCAACGACGGATCATTGCATTGGGGCACATTCCTCGGCGGCCCCAACGGTTCGGACTACATTGCACAATCCACGATGGTTGGCGGCCAATGCTCTGGCAGTGAAACAGTCTCATCACCAGAGGATTACTCACGATCCGAAAACGGCGTGGAATTTGATCTAGACCCGGCAAATCCTGATTGCGTGACAGCCAACGGCGATCAAATCTGCGGCTCATCCGGTACCGGAACCCAGTGCTACGAGGTCGGCGGGCAATCCTACTGCACAAACTCCGCGACCAATTGCATACCGACACCCAGCGGTGGACGCGTGTGTGCCGTCAATCCCGATGCACTCGGCCCCGGCGAGCATCTACAGGACCCTGGAGTACCGAACGACGGAACCGGGGAAGGGCAGACACCTGCTCAGCCAGATGCTCAGATGAACACGGGCAATGGTGATTCTACGATCATCAACTACTACACCAGCAACACGGTCAATAACTCAACCGGCGACGTTGGTGAAAGCGATCCACAACCCACGCCGGGCCCGACAGCATCCCCAGCACCGGGAGAGTGCGAAGAAAATCCCCAAACGTGCGATGCGGAAACGAACACGGACGAACTCAAGCAAGCATCAGAAGAACGGCACGACGCCCAAACCAAAGATGCGCTAGACGAGGGCGGCTGGTCAGACCCGGATACAAGCTTCTTCGACGCCGCACCCATGATTTCACCCGGCGACAGTTGCCCCACGGTCAACTTCACCATCATGGGCAAGGACGTCACGTTTCCGTCGCCTGGAATCTGTGACGCTTTCGCGCAGATGCGCAGAGCGCTCGCATGGCTCCTGTACATGTATTTCGTTTTCGACTCCCTCGGTGTGCTCTCTCGCACACTGAAAGCAGGGTAGAGCCATGGGCGCGGCCTTCGGACGCGGCTATGGCTCTACGAGGTTTTAGATATGCCTTGGTTAATTGCTTGGCTCGGTAAAGGTTTTGCAGCACTCGTTGCCGTGTTCGCTGAGGGCATCGGCAAGAAAACGGCGACGATCGTGGCTGCGGGTGTTTTCTTTGTCGGTATTACTGTGGCGCTTTACGCCGGCATTAACGCCGTTGTAGCCACGGTCGGCGCAGTCGTCATTCCTGATTCACCGGCGCTGGAGTGGTTTGTACCTCACAACATCGACGAGGTGATTGCCGCGATGGGATCAACTCGCGTCGTCGCAATGGTATATGCCGTGCGTCGTGAGTATTACCAATTGAAGATGTTCTGATGGCTGTTTACTTCGTAGACGGTCGCGGCCTTGGCGCTGGCAAAACGCTTTGTACAGTCGGACGCATTCAGCTTTATCTGAAAGCCGGGCGCCGTGTGGCCACGAACCTTGATTTGTACCTGGAATACTTGTTGCCAGCAGACAGCAAGACCACCGTCACACGTTTACCCGACAAGCCACGTGCCATCGACCTCGACCAACTTGGTACCGGAGACGGAAAACCAGTCGAAGAATATGACGAATCCACCTTCGGCGCTCTCGTCCTTGATGAGTGCGGCACGTGGCTTCATTCAAGGGACTGGAACGATCCTGATCGACGCGCCTTGTTTAACTGGTTCGTTCACGCCAGAAAGCGACACTGGGACGTTTACCTCATCATTCAGGACGTTGACCAGCTCGACAAAGCCATTCGTGGTGCGCTTGGCGATTACCACGTTCGCGCCGCCAATACTCAGAAAATCGCTGTGCCGTTCATTGGATGGATACTGCGAATTGCCGGCATCAATGGACTTCCTTGGAAAGGCCACGTTGCAAGAGTGAATTACGGCCTCGGCAATGAGGCCATGTTCTATGACCGCTGGTGGTACATCGGCAAAAAGCTCTACAAGGGCTTTCGCACAGGCCAGGAATTCAAAGAAAAATTCATTATCAATAAAAAAGGCGAAACCGTGGACATGCGAGGCAACTACACAATGCTGTCAGCGTGGCACGTCCACGGGCGATATCTGACCAAGCAACCGACTTGGAAAGAACAACTTTTGCGATCAACAGCAATAGCCATTGCATTGCCCATTTTCATCATCGCCAAGCTCTCAGGTTTCGACCCCGTTAAGGCCGTTGTCAGCAGCGGCATTATGCGGCGACCTGTACGCCAAAAAACTGCGCAAACCGCGAACTTCACATAACGCCGTGCAAATCATCAATCTCAGTACCGCAGAGGGTGGTGAAAGCCCTGTATTTACGTGGGTTTCAGGTGGCGTATACTGTTGCGGAGCCATGCCTACATGATTGCGCATAATATATATTATGTTAAAAGTATGGTTGAATATCTTGCCTCGGTATCGACTACGGCCACCGATCTCTGCCCGCCCCACCACTGAACGAACATTGCAAGACCGCCAGAGCGTCTACCAATACGGCGGCGGTGCTTCCAACGGCGCTCCACACGCTGAACACACCGGATTGCGCTTGTGTGGATTGTTCTTCTTGCCGCAGGCGACGCATGCAATCATCACCGTTTTCGCTCGAACCAATTTGTAAACTCGGGAATGCGTGCCGTAGGCGAACCCCTCCTTCATAAATCGGTGTACGACTTTTTTGTGATCCTCATTGGGTAACAGATTCGCTTCTAACGCCTCTATATTTTCCCATGCGGACAGCGTAAATCCCGACGAATTGCCGTGCTCGTCGGGTGGCCGCGCCCCTATGATGCCGGTGATGAAGCCGGGCTTATCCGCAAAGCTCTCAAGCACATGATTGGTCACCCGAGCGGCTTCATCAAAGGGCTCCTGCCCACCGCGGACGAGTAGCCAGGTCATGCCAATGGCCTCAGGTGGGGCTGTATTTCCTCGATTAAGCCGATAGTAGGCACCGAATTGATAGTCACCCTGAGTCCGAGGCATGAGCAGAGCTAGAAAACCCAGCTGGTCAGCCAAGCTGTCCAACGCGAAATGGTTCTCAACATGCACGGCCCCGGCGGACTCAAAATTCAAACTCATGCTGCCTTTCAACACCAACTCACGGTGGGTAGGATCGACAGCTTCAATGCCCAGCCCTCCCGGCAGAGGTCCATCATGGCGGCCGCGCATGCAGTAACCGGCCGTCAGCGTTCGGTCACCTACCGAGACCGCACCGGTCAGTTCGAAACGCAAATCCGGGAACGCGGTGAATAGCGCCTCAACATGGTCGCGGAGCACGTCTTCTCGAACGGCTCCCTGGCACAATGGATCTCGGTAGGTTCCTTGGCCGATCAGTTGGAGCACCGCTTGAGCATCCTGTTGATTCCACGCCTCCAAAAAACGTTTCGCAAAACCCAGCATTCCTGGAGATTGAAAAAACAGGCCTTTGAACAGCCCTGCGAGCAATCGGGCGGGATTCATGCTGGTTTCTCCGCGGCATTTTGATCTTGACCACGCCTTGCGCCGGATTCGCGCGGTGGTTCGGCACAATCAAAAGCACCGAAGACAAACTGGTCATTTGGCAGGGGCTCGAAACGGGGCGCACGTTTTGCCGATCTGGCCTGCATGGCTTCGTCGAAATCCGCACCGGGAAAGTATCCGCCCTGCCAGGCTGCCACGTATCGAAGCCCCGCCTCAACGCCGTGCGCACGCGCGAAGCTCATGGTGTCTTTGAGTCCGCGCAAGGCCAATGGAGAATTGGCCGCAATCTGGCGCGCCACCTGCCAGCCCAGCGTCTGCAATTGCTCTGCGGATTCGGCAACGCGCGAAACATAGCCGATGCGTAAGGCTTCGCTGCCGTCGATAACCCGAGCGGTAAACAACCAGTCCGCGATCCAGGCCGGGGGCAGATACGCACTCAAACGCTGGACCGTGCCAAGATCGGGCACGAAGCCCAGATTGAGTTCCATCGGAGCAAACTGGGTCCCAACTTCGGCCAGACGGACGTCCACCGCGCTGACCAAATCCAGCCCGCCGCCCAGGCATGGCCCCTGGATTGCCGCCACAACGGGCAAAGGACAGCGCGCCAGGGCATTCACAGATGCCTGTAAGGACAACACAGTTCGCCTGATATAGTCGGCTTTGCGGGCCTCTTCCATCTGCGCGCCCTGCCCCTGCACGAACTGCAAAATCTCGATATCGATGCCCGCGGTAAACATATCTCCGTCAGCATCAAGCAGGACGCAGCGAGCGTCTGGATCGCGCGCGGCCTGATCCAGGGCGAGCGGCAACTCGCGCCAAAACGCGCGTGTCAGACAGTTGCGTTTTTGTGGACGATTCAGGCGGATGTTTATGACGCCATCGTCGCGCACGTAAGCAAAGCTGGAAAATTCTTGCGTGGCGTGCATCATCAGCCCCCCATCAAACCGATCAGCCGACGCGATAGCGGCCCATAGGGTGGATACAGCAACTTGAGACCGGTGAAGCGCCCTAGCCCGCGCTGGACGAAAACCGATTTCATATGGGAAAACGTCTCGAACCCCTCGCGACCGTGATAGCGCCCGAACCCACTGGCGCCGACCCCGCCAAATGGTTGAGCCACTTGCAAATATTGCAGCATCACATCGTTGATCGTGACACCGCCCGCGTGGGTGTTCTTCATGATCATCTCCTGAACTGCGCTGCTATGACTGAACAGGTACAGAGCCAACGGCCGCTCTGCGGCATTGATGCGCTGAACGGCATGATCAAGATCAGGCACCTCAATCACGGGCAGAACCGGGCCAAAAATCTCTTCCCGCATCACCCGAGTATCGTTCTGCGGATTTAAGATCACGGTGAGCGGAAATTTACGCACTGCGGCCAACGCAGGGCTGTGTGGTTCCAGCGGCAGGACTTCAGCCCCGGACGCTTGAGCGGTTTCAATCAGTTGCTGCAAGCGGTCGTAGTTGCGCTGATCGATAATCGATGAATAGTCCTGCCCCTGGGCTCCGTCCGGAAAACGCTGGCGATAGTGACGCGCCATGGCCGTCACGAAGTCGCGGGCACGACCTTGTGGCACAAGCACATAATCCGGCGCCACGCATGTCTGACCTGCGTTGGTGGTCTTTCCCCACAACACCCGACTCGCGGCCTCATCAATCGGATAATCAGGCGCAACGATCACCGGGCTTTTTCCGCCCAACTCGAGGGTCACCGGGGTCAAGTTGGCCGCAGCGGCAGCCATCACTTTGCGTCCTACTTGAGTCGATCCCGTGAACAACAAATGGTCAAAGGGAAGTGACGAAAAATGTTGCGATTCCTCTGGGCCTCCGCCGAAAACGGCAACTTGATCCTGAGAAAATTCCTGCGACAGCAACTGCTTCAGCACCTGCGTCGACGCGGGTGTGTACTCCGACATTTTGATCATGGCCCGGTTGCCCGCTGCCAAGGCACTGGCCAATGGTGATACCGCCAGATTGATCGGGTAATTCCACGGCGCCATGATGCCCACCACACCCACGGGCTGCGGCTGGACCCGATTCGTGCCGGGCAAAAACCATATGGAGGTGCTGCGTCGCCGGGGACGCATCCATCCAGCAAGGTGGCGGCGTGCAAATTCAATGTTCGCAACCGTGGCGCCAATCTCCGCGATACGCGTTTCATCGCTGGACCGATGCCCGAAATCGCTGTGCAACGCGGCCACAATGGCCTGTCGATTGCCTTGCAGCAGTCGGCTCAACGTTCGCAAAGCTTTGCGACGTTGAATCAACGACGGACAGCGGTCTCGCTCGTAGGCGGTTCGTTGATCGCTCAGTACCGTATCCAGTACATCCGTATCGCTAGAAGGCAAATCCGCGGTCTGTGTGGCTTGCATAGACTTGATGACTCCAGTTGCGGCCAGAACGACAAAACCGTCGCCCCAACCAAATACGTGCCCGTTGCCACGGCAACGGCAATGACCGGCGCGCGTAATTAACTTGCCGGTTCGGCCCGAATCAGTACGCACAGGGCGTAAATCAAAGTGATCGCACCGACCAGCGCGGGGAAGAAAGCCAGGGCGCCGGCAAGGCTGGCTTCCCCGAGGCGGTTGGCTTCAAGGGTGACGCCGTGGTTTGCCGCAAACATGCCGAAAATGTAGAAACAGAAATTGCCCCATACCGCGATGCTGGTGCCCCACTGAATGCCACGTGCTTGGCCGTCAGTCAGGAGGTAAGCCCGCATGGCCGCGCCGAGCGCAATCGCCATGATTCCGTTCAGCAGCATGCCCAGGTGAACAATCCGCCACCCTTGAGGATCCCCCGGCATTTCGAACTCGAAAAATATTGGCACCGGACTGAGCGACAACCCACCGATCATGGAGAAAATCAACAAAAACCCAGCCAACAGAGCAACCAGCATGGCCGCAAGCCCGTTCTTGATCAGAAGATTTGCGTAATGCGTCTGCATATTGTGTCTCCTCGAATACCATCACATGGACAGTCAAAGGCAGGACTGCCAGTTCTATCCTTGCTTTCTCGTCGGCATCCTATGCAGTTTTTCGCACGAATAACCCGATAAAAGGATGGGGGACGGTGCCTCAAGCCCCACCTATTCTTAAGTGCCCATACTTTCGGGCTGCCAATCGCCCGACTAAGCTTCGGGATGACCTTTCCCAGTCCTCATCCGCACATGCCGATCCGCAATGAAAAGATGACATCTTCGGCCACCCACCTGGCAGGAAACGAGCTGATAGAAACCAAGCTCCGAGCACCTCTGATTCGGCATAAGGTGCTGTCGCGTCATCATTTGATCGACGGATTGCTGACCGAGGATTGCGATGGCGTCGTGATTACCGTTGTTGCTCCGGCTGGATCCGGCAAATCGACGCTGTTGGTCGAATTGTCAACGCGTTACGCGCAAGCGCGATACACGTGTTGCTGGCTGAGCTTGGATTCCGATGACAATGAACCCATCGTTTTTGCGAAGTACATCGTCTCCGCCCTACGGCGGTTTGATCCCAAGTCCGCCGACAAGGAACTGGCCTTTATTAAAGCCAACCCGACGCGAAACTACGACGCGTTATTTGATGCCCTTGTTGCTCGCATCAGCCGAACTGATCGCAAACTGGCGATCTTCGTGGATGACTTTCAACACCTGTCTCATGCCAGCATCCTGCGTTTCTGGAACCGATTAATTGCTCATGCCCCACGTAACGTGCGCATCGTTCTTGCCAGCCGCACGCGACTCGACTTGGCCCTGGGGCGAAAACGCATCGCCGGCGGCCTGCACGAAATCACTCAGGAGTCACTGAACTTCAGTGCCTCTGAAGTCAGCGAATTCATGTTGCAGCTGCACGCCATTGAACTCGAAGCGGACGCGGCGGAAAGTCTGCACACCACCACCGAAGGCTGGGCGGCCGGCCTGCAACTGGCGGCCTTGGCCATCGGTCGTAGCGACAGCAACGCCGAGACCATGATCGCATCGTTTTCCGGACGCAATAAAGATCTGACCGAGTATCTGTTCCAGACGGTCCTTGGCGTTCAATCCCCAGAGGTGCAACGCTTTTTGCTTCGCACCTCAGCCTTGACGCGCCTCTCGCCAAGCTTGTGCGATGCCTTGCTTGAAGATCAAAACGGGGCCACGCTGCTGGAGAAGATTGAGCGCAGCAACCTGTTCCTGATCCCACTCGATGATGAAGGTTGCTGGTACCGCTACCATCATCTGTTTTCCGACTTCCTGCAGGCTGAGCTCCGCCGCACGGATCCTCAGGCGTACCCGAAACTCTGCGCAATCGCCGCGGACTGGAGCGAGGAGCACGGACGCCTTACCGAAGCCATCCAGTACTGCCTGAACGGTGACCACTACGAGCGCGCAGCCGACCTGATAGCGGCCAAAGCGCCGGACATCGCCCAATACCAGGGTGACCACTACACCATTTTGGACTGGATGCGGCGCCTGCCGCCGTCTTATCACCTTCAGCGGCCGGAAATATTGCTGAACCACGCTTGGTCCCGCGCCTTCTCATCAGATCTCGACCAAGCTATCGAACTCGCCGAGCAGGCCTTGCGAGTTCTAGACAACAAAACCGACGCGGCATGGCCTCTGGATCAGCAACGACGCAGTCAACTGCGCTGGTTGGCCAGAATCATTCAGATGATCGCGCATGTGTGCTCAGATCGCATTCAAGGTGATATCGACCAATACCTGCGCTTATGCGCTGAGTTGCCCACATCAGAGTCCTTCCTGCTTGCCTCGATACTCAATGCAACCAGTTACTGTCACCTGAATCGCGCTGAGATTGGCAAGGCGGCCGATTGCGCGGCAGACGCGTACCGTAATGGGAGCAAAGCGGGCTCTGTCTACGCCATTGTCTGGGCGGACTTCCTCGCAGCCTTGTCCAACGTGGAACGAGGCCGCATCCAGACGGCGCTTGACTGTGCTGAACGGACCAGCAGGAACATCGGCGACCGAACTGACGCCAACCGCTACATGTTCGCTATGTCGGCCATTATCAAGGCGGAAGTCGAAACCCAGCGCGGTAATTTTGCGGCCGTCAATGCTTGCTTGAACACGGGCCAAGAATTCACCACGCTGTTCGGGCCACAGGAACCCTTGTGGATTGCTCTTCGCAATGAAGCCCGTATGAAAGCGTGGCGGGGAGAGCTGGGCGCAGCGTGCGAAATCCTAAGTCAAGGCCGTGAAACAGCACTCGGCGCTGACCAATTGATGCTTCACTACAGCCTTGCAGCGGAAGAAATTGATTTGCGCCTGCGTCACGACGACGACACCGATACCGCCGCCGAGCTGTTCTTTCGCAGTGGGCTGACAGGAGACGGCCGTAGCCAATTGCTTTGCGACGACATACGCCATCGCGTGATGATGTTGTCGCGGTTCACGGAAGCCAAACTGATGGTCGCGCAAGGTCAGGCGGACAACGCCCTCAGGCTGCTCAAATTGATTCAGTCGATGGCCAAACCTGAGCAAGTTCTCGTGATGCAAATGGTCCGCTGTCTGCGCGCCATCGCACTATGGACCGATGATCGACAAGCCGATGCCGAGCGGACATTAGATCGTGCGCTGAGCATAGCTGCGCCCCAAAACCATGCCTACCCCATCCTCGCGTCAGGCGGCATCGTATTGGACATCCTGCAATCCATCCAACAAAAGCGGTGCGATGCCTATGCTGGTGAAGAGCAGCTGATCAAGCGTCAATTTGAAAAGCGCTTAATTGCTCTTCTTCCAAATGACAATCCCAATATATTCAGCGACATCGAACCGCTTTCCGAGGCGCAGCACAAAACGGAATCCTTAACCCGACGAGAAATTGAAATTCTCAAGTTGGTGGCCGCTGGGCTCAGCAATCAGCAACTCGCGGACGAGCTCCTCATTTCAGTCGCGACCGCCAAATGGCATCTGCACAATATTTACGAAAAATTGGGCGTGGGGCGTAGAACGGCGGCCGCCGCCTATGCCCGCAAGCTCCAATTGATCTGATCGCACCGATTGATGGCAAACCTGCGCTCCCAATGCCCGAACAGCGGAGCCAGCATGGGAGTTGCCCAAGTGTTTGACACGAAAAAACGCTTGGGTCGGTTGCTTACTTAACCGCCTGACAAATCACCACACGCCCCGGCACAGATGCGTTCTTGTTCAACACGTCCTGGACGCGACGCGCTTTGTATTCAAAGCTCCACAGCCCATGCAGACTTTTTGGCAAGGTGTCGTGCATCACACTGTCGTCAACCTGATCAGCACTCAGAATCAAATAATCACCTTTCTGTGCATTGACCAGATTGCGATCAATCTTGGGCCGAACACGACCGGGCGCGCCCAGTTGCGCCATCCGCTCCGTGGTCACCAGATAACCGACGCCACCACCATCGACATCGCGGGTCAGAGTGAGCACGCGCCGATCACGCACGAGAAAGGCGCGCATCGCGCCGACCCAGGCCAGCTCGAAACTGCCGCCGTGACGACGCAATGCGACGATGCGTGCGCCCTCGCCCGCGTGTTCGCGTTGCACGCGTCCATGTGCGGTGAGGAAAGCCGCGGTCAGATCTTCGCCGCGGGCAACCTGGCTTTTCACAGTGTCCAGCAAGAGCTGAGCAGCGCCCGCTGACGATACATCCACATCTTGAGCGAGCGCCCATAAACCGGCCTCGGGCGCTTGGATGTCATGCCATCCAGCGCTGGTCTTCTGACCGAAGCCCAGCGCCAGACTGCGCCATTTGCCGGGCTTCACCGCCACGCCAACTCTCAGCCGGCTTTGGCTTCGATGCGACGCGCGTGCAGGACCGGTTCGGTATAGCCGCTGGGTTGCTCACAGCCTTTGAAGACCAGATCACAGGCAGCCTGGAACGCCACCGACTGATCGAAGTTGGGGGCCATGGCGCGGTACATGGGGTCACCACTGTTCTGACGATCCACCACCTCGGCCATACGCTGCAGGGTTTCCATCACTTGCTCCTGCGTGCAGATGCCATGATGCAGCCAGTTGGCGATGTGCTGACTGGAGATGCGCAGCGTGGCGCGGTCTTCCATCAAGCCGACGTCATGAATATCAGGGACTTTGGAGCAACCAACACCCTGGTCAATCCAGCGCACCACGTAACCCAGAATGCCCTGCGCGTTGTTGTCCAGCTCTTGTTGGATTTGCTCCGCGCTCAATTGACTGGGATCCGTCAGCAACGGAATGGTCAGGATGTCATCCAATTTGGCGCGCTCGCGCTTGGCCAGCTCCTGCTGACGCGCCAGCACGTCGATCTGATGGTAGTGAATGGCATGCAACGTCGCGGCGGTGGGAGACGGCACCCAGGCGCAGTTGGCACCGGCCAAGGGATGTCCCTGTTTGGTCGCGAGCATTTCCGCCATCTCATCCGGCTTGGCCCACATGCCTTTGCCGATCTGAGCATGGCCATTGAAGCCACAGGCCAGACCGATATCAACGTTCCAGTCCTCGTAGGCTGTCAGCCATGGCTGCGATTTCATATCACCTTTGGGCAATAGCGGGCCCGCTTCCATGGAGGTGTGAATCTCATCGCCGGTCCGGTCCAGGAAGCCGGTATTGATGAAGATCACACGCTCGCGCGCTTCATAAATGCAGGCCTTGAGATTCACCGTTGTGCGGCGCTCTTCGTCCATGATGCCGACTTTGAGCGTATTACGAGCCAGCCCCAACAAGTCTTCAACACGATTGAACAGTTCGCAAGTCAACGCGACCTCTTCCGGTCCGTGCATCTTGGGCTTCACGATGTACACGCTTCCAGCGCGTGAATTGCGCGGACCACTGGTCTTGTTCAGGTCGTGCAGCGCGCACACGCTGGTCACCGCAGCGTCAAGAATGCCTTCCGGCACTTCATTGCCCTCGCCGTCCAGCACCGCGTCCACCGTCATCAGATGGCCGACATTGCGCACCAGCAAGAGGCTACGACCGGGCAAGCTCAGCGTGCTGCCGTCCAATGCGGTGTACTCACGATCCGGGTTGAGGCGGCGCGTCATCAATTTGCCGCCTTTGTTGAAGCTTTCCTCCAACGTGCCCTTCATCAGCCCCAGCCAGTTGCTGTAAACAACCGCTTTGTCCGGGCCATCCACGGCCGCTACGGAGTCTTCGCAGTCCTGGATAGCAGTCAATGCGGATTCCAGATGCACGGCGCAAACATGCGCAGCATCATCACGACCAACCGGATGATCCGCATTGATTTCGATTTCGATGTGCAAACCGTTTTGCACCAGCAGCACGGCCGTCGGGTTCGGCGCATCACCACGATAACCAACCAGCGCCGACGCCTCTTTCAAACCGGTGGTCTCACCGGAGGACAATTTGACCTCAAGCTGCCCGTTTACGATGCGATAGGCCGTGCTGTGCACATGGCTGCCACTGGCCAGCGGCACGCTTTCGTCCAGGAACTTGCGCGCAAACTCGATGACCTTAGCGCCACGCACCGGATTGTAGCCACCGGCGCGCTCCGCACCGCCCTCTTCCGAGATCACGTCCGTGCCGTAAAGCGCGTCATACAGGTTGCCCCAGCGCGCATTTGCCGCGTTCAGAGCAAAACGGGCGTTCATCACCGGCACAACCAACTGGGGGCCTGCGACCTGGGCGATTTCCGAGTCAACATTCTGAGTGCTGATCTGAAAATCGGCCGGTTCCGCGACAAGGTAGCCAATGTCTTTCAGAAACGTCTTGTATTCACCCATGTTGAGCGGCTGCCCTGCACGCTCACGATGCCAGGCATCGATCTGCTTTTGCAGGTCATCACGCTTTTGCAGCAACGCGCGGTTCTTCGGCGCAAGATCGGCCAGAATCGCTGCAAAGCCGTCCCAGAATTTGTCGACGCTGATGCCGGTACCCGGAAGAGCCTGTTCAGCGATGAACGAATCAAGAACAGCCGCAACCTGCAGGCCAGCGCGCTCCACGCGTTGGGTCATGGTGAATACTCCGGTTTGTGAGGACTGTGGCCGCGCTAACGCGCTGCCGAAAAAGCCCGAAATTATACCTGAGTTACCCGTACCGCCGCGTGACGTGGTTGCGCGATTGGTTTGCACTTTCAGCGCGCGCACAAAAAAGCCAGCACGGGGCTGGCTTCATGTTGGTGTGGGTTTCACACCTTGTTCAACCTGACCAGGCGGTCGCGCTGAACTTCGAGATTATGGTGGGCCGTCCGCGACTCGAACGCGGGACCAGCGGATTAAAAGTCCGATGCTCTACCAACTGAGCTAACGGCCCGGAT
>CAZVMN010000030.1:0-16323 GCA_964629015.1 uncultured Oceanococcus sp.
GTGAATCGGCGCCTTGTCCGCAAATGGTTGAACCAATCGTCCGCATCCACAAGTGGCGTCCTTGCATCCACACTTTCATGCGTGCCATCACGTAGGAGTTGACGAAGTCGCCCACCCAGTAGCCCAGCATGCTCGCCAGTACGATCCGCAAAGTGCTGCTGAATACCGTTTCCAAAGCGGGTTGTAGCGTTTGGTTGTACGGCTCGGACGGATCGATGGGAATATTGACCACAATCCAGGCCATGAAACTGGCGAACAGCATCATGGCGAAACCGGCCCAGATGGCCCTGCGCGCCCGCGCGTAGCCATAGACCTCGGTCAGGACATCACCAAAGATGTAACCGATGGGGAAAAACAGATTGCCGGCACCGAACGTGACCAGACCAAGCACCGGCAGATCGAGCATCGCGACCTTGCCTGGGCCTATGAGATTGGAGCACAACAGCACGCCGACCATGCCGGCGACCAAAAAATCGTAGTAGCGATAGCTCGTCATCTGAGAACTTTAGCGCAGCCGCAATAAAGTCCGACAAAATCTTCACAGCCATGACCGGATTTTGGGTGGTTTTCGTAATAGGTATTAACCGCCCCCACAATTCTGGACTCCATGGATAAGTTTCATCTGCATTTTGACGAGCAAGGCCAAGTCATCGTTGTAGAAGATCATCCCAAGGCGCGCCTGCGCTCGGCCCGTTCATCGAGCGCAGACCGGGAGCCTGTGGATGCTTTGACGGCGGATCGCGCGCTGCATCGTTACGGGGGATTCATGGTGCCGGCTGAGGGCGATGTGATTTGGGTGCCGCGGCAAACGGCGCCAGCGTAATTCTGGCAGGAAACAGACTGACGCTTGTGTCACCATTCCAGGTCCAAATCACAACATAACGGACATCCATGGACAGGATACCGAGGACTTGGGCGGGCATGATGCTGGTCCTGACATTGACGACGCTGAGCGGTTGCCAGGGCGGTGTTGTCAGCGACGACGTGATCAACTCGGATTCCGCACTAGGCGCTCACGCGTTGGGTGAGCCGGGCCCAACCGCCTATGCGCATCTGCAGGATTATCTTGCGGTTGTTCGCGATCCAAAACGCTTTGATGAGTGTTTGACAGACCAGCCCATGGCTTACCCGCACCGCTGTCTGGTCGGGGCGCGTACCGGCAGCCGCAATGGTCATGCGGTGCACCAATGGTTATACGGCCAACTGCAGCAGATCGATGGGTTGGAGTTGGTTTCTCAGCAGGACTTCGCCTGGGACCGTTTTGCGCCCGAGGCCTATCATTTGGCGGTTCAGGACGGCGTCGGTGGCGTCTTTGAACCGGCCGTTTATCCCTGGCATTTTCAGGGCGTCACCGGCTCCGCCGGAGTCACCGGGCCACTGATCAACCTGGGTGACGGCAACATGTTGGAACAGCTTGCGGCGGCAGGCACGTTGCAGGGCAAGATCGCCATTCTCGCCTCGATGGAGCATCTCAACGCCAGCGAGGAAGATGCCCAGAGCAAACTTCAGGCGCTGGCCGATGCCGGCGCGATCGGGGCGATCTACGCCCTGCCCGGTCCGGAAAATGACATCGTTGCGCAGAACTATGACGCGGCCGAAGGGCTGCGCAATCTGCCGACGCTGATTGTTGGCAAGTTCGATCGTGCTCGCTTGATTGAATTGGAGGGCCAAAACGCGACTTTGTCGCTACAAGGTTCCCAGCAATCCAGTCGCTCCTTCAACACTTATGGGTTCATTCCCGGACAGGATCGTTCGCGCATGATAGTGATCGGGACGCCCATGAACAGTTGGTTCCAGGCGGCTTCCGAACGCGGTCCCGGTGTGGGGGCACTGATTTATCTGGCGCGCTACTTTGCGGATAAAGCGCAACGTGAAGGGCCGCCACCCGTGACTTTGGCGTTTGTCGCAACGGGTGCCCACGAAACGCTGGGCTACGGGCTGGAGCGGGCCCTACGCTGTCTCGGTACAAGTCAGATCATGGCGTATTTGCACTTGGGCACCGGGCTGGCCAGCCGCGGCTATGTCGAGGACAACCGTCAGCTCGTTGCAACCGGTCAGCCGTCTGCGCGGCGTTGGATCATCGTGTCGGAAAACATGCAATTGGAATCCCTGGTCGATGAAGCATTCGCCGATGCCATGTCGGAACAAGGGCTGACCCGCGTGCGCGGTGGTGTGTTCAACCACGGTGAATCGCAAATTCCGTATGCCATGGGCATTCCCCTGATTGGCATGACCGGCGGCGGATTCTTCCATCATTCGCCGCGTGATGACGAAACGCGTTTGTCTGTCGACTATCTTGGGCCTGTGGTGCTGGGCTATCGCAATGCCATTGAGGCCTTATTGCAGACTCAACCTGTGCTGCTGGCATTGGCCAACGCGCCGGCTGAGGTATTGGCCTTGACCCGCTCCTTACCGGGGTATGCCTGCCCGTCGGCGGTGGCCACACCGTGAAGGCGACGCTTGGTGTCGCCTGCTCCTATCGGGGCATGGTTTGTGCGAAATACTCATCAATGCGCGCTTGCGCCTGATCTTTGAACAAAATCTCGCAAGCCTCGACCAGCCCGGGTGCGTTGCGGATGACTTCCGGACGTTCGACCAGGGCGATTTTGGAGCGACGGCGTAGAAAGTCTTCCAGTTTGACAATCATTTCGCGTCGGGCGGCTTGGCGCAGTTCGCAGCGGATGTACTCGGTGCCTTTAATCAGTACCTCTGCCTCGCTTGGGTCTTCGCGAATGTTTTCCAGCAAGCCGATGGCGTGAGCGCCATAACGTCGCCATAAACGTGTGCTCAGCGGTTCGCTGGATTCCGGTGCGGTGTAGCCGTCCAGGTTCATCAGCTCGGCCTGATGAAAGAATTCGTCTCGCACCTCATCCGGCGGTTCGCCATACCAGCGAAAATCGGCATGGCTGAGGCGGACTCCAAGTTCCTCAACCTCTTCGCAGATTTCCTCGCCGATATTGATGCAATCGGTCAACTTACCACCGAAAATACTGACGTGGGCGCGTGCGCGATCCACATCAATTGCATGTTTGCGCGACAACTGCAGGAAATCGTCGAAGTCCTGGTCGCCGCCTTTGACCACCAGGGGGCGCACCCCACAGCGGGTCGCGATGACGTCGGCCGGGGTTAATGGCTGATCCAGCTTGAGGCGTTTGTTGATGTTATGGAGGACAAAATCGCGATCCTCATCGGTGACCTGCACGGCGGCACTGTCCACTTTGGTGTCGGTGGTGCCGATGCAGGTGCGATTGCCCATGGGAATGGCGAAAAACAGACGCCCGTCGTCTGCGAAAAACGTCAGTACCCGTTGATGAGGACTGATTCGATCGACGATCAGGTGGATGCCTTTGGACAACACATGGCGATGCTCGGTAGCCTGGCCGGTGATGCCATTGAGTTGGTCTACCCAGGGCCCGGCTGCGTTGATCAGGACTTTGGCGGTGATACCGAACGATTCGCCAGAGATTTCATCGCGCGCCTGCGCGTGCCAGCGTTCATTGTCTCGTTTGGCGCCCGTGAAGGCGACGTAGTTGGTTGCAATGCAGCCGCGGCTGAGCGCCGAGCGAACGAAGTTGAAGACAAAGCGGGCGTCATTGTCGTGCAGATATGCATCTGAATATTCGAACCCGCCGACCGCGTTTGAGGTGTCGACTTGCGGCTCTTCAGCCGCGATACGTTTGGCGCCGAGCAGGCGCGGCATCCGGGTAAAGCCATTGCCGATCAACCAATACAGCCATGTGCCCATGTAAAGAACGAACGGGTGCCAGCGAAAACCGCGCTCAATCGTGGTGTAGAAGCGCATTTCCTGCACGGTTGAGGGGTAGCTGCGAATCAACCGGTTGCGGCTCATGCACAGCGCCCGGACCAATGGAAACTCCCAGGTCTCCATATACTTGATGCCGCCCCACGCAAGATTGGAAGAATGCTGGCTGGTACCACCGGCAAAATCGCCGCGGTCTATCAACGCAACCGACGCGCCGCGGGCACTCAAGGCCGCCGCGGCAACGGCGCCGTTGATGCCGCCGCCGACGATCAACACATCAAAACTGCGGTTTTTCAGGCGCTGAAGGTTGCTCGCTCGATACTTCATCGCAACCGTTCACGGCTGGGTTGCGCGGATGTGGATAAGGTCATTGGCCGCGCTTACCGCGTTTGGCCATGTTTTTGGCCATGATCTGTACATCCTCGATCTGGCCAAAAATGTCGGTAAAGATCTGTCCGACCTGACGGTTGATGGTGCGCACCGCATCGTAAGCAATACCAATGGTGTCGGCCTGCTTGGTCTTCAGCTTACCGGCCTGATCCTCGAAGAAGCCGAGCTTTTCCAAAGTCTCAAACGGCAGCGCGGCAATGTATTGATGCACTTGCTCCACACTGGTGGCGCCATTGTCGATGGCGTTTTGTACTGTGTCTTTCAGCAATTCCAGACGGTCGACAGTTTTCATGGTGAACATCCTCAATCGGAAGTATCCAGAGAGCGATTTGGGCTCTCAGGGGTGGCGTGTGGCGCGGGCATTGGCAAACTCTGAGCCCGGCTTCCACTGTGGGGTTCCTGGTGCGGCGGCGACGCGTCGCGCCACGTTCTCAAGCAACTGCAGATCTTCAACTAGGCCGGAGAGATTCCAGTCGGCTTTCACTTCGTCGCTGACTTGGTGATAGTCGTTCGCGATGTATTGACGCTGCATGCGCGGGCCGAAATCGTCATCACGTCCGACAAAGCGCGTACCACTGCGCATGTACAAGGCCGGTACGCCACGTTTGGCGAATTCGAAGTGATCCGAACGGAAATAAAAGCCTTTTTCTGGTGTGCTTTCGTCGACCACCACACGTCCTTGGGCTTGCGCCGCTGCCATCAGATCGTCTTCGAGTGAATTCTGGTTCTTGCCCACCAGCACCACATCTTCAGTGCGTCCCCAAACATTCATCGCATCCATGTTGATATTGGCGATGGTTTGGCCCAATGGATACAACGGCTTGGCCGCATAGTGGGCGGCACCGAGCAGTCCTTGTTCCTCGGCGGTCACCGCCAGCAGCAGCACACTGCGCTGTGCTGGCTCGGTGGCGAATGCGTGGGCCAGTTCGAGCAGGCCTGCGGTCCCTGTGGCGTTGTCCACGGCTCCGTTGAAGATCTGATCACCATTGAGGCTGCGATCCCGACCCAGATGGTCCCAATGCGCGGTAAATACGATCAGTTCATCGGGGCGCTCGGTGCCGGGGATCAGCGCGGCAACGTTCGCGGATTCGACCTTGCGCAGTTGATTGCGGACCTGGAAGCTGGCTGTGCCGGGCAGCTCAACGGGCCTGAAATCATCGCGAATGGCCGCGGCTTTTAGTTGATCGAAATCCTGCCCGGCCGCCGCCAGCAAGCGGCGTACTGTGGTATCGCGAATCCAGCCATTCACCGCGACTTTGTCACTGTTGCCATTGGCGGCATCCAGTGTGAAATGTTCCTGGCCCATGCCATCGGAGACGACACCCCAGGGGTATCCGGCAGGGCCGGTTTCATGGATCACCAGCACCGCTGCGGCACCGAGCTTGGCGGCGATTTCGTACTTGTAGGTCCAGCGGCCGTAATAGGTCATCGCCCTGCCCTTAAAGCGCTGAGCGTCCAGTCCATCGGCGGCGTTGGGTGCGGGGATTTGAGGATCGTTGACCAGCATCAGCAAGGTTTTGCCGCGCACGTCCAGGCCTTTGTAATCGTCCCAATTGTATTCCGGCGCTTGCACGCCATAGCCAACGAAAACCACGGGCGATTTGCGCACGCGAACCAGTTTTTCCGTGCGTTTGGTGGCGGCCACGATGTCTTCTTGCAAAGTCAGCGGCAGCGGTTTGCCATTGATCTGTATCCCGATGTCGGTTTGCGCGGTCAGCCCAACCAGCGGCACGGTTTGGGTATAGCGCCCGTTGGGATTGCCAGGTTTTGCCCCAGCCTGCGCGAAAGCGTTGGTGAGGTATTCAACCGTGAGCTTTTCACCCGTACTGCCGGGCAGCCGCCCTTCCAGACGGTCTGAGGAGAGCAGCTTGATGTGCTGGGCAAGTCGCTCTTGGTGGATGCCGCTGGGATCAGCGCTTTCGCCCAGGCCGACCCAGCGCAGTGGCGCTTGGACCACGTGGTTGATGGTGCTGCAACCGGCCAAGAGGCCCAAGGCAGCGAACGCGAGCACTTTGCGCATCAGCGACAGTCTCCGAGATGTCGGTTCAACGTGATCAGCAACATTATCAATTGGCATGCGGGCCGTCACCTTGGCGCAAGGTCTGGCCGCAGCGTCGGCATTGATAGCGCTGACCTTTCATCACGCGCGCATGACGAATGCTGCTCAGCTCGTGACGCTGGCAGTCGCAGTGATACGGATAGCGCAGGATTTTGCGCGCAGGCTGCACGGCGTAGTTGTGGCACACCGAGGCGGGTCGTCCGAGCAAGCTCATCAAAGCCGCCCATTCGCGTCCATGCGGACGGATCTTGCGGCCATACTCAGCGTAGGCAACCAGATGGGCCAGCTCGTGCGGCACAGTGTCGGCAACGAACTCCTCGCCGTGTTGTTGCAACAGGCTGTTGTTGAGGCGAATGGTCCATTGTTGTGGCAAGGCCAGACCGGCGCAGCGGCCGCGCAGATCAAAGCGCAGGCGGGGTAATGCATCGTCGCGACCCAGCTCCCGATTGAGGGTGTTCAAATCTTGCGTCAGGCGTTCGTGAGCAATGCGTTCAGGCAGCATAGGCGAAGTGTAATGCGGCGACGAATTTGGGGAAACGCGTGAGGGATTCGATAATGCACGCCTCCATCCCCGAACGAGCGAGCGCATGCCCCACTGGACGATCAACACGTGGCGTGATCAGCCCATCTTGCAGCAGCCGACGTATCCTGACCCGGAGGCTTTGAAGCAAGCGACAGATACGCTGGCGCAACGCCCGCCACTGGTGACGTCCGGTGAGATTGACGCGTTACGGGATGAACTCGCCGCTGCGGCGCGCGGTGAATGCTTTGTGCTTCAGGGTGGCGATTGCGCGGAATCCTTTGATGAGTGCCACGCGACCATCATCGCAAATCGCTTGCGGGTGCTGCTGCAGATGAGTCTGGTGCTCACCCACGGGCTCAAACAGCGTGTTGTGCGTATCGGGCGCTTTGCCGGGCAGTACGCCAAACCGCGTTCGGCGGATACGGAAAGCCGCGACGGTGTTGAGTTGCCCAGTTTTCGCGGCGATTTGGTCAATGCTCCGGAATTCACCCAGCAGGCGCGCACGCCGGACCCGCAGCGATTGTTGGAGGGGCACTCGTTGGCAGCGCTCAGCCTCAACTACGTTCGCGCCCTGATCGAGGGCGGATTCGCCGATCTGCATCATCCGGAGAACTGGGATCTGGCCTGGATGAAGCACACCCCGCACGCTCAGGCCTACGCCAAACTGGTTGGGGAGATTGAAAACGCCGTTGGCTATTTTGAAACGCTTTCAGGCCAGCGCTTGGAGCATCTCGACCGCATTCGTTTGTTCAGCTCGCACGAAGCATTGGTGATGGAGTACGAGGCCGCACTGACTCATGCCGTGGGTCCGGATCATTACAATCTGGGGTGTCATATGCCGTGGATCGGCATGCGCACGGCGCAGCCGGAAGGTGCGCATGTTGAGTATTGCCGCGGAATTGCTAACCCCATCGGCATCAAACTGGGGCCCGGGTTATCCAACGATGACGTACTGAAATTGCTGTCCATTTTGGACCCACAGCGCACCCCCGGGCGCTTGGTGCTGATTCATCGCTTCGGTCATCAGCGCATTGCTGACGAGTTGCCAGGTTTGATCGAAACCGTCGCCGCCAGCGGCCACCCCGCCCTGTGGTTGTGTGACCCCATGCACGGCAACACCCAGACCACCGAGAATGGGCTGAAAACACGTGATTTTTCCGATGTGCTGGGGGAGCTTCTGGCTGCGTTTCGTATCCACCGGCAGATGGGCAGTCGTTTGGGCGGTGTCCACCTCGAGCTCACCGGAGAGAATGTGACGGAGTGCACGGGGGGTGCCCGTGCGTTGAGCGCAGAGGATCTGAAGCAGCGCTACCGCTCGCAAGTTGATCCGCGATTGAATGGCGAACAGGCCTTGGAACTGGCCATGGCGATTGCCACCACGGCCACCGAAGACTGAATCGATCAGAGGCTGTGGGTCAGGATGTCGAACGCCCGATCCACGCAGTCCACGTGGCGGACGAGTTCCAGATCTTTGGGTTCGATCAGTGCTTGCCGAGCCAAGGCTTCAAGGTTGATGACCTCGCGCCAATAGCTTTCCCCAAACAGCACAATCGGGCGGGCGTGGGTTTTGCCAGTTTGGGTTAGCGTGAGCAATTCGAACAGCTCATCCAGTGTGCCGAAGCCTCCGGGAAAGATGACCAGAGCGGCGGACAGGTTCAGAAACCAGAACTTGCGGGTAAAAAAGTAGTGGAACTCGAAGACCTGGTCGTCGGGTATGTACGGGTTGGCGCGCTGCTCGAACGGCAATGAAATGTTGAACCCAACGTTCAATCGGGAATTGATTTCTGCGGCTCCGGCATGCGCAGCTTCCATGATGCCGGGACCACCGCCGGTGAGCACATGAAAGCGCTTGCCCACTTCATGTGTGTGCATGGTCCATTCGGCCAGCCGGCGACCGAGTTCGCTGGCCATGCCGTAGTAGTCGCGGCCATCGCCAACACGATCGTCGCCGGCGCTGATCCGGGCTGAGCCCCAGAACGTGATGGCGCGTTCGACGCGGTTGTCTTTGAGGCGCTTCTTGGGCTCCAGATACTCCGCCAGGATGCGCAGCGGACGTGCGTCCTCACCGTGCATGAAAGCCGCATCTTCAAAGGCTTTGCTCATTTTTGGTTGCGATCCAGGCGTGCGATCAGCACAGACGTGTCTTGGCGACCGCGGCCTGCGGAACTGAGTTCATCGTAAAACGCATGAATTTGTCGCGTGATCGTCAGCGGTGCGGCGAGACGCTGCCCTTCGGCGTCGACAATGCCGAGATCTTTGCGCATCCAGTCAATCGCAAAGCCGAAGTCGAATTCACGTTTCAGCATGCTGCGACCGCGGTTTTTCATTTGCCAGGAACCGGCGGCGCCGTTTTCGATCACGCCGAGCACCTTGCTCATGTCCAGGCCCGCCAATTCGCCGAACTTGAGACCTTCTGCAAGCCCCTGAACCACGCCGGCCACACAAATTTGGTTGACCATTTTTGTCAGTTGTCCGCTGCCGGCCGGGCCGATGAGATCGTGGCTGGCCGCGTAAGCTGAGAAGATCGCGACGGCTCGTTGGTAATCCGCGGTACGGCCGCCACACATAATGCTGAGTGCGCCGTTTTCAGCGCCCACTTGCCCACCGGATACAGGGGCGTCAACAAAACCCAAGCCGTGTTCGCGGGCGGCCGTTTCGAGCTCGCGAGCCAGTTCGGCGGAGCTGGTAGTGTGGTCGATGTGCAACCCGCCTTGAGCCAATGCTGAGTAGGCGCCGGTTTGCGGATGCAGGCACACCTCGCGCAGGTCGTCATCGTTGCCAACGCAGGTGATGACGACCTCAGCACCCTTCGCGGCCTCGGCGGGGCTGTCGCAGACCTCACCGGCGTACTGCTGTTGCCAGCCCTCGGCTTTGCTGCGCGTACGGTTGTAAACCCGCAATGTGTGGCCTGCGGTGGCCAGATGGCCAGCCATGGGGCCGCCCATCACTCCCATCCCGATGTAAGCGATTTTCACGTGCGTGAATCAGGCTTTGCCTTGATTGGCGACCGCCGCCGCCGCCTTGGCCACGGCATCGGCATCGCCCAGATAGCCGAAGCTGATGACGTTGAGATTGTCGTCCAGCTCGAATTTCAGGGGCATGCCAGTGGGGATGTTGACTTCAAGAATGTCCTCATCTGAAACCCGATTGAGAAATTTGTACAGCGCGCGCAGGCTGTTGCCATGCGCGGTTACCAGCACATCACGGCCCTGCTTAAGTTCGGGAGCGATCGCATCGAACCAGAATGGCAAAACCCGATCCAGGGTCAGTTTGAGCGATTCCGTGCCCGGTAGCACACGGCTGTCGAGGCGCGCGTAACGCGCATCGTGCACGGGGTGGCCGGCGTCATTGGTGGGCATTTCAGGAGGCGGCACATCGTAGGAGCGACGCCAGATCTTGACCTGGTCTTCGCCGTGCTGTGCCGCGGTTTCTGCTTTGTTGAGGCCTTGCAGAGCGCCGTAGTGGCGCTCGTTGAGTCGCCACGAGCGTTGCACCGGCAACCACATGGCGTCCATTTCATCCAGCGCTGTCCAAAGGGTGCGGATCGCGCGTTTGAGCACCGAGGTGAAGGCGACATCAAAATGCAATCCCTCGGCCTTCATCAGCTGCCCGGCCGCGACCGCTTCGGCGCGTCCCCGCTCGGTCAGGTCAACATCGACCCATCCGGTGAAACGATTTTCAAGATTCCACTGGCTTTGACCGTGGCGAAGCAGGACCAGAGTGCTCATGGCGTTGACTGTGTGACAAGTGAGCGGCGCATTTTACATGGCGCCCGAGTCGCTGGCTTGGCTTACTGCGCGGCCTGCTGTTTGGCCCGCGCCTCACGTACTCGCTGAAGCTCATGGGCATGGGCAAGGCGCGCTTCGCGGCGCAGGGCTGCTTCTTGGTACCGATGCACTTCGGCTTCGCTGTGCGGCACCACGGCCGGCACCGGGCTGGGCTTGTCGTTGTCGTCCAGCGCAATGAAGGTCAGGTAGGCCGACAGAATGTGACGTCGCGCACCACTGCGTGAGAGCTCGGCCATGACCTTCACGCCAATTTCCATTGAGGTGTTCCAGGCCCGGTTGCAGGACGCTGAATAGATCAGCGTGTCGGCACCGGTGGCGGGCTGGATGAACTGCACCGCATCGACCCCGACGGTGACACACAGCTGGCCGGAATGGCGCTCGGCCACGACCACGGCAATGCGGTCCATCTGGGCCATGATCAAGCCACCAAATACGTTGCCGTTGTAATTCAGATCGTTGGGAAAGATCTTGTAGATTTGTTCGCTGACGGCGGACTCGGCCACCGTCTTTTGGTTTTTCTCAGGTGTTGAACTCATCCGGTCTCCAGATCCCGAAATGCGGCACGCAGTTGGTGCTCGTTGCCATGCAGGTAGGCTTCGACGCGGCGCATGCGGCGTTCAATCCGCGCATAGCGCTCACGAAGCGGTCCATTGTAGCGAGGGCGCGCCGGCTCCTCTTGGTCGGCGTGCATGGCTTTTTGGCCGCGCTTGGGCGTGGGCAGTTTCTCATCGACCGTAGGGAAGGCGAAGACTGCAATGGCGTAGGCCAAAATAATCGGCCAGTTGATGAAGAAGGCGAGCAGGAAAACCACCAGGCGTGTGGTGCGGCGGCGCCAACCGTAATAGTCCGCCAGTCCAGCGCACACCCCGAACAACAAGCCGTTGTCGGGATCGCGGCGGATTTCTGACAATTCTTTGAAAATACTCATGTGCGCGACCTCCAGTCGGGCGTATCCACATCGAGAAGTTTTTCAATCGCATCCAGTCGGTCTTCCATCAAATCCGCTCTGGCGTGCAGGTCGGAATGACTGGAATTTTCGAGTTTCTGCTGGCGCCGGTCGCGTTTCCAGATGGTCATGTAGTGGAACACCAGCCACAGGGGCACCACGATGACCAGAAACAACACCGCCGGCACAAATAGAAGCTCCGATGCAACGTCCATTTATGTTCTCTTTTGGATAATGGGCAAGATGATCTCAGGAATCGGCTTCCGGCTTAAGCTTTTTGCGCAAAAGTGCCAGCTCGGCTTCCACTTCGTCGTTGGCTTCCAACTCTGAAAAAGCTTTTTCCAGATCGTCGCCCTGACCGAGCTCTTCGGCATCAACCTGGGCCTCGAGGCCCTCGATGCGGCGCTCAAACGCCTCGAACTTGGTCCGCGCATCGTCCATGCGCGCATCGTCCATCTGCTGCTTGGCTTTGAGGCGTGTGCCGGCATTGTCCTTGCGCATCAGCAAGCTGCGTTGCCGCGCTTTGGCGTCTTTGAGCTTGGCGTTGAGCTGGCGAATGTCCGAATCCAGCTTCTCGACCTGCTCTTTGGCGATCTGTTGCTCTTCAGCCAGAAGGTCGCGCTTTTCGACCAGCTGGTTCTTGTACATCAAGGCGCCGCGGGCCAGATCTTCGCGGTCTTTGCTCATGGCCAGCTCGGCCTTGGCTTCCCACTCGGCGATGCCCTCGTTGAGCTGCTTGAGTTCGCGGTTAATTTCTTTCTGCCGGGCCAGGGTTTTGACTGACGCCGAGCGCACTTCAACCAGGGTGTCTTCCATTTCCTGAATGATCAGGCGGACCATCTTGGCCGGATCTTCGGCTTTGTCGAGTAATGCGTGGACATTCGAATTCACGATGTCCGAAAGTCTTGAATAAACGCCCATGAGGCTCTCCGTTACAGATGTTCGATGGTAGCGGCCGGATGCGGCTGCTGGGTAGGCCGCGGCTGTGTGGCCGCGGTCAGCGGGGTGTCTGATGCCAGGTTGCGCGCATCACGCAGCTGTTGCAGGGCCAGGACACCGCCCACCGGAATGCTGGATGTCAATTCATGCTTGATGCGCATGATGGTGTCGTGATCGACTGACTCTGCGGCAGCGGTCAATGGCATCAGACCGAGAATGCCGGCCAGGCCGAGGATACGAAGTGAGGTGAACTTGCCCATGTTTTATCTCCTGCTGGTGATGTTCTTGGTATAGAGATAACAAGGGGCGTGCCAACTTTGCAGGGCGTTATAAAGCATTGAATGTAAAGGATAAAAATTTTATCACCCACTCGCCTCTGTCAATTAATTGGTTGAATAAACCGATTAGTGGTAATTTACACCCATGACGTCTAACGCGCTGCCTGTCCTTCTTGGAGAATCCGAAGCCTTTCTTGAGGCTGTTGAGGCTGCCTCACGGCTGGCCGAGCTGGAGCGCTCTGCCTTGGTGATCGGCGAACGCGGCACCGGCAAAGAGTTATTTGCCGCACGTATTCATTATCTGTCGCCACGCTGGGACAAACCCTTTTTGAAGCTCAACTGCGCCGCACTGAGCGAAGACTTGCTGGATGCGGAGCTCTTTGGGCACGTGCCGGGCGCGTTTACGGGCGCTCAGCGTGCCCGTCCGGGACGATTTGAAGCGGCTGATGGCGGCAGTTTGTTTCTCGACGAACTCGCAACCATGTCGCCGCGCCTGCAAGAAAAGGTGCTGCGGGTTATCGAGTACGGCGAGTTTGAGCCGCTGGGGAGCAGCGAAACGCGAAAGATCTCGGCGCGCGTCATTGGCGCCACCAATGTGGATTTGCCCATGGCGGTCGAAGATGGCCGTTTTCGTGGTGATTTGCTTGATCGTTTGAGTTTCGATGTGGTGACGCTGCCGCCCTTACGCGCGCGGCGCGACGACATTCTGTTGCTGGCGGAGCAATTCGCCCAGCAGATGACCAGTGAACTGGAGCGCGATGTTTTTGCCGGGTTTGCCCCGGGCGCACAGGCCGCTTTGCTCGATTATCAATGGCCTGGCAACGTGCGCGAGTTGCGCAATGTGGTGGAGCGCTCGGTGTATCGGCATGAGGCCAGCGAGCGCCCTCTTCGTCATCTTATCTTCGACCCTTTTGCTTCGCCCTATCGCCCGATCAAAACCTCAACCGCCTCGCCCGTATCCGCAGGCGCTGCTGGCATTCCGCGTTATCCTTTTGACCTCAAGGCCTTTGTAGAAGAACAGGAAGTGAGCGTGCTGAAAAAGGCACTGGCCGATCATCAACACCATCAAGGTCAGACCGCACAGGCGCTGGGCTTAAGCTACGATCAGATACGCACTTTGGTGCGCAAATACCGTTTAAACAAACCATGAAGTCGGCCAAGGCCGGCCAAGGACACGTTGTGAGCAAGTTGCCGGCCTTCAAGGCCTACGATATTCGGGGACGCCTGGGCGATGAAATCAACCGCGATATCGCCTGGCGTATCGGGCGTGCCTACGCGCAGACCATCAAACCCAAAAAAGTGGTGCTTGGACAGGATGTGCGCCTGACCAGCAAAGAGCTCAGCGACGCCGTGGCCTTGGGATTGCTGGACCAGGGCGTCGAGGTTTTCGATATCGGTTTGTGTGGCACCGAAGAGGTGTACTTCGCCACTTTCGCTTTTGACATGGATGGCGGCATCATGACCACCGCCAGTCACAACCCGATGGATTACAACGGCATGAAGCTGGTGCGCGAGCAGTCACGCCCGATTGGCAGTGACTCGGGTTTGGGCGATATCGAGGCGTTGGTTGCAGCCGATGAGAGCACCTGCCCGGAGCATGCGCCGGAACTCAAGCCGCTGGCGCATCGTCAGGCATATATCGAACATCTGCTCGGTTATGTTGCCGATTTTGAGCTCAAGCCTTTGCGCATTGTGGTCAATGCAGGCAATGGGCCGGCGGGTGTCATTGTTGATGCGCTGGAACCTCACCTGCCGTTCGAATTCATTCGTATCCATCACGAACCGGATGGACACTTCCCCAAAGGTATCCCTAATCCCCTATTGCCGGAAAACCGTCCCGTCACCGCAGATGCGGTGCGCGAACATAAGGCCGATTTCGGCGTGGCCTGGGATGGTGATTTTGATCGTTGCTTCCTGTTCGATGAAAACGGCGACTTTATCGAGGGCTATTACATCGTGGGGTTGCTGGCTCAGGCGTTGCTGGCGATCCATCCGGGCTCAAATGTGATCCACGATGTGCGTATGACCTGGAACACCATCGATATTGTTGAAGCGGCGGGCGGCAAAGCCATTGAAGCGCGCACCGGCCATGCCTTCATCAAGCAGATCATGCGCGAGAACAATGCGGTCTACGGCGGCGAAATGAGTGCGCATCATTACTTCCGCGATTTCGCTTTTTGTGACAACGGCAACATCCCCTGGTTGATGGTTGCTGCATTGGTATGCCAACGGGGGACGGGCTTATCCACGCTGGTTTCTGAGCGCATTGCGGCCTATCCGTCCAGCGGTGAGATCAATCGCGTGGTGGATGATGCCCAGGCCACCATCGAGACCATCGCGGCACGTTATACGCCGGAGGCTTTGGCGGTAAGCCGACTCGACGGTTTGAGCGTGGAATTTGCCGAGTGGCGGTTCAATTTGCGCGCCAGCAATACTGAGCCGGTGATTCGGCTGAACGTCGAAAGTCGTGGTGATAAGGCGTTGGTTGACACCAAAACGCAAGAGCTTCTGGATTTGATTGGCGGTTGTTGATTACGCCAGCTTTCTCGTAGGCGCGAGCGCTGATCGCGTCTACGGGACACATTCGGCCAAGGCAAAGCCGTGGCCGTGTTCCAGGCAGTAATCCAGCCATTTGTTGAGCAACAAATTGCGCTCCCACTGGCGGTCCAGATTCTCGCCAAACTCGGCGGGGTCGGCGTCCATCGCTTGGGCCACTTCAGCGTCACGGTAGATGCGCACACGCAGGCGCGGCGTTTCCGTTTGATCGGCCAGCCGGTAGGTCAGCATCAGCGTGAGTGTGTAGGGATTGCGTTCCAGAATATTCAGATACAGCGGGGAGTCGGATTGGCTGAGTGAACGGGCGCTATCCACGTTGAGATTCAGTTCCGGCAGCAGGCGCTGCATGCGCTGGAAATTGCTTTCCCACAAGTTCATCAGGCCGGCGAAACTGCGCGGTCGGCCGAGATTTTCCCAGTCTGGTGTGTCGAGCGTGGGCATCAGAACGTCTGCCGACGCAAGCCCTTCTCATGCATGATCAATGTGGCGATTTCCTCAATCGACATGGCGGTGGAGTCGACAAAGGGTATCGCGAATCGGCGATACATTTGTTCCGCTTCGTTGAGTTCGAACAAACACTGTTGCAATGACGCGTAGCGGCTGCCAGGGCGGCGCTCCTCGCGGATTTGCTGCAGCCGCTCCGCGCTCAAGATCAAGCCGAACAGCTTGTGCCGAAAGTCCATAAGATGTTCCGGAAGGCGGCGGGTTTCCATGTCGTCTTCGGTCAGCGGGTAATTGGCGCAAAACAAGCCGTGTTGCAGCGCCATGTAGAGACACACAGGGGTCTTGCCGCAGCGCGACGGCGCAAGCACGATGACATCCGCGCGCTCCAACCCCTTGCGGGTTTGACCATCGTCATGGTGCATGGAGAAATTCATCGCATCGATGCGCGATTCGTAACGACCAACGTCCGGCATCCCGTGGGCGCGGCCTTCCACGTGCAGTGACTTCTCCTGCAAAACTTTTTCCAACTCCGGGACATAGCTGTCGAACGGGTCAAAAAAGCTCGCTTGGGCCTGCCGCAAAATGCTGCGGATTTCGTTGTTGACCGTCGTACTGAATATAATGACGGGCTCGCCGT
>CAZVMN010000031.1:0-13441 GCA_964629015.1 uncultured Oceanococcus sp.
AAAGTATCCAGCGCCGTGTTCTATAACCATTATAACCTCACCTGATTTACTGAAAACCCTAAGTTTTCTATTCCGGGTAGCTAGGTTAATCCTAGACTAGGAGGTTAATCCTTTTTTTTTCTGTAGGAGTTGCTACAACTGAGAAAGACTCCATCCTACCTAATGCAGCGATATTTCCCAATAGCTACTTGTATTTCGCCATTTCTGCTTTAACGTTGGTTTATGAAGGCTATAAAAACAGAAAGGCCGGTGTTTTGCGTTAAACACCGGCCTTTCCTCACACAAGGGTTTGGCACCTTGATCGTTTAATATGGTTTAGGCTTCCGTAGTTGGACCTCCAAAGTTTATGGGAGGAAAACCGCCTTCGCCTCCCTGGTAGTTTCCAGCACCTCCATTTTCATCAATCGGGCCAAAGTTGGCCTCAAACTTCTTGATGTTTTCCGTAAGCGCCTTTTGCAAACGCTTGGCGTGAAATGGGGTTAGCATCACTCTAGATTTTACCTTGGCCTTGGGTACACCTGGCATTACTCTAACAAAATCCACCACAAACTCGGAGTTGCTGTGGGTAATTATTGCCAGATTAGAATAGGTGCCTTCCGCAATTTCTTCGGTAAGCTCTATGTTCAGCTGATTTTGCTTCTTGGGGTCTTTTTCGTCTGCCATAAAAATAACCCCTCCAAAAAGGAGGGGCTCGGTTTTAATTATTCAGAAATATGCTCGTGTGAGCCTTGCTCTGCTTTTATTGCTACCAATCTTTCGTACTCGTCCTGAGAACCTACGATGTTCTTACCGAAGTTTCTGCTTCCGGTACCTGCAGGGATCTTGTGTCCAACAATCACGTTTTCTTTAAGACCCAGTAGGTGATCCTCTTTGGCATTCACAGCAGCCTCATTCAAGACTTTCGTAGTTTCCTGGAAGGACGCTGCCGACATAAAGCTCTCGGTTTGTAGCGAAGCACGGGTAATACCTTGCAAGATTGGAGTAGCCGTTGCCGGTACTGCATCTCTTGCTTCTACGGGCTTCATATCCTTGCGCTTCAATTGCGAGTTCTCATCGCGAAGCTTACGAGCGGATACAATTTGTCCACGCTTCAGTTTGGCAGAGTCTCCAGGCTCGGTAACAATTTTCTTACCGAATATCCAGTCGTTCTCTTCCATAAACTCAATGCGGTTTACTCCTTGCTTCTCTAGGAACTTGGTATCGCCTGGATCGTCAATTAACACCTTGCGCATCATTTGACGTACGATAACCTCAAAGTGCTTGTCGTTAATTTTCACACCCTGCAAACGGTATACTTCCTGCACCTCGTTTACCAGGTATTCTTGTACGGCTGTAGGCCCTTTGATCGATAGGATATCGGCTGGAGTAACAGCTCCGTCTGAAAGACTCATACCGGCTCTTACGAAGTCGTTTTCCTGAATAAGGATGTGCTTCGATAAAGGCACCATGTACTTTTTCTTCTCTCCTGACTTGGCTTCAATGATCACCTCGCGGTTACCACGCTTAATTTTACCAAAGCTTACAAAACCATCAATTTCAGATACTACTGCAGGGTTAGATGGGTTACGTGCTTCAAATAACTCCGTTACACGAGGAAGACCCCCGGTAATATCCCCGGTCTTACCAGAGATACGTGGTATTTTGGCAAGAATCTGACCAGGAATTACCTTGTCCCCAGACTGTACAGAAATGTGCGCCCCAACAGGTACGGAGTACGATTTCAATACGTCTTTCTCTTTTCCTTTTACCAGGTTAATGGCAGGGTTTTTCTTCTTATCTCGAGTTTCGGTAATAACCTTCTCTTTAAATCCAGTTTGCTCATCCACCTCTTCGCGGTAGGTAATGCCCTCTTCCATGTGTAGGAATTGGATGCTACCCTCTACCTCAGAAACGATAACGGCGTTGTATGGATCCCACTTACAAACTACATCGCCTTTTTTCACTTTCGATCCAGACTTTATAAAAAGCTCTGCACCGTAAGGAATGTTGTTTGTAGAAAGGATTACACCAGTATTCTCATCAATAACTTTGGCTTCTCCCGAACGTCCGATAACGATGGTTTTCTCACCACCTTCTTCTTTCTTCGTTACGGTTCTAAGCTCGTCTATCTCTAAGATACCGTTATACTTCAAGCGCATTTCGCTTTCATCGGCAATGTTCGATGCGGTACCCCCAACGTGGAAGGTACGAAGTGTAAGCTGTGTACCCGGTTCACCAATCGATTGTGCTGCAATAACACCGACTGCTTCTCCAATCTGAACCATGCGGCCCGAAGAAAGGTTTCTACCGTAGCACTTGCTACACACACCGCGCTTACTCTCGCAAGTCAATACCGAGCGAATTTCCACCTCCATGATTCCGGCCTCTTCGATCGCTTTCGCATAAGGCTCGGTAATTTGCTCACCGTTGGCAATAATTAAATCGCCCGATTCGGGGTGGTATACATCGTGTACTGAAGTACGTCCTAAAATTCTATCGTAAAGCGACTCTACTATTTCCTCGTTCTTACGCAAGGGCTGAGCTACTAAACCACGTAGCGTACCACAGTCTTCCTCTTCTATGATTACATCCTGAGCAACGTCTACCAACCTACGTGTTAGGTAACCGGCATCGGCTGTTTTCAAGGCCGTATCGGCAAGACCCTTACGGGCACCGTGCGTAGAAATAAAGTACTCTAGGATGGATAACCCTTCTTTAAAGTTAGAAAGAATGGGGTTTTCAATAATCTCTTGTCCTGTAGCACCCGATTTTTGCGGTTTGGCCATCAAACCACGCATACCAGACAGCTGACGAATCTGCTCTTTAGAACCACGTGCTCCAGAGTGGAACATCATGTACACCGAGTTAAATCCTTGACGGTCTTCCTCCAAACGCGTCATCAACGTCTTCGTAAGCTTGGAGTTGGTGTGCGTCCAAATATCAATGATTTGGTTGTAGCGCTCGTTGTTGGTGATCAGACCCATGTTATAGTTCATGAGTACTTCTTGCACCTGCTCGTTGGCTTTGTCTACCAACTCTACTTTTTCTTTCGGGATGATTACATCCGATAGGTTAAACGACAATCCTCCGCGGAATGCGCTCATGAAACCAAGTTCTTTGATATCATCGAGGAACTGTGCAGTTCGTGCGATACCTACTTTCTTAAGAACCTCACCAATAATTTCGCGAAGCGCTTTTTTGGTCAACAATTGGTTTACAAATCCTACCTCTTCGGGTACTCGTTGGTTAAAGAGTACACGCCCTGCCGTAGTTTCTATAAGCTCTGTAGCTTCGGTGCCATCTTCAGTAGTAAACTTGCGTCTAAGCTTAATCTCAGCGTGCATGTTTACTTGGCCTTCGTTAATCGCAATGATTACCTCCTCAGGGCTGTAAAATATCTTGTCCTGACCTTTTATGATCTCCTCGTCATTAGAGCGCTTGCCCTTAGAGATATAGTACAATCCAAGTACCATATCCTGAGATGGTACTGCAATTGGAGCTCCGTTTGCTGGGTTAAGAATGTTGTGTGATGCCAACATTAACAACTGCGCCTCTAAAATAGCCGCATTCCCCAACGGAAGGTGTACCGCCATCTGGTCACCATCAAAATCCGCGTTAAATGCAGAACAAGCTAGTGGGTGTAGTTGGATTGCTTTACCCTCAATTAATTTCGGCTGGAAAGCCTGAATACCCAAACGGTGAAGCGTTGGAGCACGGTTTAGTAGTACGGGGTGTCCTTTCAATACGTTTTCCAGAATATCCCAAACTATAGGCTCTTTACGATCTACAATCTTCTTGGCTGATTTTACGGTTTTTACAATACCGCGCTCTATCATTTTGCGTATGATAAAAGGCTTGTAAAGCTCGGCAGCCATGTTTTTAGGTAAACCACACTCATGCAGCTTCAAGTTAGGTCCAACCACAATTACCGAACGTGCCGAATAGTCTACACGCTTACCTAAAAGGTTTTGACGGAAACGTCCTTGCTTCCCTTTCAAAGAATCAGAAAGCGATTTCAACGGACGGTTGGATTCGGTTTTAACCGCGCTTGATTTTCTAGAGTTGTCAAATAACGAGTCTACCGCTTCTTGCAACATCCGCTTCTCGTTTCTAAGAATTACGTCTGGCGCTTTAATTTCAATAAGGCGCTTCAAACGGTTGTTACGGATAATTACTCTGCGGTACAGGTCATTCAAATCGGAAGTGGCAAAGCGACCTCCATCTAGGGGCACCAAAGGACGCAATTCGGGTGGAATTACAGGAACCACCTTCACTACCATCCACTCTGGCTTATTTTCTAATCTGCTGTTAGCATCTCTAAATGCTTCTACCACTTGCAGACGCTTTAATGCTTCGTTTTTACGTTGCTGCGAAGTTTCGGTGTTGGCTTTGTGTCTTAAGTCGTAAGACACCTCATCCAAGTCTATACGCTGCAACAATGCCTCTAAGGCATCGGCACCCATCTTAGCAATGAACTTGTTAGGATCGTCATTGTCTAAGTGGTGGTTATCTTTTGGGAGCGCTTCCAATACATCCAGGTACTCCTCTTCTGTAAGGTAGTCTAGGTATTGTAAAGGTTCTCCTTCTTTGTTTTTAGCATTACCTGGATTGATTACCACGTAGCGCTCGTAATAGATAATTTGGTCTAGTTTCTTAGAGGGTAATCCAAGCAAGTAACCAATTTTGTTAGGCAACGAGCGGAAGTACCAAATGTGTGCAACAGGAACCACCAAGGAGATGTGCCCCATGCGCTCTCTACGCACTTTTTTCTCGGTAACTTCTACCCCACAACGGTCACAAACAATACCCTTATAGCGTATACGCTTGTACTTACCACAGTGGCACTCATAGTCTTTGGTAGGACCAAAAATACGCTCACAGAACAAGCCATCGCGTTCGGGCTTGTAGGTACGGTAATTAATGGTTTCTGGCTTCAATATCTCACCGTGCGACTGCTTCAAAATCTCCTCGGGTGAAGCTAAGCTAATGGTGATTTTATCGAACGAACTAGAAACTTTTGATTCTTTACGAAAAGCCATAATAATATGAATATGTTAAGGGTCCCGGCTAGGCCGGGACCGAAATATTTAGTCTAACGAAATGCTCAGTCCAAGACCACGCAATTCGTGTAATAGAACGTTAAACGATTCGGGTAATCCAGGCTCTGGAATTACCTCACCTTTAACAATAGCTTCGTAGGCTTTAGCACGACCTACAACGTCATCGGACTTAATGGTTAGGATTTCTCTAAGGATATTGGATGCACCAAATGCCTCAAGAGCCCAAACCTCCATCTCACCAAAACGCTGACCACCAAACTGAGCTTTACCACCCAATGGTTGTTGTGTAATAAGCGAGTATGGTCCAATAGAACGTGCGTGCATTTTATCATCCACCATGTGCGCTAGCTTAATCATGTAAATGATACCCACAGTAGCTGGCTGATCGAAACGCTCTCCAGTTCCACCATCGTACAGGTAGGTTCTACCATTACGCGGTACGCCTGCTGCATCGGTTTCTTCGTTGATTTGGTCTAGCGAAGCACCGTCAAAGATTGGCGTAGCATATTTCTTGCCCAGCTTCTCTCCTGCCCATCCCAGAACAGTTTCGTAAATCTGTCCAAGGTTCATACGCGATGGTACCCCTAGTGGGTTCAACACGATGTCTACTGGAGTTCCGTCTTCTAGGAAAGGCATATCCTCTCTACGTACAATCTTGGCAACAATACCTTTGTTACCGTGGCGCCCTGCCATCTTATCCCCTACCTTCAGCTTACGCTTCTTAGCAAGGTATACTTTGGCCAGTTTTATAATTCCAGCAGGAAGCTCATCTCCTACAGAAATTTGGAAACGCTCGCGCTTGTACGCACCAATAATATCGGCTGCCTTAATGCTGTAGTTGTGCAGTAAGCGTTTTACCAAGCCGTTAACGTGCTCGTCCTTGGTCCATCCGTTTGGATTCACCTCAGCGTACACTACACCTTGCAGATTCTTCGCAGTAAACTTAACGCCCTTCTTAATGATTTCTTCGTTGAACTTATTCAACACACCGGCTGAGTTGTTCCCTTGAAGAATCGATAAAAGCTTCTCGATTAATACTGCTTTTAGCTCGCCCATTTCCAGGTCGTGCTGCTTTTCTAAGCTCTCGAGAAGTGACTTTTCTGCGCTTCTGTTTTTGCGATCTTTAATGGCTCTAGCAAACAGCTTTTTGTCTACTACAATACCACGGGTTGACGGGGGCGCTTTAAGCGATGCATCTTTAACATCACCGGCTTTATCACCAAAAATGGCGCGCAATAATTTTTCTTCTGGAGATGGATCTGATTCTCCTTTTGGAGTAATCTTACCAATTAGGATATCGCCATCTGTGATTTCCGCACCAATGCGTATCAGACCGTTTTCGTCTAGGTCTTTGGTAGCTTCTTCACTTACGTTAGGGATATCTGCTGTAAGCTCTTCTAAACCACGCTTGGTATCACGAACCTCCAGAACGTACTCGTCTATGTGGATGGAAGTAAAGATATCTTCTTGTACGATATCCTCGGAAATTACAATCGCATCCTCAAAGTTATACCCTTTCCAAGGCATGAAGGCCACCTTCATGTTACGTCCCAGAGCAAGTTCTCCTTGCTGTGTTCCATAACCTTCGCAAAGCACTTGTCCTTTCACTACCTTCTGACCTACTGTAACAATAGGTTTTAGGTTCATGCAAGTACCTTGGTTGGTTTTTTGGAACTTGGTAAGGTTGTATGATATGGTATCGTCTGTAAAGTTTACCAGACGATCCTCATCGGTGAAGTTGTATTTAATTTTTATCTCGTTGGCGTCTACGGCTACTACCGTTCCTTCGCCTTCTGCATTTAATAATACACGAGAATCTTCAGCAACACGCTTTTCCAGACCTGTACCTACGATAGGGCTCTGTGGCTTCATTAATGGTACCGCCTGGCGCATCATGTTCGATCCCATCAGTGCACGGTTGGCATCATCGTGCTCCAAGAATGGAATTAACGAGGCCGCGATGGAAGCAATTTGGTTTGGCGCTACGTCCATCAAATTGATGTTTCCAGGTTCAGTAACCGGGAAATCTCCTTCCAACCTTGCCTTAATAAGATCGTTGGTAAACTTACCGTCTTTCTCTACTGGTGCATTGGCTTGCGCAATGATGCGCTCATCTTCTTCCTCTGCACTGAGGTATTTAACGTCATCGAATTTCACCACTCCGTTCTCTACTTTGCGGTAAGGCGTTTCGATGAAACCTAAGCGGTTCACCTTAGCATACACACAAAGCGAAGAAATAAGACCAATATTAGGTCCTTCTGGAGTTTCAATGGTACATAGTCTTCCGTAGTGGGTGTAGTGCACATCTCGCACCTCAAACCCAGCACGCTCACGCGATAAACCACCTGGCCCAAGAGCCGAAAGTCTACGTTTGTGAGTAATCTCAGAAAGTGGATTCGTTTGATCCATGAACTGAGACAACTGGTTGGTACCAAAGAAGGAGTTGATTACCGATGAAAGGGTCTTGGCGTTAATCAAATCGGTAGGCGTAAAGACCTCGTTGTCTCTTACGTTCATACGCTCGCGAATGGTACGCGACATACGAGCTAAACCTACTGCGAATTGGTTATAAAGCTGCTCTCCTACGGTTCTAACACGTCGGTTAGAAAGGTGGTCAATATCATCTACATCGGCCTTAGAGTTCACCAACTCAATAAGGTACTTGATGATAAGAATAATATCGTCTTTGGTTAGGATACGCATATCGCCTTCAATATCCAGCCCTAGCTTTTTATTGATACGGTAGCGTCCTACCTCACCTAAATCGTAACGTGTTTCAGAGAAGAAAAGCTTGTCGATAACACCACGAGCCGTATCCAAGTCTGGTGGTTCGGCATTACGCAGTTGACGGTAAATGTGCTCTACCGCTTCTTTCTCTGAGTTAGAGGTATCTTTTTGGAGGGTGTTGTATATAATGCTGTAATCCGCAGTATTTACGTCCTCTTTGTGGAGGATGATGGTTTTAACACCTGCTTCTTGAATTAATTCTAAGTGTTCCTCTTCAATAATCGTTTCGCGATCAATGATCACTTCGTTTCTCTCGATAGAAACCACCTCACCGGTTTCTTCATCCACGAAGTCTTCAATCCACGACTTAAGAACACGCGCGGCCAATTTCCTTCCGAGGAAAGATTTCATGGCCTTTTTGGTCACCTTCACCTCATCGGCAAGGTCAAATATTTCTAAGATATCCTTATCCGATTCATAACCTATGGCACGGAAAAGGGTGGTAACGGGTAGTTTTTTCTTACGGTCAATATAGGCGTACATTACGCTATTGATATCCGTAGCAAATTCAATCCATGATCCTTTGAAAGGAATAATACGGGCACTGTACAATCGGGTACCATTGGCATGGCGGCTTTGCCCAAAGAACACCCCTGGAGAACGGTGCAACTGCGATACAATGATACGCTCGGCTCCGTTGATTACGAAAGAGCCCTTTGGCGTCATGTAAGGCAATGAGCCCAAGTACACATCTTGTACGATGGTTTCAAAGTCCTCGTGCTCTGGATCTGTACAGTACAGTTTCAGCTTGGCTTTAAGCGGTACAGCGTAGGTTAATCCTCGCTCGATACATTCTGCGATATCGTAACGCGGAGGATCGATAAAATAGTCCAAGAACTCCAACACGAATTGGTTCCGCGTATCGGTAATTGGAAAGTTCTCACTAAATACCTTGTAGAGCCCTTCGGATTTGCGATCCTCTGGGTTGGTATCCAGCTGGAAAAATTCTTTAAATGATTTCAATTGGATCTCCAGGAAGTCTGGAAAATCCACAATGTTTTTAATGGAGGCGAAGGATATTCGCTGGGGGTGCTTACTTAATGCTGTAGTTGCCAAGACGATTGATTTAAATGGATTAAAAGAAGGGTACTACACAAACCACAAAAAGGCCTAACCGCTTACCCCAACCTTTGTTGGGGTAGCGGCTAAACCTGCAATTAAACTTGTGGTAATGTTTACTTAAGTTCAACCTTGGCTCCTACTTCTTCAAGAGAAGATTTTAGAGACTCAGCCTCATCTTTAGCAACACCTTCTTTTAATGGTTTTGGAGCACCGTCAACTAGCTCTTTTGCTTCTTTAAGACCTAGACCGGTTAGCTCTTTCACTAACTTCACTACTTTAAGCTTAGAAGAACCAGCGTCTGCAAGGATAACATCAAATTCTGTTTTCTCCTCAGCAGCACCACCTTCGCCACCACCAGCAGGACCAGCAACAGCAACAGCAGCTGCAGCAGCTGGCTCAATACCGTACTCGTCTTTTAAAATTGTTGCTAGTTCGTTAACGTCTTTTACAGTCAAGTTTACTAGCTCTTCAGCTAACGCTTTTAAATCAGCCATTTTACTTTGTATTTAAAGATTATTAATTCTTAGTTTTCTTCTTTTTCCGCAAGGGTTTTCACCAATCCGGCAATTGTATCACCGCTCGATTTAAGAGCAGAGATAACGTTTTTAGCAGGTGATTGAAGTAATCCAATAACCTCGCCCAACAACTCTTCTTTAGACTTGATGTCTACGAGTGCTTTCAGTTGGTCGTCTCCGATGTACACGGCTTCATCTACCCATGCACCCTTCAACAGAGGTTTGTCGGCTTTCTTCCTGAATTGTTGAATAAGCTTTGCTGGAACGTTTCCAGTGTCTGAAATCATAATTGCAGTAGGTCCTGCAAGTACTTCACTCAAACCGGAGAAATCTTTCTCCTCTACACGATCCATAGCTTTTTGAAGCAGCGTATTCTTAACTACGTTGAGTTTGATGTTTTTCTTAAAACACTCTCTACGCAAGTTACTTGTTTGCTCTGCATCCAATCCAGCGGTATCCGTCACGTAAAGTACACTGGTGTCAGCAAGCTGAACAGCCAGGTCTTCAATCATTTGATTTTTTTCGCTCTTGGTCATCCTTTCTCTAGTTTAATCAGAGGCTACGCGCCTACAGATTTAGGTTCCACCTGAACACTTGGACTCATTGTACTAGACAGGAATATGCTTTTCACATAGGTTCCTTTAGCAGCTGCCGGCTTCAATTTTAAGATCGTTTGGATCAGCTCATTCGCGTTCTCTTCTATCTTCTTATCATCGAAAGATGACTTTGCGATAGCCGCATGTACATTTCCAAACTTGTCTACCTTAAAGTCGATTTTACCCGCTTTTACTTCAGAAACAGCTTTACCAATATCCATAGTAACGGTACCCGTTTTGGGGTTTGGCATAAGACCACGTGGTCCTAAGATTCTACCTAATGCACCTACTTTGGCCATAACGTTTGGCGATGTAATAATTACATCTACATCGGTCCAACCACCTTTGATTTTATCGATGTAATCGTCAAGACCTACATAATCTGCACCGGCTTCTTTTGCCTCGTCCTCTTTATCGGGGTTGCACAGTACCAATACACGAACGCTTTTACCCGTTCCGTGTGGAAGCGATACTGTACCTCGTACCATTTGATTTGCTTTACGCGGATCTACACCCAAACGGACGCTTAGATCTACCGTAGCATCAAAATTGGCATTGCTAATTTCTTTTACTATCGAAGCTGCCTTACCTAAGTTGTAAGCTTGTGTCTGATCGTACTTTTCTAACGCCTCTTTGCGCTTCTTAGTTAACTTCATCGCTTAACGTTCTAGGTTATTAAAATGGTTTAGCACCTTTTACGTTTAATCCCATAGAACGCGCAGTTCCAGCAATAATGCTCATTGCGCTTTCAATGGTAAAACAGTTAAGATCGGGCATTTTATCTTCGGCAATTGCCTTTACCTGATCCCAGGTGACAGAACCTACCTTCACCCTGTTGGACTCAGCAGATCCTGATTTTAATTTGGCGGCTTCTAATAGCTGTACAGCAGCGGGAGGTGTTTTGACAACAAAGTCGAATGACTTGTCGCCATATACGGTAATTACTACCGGCAACACTTTTCCTGCTTTGTCTTGTGTTCTGGCGTTGAACTGCTTACAAAACTCCATGATATTCACTCCCTTAGCACCTAATGCAGGTCCTACTGGAGGTGATGGATTTGCAGCTCCTCCTTTCACTTGTAGCTTAATTAAAGCAGCTATTTCCTTTGCCATTGTTATTTATATTTGATCATTTGAAGCGAGGTGGAAGCATTATATGGGCCTCGCCCCAAATTCTTTAAATCCTATTGTTTATCCACTTGCATATAATTAAGCTCAACGGGCGTTCTACGACCAAAGATCTTAACCATAACTTTAAGTTTCTTCTTATCTTCTAAGATCTCTTCAACCACACCATCAAAGTTGTTGAAAGGACCATCGATCACTTTCACCTTATCGCCAACGAGGTAGGAGTTCTCAAATTCCACTTCATTATCAGCAAGCTCATCGACTTTACCTAGAATGCGGTTCACTTCTGATTCGCGCAGTGGCAGAGGATCTCCTCCTTTTTCTGCACCCAAGAAGCCAATAACGTTAGGAATGTCTTTTATGATGTGCGGGACCTCACCCTCGAGGGCGGCCTCAATAATTACGTATCCAGGAAAATAATTGCGTTCTTTCGCTACCTTTTTTCCATTACGAATTTGGTACACCTTTTCGGTTGGAATAAGGATTTGAGAGATGTAAGCATCCAGACCCTCCCTAGAGATTTCCAGCTCTAGGAGTTCTTTTACCTTTTTCTCTTGCCCATTTACGGCACGCACCACGTACCACTTTTTATTACCAGCCATACACTACAGGTCTCCCAAAATTTGGTATACGTAACCTAGAATTCCTTGCCAAATAGAGTCTTCTCCGTTGATACCAAATACATAGTCCATCAAAAAGATGAGCAATGCAATTATTGCAGATGCCACCAACACAAGGATAGAGCTCGATTGCAATTCCTTCCAGGTAGGCCATGTTACTTTGTGCACCATTTCCTGGTACACATCCTCGATATAAGCCTTAATGTTCGCCACTTACTTTCCTTTGTTATGCACGGGTAGAGAGACTCGAACTCCCGACACCTGGTTTTGGAGACCAGTGCTCTACCAACTGAGCTATACCCGTTTAAACCAAAAGCACAAGGCAGAAAACTCCGCCTTATGCTTGGATTTTATTGTTATAAAAACGCTCGTTAGAGCGGATTTTTACTCGATAATCTCAGTTACCTGACCTGCACCTACAGTACGACCACCTTCACGGATCGCAAAACGTAGACCCTTGTTCATCGCGATAGGAGCGATTAGATCAACAGTAATTGATACGTTATCTCCAGGAAGAACCATCTCGCGACCTTCTTCTAGGTTGATTTCTCCAGTAACGTCTGTTGTACGGAAGTAGAACTGAGGACGGTATTTGTTACGGAAAGGAGTGTGACGACCACCTTCTTCTTTCTTCAATACGTAAACCTCTGCTTTAAACTTCGTGTGAGGAGTTACAGAACCTGGCTTAGCGATTACCATACCTCTTTTGATGTCTGATTTCTCAACACCACGTAAAAGAAGTCCAACGTTATCACCAGCTTCACCTCTATCTAGGATCTTACGGAACATCTCAACACCTGTTACGGTAGAGTTCATTCTTTCAGCTCCCATACCGATGATCTCAACTGGATCACCAGAGTTAATTACACCAGTCTCAATACGACCAGTAGCAACAGTACCACGACCTGTAATAGAGAATACATCCTCAACAGGCATCAAGAAATCTTTGTCAACTTCTCTTGGTGGCTCTTCGATCCAGTTATCAACAGCTTCCATAAGCTCGTCTACTTTCGCAACCCACTCAGCTTCACCGTTAAGGGCACCCAAAGCAGAACCTTGGATTACTGGAGTCTCATCTCCATCGTAATCGTAGAAAGAAAGCAATTCACGAACCTCCATGTCCACTAGCTCAAGAAGCTCCTCATCGTCTACCATATCGCACTTGTTCAAGAAAACAACGATACGAGGTACACCTACCTGACGACCTAAAAGGATGTGCTCACGAGTTTGAGGCATAGGACCATCTGTAGCCGCAACCACAAGAATAGCTCCGTCCATCTGAGCAGCACCCGTAACCATGTTCTTTACGTAATCCGCGTGACCAGGACAGTCAACGTGAGCGTAATGACGCTTTTCGGTTTGGTACTCAATGTGCGAAGTGTTAATGGTGATACCACGTTCTTTTTCTTCTGGTGCGTTATCGATAGAAGCAAAGTCTCTAGCTTCTGCGAAGCCTTTATCAGACAATACTTTAGCGATTGCAGCAGTAAGCGTAGTCTTACCGTGGTCAACGTGACCAATCGTACCAATATTCAAGTGTGGTTTGGTACGTTCGAAATTTGCCTTAGCCATAATGGAGGTTTTTATTCTTTATTTTACTTATACACTTAAAAAAACCTGAGCCAATGACGGGATTTGAACCCGTGACCTCTTCCTTACCAAGGAAGCACTCTACCCCTGAGCTACATCGGCTT
>CAZVMN010000032.1:0-3247 GCA_964629015.1 uncultured Oceanococcus sp.
ATCACGTCGAGCACGTTGACCCGGGCCAGCTTGCGCGCGGCGCTGAGTTCCAGCTGCATGACCTCCTCAAGTCGCCCGGTGCGTTTGCGCAGGGCTTCCGGAATGTCGTCTTCGCTGAGGTCATGGCGCAGGTAGATGTACATCTCGTCCTGACGCGCGCAGCGCAGCACGCGGCATTTCACCACCGCCGTGCTCACGACTCGTGATAGATCTCGGCGCCTTTTTCGCGGAACTCGGCGGCTTTTTCCTGCATGCCTTTGTTCAGCGCGTCAGCGGCGTCGATCTTTTTCTGTTCGGCGTAGTCGCGCACGTCCTGGGTGATCTTCATGGAACAGAAGTTCGGCCCGCACATGGAGCAGAAGTGGGCCGCTTTGTGGCCTTCCTTGGGCAGGGTCTGATCATGGAAGTCGCGGGCCCGTTCCGGATCCAGGGCCAGGTTGAACTGATCCTCCCAGCGGAATTCGAAACGCGCTTTGGACAGGGCGTTATCGCGCACCTGGGCGCCGGGGTGTCCCTTGGCCAGGTCGGCGGCATGGGCGGCGATCTTGTAGGTCACGATACCGTCGCGCACATCGTCCTTGTCGGGCAGGCCGAGGTGCTCTTTGGGCGTGACGTAGCACAGCATGGCGGTGCCGTACCAGCCGATCTGGGCTGCGCCGATGGCGCTGGTGATGTGGTCGTAGCCGGGGGCGATGTCGGTGGTCAGCGGGCCCAGGGTGTAGAACGGCGCTTCGAAGCAGTCTTTCAGCTCCTTGTCCATGTTCTCCTTGATCAGCTGCATGGGCACATGACCCGGCCCTTCGATCATGACCTGGCAATCGTGTTTCCAGGCGATCTGGGTCAGCTCGCCCAGGGTTTCCAGTTCGCCGAACTGGGCCGCATCGTTGGCATCGGCCAGGCAGCCCGGGCGCAGGCCGTCACCCAGCGAAAAGGCCACGTCGTAGGCCTTCATGATCTCGCAGATGTCTTCGAAGTGGGTGTAGAGGAAGGATTCCTGGTGATGGGCCAGGCACCATTTGGCCATGATCGAACCGCCGCGCGAGACGATGCCGGTGAGGCGGTCGGCGGTCAGCGGTACGTATTGCAGGCGCACACCCGCGTGAATGGTGAAGTAGTCCACCCCCTGTTCGGCCTGCTCGATCAGGGTGTCGCGGAAGATTTCCCAGGTCAGCTCCTCGGCTTTGCCGTCGACTTTCTCCAGGGCCTGGTAGATCGGCACGGTGCCGATCGGTACCGGTGAGTTGCGCAGGATCCACTCACGCGTTTCATGGATGTTCTTGCCGGTCGACAGGTCCATGATGGTGTCGGCACCCCAGCGGGTCGACCAGACCATTTTCTCGACTTCCTCGGCAATCGAGCTGGTCACCGCGGAATTGCCGATGTTGGCGTTGATTTTGACCCGGAAATTGCGCCCGATGATCATCGGTTCGGATTCCGGGTGGTTGATGTTGTTGGGGATGATGGCGCGCCCGGCTGCGATTTCCTGCCGCACGAACTCGGCGGTGACCTCTTCCGGCAGCATGGCGCCAAAGCTCTGCCCCGGGTGGCGGTTCTTCAGATAGCCGGCGCCGGCGTAGGTCTCGCGCAATTCCTGCAGGCGGCAGTTTTCACGGATCGCGACGAATTCCATCTCCGGGGTGATGATGCCGCGACGGGCGTAATGCATCTGGGTCACGTTGGCCCCGGCGCGGGCGCGCCGCGGAGCGCGAATATGCTCGAAGCGCAGCGGCGCAAGCGCCGGGTCGCTTTCCCGGTCCTGACCAAAGCGCGAGCTCGGGCCGCTCAGATGTTCGGTGTCCTGACGCTCTTCGATCCAGCTCTGGCGCAGCGGTGTCAGGCCATTGAGCAGATCGATCTGGGTGTCCGGGTCCTGGTAGGGGCCGGCGGTGTCGTAAACGGTGACCGGCGGGTTGCGTTCCAGGCCGCTGGTGCTGCGGGTGGATTGCAGCTGAATCTCGCGCATGGGCACGCGCAGGTCGTCGCGCGAACCCTTCACGTAGACCCGCTTGGAGGCGGTGAACGGTTGGGTGACTTCGCTGCGCAGGCTGCGGGTTTTGTCGATGATGTCCTTGGCGACGGCGCTCATGACGAATCCGTGATGTGATCTGAACGCCTAGTGTAGTGCCTCTGCCCGCCTCGGGGCATCCGCATGGCGCAAGCGCGGTGCGCCAAACGGCTCAGCAGTCGCCGTGCTCGATCCAGTGCAGTGCTGCGAAGATGCGCCAGTCAACCGCGCAGCCGGCGGACTTGCGCTGGCTCAGCCACGCGCTGATCTCGCCCAGCGGGACCACATGGGTGGTGATGTCTTCGCCATCCACGCCCCCGCCGGCGCTGACCCGGGTCAGCTCGGTCATGCGGAAATACCAGGCCCATTCGCTGGTCAGCCCGGCGGCGGTGGGGCTGTCATGCAGACACGTAACACGCCCCGGGCGAAAGCCGGTTTCCTCTTCCAGCTCGCGTTTCGCCGCTTCAATCGGGGCTTCGCCGTGATGCTCATCGCCGACCACTCCGGCCGGCAATTCGATCACGCGCTGGTTGACGGCAGGGCGCAGTTGTTCGACCAGCACCAGTTCCTGTTCAGCGGTGGTGGCGATCATGAAGGCGGCGCCGCCGCCGGCGTGGCAGCGCTGCACATATTCCCAGCGGCCCGTGCGGCGCAGCTCAAGAAAGCGTGCGGTGTGGAGGATTTCAGCGTCTTGCGGCAGGGGCATGGCAGGTGATCCGAATGGCGGTATGAAGGACATGGTCGGGCGAGTATCCTTGTGGCTATTGCGAGAAGACAGACCACGAGGCCACCCATGAGCAATCAGGATATCGAATCCATCCTCAAGGAAAACCGTTTGTTTGCGCCGCCGTCGGCGTTTGCCGAGCAGGCCTGCTACCCCGCCGACAAGCTCGAGGCGCTGTATGCCGAAGCGGCTGAGGACAATGAAGCATTCTGGGTTGCGCGGGCACGCGAGGAGCTGGACTGGCACACCCCGTTTACGGTTGGCCTGGACGCCACCGATGCGCCCAACTACCGCTGGTTCACGGACGGGCGCCTGAATGTCTCTTACAACTGCATTGACCGCCATCTGGACAGCCGCGGTGACCAGATCGCGATTCGCTTCGAAGGTGAGCAAGGCGACACACGCAACCTGAGTTATCGCCAGCTGCATGCCGAAGTCTGTCAATTTGCCAACGCACTCAAGGCATTGGGTGCCCGCAAAGGCGACCGCATCATCGTGTACATGCCGATGGTGGCCGA
>CAZVMN010000032.1:3347-12669 GCA_964629015.1 uncultured Oceanococcus sp.
GCACAAGGTCAGCATTTTCTACACCGCACCGACCGCGATTCGCGCCTTGATGAAGCAGGGGGATGAGTGGCCGGCAAAGTCCGACCTGTCCGCCATCCGCTTGCTCGGTAGCGTTGGCGAGCCGATCAATCCGGAAGCCTGGATGTGGTACCACACGGTGATTGGCCAGGAGCGTTGCCCCATCGTGGACACCTGGTGGCAGACCGAAACCGGCGCCATCATGATGTCGCCGGTGCCCGGCGTGACCGCGACCAAGCCGGGCTCGTGCACCAAACCGCTGCCCGGCATCGCCGCGGCCATCGTCGACGAGGAAGGCCAGTTGATCGAGGATCGCGACGCTGGCGGCTACCTGGTGGTGACCAAGCCATGGCCGTCGATGCTGCGCACGGTGTGGGGCGACAATGAGCGCTATATCGACACCTACTGGGCCAAGTTCGATAACCGCTATTACGTGGCTGGTGATTCGGCCCATCGTGATGCCGATGGGTACTTCTGGATCATGGGGCGCATTGATGACGTGCTCAACGTGTCCGGCCACCGCATGGGTACGATGGAGGTCGAATCCGCTCTGGTGGCCCACCCGCGGGTGGCGGAGGCGGCCGTGGTCGGGCGTCCGCATGAGACCAAGGGCGAGTCGATCTGCGCCTATGTGACTTGCAAGGGTGAGCGACCGATCGGCGATGAGGCCGAGGCCTTGACCCGCGAGCTGCGCGACTGGGTGGCGCAGGAAATCGGCGCCATTGCCAAGCCGGATGACATCCGCTTTGCCGACAACCTGCCCAAGACCCGCTCCGGCAAGATCATGCGCCGGCTGCTGCGGACCATCGCCAAGGGTGAAGAGATTACGCAGGACATCTCAACACTGGAAAACCCGGCGATCGTGGCCCAGTTGCAGGGTCACTCCTGAGCGCTGCAAACGGTTAAACTACGCCTTCCGGTATCAGCCTCATCCTGCCATGTCTTCCGAAAAGGACATCCTTCAGCAACTCGACAGCACGATCAATGCGATCGAGGAGCACCGTGACTGGCGCTCCAAGCAGCGCGCGGAGGAAGAGGCCAAGCTGCGCGCGGCGTGGCAGCAATTGCTGGACGCCGCCACACAGTTGCGTGGCAAGCTCAAGGACAATCCCAAGCTGCGTTATTTCAGTATCGCGCGTGACGGCTCGGAGATCGCCATCAGCTTTCGCACCAACGCGGCCAGCTCAAACCTGATGTCGTTCTATCGGGATCATCCGGAAGGTATGTACAACACCACGCTGGCGATCTGGTGCCGTGAACCAGGGCGCGACGATCGTCGCTTTCAATCAGCAGACGATGCCATACAGCTGATGGTCAGGCACTGCGCCGGCAATCTGGCGAGTTAGAAGTCAGTGCCCGGCGTCGCGCCTGAGCTCAGGCCGCGCGGGGCTGAAATTCGATCAGCTTGCTTTCGTTGCGCCCGATGTTGGCATTGGGCCAGTGGATGATGCTGATGCGGCCGTCGTCGTCCTCAACCAGGGCTGAGCAGGATTCCACCCAGTCTCCGCAGTTGTGGTAGAGCACGTCGCCGATTTCGCGGATTTCGGCGTGATGGATGTGTCCGCACACCGCGCCGTCGAGTCCGCGTTTCTCGCACTCACGGGCCACGGACTCTTCAAATTCGGTGACGATATTGACCGCCGATTTGACCTTCTGTTTGGCGTAGGCCGACAGCGAGAAATACGGCATGCCAGCGCGACGGCGCAGGCTGTTGAAATGCCGGTTGGCTTTCATCATGCCGTTGTAGACCACATCCCCGGCCAGGGCGACCCAGCGGTGGTAGCGCGTGATCACATCGAACATGTCGCCGTGCAGCACCAGCAGGCGACGCCCGTCCGCGGTCGTGTGGATGACTTCGTTGGTCAGCTGGATGTTGCCGATCTCCAGCTTGTAATCGACGAATTTGCGCAGGAACTCGTCGTGGTTGCCGGTCACATAGAAGACCTTGGTGCCACGCTTGGCGCGGGTCAGCACCTTGCGTATGACGTTGGTGTGTTCCTGCGGCCAGAAAAAACTCTTGCGCAGTTGCCAGCCGTCGATGATGTCGCCGACCAGATAGAGATACTCGCACTCATGCTGGCCGAGAAAATCGGCCAGGGCTTCGGCCTGGCAGCCCGGCGTGCCGAGATGCACATCCGAGACCCAGATGCTGCGCACTTTCCGCTTGCTCTTGCTTTTGCTGTCTTTTTTCATGGCTTTGAGGCTACGCCGGCCCGGTGAAGCGTTTGTGACAGTGGCATGACGGCAATGTGACAGCAGCGTCGAAGCGCTCCGGGGTGCGGGGTTTGCTATCGTATGGCGCTTTTTCGCCACGGCTGCGGCGCTGGCGACACCCTGTTAACAACAGACAAGATGATGAAAGTATTGGTAGTGGGCGGCGGTGGCCGCGAGCATGCATTGGCCTGGAAGCTGGCCGAATCTCAGCGTGTGGCCGAGGTCTTGGTGGCACCCGGCAACGCCGGCACCGCGACCGAAGCCAAGGTCCGCAACGTGGCCGTGGCTGCTGAAGATGTTGACGCGGTCTGCGCGCTGGCTCGTGATGAGGCCGTCGATCTGGTTGTGGTTGGGCCTGAGGCGCCGCTGGCGGCCGGTCTGGTCGATCGCCTTCAGGCTGACGGCATTCGTGCCTTCGGGCCGAGTCAGGCGGCTGCCGAGCTGGAAGCTTCCAAAGCCTTCACCAAGGACTTTCTGGCCCGTCATCAGATCCCCACTGCGGCCTACGGCAACTTTACCCAGCTGGACGAGGCGCTGGCTTATCTGGCGACCATGCAGGCGCCGTTCGTGATCAAGGCCGACGGTCTGGCCGCCGGCAAGGGTGTGATCGTGACCGAAGATCGCGCCGAGGCTGAAGCCGCGGTGCGCGACATGCTCCAGGGCAATCGTTTTGGTGATGCCGGTCACCGGGTGGTGATCGAGGAATTTCTGCATGGTGAAGAGGCCAGTTTCATCGCCCTGGTTGATGGCGAGAACGTGCTGGCACTGGCCTCGTCGCAAGATCACAAACGTATCTTCGATGGTGATCAGGGACCCAACACGGGCGGCATGGGGGCGTATTCCCCGGCACCGGTGCTGACCGATGCGGTGGCCCAGACCGTGATGCAGCAGGTCATGTTGCCGACGGTGCGCGGCATGGCCGCCGAAGGGCGCCGTTTCGTCGGCTTCCTGTATGCGGGACTGATGATCTCCGAGCAGGGGGCACCGCGTGTGGTCGAGTTCAACGTGCGCATGGGCGACCCGGAAACTCAGCCGATCATGTTCCGCCTGCGCTCCGACCTTCTGGACGTGATCGAAGCCGCTCTGGATGGGCGTCTGGATCAGATCGAGCTGGATTGGGACCCGCGCAGCAGTGTGGGCGTGGTGCTGGCCGCAGGTGGCTATCCGGACAGTTACGCCAAGGGCGACAGCATCACCGGCCTGGACGCGCCGTTCGAGGCCGACACCAAGGTTTTCCACGCTGGTACCGTGCTGGACGGCGGGCAGGTCAAGACCGGCGGCGGGCGTGTGCTGTGCGTGTGCGGGCTGGGCCAGGATCTGGCTGAAGCACGCGACAAGGTGTACCGCGCAATCCCGGCGATTTCCTGGGATCAGATGCAGTATCGACGTGATATTGGCTCCAAGGGGTTGGCGCGCACGTCATCCTGAGCCGTCCGTTTGAGTGATAGGCTTCGCACCCACCTGTGGTGCAATGAACAATTAACCGAACGTTAAGGAGTGAGTGAGATGTCCGAGAACAAAGCCGGGTTCAAACCCAAGAAATCGGTTGCCCTGTCCGGTGTTGCCGCAGGAAATACCGCCCTGTGCACGGTCGGCCGTAGCGGCAATGACCTGCACTACCGCGGTTACGACATTCTGGATCTGGCAGCCAGTTGCGAGTTCGAGGAAGTCGCTCATCTGCTGATCCACGGCAAGTTGCCGACCGATGCCGAGCTGGCAGCGTACAAAACCAAGCTGCAAGCCCTGCGCGGTCTGCCCGCGGCGGTCAAGGTTGCGCTGGAAGCCACCCCGGCCAATGCTCATCCGATGGACGTGATGCGCACCGGCGTTTCGGTGCTCGGCACCGTGCTGCCGGAGAAGGATGATCACAACCATCCGGATGCGCGCGACATCGCGGATCGCCTGCTCGCCTCGCTGGGTTCGATGCTGCTGTACTGGTATCACTTCAGCCACAACGGTCGTCGTATTGAAGTGGAAACCGACGATGACTCGATTGGCGGCCATTTCCTCAACCTGCTGCACGGCAAGGCGCCCAGCGAATCCTGGGTCAAGGCCATGCACACCTCGCTGGTGTTGTACGCCGAGCACGAATTCAATGCCTCGACCTTCACCACCCGTGTGGTCACCGGCACCGGCTCTGACATTTATTCAGCCATCTGTGGCGGCATTGGTGCGCTGCGCGGGCCCAAGCACGGCGGTGCCAACGAAGTCGCCTTCGAGATTCAGAAGCGCTATGACAGCCCGGACGAGGCGGAAGCCGATATCCGTGAGCGGGTCGCCAACAAGGAAGTGATCATTGGTTTCGGTCACCCGGTTTACACCATCTCCGATCCGCGCAACGAGGTTATCAAGCAGGTCGCCAAGGACCTGTCGGCGGAACAGAACAACATGAAGATGTACGACATTGCCGAACGCCTTGAATCGGTGATGATGGACGTCAAGAAGATGTTCCCCAATCTCGACTGGTTCAGCGCGGTCAGTTATCACATGATGGGCGTGCCGACGGCCATGTTCACGCCGCTGTTCGTGATCGCGCGCACCGCTGGCTGGAGTGCGCACATCATCGAGCAGCGTATGGACGGCAAGATTATCCGCCCGAGCGCCAACTACACCGGGCCGGAAAATCTTGAGTTCGTGCCCATGGATCAGCGCGCCTGATCGGGGCCTGATTGCAGCCACTTACGGGACACGGATGGCCCGCATTCAATCCACCTGGAATGAAAAGGGGAATGACATGAAACACATCGTAGCCATCCTGAGTATCCTGTTGGGCAGCCCTGCCTTGGCGCAGGGCGCCCTGCCCGAAGCCTTGCAGACCGTGCGTGATGCCCTGCCGGGGCAATACATCGTGGCACTCAAGCCAGGCCGCTCCGGCGGTGTGGTCGACAGCATCCTGCAGGCCACCGGCGGTACGCTGCTGCACCGCTACGACACCGCGTTCAACGGCTTCGCCGGGCGTTTTTCGGTGGATCAGGTGGCCGCCCTGATCGCCAACCCCAATGTGCGTTACGTCGAGCAGGACGGCAAGGTCATGCCGTTCGGCGAGCAGGCCGGCGCGGTGTGGGGGCTGGACCGGATTGATCAGGCGGCGCTGCCCCTGGACCGCCGCTACAGCTACCCGAATGAAGGCGAAGGTGTGCACGCCTATATCGTCGACACCGGCGTGCGGGTCAGTCACGAAGAGTTTCGAGATCGCATCGGCGAAGGGGCCAACTTTGCCGGTGAAGGCGGCAGTGCACCCGGTGGCGGTGGTGGTCTGCTCGGCGGTGTCGGCAAGATCGTGGGCGGCCTGCTGGGCGGTGGCGGCGACGATGATGGCGACAGCGATCAGCCCGACTATGCCGATTGCAATGGCCACGGTACCCACGTGGCCGGCACAGTTGCCGGCACACGTTACGGCGTGGCCAAACGCGCCACGGTGCATCCGGTGCGCGTGCTCGGCTGTGATGGTGGCGGCGCCATGTCGGGTGTGATTGCCGGTGTGGACTGGGTGGCCAAGCACGCTGAAAAACCGGCGGTCGCCAATCTCAGTCTTGGCGGTGGTGCCAGTCGCTCTCTGGATGAAGCGGTCGAGAACGCCATCGAGCAGGGCATTGTGATGGTGCTGGCCGCTGGCAACGAAGACAGTGATGCGTGCAAGACCTCACCGGCGCGGACCCAGGCCGCGATCACCGTGGGGGCAAGCACGCGTCAGGATCAGCGCGCCGACTTCTCCAACTGGGGTGAGTGCGTTGATCTGCTTGCGCCAGGTGCCGAAATTGATTCGGCCTGGCACACCGGTGACAGCGCCAGCAAGTCGCTGCAGGGCACCTCCATGGCCGCGCCGCATGTCGCCGGTGCGGTCGCGCTGTTGCTGGCCGATAACCCGCAGGCCAGCCCGGCCGAGATCACCGCAGCCCTGTTGGAAGGCAGCGCCAGTGGCAAGTTGTCCGGTTTGAAGGGTTCCGCCAACCGCCTGCTGCAGGTGCATGCCGCAGCCGCCGAGGCTCCGGATGAGGGTGACAACGACAGCGAAGACAGCGCGCCGCCGGCCGAATCCAAGGCCAAGTCGCCGCTGGGTGGTTTGCTGCGCTAAGGCGTTCGACTGTGGGTGCTGCGCGGCTAAAGCAGCAGCGCAGCGCCCAGTCCGAGAAAGGCGAAGAAACCGACCACATCGGTGATCGTGGTCAGGACCACGCTGCCGGCCAGGGCCGGATCGATATCGAGTTTCTTGAGCAACAGGGGCAGGCCCACCCCGGCCACCGAGGCGCACATCTGATTGAGGATCAGGGCCATGCCGATGACCAGCGCCAGCATCGGTGAGCGGAACCAGGCCAGCACGATGCCCGAGACTACCACCGCCCACAGCAGACCATTGATGACGGCCACGGCGACCTCTTTCTTGAGCAGGGCGACGGCGTTGGCGGTGCTGATCTGACCCAGGGCCAGACCGCGAATCATCAGGGTCAGTGTCTGGCTGCCGCCAATACCGCCCATGCTGGCGACGATGGGCATGAGTACGGCCAGCGCGACAACCTGATCCAGCGTGGCTTCAAACATGCCGACCACGGCGGAGGCCATGAAGGCGGTGATCAGATTGACCCCCAGCCATACCGCGCGACGCCGTGCGCTGCGCCGCACCGGCGCGAAGATATCGTCTTCTTCGTCCAGACCGGCAGGGGCCAGCAGGCTGTGCTCGGCTTCATCACGGATGACGTCGACCACGTCATCGATGGTGATACGGCCGAGCAGGATGTTGCGTTCATCCACCACCGGCGCGGAAATCAGGTCGCGGTCCTCGAAGCGCTTGGCCACCTCGCCGGCGGTCAGGTCGACCGACAGGGCCTGGAACTCACGGTCCATGATGTCACTCACCGTGACATCCGGATTCATGGTGACCACCTTGTTCATCGGCAGGATGCCGAGGAAGTGACCGTAGCGGTCGACCACGAACAGCATGTCGGTGTGGCTGGGCAGGTCGCCGAGCATGCGCAGATAGCGCAGCACCACCTCCAGTGTCACATTGGGCCGCACACTGACCGGGTCGGTGTTCATGAGGCCGCCGGCGGTGTCGTAGGGGTACGACATCACCGCTTCGACGCGGGTGCGTCGGGCCTCGTCCATCGAGCTCATGACCCGCTGGGTCAGGGTTTCCGGCAGGTCATCGATGAAGTCGGCGAGGTCATCGATCTCCAGGCCTTCGGAGGCTGAAATGACCGCTTCCACGTCCATGGCCTTGATCAGCCAGGCGCGCAGCTCCTCGCCGAGGTGCAGCAGGACTTCACCACGATCCTCATCGCTGACCAGATTCCACACGATCTCGCGCTCGCCCAGGGGCAGCGATTCGATCAGTACCGCGATTTCCGCCGGGTGCAGGGAGGACAGCACTCGCTGAACCGGCCCTTGGCGACCGCTGTCCAGCGCTTGTCGGAGATGGTCGATTTGGTCGGTCATGAGTCCTCAGCGATGGGGTGGGCGGCGTGCTCGCTATTGTAGAGGGCTGCGCTATAGTTGCCTATTTGGCGAAGCGGGGGAGAGATGAAGCGCGCGCTGATCACCGGGACCACAGGTCAGGATGGAGCCTACCTGTCCGAGTTTCTGCTCGATAAAGGCTACGAGGTACACGGCATCAAACGCCGCTCTTCGTCATTCAATACCGATCGTATCGACCATCTTTATGAAGAGCCGCACGTCAAGGATCGGCGCTTCATATTGCACTACGGTGACCTCACCGATGCGACCAATCTGATTCGCGTGGTGCAGGAAGTGCAACCGGATGAGGTCTACAACCTCGGTGCGCAAAGTCACGTGGCGGTCTCGTTCGAGAGCCCGGAATACACCGCCAACTCGGACGCCATGGGCACCCTGCGTCTGCTGGAGGCTATCCGCATCCTCGGCCTGGAAGACAAGACCCGCTTCTATCAGGCCTCCACGTCCGAGTTGTACGGCAAGGTGCAACAGATACCGCAGACCGAGGACACGCCGTTCTATCCGCGTTCGCCTTATGCCGTGGCCAAGCTCTACGCCTACTGGATCACGGTCAACTACCGTGAGGCCTACGGGCTTTATGCCTGCAACGGGATTCTTTTCAATCATGAATCGCCGGTGCGTGGCGAGACCTTCGTCACGCGCAAGATCACACGGGCCCTGGCGCGTATTTTTCTCGGTCTGCAGGACTGTCTGTACCTGGGCAATCTGTCGTCCAAACGGGACTGGGGTCACGCCCGCGACTACGTGCGCATGCAGTGGATGATGCTGCAGCAGGAGGCGCCGGAGGATTTCGTTATCGCCACCGGGGAACAGCACACCGTGCGTGATTTTGTCAGCCGCGCCGCGCGCCGTCTGGAGATCGAGCTGGAGTGGCATGGTGAAGGCCGCGCCGAGCACGCAGTCGTCAGTGCAGCCCCCAAACAGGCTGCAGTGCGAGCCGGTGATCGCATCGTGGAGGTGGATCCACGCTACTTCCGTCCGACCGAGGTCGACACCTTGCTGGGCGACCCGGGCAAGGCCAAGACCAAGCTCGGCTGGGAGCCGACCACCAGTTTCGAGGAGCTGGTCAACGAAATGGTGGATGAAGACCTCAGCCTGGCCAAGCGTGATCATTTGATCAAATCGGCGGGCTTCAAAGCCTTCGACTACCACGAGTGAGCACCACCATGCAGCCCGACAGTCGCATTTTTGTCGCTGGCCATCGTGGCATGGTCGGTTCCGCCATCGTTCGCGCGCTGCGCGCCGCAGGCTATGACAACTTGTTGCTGCTCGATCGCCAAGCCCTGGACCTGCGTGAGCGTGCCGCAGTGGAAGCGATGTTCGAGCAGCACAAGCCCGAGTACGTCTTTTTGGCCGCGGCCAAGGTCGGTGGCATCCTCGCCAACAACGAGTATCCCGCTGATTTCCTGCGCGACAATCTGCTGATTCAGACCAATGTGATCGACGCCGCGTGGCGGCACGCTGCGCGCAAGTTGCTGTTTCTGGGGTCGTCATGCATCTATCCCAAACTGGCGCCACAGCCGCTCAAGGAGGAGTACCTGCTGAGTGGTGCGCTCGAGCCGACCAACGAGTGGTATGCGATTGCCAAGATCGCCGGGCTGAAGATGTGTCAGGCCTACCG
>CAZVMN010000033.1:0-3648 GCA_964629015.1 uncultured Oceanococcus sp.
AGGCCCAGCACCTGCAGGCCTTTGAGCAGGTAGTAGGTGATGTCGACTTCCCACCAGTAAAAGCCCTGGCGCACAGAGGCCATGTAGTAATGGTGGTTGTTGTGCCAGCCTTCGCCCAGGGTGAGCAGGGCCAGCCACCAGTTGTTGCGTGAGTCGTCCCCGGTCAGGTAACGCTGCTTGCCGTAGACGTGAGCCAGCGAGTTGATGGCGAAAGTGGCATGCCACAGCAGCACGGTCGAGAGGCAGAAGCCGATGACCAGACCGGACCAGCCGGCGACCATCCAGATGGCCACGCCAAACAGCGCGCCGGGCAACCAGTGGTATTTGTCGAGCCAGACCAGTTCCGGGTAGCGGGTCAGATCGGGCACGTTGCTGTAATCGGTGTGCTGGGCCTTTTGGTTGAAGATCCAGCCCAGATGGGCAAACCAGAAACCGTACTCGCGCGGCGAATGCACATCCTTGGGGGTGTCTACGAACTTGTGGTGATCACGGTGCTTGGAGGCCCACCAGATCAGCCCGCTTTGCAGTGAGCTTTGCGCGATGAAGCCGAGAATGAACTGGAACACACGGCTGGTTTTGTATGCCCGGTGGGCAAAGTAGCGGTGATACCCGGCCGTGATGCCGAACATGCGCAACCAGAAAAAGCCCAGACAGATCGCGATATCGACAGGATTAACGCCGGTCAGAAACACTGCGAAACAGGCCACATGCATGGCAATGAACAGCGAGAACATGGGCAAGCTGGAAGGGTCAACGGAGCGTTTAAGGCGTTCAGTCATTGGATTCCGCGGTGGTCACAGGTTTTGGCGCGCAGCCGAAGCGATGATTATACGATTGTATATTTGAAGCTTCCGTGAAGCCTCGCGCAATCGCGCATAATCACCCGGATCATGACACACGAAGACCACATCAAAGCCTTTCTGGCGCGCGACTTTCCGCAGTTCAACGGTGAAGTGCTCAATGCCGGCCCGAGCCTGTCGCGCATCCGTATCGACATCGGTGATGCTCACCTGCGCCCCGGTGGGACGGTGTCCGGCCCCACCCTGATGGCCGCTGCCGACGCGGCGCTGTATGTCGCGGTGCTGGCCGCCGTGGGCATTATCCCGCTGGCCGTCACCACCAATCTGAACATCAATTTCCTGCGCAAGCCGGCTGCCGATTGTGCGGTCATCGCCGAGGCGCGCCCGCTCAAGGTTGGCAAGAGCCTGTTTTACGGCGAGGTCTCGCTGTATTCCGAGGGTTTCGAGCAGCCGGTGGCGCATGCCACCGGAACGTACTCGATTCCGCCGCGGTCGGATACCGCCAGCTAGCCGTGTTCGCGGGTCGCCTCGAACCGCACATCGGGATGGCGATCGATGGCCATATCCAGATTGACCCGGCTGCTTGAGAGGTAGACCAGCGCGCCGGAGTGGTCTTCGGCGAGCTTTTCCTGCTGCTTGTCCTTGAACTGACGCAAGGCTTTGTCGTCCTTGGCGTAGCACCAGCGGGCGGTGTGGATCTGCGCATTCTCGAACACGCAATCAACCCGATATTCATCCTTCAGGCGGTTCTGCACCACGTCGAACTGCAGCACACCCACGGCGCCCAGGATCACATCGTTGCCCATCAGCGGCCGAAACACCTGGGTGGCGCCCTCCTCGCACAGCTGATCCAGACCCTTGTTCAAAGCTTTGGCCTTGAGCGGGTCCTTGAGCACCACACGACGGAACAGTTCCGGGGCAAAGTTGGGTACCCCGGAGAAGCGCAGGTTCTCGCCTTCGGAGAAGCTGTCACCGATGGCGATGGTGCCGTGGTTGTGCAGACCGATGATGTCACCGGGGTAGGCGGTTTCCGCGGCATCGCGTTCGGAGGCGAGGAAGGTCACGGCATCGGAAATGCGCACCGATTTGCCCTGCCGCACGCTGTACAGCTGCATGCCCTTCTTGTACTGCCCGGAGCACACCCGCATGAAGGCGATGCGGTCACGGTGATTCGGATCCATATTGGCCTGAATCTTGAAGACAAAGCCGGTCAGCTTGGGGTCATCGCAGGGCACTGGGCGGGTGTCGGCTTCGCGCGGCTGCGGCTCCGGCGCCCAGTCCACAAAGCCATTGAGCAGTTCGCGAACGCCGAAATTGCTGATCGCGGAGCCGAAGAACACCGGGGTCAGGCGGCCGGCGCGGTATTCCTCCAGATCAAACGGGGTGCCGGCTTCCTTGATCAGTTCAACTTCATCCATGAAGGTGGCGTAGGGTTCGCCCAGCTTGGCTTCGATGCCATCGGCGTGCAGCCCCTCAACCGTTTCGATCTCGGAAATCTTGTCGCCCTTGCCGCTGTACAGGTAATAGCGATCTTCAAGCAGGTGGTAGACGCCCTTGAAGGCGCGCCCGATGCCGATCGGCCAGGTGATGGGCGCGCAGCGGATGTTGAGCACCTCCTCGATTTCATCGAGCAGGGCCATCGGTTCCTGACCTTCGCGGTCGAGCTTGTTGACGAAGCTGACGATCGGCGTGGTGCGCAGGCGACACACTTCCATCAGCTTGATGGTGCGGGTTTCCACGCCCTTGGCGGCGTCGATCACCATCAGCGCGGAGTCCACTGCGGTCAGCGTGCGGTAGGTGTCCTCGGAGAAGTCTTCGTGGCCCGGGGTGTCGAGCAGGTTGACGATGCGATCCTTGTAGGGGAACTGCATCACCGAGGTGGTGACCGAAATCCCGCGCTCCTGCTCCATTTTCATCCAGTCCGAGGTGGCGTGGCGGGCCGCTTTGCGCCCCTTCACCGTGCCGGCAAGCTGGATGGCACCGCCGAACAGCAAGAGCTTTTCGGTCAGGGTGGTTTTCCCCGCATCGGGGTGGGAAATGATGGCGAAGGTGCGACGTTTGGCCGCTTCTTGCGCGATGTTGGCCGGCATGAGTCTAGGCAACGAGGAAAACCGCCCATTCTACGTGAGTTGGTGCGGCGCCGAACGAGCCGGGCATTCGGCGCTACAACGCACGCCAGGCTTGTATCAGCAAAACGCTGCCGATGCCGAGCAGCAGCGCGGCACCCAGCCGATTCATCGTGCGCTGGAACCCGCGGCTTTGGATCATGCCACTGGCGCGTCCCGCCAGCCACGCGTAGCTCAGCTTGACGCTGCAAATGGCCAGGGTGGCGGCGAGCAAGATCAGCAACACATCGCGGCTGCCCAGCTGCGACAGGTCGGTGAATGCGGGCAGCAGAGCCATATAGAAGAGCACCGCTTTTGGGTCGGCCAGGGTCATCAGAAACCCGCTCAGGATGCTGGAAGCGCCGCGGGCGGGTGTGTTGTCCGTGGTCGCCGGGTGCGCCGTGGGCTCGGCGCGCAAACTGGCCAGACCGAGGCTGACCAGAAACAGGCCGCCGAGCAGCTTGAGCCAGGTGGTCAGGCCCTGAATCCACCCGTCCAGGGCCGCGACTGAGGTGATCGCGACCATAATCAATAGCGCATCGGCGATGACGATCCCCGCGACCATCCACACGGCCTGTCGAAAGCCGGCCGACACTGCGCGTGCCACAACCGCGAGGTCGCTGGAGCCTGGGACCACCGCAAGCACAAACAATGCGCTGAACAATGCGATGGTGGTGTCCGCGTTCATGTGCGCTCAGTCGGTCAAAGGAGCTGGCTCAACACCGCATGGCTTGCGCCAGTGC
>CAZVMN010000033.1:3748-12510 GCA_964629015.1 uncultured Oceanococcus sp.
CCAGTGCCGCTAAGTCGGCGCCGCGCGGCCCTTGGTCGCTGTCCGCAAGATAGGGCATGAAGTGGATGCCATCACGGCCGGACTCGGCCTTGTGGCGGGCAAAGTGCGCGCTCAGAGCCGCCTGGTCGTGCAGGCTCATGGCGCGCACGGTGCAGGTCGCTGTCACCCCTTGGCGTTGAGCCATGTCACCGCTTGCTCGCGCACTTCGGCGTGGGCCGGTTGTGTGTTGAGGTTCGCAAAATCAAACAGTTGCGTATCCGCCAGCTGTGAAGGCGCGACGTTCTGCAGGGCTTTGAAAATCTGCTGGGTGCGCCCCGGATGGTTGCGTTCCCATTCGTCCATCATGCGCCGGACCTGAACCCGCTGCAGATTGTCCTGCGAGCCGCACAGATTGCACGGAATGATCGGGTACTCGTGGATGGCGGCGTACTGCGCGATATCGCTTTCGCGAGTGTAGGCCAGCGGCCGGATCACCACGTTGCGTGCGTCGTTGGAGCGCAGCTTGGGCGGCATGGCGGCCAGCCGTGCGCCGAAAAACAGATTCAGGAACAGGGTTTCGACGATGTCGTCCATGTGGTGACCCAGCGCGATCTTGGTAAAGCCTTCGGCTTCGGCATAGCTGTACAACGCGCCGCGGCGCAGGCGCGAGCACAGACCACACTGGGTTTTCCCTTCTGGCACCACGCGCTCGACCACGCTGTAGGTGTCCTGTTCAAGGATGTGGAAGGGAATGCCGCGCCCGCTCAGATAATCCGGCAGAACGTGCTCGGGAAAGCCGGGCTGTTTCTGATCCAGATTGACCGCGACCAGCTCGAAGCGCACCGGGGCGCTGGCCTGCAGATTGAGCAGGATGTCGAGCATGGTGTAGCTGTCCTTGCCGCCCGACAGGCAGACCATGATCTTGTCGCCCTCTTCGATCATGTTGTAGTCGGCGATGGCCTGACCGACCTGACGGCGCAGGCGTTTGGCCAGCTTGTTCTCTTCCAGCTTGACCCGACGGGGATCTGTGGCGGCTTGGGACATCGCGAAGAAACGCTCGAAAAAAGCCTATTTTACGGCGTTTGCGAGCATGCTGCCGAGGGTCGGCGTGGCTACGCCAGCATGATCATGGCGGCGGTGGCCAGCAGCATGGCACAGACCGTAAGGTTGAAAACACGCCGTGCGCGGGGTGTGGTCAGCAGTCTGAGCATCACCACCCCGAACATGGCCCACAGCAGTACGCAGGGAAAGGCGATGGCGCAGAACAGCGCGATACCGAAGGCTGTGTCGCTCAGCCCGACCTGCCCCAGCGTGGTAGCCACGGCCAGACCCATCATCCAGACCTTGGGGTTGATGACCTGAAACACCGCAGCTTGGCGCCAGGTTAACGGCTGTGCGCCGGCCGCGCTGGTGTTCTGCTGGCCCGGCGTCTGTTGCGCCAGGGTCAGGCGCCAGGCGAGATAGCACAGGTAGCCGGCACCGGCGAACTTGAGCAGATTGAGCAATGGCGCCCAGGCCAGCATCAGTGCGCCGAGACCGACCACGTTGAGGGTCACCATGCTCAGGGTGCCGGCCAGCACACCGCCCAGATGCGGCAGGGTGCGGCGCAGACCGAAGCGGGCCGAGGACGCCAGCAGCATCAGATTGTTGGGGCCAGGGGTGATAGCCGAGCTGAAGGCCAGCAGGCTCAGAGCCTGCCAGGCGAAGCCGGATTCAAGTGCACTGTTCATGGCGCGCAATTTAGGTCAGCAGACACAACCAGTACAGGTACAATAAAACTGAATTTTGACCAGTACAGAGCATGGATGCGGCTTACCAGCGCATAGCCGATGATATCGCCCGCCTCATCAACAGCGGGCACATCGCAGCCGGCAGTCAGCTGCCATCGGTGCGTGAGCTTGCAGCGCAGCGTGGTGTCAGTGCGACCACGGCGGTGAGCGCGCTGCGCGTGCTGGAACAGCGTCAGCTGGCCGAGGCGCGTCCGCGCCTGGGTTATTTCGCACGGCGAGCGCCCGCGCCCATGGCCGAACCGCAGTTTCGCCCACCCCAGTCGCACAGCCGTGCGGTGCGCATCAGCGATGTCATCACCCAGATGTTTCCTGGTGAAGCTTCGTCGCCGCCACGCGCGGCCCCGCTGGGCGCCGCCCTGCCGGACCCGGAGTTGCTGCCGATCCAGGCTTTGCAGAAAGCCACCGCACGACTGGCGCGGACCAGGCCGCAACTGCTCAGTGGCTACGGTCCGCTGGATGGCTCGCTGCGCCTGCGCCACTGGCTGGTGGCGCATTACCTGCGCTGCGAAACGGTACTCGATCCATCCGAGTTACTGATCACCAACGGTGGTATGGAAGCGCTGGAGTTGGCACTGGGCGCGGTGTGCCAGCCCGGTGACAGCGTGGCCGTCGAATCACCCTGCTATTTCGGCTTTCTGCAGGTTCTGGAAACGCTCAATCTCAAGGCTTGCGAGGTTCGCACACACCCGCGCAGCGGTCTCTCGGTCGAGGCTCTGGCCGAGGTGCTGCAGGCACCGGGCGGCGAGCGCATCAAAGCCTGTCTGCTATGTCCCACAGTGAGTAATCCGCTGGGCGCAACCCTGCCCGATGCCGACAAGCAAGCCCTGGTTGCGCTGTGCCAGCGGTATGGCGTTGCGCTGGTCGAGGACGATCTGTACGGCGATCTGCATTACGCAGCGCAGCGGCCACGACCGTTGCGCCATTTTGACGCCCGCGCCGAAGTCATCGTGTGCGGCTCGTTCTCCAAAACCCTGGCGCCGGGTGCTCGGGTGGGTTACATCGCTGCCGGGCACCATGTCGAGCGCGTTCGTGCGCTGAAATTCGCCACCTCGGTGAGCACCGCACCGCTATTGCAGGCGGCTCTGGCCGAGGTGCTTGAAGGCGCCGTGTACATGCGTCACATGCGCCGCCTGCGGCAGGCCTGCCAGGATCAGGTCGAACAGGTGATGGGTTGCATAACCGAGCACTTTCCGCCTGGTACACGGGTGGTTCAGCCCAGCGGCGGTTTTCTGCTCTGGCTGCAGCTGCCGGCGGGCAGCAACAGCCTGGAGATCTACCGGGCTGCGATCAGCGAGGGCCTGGAGTTCGCGCCGGGTGCTTTGTTCAGTGCCAGTGGCCAGGGTTTTGCCGATTCATTGCGGCTCAACTGTGGGCATCGCATCACGCCGGCCATGCAGGCGGCAGTGGCCCGTCTGGGCACGCTGTGCTGCCAGCATCTGGCGCAGTCTCAGTCGGCCAGCCACTCGCCTTGAGCCGCTCGTCGCAGTGACAGACTGACGCGCTCGACGCCGCTACTCTGTTTGACCTGCTTAAGAATCTCGTTGTCCAGGCCATGGCGTGGCGTGGCCCACAAGTAGGGGGCTGTGCAGCTGTCGGCGATGCGCCAGCGGGCCAGGTTCAAGGCATCCTCAAGCACCACGGCCTGTTGCGGGTCGGCACAGGCTTTGAGCGCCGGGGCGTTGTCGGCGGCCACCGCCTGGAAGTGGCCGTTCGCGTTGTGCACGGCCCGCAGAGGGTCCTCGCTTTGAGCCGGTTCACCCACATCCCAGCTCCAGATCAGGGCTTGCATGCGGCCATCAAACGGCAGCAGATGATCGAGCGAAGGCATGTTGATGTTGCAGCGGGCCATCTCGGTCACTTCGGCGATATTGGCCTGTCGGTCCACCCCGGTCAGTGCACCGACCAGCGTGCCGTCCTCGTAGTAACGCACCCATTTGGTGTCCAGATCGGTGAGGCTGAAGCCGCAGGCCTGTGGCGCCTGGATGCCGATATAAGAGCCTCCACCGCGCTGGGTGTGGGTGCCCTGGGTGCTGAAGACCAGATTGGCGCCCTCGGCCGTGCCGTAGTTGCAGTCGCCGTAAATGATCAGCTGTTTGCCGGCGGCGCGCACCTCGGCCACGCTGACGTCCAGCGGTTGGCCTTGTTCACAGGTGTGCGGGGTGTCGATGCCGGGACGAAACAGCCGTTCGCCGACCGTGGCTTCGATGTCGGCCGAGGCGGCGGCGTATTTGCCATCGCCCAGATACTCATCAAACGGTTCGCTGAAGCGGGTTTCCAGGCCGATGATCACCACCTCTTGCGGGTTGGCATCAAGCCAGCCGCGCAACTCGCTCAGCTCCTCGCGGAAGCTCCGCTCATAGGTGCAGCCCAGATGCTGCACGTTGCCATGGCATACCGTGGGCCGAAAGCCGCCATCGATGAGTGAGGGCATCCAGTGCACATCAATTTCCAGGCCACGCACGTCCATGCGCAGTTGATCGACGATGACATAGCGCTGGTTGGCATCCGAGCCGGACAGGGTCGGCGGGGTGTTGGCGGCGGTGGCGTTGTAGCTGTTGTGGGTCGATACGTACAGGGTATGCCGCAGTGGCAGGGATGCCGCCAGTTCGCGCTGCAGGCGATGTGCGGTGTGCAAGACCGAGGCCTGATACTCCTGGATCACGCTGTCCGCGATCAGGCTTTCGGACATCAAACTGCACAGCTCGGGCGGCGCGCCCGGCAGCTGGCGGCAATACGCTGCGGCGCCGGACACCAGGGTATCGGCAATCTTGCAGAAGCTGCGGGTTTGGTCGCCGAACAGGGCCTGGCCGTCGCGGTAGCAGGCGTGGACCAGGGCATACAGATTGCCGTTCAGGGTCTGACAAGCCGCTGAGCCGGTGGCGCCATCACACTGCGTGGCCAGCTCGGCGGTGGCTTTGCCCAGCTCGGTGCACAGCGGCGCCAGTGCATCCGGCAGCCCGGCCGTGCAAACCTGATCCAGGGTCACCAAAGGCATGTCCTGAGTCGCACCGGGTGTGCTGCTGGGTGAGGGCTGGGGCGAAGGCGTGGGTGATGCGCTGGGTTGCGGGCTTGGGCCGGCACTGGGGCTTGCACTCGGGCTTGCGCTTGGACTCACGCCGGGGCTGGCCGTGGGCGATGCGCTCGGCTGCGCTGTCGGACTGGCGCTGGGCGAGGGTTGTGCGCTGGCCTGCGGTGTCGGGGTCGCGCCGCGCGTGGCGTCTGTGATGTGCTTGCTGGTGTCGCCACAAGCGCCAAGCAGGCTTGCCAGCAAGACCAGCACGACGGCTGGCAAGCGCGTGCTAAGGCTCGACCGGCCTTCGGTCAGGCGGTTCAGTTGGGGCATGTGTCGTCCTCAATATCATTTTGTTTTTATGCGTTTGCCGTGCTCCGCAACGCTTTTCAGCGCCGGAACATCCAGGCGGTAGATGCGCGGCCAGTTTTTGCCGGTCACCCACAATTCTTTTCGCCCAGCATGCCATGCCATGCCATTGAGCACATCCGCGTGATCCGGGCGGATCGCTTGCGGCCACAGGCCGCCAAGGTCAAGCCAGGCATCGACACAGCCGCTATCCGGATCAATCCGCGCGATGCGTTCGCTGAACCAGATGTTGGCCAGCAGGTGCCCGTTGGCCCACTCCAGCTCATTGAGCCGGGCGATCGGGCGTTCGCCTTCGCGCACGCTCAACTGCCCCATGGGTTGGAAATCCGCGCTGTGGTGAAAATGCAGCGTGGCGCTGCCATCGCTGCGGATGAAACGCTGGCCATCATGAGCCAGGCCCCAGCCCTGGCCGCTGTAGCGCAGGGTTTTTTCCAGTGCCAGTGGTCGCAGGGTGTAAACGCGCAGTTGCCCGGCTTTCCAGCTGAGCTGCCACAAGCGCTGGTTGTGCAGGGCCAGGCCCTCGCCAAACAGGCGCTTCGGCAGATTCAGGTGTTCACGCCCGCCGGGGTGATGCAGGATGATCTGCGAGCGTCCGTACAGGCCGGTGCTCTCGGCCAGCACCGTGTCGACGAACACCAGCCCCTGGGTGAAGTAACGCCCGTCGCGGGCGGTGTGATCAATAACGGTGTAGGGCAGGCTGCTTGCGGGCGGGCAGCTTTGCGCCTGGACCGGGTTGATCAGCATCAGCCCGATCACGGCCAGTACACGCCGCCCCGGCACAGATTCAGCCCTGTTCGGTCAGATAGTCGCGGATTTTCTGCGCGCTGTGTTCGAAGCCGTCGCCGACCTTGTCGAGCAGCATTTTTTCGATGCGTTTGCCGACCAGCGGGATACGCGCCTCGACCTCGCCGTGACCTTGCAGGGTCGAAGTGCCATCGCCGTTATCGCGCAGGCTCAGACGGGTCAGAATGTGCCCGGGCAGACCCTGAAGCTCCAGGTGCAGCTCGCCGGTGTACGGCGTCGCCGACCGGTCCCAGAACTGCGTTTGCACGATCGTGACGCGATCACCGGTGAATTTGCGCGCAAAACTCGGAACCCGGTCGGTGCCGGCATGGCGGACCACGCGGCTTTCGAAACGCGTCGGCGAGTCTTCGCGAATCTCGATCTCGTAGTGCTCCACACCGGCTTCGTCGTAACGGTAGTGCAGATAGGTTTCGCTGGCGATGGCCGCAATCACCGCGTCGGCCGGTGCCGGCAAAGTGCTGTTCCGCTCAAAACGCTGCATGACGTTCCTCGGCTTCCATGCGGCGCAAACGCGCCCACAGGAACAGCGGCAGGGCGCAGGACAGACCAACAAAACAGTTGAGCAATACCCACAGCCACGGTTTGCGCATGCCCAGCCGGGCCGATTCGCTGAAAACGAACAGCCAGAACACCAGGGAGGCCCAGGCCAGATCAGTGAATGCAGCGCCACTGCCGACATTGGCGTAGAGCGCCTGCAACCAGTATTGCGGCTGAGGCAACGGCTCGCCGCCAAACACCCCGGCCAAGGCCAGCATGGGCAGTGCCGCGCCCGCTATGGCGAGCAAAAAATAGACGTTCTTCATGAATCTCCCCCGTGTGTCGCCGGATTATCCCGCGCCGACCCGGGGGATGCCAGCCGTGTGTTACGAGGCGCGTTGAACCTTGCCCCGGCGCAGGTGGATCAGCAGCAGCGAGATGGCAGCCGGGGTCAGACCCTCCAGACGCGACGCCTGGCCGATGCTCAGCGGTCGGGCTTTGCTCAGCTTGTGGGCAACTTCCTTGGACAGGCCCTGCACCGCGTCGTAGTCCATGTCTGCCGGAATGGCGGTGTTTTCCAGCGATTTGAGGCGCTCGATCTCGGCATCCTGGCGTTCGATGTAGCCGGAGTAAGTGGCTTCGATGTCGATCTGTTCGGCGACCTGATCGTCGTGATGACCCGCACCCAGGCGTTCGATGCGATGCAGCGCGCGGTAGCTCACACCGGGCCGGCGCAGCAGATCGAAAGCCATGTATTCGTGACGCAGCGGCTCGCCAAACAACTCGGCGGCCAGATCGGCATCCACATCCTGCGGCTGGATGCAGGTCTTGTGCATGCGCTCAAGCTCCTGGTGCACGCCTTGCTGCTTGGCTTCGAACGCGTGCCAGCGGGCGTCATCGACCAGCCCCATGCTGCGGGCGATCGGGGTCAGGCGCTGATCCGCATTGTCTTCGCGCAAGCGCAACCGGTACTCGGCGCGGCTGGTGAACATGCGGTACGGCTCGGCCACACCGCGGGTGATCAGATCATCGACCAGCACACCCAGGTAGGCCTCATCACGACGCGGATGCCAGGCGGTCTCACCGCGTACCGCACGGGCCGCGTTCAGCCCGGCCAGCAGGCCTTGCGCCGCGGCTTCCTCGTAACCGGTGGTGCCGTTGATCTGGCCGGCGAAATACAGGCTCGGCATGTGGCGGGTTTCCAGCGAGTAATTCAGATCGCGCGGATCGAAATAGTCGTATTCGATGGCGTAACCGGGGCGCGTGATGTGGGCCTGCTCGAAACCGGCGATGGAGCGCACGAATTCGACCTGCACATCAAACGGCAGCGAGGTGGAAATGCCGTTGGGGTAGACCTCGTGGGTGTTCAGGCCTTCGGGCTCGATGAAGATCTGATGGCGGTCCTTATCGGCGAAACGCACGATCTTGTCTTCCACCGAGGGACAATAGCGCGGTCCCACGCCCTCGATCTTGCCCGAGTACATGGGTGAACGATCCAGCCCGCCGCGAATGATGTCGTGGGTTTTCTCGCTGGTGTAGGTGATATGGCAGGACACCTGGGGCGGATGGTCGGCCTGCGAACCCATGAAGGAAAATACCGGGCGCGGCTGATCGCCGGGTTGTTCCTCCAATTGTGAGAAATCGATGCTGCGTGCATCGATGCGCGGCGGCGTGCCGGTTTTCAGGCGACCGACCCGGAATGGCAGCGCGCGCAGACGCTCGGACAACAGATTGGATGGCGGATCGCCGGCCCGACCGCCCTGGTAGTTGGACAGACCGATGTGAATGCGTCCGCCCAAAAAGGTGCCCACGGTGAGCACCACCGCGTGGGCGCGCAGCGGCAAGCCCATCTCGGTCATGACACCGGCGGCGCGGCCATTTTCGACGATCAGGTCAGCACAGCTTTGCTGGAACAGGGTCAGGTTCGGCTGGTTTTCCAGGGCCTGACGCACAAATGCGCGGTACAGCGCTCGGTCAGCCTGGGCGCGGGTCGCGCGAACAGCCGGGCCCTTGCGTGCATTCAGACGGCGGAACTGGATACCTGCAGCATCGGCGGCGCGCGCCATCAGGCCGCCCATGGCGTCGATTTCCTTGACCAGATGGCTTTTGCCGATGCCACCGATGGCCGGGTTGCAGCTCATCTGGCCCAGGGTTTCGATGCTCTGGCTCAGCAGCAGGGTGCGCGCACCACTGCGCGCAGCGGCCAGCGCGGCTTCGGTGCCGGCATGGCCACCGCCGACGACGATGACATCAAAGGTTTGCTGCAAATTCATGGGGCTGACCCCGGGCAAGGCGAACCCTTAATTATAGGTGATCAATTCTTGACCACCCAA
>CAZVMN010000034.1:0-12166 GCA_964629015.1 uncultured Oceanococcus sp.
AAAAAGACGAATTCGATGTCGTTCTGGCCAGCTTCGGCGACAACAAGGTTGCGGTGATTAAAGCCGTCCGTGGTGTTACCGGTCTGGGCCTGAAAGAAGCTAAGGAAGCGGTTGAAGGTGCACCCTCCACTCTGAAGGAAGGTGTCGCTAAGGCCGAAGCCGAAGACATCAAGAAGCAGCTGGAAGAAGCTGGCGCCAAAGTCGAGCTGAAATAAGCTCGACTTTGAATCCGGTTCTCTTCATTAAAACCGGTAACAAGGCTGGTGGCGAATGCCACCGGCCTTTTGCTGTTTATTCGCGCGTTTGCGCGATTCTAGTCTGAAGACTGAGGTTACAGATGGCCTACTCGTTCACCGAGAAAAAGCGCGTCCGCAAGGATTTTGGCAAGCGCATTGCGCCGCTCGACGTGCCGTTTTTGCTGGCGACTCAGATCGAGTCCTACAAGAATTTTCTGCAGCGGGACACCAAACCCCGCTCCCGCGAGGCCATCGGCCTGCACGGCGCCCTAAGTTCGGTTTTCCCAATGGAAAGCTACTCCGGCAGCGCCGCGCTGGAATACGTTAGCTACCGTTTGGGCGAGCCGACGTTTGACGAAAAAGAATGTCGCGTTCGCGGCATGACCTACTCTGCGCCCCTGCGTGTCAAAGTGCGCCTTGTCATTTACGACAAGGAAAGCAAGGAAAAACGCGTCAAGGACGTGCGCGAGCAGGAAGTCTACATGGGCGAATTGCCCCTGATGACCGACAACGGCACCTTCATCATCAACGGCACCGAGCGTGTCGTGGTGTCGCAGCTGCATCGCAGCCCGGGTGTGTTCTTCGATCATGACAAGGGCAAGACGCACTCCTCGGGCAAATTGCTGTATTCCGCCCGCATCATTCCGTACCGTGGTTCGTGGTTGGATTTCGAATTCGACCCCAAAGACCTCGTCTACGTGCGTATCGACCGTCGCCGCAAACTGCCGGTGTCGATTTTGTTGCGTGCGCTGGAAATGGACGACGAGCAGATCCTCGCCCGTTTCCACGAAACCAACACCTTCTTCCTGTCCGCCGAAGGTGCGCGTCTGGAGCTGATTCCGGAGCGTCTGCGCGGCGAGCTGGCGGCGTTCGACATCAAGGCCGGTGACGACATCCTGGTTGAAGAAGGTCGCCGTATCACCCAGCGTCACATTAAAAAGATGGCCGATGCCGGGCTCGACAGTCTGGAAGTGCCGGACAGCTACCTGCTGGGCAAGAGCCTGGCCAAGTCGATCATCGACGCTGATACCGGTGAAGTGATCGCGGAAGCCAATGCGCAGCTGACCGAAGAACTGATCGCCGAGTTGCGTAAGGCTGAGATCGAAAAGATCGACACCCTCTACGTCAACGATCTGGATAAGGGGCCCTACGTTTCGGAAACCTTGCGTATTGACCCGACCCGCACCCGTCTGGAAGCGCTGGTCGAGATCTATCGCATGATGCGTCCGGGCGAGCCGCCGACTAAGGAAGCCGCCGAAGGCCTGTTCGATAATTTGTTCTTCGCTGAAGACCGTTACGATCTGTCCGCGGTCGGTCGCATGAAGTTCAATCGCCGCCTGGGTCGTGACGAAGTCACCGGCCAGGGTGTGTTGACCCACGACGACATCCTGGATGTGATCCAGGAGCTGATCAATATCCGTAACGGTATCGGTCAGACGGATGACATTGATCATCTGGGCAATCGCCGTGTGCGCAGTGTTGGCGAAATGGCCGAGAACACGTTCCGCACCGGTTTGGTCCGTGTTGAGCGTGCCGTGCGTGAGCGTCTGGCGCTGGCTGAATCCGAAGGCCTGATGCCGCAGGATCTGATCAACGCGAAGCCGGTGGCTGCTGCGGTCAAGGAATTCTTCGGCTCTTCGCAGCTGTCGCAGTTCATGGACCAGAACAACCCGCTGTCGGAAGTGACTCATAAGCGTCGCGTTTCGGCTTTGGGCCCGGGTGGTCTAACGCGCGAGCGTGCGGGCTTTGAAGTGCGCGACGTGCATCCGACTCACTACGGTCGTATTTGCCCGATTGAAACGCCTGAAGGCCCGAACATCGGACTGATCAACTCGCTGTCCGTGTACGCGCGCACCAATGAGTACGGTTTCCTGGAAACCCCGTACCGCAAGGTCGAAGACGGCAAAGTCACCAGCAACATCGAGTATCTGTCGGCGATCGAAGAAGGTCGCTACGTCATCGCTCAGGCCAACGCCCAGCTCAATGACGCAGGCGAGTTCACCGATGATCTGGTTGCTGTGCGTCACATGAACGAGTTCACGATCATGTCGCCGGAGAAAATCCAGTACATGGATGTTTCGCCGAAACAGATCGTGTCGGTCGCCGCGTCGATCATCCCGTTCCTTGAGCACGATGACGCCAACCGCGCCCTGATGGGGTCGAACATGCAACGCCAAGCGGTGCCATGTTTGCGTGCTGAAAAGCCGCTGGTCGGTACCGGTATGGAGCGTCGTGTGGCGGTGGACTCCGGTGTGGCCATGACCGCCAAGCGCGGTGGTCGCGTCGACAAAGTCGATGCTGCCCGTATCGTGATCCGTGTGAACGATGATGAAACCGTGCCGGGCGAACCGGGTGTGGATATCTACAACTTCATCAAGTACACCCGCTCCAACCAGAACACCTGCATCAATCAGCGTCCGCTGGTGAAACCGGGTGATGTGATTGCCGCTGGCGACGTGATTGCCGATGGCCCGTCCACCGACATGGGTGAGCTGGCCTTGGGTCAGAACATGCTGGTCGCGTTCATGCCCTGGAACGGTTACAACTTCGAGGACTCCATCCTGGTGTCCGAGCGCGTGGTGGAAGAAGATCGCTTCACCACCATCCACATCGAAGAGCTGACCTGCGTCGCGCGTGAAACCAAGTTGGGGCCGGAGGAAATTTCCGACGATATTCCCAACGTGAATGAGTCTGCGCTGCGCAAGCTGGACGATGCCGGTGTCGTTTATATCGGCGCTGAAGTCAAAGCCGGCGACATTCTGGTCGGCAAGGTCACGCCCAAGGGCGAGACTCAGCTGACGCCGGAAGAAAAGCTGCTGCGGGCCATTTTTGGTGAGAAAGCCTCAGACGTAAAAGACACGTCGCTGCGCGTACCGTCCTCCATTGAAGGCACGGTCATCGACGTGCGTGTGTTCACCCGCGAAGGTGTGGAAAAAGACGCACGTGCGCTGGCCATCGAAGAATCGGAACTGGCTCAGGTTCGCAAGGACTTGCAGGACGAACTGCGTATCTTCGAAGACGACATCTTTGCGCGTACCCGGACCATGTTGATCGGTGCGGTCGCCGATGGTGGTCCGAAGAAGCTGAAGTCGGGCAGCGCCATCGAAGAGGCGTATCTGGATGATTTGGACCAGGACAAATGGTTCGACATCCGTCTGCGTGAAGAAGAAGCGCAGACCCAGTTGGAAGCGATGGCCAAGCAGCTCAAAGAGCAGCGTGAAGATTTCGACCAGCGCTTCAAGACCAAGAAAGAGAAAATCACCCAGGGCGACGAGTTGGCTCCGGGCGTACTCAAGATGGTCAAGGTCTACCTCGCGGTCAAACGTCGCATCCAGCCGGGTGACAAGATGGCGGGCCGTCACGGTAACAAGGGTGTGATCTCGCAGATCGTGCCTGTCGAAGACATGCCGCACAGTGCGGATGGTACGACCGTTGATATCGTGCTCAACCCGCTGGGTGTCCCGTCGCGTATGAACATCGGGCAGATTCTTGAGACCCACCTGGGCTACGCGGCCAAAGGCATCGGCTTGAAGCTGCAGCGCATGATGGAAGAGCAGCGGGGCGTCGAAGCGGGCAAGCTGCGCAAGTACCTGGCTGAAACGGTGTATGCCCGTGATGGCAAGCCGGACAAAGGTATTGAGGCGATGAACGATGATGAAGTCATCGAGCTGGCCAAGAACCTGCAGGGCGGTTTGCCTGTTGCCACACCGGTCTTTGACGGTGCCGGCGAGGAAGACATCATCAGCCTGTTCCGTGAGGCGGGGCTGAGTGAAACCGGTCAGGTGACGCTGTACGACGGTCGTACCGGTGAAGCCTTCGAGCGTGATGTCACCGTGGGTTACATGTACATGCTCAAGCTCAACCACTTGGTGGATGACAAGATGCACGCACGTTCCACAGGTCCGTACTCGCTGGTCACCCAGCAGCCGCTGGGTGGTAAGGCGCAGAACGGTGGTCAGCGCTTCGGGGAGATGGAGGTCTGGGCACTGGAAGCCTATGGTGCCGCCTACACCCTGCAGGAAATGCTCACCGTCAAATCGGACGACACCGCTGGTCGTACCCGCATGTACAAGTCCATCGTCGATGGCGATCACTACATGGATGCGGGTATGCCGGAATCGTTCAACGTACTGGTCAAGGAAATTCGTTCCCTGGCGCTGAACATTGAACTGGATACGGACGACTGATCCGGTTGTTGACGGGTTTGCTTGGTACTACGAATTAATAGGTCGGCGGAGCTGACATGAAAGATTTACTCAATCTGCTTAAGGCAGGCGATGCACAAGAAGATTTTGATGCCATCAAGATCGGTTTGTCCTCGCCTGAAACCATCCGGTCCTGGTCGTTTGGCGAGGTTAAGAAGCCGGAAACCATCAACTACCGGACATTCAAGCCGGAGCGCGACGGTCTGTTCTGCGCCAAGATCTTTGGCCCAGTCAAAGACTACGAGTGCCTGTGCGGCAAGTACAAGCGCCTCAAGCACCGCGGTGTGGTGTGCGAGAAGTGCGGCGTTGAGGTGACCCTGGCCAAAGTGCGTCGCGAGCGCATGGGCCACATCGACCTGGCATCGCCGACCGCGCACATTTGGTTCATGAAGTCGCTGCCGTCGCGTATTGGCTTGCTGCTGGATATGCCGCTGCGTGCCATCGAGCGCGTGCTGTATTTCGAAGGTTATGTGGTTATTGAGCCGGGCATGACGCCGCTGGAGCGTGGCCAGCTGTTGACCGAAGAGGATTACCTCGATGCGGTCGAACAGCACGGTGACGAATTCGATGCCCGCATGGGCGCCGAGGCGATCTACGAGTTGCTGCGTTCGATCGACCTGCAGCGCGAGACCGTGCAGCTGCGCGAAGACATGGCCAACACCGGCTCGGAAACCAAGATCAAGCGTTTGGGCAAACGCCTTAAGCTGGTCGAATACTTCCTCAGCTCGGGCAACAAGCCGGAGTGGATGATTCTGACCGTGCTGCCGGTGCTGCCGCCGGATCTGCGTCCGCTGGTGCCGCTGGATGGTGGTCGTTTCGCGACGTCGGATCTGAACGATCTGTACCGTCGCGTGATCAACCGGAACAACCGTCTGCGTCGCCTGCTTGAGCTGTCCGCGCCGGAAATCATCGTGCGCAATGAAAAGCGCATGCTGCAGGAATCAGTTGATGCGCTGATCGACAACGGTCGTCGTGGTCGTGCCATCACCGGCTCGAACAAGCGCCCGCTGAAGTCGCTGGCCGACATGATCAAGGGCAAGCAGGGCCGTTTCCGCCAGAACCTTCTGGGTAAGCGTGTCGACTACTCCGGTCGTTCCGTGATCGTGGTGGGGCCGACCTTGCGCCTGCATCAGTGCGGTCTGCCGAAGAAAATGGCGCTGGAGCTGTTCAAGCCGTTCGTGTTCTCGCGTCTGCAACGCCTCAATCTGGCGTCCACCATCAAGGCGGCCAAGAAGATGGTCGAGCGTGAAGAGCCGGAAGTCTGGGACGTGCTGGAAGAGTGCATCAAGGAACATCCGGTGATGCTCAACCGTGCGCCGACGCTGCACCGTCTGGGTATTCAGGCGTTCGAGCCGCAGTTGATCGAAGGCAAGGCCATTCAGCTGCATCCGCTGGTCTGTACCGCGTTCAACGCTGACTTTGACGGGGACCAGATGGCCGTGCACGTGCCGCTGTCGCTGGAGGCCCAGCTCGAAGCGCGCGTCTTGATGATGTCCTCGAACAACATTCTGTCACCCGCCAACGGTGATCCGATCATCGTGCCGACCCAGGACGTGGTTTTGGGCTTGTACTGGCTGTCGCGCGAGCGCGTCAATGCGCAGGGCGAAGGTGCCGTGTTCTCGGATGTCGAGGAAGTCCATCGCGCCTATGAAAGCCGTCAGGTTCATCTGCATGCCAAGATCAAGGTGCGTATCCAGGATTGGGAAGACACCGAAGATGCGGCCGATAGCAAGCCCTACACCCACGTGGTCGAAACCACCGTGGGGCGCGCCATTCTGTCTGAGATTCTGCCGGATCGTCTGCCGTTCGCACTGATCAATCGTGAACTGACCAAGAAAGCGGTCTCCGGCGTGATCAATGCGGCGTACCGTCGTGTTGGCATGAAGGAAACCGTGGTCTTTGCTGATCAACTGATGTACACGGGTTTCCGTCATTCGACGCGCGCGGGTATCTCCATCGGCATCAACGATATGGTGATTCCGGAAGAGAAAGCCGCGATTCTCGAGGCGGCCGAGACTGAAGTTAAAGAAATCGAAGATCAGTACACCTCAGGTTTGGTGACCCAGGGTGAACGCTATAACAAGGTCGTCGATATCTGGTCGCGTGCCAACGATCGTATTGCGCGCGCCATGATGGAGCGTCTGAGCACCGAAGATGTGGTGAACTCGGAAGGCAAGACGGTCAAGCAGGCATCGTTCAACTCGATCTTCATGATGGCGGATTCCGGGGCACGTGGTAGTGCCGCCCAGATCCGTCAGCTCGCCGGCATGCGTGGCCTGATGGCCAAGCCGGATGGCTCGATCATTGAAACACCCATTACCGCGAACTTCCGTGAAGGTCTGGACGTTAACCAGTACTTTATTTCCACTCACGGTGCACGTAAGGGTCTCGCCGATACCGCGCTCAAGACGGCAAACTCCGGTTATCTGACACGTCGCTTGGTTGACGTGGCCCAGGATGTGGTCGTCACAGAAGTGGATTGCGGCACCGAAGCCGGTCTGTTGATGGCGCCGATCGTGGAAGGTGGTGATGTGGTCGAGCCGCTGCGTGAGCGCGTGCTGGGCCGTGTTGCCGCTCAGGATGTATTCAAACCCGGCAGCAGCGACGAGGTGGTGCTGGAAGCAGGAAGCCTGATCGACGAAGCCGCGGCGGATCTCCTCGAATCGCATTCGGTGGATGAAGTGATTGTGCGCTCGCCGATCACCTGCGATTTGCTGCACGGTGTTTGTGCCTCGTGTTACGGTCGCGATCTCGCTCGTGGTATCCGGGTGAACATCGGTGAGGCTGTGGGTGTGATCGCCGCTCAGTCGATCGGTGAGCCGGGTACCCAGCTGACCATGCGTACCTTCCACGTGGGTGGTGCGGCATCGCGTTCGGCGGCAGCAGATGGGATTTCGGTCAAGGCTGCAGGCACCATCAAGCTTCACAACGTGAAGACGGTGAAGCATCCGGATGGTCACTTGGTTGCGGTGTCGCGCTCGGGTGAAATTGGCCTGATCAACGCGCACGGCCAGGAGAAGGAGCGCTACAAGCTTCCTTACGGTGCTCAGATTTCCCTGGAAGATGGCGCTCAGGTTGAAGCGGGTCAACAAGTTGCCCGCTGGGATCCGCACACCCATCCGATCGTCACTGAGGTGGCTGGTCGCGTGAAGCTGGTGGATTTTGAAGAGGGTGTTTCCGTCGCCAAAGAAGTTGACGAAATCACCGGTGTTTCGACCCTGGCGGTGCTTGAGATCAAGGCGCGTACTGGTGCGGGCAAAGACTTGCGTCCGACCGTGAAGCTGGTTGACGAAAACGGCAAGGAGCTGATGTTCCCGGGCACCGAAATGCCCGCGGCTTACCAGCTGCCCGGCAAGGCTGTTGTGACCGTCTTGGATGGTGGTGAGATTGTTGTCGGTGACGTGGTTGCGCGTATCCCGACGGAATCATCCAAGACCCGTGACATCACGGGTGGTCTGCCGCGTGTTGCTGACTTGTTCGAAGCCCGTAAGCCGAAAGAGCCGGCGATCCTGGCAGAAGCCAGCGGTACCATCGGCTTCGGTCAGGCGACCAAGGGCAAGCAGCGCATCAAGATCGTTGAGCCGAATGGCGACGAGACCGAATTGCTGATTCCGAAATGGCGTCAGGTTGGTGTGTTCGAGGGTGAGCACGTCGAACGCGGTGAAGTCATTTCCGAAGGTGAGCCGAGTGCTCATGACATCCTGCGGCTCAAGGGTGTGTCCGAGTTGGCCGCGTACCTTGTTAAGGAAATTCAGGATGTCTACCGTCTGCAGGGTGTGAAGATCAATGACAAGCACATTGAAACGATCATTCGTCAGATGCTGCGCAAGGTTGAAATCACCGACACGGGTGACTCAAGCTTCCTGCGCGGTGAGCAGCTGGAATACACCACCGTCAAGGCTGAGAATGACCGTCTGATCGCCAAAGACCGCGTCCCGGCCAAGTTCGATCGCCTGCTGCTGGGTATCACCAAGGCCTCGCTGTCGACCGAATCGTTCATTTCCGCGGCATCGTTCCAGGAAACCACACGTGTGCTGACCGAAGCGTCTGTGCGCGGTGCCCGTGACGATCTGCGTGGCTTGAAAGAGAACGTTATCGTGGGCCGGCTGATTCCTGCGGGAACCGGTTTGGCGTTCCACAACCAACGTCGTGAGAACCGTCGCAATTCGTTGCTGGCGGATATCCCGATGGTTCCTGAAGCCGTCGAAGAGACGGCTGCCGCAGGGCCAGAAAATGAGAGCGAATAAGGCAGCGGTATTTACCTTGACACTTTAAGGTCAAATCGCTACTATTCGCGACCTTTCATGACACGTCGGCTTGTCCGGCGTGTCATTTTTTTACGGAAAATCCAAGGATTCGCTTCGTGCCGACGATCAATCAACTCGTACGGAAAGGGCGCAAAAATAAGCCGGTCAAGAACAAAGTTCCTGCCCTGGAAGCCTGCCCTCAAAAACGCGGTGTCTGCACCCGCGTGTACACCACTACCCCGAAGAAACCGAACTCGGCGTTGCGTAAGGTCGCTCGTGTGCGTCTGACCAACGGCTTCGAAGTCACCAGCTACATTGGTGGTGAAGGTCACAACCTGCAGGAGCACTCGGTTGTTCTGATTCGTGGCGGTCGTGTCAAGGATTTGCCAGGTGTGCGTTATCACACCGTTCGCGGCTCGCTGGATACCAGTGGTGTCGAGAAGCGCCGTCAGGGTCGTTCCAAGTACGGCGCCAAGCGGCCTAAGGGCTAAGGCCCTTAGTCTTGCGCCCTTCAGTTTAAGAGAAGAGTAAACAATGCCTCGTCGTCGTGAGATACAGCCGCGCCAGCCGCTGCCCGATCCCAAATTCAAGTCCGTTCAGCTTGCCAAGTTCATCAACATGATTATGCACTCCGGCAAGAAGTCCACTGCCGAAGGCATCGTCTACGGTGCGTTGGATCGTATTGCTGAGCGTAAGAGCACCGAAGAGCCGTTGGCGATTCTGGAAGAAGCGCTGGACAACATTCGCCCGGTTGTTGAGGTGAAGTCCCGTCGTGTTGGTGGTGCCACCTACCAAGTCCCGGTTGAAGTTCGTGCCGTGCGCCGTACCACTTTGGCGATGCGTTGGCTGATCGACGCAGCGCGCGCTCGTGGTGAGAAGACCATGGCTGAGCGTCTGGCGGGTGAAGTGATGGACGCCTCCGAGCAGCGCGGCACCGCGATCAAGAAGCGTGAAGACACGCACCGTATGGCGGAAGCCAACAAAGCGTTCTCCCACTTCCGCTGGTAAAGCGCGCGAGCTGCTAGGACATCTGCTGTGGCCCGTTCCACCCCCATCGAGCATTACCGCAATATCGGCATCATGGCCCATATTGATGCCGGTAAGACCACGACCACCGAGCGTATTCTGTACTACACCGGTGTGTCGCATAAGATGGGTGAAGTCCACGATGGCGCGGCCACGATGGACTGGATGGAGCAGGAGCAGGAGCGAGGGATTACCATCACCTCGGCGGCTACAACCTGCTTCTGGCAGGGCATGGAGCGGCAGTTTCCGAACCGCTATCGCATCAACATTATCGATACACCGGGGCACGTTGACTTCACCATTGAGGTTGAGCGGTCTCTGCGTGTACTTGATGGTGCGGTCTGTGTGCTTGACGCCAATGCTGGCGTAGAGCCGCAGACGGAAACGGTCTGGCGCCAGGCCAACAAGTATGAAGTGCCTCGCATGGTGTTCATCAACAAGATGGACAAGATGGGCGCCGACTACTACCGCTGCATCGAGATGATCGAACAGCGTCTCGGCGCCAATGTGGTGCCGATTCAGTTGTCCATCGGTGCAGAAGAAGAATTCGAGGGTGTGGTCGACCTGTTCCGTATGAAGGCGATTCATTGGAACCCGGAAGACATGGGTATGACGTTCGAAGAGCGTGATATCCCGGCTGATCTGCAGGACAAAGCTGAAGAATATCGCGAAGCGATGATCGAGGCGGCTGCGGAAGCCAATGAAGAATTGATGGAAAAGTACCTGGAAGAAGGTGAGCTTTCCGTCGACGAAATTAAGAAAGGCCTGCGCGCGCGCGTGCTGGCCAATGAGATCGTGTTGACGCTGTGTGGCACCGCGTTCAAGAACAAGGGTGTGCAGGCGCTGCTTGATGCGGTTGTCGAGTTCATGCCGTCTCCGTTGGAAGTTAAGGCCATCAAGGGCACGGATCCGGATGATCCGGAAAAAGCTCTGGTGCGCAAATCCTCGGATTCAGAGCCGTTCGCGGCGTTGGCTTTCAAAATTGCCACCGATCCGTACGTCGGTACGCTGACGTTCGTGCGCGTGTACTCGGGTGTGTTGGCGGCCGGTGACTCGGTTTACAACTCGACCGATGGCAAAAAGGAGCGCATTGGGCGCATCTTGCAGATGCACTCCAATACGCGTGAAGAAATTAAAGAGGTTCGTGCCGGCGATATTGCGGCTTGCGTGGGTCTCAAAAACATCACCACCGGCACCACTTTGTGTTCGCCGGATGCGCCCGTGATACTGGAGCGCATGGAGTTTCCTGAGCCGGTGATTTCGGTGGCTGTTGAACCGAAAACCAAAGCGGACCAGGAGAAGATGGGGCTCGCGCTGCAGAAGCTGGCGCAGGAAGATCCGTCATTCCGGGTGCATACCGATGAAGAATCCGGTCAAACCATTATCTCCGGCATGGGTGAGCTTCACCTGGAGATCATCGTTGACCGCATGAAGCGCGAGTTCAAGGTTGAGGCCAACGTTGGCAAGCCACAGGTCGCCTATCGCGAAACCATTCGCGCGACGGTTGAGCAGGAAGGCAAGTTCGTGCGTCAATCCGGTGGGCGCGGTCAGTACGGCCATGTGTGGCTGAAGATTGAGCCGAAGCCGTCGGGTGAAGGCTACGAATTCGTCAATGGCATCGTGGGTGGTGTGGTGCCGCGGGAATACATTCCGGCGGTCGACAAAGGCATCCAGGAACAGATGCAAAACGGTGTGATTTGCGGCTACCCGGTGGTGGATGTCAAGGTCACGCTGTACGACGGTTCGTACCATGATGTTGACTCCAACGAAATGGCGTTTAAGATCGCCGGCTCGATGGGCTTTAAAGAAGGTGCCCGCAAAGCCAAAGCGGTGTTGCTTGAGCCGATCATGGATGTCGAAGTGGTAACGCCGGAAGATTACATGGGCGACGTGATGGGCGATTTGAATCGTCGTCGCGGCATGGTCCAGGGCATGGAGGATACCCCTGCGGGTAAAACCATCCGTGCTGAAGTCCCGCTGGCCGAGATGTTCGGCTACGCGACAGACCTGCGCTCGATGAGCCAGGGTCGTGCGACATACACGATGCAGTTTGGTAAGTACAACGAGGCGCCTTCGAGCGTCGCTGAAGCAGTGATGAAGGCGTCCTGAGCGCCCGTTTTTTGAAAAAGGTTAAGAGTCATGGCCAAGGAAAAATTTGAGCGTACGAAACCCCACGTAAACGTGGGAACGATTGGGCACGTTGATCACGGTAAGACGACGCTGACGGCGGCGCTGACGGTGGTGCAGGGCAAGAAGTTTGGTGGTGAGTCGAAAGCTTACGACCAGATTGATAACGCCCCGGAAGAAAAAGCCCGTGGTATTACCATTTCGACCGCCCACGTGGAATACGAGTCGGACGCGCGCCACTATGCGCACGTGGACTGCCCGGGACACGCGGACTATGTGAAGAACATGATCACCGGTGCGGCGCAGATGGACGGCGCGATTCTGG
>CAZVMN010000035.1:0-10466 GCA_964629015.1 uncultured Oceanococcus sp.
CCGATGATGGATTGGACCACGACGCAGTGCCGTGTCTTCCATCGCCTGTTGAGTCGGCATGCGCGTTTGTATACTGAAATGGTGACGGCCAACGCGATCATTCATGGTGATCGTGATCATCTGTTGGGCTTTGATCCAAGTGAGCATCCGGTGGCTCTGCAACTCGGTGGCAGTGAGCCCGAAGCCCTGGCTTTCGCTGCGCGCGAGGGCCAGGCGTACGGCTACGACGAAATCAATCTGAATTGCGGTTGCCCCAGTGATCGTGTGCAGAATGGCCGGTTCGGGGCTTGCCTGATGGCGGAACCGCAGCGTGTGTCGGATTGTGTGGCGGCGATGATCGATGCGGTCCGAATTCCGGTCACCGTGAAATGTCGTCTCGGCATCGATGATCTGGATTCCGACGAGCATCTGCAGCGGTTTATCGAAACGGTCGCGGCGGGCGGTTGCGAGGTGTTCATCGTGCACGCCCGCAAAGCTTGGCTCAATGGTTTGAGTCCCAAGGAAAATCGCGAAATTCCGCCTCTGCAGTACGAGCGAGTTCACGCGCTGAAGCAGCGCTATCCACATCTCACCATCGTGATCAATGGCGGTATTGAGGATCTGGACAATGCGCAGCAACAGCTTGAGTGCCTGGATGGCGTGATGCTGGGGCGTGCGGCTTACAAAGATCCCTACGTGCTGGCGGAGGTCGACCAGCGTTTGTTCGGGGACTCACGCACGCTCAGCCGTGATGATGTGGTCCAGGCGCTGTTGCCGTATGTGGCTGCGGAACAAGAACGCGGCGCGCCCGTCAAACAGGTCAGCCGACACATACTCGGGCTGTACAATGGCCGGCCCGGCGCAAAAATCTGGCGCCGACGGCTTTCCGTTCCCCAATCTGGCTGCGGGGTGGATTACATCCGCCATGCGCTGGATGCCGTGCAATAAGGACTTTTCATGATCCGTTTTCTCGGACTTCTGCTAACTGGAATTTTGATGACTGCGACTGCTCACGCTCAAACCCTGGTGGATATTGAAACCAACCGCGGCACCATTCGCGTGGCGCTGGCCGATGACAAGGCGCCGGACACGGTGGCCAACTTTCTGCGCTATGTGGATGAAGGGTTTTACGATGGCACGATATTTCACCGCGTGATCCCGGGTTTCATGATTCAGGGTGGTGGTTTCACCCAGGATTACCAGCAGAAAAGCACCGCTGCGCCGGTCAAAAATGAAGCGGATAACGGTCTCAAGAACGCCCGCGGCACGATTGCCATGGCGCGCACCTCGGACCCGCACTCCGCAACCGCTCAGTTCTTCATCAATCATCGTGACAACAGCAATCTGGATCACCGTGCGCCGACCATGCACGGATGGGGTTATGCGGTGTTTGGCGAAGTTGTTGACGGCATGGATGTGGTCGATGCCATCGCTGCGGTGAAAACGGGTCCGGGAGGTCGCTTCCGCAGCGATGCACCACAGGAGATGGTGGTGATTGAAACCATCAAGCGTGCGACCAAGCCGACGCCGGCCCCAACGCCGCAAGCGTCGGCAGCACCCGCTGCCGAATAAGGCTTTCCATGGCGCTGCATTTGCTGTCGGATCTGCATCTGGATCCCTCGCGACCGGCGATCAGCGCCCGCTTTGTGGACTATCTCAACGGCCCCGCGCGACACGCCGAGGCCGTTTTCATATTGGGTGATCTGTTTGAGGTGTGGGCCGATGACGATGTCTCGGCCCCGCTCTACTCTGAAGAGCTGGCGGCTATGCGCAGCCTCACCCAGGCCGGCGTGCCGATCACTTTCATCTGTGGCAATCGCGACTTTTTATGCGCTCACGGCTTCGAGCGTGCCAGCGGCGCGCGTGTCGTCAGCGAGCCGTTCAGCCCGCCCGGTCGATCCGACGTCAAACTCATGCACGGCGATGTGTTGTGCACGGACGATGTGGGTTACCAGCGTTTTCGCCGGGTCGTGCGTTGGCCGTGGCTGCAGTGGCTGTATCGCCGTTTGCCGCGAGCGATCAAGCTCAAAATTGCTGCGCGCATTCGCGGCACCACACGTGAAATGACGCGCCTCAAGCCGGAGGACATTCTCGATGTCAATTCACACGCTGTCGCAGCGTTTTTTCAGACGCATCCGGATTGCCATTTGCTGATTCACGGGCATACCCATCGACCCGCCGATCATGTGCTGGATGATCAGCATCAACGTATTGTTCTGGCCGACTGGAGCGACACCCGCGGCGAATATGTGAGCTTGGATGAACAGGACTGGACGCGATATTCAGTCTAGGGTGCGGCGGTAACGCTTGACCCCGATGGCCAGCACGATGGCGGTGAACAACAACAGCGGCCAGATGTTGCTCCACACTTCGACCATTCCGTGACCTTTGAGCATGATGCCGCGCACGACACGCAGAAAATGGGTCAGCGGCAAGGCTTCTCCGATCGCCTGTGCCCAACCCGGCATGCCGCGAAACGGGAACATGAAACCTGACAGCAGGATCGACGGCAACAGGAAGAAGAAGCTCATCTGCATGGCTTGGGTTTGATTGCGCGCCACGCTGGAAAACGTGATGCCGACAGTCAGATTGGCGATGATGAAAATCAGCGCGCAGGCCAGCAGCAACCACAAGCTGCCGACCACCGGAACGCCAAACACAAACAGCGCCCCGAGCAATATCACTGCCACCTGAACGTAGCCCACCAGCACGTACGGCACGATTTTCCCGATCATGACTTCCAGCGGTTTGACCGGCGTGGCAAGCAGGTTTTCCATGGTCCCGCGCTCCAGTTCGCGGGTCAGCCCCAGCGCCGTCATCATGATCATGGTCATTGTGAGAATCACCCCCATCAGACCCGGCACAATGTTGTACGCGGTGATGCCTTCGGGGTTGTAGCGGCGCTGTAAGCGCAAGGCGAACGGCGCTTGCCCTGGGTTTCGTGAGCTCAACACACCGCTCAGATCATGCTGCAGCGCGCTGTGACTGAGTTGCTGCACTGCGGCCAGTGCGTTGCTGGTTGCCGCCGGGTCGGAGGCATCGGCTTCCAGTCGGATGACAGCTTGCTCCCCGCGCATGATTTTGCGGCTGAAATCGGCGGGGATTTCCAGCAGAAACTGGACCTCACCGCGTTCCAGCCGTCGTTCGGCATCAGCGACATCGGGGCTGTTGTAGACCACATCAAAGTAAGCGGTGTTCTGTACGGCGCTGATCAGCGAACGGGTCAGCACGGATTCATCGTGTGACACCACGGCCGTGGGCAGATCCTTGGGGTCGGTATTGATGGCGAAACCGAACAAGGTGAGTTGGATCAACGGTATGCCGATCATCATGGCGAAGGTCAGTCGGTCGCGCCGCATCTGCACGAACTCTTTGGCGACCACCGCCATCAGGCGCGACCAGGACAGCCAGCTGGATGCCATCATGATGCTCCGCTGTTGTCCATCAGATCGATGAAAACGTCTTCCAGGCGAGCCTGTGATGGACTCCACTGATAGCGGGTATCGGCCAGAAACGGCTGGAGTTCGTTTTCCAAGCGTTGGTGATCACGGCCGCTGACATGCAGCGAATCGCCAAACGCGACCACATGTTGTGCCGCCGGCAACTCGCGCAGGCGGGGAGCCAGCGCGTTGAGTTCGGGGCCGGTGACGTTCCAGGTTGACAGGTTGGCCTGCGCGACCAGCTCGGATGGTGTGCCCTGGGCCAGCAAATCGCCATAGGCGATGTAACCCAAACGTGTGCAGCGCTCGGCCTCATCCATGTAGTGCGTGGTCACCATGACGGTGATGCCCTGATTGGACAGTTGATGAATCTGTTCCCAGAAATCGCGCCGTGCTTTGGGGTCAACGCCTGCAGTCGGTTCGTCAAGCAACAGGAGTTTGGGTTCATGCAGCAGACACGCGGCAAGCGCCAGTCGTTGCTTCCAACCGCCGGAAAGCGCACCGGCCAGCTGGTGGCGGCGTTCGCTCAAGCCGAGTTGCTCCAGCGCTTGAGCAACAGCCTCGCGGCGTCGTCGCATGCCGTAAACACGGGCGATGAAATCGAGGTTCTCGCGAATCGTCAGGTCTTCGTAAAAGCTGAAACGCTGGGTCATGTAGCCGACCTGGCGCTTGATCTGACGCGACTCGCTCAAGATGTCATAACCCAGACAGGTGCCCTGCCCGCCGTCCGGTGTCAGCAGGCCGCAAATCATCCGGATCGAGGTGGTTTTGCCACTGCCATTGGGGCCGAGGAAGCCGAAAATTTCGCCACGCCGGACCTGCATGTCGATGCCGTTGACCACACGTTTGTCACCGAACTGTTTGACCAGTCCATGAACATCGATGACCAGCTCGTCGCTCACGGCTGCGTACTGCTCAGCTGGACTTCGATGGGCAGTCCTGGGGCCAGCTTGGCGGCCTGGTCGGGCGCCAGACGGGCTTCAATGCGAAACACCAGCTTGGCGCGCTGGTCTTTGGAATAAATCACCGGTGGGGTGAACTCGGCCTGCGCCGCGATATGGCTGATCTCACCGCTGAGTGAGGTGTCACAGCCATCGCAGGCGATTGTCACGCTCTGGCCGACGTGCAAGCGGCTGACCATAGGTTCAGGGACGAAAAACCGCAGCTTGCGATTGCTGGGCGGCAGCAGGGACACCACCGGTGCACCGGCAGGAACCCACTCACCCGGTTGGAAATAGGTGTCGTGGACCAGCGCATCTTCTGGCGCCGTTGGCGCATTTTGATCCAACGCCCATTGCGCATCGTCCACGCCGGCCTGGGCGATAAGGATGTCTTGCCGAGCCGCAGCCAGCGCATCACTGCGGGCCGACAGTTCTGCGCTGGCCAGCGCAGCATCCAGTTCGGTCAGGCGGGCCTGAGTCTGTTCGACCCGTGCTTGCGCATCGTCGCGCTGAGCCGCGGACACGTTGCCCTCGCGAAAGAGCTTGAGCATGCGCTGATTTTGGGTGGCAGCAAGGTCGGCTTGCGTTTGGGCCTGACGGCGCTGTGCCCGAATGACGTCAAGTTCCTCGCTGCGTTTGCCTTTGCTCAGATCCTGATAGGCCGCTTCGGCACGGGTGAATTGGTGCTGCGCCCGCGACAAAGCCGTGAGCTGGCGGCTGCGATCGACTTCAAACAGCGCCTGCCCGCTAACAAGCTGGTCACCGCGAGCGACATCCAAGCGCATCAGTGTGCCGCCTGACGGCACGGCGATATGCAAATACTCGCCTTCCACATAGCCTGGGTAGACATCACTTCGTTCGGCGCACGCACTGAGCAGAGCAATGGCGCTGAGAATCACCAGCGTGCGAATCTTCATGAGGATGGCTCCATCGCTGTCCGGCAGGTCGTGAGGCCCTGCAGGGAAAACAGTGAGACATGCCTTGCAGTGTCGCTTGTGCTTTGTGGGTGAAAAAGCTCCGGCGCGAAACGGCTGGCCAGGGGTTGTGCCAATTTGTAAAACAGGCACTGGCCAAGCACGCTGAAGCAGGCACGGTTGAGTGTGTCTTCCGGGCTCGGTCCCAATATCTCGCTGACCACCTCGCGAAGCTGGGAAAACTGCGGGCCCACCAATTCACGGACCAGAAAATCGATCGCATCCGTTGGGTCCATGAGCTCGCGCATGATCAGGCGCGGTGCATAACTGGCCGTGGAGTCGTCAAAAAGACGCTGGAACAGCGCATGGATGATCGCCTGCAGCTTGTCTTCCGGTGGCTTTTTCAGGTCCTCCGCGCTCAATAACGGATAACGCGAGAATTTTTGCTCGGCCTGACTGCGCAGCACCGCCTGGTACAGCGCCTGTTTGCCCCCGAAGTGATAGTTCACGGCGGCAATATTGGCCTTGGCTTTGGCGGCGATCTGCCGCACCCCGGTATCGCGGTACCCCTGTTCGGCGAACAACGCTGTCGCGGCTGCGAGCAGCGCGTGATGCGTGGCGACGTCATTGTCGGATTTGGGCATGAGTTCGGCGCAAATTCAAACGAGTGTTTGAATCATCGCACAAAACACCCGGTGACGAACACTGATGAGGCTTCAGATACAAAAAGAGCCCATGCAGGGCTCTTCTGTGATCGGTGTTGAGAAACGACCTTACGCGGATTCGGCGACGTCCAGCTCCACAATCAGTTGCCGATTGGCCACCTGATCGCCGGCCGTGGCATTGACGGCAACAACCTTGCCGGCCACAGGTGTGGTCAGCTGGAATTCCATCTTCATGGCTTCCAGCACGGCGATGGTCTGTCCGGGCGTGACGTTGTCACCGACCTGCACGGGCACCTCCAACAGTTTGCCGTCGCTGTTGGCGCAGATACGGCCATCGCTGCCCGCCTCCGGTGGCGCGGGCGGCACCAGTGTCAAATCCGCGTAACACCAGGTGCGCGCATCGAAGCTGACCCAAATGTTCTCATCTTGGCGGGTGTAGCGGGCGCTGCGGCGCACGCCTTCAAAATAGAATTGGCGTTCGAAACCGTCGCAGGCATCGACGTCGAAATGGAAACGCTCGTCGCCGATGCGCACGGTGCAGCGGCGCCCGCCTTCATTGAGCAGATACACCGTTTGCTCAACCTCTTCCCAACGCAGCTTGAGGTATTGCTCGCCGCGGTTGGCGCTCATCCAGCCGAGCATGTCGGTGTCGAAATCAGCTTGGGTGTATAGCTGCCAGGTGTCGTCCCAGTACAGGACCATAGCGGCCACGGCCCAGTGCGCCGTAGAGGGTGCTTCGGCGGCACGGCTATCATCCGGGAAATGAGCCGGGATGTAGCCGGTGTGGAAATCGCCACTGGCGAAATCGGCTTCCTGGATGATTTGCTGGAGAAAATCGAGATTGGTGATGACGCCATGCAGCGTGGTATCAACCAAAGCACGACGCAGACGCATGCGTGCGGCTTCGCGGTCATGGCCGTAGACAATCAATTTGCCCAGCATGGAGTCGTAGAAGGGGCTGACCTCCCCGCCTTCGACCAGACCATGATCCATGCGCACGCCGTCGCCTTCGGGCAAGCGCCAACGCAACACCGGGCCGGTTTGCGGCACATCGCCGTGGCGACTGTCTTCGGCGCACAGCCGCACTTCGATGGCGTGGCCGGTTTGTGTGATGTCCTGTTGAGCCAGCGGCAAAGGTTCACCGTCGGCCACGCGGAACTGCCATTCGACCAGATCCACGCCGGTGACCAACTCGGTCACAGGGTGTTCCACTTGCAGGCGTGTGTTCATCTCCAGGAAATAGAATTCGCCGTCGGCGCCGAGCAGGAATTCCACCGTGCCCGCGCCCTGGTAGCTGATGCTCTGCGCGGCCTGCACGGCAGCCTTACCCATGCGCGCACGCAGCGCGTCGTCGACCGCCGGCGATGGGCTTTCCTCGACCACTTTCTGGTGGCGACGCTGCACCGAGCAATCGCGCTCGCCCAGATGCACAACCTGCCCGTGCGTGTCGCCGAACACCTGGATTTCCACATGGCGTGCGCCGATCACGGCTTTTTCCAGAATCAGCTCGCCGTTGCCAAAGGCAGATTCCGCCTCGGAGCGCGCCGAGCGGATCTGCGCCGCGGCTTCGTCCTGGCTGTGGCACAGGCGCATACCGCGTCCGCCCCCGCCAGCCGCCGCTTTGATCATGACCGGAAAACCAATCTTGCCGATTTCTTGCAGCAAGGTGGCGTCGTCCTGATCCGCGCCTTCGTAACCCGGGACACAGGGCACGCCAGCTTCGATCATCTTGATTTTGGACGCACGCTTGTTGCCCATCAGGGCAATCGCGTCCGGGCTGGGTCCAACGAACACGATGCCAGCATCGGCGCAAGCTTGAGCGAAACCCGCATTCTCAGCGAGAAAGCCGTATCCGGGATGAATCGCCTGGGCGCCGGCTGCCTTGGCCGCAGCAATCAGCTTGTCAGCCTGAAGATAAGACTCGGCCACTGTCGAGGGCCCGATATGCACAGCCTGGTCGGCTTCCAGCACATGCCGGGCATGGCGGTCGGCATCGCTGTAGACGGCCACCGTGCGCAGCCCCAGCTTGCGCGCGCCCTGAATGATACGGACGGCGATTTCGCCACGGTTGGCAATCAATACCTTTTGAATCGAGCGCACGAATCAGATCTCGCTTTTGAGGCCGAGGCTTTTGACCAGGATGCTGAGCATCACCTCGTCAGCGCCGCCGCCAATGGAATGCAAACGCAGGTCACGGTAGAACTGCGATACGGAGCTTTCCCACATATAGCCTTGCCCACCCCAGAATTGCAGGCAGGTGTCGGTAATCTGGCGGGCCAGACGTCCGGTTTTGAGTTTGGCCATGGAGGCCGTGACCGAGACATCCTCGCCTCGGAGCAAATCACTGGTGGCACGCCAAACCAGTGAGCGGGCGGCTTCCAGTTCGGTTTTCAGTTCGGCAATGGTGAAGGCCACGTATTGATTGTCGATGACGCCCTTGCCGAAGATCTTACGCTGGCGGGTGTAATCCACGGTGTCGGCAAGCACGCGCTCCATGGCTTCCAGAATGCTGGCCGAAAGGAACAGGCGTTCCTCCTGGAATTGCATCATCTGATAAGAGAAGCCTTTGCCTTCCTCTCCGATCAGATGGCTCGCCGGCACACGCACGCCATCCAGGAAAATGATGGCGGTGTCGGATGAGCGCTGGCCCAGCTTGTCCAATTTGGTTTCACGCTGCACGCCGGGTGCATCCAACGGCACCACAATCAGTGATTTGTTGTTGTGGCCGGTGCCTTCGGATGTGTTGACCAGCATGCAGGCCCAATCCGCCTGAGTGCCATTGGTGATCCACATCTTCTGGCCATTGATGACGTAATCGCCACCCTCACGGCGCGCGGTGGTTTTGATGCTGGCAACATCGGAACCCGCGCCGGGTTCGCTGACCGCGATCGCAGCGACATGCTCACCGGCAATCGCTGGGGCAAGAAACTCCTGCTGCAGCTCATCCGATCCGAAGCGCGCCAGCGCCGGGGTGGCCATATCGGTCTGCACGCCGATGGCCATGGGAATGCCGCCACAGGTGCAGGTGCCCAAGGCTTCCGCAAAAACCACCTGAAAGGAATAATCCAGGCCCAGGCCGCCGACATGTTCGGGCTTGGTGATCCCGAGCAACCCCAGCTCCCCAAGGCCGCGAAACACCTCGTGGGCGGGAAACTCGCCATTGCGCTCCCAGACCTCAACATTGGGATTGATTTCGTCTTCAACGAAGCGCCGCGTGGTGCGGCGTATCTCTTCATGCTCGTGGCTCAGTTCCATCGCCGGTCACCTACAAACGTGCAATACCGAAACTGTTGCTGTTGACGTCGCGACTGCGCGCATCGCGGCAGATCGACAAGGTATAGGCCAGCACACGGCGTGAATCACGCGGGTCGATCAAGCCGTCATCAATCATGTGTCCGGAGACTTTGAACGGATGCGATTGTTCGTCGAACATACGCACAATGTTTTGCTTCATCGCCTCAATCTGGGGCGCCGGCAGTTTGCCTTCACTGACGATGGCCATGACGCCGGCGGCCTGCTCTCCGCCCATCACCGCGGTGCGGCTGTTGGGCCAGGCGAAGATGAAATCCGGGCCGAAGCCGCGTCCGCACATGCCGTAGTTGCCCGCCCCGAAAGAGCCGCCAATGACCAGCGTGATTTGCGGCACCGAGGCATTGGCCACGGCCTGAATCATCTTCGAGCCATGTTTGACAATGCCCGCCTGCTCGGACTCACTGCCGACCATATAACCGGTGATGTTCTGCAGGTAGATGATGGGCATATTGGCCTGACAGCAGAGTTGAATGAACTGCCCGGCCTTGTTCGCGCCTTTGGTGTTGATGGGGCCGTTGTTGCCGATCAGCCCGACCGACCAGCCTTCAATCTTGGCTTGACCGCAGATGGTTTGTTGATCGAAATCGCCCTTGAACTCGGTGAAATCGGAATCATCGACCAGCCGAGCAATCACCTCGCGGCAGTCGTAGGGCTTTTTGTAATCCACCGGTACCACGCCGGCCAATTCGTCGGCAGACAGTCGCGGCGCTTTGAAGGTTTTGCGTTCGGCTTTGCCGGGTGCGTTGTTCCAGCCCAGCTTGGCTACGACCTCACGGGCGATACGAATGCCATCGGCATCATCTTCGGCCAAATACTCGCAAGTGCCGGCCACGCTGCCGTGCATATCCGCGCCGCCCAGCTCTTCATCGTCGGCGATTTCGCCGGTCGCGGCTTTAAGCAGCGGCGGCCCGGCGAGAAAGACCTTGGCTTTGTTGCGGACCATAATGACGTAGTCCGACAGACCCGGCATGTAAGCCCCACCGGCGGTGGACGAGCCATGCACGACCGTGATCTGGGGAATGCCCGCGGCCGACAACTGGGCCTGATTGCAGAAGGTGCGTCCGCCTTCGATGAACATTTCCAACTGGTACGGCAGGTTGGCCCCGCCGGACTCGATCATGGAAATCACCGGCAGCTTCTGCTTCAAGGCGATTTCCTGAATGCGCAGGGTTTTCTGCACGCCCCAGGGCGACATGGTGCCGCCCTTGATGGCGC
>CAZVMN010000036.1:0-9725 GCA_964629015.1 uncultured Oceanococcus sp.
CTTTGCTGTCGCAAAGGCAGACGCCGCCTCAAACGCACCTCAACGTGGGCGTTAGCCGCCAAAAGCGAATGCTCGAATATTACGAAAAGCGCCGCTCTGAATATGAGGCAATCTACGCCAAGCCTGAGCGTCAGGACTGTTTGGCTCAGTTACAGCAAGAGCTGTGCTCGTTGGTTGCGGGTAAGAATGTGCTTGAGGTTGCTTGCGGTACGGGGTATTGGACACGCCGTATGGCCAAATTTACCGCCAGTCTCTATGCATCAGATGCGTCAGAGCATTTAGCGGTAGCCGCAAGAGAAAGTTGTGAGCGTATGGATGTCCGAGCGGGTGTAGTCGACGCGTTCTCTATTCCACCGAGTGCGGAATTTAACTGTTTGGTAGCGGGTTTCTTCTTCTCGCACGTTCTGGTTCAAGAGCGCTCCAGTTTTTTGGCTGGCGTAGGGTCGGCTCTGCGTCCAGGTTCGCGCGTCATTCTGTTCGATAATCGGTTTGTGCCCGGAAGTAGTACACCTATTTCCCGGACAACGGGGGCGGGGGATACGTATCAGAACAGGTCGCTTGTCGATGGTAGTTCTTTCGAAGTTCTCAAGAATTTTCCAAGTACAAAGCAAGTGGCCTCTTTGTTGGGCCAACTATGTAGTACCGTTTCCACGTATGAAAACGAGTATTTCTGGCTGGTGTCTGGGGAAACGGTTGGGTAGCTCCACACATTTGGTGCACCTGGGAGTGTTGGCGGCTAACAACACGTTCGTTATTTCAAACTTCGAGCGCTATATAAAACCATTATAATTAGTGACTTACGAGCGTTTAAGGAAGCTCGGGAGCTGCATGTAGTCCCTACGTAGACGGGATGTTTCAAAGCACCGGAGAGGCTGTCGTATTCCTTGCAGGTCGCCGCCATCTATTGCTGTGGTCCGCGGTTGCGCAAGTTCACAAAACCAACGATTTGCATGAAATAGATCTCGTTGGTCTACTCAGTGACCGGGTTCTCCAGTTCAGAGGGAGTATCTGGAACTGCTTAGCCCAAGAGAGTACTAAGCGGTGGAAAACACGCACAGCCTATCCTTGAGCACGCTGACTAAATAACCAAAGCATAAGACTACGAGATTTTGCGGCTTATCCGAAATGCGGTCGGCTCAATGACCCAGTCATTGATATCCCAGCCGACATGAGCATCCAGTACGCCGCCGTCCGCACTAGGTGTTTTGCCACGCTGGAGCTTAATTCCCGAACAAATAAGCAGAGCGGTCGAGCCGATATTTTCGCGATGTAAATCAACCTCGTTTCGGGTCATCAGAACGTCGGTGGCGAAATCACTAGTTGTTCCCTTAACCTCAACTTTGAGCTCTACTCCGTCGCGCGCAGCGAGAAAATCAAAGGGCTTGTTAGCAGAGCAGTCTATGACCCGATAACCTTCGCCTTCAAGCCATTCACGAGCGGCATCCATTGCACGAAGTTCGATGGCGCGGCGCTCATCCGAAGATAGCCCGTATCCTTGCGAGCTACTAGCTCTGTTTGGTTTTCGTACCGCGTTCATTGCGATCTGAAATTGATCTGCTGGGGTTTGGTCTCGCCCAAGCATCTGTGCGTCGTAAATAAACTTCAGGCGTCCCGCAGCGCCAGCCAGCAGTGCCGGCCAATCAGCTTTGGAAATTTCGGTGACTGGAACTTTTACGGCGAAGGCCGTGGCCCTTTCAAATGAGCGCGCCAAAGGTGATCTGGCCTTAAATTCTGGTGCGTCGGAAAATGGAGTCAATGAGTCTAGATTCTCGAGCACTACGGATCTTGCCCAACTAGTTCGCGCGTCGAGTTCTTCAGGTGGTAACACGACGGACGAGCCATTTACGAAGCGCGACGATCCGCAACCTACAGTAACGAAAACGGCACTGCCGTCAGTCGCGAAATGAATCACACAGTAGTAGCCCTGCGTGGGTGAAGGAGACATTTCCGTAGAGCAATAACGGGCCCAGGGTAGCTCAACTTTGCGACCTATTCCGTCTGAAGCTCCAGTGCCGAAGGTATTACCATGAATACCTAGTTCTGATCGGAGTGTCGGGGCTAAGGACTCAATGTATTGCTTCAAATCTTTTCGAACTAGATTTCCACGCTCTTGCATGGCCGGAGTATTTGAAGAGCTGTACAAAGGTTGCAGTTCGCAGATTCTCGCGAGAACGGTTTGGATTGTCACCAGTACCTTGCCTTCTCAGGAAATAACCAGCGGACGCCACCTCGGGGATCCTCCACGTCGCCAACGTATCTAGGAATTATATGGACGTGTAGGTGCAACACGGTTTGTCCTGCCGCCGGGCCGTCGTTGATGGCAATGTTAAAGCCATCGCAGCCAAAGATCTTCTCTATATACTTCTGTTGTCGTTTCGAGAGCTTCCATATATCAGCAAGCTCTTCCTCTCTCAATTGAACCCACGACGGTACACAACGCTTTGGTGCGATCAAGGTATGGCCACGCGTTACTGGATACGCATCTCGAAAAGCTATCGCGTATTCGGAATCTTCTAAGATTCGTTCGCGGGGCAGGGAGCAAAACACGCATTCGTGATTGGCAGGGATCACTCGGGTAACGTCGGAGAGAATCTTAATTGGAGTTGAGTCTAATTCCATCGTAAGGGCCATTATTAGCAGTGCCTAGCGACTTTTTCCAGCGAGATTCAGATGCGCGTGCGAGCTCAGGTGGGGTGAACTCAAGAACAGTAAAAACCAGATCTTCATACCCCTTTTCTAGCACATAAAAATTAAGGTGTTTAGCATCACCGTTGCTATTAAGATGCCTCATCCATCTCGCAAGTATACCGCCCTCACCATACGCCGAACCTACATACCTAGCGGCACCATCTACTGAGCGTTGCAGATAAGATCCGCAATGGGAAAGTACGATTCTTAACTCGTTCTCGACTGATTCGTCCTGGAAGATGGCAATTACTTCTCGCCAATTAAATATGCGGCCGAGTACATCAGCGTCTGAAGTATCAACATCCGGTAATACGAGCCCCTCGTATCCGTAGCCTTTGGCTAGAATTGGGTGCGCACGAGCAAGCTCAACTCCAGTTTCGCTTTGTACAAAATCGCCGAGCTTTGTGCCTATCTGTACGAAATCGCCGCGGTAATCTTTGGCGTACTTTAAAGATCTAAAATTCCCCTCTATTTTGATCAGTTCGTTCTGTATATCATCTGCCATCTCTGGCGCATGGTAAATTCTAAAATAATCACCATCAACATGATTCCAAATCTCTATAGCTCTGAGTCTGAAGTCATTTGGTTTAAAACGAATGCTTACATGATCTTCGAGGCTATCTTCGCGGCGAATGGATAAAACGTTGGAGAGCTCGGATTGCACATAAATTAATCTAAGAATGTCTAGGTTATTATTTTGTGCCTGGTTCATAAAATACTAAATCTCCTCAAGGTGCTCAGTTACGACCTGATATTCATTTCCGCATTTTACGCATTCCATGTCTTCACGCGTCTCAAAAATCTTATGGTTATTCTTGAAGCGCATGTCTGGTTTTCCGGAGGTTGTTTGGTGCTCGTATCCGACAAATAAAGTATGACTATCCAAGGGTAATGAATTCCTGCTCCCGCACTCACTGCACTTGGGGCGTGCGAAATGACGGCGTATTGACCGAATCAACAGGTAAATCAAAATCAATGAAACTATAACTCGCTTCCAGAAGCCCTCAAAAATATTTATCAGGAATGGATGTTTGTAGTGTCCGTCAACAATGATGTCGTAGTTTATATTACTCTGAAAAAACTGTTGTTCTACATTTTGGGTATAGATATTTCTGAGTCGCTTGAATTCGACAAGATCTTCTTTTGGTATGGCCAGTACCTCATTTTCTTCTGCGAGTCGATCGATTATAAAAAGACCATCTTTCACAGCGCGTTGCTCTGCGGATGCGACGTCGTTGATTAGAACTATAGAACCAAGTTTTATGTTGGCTGCGCGAATAAAGTATTCATCAATATCGGAAACGAATTTCTCATATTCTTCGGATGAGTCTGTAAGGTATGGGCTCTCTGAAGTGATATTGGTATTTTTAGGATTATTTGCGCGATGCTTGTTGCTCCATTGACCATCTGTAATAATATATCCATGTACATGTTTGTTGTTTTCATAGTATTCGACAGGGACGAAAGTTGATCTATTTACAGTGATGGGTGCGTAAGTAAGTAAGTTGGTGTTTTTCTCAATAATTCTATCTTTTTTTATTAAATTATTGTCGTAGTAATCAAAATCTATTTTTGCTTTGGATGCTGTTCGCCCAATCGAAAAGGATTTTATTTGATTTACAAATACGTCATATCCGAAATAGTGAAGTGTTCTTATGTCGGTCGTGTTATATATGGTTGTTCCGACGAAAAGCGATATGACCGCTGTTGCCAACGCCGTGTAGAACGTGACGGCTATCAAAGCACCCAGCAGATTTGAGCTGATTTTATTTCGCATCTTTAGTGGCTATGCATGTATACGTTTAATGCCAATATTGCAGTCCAAAAGGCTGCCGAGAAGAACCATGTCATTATTGGGCTTCTCGACCATCTGCTGGTCATGCGTGTACTTGCGTACCCCCCTTTAGGAAACATATACAAGAGCCAGAGTATCGTTCTGCCAGGAGCCAGGAAAACCTTCTCGAACAGGTTTCTACTCTTTATTCCACTTAGGTTGTCTCGGTTGCTTGTCATGGGTAAGTCCGTTTGATTCGGATGGCATGCTAACTGGCCGAAGGCTCAATTCATGAGCCGCTGTTTCAAATCTTAGGTACGAAGTCGGTCAGCGAATGCACTAGACGGTTGTGCCTGATCGTAACCTGATGTTGAGATGCGTGCTGGCGATCGTTGGTTATTTGGGTATCTTCGGTGAGGTACTTGGTATTAATTATCATCATGCAAGATGCTTGCGACTGACGGGAAGCACACCTATGTCGACTCCATAGGATTTGAGCAATCTTCTGTGTCGATGGAAAGACGATGGCTTCATAACAGAGCGAAGGTTAAGCCCGGCTGTCCACAGCCCATAGGTTGCTTGCAGGTGCCGTGGTAATCGTATGAGCTTTGCGCTACTTAATTGCAGATTCGGGCTGAACTCAATCTTCCCCATGTACCGTTCGAACAACTCGCTCGCTGTCCTGCCGTTCCATTTCCTCCCATCCTGAAGTGAGAGTTCTTTAAGTTCCAGGGACCGAAGCACCAGCTCAATCCGCACAGCATCATCTGCGATTGATAACAGCTCCTCTTTGCTGCGTGTGAGCCCATCAGGGATTCGTCGTGATCTTCCGCCCTTTTCTATTTCGTCTCCCTTACAGTAGATCTTGATAGCCCTTCGTCGGGAGTGCTTCGCAAAATACAGAGTGTCGCCGGTGAATTCCCCGCGGCCTGAATATCTCATCTTGGATGTATGGGAGATGATGTAGAGCATCTGGCGTGCCGCTGCGCGGCTTCCGCAGTGCCGCATGTAGTTGATATCCACTTTCTTCAACGTGAACCCACCGTTTCTCCAGAGGCTGTACTGTTGATCGGATACCGTTTCGCCTAACTGCACAAGTAGACCCCGCGTCATCTCCGCAACGAGAAACCTGACATCGTCCGTTCCGTCTACGTTGTGGCCGTAGAGAAACTTTGCGGGATTACCCGAGATGTAAAGATGGCTCCTTCGGCCCGAGGCGGAGTCTTGGCTCTTAACCAAGACTCCGCAATCGAGAGGGCTGTTCACTGACAGGCTTTTCACGACCTGCCATTTGATTTCGCCGTGCTGGTCGGTATCCAGCAAAAGCCCCCCTGAAATTTCCCGCTGGTGCGGAAACGGCACAATCACCGTGGTCCAATCAATCATGGCTGGACCTGCTGTGTGCCACCGGTGGGACAAATGTGCAGTATTACTGACTGCACATTTTCTTTGAGGCACGGTGCAACGGGTGCGATGTAGTTGCATCCACGGCCTAAGCATAGGCAGCACTCTGCATCGGGCAGGCTCCGCCCGGCTTCGCCTCCAGGTAGACGAAGTTTCCGAACGCAGCAAGCTGCCTTCGGAAACTCCGCCCCAAGTTGGTGTGTGATTTGAACGTCAAACATCAGCGTAGCTCCGAAGTGGAGCGGCGCGTACGTTTCGCGATGTACTTGTCGAGCTCGGATTGCTGGTATCGAACGGCTCGCCCGATCTTTACGAAGGGAATTCGAGCACCGGCCCAGCGGTCACGTTCGAGGAATGCCGGTGATACGCAGAGGTAGTAAGCGGCGGCTTTGGTGGTGAAGAGTTTGTTAGACATGAGTGTCTCCGTTTGAAGGACGTAGACACTCTGCGATCAGTTAGGGACGGAAAAAATGGCGTGGCTAAAACTCACGCTACTTTGGCTTGACGGTCTTTTTTCGACGCCCTTTCGGACGCTTTTCGGCGGGTCGCTGGTCGGCCTTACTTATCCAGTCGAGCTTGGTCCGTTTGGAGACGTGAATGCTGTCTAAAAGGGCCTTCATGTCAGGCAGTGCAGCAATGTCGTTGCGCCGCTCGGCTTCCGGGTGTTTTGCCCAGAGCTCTTTCGCTAGTGAAATGACTTCATTCATTCGGCTGCGATTCTGCCGCTGTTTGCGCTCGGTATGGACGAGCTTATGCGCGGTATCGGCCCACATTTTCGGAAGTTCATCCCAGAACGTTGGGAATGCTACGCCTTGATTTTTGCAATGCTCCTTTAAAAGCTCATCGCAGACAAAAGTGTTGCTGAGTAGCTCTCGAGTCAGCAGGCCGCGGCGTTCTAGATCAAGCAGCAGTTGAGGCGGGCGAATAGTTCGAGATGGGGCCTTGATGAGTTGCTCTGCGATTTCTTTGATTATCCGCTGGGCTTTAATTTCCGGGTCCTCATCTTCTTTAATGTCAGCCCGCTCCATTTCAGTCGATACATTGTTTAGAACTGCAGCGTCCTGTTCGTCATCCCATTGGTAGTTCACCCACGGAAGCGCTTCCGTATCAATGGCATAGCAAAGCCATCGAATGGTATCCAGGACTTTGTATGGGGGGTGCCCCTCGCTTGCAGGGTCTACGCCGTGCCAACGATGTGCAAGCTCCCATACGGAGAGTTCGAAGGAAATTGCAGTAGGGGGATTCATTGCGAGTTAAGCCCCTTGGAGTTGATGCAGAGCGATGACGGTATCAGGTCTTGTCGGATTGCAACGGGTCGCGATTGTATGAGCGATACGTTCCATTGGGGCGCGAAGCCGCTCCACGTCAAAAATCACATAGCCATCTGTGACGTCATTCGATGAATGGTTGACCAAGCGTTTGATTGCTAGCATGGAGATGTCCAAGGACTCTGCTGTTGTAATGAACGTGCGCCGCAGGTCATGCAAAGAGAAATCCAATCCTGTACGCACTTTGATATCTCGCTTCTGCCGATAGACCGCTGAGGTGAATCCGCCGCGCGTTGGCCACTGAAAAATGTAGTCGTCCGGTGTCAATCCACTGGAGAGCTTTTCTAAATCTGAGAGCAGGGCGCTGGGAATTGGAAGCACGAGCGGCTTGCCGTTTTTGGTCACGCGACTGGTGAGGCGCCGATTCGCGATATTGATGTCCTTCGCTTGAAGGTGTGCCGCTTCATTTCGACGAAGACCTGTGAACAGCAAGAGCTTGAAGTAGACGCCCATCTGGGAGAGTAGGGGGTCCGCATTCGATATCAGTTCGTTGATTTGGTCGCCAAGGCACGGCAACTGGGAAGCGTCTACGAGTGACTGTCGTCGGTTCGAGGGAAACCACGCCCGGTTACGTTTGAGGGTTTCCACTGGGTTGCGAGCTATCAGGCTCTCACCGTCTTGACCTTCATAGTGCTCGATGCAGAAATTGAACACTGCGCTCAGTATCTTCATGGCGATGTTAGCGGACGTTTCGCCACGCTCCTTGCCTAGCTTCTGATGCCGCTGAATGATGTCTTGCTTTCGAATATCGCGGATTGAGCGGCGGTGCCAGTCAGCGAAGTACGTGTCGAAGATCCATTGATACGAATAGACCGTTTTTTCCTTCAAGCTGCGACGGGCAGCTAGGTAATCCTTGAAGGCCACTTCAAGCGAAATGATCCCGTGCTGCTGGCGCTTGGACTGGGCAGGATCTTCGCCAAGTGCAATTCGCCCGAGATGCTGTTGAGCTTCTTTTCTAGCTTGCTCGACAGTGAGCTCCGGATACTTGGCGAGTGTGTAGCGACGTGACCGACCAGCGATACGCTTTTCAACGATAAATGATTTCACTCCACCGGCCGTCACTCGTACAGCGAAGCCCTTGAGCTCGGTATCTCGGAGAAAGAGTTGGCCACTGGCTGGAGCCGTCAGATTGTCTACACGGCTTTTCGTGATCTTTTCGGTAGGCATAATGTAGGCACGGGAGTTCAAACACGGGCCTACAAGCTAGTACGTGATCAGGAAGAAAAGCAATGAAAAACAACAGGTTTAAAAGACCGTCATGCTGAGTCCAAGAACGTCAAACAGTTTGTTCTCTAACAACACGTTAGAGGTGACGTTTGACCCGTCGCTGACCTTTGCTGACGCAAAGGCAGACGCCGCCTCAAACGCACCTCAACGTGAGCGTTAGGTTTCTAGTGAGCTTGGGAGTAGACCCTTATGACCAATGACGACTGGGCCGAAGTGCTCCAGCACACTCGCAAGCGTGTTAGAGAAGAGGGTTTGGAACGAATCGATGAACTTGTCACGATGGATTTCGAACGTAGCAACTCTGCGAAGTGGGATTTTCAACGTTACTTGACGGGGGTCATTGGAGCGCTTTCCGAGCGCTCAGGACGTGGAGTAACCCGAGCCATCTCAATACTACGCAACTCTCTGATGTCAGACTCCGTAGAGCAACTAGAGGGAATTGAAGTGTCGGTTATCGAAGAAGATCGTCCTTCCTATGGTGTCGACAGGATTCGGTTAGAACCTACAGATGACTACTCTCCGCTGATCGACGAACTTAAGAAGCTCCTGTATAGCGTCGAAGTTATGGAATCAGGCAATGAATAAATCTGCCCTGAAGGCAAAAGTCACGAAAGCACTTCGCAAGGGGTTTAAGGGCAGTAAGAAATCAATCAACGAATTGGTACCAGAAGAATTCACCGCAGGAAAGATTTATGAGGCCTACGTTCTTGCTCTGATTTGTCAGAATTTTTCGATGAAAGAAGGGTTCTCGCTCAGGCTTATAGGATCGAAAAACATAGTGCTCAAGTCATCGCCCGGGCCGATCAATCATGCATACCCAAGAATTGCCGTGATGAAAGGGCGTAACCATATTGCGGACATCTGGACCGATGTTGAATTTATGTCCCTGAGCGCAGCCAGCTCTGGTGCCGCAAAATTGAACAAAGGGCAATATCACGAACTGGACATTCTCGTTACGGTTCCTAATTGTCAAAGTCGTCCCAGGCCAAATGAGGTTCTCTTTGGGGTGGAGTGCAAGAACACGGGCTACCAAAAGAACCTACTGCGCGAGATTTTGGGGGTGCGACGCGAGTTAAGTTTATTGCGTGGCTCACAGCCAACTATCTTTTCTAAATGGCCTAGATCTGAAGTGCCTGCAGACCCACCATCCTGCCTCGCTGTCTACTCCACGGATCAAAGCATTCTGTCGTACCAAGACCCTGGTTCGTTTTTTGGGATAGATTTCCACCATGAGCCTCTGTGAGCAGAAACCTAACAACACGTTGCAGGTGACGTTGGGACTTCCCCCGGTTTGGTGGACACAT
>CAZVMN010000037.1:0-8756 GCA_964629015.1 uncultured Oceanococcus sp.
CTTGGATGCTATGACCGGCATACGGCCCGTCTCCCCTGCTTGGTTATTTCTGTTTGCCGGGCAAACTGCCCATCAGCTTGCATATGATACCCAGCATGATCTCATCCGCACCGCCGCCGATGGAGATCAGACGACCATCACGGAAGAAACGTGACACCGGGTTCTCCCAGGTGTAACCCATACCGCCCCAATATTGCAGGCAGGAATCGGCCACTTCGCGGGCCAATCGGCCGGCTTTGAGCTTGGCCATAGAGGCCTGTTTGACCACGTCCTTGCCGTTCAGATAGTCCTCGCAACTCTGATAGCACAGCGCGCGCAGCGCTTCGATTTCGGTCTGTAACTCGGCCAAGCGGAAATGAACGGTTTGGTTGTGAATCAGCGGTTGGCCGAAAGTCTGACGCTGACGCGTGTATTCCAGGGTTTGTTCGACGCACTGCTCCATGCCGCGCAGGATGCTGGTGGCGCCAAAAATGCGCTCTTCCTGAAACTGCATCATCTGATACATGAAGCCTGCGCCTTCCTGACCGATCAGGTAACGCTGAGGCACGCGCACGTTGTCGAAAAACAGCTGTGCGGTGTCAGATGACCACATGCCGATTTTGTGAATCTTCTGCGCCACTTCGATGCCCGGGGCATCCATGGGCACGATGATCAGCGATTTGTTGCCGTGGCGACTGCCTTCGGACGTGTTACACAGCAGGCAAATCCAATCGGCCTGAGTGCCATTGGTGATCCACATCTTGGTGCCGTTGATGACGTAGTCGTCGCCATCCTTGACCGCCGTGGTGCGGATGTTGGCCACATCGGAGCCAGCGCCCGGCTCGGACACGCCGATGGAACAGACCCGTTCGCCCGCGATGGTCGGGGCCAGGAATTCGCGTTTGAGTTCATCCGAGCCAAAACGGGCCAATGCCGGTGTGGCCATATCGGTCACCACACCAATCGCCATCGGAATGCCACCGCAGTGTGCATTGCCCAGTTCTTCGGCGTAGACCATTTGATAGCTGTAATCCAGGCCCATTCCGCCGTATTCGACCGGCTTGTTGATGCCGAGAATGCCGAGATCGCCGGCCTTGGCCAGCACTTCACGTGCCGGAAAGGTTTGCGCCGCTTCCCATTCGTCGACGTGGGGATTGATCACTTCATCAACAAAACGCTTGACGGTGCGACGAATATCTTCGTGTTCAGATGTAAATTGCATGTGTGTCCTCACAATGCGAACGCCCCGTGCTGGCGCATCGCATAGAGCCTGAATGTGGTCGGGCGAGATCAGCCTGGCGCATGGTAATCGGGATTATCAAAATGTCGTAACGGTGCGCCGCAAGCGCCGGAACTTAGCACAGTTTGACCTCTGAAATAGAGTTGTCACCGATCGGTGACAACGTAAGCCATGTTACCGGTTTTGTTTTCTGCGGGCCTAGGCTAGACTCGGGCCTCCCATAGACCCGGCGGGTAAGACAGGGGGGATAGCAAGGCTGCGTTGACGCAGTTTTGTGTCCTGCATACACCGTCAACTGACACTCAGGAAGACTTATGACTTTGGACGACATCTTTGCCGCAATGCCGAGCAAGCTGAATGCCGACGCGGCTGCCGGCGTCGACGCCGTGATCCAGTTCAACTGCTCCACGCCGCGTACCGTCACCATCAAAAATGGCGAGTGCACCGTGGTTGAAGGCTCAGCCGATGAGTACACCGTGGCTGTGACCATGGAAGATGACGATTTGGTGGCCATGCTGACCGGAGAGCTCGACGGCATGACGGCGTTCATGACCGGCAAAATCCAGCTCGACGGCGACATGATGTTCGCCCAGCAGCTGGGTGCGCTTTTCCCGCAGTAAAGCGAATCGTATTCCCGGTCAGGCCGGGACATGCATAAGCCCCGGGCTTCAAAGGAACCCCGGGGCTTTTTTTCGCGTGAATCAGGCCGCAGCAGGTTTCCTGAACAGCAGGTACAGCAGTGGGCCGAAAGAGCCAGCAGTCAGGGTGATCACCACGAATGGCCAGGCGTTGCCGCCGCGTTCACCTGCGTCCTTGAGCATCCAGATACAAATCAGGCTGCAGGCGATGACAAGATCCGCCAGAACTTGCTCACTGCCTGGATTGGCGAAGGCGCCCATCCAAATGCCGATGTAGCCAACCTGTGACATCACCCACAGCGTGAAGGCCCCGAATACCACCAGCACCGCGATCAAAGCTGCTTTCATCTCTGTGTCCTCGTTTTGTGAGGCTCTATCTCAGCGCCTTGACTGCATCGCTTCAATTACGCGTCAGGTAATGGACAAGATTCAGTCAGCGCGGCTTAATGCAAATCTGTCTATTCTGGAGCACTGAGCATGAGCACGCTGGCGGCCGAGATTTCCGGCTTTGCGGATCTGTTGCGTTACTGGCGTGGCTTTCGGCGCTTGAGTCAGCTTGACCTGGCCGTCAATGCCGACGTTTCACAGCGTCACGTGAGTTTTCTGGAATCGGGACGGTCGCGTCCGAGCCGCGATATGGTTTTGCAGCTGGCCGAATCACTGGAACTGCCGCTGCGCGAGCGTAACCGCATGCTGGGCGCGGCGGGGTTCGCCCCGGTCTACGCCGCCAATACGCTCACGGACGCGGAAATGGCACCGGTCAAAAAAGCGCTGGACCTGATTCTTGCCCACCACGAGCCCTACCCGGCCGTGGTCGTGGATGCGCACTGGAAAATGCTTCAGCCCAATGCCGCCCTTTTGCGTTTGTTCAGGCTGATTGGTGACATCAATCAGATCTGGGCCAACATCGCGCCCCATGAACCGCCGAACGTGTTCAAGCTGACATTTCACCCCAAGGGTTTGCGTCCGTTCATCCGCAATTTTGACGAAATTGCGCCGGTGATGATCAATCGCACCTTTCGTGAGGCGCACGAACATCCGCAATTGCTCGACTTGCTGGATGAAGTGCTGAACTATCCGGGGACACCGTCCCGTTGGAAAACGCCGGACCTATCGACGCATCTGCCGCCGGTGATCAATATGGAGCTGAGCGCCGCGGGTCACACCATTAGCCTGTTCTCTACCATCACCACGTTTGGTACAGCCCAGGACATCACCACGGACGAGCTGCGGGTCGAAAGCTTTTTCCCGGGCGATGCGCAAAGCGAAACGCTGCTGCGTGCCTTGGCGGATGGTTCGTTGAGCGTTGCATAACCCAACCGTCAGCGGATGCGCGGTCAGCAGCCCCGCGGGCGAGCACCGGTTTCAAGGCCGCAACTGGGTCTCGCTCAACGATTGATCAGATGGCTTGAGCGCCGGTTTCGCCAGTACGGATGCGCACGACCTGTTCCAGACTGGTGACGAAGATCTTGCCGTCTCCGATTTTGCCGGTGCAGGCGGCCTTCTGGATGGCTTCAATGGCCGCGTCGACCTGGTCATCATTGACCGCCAGCTCGAGTTTGGTTTTTGGCAGGAAATCGACCACATATTCCGCGCCGCGATACAGCTCAGTGTGACCTTTTTGGCGACCAAACCCTTTGACCTCGGTGACGGTCATGCCGTTCACACCGACAGCTGACAGGGCCTCGCGGGCTTCGTCCAACAAAAAGGGTTTGATGACCGCAGTAATCAATTTCATGGCGGGTTTTCCGTGCAGAATTATGCGGTGAAGTCTAGCAGGCCGTCCGACTGAAAAATCACGCTGGCGAAGATCTCTGCTGGAACTTGCCCAACAGCCGCGGTCAAACTCGTTAAACTCCTGTGCCCGCTCTCAAGTTGATCGATCATCATGATTCAAACGACTCTTGCTCGCCGTCAGTTTGGCAACGCTGCTTTGTATGTTCTGTTGTCAGTGCTTGTGGTCGCGGGCGTCGGCGGCGCGGTCTATGTGTTGTCGCAGAGCGATGACGAAGCCGCGCCGAGCGATGAAATGCCCACGCAGGAGCAAGCGGCACTGTCGGCCGAGCCACCTGCAATCAAACAAGTGAACATGCAGGACACCGAGATCGATGACGCGCCAGCGCGTCAGGGCCGCAGTGTCGATGATGCGAATGCAGACGCTGAGGGTGAAGCGGGTCTGTTTGAGCGCGGTGGGCGCAAGATCCCGCTCAAAGACGGGCTGACCGGTGGCAGTGAATCCCTGATTGGTTCGGACGCAACGGCGCCGGCGAGTCAGAAGCGTAAAGTCCACGCTGTCGATGCGTTTGACTACGGTGTTCTTGATGGGCGCGTGCGTATTGGCGTGTTTGGCAAAGGGCCGATTCCGGATTATCGGGTGCGTTTGACCGATGACCACTACGTGATCGAAATGCCGGGCGAATTCCGTTACGTAGAAAACTTCTCTCAGGGGCTGTCCATTGAGCGTTTTGGCGTGGCGCAAGCCAGCCTGAGTCGCTACGACCGTGGCATGCGTATGCGTATCGACGTGACAGCGGGACTCAAGCACGAACCGTTTTTGATCGAAGATTCGCGTGGTTTGATGATCGCCTTCGAGCCGCGCAAGAATAACTAATGTGTTTGACGGCGGGGCATGCCCCGCTGTCCGTACTGCGCGTTGCCGGTTAGGGTTGCCAGGACTTTAAGGCGATCGGCTTCATTCAGCTCTCGCTGCGTTTCCGGTTCGCCGCGTTGCAACCATCCCAGCAACTGCCCATCACGGTATACAACAGCGTTGGATGCCAGTTCGGCAATCTTCGGCCCTGGCAGAATGCGACCGGTCAGATGGGCGGGGTCGCAGGCATTTAGCCGGACCATCTCACCCTGCTCTTTGCTGGATTCGATTTTGCGCAACATGTCCACCGCTTCGGGCAAAGCGAATTGCTCGCCGGACATGCCGTCGACAAAGCGACCGCCAGCGATGTCACCGCGTGCTTCCAGTCGCCAGGCCAGTTGCAACAACCGTCGCCATGGCGGCCGCACGGCCTCACGTTCCAGCATGGCCCGACTGATCACCCCGTAGCGCATCAGCATGGACCAGAGCAGGTGTTCGAGCACCTCGTCGTTGTCCTGAGCGACCGTGTGCAGCAACGACCAACGGCCTGCGTCCTGTGCGCCGGAGAACAGCGCCTGCCGGCGCCGGGTGCGCGGGGCACCTCGTGGTTTGGCTTTGCTCGGGGCAATCAAACCGCGCAGGCCGGCAAAAGTGTCTGCATTGATCAGCCCTGCCGACACCAGCTCACCAAGGGCTGTTTCCAGTTGCGCGCGCAGCAAGCCGGTGCGCTGTGTCAAATCACTGAAAAAGGCCGCACCGCGTTGTTGCAGTTCCGTCACAACGTTTTGTGCATCAGCACTCAACTCCTGATCCTTGCCCGGGTTTTCCGGCATCCAGCAAGCCAGGGTTTCACGCGGCGCGAACGCAATCGGGGTGTTGCGCACCGGGCCGCGTCCTTTGCCGTTGGTGGTTTTGGGCACTATGCGTGCCCAGGTGAGCTTGCCCGCAGCGCACAGACTGTCGAGCTGATTGGGCAGATACAGGGCAATCCGCGCAGGCAGAATGTGTTGTTCCCAGGCTTGGGCGGGCGCGCTGAAACCTTCCAGTTTTTCCATGGCGCTGAGTATCGCGTCCAGGCCTTCCGCGCGTTCCTGATCCAGCCCGTGCCAACGTAGGACGAAACGCTGGAAAACCTGTGGTGACACCGGGCGTATGGACGACCGTTTGCGATCGCGGCTGTAGCGATGGATGCGGGCCAGCAAGCGGCGTTCGCACCACTGCTCCTGATCGCTGGGCAACTCGGGATCAAATTGCCCGCGGAGCGCAAACCCCTCGTTTTCCAGCGCCAGCATGGCCTGCTCGACCGTACTGCGTGGTTGTTGAAGAAGGTTGGCGAGTTGCGCCGTGGTGATCGGTCCGCTGGCTTCAAGGCGGCCTCGGATGAGTTCGCGCAGGGGCTCGTCGACGTGGACATTGGCCAACGTTTTCAGCGGGGGTTGGCACTGCGATCCGGGGATAGCAGCCTGCACTTGGGGCCAGCGTTCGGCAGCGGTCCACAGGCCATGGCCGTCAGCGATCTCCACCCGGGCCGCACGGCCTTGCGCAGCCAAGGTTTGCAGCCAGGGCTGCCACCCTGCGGCTTCCTGATCCGTAAAGCCGCCGTGGATGACCAAGGCATCGTGAAGCTCATCCGCATCACGTGGATTCGGCCAGGCTTCCTCACGTACGCGGGCAATCGCTTGAGAATCCAGGCGCGAGAGCATGCGCGCATCTTCAACCGGCAGCGCGGCGCCTTGGGCCACCGCCATCGTGCGCCGCGCTTCGGCGTCGCCGTCATCTAAAAACGCGTAAGGCCGCGCGTTGAGTATTTCCTGAGCCAGCGGTGACGGCGCGGTGAGATCGGCGCAGACCAAGCGGATGCGTTCGTCAGCCAAGCCTTTGAGCACGTCTTGCAGTCCCGGCAAATCCATCAGATCAAACAGACAATCATTGATGGTTTGCGTGACCAAGGGATGATCCGGGATGTCACGTTTGCCACTGAGGTTTTCGGCGCAGGCGATTTGATCGGGAAATACCACCGCCATCAAATCTTCGGCGTCATTGCGCTGCCACGCCGGTGGGGTTTTGCGGTTGCCCAGATGACGTCGTATGGCCAACGCAATCGACGCATTCCAGCGCCAGTGTGTGGGGAAGATGGGGGCGTCGAGCAAGGCCTGTTCCAGCACGCCGCGCACGCTGTCCTCTTTGAGGTATTGCGCCACTTCGGCCAGCGGAAAGCTGTGGGTGATGCCCAGTGACAGCACGATACTGTCTTCCAACGCCGCGGCTTGCAGTTCGAAGTTGAACTTGCGACAGAATCGTTTGCGCAGCGCCAGACCCCAGGCCTTGTTCACGCGTGATCCGTAGGTGGAGTGCACGACCAGGTGCATGTCACCGGTTTCATCGAAGAAGCGCTCGAGAACGATGGTGTCATGTGTGGGCATGGCGCCCAGAGCCGCTTCGCCGGCGGCCAGATAGTGCACCAATTGTTCGGCGGCGACGCGCGACAAGGCGTAGCGCTGAGTCAGATGCGTTATCGCGGGTTCGGCGCCCAGGGTGTAGGCCTGGGACACTTCCTGGCGCAACATCGACACGGCGGTGGACAGCGCATCGCTGCGGCCGGGGCGCTCGCCCAACCAAAACGGCACGGTTGGTGGCTGTCCGTGGGCGTCTTCAACAAGCACGCGACCGCTCTCGGTTTTGAGCACTTTGTACGATTGGTTGCCAAGCTGGAAGATGTCCCCCGCCAAAGTCTCGAAGGCGAAATCTTCATTCAGCGTGCCGACTTTAAAGCCCTGCGGCATCAGCACCACGTCGTAATCAAATTGATCCGGGATGACACCGGCGTTGGTCAGTGCAACCAGGCGCGCACCGCGACGTCCGCGCAGCAGACCGTTGACCTGATCCCAATGAATGTAAGCGCCGCGGCGTCCGCGCCGGCTGGTATAGCCCTCGGCCAGCATGCGCACAACCTCTTCAAACTGCGTGTCGCTGAGCGCACGATATGGCCAGCTGGAGCGCACCAGATCGAGCAATGCGCCCTGCTCCCATTCGCGCGAGGCCACCTCGGCAACCAGGTGTTGGGCCAGCACATCCAGCGCGGGCGTGGCGTTGTTTAATACGTCAAGTTCTCCGCGTTCCACAGCGGCGAGCAGGGCGGCGCATTCGACAGCGTCATCCAGCGTGGTCGGAAACAAGCGCCCTTTGGGCGTTGCGCCAACCGCGTGGCCGGAGCGGCCCACCCGCTGCAGAAAAGCATTGATGCCCCCGGGGGAGCCGATCTGACAAACCAGGTCGACCTCGCCGATATCTATGCCCAATTCCAACGATGCGGTGGCGACGAGGATGCGCAAGCTGCCACTTTTGAGGCGTTGCTCGGCATCCAGGCGATGCTCTTTGGACATGCTGCCGTGATGCGCTGCGACCACCTCTTCGCCGAGCCGGTCCGCCAGGTGCCGTGACGCCCGTTCGGCCAGGCGACGTGTGTTGACGAAAACCAGCGTGGTGCGGTGACTTTGCGCCAGCGTGGCGATGCGTTGGTAAACCTCGGCCCAGACTTCGGTCGCCATCACGGCGGTCAGCGGCGAGCCGGGGACTTCCAGGGCCAGATCACGTTCACGGCTGTGACCGCTGTCGACAATCTCGCAGGGCTCATCGTCGGTGAGAAAGCGCGCCACCGCATCAATCGGCTTTTGCGTGGCCGAGAGCCCGATATGCTGGATACGTCCGCCGGTCAGGCCGCGCAGTCTGGCCAGGCTGAGCGACAGATGAGCCCCCCGCTTGTTGCTGGCCACGGCGTGGATTTCATCCACGATGACACTGCGCACAGTGGATAACATGGCGCGCCCGGATTCGGAACCCAGCAGAATGAACAACGATTCCGGGGTGGTGACCAGGATGTGCGGTGGATGTCGCCGCATCTGATCACGCTCGCGCTGGCTGGTGTCGCCGGTTCGCACCATCGCTCGGATCTCAGCCGGCGGACGACCTTGCTCCAGCAGCGCATCTTCAATGCCGCACAACGGCGCCTCAAGATTCTTGCGGATGTCGTTGGAGAGGGCTTTGAGCGGACTGACGTACAGCACCCGGGTCTCCACCGGAAGTGCGCCCTGCCCGGCCTCTGCCACCAATTGGTCGATCACCGCCAAAAACGCAGCCAGGGTTTTGCCCGACCCGGTGGGCGCGGCCACCAGCACATCGCGACCTTGCTGGATGCGTGGCCAAGCCTCTGCCTGCGCAGTGGTCGGCGTGCTCAGCGTGCGTTCAAACCAGTGTCGGGTTGCCGCCTGAAAGCCTTGCCATGCGAACGGTGTCGATTGCGTCATGGCTT
>CAZVMN010000038.1:0-6940 GCA_964629015.1 uncultured Oceanococcus sp.
TTCTGTTCGGCTATCCGGCGCTACGCCGCATGATCGAGCTGGCGAAACAGCAACGTCGTTGTGGCCTACGTGCTGGTGCTGTTTTCAATCGGTCGCTACGGCGAGCGCTCTGCCGTGCATCGGCGTGTGGCCAGTCAGCCGCTGATCTGGAGTATGGCTTTGGCGGTGTATTGCACGTCGTGGACTTACTACGGTGCAGTCGGTCGCGCAGCCAGTTCGGCCTGGTCGTATTTGCCGATCTATCTTGGCCCTGCGCTGGTTTTTCTGTTCGGCTATCCGGCGCTACGCCGCATGATCGAGCTGGCGAAACAGCAACGACTCACGTCGGCTGCTGACTTCGTGGCCGCCCGCCATGGTCGCGAGCCGCGCATCGCAGTCCTCATCACTTTGATCTCAGTGCTGGCGGTGCTGCCGTACATTGCATTGCAGCTCAAAGCCATCAACGAGACCTTTCTGGTATTGGTCGAGCCAGAAAGTGCGCTGGGGTGGGACATTGCACTGCTGACGGCGATTGGGCTGGGTGGTTTTGCCGTGCTATTCGGCACGCGACATATCAGCGCCAGTGAGAGTCATCGGGGCCTGACCTTGGCCATCGCCTTTGAATCGGTGTTCAAACTTCTGGTGTTGATGCTGATTTGTTCGGTCGCCGTCGCTCATGCGCCGGATCTCACCGTGCAGGCCGCGTTGCAGCGTTTGCAGCAAGAGCCGATTGATCTGACCACGTTCTGGGTCCAGACCTTGCTCGCCGCTTTGGCCATTTTCTGTTTACCGCGGCAGTTTCATATCACCGTGGTTGAAAACACCGATCCTGGCGATCTGGATCGGGCGCGCTGGTACTTTCCGATCTACCTGTTGCTGATCAGCCTGTTGGTCGTGCCTTTGGCTCAGCTTGGTCTTGCGGTGTTGCCAGCGGATGTTAACGCCGACACCTATGTGCTGAGGCTGCCGCTGTGGCTGGATAGCGACGGACTGGCGGTTTTGGCTTACCTGGGGGGCTTTTCGGCCGCCACTGCGATGATTGTGGTGTCATCGATTGCGCTGAGCATCATGGTCAGCAACGAGGTTGTGATGCCGGGCTTGTTGCGCAGCGGTCGCCTCGGTGAACGCGATGACCTGGGGCGGGTTCTCAAGCTGACGCGGCGCTTGTCCATCGTTCTCGTCTTGACTCTGGCCTACGTGGTCTATCGGTTTCTTGCCCAATCCTCGTCGCTGGCCTCGATTGGCTTGATTGCCTTCGTCGGTATTGCGCAGTTGGCGCCGTCTCTGCTCGGCGCGATGTACTGGAGCCGGGCCAACCGCGCCGGTGCGTTTTGGGGCATGGTGGTGGGCGCCGCGCTGTGGTTCTACACCTTGCTTTTGCCGGCGATGACATCCACTGCCAGGTGGGTCGAATCCGGGCCCTTGGGTTTGAGCTGGTTGGCACCGCAGTCTTTGTTTGGCGTGGCGCAATTCGATCCCGTGGTGCACGCCACAGTGGTCAGTTTGGTGGCCAATGTGGTGGTCTACATACTGTTGTCGTTGCTCACCGAAACACCGCTTCAAGAGCGCCTGGATGCAGCACGTTTCATCAGCGCGACCGGACATCGGCGCACGCGCAGTGCGTCGGTTGCTGATTTGATTCTGCTGCTGGAACGGTTTTACGGCGCGGAGCGCGCGGCGGCATTGATTGCCGACTTTGAGCGCAGTTCGGAGCAAGTGTTGGATCACCACGCAGCACATGCGCCGGAAGCGTTGGCTGACTACGTCGAACGTATGCTGGCCGGTGCCATGGGTGGTGCAACTGCCACTGCATTGATGGACGCCATGCTGGGCGCGCGGACCGCGCCGGTCAGTGAGCTGGCGCAGGTTTTGGACCAAACATCGCGGTTGCTGCAGTTCAACCGCGAATTGCTGCAGTCGGCGCTGGACAATCTGACCCAGGCGGTGAGTGTGGTCGATGCCAATCAACGTCTTGTGGCCTGGAATCGCGGCTACCAGCAGTTGTTTGCGTTGCCGGAATCCTTGCTCAAGATCGGTGAGCCGATCGAGAGTATTTTACGTTTCAACGCTCAGCGTGGTTTGCTCGGGGAGGGCGATGCCGACCTGCAGGTCACGCGGCGTTTGGAGCATCTTCGAGAACAATCGCCGCATCGCAGCGAACGTATTCTGCCGGACGGTCGGGTCCTTGATGTGCAGGGCCAGCCGATGCCGGGTGGCGGATTTGTCACCAGCTTTGCCGACATCACCGACTTCAAGCGTGCCAATGTGTTGCTTGAAAAACGGGTGGCGCAGCGCACGCAGGAGCTGCAGGCGGCGCAAGCCGAGGCGGAGAGCGCCAATCTGTCGAAAACCCGTTTCTTAGCCGCCGCCAGTCACGATTTGATGCAACCGCTGAACGCCGCGCGGTTGTTTGCCACGGCTGCGGCAACACGCGGCGATGGCAGTGAACTGATTTCTGGCATTGAGCAGTCGTTGGAGTCGATGGAGGCGTTGCTGGGCAGTTTGCTGGATATTTCCAAGTTGGATGCTGGTGTGCTGGATACTCACGTTGAGGATGTTCCCTTGAGTGATGTGTTCAGCGCCTTGGCCACGGAGTTCAGTTTGCAGATGCAACGAAAAGGCATCGAATTGCGAATTCAGCCGACCCGGGTGTGGGTGCGTTCCGACCCCGCGCTTCTCAAGCGTGTGCTGCAGAATTTCATGAGCAACGCGATGCGCTACACCAGCAAAGGGCGTGTGGTGCTCGGCGTTCGGCGTCTCGGTGCGGGCCATGTGCGCGTCGAAGTTCTGGATACCGGGCCGGGTATTGCGGCCAAGGATCACAAACGCATATTTGGCGAGTTTCAGCGATTGGGCAGCGCGGAAAACCACGGTTTCGGCTTGGGTTTGGCGATCTGTCAGCGCATTGCCAAGCTGCTTGATCATCAGTTGTCATTGCGCTCAGTGCCCCGGCGAGGCAGTGCTTTTTGTATCAGCGTGCCACGTGCCCAGCCCGGTGTTGTGCGGGCACCCAGTGCCACAGTGCGTCCGGCCGGTCGGCGCAATTTTGCCGGCTTGCGCGTACTGGTGGTCGAAAACGATCCGCGCGTGCTCAAAGCCACCGAGGCGCTGCTGACGCAGTGGGGGTGCAAGGTTCTGGTGGCCGCGGATGAACAGCAGGCTTTGGCTCAGGTCGCCGAGGCGCAACTGCTGTTGATGGATTATCACCTGGATGACGATCTGCTCGGCAGTGCGGTGATTGCCAGAATCAATGCAGGGCGTCCGGTGCCGTTGCCAGCCATTTTGGTCACCGCAGACCACACCGGGGACGCGGACAAGGCGGCCGCAGAGCTGGGCTGCCCGGTTCTCAAAAAGCCCTTGAAGCCTGCGGCTCTGCGCGCATTGATATCGCGCTTACGGCTGGTCTGAATCGGATCCGCTAAGCGGCGCTTCGTCCACATCCAGTTGTTGTGCAATCAACGCTGCCTGAGTCCGGCTGAAGATGCCCAGCTTGCGCATGATCGCGGTCATATGCGCTTTCACTGTGGCTTCGGAGACGTTCAGCTCGTAGGCGATTTGTTTGTTGAGCAAGCCGTCGGCGAGCATCATCAGAACCCGAAATTGTTGCGGTGTCAGGCTCTCCAGTTTGGCCGCCAGTGCATTGTCTTCGTCGTCTTCTTCGGTGTTGTCCGGGAACACGGTATCCCCGGCCAGCACGCTGCGAATCGCATCGCCAATGGCTTCCAGTGGTGCCGACTTGGACAGAAAGCCCGCTGCGCCAAAGCTCAGTGCGCGGCGTATCACCGGCGGATCGTCGGCAGCCGAGATGACGATCACCGGAACGGCCGGGTGGTGGCTGCGCAGATGCACAAGAGATGAAAACCCTCGCGCGCCGGGCATTTTGAGATCCAGCAGAACCAGATCGGCATCGTCATGCGCGGCGGCCAGGGTTTCCAGCTGGTCCATGTTTTCCGCCTGATGAATGGTGGCACCGCCCAGATGCTGTTCGACCGCCTGCGTTAACGCGGCGCGAAACAGCGGATGATCATCCGCGATCAGGACGGTGGTCTCACTCATGCAGCCATCAGATTTTTGTGTTCTGCGATCAGATTATCCACAACACCGGGATCCGCCAAGGTCGAGGTGTCGCCCAGCGCCGCGTATTCGCCTTCGGCGATCTTGCGCAGTATCCGTCGCATGATCTTGCCCGAGCGGGTTTTGGGCAGGCCCGGGGCCCACTGAATGACATCCGGACTGGCGATCGCGCCGATGTCGTCGCGCACCCACTGGCGCAGTTCCTGGCGCAGCGCTTCGCTGGGCTGTTCGCCGGCATTGAGGGTTACGTAGACGTGTATGCCCTGGCCTTTGATGTCATGCGGGCAGCCGACCACGGCCGCTTCGGCGACTTTGCGGTGGGCCACCAGGGCGGATTCGATCTCGGCCGTGCCCAGGCGATGACCCGAGACATTCAGCACATCATCCACGCGCCCGGTAATCCAGTAGTAACCGTCTTCGTCTCTGCGTGCGCCATCGCCGGTGAAGTACATTCCGCGGTAGGTCGAGAAATAGGTCTGCTCGAAGCGTTCATGGTCACCATAGACCGTGCGCATTTGTCCGGGCCAGGAGTCGAGCAGCACCAGGTTGCCTTCTGCCGGGCCATCCAGAATCATGCCGTCATTGTCGACCAGGGCGGGTTGCACGCCAAAGAAAGGCCGGGTTGCCGATCCCGGCTTGAGCGCCGTGGCGCCGGGCAGTGGCGAGATCAGAATGCCGCCTGTTTCGGTTTGCCACCAGGTATCGACGATCGGACAGCGGCGCTCACCAACCACCTCGTGGTACCAGTTCCAGGCTTCCGGATTGATCGGCTCGCCGACGCTGCCGAGCAGGCGCAGGCTGGAGCGGTCCGTGCGTTTAACCGGCTCGTCACCCTCGCGCATGAGTGCGCGGATCGCGGTGGGCGCGGTGTAGCAGATGTTGACCTGGTGTTTGTCCACGACCTGCCAGAAGCGGCTGGCGTCGGGGTAGGTGGGGACACCTTCGAACATCAAGGTGGTGGCGCCGTTGGCCAGCGGGCCGTAAACGATATAGCTGTGGCCGGTGATCCAGCCCACATCCGCCGTGCACCAGTAGATGTCGCCGTCGTGATAGTCGAACACATGCTGGTGTGTCATCGCCGCGTAGACCAGATAACCGCCAGAGGTGTGCAGCACACCTTTGGGTTTGCCGGTAGATCCGGAGGTGTACAGCACGAACAGCGGATCTTCGGCGTTCATCGGTTCGGCCGGACAATCATCGGCCTGTGCGGAGGTCAGTTCCTCATAGTCGACATCGCGATGGGCATGCCAGTCGACCGCGCCGCTGGTGTTTCTGACCACGATCACGCTGTGAATGCTGTCGGTGTCAGGGAGTTCAAGAGCCGCATCGACATTGGCTTTGAGTGGCACGGTTTTGCCTCCGCGCACACCTTCGTCGGCCGTGATCACCGCCACCGACTGGCCATCGGCGATGCGATTGGCCAGCGCGTCAGGGGAGAAGCCGCCGAACACCACCGAGTGCACCGCGCCGATGCGCGCGCAGGCCAGCATGGCCACTGCCGCTTGAGGGATCATCGGCATGTAGATGGTGACGATGTCGCCTTTGCCGACACCACGGGCTTTCAGTCCATTGGCCAGGCGGCACACCTGCGCGTGCAGTTCACGGTAGGAAATGTGGGCGCTGTGCGCCGGGTCGTCGCCCTCCCAGATGATTGCGGTTTGTTCACCACGTTCCTCCAGGTGCCGGTCGAGACAGTTGGCCGCCACATTGAGCTCACCGTCCTCGTACCAGCGAATTGATACGCCGGCGTGATCAAAGCTGGTGTTTTTGACCTGGGTGTAGGGACGCATCCAGTCCAGGCGCTTGCCCTGCTCAGCCCAGAAACTTTCGGGGTCTTCTATGGACTGGCTGTATAGCGCCTCGTAACCCTCGGCGTCAGTCCAGGCACGCTGGGCGAAATGTTCAGGAACCGGGTGAAGGTTGTTGCTGGTCATGGGTCTCACTCCGTGAATCGTGACCATCAACTTAAGTCAGGCACGATGCCAGCCGCTATCCGACATTGGTCGAGGGTGAGGCGTTAACCTTGCGTAAACCCCGGCTGTGCGACCATGCCGCCATGCGACTTTTGATCGTGGAAGACAACGCCGATATCGCGGCCAATCTGGGGGCCTTTTTCGAAGGGCGCGGGCACACCGTGGATTTTGCAGCGGATGGTGTGTCCGGCCTGCATCTGGCCACCACCCTGGAATTCGATGTCATCCTGCTCGACATCATGCTGCCCGGTCTGGACGGTCTGGAGTTTGCCCGCCGCCTGCGCGAAGCCGCCGCCCTGAGCACGCCGATCCTGATGCTCACCGCGCGTGACACCCTGGACGATCGTCTGGCTGGCTTTCGCGCCGGGGGCGACGATTACCTGGTCAAGCCGTTTTCCCTGCTTGAGGTCGAGGCGCGGGTGCAGGCTTTGTTCAAACGGGCCAGTGGCGGTGGGGCCAGCGTCTTCCAGGTGGCTGATCTGCGATTCGACACACGCACCCTTGAGCTGGCCCGCAGCGGACGACGCATACAGCTCAAGCCGATGGCGCGGCGCCTGCTGGAGATCCTGCTGCGAGCGCATGGACGGGTGATGAGCCGCGAGGCCCTGGAGCACGCCATGTGGGGTGAGGATGTGCCTGAAGGCGATGCCCTGCGCGTGCATGTGCACGCCTTGCGCCATGCCATTGACGGCCCCGGCGAGAAGGTGCTGCTGCACACCATTCGTGGCGCCGGCTACCGCCTGGCAGATCTCGACGCATGATCGCGCTATGGCGCAATCTGCGCCTTGGTCGGCAGATTCAGCTGACCTTGCTGGCCCTGCTGTCACTGGCCCTGCTGGTTTACGCGACGCTCATTATCGTGGCCAGCGAACGCCTCGAACATCATCTGCTCGACAGCTTGGTCAGCAACGAGG
>CAZVMN010000039.1:0-6879 GCA_964629015.1 uncultured Oceanococcus sp.
TGAACATCGATAATCGAATACCAGGCCGTGTCGCGGTTACGCCCCTTGACCACCGCCGCCTGGCGAAACAGGCCTTCGTACTCAAACCCCAGACGCAAAGCGGCAGCCCGCGAGGCCTCGTTCAGCGCATCGCATTTCCATTCGTATCGCCGGTAGCCCAAGGCGAACGCCTCACGCATCATCAGATACATGGCTTCGGTGGCCAGGCGGGTTTTCTGCAAACGCGGTGAGAAACTCAGATGCCCAACCTCCAGGCAACCATGCTGCGGCACGATGCGCAGGTAAGCAGCCAAGCCCAGCACTTCAAGCGATGCCTTGGACTCAATGACGTAGAACAGCATGTCGGACTGTTGAGCCGCGCCGTCCAGCCATGCCCTCAGGTCCTCAACATCCTTAAAAGGCCCATACGGCAGATAGCGCCAATGCTGACCCGGCGCCTCTGCCAAAACACGCCACAGCGCCGCTGCATGGATCGCCGGGTCCAAAGGCTGCAAGCGCGCATAACGCCCATCCAGTACGCGTGGCGATGGCGAATCTGGCGCTATCCAGTAAGCCAGGTCAGGTTCAATCGCACTCATCGCAGCCTCAGATCAATTCACTCGATGTTCTGCACCTGCTCACGCATCTGCTCAATCACCACCTTGAGCTCTACGGCCAGCTTGGTCAGCTCGGCGTCCATGGACTTGGAGCCCAGCGTGTTGGCTTCGCGGTTGAACTCCTGCATGAAGAAATCCAGTTTGCGGCCAACCGGTTCGCTGTTGTCCAGCTCCGCGCGCACCGCGGCAACGTGGCTCTTCAAACGCTCGATTTCCTCATCCACGTCGAGGCGCTGGACGAATTGAACCAGCGCCTGCTCGCGCCGTTCAATCTCCATATCGGTCATCTCGACCAGGCGCTGCTCGAGCTTCTCGCGCCACAGTTGAGCCTGCACCGGCAAACGAAGCTGCACCTGCTCGACCAAGCTCTCGATGCTGTCCAGGCGAGCGGCGATCACCTCGGCCATGCGCTGCCCTTCATCGCGGCGCGCTGCCTGCAGATCGGCGATGGTGCTGTCCGCCAGCTGGCTGAACGCCTGGCTCAGCGCTGACATATCCATGTCAGCCTCTCGCAGCACGCCCGGCCAACGCAGTATCGCAACCGGGTCAACGCTGATGGCCTCGGGAAACTCGCCCTCAACATCACGCACGGCGCTGGCCAGCTGGGCCAGTGCGGCGCGATTGATATCCAGTGGCGCCGCCTCATCCGTGGCACTACGCAGGCGCACATAGGCCTCGACCTTGCCGCGCCCCAGCGCGCCCTTGAGTTTGCCGCGCAAAGGGTTTTCCAGCGCCCTCAATTCTTCCGGTACGCGCAAGCTGATATCGAGGTAACGGTGATTGACGGTGCGCAGTTCCAGCTGCAGTTCACCGGCCGGCGAGTCGCAACGACCGCGCGCGTATCCAGTCATGCTGCTGATGGGGTAAGCTGCCATGATTGCCTGTGGAGATGGGAGAAGGCCACGAGTATATACGCCGAACGGGCGCCATCATGGCCGCCTTGCGAATTCGTCAGCCTGCAGGGTGACCGGCACAACAACCAGGATCGTGCCGAAACATTCTCCTCCGGCTCGCGGCAGCTTCTGATCGTTGCCGACGGCATGGGCGGGCACGCCGATGGCGCCCTGGCCGCCCAATGCGTCATGGATGTGGCAGCTCGCATATTTGCCGATGAGGCCCAGCAGCCCGCCGCTCAGTTGATCCAGCGCATCGGCCTGGAATCTCACCTTGCCATTCAATCGGTGGCGCCGGATTTGAGCGAACGGCAACAACCCCGCACGACCGTGGTTTGTGCCGTGGTTGACGGCCCCAATGTGTTGTTCGCGCACGCCGGTGACAGCCGCGCCTATCACCTGCGCCGCGGCGAGATTGTGCATGTCACACGTGACCACTCGGCGGTCGCCATGATGGTCCGACGCGGCGATATTCGACCGCAGGATGCGCGCCACCATCCGATGCGCAACCAGGTGACCCGCTGCCTGGGGGGTGGCGGCCCTCCGCCGGCACTTGAACTCACCCCGTGCCCGCCACTGCGCCCTGGCGACACCTTATTATTGTGTTCCGATGGTTTCTGGGACCCGCTCGAGCCGGATGAGCTAGGCAGCAACATCGAACTGACCGAGCTGGCGCAGCGCGCCGTCGCGCGCAACCCCGGCAGTGCCGACAACTGCACCGCCCTGCGGATTCGTATCGAGTCCGTATAATCCGCGGTTTTTTACAGCCCGGAAAGCACATGTCACGACCCAGCGGCCGCGCCGCCGATGCCCTACGCCCGGTCACCATCGAACCCGGTTTCGCCCGCCACGCTGAAGGCTCGGCCTTGATCCGCTTCGGCGACACCCATGTGCTGTGCACCGCTTCGGTGGAAGAGCGCACACCGCCATGGCTGCGGGGCAGCGGCAAAGGCTGGGTGACAGCCGAATACGGCATGCTGCCACGCTCAACCCATTCGCGCATGGGCCGCGAAGCCGCCCGCGGCAAGCAGTCCGGCCGAACCCAGGAAATCCAGCGTCTGATCGGCCGCTCGTTGCGTGCTGCGGTTGACCTGACCGCGCTGGGTGAGCGCTCCATTGTTGTCGACTGCGATGTGCTGCAGGCCGACGGCGGCACCCGCACCGCCAGCATCACCGGCGGCTACGTGGCCCTGTGCCAGGCCATCGCCACGCTGGGCCTGAAGCGCAGCCCGGTGTTTGGTCAGGTCGCCGCCATCTCGGTTGGCATTTACAACGGCACTCCGGTTCTTGATCTCGACTACGACGAAGACTCCGTCGCCGAAACCGACATGAACGTGGTGATGAACGAAGCCGGCGGCTTCATCGAAGTGCAAGGCACGGCTGAAGGCCACGCCTACCGCCGCGAGGAATTGGACGCCATGTTGGATCTGGCCGGCGCCGGCATCCGCCAGCTGCACCAGATTCAGGCCCAGGCACTGGCCGGCTGAAAACCATGAGCAAGGATGTCTGGGTCCTAGCCAGCGGCAACCGCGGCAAGCTGGCCGAGCTGCAACACGCACTGGCGCCGCTGGGCCATGAACTCAAGCCCATCAGTGACTGGACTGATCACAGCCCCGAAGAAACGGGCGACACTTTCGAAGCCAATGCCCTGATCAAGGCGCGCCATGCTGCGGCACGCAGCGGGCTGCCCAGCCTGGCCGATGACTCGGGTCTGGCGGTCGATGCCCTGAACGGCGCGCCCGGGGTCTATTCCGCCCGTTATGCCGGCGATCAGGCCAGCGATGCCGACAACAACCGCAAGCTGCTGGCCGCCCTGGCCGATGTGCCGCCCGAACAGCGCGGCGCCCGCTTTGTCTGCGTCATCGCACTGGTGCGCAGTGCCGACGATCCCTCGCCGCTGATCGCCCGTGGCGAGTGGAAAGGACATATCGCTGATCAACCATCGGGTGACGGCGGCTTCGGTTATGACCCGCTGTTCGTCGATCCGCAATTGCAGCGCAGCGCAGCGCAGCTGAGCCGTGAGGACAAGCTGGCCCGCTCACATCGCGGTAAGGCCATCGCCGATCTGCTGCGCCAGCTGTCAGCTGCCTGAGCCCACCCGCGTGCCAAGCCCCCACCTGCCGCTAACCGTCTATGTGCACCTGCCCTGGTGCGTGCGCAAATGCCCCTACTGTGATTTCAACTCACACGCCGGACAGCCCGACGAGCAGCGTTATGTCGATGCCCTGATTCGCGATCTCGATTTCGAACTGCAAAGCCGGGCTCAGTGGCCACGCGTGCAGGCGGTGTTTTTTGGTGGCGGCACTCCCAGCCTGTTCAGTGGCGAGGCCATCGCCCGCATCGTGGCGGCGCTGCGTCAGCGTCTGGATATCGCCGATGACACCGAGATCACCCTGGAGGCCAACCCCGGCACCGCCGATGCCGCGCACTTCGCTGGTTATCGCCGTGGCGGGGTCAACCGCCTGTCGATCGGGGTGCAGAGTTTCGATGATGCACAGCTGCGGCAGCTCGGCCGTATCCACACCGCCAGTGCTGCGCAGCATGCCTATGCGCTGGCCCGCGAGGCCGGATTCGACAATATCAATCTCGACCTCATGCACGGTCTGCCGGGGCAAGGTTTTGCCCAGGCCATGGACGACCTTGAACGCGCCATCGAGCTCCGCCCTGAGCATATTTCCTGGTACCAGCTGACCATCGAGGAGGGCACCGCATTCGCCCAGCACCCTCCCGAACTGCCGGACAACGATGCCCAGGCTGACATCGAGGATGCCGGCCTGGCCAGGCTCACCCGCGCCGGCTATCGGCGCTACGAGGTCTCGGCCTTCGCGCAAACCGGTCGCCGTGCAGCCCACAACCTCAACTACTGGCGCTTCGGCGACTACCTGGGCCTGGGCGCGGGGGCACACGGCAAGCTCAGCTTCAGCCAGGGTGTACGCCGTCGTGCGCGCCTGCGCTCACCGCAAAAATACATGGCCGGGGCCGGCAGCGCGGCGGCACTGGCGCGTGAAAGCTGGCCCGATGCGCAGGAGTTGATCAGCGAATTTGCGCTCAACACCCTGCGTATCGATGGGGCGTTCAGTCGCGCCCGTTTTGAGCGCACCACTGGTCTCGACTTCGCCCTGCTAAGCCCGGCCATCGATGAGGCCTGTGCGCTGGGATTGATGCGCACCAAGGAAAATCAGATCACCCGCACACCGCTGGGGCGGCGCCATCTGAACCGCCTGCTCGAATGCTTTGCCGAAATCAGCGCATTTCAGTAGACTACGCGCCCTTTTTTCTCTTGCCCTGCGAGCAGAAGCCATGAAACCCGATATCCATCCCCAGTATGCAGCCATTCAGGTCACCTGCAGCTGCGGAAACAAGTTCGAAACCCGCTCCACCATGGGCGAAGATCTGCAGATCGAAGTGTGCTCGGAATGCCATCCGTTCTACACCGGCAAGCAGAAAGTCCTGGACTCCGGTGGTCGCGTGTCCAAGTTCCGCGAACGTTACGGCTCTTAATCGAACTCATATCTTGTACCTCATCGAGCGCAGCACTATGGACACGGGCGTTACCGCATGACCGACAACCCCCGCAAACAAGCCGCACTCGATTACCACGAGAAACCGCGACCGGGGAAACTCGCCATCGCGGTGACCAAGCCGTTCACTACGCCGGCCGAGCTGGCTCTGGCCTACACACCTGGTGTGGCCGAGCCGGTGCGAGCCATCATGGCCGAACCGGCGGATGCGTACCGTTATACCTCCAAGGGTAATCTGGTCGCTGTCATCAGTGACGGCTCGGCCGTGCTCGGCCTGGGCAAAGCCGGCGCACTGGCGTCAAAGCCGGTGATGGAAGGCAAGGCGGTGCTGTTCAAGAAGTTCGCCGATGTCGACGTGTTCGACATCGAAGTCGAATCCGAAACGCCGGAACAGTTCATCGACACGGTGGCGCGCATTGGCGTGACCTTCGGCGGCATCAATCTTGAAGACATTGCGGCACCGCATTGCTTCGAGATCGAAAAAGCGCTGCAGGAACGCCTCGACATCCCGGTCTTTCATGACGACCAGCACGGCACCGCGATCATTGTTGCCGCCGGCCTGCTGAATGCGCTGGAACTGCAAGGCAAGCGCATTGAAGATGTGCGCATCGTGTGCCTGGGTGCCGGCGCTGCCGGTATGGCCTCGTTGCGCCTGTGTCAGGCGCTGGGCGCGGCCCGCGACAACATGTTCGTGATCGATCGCGCCGGCGTGATCTATGACGATCGCGACAACCTGCCCGATTACAAGGCCGAGTTTGCGCGCAGCGGTGACGGTCCGCGCACCCTGAGCGAAGCCATGCACGGCGCCGACGTGTTCATCGGCGTGTCTGGCCCCGGACTGGTTGATGCCGACATGATCGCCAGCATGGCCGACAAGCCCGTGGTGTTCGCACTGTCGAACCCGACCCCGGAAATCCTGCCGGAAGTGGCACAAAGCGTGCGTGCCGATCTGATCATGGCAACCGGTCGCAGCGACTACCCCAATCAGGTCAACAACGTACTGGGCTTCCCGTTCATTTTTCGCGGCGCCCTCGACGTGCACGCCAAGACCATCAACCAGGCCATGCATCTGGCCGCGGTCGAAGCCCTGCGGGCGCTGGCGCATGAACCGGTTCCGCGCACCGTGCTGGACGCCTACGACCGCGAAAGCTGGTCGTTCGGTCCGGACTACATTATTCCCACGCCGCTGGATCCGCGTCTGATCGACGTGGTACCCAACGCCGTGGCGCGCGCCGCCGTAGAGTCTGGCGCCGCCCGCGCACCCTACCCGGCGCATTACCAAGACAACTGACAGGCCGCAGCCTTACGTCCGTGCTGCACCATTGGAGATCATGATGAGCGACAGCAAATTCGTCCTTACCAGCCCGGAAGGTCAAAACACCGACCTGCCTCTGGTCGAGGGTACTCTGGGACCCAAAGCGGTTGATGTACGTGGCCTGTATGGCGCCACCGGCACCTTCACCTACGACCCCAGCTTCAACTCGACCTGCAGCTGCGACTCGGCCATCACCTACATCGACGGTGGCCAGGGCGTGTTGCTGTACCGTGGCTATCCGGTCGACCAGTTGGCCAACAACTCCAGCTTCATCGAAGTCTGCTACCTGCTGCTTTACGGTGAGCTGCCGAGCGCCGCGCAACTGGAAGAGTTCGACCAGGCGATCCGCTACCACACGATGTTCAATGAGTCGCTGCGCAGCTTCTTCAACGGCTTCCGCTACGACGCACACCCGATGGCCATGATGGCTGGCGTGGTCGCTTCGCTGTCTGCGTTCTACCACGACACCACCAACATCAACGATCCCGAGCATCGCAACATCTTTGCGCGCCGCATGATCGCCAAGATTCCGACCATCGCCGCCGCGGCTTACA
>CAZVMN010000040.1:0-6189 GCA_964629015.1 uncultured Oceanococcus sp.
TACATGCCGAAAGAAGATCTCATCGAAATGGAAGGCACGGTTACCGAAACCTTGCCCAACACCACATTTCGCGTACAACTGGAAAACGGTCACAGCGTGACCGCTCACATTTCCGGCCGCATGCGCAAGCATTACATTCGCATTCTCACCGGTGACACAGTCACGGTGCAGCTTACGCCCTACGATCTGTCCAAGGGCCGTATCACCTACCGCGGCAAATAGTCCGCGCTGGCACGCTAGGCCAGCGCTGCCGCGTCTTCGATATCCAGCTGCAAACCTTCATCGTTCGCGCTGACTCGGATATGACCACCCTTACTCAACTTGCCGAATAGCAATTCTTCGGCGAGCGGTCGCTTGATCTGATCTTGGATCAGGCGGGCCATCGGTCGAGCACCCATGGCTTCGTCATAGCCATGCTCGGCCAGCCAAGCTCGCGCCGCGTCATCGAATTCGATCTGCACGTTCTTGCTTTCAAGTTGAACCTCAACCTGAACCAGGAACTTGTCGACCACATGGCGGACCACATCGGCATTGAGCGGTTCAAATTGGATCACCGCGTCAAGACGATTGCGGAACTCTGGCGTGAACATACGCTTGAGGGCTTCCATGCCATCGGTGCTGTGATCCTGATTGGCAAAACCGATCGACGGTCTCGCCATGTCAGCAGCTCCCGCATTGGTGGTCATCACCAGGATGACGTTGCGGAAATCCGCCTTACGTCCGTTGTTGTCGGTCAGCGTGCCATGGTCCATCACCTGCAGCAGCAGGTTGAACACTTCCGGGTGTGCTTTTTCGATTTCGTCGAGCAGAATCACCGCGTGCGGCTGTTTGATCACGGCCTCGGTTAGCAAACCACCCTGGTCAAAACCCACATAGCCCGGGGGCGCACCGATCAAGCGGGATACCGTGTGGCGCTCCATGTACTCCGACATATCGAAGCGGACCAGCTCGATACCCAGCACATGGGCCAACTGTCGGGTGACCTCGGTCTTGCCCACGCCGGTGGGCCCGGCAAACAGGAAACTGCCAATCGGTCGATCCGGCGGGCCCAGGCCTGAACGCGACATTTTGATGGCACCGCACAGGGTTTCCACCGCAGCATCCTGACCAAAGATGGCCAACTTGAGATCGCGCTCCAAGGTCCGCAGCACATCGCGATCGGACGCACTGACGCTCTTCGGGGGAATGCGCGCGATCTTGGCCACGATATCCTCGATGTCCTTGACCTGCACCGTCTTGCGCCGCTTGGAAGCCGGCATCAACTGCAGTCTTGCACCGGCCTCATCAATGACATCAATCGCCTTGTCCGGCAAATGACGATCATTGATATGGCGCGCGGCCAACTCCGCCGCAGCCTGGATCGCGCTGTTGCTATAACGCACTTCATGGTGCTGCTCAAAACGTGATTTGAGCCCCATCAGAATCTGTTGGGTTTCCTGAACGCTGGGCTCGGGTACGTCAATTTTCTGGAAACGCCGCGCCAGCGCGTGATCCTTTTCAAAAATGCCGCGGAACTCGCTGTACGTGGTTGAACCGATGCAGCGCAGCTCGCCACTGGCCAGACCGGGCTTGAGCAAATTGGAGGCATCCATAACCCCGCCAGAGGCCGCGCCCGCGCCAATCATGGTGTGAATTTCATCGATAAAAAGGACCGAGCCTGGATCTTCGTTGAGTTCCTTGAGCACACCTTTGAGACGTTTTTCAAAATCACCGCGGTATTTGGTGCCAGCAACCAGACCGCCCATGTCGAGGGAATAAATTGTGGCCTTGCCCAGCACTTCGGGAACATCGCCTTCGACGATGGCCAGGGCCAAGCCTTCGGCAATGGCCGTTTTACCAACGCCGGCCTCACCCACCAACAACGGATTGTTCTTGCGCCGCCGACACAACGTCTGAATCACGCGTTCAATTTCCAGATCGCGCCCGATCAGCGGATCGATGCGACCTTGCCGCGCCTTTTCATTCAGATTGACGGTGTATTTGGACAGAGCGGATTCGTTGTCACCACCGATATCCTTCTTCTCATCACTGTCGCTCGAACTGCTTTCACCTTCGTCACGGGTGATGCCATGCGAAATGTAGTTCACTACATCCAACCGGCTTACGCCCTGTTCGGCCAGCAAATACACGGCATGGGCGTCACGCTCAGCAAAGATCGCCACCAGCACATTGAGCGGTGTGACCTCTTTCTTGCCGGATGACTGAACGTGATACACGGCGCGCTGCAACACACGTTGAAAACCCAGCGTGGGTTGCACCTCGTAACCGTCATCAACCTCACCAACGGTTTGCACGTTGGTGCGAATAAAGTCGCGCAGCCCTTGTTCCAGAGGCTCCAACTGCGCACCCACGGCACGCAGAACCTCCGCCAACTTGGCATCGTCGAGCAAAGCGAGCAGCAAATGTTCGACGGTCAGGAGATCATGTGCCTCCGTCTTGGCCGATTTAAACGCCGCGTCAAGGGCGGCTTGCAGATCCTGACTGAGCATCACGCTTTCTCCATCGTGCACATCAGCGGGTGTTCGTTTTCCCGCGCATACCGGTTCACCTGCGCCACTTTGGTCTCCGCAATTTCGGCCGTGTAAGTGCCGGCCACACCTGCGCCTTTGGTATGAACTTCAAGCATGACCTGAACCGCCTGCTCATGCCCGAGTCGGAAATACTTCTGCAGGATATGGACCACGAATTCCATAGGTGTGTAATCGTCATTCAATAGGACGACCTTGTACATTGGCGGACGCTGAAGTTTGGGCGGAGCCTCTTCAACTGCCGTGTTGCCGTAGCGTTCTGTCTCATGTTCAGCCATGATCCAATTGTATGATGATTGACGTCGGTTTGGACCCCAACGATCGATTGATGTTCATACCAACTCACTTACTGGTGTGCGTGAATACACCGTCCCAATCCGGGCCCGGCGGCATGCGCTTGAAGATCTCTATGCGGTCCAGATAAACCTGATAGATGGGATGTGGGTCCGGCCGCGCTTTTTGCAATTGATAGAACTGCAATTCCGCCTCGGACCAACTCTGATTGCGATAGGCCAGCAGCGCGTCACGATAATGCTTCAGTTCTTTACGCGTATCGGCGTCAAGCTCAGCGCGCAGGCCGAGCGGCTCGAAGATCCCGACCGGTTCCTCTTTGCCCTTCACACGCACACGATCAAGATCGCGGTAGGCCCAGTCATCGACGAGACGACGTGTGCTGTCCCCACAGATCACGGAAACGCCGTATTGCTTGGTCAAGCCTTCCAACCTCGATCCCAGGTTCACGGCATCACCAAGCACGGTGTATGCCATACGGAACTGAGAGCCCATATTGCCAACGCTCATGACCCCGGTATTGATACCTACGCCAATGCGCAACTCGGGCAAGCCGCGGGCGCGAAATTCATCCGCCAATCGGCGCATACAGGACACCATCTCCAGCGCCGCTTGTAATGCTCGTCGAGCATGCTGTTCGTCGGGCAACGGCGCGCCCCAAAACGCCATGACGGCATCGCCCATGTACTTGTCGATGGTGCCGCGATGACGATGGATGATCTCGGTCAGCGGCGTCAGAAACTCATTCATCAGCGCCGTCAGTTGCTGCGGCGGCAAACGCTCCGAAATGCTGGTGAAGTTGCGAATATCTGAGAACAGCACGCTCATCTCGCGGCTGTCCGAGCGCATTTCTGCCGCCAAAGTGTCCTGCGCCATTTCGCTGACCAGCTCTGGTGGCACGTAGTGACCGAACAAGCGCGCCACCTCGCGCTTGGCTCTGGCCTCGACAAAGTAGCCGTAGGTCATCTGGACAAGCACTAGAATGAACAAGAACAACAGCGGGCCACCAAGGGGCACAACAAAATCCGCCGCTCCCCACAATCCAAACGACAGCGCGACCAAGCCCATCACCATGCCGCCGACCAGCAAGGTTCCCCACAGCGGCGAAACGCGGGGAAACAGCAAAGTGAAGATCAGACTGATCACCACCAGCATGGTGGTCTCGATCCCGATCAGATAAGGGACCTTGTGTTTGATGCGCCCATCCAGAATGCCGGAAATGATGTTCGCATGGACCTCGACGCCCGCATAAGCCACGCCAACAGGCGTGGTGCGATGGTCTTTAAGCCCGGGCGCCGTGGTCCCGAGAATCGCGATGCGCCCGCGCAAAGCGTCCGTGTCGACACGCTTATGCAGCACATCCGAGAGTGAGTAATACGGAAAGCTGCCCTGTGCGCCGCGGTAGGGCACCAACACCGCCGCATTCTCATCCACCGGCACGTGATATTCGCCCAGACGCAGGTATTCCAGATTCAGTGCGTTGCGTGGCCCACCGCGAGCGTCATACTCCAATTCAACGCTCGGTTGGCCCTCTCTATCGACCAATGAGCGCACCAACGTCATCAGCGCCAGAGAACCGAACACGGCATCACCATGTTGCTGCAACAGCGGCACGCGTCGAAACACACCATCGCTATCCAGCGTTGGATTGTCGAAAAACCCACCATACGGTGTTGCATCCTGCAACACTGGAAGATTCGCGGTGTAACTGCTTGCACGAATATATGAGGCTGGCATTTTGCGCGCGTCGTCCACCACTGGCGGCGGCAAACGTCCGATATGGCTGTCTTCTTCGCCCGTTCCTTTGAGCACGAATCCGAGAACCGGCTCATGCCGTTGTAACGCCGCTGCGAAAACTCGATCGTCATCCCAGTCGTCGCGTCGCGCATCAATCCAACGCCGCACCTCCTCGACCTCGCCGATCGCCGATTGGCCAAGCTGACCAAGCCACGGCAGCCCAGAGTGACCGTCCGCTTCCGGGAACACCGAGTCCAAAGCCAACGCAGACACGTCATAGTGTTGGTGCAACACATCCACAACCGCCGCAAGCTTTCGCCGGGGCCAGGGCCACTGGCCGTCCTCGGCCATGGATTTTTCATCGATGTCGATGATCGCAATACGATCGTCAACTTTGTCCAGCACACTCGCGCGGACGCGAGCATCGTAAGTCAATCGCTCAACCTGCTCGATCAGACTGATCGTCCAGAATCCGTTGAGATGCAAAAGAAAGCTGACGAGGATGAAACTCGTCAGTACAAATCGAATCAGAGTGTGCATCGCGTGCCCCCCGGGCGCTCCCACTGCCCGTCATATTACTTGCCCTAAAATTCGCCGCCAACGCACGCCAAAACAATGAGAAAAACCGACAAAATCTTTATGATGTCGGGTTTGACTCACGCTCGCAGCAGATCGCCCGTCCTTGAATTCGCAACTTTCTCCTCAAACCATCGCCCGCCTGCAGAAGACTGTTCCGCTCATTGCGGCCTTGCTCCTTGCGGTGCTGCTGGGGGTGCAGCTGGCCAAACTGATCTGGTTACTGGTGCCCGCTCCGGAAGAAGGCCTGTGGATTCCGCGCCCCGCGCAATCGGCAGATGCGCCTGCTACGAATCAAAAAGCCTCCACCATCAATATCGCAGCGATCCAGCAAGCCAAATTATTCGGAGAGTTTCGTCCGGAAGCGGCTGAACCGCAGACTCAACTTGCCGAGGATGCACCCGATACCAACCTGCGCCTGAAACTGCGCGGCATTTTGGCGATGGAGAATGCCAGCGAATCACGCGCATTGATCGAGCAAACTCGCGGCGAACTCAAGGCCTATGCAGTTGGCATGTCGATTCCTGGCGGCGCGGAACTGCACAGCATTTATGTTGACCGCGTGCTGCTCAAGCGTGGTGGCCGCCTGGAAACGCTGCGCTTGGAAAAAGACGAAGTCGCGGACACCTCACCCCGCGGCGACTCGCGACAAGCACCGGCGTTTAGGGTTTTGGGCGGCTCAGCGCCGCGCATACTCGACAGCGACACGGCAGCCAAACTTTCAACCATACGCACCGAACTGCTCAACGATCCTTCCAAGGCATCGCAATACCTCCGCGTTCAACCCGCACGGAGTAATGGCGCAATGCGTGGCTATCGCATCTACCCGGGACGCAACCGCGAATTGTTCCAGCAGGCTGGCCTGCGACCGGGCGACGTTGTGACCTCGATCAACGGCGTCTCTCTGGATGATCCGAGCAAAAGTTTTCAGCTTCTGGGCGACCTCAGCTCAGCCCAGCAGCTCAATTTGCAAATTGAACGCGGCGGACAATTGCAGTCCGTCAGTGTGAATCTCAACTAGTGGTAACTCTATGACTCTGGCGACACACCCGGTGCT
>CAZVMN010000041.1:0-6154 GCA_964629015.1 uncultured Oceanococcus sp.
CCAAGGAGGCCGTGATGGCCGTTCAACAGAACCGTAAAACCCGTTCCAAGCGCGATATGCGTCGCTCGCACGATGCGCTGACTGCGCCGACCCTGTCGGAAGATCCGACCAGTGGTGAAATGCATCTTCGCCATCACGTGACCAAAGACGGTTTTTACCGCGGCCGTCGCGTGATTGAAAAGCCGGAAGTCGCTGAAGACGACATCTAACACGGCATGATCATCGCGCTGGACGCGATGAGCGGTGATGTCGGCGTCGATGTCACCGTGCCGGCCGCTCGCCGAGCGCTGGAGCGGCACCCCTCGCTGGAGCTGATACTGGTTGGCCAGCCGTCGATATTGGAGACGGTGATGGCCAAACATGGCTTGCAGGCGCACCCTCGTGTGCGTGTGCAAGAAGCCAGCGAAGTTGTTGGTATGGATGAAGAGCCCGCCAAAGCTTTGCGTGGCAAGAAAGATTCATCCATGCGAGTGGCGATCAACCTGGTTCACGGCGGTGAGGCGCAAGCCTGTGTCAGCGCTGGAAACACTGGCGCTCTGATGGCCACAGCACGTTTCGTGCTGAAAACCCTGCCGGGGGTCGATCGCCCGGCGATTGTCTCCAAGTTGCCCTCGCGCAATGGCCACACGCACATGCTCGACCTGGGTGCGAATGCGGAATGCAGCCCGGAGCATCTGTACCAGTTTGCGGTGATGGGCGCTGTATTGGCACGCGCCGTATCCCATCTTGAGAATCCGCGCGTCGGCCTGCTCAACATCGGTTCCGAGGACATCAAAGGCACGCAGTCCATAAAGTCCGCTGCCGCGATGCTGACCCAGAGCGATCTCAACTACATCGGCTATGTGGAAGGTACCGATATCTTCCTTGGCAACGTGGATGTGGTTGTCTGCGATGGCTTTTCCGGCAATGTCGCGCTGAAAAGCATGGAAGGCGTGTCACGCCTGATCGCCGATTTCCTCGGCGAGGAATACCGCCGTGGTCTGTTGAGCAAGTTGGCCGCTTTGGCCAGTCTTGGTGTGCTGCGGCGCTTTCGCAAGCGCGTCGATCCACGAGCCTACAATGGTGCCAGCCTGCTTGGGCTCAACGGTATCGTGATCAAATCCCACGGCAGCGCGGATGCGATGTCCCTGGAGAACGCGATCCACATCGCCGTGCTCGAATGCCACGCCAAAGTGACTGAGAGCATTCGCGATCAGGTCAAGGATCATCTGATGCCAGCGCCGCCGGCAAGTCTCGACAGCTCGAACTGAGCTCTTTACTGAACCAGTTGGTTCATGTCGAAGATGGGCAGCATGATAGCCAGAACGATGGTCAAAACGATACCCGCCATCATCATAATCAAAGCCGGCCCCAGCACACCCATAATGGCGGAAATGATCGTGTCGACTTCCAGTTCCTGGTTGTGCGCTGCACGTTCCAGCATTTCATCGAGCTGACCCGACGCCTCGCCGTTGGCGATTAGGTTCAGGGTGATCGGTGGAAACAGCTTACCCGCGGCAAGCGAACGATGAATGGGCGCCCCTTCGCGCACTTTCACCGCGGCATTTTTGACCAGCTCCTGCATGGGGATGTTCTGAACCACACGGGAGCAGATATCCAGTGCTTCCAGCACCGGAACGCCACTGGAGACCAGGATGCTAAAGGTTCGCGTGAAGCGGCCAGCGTTGACGCCGCGGATCAGTTTTCCAAACAGTGGCAGGCGCAATTGCACCGCATGCCAGCGGTACTTCGCCGCGGGGCGGCGCATCAGCAGTTGCCAGCCAATCACCAGTGCGACAAGCGCGACACCAAGCGCGATGTAATGGTCGCGCAGGAAGTCGCTCGCTGCGATCATGCCTTTGGTTAAAGGCGGAAGTTCGGCATCCAGGCTGTCGAATACCCCGATAACCTGAGGGACGACGCTGGCCAGCAGGAAGCTGACGATGCCCACCGAGGCCAGAACCAGGATGATGGGGTAGGACAGGGCGGCAAAAATCTTCTTCTGCAGTTCCTGGCGCTTTTCGACGTAGTCCGCCAAGCGATCCAGCACCGTGTCGAGGTGGCCAGATTGCTCGCCCGCTTCCACCGTGGCGCAGTACAGGTGGTTGAAAACATTTGGGAATTCGCGCAGCGCAGAGGCCAGAGTATGGCCTTCGGTCACACGGGCGCGCACGCCCATGATGATACTTTGGGTCCGGCGTCCTTCGATTTGTTGCGCAACCGTTTTGAGGGTTTCCTCCAATGGCAGACCGGATTTCAACAGGGTCGCCAACTGGCGTGTCACCAAAGCAAGTTCAGTGCCGGAGATGCCGCGGGCGAAGCCGTAACCGCCATTGCCGCCGCGTGCCTTTTGTTCAACCTCAACGACTTCCAACGGGGTTAGGCCGCGCTCGCGCAGCTGGGCGCGCACCATCTTGGGCGTGTCGCCTTCGATCAGGCCTTTTTTGTTGCGCCCGCGTGCGTCTAATGCGATGTAGCTGTAGGCGCCCATCGCTAGTCTTCGCGGGTGACGCGCACGACTTCTTCGATCGTGGTCACGCCTTCGAGAATTTTCGCACGGCCCTCGGCGCGCAGGCTCGGGTAGCGCTGGCGTGCGTGCTTCTCCATAGCCTGCTCGGACGCGCCATCGTGAATCATGGTGCGCAGCGCATCGTCCACGCCGATAACTTCTTGTATGCCGTTTCGTCCCGTATAGCCGGTGTTGCGGCACTTGTCGCAACCCTTTGCGCGGTAAATCTGCGGCGGGTTGTCAGCGGGAATGTCCAGTAAACGACATTCGGCAGCATCCGGTGTGTAGGGTACGCGGCAGTCACGGCACAGGGTTCGGACCAGGCGCTGCGCGATCAAGCCGATCAGGCTTGAAGCAAGCAGGAAAGGCTCTACGCCCATGTCACGCAGACGCGACACCGCCCCAATTGCGGTGTTGGTGTGCAGGGTGGACAGCACCAAGTGGCCGGTCAGTGAGGCTTGAACGCCAATTTCTGCGGTTTCGAGATCGCGAATCTCACCGACCATCACCACGTCCGGGTCCTGGCGCAGTATGGCGCGCAGTCCGCGGGCAAAGCTCATGTCCACCTTGGTGTTGACCTGAGTCTGGCCGATGCCGTCGAGGTAATACTCAATCGGATCTTCGACGGTGAGGATGTTGCGCGACGTGTCGTTGAGACTCGCCAGCGCAGCGTAAAGGGTTGTGGTTTTACCCGAGCCTGTAGGGCCAGTGACCAGGATGATGCCGTGCGGCTTTTTGATCAGTTCTTTCATGACCTCAAGCTGTTTGGGTTCCATACCCAAATGCGTGAGGTCGAGACGTCCTGCCTGCTTGTCGAGCAGACGCAGTACCACGCGTTCGCCGTGGCCGGATGGAATCGTTGAGACACGCACATCGACCGGGCGACCCGCAATTTTGACCGAAATGCGGCCATCCTGAGGCAGGCGCTTTTCGGCAATGTCGAGCTTGGCCATGACCTTGATGCGCGACACGATAAGCGGCGTTAGCGCACGTTGCGGCGTGAGCACGGTACGCAGTACGCCATCGACGCGAAAACGCACCACTAGGCGGTTCTCAAACGGCTCGATATGGATGTCTGATGCGTTGTCCTTGATTGCCTCGGACAGCATGGCGTTGATCAGCCGAATGATCGGCGCGTCGTCGTCGGCTTCCAGCAGGTCCTGTGGCTCGGCCAGGGATTCGGCGACGCTGGACAGATCGGTGTCATCATCCAGGCCCTGCATGGCCTGCATGGTTTCGCTGGAGTTGTTCTCATAGCGCTGCTGAAGTGCACGGTCGAAATCCGCGACCTCGAGAGGTTTGAGGGCGATCGGATGCTCCAGAAAGCGCTGCATTTCCAGCAGGGCCTCTGGTGCCACATCAGGCCGTGCGAACAGCTCCACATGCCCATCATCGGTCAGCTGGCCAACCAGTAAACCGTGACGCTTGGCAAAGGCAAATGAGGGTAGGCGCAGCGCGGTGTCCATCAGCGCAGGTGGCCTCGGCCCATTTTCTTGCGTGGGGTCAGCACCGGCTCGGTACTGATCAACGGCTCCATGGTGGGCTGTGGAGCTGCGGCAGGTGCTTGTGTCTGGGGCTGAGTTTCTGCCGCCACCGGCTGGGCGGAGGCATCCGCAGCGCCCGGGGGCATGGCGGCGTCATCGGTTGCGCTTGAGGGCGCAGTCGCAGGCGTTGGCTGTGGCGGTGGGACAAACTGTTCGTCCAGCTGTTCCAGAACCGGACCCTGGGTTCGGCCAAGAATGCGCATAGGTTGTTCGTTGGCGACGCTCTGCAGATGACGCATACGGTCGTATTTGACCCGTGTGTAATAGCTGGCGCTCTCGCGATCACGCAGGATCGTGGAACGGATGAAAATCATCAGATTCTGTTTGGCATTGTCGACACTGCTGGAACGGAACAGGGCGCCAATCAGAGGAATGTCGCCGAGAATCGGGACCTTTTGCTCGGTGCGCTGCACGTTGTCGTCAATCAGACCGCCAAGGACCAGAATATCGCCATTGCCGACCATCACCGTGGTGTTCAAGGTGCGCTTGTTGGTGATCAGGTCGACCGCTCCGGCGGTGCCGGCGCTGACGTTTGATGATTCCTGTTTGATGGTCAGCTTGATGGTGTCGCCTTCGTTGATCTGTGGCGTAATCCCCAAGGTCAGGCCCACATCACGGCGCTCGATGGTCTGGAACGGATTGACCGTGCTGCCGGTGGTGGAGTTGCCATAGGAGCCCGTCAGGAATGGGACTTCCTGACCGACAGAAATTTCCGCTTCCTCATTGTCCATGGTGACCAGTGAAGGGGTCGACAGCACATTGGTTTCACCGTCGCCGGTAAGCGTGTTGAGCAACAACGCAAAGCTGGTGCCGTCGTCCTTGATGCTGCCGCCACCGACGTTAAAGCCGGTGCGCAAGAGGCCGGTCGCGCTGGCGATGTTGCCGCTAGCTGCAGCAGCGGCGCTTGTGACGAAGCTTTGGTTGAAAATGGAGGCTGCGGCGACGCGTTCATCGTTCAAGACGGCCCAATCGACGCCCAACTGACGCGAGCGGTTGATGCTCACCTCGGCCAGAATGGCCTCGACCAAAACTTGAGCACGCCGGATATCCAGTTGTGCGATGACGTTGCGCAGGCCGCGCATGATCTTCGGTGGTGCGGTGATCACCAGAGCATTGGTATTGGGCTCGGCCACGATACGCACGTCGCCGTTCAGTGACGAGGCCCCTTCTTTTTTGGCGCCACCTTTTGCACCGGTCTGGGATTCCGCGTAGCCCTCGAGTATCGGCGCTAAGGTTTCCGCGTCGGCGTAGGAGAGATAAATCACCTGGGTATCGCCGTCTTCCTCCAAAGGAATGTCAAGGTGAGCGATCAGCGCGCGAATGCGCATGCGTTGCGCCTTGTCGCTGCTCAGAATCAAGCTGTTGGTGCGTTCATCGGCGATCAGCGTGATCGGTTGCTGGCTGGGGTCGCGTTTGCTCTGCTGGGATTGCAGTAAGCCATTCAAGGTTTGTTGCACGTCGGCTGCCGAGGCATTGCGCAGGCGAATGACTTCGACTTCGTCGTCACCACCCTGGTCGATGCGGCGGATGATCTCGGTCAAGCGTGCGACGTTGGCCGCGCGATCCGAGATGATCAGCATGTTGGAGGGCGAGTAGGCCGCTAAGTGACCGTATTGCGGCACCAAGGGGCGCAGAATCGGCACCAATTGCGCGGCCGGCACATTGACGATTTCCATCACCCGGGTGACGATTTCGTCGTCGGCCATGCCCATAAAATCAAAGTGGCTGCCGCCGTCCTGCTTGGCGCCGACTTCTGGCACGATTTTGGTGACCGGGCCGGCGGGCACGGCGGCAAAACCATGGACTTGGAGCACCGACAGGAACACTCCGTAGATGTCCTCGGGTGACATCGGGGTGGTGGAAATGACCGTAACCTGGCCTTTGACACGCGGGTCAACAATGAAATTCTGACCGGTGATTTCACCCACGGTGGTGATCAGCGTGCCGATGTCGGCGTCCTTGAGGTTCAAGGTGGAGCCCACCGGTTGCGCCGGTTGTTGAGCCAGGCCAGTCGTGCTGAAGAACGCCAGGCTGCTGCCGAGCAGCAAAGCAGCGGTCACCGGTTTTAGCACCGGGTGTGTCGCCAGAGTCATAGAGTTACCACTAGTTGAGATTCACACTG
>CAZVMN010000042.1:0-6139 GCA_964629015.1 uncultured Oceanococcus sp.
CGTGCCGGATACTCGCTGACCGCCCGCATCATGGAATACCCCTACCCGGTGATCACGGCCAGCACCGGCCATGCCTACGCCATGGGCGTGTTCATGATGCTCAGCAGTGACTACATCCTCGGCGTGCAGGGTGATTACACCATCACCGCCAATGAAGTCGCCATCGGCCTGCCGATGCCGCGCGTGCCGATCACGGTGATGAAGCAGCGTCTGGCCCCCGCCGCCTTTCAGCGCGCGGTGACGCTGGCTGAGGCGTTCAACCCCGAGAGTGCCATGAGCGCCGGTTTCTACGATGAACTCACCAGCGTCGAAACGCTCATGGACACCGCGCGGGCCCGTGCCGAGCACTTCAAAAACCTCGACATGACGGCACACAGCTTCACCAAGCGCCGTATCCGCGCCAAACAGATCAAAGCCATCCGTCGCCAGGTTCCGCTCGACATCATGGATGCGGTGCGCTTTGCCCTGCAGGGCGGCAAACCCAAGCGATGAGCGAAACCCCGGTTCAGCTTGCCTGCATCGGTGACGTGCACGGGTTCTGGGACCGTGCCGACACCCGCTATTTCAATCAGTCGCACTATCAAGGCCTGCTGTTCACCGGCGACCTGCCGCGCTTCACCAACGCCGTGCCGGTGGCGCGACGCCTGGCCGAACTGAACAAGCCGGCCTGGCTGATTCCGGGCAACCACGATGGCCCATCGCCGATGCAGCTGCTGGCCGAACTCAAAGGCTGGCAGGCATTGTGTGATCGAGGCGCTGCCAGCATGCCGCAGCGCATGCAGGCGCTGCAGCGTGCCCTTGGCGATATCGCGCTGGGCGGCTACAAGCTGTTCACCATCAGCCCTCACATCGGGCTGATCACCGCGCGCCCGCATGCCATGGGCCCGGATCGATTCTATTTCCGTCGTTACATGGCCCAGACGCACGCCGTTCGCAGTTACCAAGACAGCGCCGAACGGCTCAAGCAGCTGGTGGATGCCGCACCGGGCCAGCTGGTGTTCCTGGCTCACAACGGCCCCAGCGGCCTGGGCGAGCAGTCGACCGACATCTGGGGCTGCGACTTCTCACCTCAGTTCGGGGATTTCGGCGACCGTGATCTGCGTGTCGCCATCGACTATGCCCAGACGCAGGGCAAACAGGTGCTTGCGGTGGTCGCCGGCCACATGCACCACCGCCACAAACGCGGCGGTGGGGTGCGCCTGCCAGCGGTGCGCCAGGACGGCGTGCTGTACATCAACGCCGCCAGCGTGGCGCGTATTCGCGGCAAGGGCGCGCGGCGTCATCATGTCGCGCTGAGCCTGCAAAACGGTCAGGCCCAGGCCCAAGAGTGCTGGGTCGACGAAGCCGGCATGCTGCTCAGCCAGACCGCACTCGCGCCCGCCTGAGCGCGGCTTAAAGCAGGCGCCAGATACGCTCCTGCAACGCGACATCCGCTGCGAACACTCCGCTGAACTGCGAGGTCACAGTGCTCACACCGGGTTGTTTGACACCGCGCGTTGTCATGCACTGATGCGCCGCATCGATAAGCACAGCCACCCCGCGCGGCGCCAGCGCCGCATCCAGCGCCTGAGCGATCTGTGCGGTCAGGGTTTCCTGCGTTTGCAATCGTTTCGCGAAAACCTCGACCAGCCGGACCAGCTTACTGATCCCGACCACGCGACTGGACGGCATATAGGCCACGTGCGCCTTACCAATGATCGGCACCATGTGGTGCTCGCAATGCGATTCCAGGCGAATATCACGCAGCAGAACCATGTCCTGATAGCCTGAAACCTCTTCAAATGTGGCCTGGAGCAAGTCTTGCGGGCTCTGGGCATAGCCGGCAAAAAATTCTTCATAGGCCCGCGTCACGCGGGCCGGCGTGTCGAGCAAACCTTCACGCAAGGGATCATCGCCGGCCCAGCGAATCAAGGTCCGCACCGCCTCTTCGGCCTGCTCGCGTGACGGTCGGATCAAGCTCGCGGGCGTGTTGTCTTGACACTTACCCACGGTAATTGCGCTCACGCTTTTCGTGCGCTTCCTGGGCGGCGACACACATGGTGGCCATAGGGCGAATACGAAGCCGCTCGTAACCAATCGGCTCGCCGGTTTCCTCGCAGTAGCCGTAGTCCCCGGTTTCGATACGCAGCAAAGCCTGCTCGATCTTTCGCAGCAGTTTGCGCTGCCGGTCGCGTGTGCGCAGCTCCAGGGTCTGGCTGGTTTCGCGCTGCGCCCGATCACCTTCGTCACCAACCTCAAAATGACTGTCGTCACGCATCTGATCGATGGTGTGCTGGGCATCATTCAGCACATCATCGCGCCAGTTCAACAAGGTGCTGCGCAGCACATCGAGTTGCTCCGGCGTGAGGTAATGACCCTCGTAGCGCGGCGTAAAACGGGCGCCCTGCCCGGGCACTTTGGACGACGATAACGACATTGCTTGCAACCGGAATTCATGGCACGATTTGTTACATTATAACATTGCAGGATTTCACGATGCTACCCGTTACTGTGCTGTCCGGTTTTCTTGGCGCCGGCAAAACCACCACCCTCAATCACATACTCAACAATCGCGATGGCCGGCGTGTGGCCGTGATCGTCAACGACATGTCTGAGGTCAACATCGATGCAGACCTGGTCAACCGTGAAGTCACGCTCAACCGCGCCGATGAGAAGCTGGTCGAGATGTCCAACGGTTGCATCTGCTGCACCTTGAGGGAAGATCTGCTGATCGAAGTCTCACGCCTGGCCCGCGAGGGCCGCTTCGATGCCCTGGTGATTGAATCCACCGGGATCTCCGAGCCGCTGCCGGTGGCCGAGACCTTCACGTTTCGCGACGAAAATGGCCAGAGCCTGTCGGATTTGGCCCGCCTCGACACCATGGTGACCGTGGTCGATGCGGTGAACTTCCCCACCGATCTGGATCAGGCTGACGACCTGGCCCAGCGCGGTGAAAGCATGGGCGAGGACGACGAGCGCACGGTCGCTGACTTGCTGATGGATCAGGTCGAATTCGCCGATGTCATCGTGCTCAACAAAAGCGAACTGATCAGCCACGAGGAGCGCCAACGCCTGATCGCGATGTTGCAACAGCTCAACCGCGAGGCGGAAATTGTCTGCGCCAGTTTCGGCCAGGCACCGATCGACAAACTGCTCAACACCGGGCGCTTTTCCTTTGAACGTGCGGCCAGCGCGCCGGGCTGGCTGCGTGAATTGCGTGGCGAGCACAAACCCGAAACCGAAGAGTACGGCATCGGCAGCTTTGCCTATCGGGCCAAACGACCGTTTCATCCGCAGCGATTCTGGGACGCCATCACCGGTGGTGGCTGGCAAGGCACGCTGCTGCGTTCGAAAGGTTTTTTCTGGCTGGCTTCACGTTTCGATATGGCCGGCCAGTGGTCACAGGCCGGCGGCATCATGCGCCACGGCCCCGCCGGATACTGGTGGTCGGCGCTGCCGGATGAGCAATGGCCACAGGAGCAAGCACAACGCCAACACATTCTCAGTCGCTTTGACGGTGAGTTCGGTGACCGCCGCCAGGAACTGGTGTTCATAGGCCAGGGGCTGGACGAAACACAGATGCGTCAGCGCCTTGATGCGGCCCTGCTGAGCGATGCCGAGCTGGCCGCAGGGCCGGCCGCATGGGCCGCCTTGCCCGATCCGTTCCCCCGCTGGCTGGCCAGCGAGGCTGCATGATGAACCTTGCGCGTAAGGAGCACGACACTCAGGCCGTGCACAGCCAAAACCCGGCGGTGCTGGCGGATATCTATCACGAGCATGTCAACCTGGCGGTGTGGCAGGCCCAGCCAGCTTGCGCGATCCGCGACTATGCACAGTCACTGTGCCAGGGCACCCGTCCACTCAATTTGAAGATCGTTGGGACCACGCAGGAGATTTCGCAGCATTTGGCCACCAGCTTGCCAGCAGATCAGGGGCGCGCGCTGCTGCTGGATCATCTGGGCCAGTGCTGCGCGATGTTCAGCGAGCTGTTCGAAGCAGAAGCGCTGGGCCTGCGCCTGGAGACACTCGAACATGCCATGTGTCCACGTTTTCATGTCGACAACCTGCCGGTGCGCCTGATCACGACCCTGCATGGTGTCGCCACCCAGTGGCTGCCGGCGCATGCTGTCGAGCGCCGCTGGCTCGGCCGCGCCGGCGCGGGACAGGCCGATGAAACCTCGGGCCTGATCCGCGATGGACGTGCAATCCAGCAACTGGAGACGGGCGATGTGGCCCTCATGAAAGGCGAAGGCTGGGAAGGCAACCACGGACGTGGTCTGGTTCATCGCTCACCCGAACCCGCCCCAGGTGATCGCCGACTGGTCCTGACCCTGGACTGGATCGCCTGAGCACAAACCGGTTTAAAATGCGCTCATGTCGAAGACTCAACCCGCCTCCAAAGCGATCCAGATGGCCGAGCGGCTGTGCCGCGAGCGCGGCGTTCGCCTGACCAACCAGCGGCGCGATGTGCTGGCGGCGATCAGCGCCAGCACGCGGCCGCTAGGGGCCTACGACATCATGGAGGCGCTGCGTGAAAAGCAGCCCAAGATCGCGCCGCCAACGGTGTATCGCGCGCTTGACTTCCTGCAGGCCGAGGGTCTGGTGCACAAGCTTGAGTCCTTGCACGCCTATGTCGGATGCCAACATCCGGATCATCCGCACTTCAGCCAGTTCCTGATCTGCAACGACTGCGGTGATGTCGACGAGCTGCACAGTGCCGGCGTGACCGGCAGTCTGGACGACGCTGCGCACGCCCGCGGCTTCGAGCCTGACCACCGCACCATCGAAGTGGTGGGGCGCTGTGCACGCTGTCTGGCCCAAGGCAGCAAACCCGCACCATAAGTCGCATCAGGTCGGGGCGTGACCATCAAGATAGCGCCATTGCCCGTCAACCTGACAGAAGCGGCTGATTTCATGTAATCGCACCGCCTTGCCACTGGCCTGGCGATAGCGCGCAACGAACTCCACCTGCCAGTCACCATTGGGCAAAGCCCGCTGCTGCACGATCTTAAGCCCCAGCCAACGGCTTGCCGCATGGCTGTTGGGCTCAAGCTCTGCTGGTCGCGTATCCGGATGCCAGCTGGCCACCAGATAGTCACGCTGATCCAGCACGTAGGCGCTATAGCGGGCACGCATCAACGCCTCCGCGCTGGGCGCCGGGTGCCCCAGATGCAGGGGCTGGCAGCACTGCTCGTAATGCGGACCGTAGCCGCAGGGGCACGCTTGTGAAGATTTGGCCATCAGGCATCCGGCTCCAGCACGCTGCGCAGTGCACCAAAAAATCTCTGCGGCGCCTCGATGTGCGGCAAGTGACCCACCCCATCAAAGGTGATGACATCAAGCTGCGGTATGCGCGCTGCAAGCTTACGCGTCAAAGCCGGGTAGTCGCCCATGCGCGCGGCCAGCTCGTCACTGACCAGCGGCCGCCCAATCGCCGTGCGGTCGCGCAGCCCGACGATCAGCACGGTTGGCACACGCAGCTGATCAAATTGATACACCACCGGCTGCGACAGAATCATGTCGGCGGTCAGCGCCATGCTCCAGGCAAACGCATCGCCACGCTCGCCGCTGTAGGCCTCGGCCAGCATCCGCGCCCACGGGGTGTAGCTGTCTTTCCACTTACCGTCGTAGTAGCTGGCCTGCTGATACGCCTGAATGCTGGCGTAGCTTTTCTTGCGTTCGGCCTGATAAATCTTCTCCGGCGCGACATACGGCACACCCATCGCGCGCCAGTCCTCCAAACCGATCGGATTGAGCAGCACCAGCTGCTCCACCGCATCGGGATATTGCAGCGCGTAGCGGGTGGCCAGCATGCCGCCCATGGAATGCCCCAGCACACGTGTGCCCTTAAGCCCCAGTGAATCCAGCAATGCCCGCGTGTTGGCCGCCAGCTGGGCAAAGCTGTACTGATAACGCCGCGGCATGCTCGATGCGCCGAAGCCAATCTGATCGGGAACAATCACACGAAAGCCATGCTGCGCGAGCAAAGCCATCGTGTCGCCCCAGTAGGCCCCGTTGAAGTTCTTGCCGTGGAGCAAGACAAAGACACCGCGCGCCTGCCCCTGCGCCGGTACATCCATGTAAGCCATGCTCAGCGTTTGCCGCTGGCTCTCAAATTCAAATGATTTGAGCGGATAGGGATAAGCGTCTGCCCGCACCG
>CAZVMN010000043.1:0-3590 GCA_964629015.1 uncultured Oceanococcus sp.
CGCCTTACAACAACTTCGTCAAGCGCATGATTGCAATCACGCTGGCGACGTTTAAGTAATAAGCCGCTTCTTTACGCTGCGACAACCGCTCGTGCGCCGTGCCACGGTGCAGCACCTTGATGAGCCCGCAGACATACTCGCGGGACCTCATTCTGAGCTGGAGAGGATCGCGCAACCCCTGGCCATCAGGTCAAGGGGGAGCGTCGCAGCGTAGCGTAGCGACTGGGGACAATTCGCCAGGACGGCGAATTGAGGCTTGCCGCGACAGGATGTCGCGTCAGGCCGGCCACACCAAGCGCAGTGCAGCGAAGGGCATCGCGCCGGATACGGCGCGACGCGGAGGACACTGATGGACAGGGGTTGTGCGAGCCCGGTCAGTCAACCAATGGCTGCACCACCGGCCGCCCGATGGCGTAGTAGTAAAACCCTTCGCGAGCGAGTTCTTCGGGCACCCATAGATTGCGCCCATCCACCACCACGCGGCCTTTGAGATGGCTCTTCAACTGCTTGAAGTTGGCGGTGCGGAATTGTGACCACTCGGTGCAGATCACCAAGGCATCGGCATCGGTCAGGGCTTCGATAGCGCTGTCGCACAGGGTCAGATCATCACGCTGGCCATAAATGCGACGGGTTTCCTCCATTGCTTCCGGGTCAAACGCCTGCACGCTGCCACCGGCCTGCCACACAGCCTCCATCAGAGTGCGGCTGGGCGCTTCGCGCATGTCGTCGGTGTTGGGTTTGAACGACAAACCCCAGACCGCAATACGCTTGCCCGCCAGATCACCGCCGAAATGGCCTGACAATTTGCTGAACAGCACTTTCTTCTGCTCGGCATTGGTGGCCTCAACAGCGCTCAGGATGCGCGCTTCGTACGCATTGGCCCGCGCGGTGCGCTCCAGCGCCTGAACATCCTTGGGAAAGCAGGAACCACCGTATCCGCAGCCGGGGAAGATGAACTGATAGCCGATACGCGGATCCGAGCCGATGCCACGGCGCACCGCTTCCACATCGGCACCCACGCGCTCGGCCAGGTTGGCGATTTCATTCATGAAACTGATCTTGGTCGCAAGCAGGGCATTGGCCGCGTACTTGGTCAGCTCGGCGGAGCGGATGTCCATGACGATCAGCTTGTCCTTGGTGCGGGCAAACGGTGCATACAGATTGCGCATGACCTCGCCGGCAGCCTTGGAATCCACCCCGACCACGATGCGGTCGGGCTTCATGAAGTCCTCGATCGCCGCGCCTTCCTTGAGGAATTCAGGGTTGGAGACCACATCAAAGCCGATTTGGGCGTCGCGCGCGGCAAGCTCCTGGGTGATAGCAGCTCGCACTTTGTCGGCGGTGCCCACCGGCACGGTGGATTTGTCGACCACGGTCTTGTGCGACTGCATGTGCTGACCGATGGTGCGCGCGACCGCCAGAACGTACTGCAGATCGGCAGAGCCATCTTCGTCCGGCGGAGTGCCCACAGCGATGAAAATCACCTCGCCCGACTGCACCGCAGATTCGGCATCGGTGGTGAACTGCAAAGTCCCCAGCCGGTGGTTGCGCACCACCATGGGCTCAAGCCCGGGCTCGTAAATCGGGATGCGCCCGGCATTCAGGCCATCAATCTTGTCCTGATCCACGTCCACGCAGATCACTTCATGGCCCATCTCGGCAAGACAGGTTCCGGATACCAGGCCGACATAGCCCGTGCCAAATACGGTGACTTTCACATGCACCTCGTTATTGATTCAGCCGATCATTGTAATCAAAGCCTATGACACTCAGGATACACTCGGCCCATGTTGCTTGGTCTGATTCTGCTCACCCTGGGTGCCACCGCACTGATTCCGGTGGAGTCCTGGGTGCATCGCAACCTGCATGGCGTCGCCGACACCCTGGCCGAACACGTTTATCTGCCGGCGGCACGCACCCTGCTGGTGATTGTGTTCCTGTACTGCGTGTTTCCGCAGCCCTTGCTGGCGCCCACAGTGCTGGCCGGTATTGGTGATGATGCGGACCTGAGCAGACCCGACTGGCACGCGCTGCTCAATGTGCTGTTCATAGCCGGCGCCCTGCTGCCGCTGTTGCCACGGGCCGAACGCTTCGGCGCGCTGATCCTGCCGCTACAGACCCTGATTGGGGCGTGGATTTTCATCCACCACTTCGAAGCCAGCCATGGTCTGGCACTGAAGCTGAACCACAGCGGCGTGCTGATGTTGTTCATCGGCGTGGTGATTGCCAGCCACATGCTGCTGCACCTGGCGGCACGAGAGCTCAGCGCGCGCTATCAACGCGATGCCTTGAGTCTTTATGACGCCCTGGCCTTGATCACCCAGCCACCGCTAGTGCTGATCGTGACCCGCGCCTACGTCACGGCCTGAAGCCAAAGGCCATCGCCCAGCGTCGTGGGCGACGGCCTTTCATGGCGTGCCGTTAGGCCGCCTTGCTGCGTTGCTCGTCGTTCAGCACCTGCCAGCGGCTGACCTCTTCCAGCTCATGATCGAAGGCATCCACCAGAATGGCCTCGACCCGCAGACGGTCGTACTCGGCGATCTGCTCGGCTTCCTGCGGGGTGATGATCTGCTTGTCCACACAGGCCTTGAGTTGCTGCTCCAGGGTGAAGTTGAGCGGGCCGATGTCCTTGGCCACCGCTTTGCTGAACCGGTTGTACAACGGCTCGATTTCGAGCAGCTTGTCCAGCGTCAGCTCCAGGCTGCCGATCGGATCATCCTCGCTGCGATTGAGATACAGCTCGCTGGTCAGGCGATCACGCAGTGCACCGGGGCTGAGCATGTGCTCGGCAATCTTCGCGGATATCTCATCCGCCACCGGCTTGTGGCTGCGTCCCAGCGGGAAGGCCACCCAACGCAACAGGCCGGCGACCGCGCGGTTGGGGAAATTGCTGAAGAACTCGTCAAACGCCTTGTCAATCTCCGCCAGCGCATCGTCCAGCACCCACTGCATGTAAGGCAGGTCCTCATCCTGAGCGCCTTCATCATGGAAGTACTTGAGCGTTGCCGAGGCCATGTACAGCTGCGACAGCACATCGCCCAGCCGGGCCGACAGGCGTTCCTTGCGCTTGAGTTCGCCGCCGAGCACGGCCATGGTCACATCCGAGGTGAATGCCAGGGCTGCGGACATGCGCTCAAGCTGCTGGAAGTAGCGCCGACTCGGCCCATCCACCGGACTGGACGCCAGACGGCCGCCGCTCAGACCCAGGGTCAGTGCACGCACACCCCGGTTGACGGAAAAGCCGATGTGGCTCCACAGCAGATGATCGAACTCGTGCAGGTCATCCTCACGCGCCGCCTCCATCTCCGGGAACACATAGGGATGGCAACGGATCGCGCCCTGCCCGAAGATCATCAGATTGCGGGTCAGTATGTTGGCGCCTTCCACCGTGATGGCGATGGGTATGGCCTGGTAGGCCGACTGCAGATAGTTCTTCGGCCCGGCCATCACCCCACGACCGCCATGGATGTCCATGGCATCGGTCAGCAGCGTACGCATCATGCTGGTCATGTGGTACTTGGCAATCGCCGTGACCACCGAGGGCGAACAATGGTCCACCGCCGATGCGGTGACGCTGCGCGTCGCCTCCA
>CAZVMN010000044.1:0-3498 GCA_964629015.1 uncultured Oceanococcus sp.
TTGACGGTGCGTTCCTGATGCCGGTTGAGGACGTGTTCTCGATTTCGGGTCGCGGCACCGTGGCCACGGGTCGTGTGGAGCGCGGGATCATCAAGGTGGGTGAAGAAATCGAAATCGTGGGTATCAAAGATACCGCGAAGACGACGGTGACCGGCGTTGAGATGTTCCGCAAGCTTCTGGATCAGGGTCAGGCGGGTGACAACGTGGGCATTTTGCTGCGTGGTACGAAGCGCGAAGAGATCGAGCGTGGTCAGGTATTGGCCAAGCCGGGCAGCATTCAGCCGCACACCAAGTTTGAATCTGAGGTTTACATCCTGAAGAAGGAAGAGGGTGGACGTCACACGCCGTTCTTCAAGGGATACCGTCCGCAGTTCTACTTCCGCACGACGGACGTGACGGGTGCGGTGGAATTGCCGGAAGACACCGAGATGGTGATGCCGGGTGACAATGTGAACATGAAGGTTGAGTTGATCGCGCCGATCGCGATGGACGAAGGTCTTCGTTTCGCAATTCGCGAAGGTGGCCGCACTGTCGGCGCCGGCGTTGTTGCCAAGATCATTCAATAAAGTTATACTAGCGGGCTCTACGCGAGGGTGCGGGTTTCCGCACCCTCGTTTTTTTCGGTAAAGAAAATGACAACAGCTAATCAGACCATTCGCATTCGCCTCAAAGCGTTTGATCATCGTCTCATCGACAAATCCGTTCGTGAGATCGTTGATACTGCCAAGCGCACTGGCGCGATTGTGCGCGGCCCGATTCCCCTGCCAACGCGGCGGGAGCGCTACACCGTACTGATTTCACCGCACGTCAACAAAGATGCGCGTGATCAGTACGAGATTCGCACGCACAAGCGCCTGCTGGACATTGTTGAACCTACGGATAAAACCGTGGACGCGCTGTCCAAGCTGGATCTGGCGGCGGGTGTCGATGTGCAGATCAAGCTGCAATAAGACAAAAAAGGCGGCCGTAAAGTCGGCCATTTAAAATTACTTCCGTTGTCTGTGCATTCACAGGCCGGAAAAACCATTTGGACTACCGCCCTCCCGTGGCGGCAAGCAAGAGGTTGTACTCATGCCAATCGGATTGATAGGCCGTAAGTGCGGTATGACGCGCGTGTTTACGGAAGCTGGCGAATCTGTGCCAGTAACCGTGATCGAAGTGCTGCCTAACCGCGTAACGCGCGTTAAGACCGCCGACAGTGACGGTTATCGTGCTGTTCAGGTGACCACCGGAAACATCAAGGCGAACCGTTTGACCAAGCCGCTGGCGGGTGAATTCCGCAAAGCTGGCGTTGAAGCGGGCCGTGGTTTTTGGGAATTCCGTCTGGACGACAGCGAAGGCGATGACCTGGCTGCGGGCAGCGAAATTACAGTAGATGCTCTGGCTGAAACCAAGTGGGTCGACGTGGTCGGCACCAGCATGGGTAAAGGTTTCGCCGGGGCCATCAAGCGTCATAACTTCTCCAGTCAGCGCATGTCGCACGGTAACTCGTTGTCGCATCGCGCGCCGGGTTCCATTGGCCAGAACCAGACGCCGGGTCGTGTATTCCCAGGCAAAAAGATGGCTGGCCATTTGGGTAACGCGCGTCGCACGGTTCAGAACCTGGAAGTTGTACGCGTCGATTCAGAGAAAAACCTGCTTTTGATCAAGGGTGGTGTGCCGGGTGCCAAGGGTGGCGATCTGGTCATTCGTCCTGCGGTCAAAGGCGCGGCGTAGGCGAAATCATCATGCAGTTGAATCTTCATATTGGTGACGGATCGGTTGAGGTTGGCGACAAGGTTTTTGACGCCACTTTCAATCAGGATCTCATTCATCAGCTGGTCACCGCCTATCAGGCTGGTGGTCGCGCTGGTACCAAAGCGGGTAAAAATCGCGCTGCTGTGCGTGGCGGTGGCCGTAAGCCTTGGCGCCAGAAGGGCACGGGCCGCGCTCGCGCAGGCACCATTCGCTCCCCCATCTGGGTGGGCGGTGGTCAGACTTTTGCTCTGCATCCGCGTGACTTTTCCCAGAAAATCAACAAGAAGCAGTGGCGTGCTGGTCTGCGTGCGATTCTGTCGGAATTGAACCGCCAAGAACGTCTGCGTGTTGTGAAAGAAATTAACCTGCCGGATCACCGCACCAAGAGCGTTGTCGCCTGGTTGTCGGGTGTGGCGGAAGGTCGTGTTCTTGTTGTTGATACCGAGCTCAGCGTGGAGCTGGAGCGTGGTGCATCCAACTTGTGGAACATCGAGCTTTGCGAAGCGGCGCGCTTGAATCCGGCTGCCCTGGTTGGCGCGGATTATGTGGTGCTGACCGCGCGTGCGGCTGAAGCTCTGTCGGAGAATCTGTCATGAATGCAGCACAATCAGCTCAAGAGCGCGCTTTTCAGATTCTGCTGGCTCCGCTGGTGACCGAAAAGTCCTCGCGTGTTGCAGAGGAAGGCAATGTCGTGGTGTTCGAAGTTGCTCGTGACGCGAGCAAGCCGGAAATTCGCCGTGCTGTCGAAGGTCTTTTCGACGTCAAGGTGTCGGCTGTGACCACGGTCAATGTCAAAGGCAAGACCAAGCGTTTTGGGCGCAGCTTCGGCCGCCGCTCAGACTGGAAAAAGGCTTACGTGAAGCTGGCCGAGGGCCAGGAAATCGACTTCACGTCTGGCGTCAAGTAAGCCCCGGATCGTAAAGGGAATCTCAATAATGGCCACTCAAAAAGCCAAACCGACTTCAGCAGGACGACGTCACGTTGTTCGCGTGGTTGGCCAGGACCTGTACAAGGGCCGGCCGCACCAGGCGCTCGTCGAGAAGAAGTCGAAGACTGGCGGTCGTAACAACGCCGGTCGCATAACCACTCGTCACCGCGGCGGTGGTCACAAGCAACGTTATCGCGTTATCGACTTCAAGCGTAACAAGGACGCCGTATCGGCAGTCGTTGAACGCATCGAGTACGATCCGAATCGTACGGCGCACATTGCATTGCTGATGTATGCCGACGGTGAGCGTCGCTACATCATCGCGCCGAAGGGCTTGAAGGCTGGCGATCAGGTCCGTTCCGGGTCGAGCGCGCCGATCAAGGCTGGTAACTGCATGCCGTTGGCGAACATTCCGCTGGGTAGTGTGGTTCATTGCATTGAGCTGCGTCCTGGCAAGGGTGCTCAGCTGGCGCGTAGCGCGGGTGCTGCTGTGCAGCTGGTTGCGCGCGACGGTGGTCATGCCACCCTGCGTTTGCGCTCCGGTGAAATGCGCAAAGTGCCGGTGGAATGCCGTGCCGTTATCGGTGAGTGCAGCAATGGCGAGCACACGCTGAAGTCGCTGGGTAAAGCGGGTGCTAAGCGCTGGCGTGGTGTGCGTCCGACCGTTCGCGGTGTGGCCATGAACCCGGTCGATCACCCGCACGGTGGTGGTGAAGGTCGCACCTCAGGTGGTCGTCACCCGGTTAGCCCATGGGCGATGCCGACCAAAGGCTACCGTACCCGTAAGAACAAGCGCACCGACAACATGATCGTTCGCGATCGTCGTCGTAAGT
>CAZVMN010000045.1:0-3245 GCA_964629015.1 uncultured Oceanococcus sp.
TCGGCATTGTTGTCGGGGTTGTCGTCCTGACCGGTTTCGCTGCCGAACAGCAGGTCGATGGGTACGGGGAGAATCGCGCCGGAGGTGTTGGTGGGCAGAACCACCGGATCGAACAACGGTTTTGGACCGAAGTCCTCGTCAGTACGCAATCCGTTGTCGTCCGGACTGCATGCAGCCAAAGCCAGCATCGTGCCGGCAACCAATAGTGCTCTCATGGTGTCTCCCCATGCTGAGATGTTGTACGTCGACGTTTTAGTGTCTTGTTGTCGACGTGAAGAGAATATGAATAGGCAGCCTCGTCGTATGTCACAAAAACGGCTGTCAAGCCGCAGGAAAAATCCTACGCTCGGCGCAGGCGAACGGCAAACAGGACCAAAAGCACGGTCAGATAGATGAACGGTTCGGGTTCGCTGACCTTAACCTTCCAGATGAAGTGCACGCAGGCCAGCACGGCGGCTGGATAGATCAGGCGGTGCAAACGCTTCCAGTTGCGCCTGAGGCGTCGTTGCCAGCCACGGGTGGAGGTCACGGCCAGCGGCGTCAGCAGCAACAGGGCGGCAAAACCCACGGTGATGTAGGGCCGCTCAAGGACTTCTTCGCCCAGGCGCGCCAGCGACAGGCTCAGGTCGAAGACCAGATACACGGCAAAGTGACAGAGCAGGTAAAAGAAGCTCCACAAGCCGAGTTGCCGGCGGATGTGTAGCGGCCAGCGCCAGCGCGCGAGGCGCTGCAATGGACTCATCGCCAGGGTGACCAGGAGCAGACGCAAAGCCCATTGCCCACTGTGGTGGGTCAGGGTTTCAATCGGATTCACGCCCAGCTGGGCGCTTGCGATCCACCATGCCGCCTGGCCCAGCGGAATGGCGCACAGAGCAAAGCACAGCAAGCGGATATGCCCGGTCGACGGGCGCCACGCAGGCATCAGTAGTACTTGCGCAGATCCATGCCGTCGTAAAGACCGGCCACCTGTTCAGCGTATCCGTTGAACATCAAGGTGTCGCGCTTGAACAGCTCGCCAATGCGGCGCTCGCGTGCCTGTGACCAGCGTGGGTGATCGACCGTGGGGTTCACATTGGCGTAAAAGCCGTATTCGCGGGGTTGCAGCATGTTCCAGGTGGTTTGCGGCTCGCTTGCGGTGAAGCGGATACGCACAATCGACTTGATGCTCTTGAAGCCATATTTCCACGGTACGACCAAGCGCATGGGCGCGCCGTTCTGGCGCGGCAGCGGTTTGTCGTACAGACCGGTGGCCATGAAGCTGAGCGGGTTCATGGCTTCATCCATGCGTAAGCCCTCTCGATACGGCCAGTCAATGCCGGACGCGTTGAGACGCATCTGCTTGGGTTTGACCGCCGTCTCGAAGGCCACGTAACGGGCTTTGTCGGTGGGCGCGAAGCGTTGCAGGAAAGGCCCAAGCTCGAAGCCGCGCCAGGGAATGACCATCGACCAGCCCTCCACGCAGCGCAGGCGGTAGATGCGCTCCTCGCTGGGCAGCGTGGCAATCAGCTGATGCAGATCGAAGTCACCACCGGCTTCACACTCACCATCCACACGCAGGGTCCAGGGTTTCAGTTCGAGGGTGTGTGCGTAGTGCGCCGGATCGCTTTTGCCGGTGCCGAACTCGTAGAAGTTGTTATAGCTGGTGATGTCCTCAAAGCTGTTCAAGGCTTCGCCATCGGCATAGTCGACACGACCATCACGCGTGGTGCTGGCCGTTGCGGTTGGCTCGGGCTCTGGCGCGCGGCTCAGACAGGCCGGCGCGGCCAGACTGGCCAGCGACCCGGCGGCCAGTTGCATGAAGCGGCGGCGATCCCAGAACAGGGCTTCCGGTGTAATGGCGCTGCGCGGCAGCTGGGGGATTTTTGAGCTCATGCTGATACAGACCGGCCAACTCGGGATTGTGTTTCATCACTTACACTATGCGCATGACTTTGGATGACCTGAAAGCCAGTTTTTCCCTGATGGGATCGTGGGAAGAGCGCTACGGACTGATTATCGATCTCGGACGCCAGCTTGAGCCGTTGCCGCAAGAGGCCTATGTCGAGGCCAACAAGGTGCGGGGCTGCATGAGCCAGGTCTGGATGATCTCGCAGACCCAGCCTGACGGTCGCATCGTGATCCGTGGTGATTCCGATGCGCACATCGTCAAGGGGCTGATCGCGGTGTTGCTGATGGTCTACTCGGGCAAGACGCCGCAGGAAATCGGCCAGATCGACATCAAGAGCCTGTTTGCTGAGCTTGGGCTGGAGCAGCACATCAGCGCCAATCGCCGCAATGGCTTTTACGCCATGGTCGAGCGCATCGGGCAGATGGCCGAATCAAGCTGATCGCAGCTTGCGACGTTTATGATGTGCTGCGCGGTGTCTTGGCAAACTGTCAGAGGCCTGGATGGCCGATGACAAGCGATACACGGACGTACTTGAGCGGGTTTGACAAGACACAGCGCAGCGCATCTGGCACAGGTGTCAGGCGTCGACCGCTTCTACCTGCAATGTCGTGCCATTGACCGCCAGCACCTGGACCACGCTGCCCTGTGGCAGATCCGGGCCGGTGCAGCGCCAGGTGGAGTCGGCGACCTTAACCCGGCCCACGCCATCCTGGATCGCCGTGGCCAGCTGCAGCTTGCGACCGACCAGATGCTGGCCGGGGTGATTGAGCTGGCTCGCCGCATCGTCTTCCGGTGAAGGCGGATTGCGTTTCTGATAAACCTTGAAGACCACTGTGCAGCTCACCGCCAGCACGCTGAAGATGATCATCTGCGCGTTCAGGTCCAGATCGCTGCCCAGGGCGATAAAGCCGGTCACCAGGGCCGAAACCCCGAACCACAGCAGCACCGCGCCAGGCGCGAAGGCCTCCAGCGCAATCAGCAGGATGCCAGCGCTGAACCAGTACCAGTGCACACTGTCGGCATCGAATTCCATGGTTTAACTCTTGGGCTTGTCGTTGATAGAGCCGAGCAGCTCTTTGACGCCACCCAGCGAACCGATCAGGTTGCTCGCTTCCAGCGGCAGCAGGATGACCTTCTGATTGGGCGCGGCACCGATGTCGCGCAGCGCTTCGGTGTACTTCTGGGCGACGAAGTAGTTGATCGCGTTGACGTCCCCTTCGGCGATGGCCAGCGACACATCACGGGTTGCCTTGGCTTCGGCCTGGGCCAGGCGCTCGCGTGCTTCGGCGTCGCGCTGGGCGGCTTCCAGACGCCCTTCGGCCTCCAGAATCATGGCCCGCTTTTCGCCTTCAGCCTT
>CAZVMN010000046.1:0-3090 GCA_964629015.1 uncultured Oceanococcus sp.
GGCTGTCGAGCAGCACGCCCAGGCCGCCGCTGCGAATCTGCACGCTGCCGAGCAGCCCGATCCAGGCCGGTTCCTCGACCTGCGCCCGCCACATGCGCAGACCCAGCTGCGTCAGCCATTCATCCCAAGGCAGATCACTCGCCGGCATGACGTCGGCCTGGCGAATGAAGCGATCCAGCAGTGCGCTGAGCAGCGCATCCTTGTTCTCGATATGCCGGTAGATGGCCATCGGGCTGACCCCCAGCTTGCTCGCCAGTTTGCGAATGCTGATGGCGTCAACGCCCTCCTCGCGCAGGGTTCTGGCCGCGGTGGCGAGAATTCTTTCCGCGGACAACGGGCGTTTTCCGGTGGTCGGTGCAGGCATGCGAGGGACGGCTGGGCTGGAGGTTCAGTCTAGCAAGGCTTGACCCCGAGTGTACGCTGTATACACTCCATGTGTACGGTGTATACATGGAGGTGGTATGCAACCCCTGATGAATGCGCGACGGGTGATGCTGTCATGCTTGCTGGAAGGTTTTCTGTGGGGCATGGCGGGCTTGCTGTGGCCGTTGTCGTGGCGTCGCAAACGCCCGCTGCCGGCGCATCCGCAGCAAGCCGAGGATCTTGACCCGACGCAGGCGGCGAGCATCGAAAACCCCTATCACTACTACCGTGTGCTGCGTGATCAGCATCCGCTGTATCGTCCGCCCGGACAGGATTTCTACTGCGTCAGCCGTTACCACGATATTCAGGCCGTGGCGCGTGATACGCGCAGCTATTCCTCCAACATCGTCAATGTGTTGATGAGCAAATCGCTGGGGCGGCAGAGCGCGCCTGCGCCGGGCACCGGTAGCCAGCGCAACTGGGGCGTGGTGCCGGTCGATGTGCTGGCTATTCAGGATCCGCCTGCGCACAAGTATCAGAAACTGCTGACCCATCAGATCATGTCGCACGACTTTGTCGCCGCGCTGGAGCCGGACGTGAGCAGCCTGGCCGCGCAGTTGGTCGATCAGGCCCAGCAGCGTGGTGAGATCGAGTTCATGGATGAGATCGCCTGGTATCTGCCGATGTGCATGGCGCTGCGTCTGGTCGGGTTTCCCGAGGCCGATTACCCGCAGGTCAAACGCGGTTGTGCGGCGGCCATCCGCCTGCTGTCGGGGACCTTGTCGGCCAGTCAGTACATGGCGGCCTCGGCCCGCGCGCTGGCCTTGTATCGCTATTGCTGGTCACGCTACCGGCGTCTCAAGCAGGCCGGTGGTGAGCATCTCGGCGCTTTGCTGGCGCGCGCCGCGCAGGACCCTGAGCATCCGCTCAGCGATGACGAAGCGGTCAGCATCATTCTGCAGATGCTGATCGCCGGGAGTGATTCCTCGGCCAGCACCATGGGCAATGCAGTGCGGCTGCTGGCGCAGGACCCGGCCTTGCAGCAGCGCTTGCGTGAGCAGCCGGCGCGTCTTGCCGATTTCATCGAGGAGGTCCTGCGCCTGGAGTCGGCCTTTCAGGGTCATTTTCGCGTGGTGACCCGCGAGGTCGAGATGCACGGTCAGCGCCTGCCACCGGGCACCCGGGTGTTTCTGTTGTGGGCCTCCGGCAACCGTGATGAGCGGGTCTGGGATCAAGCCGAGGTGCTGGATATTGATCGCGACAAGCGTACCCGCCACCTGACCTTTGGCCATGGGCTGCACGCGTGCCTGGGGCGTGAACTGGCGCGCATGGAGATTCGCATCGTGCTCGAGACGTTGCTGCAACGCAGTGCCGCCCTGCATATCAGCGGGCCGACGCCGCATGTGGCCAGCCTGTTCACCCGTACCCTGCAGCGCCTGCCGCTGCGCCTCAGTCGCCGGTCTGAAAATGCCAGATCATGGGCTGAGCCAGACGCGCCTTGGGCGCATTCGGGCCGCGTCGGTCGTACAGCTGCGAGGTGATCGTGACGGTGTAGCGGTGCTGCGGCTTGAGCACCTTGTCGAGCAGCTCGATGCGCATGCCGTGGGCGCTCATGGGGCTGGCCCAGGGCGGCAGCGGGGTCAGCCGGCTGGCCAGCTTGTTGCCCTGCTCGTCGAACACCGCCACCGCATCTTCCAGCTCGGAGAAATCGCTGCCCGGGCTGGCTGAAAGTGCGAAATAGATATAACGGTCGGCGATGGGTCGCCGGGTGTTGTCCTCACAGGCCGCAAATGGCTCGGCCAGACACGGCGCTGTGGGCAGGTTGCGCTCGCCAGGGCGCGGATGCACCCCCACAACAAACGGTGGCGCGGCGTTGATCGGGCCGTTGACCACCCGATCCCACAGGTGTTCGTAGTAACCGGCGATGTACTGGGCCACATCATGAATCCCGCCGGAGCCGGTTTCGTAGTTGCTCACCGCATAGGGCATGACATCGCGCACCCGCACATAGTCGACCGCGGCAGCCACCCGCTCGGCACTGACCAGCAAGCGCGTGCCAGCCGCGGCCCGCTGTATGGCCAGGCCATCGTAGTCCAGCCCAAGTCGTGCGAAGGCCGCGCTCAGGGGCGCCGAAGGCGGGAACACCAGGGCGGGAATTTCATCCCAGGCGAACTTGTCCCGGATGGCGATCACATCCATGGCGTATTCGACCCCGTTGATGAACTCGAAGCCGGCCGCCAGTGCATCAAAGGCCGCATCGCCCAGGGCTCCGCGCAGCAAGGCGCCGACGCTGGGGTCGGCGCCCGGTGGCAGGCTGTCGAGCAGATAGCCCGGCGAGCTGTGGTGCATCTCGCCGCGCTGATAGACCGAGGGTTCGAACAGCGCATCCCACACTTCATCGCCCATGCCGTGGGCCGCGATGCCCATCAAAAAGGCGACCAGCGTGCCGCAGTCATCGGCACTGCGCAGTGAGACGATCGGCAGTTCGCGGGCCAGCTCATCCGCAGCCCAGTCGAAGGTGCCGCCGAGTATCGGCAGGCTGTCCCATGGATCGGCGGCGCCGGATATGTCGGCGCAGCCCGCTTCGTGGGCCACGGCGGCCAGGGCGTCGGTGTAGCTGTCCCAGTGCGCGGTTTCGGCCAGATCACGGTCGCCTTCGAACGCAGCGCCGGTGAAATAGCCGCCATCCGGGAACATGGCCCCGGCGATCAGTGCGGCGCGATGGTG
>CAZVMN010000047.1:0-2765 GCA_964629015.1 uncultured Oceanococcus sp.
ACTTCGCGATGGATGTTCTTGACCGCCTGGTCATACACGATGCGCCGGATCAGCGGCGCTGCCACGCTGCCAAAGCGATCGGCAAACCAGGACTGGCTGGCCGCCACCTCCATCGGATTGAGTATGTCCATGACGATCACGGTGCGCTTGCCGCGCCCCAGCAACTCATCCAGATCCAGCGACTGATCCTGGGGGATCTGGCGCAGCACTTTCAGCTCGGTATCGAGCAAAGCATTCAAGCGTGACAGCACCGCCAGGCGCCACAGCACCACGCCCAGTACAAGCAGATTCAGCGCCAGCAGCGCGACCAGCACAGCATTCATCAACACACCCCACAACGGTAGCGGGCAGAGTTTAGTCCACAGCAGCCCCAGCTGTCCCGACGAACGGCGCTTGCATAATGAACAATGTTCATATAATTTCTGAACAACGCTCATTTAAGGAGATGCACATGCCCAGCCTGTGGAAACGTATGGAACAGATGCTGACGGCAAACAGTCATGCCCGTCTGGACCAGCTGGAAAACCCGGCACACATGAGTCAACAGATACTGCGCGACCTCGATGACGAGCTCGACGGTCTGCGCAAGCAGTTGCTCGCCTCGGTCAGCCGCGAACGCAAAATCAACGCCAGCCTCGTTGTTCTGCGCAAACAGTCCGAGGCGCACGATCAGCGCGCCCGTCAGGCCCTGAGCGACGGCAATGAGGCCAACGCGCGCCATCATCTCAACCTCAAACTCAAACTTGAGCGCGAGATCGAGCAGTTGCAGCAGCTGTGCCAACAGCAGTCATGCTGGACCACCAGCCTGCGCGAGGAACGCGCCCATCTGCTGCGCGAACGCGAGGAACTGGGCAGCCAGGCCCGCGTGATTTCCCTGCGCAAAGCCTTGCAGATGGATGGCACGGACGTGTCTGGCGATCTATACAGCAAATCCGTCCGGCGGCGTGAGCGCATGGCCCGCTATAGCGAACAGGTGGACGGCGGTCTGGACGAGCTGATCAGCGCCCAGGCCCTGCGCGCCGAAGAACTGGGCCAGGCTCAGGCAAGCGACGACCTGGCTCTGGAGGATGCGCTGAGCGCACTCAAACGTGATCTGGATCAGGAGAACGCGGCATGAACAGCCCATTTCAGAACGACAACTACGACGGACTCAAGCTGGATTCACCCGGCTGGGTATTCTTCGTCAAGACCTCATTCGGCTGCGCCCTGCTGGGCATGCTCGCCGGGGTGGTGATGATGCCGGTGGATCTGTGGATGCGCGGCTACATCGTGATGGGCACGCTGTTTCTGGTCGGCTCCAGCTTTACTCTGGCCAAAACCATGCGCGACCAGTTCGAATCCAACAAGATGATCAATCGCCTGTCGCAGGCGCGGGCCGAAAAGCTGCTCGAGGAATACCACCGCGAGTAGCCCATGCCGCGCCACAACACAGCCCTCATCGTGAGGGCTTTTTTGTACCTATTTGAGAAAGCCGTCGACTAGGCGGTCAGTGAGCGCACCAAAATCGGTGACACCACTCCAGTTCAGCTTGTTTGATTCGGCCAGCACCGCCACACCGTGAACGCCTGACCACAAGGCCGCGGCCTCGCACCGCAAGGTATCGGCATCAGCCTCGGGCGCCAAACATTGCAGGCGCTGCTGGACCAGGCCGAACAGGCGCTGCACCTTCATCTGGTTGGCCTTGGGCACCTCGCTGCCAGCCGGCAAGCGATGCTCGAACAACAGCTGCCAGCGGTTCGGATGGCGCTGGGCAAAGCGCACGTAAACCCGGGCCGCGGCGCGTATCGCCTCAGCCGGGTCGTTCAGCGTTTCGGTTTCATCCAGCAAGGCGCTGTAGATGGCGTCCGCTGTGCGCTCGTTGAGCACGGTAAACAACTCATCCTGATTCTTGAACAGCAGATACAGCTGGCCCACCGTGTAACCGATGGCACGCGCAACCTTGCGCATGGAAAAACCAGCCATGCCTTCACGCACGATGAGCAGCTCAGCCGCACTCAGCACCATCTCGCGCAGCTGCTCGCGCGTGTGATCGTTGCGTCGCCCCATCAGGGCCGATGCCGCAACGCTGCGACAGCCTCACGCAAACCAGCTGCGGTTGCCTGCTCGGGCGCAACCGGCGTGCCCACATCCAGATGAATGCGCGACCAGAAGCGGCGCGGCAGACTGCCCATCGCGGCGCCACGGGCCCGCGAGAAGAAACTGCCCCATAGCCCCGACAAGGCCATCGGCACCACCGGTACGGCGCGCCGCTCCAGAATCCGCGCGACCCCGCCCTTGAACTCGCCAATCTGACCATCTGCGGTCAAACCACCTTCCGGGAACACGCACACCAGATTGCCTTCGCCCAGCTCCCGGTCGATCTCATCCATGGCCTTGGCCAGCAGCGCTTCATCCTCTTTGGCCGGGGCAATGGGAATGGCTTTGACGGTGCGGAAAAACCAGCTGAGTACAGGGATGTCGAAAATCCGGTGGTACATCACGAAACGCACCGGACGCCGCACACAGCCGCCCAGCACCAGAGCATCGACAAAGCTGACGTGGTTGCACACCAGCAAGGCCGGGCCTTCCTCGGGAATCCTATCAAGGCCGTTTTTCTTCATCCGGTACAGGGTGTGAACCAGTATCCAGGCGACAAATCGAACCAGGAATTCCGGCACCAGACCATAGATGAAGGCCGCCACGGCGAGGTTCATCAGGGCGGTCACCGCGAACAGCTGGGGAATGCTCAGCCCGGCCGCCAGAGACCCGGCGGCAACAATGGCCGA
>CAZVMN010000048.1:0-2622 GCA_964629015.1 uncultured Oceanococcus sp.
TGTGTCCACCAAACCGGGGGAAGTCCCAACGTCACCTCCAACGTGTTGTTAGGTGTCACCGGTTCAGGACCCGATGCATCTCTGCAAACCAGTTTTCCCTGTGAATGATGCGCTCCCTGTGCAAATCGTGATTTAGAAGCTCAGCCTTCGTCATGGATGAGAGATCTTCCCAATCCCGGTCTAACACGTAAGTTGCATTATTTATTTGCGTACTTTCAAGGATGTATAGACGCTTTGCCGGAAAGCCAAAAACAACATATCCGTCAAATCCACCTTGTCCTACGGCCACAAACTCAGGATCAAATGCACTGATAGCCTCGTGCCTCTTATCAATGACAACGCGATTCCCTTGGGGCTGCCGATCAACGATTGGTCGCAAATGCCTCTGCAGGCGAGCCCACGGCATCCTGCCTTGTGGCAGAACTTGCCAGTTAAGACGAATGAGCCTTGCAGGCGCAACTGGCGTTAGGTCTTCACGAAGCAGTTCGCACTCGCCGAAATGCTCCAAGAACAAATTGATGACATGAATCAGAGCCTCATCTTCTGCCTCAACGAAGTGATGCGCTGGCGACCGAAGCAGCTTTTCGCCGTCATCTGTCTGGACTATAGATAGCTCAACTGAAGGGGGATCGATAAACGTTCTAGGGTAGCGTTTGTACGGAATTTCGACGATCTTCGATTTTTCAACCGAGTCATAACGCCCCCGAAACTCCTGCCATTTCCACTCCCCAAGGCGGTATGCGGTTTCCTTGGGTTGATCTTTATGGACATCGTACTTGCCCTCGGCGTTAAAGGAGCTGATCGTGCCTACTGCTGCAGGGAGGATCGTTTCGCCCGATTCCCGATCTTGGGAAAAACCAGCCTGAAGAAGTTTTTCTTCAAAGCGAGTGAGGTCACGCAATGCGACCACGACCTGATCTCCTCGACGGACACCCCGAACATTGTTGTTAATTGTCCGAATACGTTTTTTTCGAATCAGCACCTAAACCCCCTGGCGACACCGCCACCTAAATTTACGTGAAATTCAAGGTATCAAATAGGCAACACCATTTAACCTATCAAAAACGATAGCCTGCGGATCAAGCGCCACCAGCCTGCGGAGGAATCTCTGTGACACCTAACGCCCACGTTGAGGTGCGTTTGAGGCGGCGTCTGCCTTTGCGAAAGCAAAGGTCAGCGACGGGTCAAACGTCACCTCCAATGTGTTGTTGGGCGTCATCCCCATTCTCAAGAATGTGTGGCGATCGACTGCATTCTCGCCAATTCGAACTCCTCCGCCAAAGGCAGTGATTGCTTCGCAAATTTAAGCGAGCGCTCTGCATGTGTTACTGCAACTGACTTCATCTCGTGGTTGTCGAGCAGCGAAAGCGAACGAAACGCTTTTTGCAGCCTGGTCACCACTTCAACGCAACCTGCACCATCTCGAGCGATAGCACTGAACGCATCATCGAACATGTCATTCAGAGAGATTTCTTGGATGAAGACTCGATCATGCTCGACGGACGGTTCTTCACATTCATTGCAGGTCTGATCCCAGCGGACAAACAGACGTACAAAGGTGCCGATGATATCGATCGCGGTGCCTGGATCGTTAACCGCAGGCGACAAAGCTCGACTGGCGATTTCGGACAGAACAATGAGACCGAATCGTGGGTCCGCTTCAAAAGTCCTGTTGCCACCAATCATGAACGCACCGATGGCTGCTTCCTTGTCACGCTCTTCAACTGAGCCCTTACCGGCCACCAGGTAAGCCAACGGCTCGCCTGGACTTGCGAATGTGCCCGGTAGCGCACATACGTTGATCCTGCCATCAAATTTCTCAGCCAGGGACTGAAGTTTGGCGACATCAATGCTCTGGACGTATCCGACTGAGTCGGAAAAGACGGGCATGCCCTGGTCAATCGTTAGGCCTCTCCTTGCGCCCAGAGTGGGATGCGTGGCGAGCAGAGTGAGTGCGTCGTCTGTTGCCGCCTCCACCTTTTCGATGGTGTTGCCGAGGCGGCCCAACCGAGCGATACGATCGACCCACCGCACAAAACTCAAGATCACCAGGACAAAGACGAAGATCGTCACAAGAAACAATACAAATCGACCGGCTTGCCCGTAGAACCCATTAAGCAGCGCGACCAACGCCACGAGGCTGAATATGAATGACCCGATAAAGATCGAAAGAGCGTTTTGGGAAACGTCATCCCCAACCACCAAGGGAAATGATCGAGGGGTCGCAGAACTGCTCGCGGACGCGTACGCGGATAACATGGACCCAACAGAGAAAACAGCAATGACAAGCATGCTAGCCGATATGATCTTCAGCAAAGCTTCGAGCGAATCGGCACTTATATCAGGAAAAGAAATGGCTTCGCCGTGAGTGTCAGCGACCCCTGCAACGAACGCTGCAAAGAGGGAAAGGAAGCAACTAACAAGCGGTTTAACCCAGAGTCGTTCGCGCAATCTTGCAAAGTGAAATCGGGCGACGCTTTGAAATGCGATACTCAATGGTTGCTCCCGGTTAATGACGCCCAACGCCCACGTTCAGGTGCGTTTGAGGCGATGGCCGCTTTTGCGATAGCAAAAGTGGGCAGCGGGTCAAACGTGGACTTCCCCCGATAAAGTGGACACGTG
>CAZVMN010000049.1:0-2581 GCA_964629015.1 uncultured Oceanococcus sp.
GCTCAGGAATGCATCGGCAGCGAATCGACCATCTACGCCTCCGCCGACGTGCAGAATGCGATCTGGGAGCCAGCCAGCGCCGATGGTTTCGGCGACCCGTCGAACACCACGGTGTTCGAAATGGCCACCTTCAACGGCCAGCTCTACGCCGGCACCGTCAATCCGGATCGTGGCATGGAGGTGTGGCGCACGCAGGGCGACTCCGACACCCTGCCGTATCGCTGGAAACGCGTGCTCAGCCATGGCGCGTGGCGTGGTAAACACAATGAGCTGTGCCTGTCGATGTGCGCCTTCAAAGGGGCGCTGTACATCGGCACAGCCATCGTCAACGGCGGCTACCACCGGCGCTATCAGATCGGGCCGGCCGCAGCCGAGCTGCTGCGCATCTGGCCGGATGACAGCTGGGATCTGCTGGTCGGTCATTCGCGCCTGACACCGGATGGTCTGCGCTACCCCCTGTCGGGCTACGCGCCGGGCTTCGACAATCTGTTCGGCGGATACATCTGGCGCATGGTCGAACACGCTGGCCACCTGTACATCGGCACCTATTGCTGGATCAACATGCTGCCCTACTTTCCGCGCCATGCCTGGCCCGGCGATGTGCTGACCCTGCTGCGTCGACTCGGCGTGGAAGAGCTCAATCGCCTGTATGGCGGCTGCGACCTGTGGCGAACCGCCGATGGCGTGCATTTCGAACCGGTCACGCGCTCGGGTTTCGGCAACAAGTACAACTGGGGCATACGCAACTTCGCCAGCTCACCTCATGGTCTGTTTGTGGCCACGTCCAATGTGTTCGGTCCGCGCCTGGCGGTGGAGCGCAACGCCGAATGGCGCTACGAGGACAACCCGCGCGGCGGGCTGGAAGTGTATCTGGGCCATCGCCCATGAGCGCGCCGCCCATTTTGGTTGTGGCAGGGCTGCGCAACAGCAGCGTGGGCCGCGTTGCCGCCCTGCTGGCCCAGCACGAGGATGCGTTGCTGCTGCCGGAACTCAATCTTTGTATGGCCGACAGCGTGGGCGCCTGGCTGCTCATGGCCGAGCGCAGCCAGGACGATATTGGCCATGGTCTGCTTCGCGCCGTGGCGGTGCTGCAGCGAGGGCGCGAAAGCACCGCCGACATTGCCCACGCCAGGGACTGGCTGTGGCGTCGCTCCGACCGATCAAGCCTGAGCGTGCTGGAAGAACTGCGCCAGCATGTCAGCCCCAAGCGGCTGGTCATCCCCGATCTGAATCTGGGCTGGCGCCCCAACTACATGCATGCGCTGAGCCAGTTCCAGGCGTTTCAGCTGCTCCACCTGGTGCGCCATCCGCTGACACACTGCCGCGACATCACGCACAGTCTGAGCCAGGACTACTTCGTGGCCCCGGAATGGCGCGATTTCTGCGACAACCCCAGCGGCGTGATCGACCCTCAGATTGCCTGGTACCGCATCCACCGCAATCTGATCGATCAGTTCGGTGCCGACCACGCACGCTACCAACGCCTGCGCCTGGAAGACCTGCTGACGGCCTTGGCCACACAGCGTGACCGACTGTGGTCCGATCTGGGTTGGCCTGCACAGTCACCCTCGCCGTCCCCCGCCGCGGTCGCTTCGGGGTTTCTGAGCCCCGGCTGCGAAGCCGCCGTCGGCGGCATGGAAGCGGATGTCATGCACACGCCGCAACTGACCCAGGAGCTGCGCCGTGATCCCCCGCTTGACGCCCTTGCCGACTGGCGGCCAGATGGCCGACGCCTCAGCTCAGAGGTGCGTCAGCTCGCTCTGAAGCTGGGCTACAACACTCAGGCGCAGGTGTAGCCACCGTCGATTGGCAGCAAATGGCCGGTGGTGTAGCTGGACTGCTCGGACAGCAACCAACTCACGGCTTCGGCCACTTCCTGGGCCTGCCCGGCCCGTGCCATGGGATGACGTGCGACATAGCGCTCGACCTTGTCCTGCGGCCGCGACATCACCTTCAGACCCATGCCCGCTTCGATCAGCCCCGGGCACACTGCGTTGACCCGGATATGGCGATCGGCGTAGACCAGCGCGGCTGATTTGGTCAGTCCGCAGACCCCGTGCTTGGCGGCGGTGTAGGCCGGGTTCGCACCGGCACGCAGGCCCAGGATCGAGCTGTTGTTGACGATCGAGCCACCACCACTTTCCAGCATCAGCTCAATTTCCTGCTGCACGCACAGGAACGTGCCGGTCAGGTTGATGTTGATCACGCGCTGCCACTCGGCCAGATCCATCTCCACCAGTGGAATCTCGCCGCTGCCACGCCCTGCGTTGTTGAAGGCGCCATCCAGACGACCGTAGCGTGCGCGCAGGTCCGCAAACATGGCCGCCACACTCTGCGGATCGCACATGTCGGCGGCGCTGCCTGCCACGTCGCCGTCAAGCGCCTTGCACAGCTCATCAACCGCCTGTGCATCAAAGTCGGTGACATACAACTGCGCACCCTGGCTGAGCAGATGCTCGCAAGTGACACGCCCGATGCCTCCGCTGCTGCCGGTGACCAGAATCACCTTGCCGGATAGTGTTTTGTTCATTCCAGCTCTTGTCTGACAAGAAAAGACCCGCGGCTTTTCAGGCGCGGGTCT
>CAZVMN010000050.1:0-2498 GCA_964629015.1 uncultured Oceanococcus sp.
CCATCCGGCTGACGGTTCCAGAAGTCTGCCGGCAGCACGTCGTAACCGCTGTACAGCAGGTCCAGGTCGTCCAGCACCCGGTCATTTTGATAATCCTCGGCGTCGACCCCGACAATGGCGGCCTTGATGCGCAGGTTGATGTCTTTGGAGACCAGGGTGACCTGACGCTCCGGCATGGCCGACTGCAACGCCAGTGCGGTGTTGAGAATGGTGTTGTCGGGCTTGTTGCCGGGCAGGCTGCGCGGCAGGTCGGTTTCCAGTTGTTCGGTCTGGAAAAACAACCGCCCGCTGGCCGCGGCGTCGCTTTCCAGCGCCTGCAGTTCCGACAGGGCCAGACCTTTGGTGATGTCGGCATCGGTTTTGTCGGTCAGCAGGGTGTCCATGTAGCGGCTGACCTGACGGACGTTGCGCGAGACCTCCGACATGCCTTTTTTGCCGTTGTCGAGCTCTTCGAGCACAACCATGGGCAGAAACAGGTCGTGTTCTTCGAAGCGGAACAGGCAGGAGGGATCATGCATCAGGACATTGGTGTCCAGCACGAACAGACGTTTGCTCATGAGCGGGTTCCGGTTAGACGGATTGGACGAACGCCAGGACCTCTTCGGCGTGACCTTTGACTTTGACCTTGGGCCAGATTTTGGCCAGCTTGCCGTCAACGAAGACGAATGTGCTGCGCACGATGCCCATGTAGGTCTTGCCGTACAGTTTCTTTTCCTGAATCACGCCGAAGGCCTGACACAGGGCTTCGTCTTCATCGGACAGCAGCTCAAACGGAAACTCCTGCTTGGCCTTGAAGTTTTCGTGGCGTCGTATGCTGTCCTTGGAGACCCCGAGCACGCAGGCATCCGCAGCGACAAACTGCTCATGCACAGCGGCAAAATCTCGGCCTTCGGTGGTGCAGCCCGGTGTGCTGTCCTTGGGGTAGAAATACACCACCACGATGCGTTGAGGCAGCTTGTTAAGAGCGATGGTCTGGTCGCCAGTGGCGGGCCGTTCAAGCGCGGGTAAGGCATCACCCAGCTCAAGATTCATACGTTTCTCCGTCTGCGGTGGTTTGCTGCGTAAGTGTCAGGATTTGATCGGGTCCAGCATGCCGTCGGCGTTGAGTTCGTCGCAGGTGTCCATGAACGACTCGCGCAGTGCCGGAGGCTGCGCGGTGATCGGCACCAGGACCACCATCTGAATATTGACCATGCGCGCGCCGGTCTGGCCCGCGCTGTAGTCCTGGCAGACCAGTTCGGCCACCACGGTGTCCTGGTTATTGAAGAAGGCGACAAGCGCAGGCAGCAAGTCAGGCTGCTGTGGCGCGTTGATCTCCACGGCATACGGCCGCGTATCGGGGCGCTCGCTGCGATCGCGCGTGCGCAGACCGCTGAGGTAAACCTCAAGCTTGTCACCGATGGCCGGCAGGGCGGTTTCCAGCTTGCCGACGCTGCTCCAGTTGCCGGATACCATCAGCTGGGCGGTCATGGCGTCACCGAGCATGCCGATACGGCTGTCGAGAATCTCGCAACCGCGTTCGCGGATCTCCTGCATCAGTCTGGCGCTGAGATTGTCACGCCAGGCGCCCAGGGCGTTGACGATGAGATATTTGTGGATGTCCTGCATGCCCGCCGGGTCGGATTCGAAAGTGCATCAAGAGTGTAACCGCCAGCCGGAGCCTGTGGAATGTATAATCGCCGCGCCATGACATACCGAACACAAATCAAGGGCAGCCTGGTCGCCCTGGTCACCCCGATGAGTGCTGACGGCGCGGTGGATTATCCGTGCCTGGATCGCCTGATCGAGTGGCATATAGAGCAGGGCACCGACGCGATCGTGTCGGTCGGCACCACCGGCGAATCCGCCACCCTGGGGGTGGCTGAGCATCTGCAGGTCATCCAGTACACCATCGACCGCGTGGCCAAACGGATTCCGGTGATCGCCGGCACCGGCGCCAACGCGACCGCCGAGGCTCAGCTTCTGACCCGCGAGGCCTTTGCGGTGGGCGCCGATGCGTGCCTGCTGGTCACGCCGTATTACAACAAGCCGACCCAGGAAGGCCTGTATCGTCACTATGCCGCGATTGCCGGCAATGCGGACGGTCCGTTGATTCTGTACAACGTGCCGGGGCGCACCGCCTGCGACCTCAAGCCGGAAACCGTGGAACGCTTGCTGCCGTGCGAGGCGATAGTCGCGATCAAGGAAGCCACCGGCACGCTGGAGCGTATCAAGGCGCTGGTCGAACTGGACCCGGACTTTGTGGTCTACACCGGCGACGACGCCACGGCTTGTGCGTCCATGCTCATCGGAGCGCGCGGTGATATTTCGGTGACCGCCAATGTGGCGCCGGCGCGCATGCATCAGATGTGTATGGCGGCCATTGATGGCGACCGTGAAACCGCGATGGCGCTGGATGCGGATCTGGCGGGACTGCATCAGCATCTGTTCGCTGAACCCAATCCGATCCCGGTCAAATGGGCGCTCAATCGTATGGGGCGTATACCCGAAGGCATACG
>CAZVMN010000051.1:0-2210 GCA_964629015.1 uncultured Oceanococcus sp.
CTGTTTGGCCTGTTTCACATCCAGCGGGGTGCCATCCAGCACCAGCGAACCCTTGCCCGGCTTGGTGCACAACAATTCGAATTTCTCATCCGGATCGACATAGCGCTTGCCCATCTGGGTGCCGCCTGCATGCTCCGGGTTCAACTCGCCAGCCGCGTCTTCGTTGGGGGCGATCATCAGCACACCACCACATTCCAGTGTGTAATCACCGGCTGGCGCCTTGATCACCATCACCTGGGTGTCGCACACGGCGCTCTTGAAGCGCGCGCCGGCTTTGAGGGCTACAGTAGCCATGTCTATCTCCTGTCTAAGTCATCGGCCACAGGTCATGGACCCAGTGACCGATCCTGGCAAACAAATCCCGGCGCGAGGCGAACAGAAACTGGCTGTGGCCGGTTTCCGGCAACACCATCACCTCCACCGCCGGGCTGCGTGAAAAGATCTGACCTGCATTATCCGGTGCTTTGACCAAATCTTTGTCACCCAAAGCGACTAAGACGGGCACATCGATGCGTGCCGCCATGGGGTCCCAGTGATGCGGCAGCATCGACATGAATGCAGGCACCGCCAGCAGATGCGTCGAAACCGCCTTGATGCCCTCAATCCCGGCCCGCTCAGCCGTTTCACCGCCGTAGATTCCGCCACCGCCGCCACCACCGCGGATCACCGGATAACCCACGCGGAAGAACTTGCGCGCCAGCCCTACACTTTGCGCCTCCAGCGCAGCGCGATCATCAAGCAGCGCCTGCACCTTGGGATGCAGATATTGCGGCAGGCCTTCAAAGCCGAAGCCGAGCAGCACAATACCTTCATGACTTGCATGCTGATGTTGCTGGATCAGGGTGATCATGGCGCCCATGGAATGACCAACGCCGATGCTGCGAAGTCCGCGCAAGGCTGCCACATGGGTTTTGAGCCAGCTCAGCGCCGCCGCATGCAACTGCGCAATCAGCAACGGCGTGAGCACGAAACCGTCCTCGGGCTGATCACTCTCGCCCACCCCGGGATGGTCAAGCAGCACACAGGTAAAGCCCTGGGCGCACATGGCTTTGACGAAACTGAAGCTGTCGTCACCCGGCACCGGCAAATCATAGAACTGCCGGTTCATGCCGCCACCGGGCAGGCAGATCAAGGCGATGCCACGATCCGTGGCGGTCGGTCGGTGAACTTCCGCCGCCACATGCAGATTTTCAATGTTGCCCACCGCCATGGCGGTGGGCACACGCAAGACCTCAGGCATCCACGCTCAGCACGGCGCCGGCCATGCCCGAGGTGACCAGCACATTGTTCACCTCGGCGACCTGATTGACTGACTCACCACGCACCTGGCGAACGCCTTCGACAATGTTGTTCATGCCGTGAATATAGGCTTCGCCGATCAAGCCGCCATTGGTGTTCAGCGGGATGCTGCCATCCAGCTCGCAATGACCGTCCTTGAAGAAATCACGCGCCTCGCCTCGCCCGCAGAAGCCAAAGGCTTCCAGTTGCTTGAACACCTGCGGGGTGAAAGCGTCGTACAGCATCGCGGCCTGGAAGTCGGACGGCTTGAGGCCGGACTGCTTGTACAACGCAGCGGCCGTGCCTTCGGCTTCCGGCATCACCGAAAGATCATGCTCGTGGTAGTAGTTGGAGATCACTTCCACGTTATATGGAATGCACTGCACCGCATTGGGCAGACGCACCGCGGGTTTCTTGCCGTCACGGGCCCGATCCAGGCTGGTCACAACAATGGCCACACCGCCGTCGGACTCCTGACAGCAATCAAGCAGACGCAACACCGGCTCGACCACCCACTTGGAATTCTGGTGATCTTCCAGCGTGATCGGCCGTTGGTAGAACCAGGCATTGGGGTTATTGGCCGCGTGCTTGCGCTGCAGCACCGAAACCATGCCGAAGTCTTCATTGGTCACGCCGTACTGCTGCATGTAGCGCTGTGAATTCAACGACTCCCAGGTGGCCGGGGTCTGAGCCCCGTAGGGCATGCACCACAGCAGTGACCCGGTCCCATTGCCCGGCTGAAACGCAGCCTGCTGGGTGTGCGGCTGTCCGAAGCGGTATTGCGAACGCTCATTCATGGCACGCCAGATCAGTACGGTTTTGCACAAACCGGCGTTGATCATGGCCATGGCCTGATACAGGGTCGCCACCGCCGCAGCGCCACCGCCCGGAATACGGGTGGTGTAGTTCAGTTCTTTCACGCCCAGACAACG
>CAZVMN010000052.1:0-2053 GCA_964629015.1 uncultured Oceanococcus sp.
GACAGCCAGGATGTTGGCTTGGAAGCAGCCATTCATTTAAAGAGTGCGTAACAGCTCACTGGTCGAGGGTTCGGGCACGGAAAATGATCGGGCATTAAACGCGGTACCGAAGATATAGACTCGAAAGAGTGGTAGGGGAGCATTCTGATCAGCGTTGAAGGTGTACTGTGAGGTATGCTGGAGCGTTCAGAAAAGAAAATGTAGGTATAAGTAACGATAAAAGCAGTGAAAAACTGCTTCGCCGAAAGACTAAGGGTTCCTGATCAACGCTAATCGGATCAGGGTTAGTCGGGTCCTTAGGCGTACCCGAAAGGGGAAGCTGATGGAAAACTGGTTAATATTCCAGTACTTGTTATTAATTCGATGGGGTGACGGAGAAGTGAAAAGCCCGCGAGGCGACGGAAGTCCTCGTTAAAGCGTGTAGGTATATTTGGAGTAGGCAAATCCGCTCTGAATGCTGAACGTGATAGTACTCAAAGTCTTCGGATGGCGAGATAGTGGCTGTAATCCTGCTCACGAGAAAAACCTCTAAGTTATGTTAATGACAACCCGTACCGTAAACCGACACAGGTAGTCGAGATGAGTATTCTAAGGCGCTCGGGTGAGCCGTGGAGAAGGAACTAGGCAAATTGTGGCTGTAACTTCGGGATAAAGCCATCCTACTTCGGTAGGACTCAGTGAAATGGTTCAACCAACTGTTTAGCAAAAACATAGGGCCCTGCAAATTCGAAAGAAGACGTATAGAGCCTGATACCTGCCCGGTGCTGGAAGGTTAAGGAAGCTTGTTAGGAGCAATCCAAAGCTTGCGACCGAAGCCCCAGTAAACGGCGGCCGTAACTATAACGGTCCTAAGGTAGCGAAATTCCTTGTCGGGTAAGTTCCGACCTGCACGAATGGTCTAATGAGTTGAACACTGTCTCCTCCACGAGCCCGGTGAAATTGTAGTATCGGTGAAGATGCCGGTTACCCGCCACGGGACGAAAAGACCCCGTGAACCTTCACTACAGCTTTACATTGATTTTGGGTAACAGATGTGTAGAATAGTTGGGAGACTTCGAAGCATTGCCGCTAGGTAGTGTGGAGTCATCGTTGAAATACCAACCTTCTGTTACTTAGAGTCTAACCCGTTGAGGGGACATTGTATGGTGGGTAGTTTGACTGGGGTGGTCGCCTCCTAAAAGGTAACGGAGGCTCGCAAAGGTGCCCTCAGTACGGTTGGTAATCGTACGTAGAGCGTATTAGTACAAGGGTGCTTGACTGAGAGGCTGACCAGCCGACCAGGTGCGAAAGCAGGCTAAAGTGATCCGGTGGTTCTGTATGGAAGGGCCATCGCTCAAAGGATAAAAGGTACTCCGGGGATAACAGGCTGATCTCCCCCAAGAGCTCATATCGACGGGGAGGTTTGGCACCTCGATGTCGGCTCGTCACATCCTGGGGCTGGAGAAGGTCCCAAGGGTTGGGCTGTTCGCCCATTAAAGTGGCACGTGAACTGGGTTCAGAACGTCGCAAGACAGTTCGGTCTCTATCTGTGGTGGGCGTTAGTAAATTGCGTGGACATGATCTTAGTACGAGAGGACCGGATCGTATGTACCGCTGGTGTATCAGTTGTGCCGCCAGGTGCAGTGCTGAGTAGCTATGTACAGCCAGGATAAGCGCTGAAAGCATCTAAGCGCGAAACCTTCCACAAGATGAATTTACTTTTAAGTGCCGTCAAAGACGATGACGTTGATAGGCTATAGGTGTAAAGGTGGTAACATCAAAGCCGAGTAGTACTAATTGCACGTAAGCTTTAACTTTATTTATAACACAAACGATACAGTAATGATAATTGTTATTCCCGATATGTCACAATATTTATAAGTCGATATCAGACTTAAAGATTTTATGGTGGTATTGCCGGCGGTGTTCACCTCTTCCCATTCCGAACAGAGAAGTTAAGCCCGCCATGGCCGATGGTACTACGTTAGTGGGAGAGTAGGTAGCTGCCATATTTATTTGAAAAGACCTCAACAGTTTACTGTTGGGGTCTTTTTGCATTTAGATAGGTTTGCAC
>CAZVMN010000053.1:0-1897 GCA_964629015.1 uncultured Oceanococcus sp.
TGACTCAGATTCGACACTTCCTGCTCAGCGCGGACGGCGTTATTGAGCAGATTTCATCCGAAAACGCAGCTCTGGTAGCCGCCGGCCAAGGCCGTCTGCCCAATTTCGCCGCCCAGCGGGCGCACTACCTTCAGGTCATCGTTGACGACCCCAACGATGAGGACAACAGCATTCAGGTCCGCACCGCGGGGGCTTTGGTCGGTTTTGACGCCGAGGGGCGCATCAAGAGCGACGATATCGACGTCAGCGACGACATCGGCAGTTTCGAGCACGACACGTGCGTGCAGCTGGCCCTGGACGGGGTTGTCGCTTCAGACATCATCCATCATTGACCACACAGAGCAGACTCAGTCTGTACTGGTTGGACCCGCGCAACCCGCGCGAGCCCTTCCCGCCCGGCGAACGCGCCCTGCGTGATCCGGATGGCCTGCTTGCGGTCGGCGGCGACCTGAGTGTCAGCCGCCTGCTGCAGGCCTATCGCCATGGCATCTTCCCCTGGTTCAATCCCGACGAACCGATCCTGTGGTGGACACCCAACCCGCGCGCCGTGCTCTACCCGGCGCAATTGCACGTCAGCCGCAGCCTGCGCCGCGCGGTCAATCGCGCCGACTACGCGGTCAGTTTTGATCGCGCATTTACCGCCGTGCTCGATGGCTGCTCGGAAGGCCGCCGTGAAGGCACCTGGCTGGGCCCGGCCATGCGCCAGGCCTACACCGAACTGTTTCGGCGGGGCTATGCGCATTCCATCGAAATCTGGCGCGATGGCCACCTGATCGGCGGGCTCTACGGTGTAGCCCTGGGCAAAGTGTTCTTCGGCGAATCCATGTTCAGCCGCGCCAGCAATGGCTCCAAACTGGCCATGGTGTGGCTGTGCCGGCAACTTGAAGCGTGGAACTACGCCGTGCTCGATTGCCAGGTCGCCTCCCCTCATCTGGAGCGCATGGGCATCTCGCGCATTGCGCGCAACGACTTCGAACGCATCCTCGACACCGCTATTGACGATGCGCCGGCACCCGGTGGTTGCTGGTCCTTTGATATTGCGGTGCCTGACGATCCCAGACATGTCGCACATTAGGTCACAGCTCGAATCGTTGCCGCTGTTCCTGAGCGCGCCGTCAGACTGCAGCTATCTGGCCAACCGGCAAACCCGCAATGTCTTCGTCGACCCGCGTCTGCAGCTCAATGCCAGCCAGCGCGACGCGCTGGCCCAGATGGGTTTCAGGCGCAGCGGCCCCAGCCATTACCGCCCGATGTGCCCAAGCTGTCAGGCCTGCGAATCCACCCGTATCGATGTCGCCGCTTTTGCCCCCAACCGGGCCCAGAGGCGCTGCCTCAAGCGCAATGATGACCTGATCGCAAGCTGGGCCACGCCGGTGGGAACAGACGAGCGCTATGCCTTGTACCGCGACTATCTGGCCCAGCGCCACGCCGATGGCGGCATGGATCCGGATGACCGCGAAGGGTTTGAACAATTTCTGTGCAGCCCGTCGGCCAGCACCACCCAGCATCTTTTGATTCGCGACAGCGCGGGCACCCTGCTGGCGGTCTGTGTAGTTGATCGCCTGCTCAGCGGCCTGTCGGCGGTGTACACATTTTTTGCGCCGGATGCCGCCCAGCGCTCTCTGGGGCGCTATGCCATCCTGCGACTGATCGAGTCCTGTCGGGCCGCCACGCTGCCCTGGTTGTACCTCGGCTACTACGTCGAAGGCAGCGAAAAGATGCATTACAAGGCCGAATATCAGCCCCAGCAACGCCGCAAAGCCGAAACCTGGACTGACATCAAAGATTGATGATAGGCCGAAAACCACCGATAATGGTCGGCTTTGCTAACTCTAGACGCTCTACATGCCGAAAGAAGATCTCATCGAAATGGAAGGCACGGTTACCGAAACCTTGC
>CAZVMN010000054.1:0-1521 GCA_964629015.1 uncultured Oceanococcus sp.
CTCAGACTGCTGACAAACCCCGTCAAATTTTGGCGGGGTTTGGTTTTGGTGGCGTTTTTGGGCGCGAGGTTTATGAGCGATGGGCTGCTTTTGCTTATGCGGCTCGCGGGATCGGCGCCTTTGTCAGTGCCATGGCGATTTTCTTGATGTTCTGGGCGGCGGCGGCAAGCAGGCACTGGGTGGTGACGGCGGTGAGGCCCCTGAACCGGGCATAACGGTGGCCGTGCAATTGCTTGGCGTCGGCAAAGGAGCGCTCGACTGTCTCCTTGCGTCGCTTGTAAATCCGCTTGCCCCAATCGGTCAGCCGGTGAGCGTCCGTTCTGTCTCTGGCCTCCTGCCAGACGTGGCGGGTGATGGTGCGTTCGGCCCTGGTGTTGGCCGTACATGACGCCAGCAGCGGGCAGGTCCGGCATTGGGCCGGATCGCTTTTGTAGTGGCGGTACCCGTTTCGGTCGGTGGTGGCATAGGCAAGCATCTGACCCTCGGGGCAACGATAGGCATCGCTCTGCGGCTCGTAGACGAACTCCTTCTTCGCCATCATGCCGGGCTTGGGCGGTGTGGGGCGGCGGTAGCCGGTGACACCCTGGATATCCCGATCCTCCAGCCCCCTGGCAATGCCCGCCGTGGCGTAGCCCGCGTCCAGACCAACCGCCGCAACGTCCAGCCCGAAGCGCCGCCGCTGCCGGTCCAGCCGATCCAGATAGGGAATGCTGTCATGCACGCTGGCCGGCGTGGCGAAGGTGTCGGTGATGATGCCCAGCCGGCCATCCACCGTGCGGTGGTCAAGATAGAAGAAGCCTTTCGGCTTGCCCTCGCGCACCATGTAGCCGCTATCGGGATCGGTGCGGCTGACCCTGGTCTGCTTTTCCGCAGCCTGGCGCGGCTTCGAGCGCAAGGGCTTCTTGCCATGGGCGGCACGGTCTTCCTCGACCGCCACGTCCAGGGCCTCCCAGTAATCCGAACGGGACTTGGCGATCACCTCCTGGTCATGGCGGTTCTTGTTGGCGTTCGCCTTCAGATGCGTGCTGTCGGTATAAAGAACCGTCCCGTCGACCAGGCCATGAGCAATCGCCTGCTCGACGATGCCGTCGAAAATGTCCTGCGCCACAGAGCTGTCCCTGTAACGACGCCGGCGGTTCTGGCTCAGCGTCGAGGCGTCAAACACAGGATCGCTCAGCTTCAGCCGCAGAAACCAGCGATAGGCCACGTTCACCTCGATCTCGCGCACCAGCTGCCGCTCCGAGCGGATCCCGAACAGATAGCCGATGAACAACGCCTTGAACATCACCACCGGATCCAGCGCAGGACGCCCATTGTCGGCGCAATAAAGGCCCGCCACCCGGTCATGGATAAAGGAAAAGTCGATCACCGCTTCGATCTGGCGCAGCAGGTGATCCTTCGGAACAAGCTCTTCAAGCGCAACCATCTCGAGAGCTGTCTGTTCAGCTGAAGGTTTCTTGAGCATGACCCAGTGAATCAAAAGTCCCCGCTAAATGCGAGGACTTTGTCAGCAGTCTGAGG
>CAZVMN010000055.1:0-1381 GCA_964629015.1 uncultured Oceanococcus sp.
CAACGGTTTGGCTCGTATGTTTACCGAAGTTACTATAAAGCATCCAATGGAGTTACCTTGTTAAGGATAAACGAGGCAGAAAAAGCAGCAGGGATAGCGAGGTCTCGGCTAGATACGTTTTTACGATATCGTTTCATAGAATTTCCACCCTGCTGCTGTTTTCTTAGAGTCTGAACAGTACCTAGGTCCCCATGAGAGACCGCATCAAAAGCGAGCAAAGACGCCCAAGAAAACGATGCTTCATAAACCATTTTACTATGGAAAAGATACTAAAACGGAGTTTAGGCATCGATGTGTCTAAGGAAAGTCTAGCGCTTTCGTTGGGGTCCCTAAACTCGGAGCTACACAAGACCTTTGAGGTGCATGCGGATGTTTCTAACGATCCCAAAGGATTTAAACAGATCCACCGTTGGTTACAAAAGCAACGCGGTGCAGATGGGGATTTAGTGGTTGTTATGGAAGCTACAGGGGTGTATCACCAAGGCATAGCGTACTTTTTGCATGGACTGGGATATCATGTAAGCATCATGCAATCGGGACGTGTAAAGCGATATGCGCAGAGCTTAGATCAGCGCTCTAAAACCGATGCCTTAGACAGCAGAATGCTAAGTATGTTGGGCTTAGAACGCAGTTTACGAGCTTGGCAACCTCCAAGTGAAGAGCTACAAGAATTGCGTACCCTTAGCCGTGAACGTACCAACCTGCTAAAAAGCAGAACGGTAGAAAATAACCGGTATGAAGCCATGCACTCGGGTAGTCATGAAAACACCTCAGTAACAAAGCGCTACAAGCGTAGGTTGAAGCTAATCAACGATCAAATAGCAAGTGTAGAGGAAGAGATGCGTGCGTTAGTAGCCGGAGATGCCATGCTATCGACAAAAATCAAGGCCTTAAAAACCATTCCAGGAGTATCCTTTATAGCGGCAGCCACTGTTGTGGGAGAGACCTTGGGCTTTGCCGATATCAGCACGGGCAAACAACTCACCAGTTATGCAGGGTATGACGTGGTACAGCGAGAATCGGGCAGCTATAGAGGGAAAACAAAGATTAGTAAACGAGGCAATGCGCATATACGGGCTGCATTACATATGCCATCCATGACCTGTGTACGCTGCAATCCAACGCTTAAGACCTTTTACCAGCGTATAAAACCCACAAAAGAAAAACCCATTGTAGCCTTGGTGGCAGTGCAAAGAAAACTGCTGATTTTGATGTACACCTTATGGAAAAACAACGCGGTGTATGACCCCTTGTATGAAACAAAAAAGCAGCAAAAGCTCGAGGCTCTTGCTGCGCAGGATAATGAAGCAGCAAACTGCATCACTTCCTAAAGTTTCCTTTAAATATACTTGTTTTTTAACACAGTACCTATGAGCAGTAG
>CAZVMN010000056.1:0-1287 GCA_964629015.1 uncultured Oceanococcus sp.
AGGTGACGTTGGGACTTCCCCCGGTTTGGTGGACACATTTGTCTAACCAAGCTGGAGTCACACATGCCCCGAGCTCATCGTTCCAAGAAGACACGTCGTTATTCAGATGAATTCAAGGCCACAGCGGTTGAACTGAGTCTGGCCAAAGACGTTCAAGTTCAGACTGTGGCTGAAGCCCTCGACATTCACCCCTTCATGCTGTCACGGTGGCGCAAGGCGTATCGGGAGGGTCTAATTCGGGTGGATAAACCAAAGAAGAGCACGTCAAAGGCAACATCGGATAATCGCCGTGTTCAGGAGTTGGAGGTTGAAGTTCAACGCTTGAAGAAGGAGAACGATGTTCTAAAAAAATGGCAACGGTTCGTGGCGGAACACCCGGACAAAGATTCGCGTTCATAGCCTGTCACGGACCGGAATTTGGCGTGCGTTACCTTTGCCAGCACTTACAGGTCTCACGCAGCGGTTACTACGCCTGGCGGCGCAGACCACGTTGCGAGCGTTCGCTGCAAGATGGCGACCTGCTTCGTCAGATTGAACACATCTTCACACATCATCGGGAGCGCTATGGCAGCCCCCGAGTGCATGCTGTTTTGCGGCAGCAAGGCGTCATGGTTGCCCGAAAGCGCGTGGCGAGATTGATGCGAGACAACGGCATGAAGGCCCGGATGTCGAGGCTGTACAAACGGCATTCTGCGGGTGTCGCCCGTTCGGTTGCATTGATATCGAATCTGCGACTGAGCCTACCGCGGCCTGCAGGTCCGAACCAGCATTGGGCTAGTGACGTGACGTACATTCGACATGGTAAAAGCTGGCGGTATCTGGCTGTTGTGGTGGATTTGTACTCCCGCCGGGTTATCGGCTGGTCCTTAGCGAAACATCGAACCTCTGAGCTCACACGTGCAGCCTTGATGATGGCATTACGCCGTCGCACGCCGCACCCTGGTGCTATTTTTCATACGGACCGAGGCTCGGAATATCGTTGCTCAGCCCTGCAAAAATTGCTGGCCACCAAGCAGATGAGGCCGAGCGTAAACCGGGCTAAACACTGCACCGACAATGCCGAAGTGGAATCATTTTTCCATACGTTAAAAGGTGAACTGATCCACGGCACAAGCTTCGCAACTGATCGGGATCTGCGAACCCAGATCCGCAGTTACTTGAATCACTACTACAATCAGAAGCGGCTACACTCAAGCCTCGGTTATCGGAGCCCCGATCAATATGAAAATTTGGCCGCCTAGATTCATCACGTGTCCACTTTATCGGGGGAAGTCCACGTTTGACCCG
>CAZVMN010000057.1:0-1150 GCA_964629015.1 uncultured Oceanococcus sp.
TGGATCTACCGTGATCTACGTCAAGCCGGATTGGACCTCCAAGTAGACTGGTCGCGCTGCATTGCATTGAGCGTCACCAGCAGCTTGCGCATGACAGCGGTCAGTGCGACCTTTCCCGGGCGGCGGTTGTCCCTCACCAAGTGTTCGTAGAAGCCTTTCATCACCGGGTTGTGCTGAATGGCGCTGCGGGCGGCATTGAAAAGACTCTGCCGTACGCCAGGACGTCCATACCCAGTTGGCGCATAGCCAATCCGCTTGCCGCTGTTATGGGTTTGCGGTGCCAGACCGACCAAGGCAGCGATCTGCTTGCCCGAAAGCTGCCCGAGTTCAGGCACCTCGGCCAATAGCGTGGCCGCGGTCTTCGGTCCAATGCCGATCATGGTTTGCAGTCGAGTCGCGGCCTGGGCCAGGTCCGGCTGCTCGCTCATGTGACGGCTGATCTGAGCCTCGACGCTGAGCAGGCTGGCCTCCAGCGCGGCCAGCACCGTTTCATGACTGGCGCGTATGGCCGGGGCATCTGCCATGTCCAGACGACAACGCTCAGCGTGCCGCAATGCGATCAACTGGCGACGACGTACGACGAGTGCGCACAGCGTCTCATCAGTGACGATCGGTATGCGCGGCGGCCGCATATCCAGTTCTTCGGCCGCAAAGGCTGCCAGCAGCTCGGCATCCAGGGCGTCGGTCTTGGCCTTGCGCCCGCGGCGTCGGCGGTACGCACTGAACTCGCTTGGATGAACCACAACCAGGGGAATCCCCCGCGCCTCCAATACACGTCGCAGCACTCGCTCGTAGCCCCCTGTGGGCTCAAATGCCACCAGATTCAGCTCTCCGGTTTCCTCCACCCAGGATTCAATCGCCGGCACCGTGTTCTCCAGCCGGATCGTTCCAGAATCGCCTGCTCGCGCGATATCCAACCAAGCTTTCGAGACGTCCACTCCAACAATGACCTTGCCCATGGCTGCGCTCCACGTCATGCTGAACATTGGTCCGCACGCTGGATTGCTATACGGGCTTCAAGCCCTGACTACCGTACGCGTGTAAGACCGTAACGTCGGCGGCCCCAAGATCCAGCCGGTCTTCAAGACCAATCCCGGATACGGGGTCCGCCGACGTCCCTTGTCGATGACAAGGGAGGCCTATCATGCAA